>NZ_AXUW01000001.1:1455413-1489163 GCF_002760415.1 Synechococcus sp. 65AY6A5
CGATTCCACTTGGGGAGGAGGCCGGAAGGCGCTGGGGGGCACGCGGCAGATGAGCTCGCACTCGGCCAAGTAGCGCACCCGTACACTCAGAGCGCCGTAGGCTTTGCTGCCAGGGCCGGCCTGCAGGCGCTCGGCCAGCTCTTTTTGCACCATCAAGACGATGCGCTCAAACTGCCTCACCGGCTGGGCCGGGGATCCCAACACTTTCTCCAAAATTGGGCCAGTGAGGTTATAGGGGATATTGGCCACCAGCAGGCGGGGCTGAGGCGGCAGCGGCAGGCGAAGAAAATCTCCTTCCACCAAGTGAAAGCGGGGTTGGTCGGCGAAGCGCTTTTGCAGCAGCCGACACAGATCCCGATCGATCTCTACCGCCACCACATGTACGCCCTGGGCCAGCAACCGCTGCGTCAACTGCCCGGTGCCGGGGCCGATCTCCAGAACCCACGCAGGATCCCTCTGAGGAGGCGGCAACTGGGCGGCCCGCACAATCGCCTCATGAACCGCGGGATCCTTAAGCCAATGCTGGCCAAACCGTTTGCGGGGATAGGGCATCGGTGGATCAGCACTGGGCCGGATAGGGCATTAGGTTGGGATTCGTAGCCTCTGGGGGGCCTTCTTGAGCTGGGCTCGCCTCCCCCCCTGGGAGCGGCTGGCGGTAGAGGGGCACGGTAAAAGTGACGGTGGATCCCAGCCCTTCGCCCAGGCTATAGAAGTTGATCTCTCCCCCCATTGCCTCCACCAGCCGTTGGCTGATGGCTAGGCCCAAGCCGGTGCCGCCGTACTGGCGGGTGGTGGAGCCATCCACCTGGGTGAAGGCCTGAAACAGCTTCTGCTGCTTTTCCAGCGACACGCCGATCCCGGTATCGATGACGCGGATGCGGGCCATCCCCGGGTCGCCGGGAAGGAGGTCGGCTCGTACCGTCACCGAGCCTTTGGGGGTGAACTTGATGGCATTGCCCACCAGATTGAGCATCACCTGCAGCAGGCGTTGGTAATCTCCGTACAGCCAAATCCGATCCGGCGTGGGGGGCAGGTGGAAGCTAAGTTGCAATCCCTTCTGTTTGGCCTGCAGGCCGGTTTTGGCCTCCACATCCTTGAACAAGGCGCGCAGGTCGCAGGGCTCAAACTGCAACTGCATTTTGCCCGCCTCGATCTTGGCGATGTCCAGCACGTCGTTGATCAAGGCCAACAGGTGCAGGGCCGAGCGGTAGGCCTCCTGCAAAAAGTCCAGCTCCTCTTCTCGGCTTTCGGCCATCCCGTCCAGCACCAGCCTAATAAAGCCGATGATCCCGTTGAGAGGGGTGCGCAGCTCATGGGAAGTATTGGCCAAGAATTGACTTTTCAGTTGGTTGGCCGATTCTGCTTGGGCGCGGGCCTGCTCCAGCTCTTTGTTTTTCTGGCGCAGTGTCTGGTTGGCCAACTGCAGGCGAGTGGCCAGTTGGCGACTTTGATCCAGCAAAATGGCGTGGGCAATGGCGGTGCCCAGGTAGGTGGCGATGCTCTGCAGCACCTGAAGGTGGCCGGCCTGCCAGAGGGGGGCTTCGTTGGGGGGCAACACTTCCAGCCAGAGCAGGCTGTTGGCATAGCCCCGGTAAGACATGGCGATGGCCAGATGGCGTCCCATCACCACCGGCTCTTCTTGACGAAGGGCTTGCAGCAGAGGCGGGTGATCCGCCAGACGCAAGGTCTGGTTCAACAGCGAGGGATCCCCCGGGTTGCGGCGGTACTCAGCATTGACTGTGAGGGAGTCCTGCCCCATTTCGTAGAGGGCCAGCAGGCAGCGATCCGCCCCGAACAACTGGCCCAACTGCTCCACCGTCTGCTGGCACAGCTCGCGGATGCCGAGGGAGTGGCCGATGTTGCGCAGCAACTGCGCCGTGATCCCCGGCACCGGCTCGGTCAGGAGGGGATGGCGCTGGGCAGGGGGGCTGCCGGCTCCGCCGGCCAAGTTGAAAGGCGTCGCCCCCAACACCTTGCCCACTACCGACACGGCCACCACCTCCCCCTCCATGTCCCGCACCGGGTTGAGGCAAAGATGCAAGTGCAACTTGTAGCGGGGAGAAATCACCTGACACTGATGCTGCAAGGGATCCCCGCTCGCAAACACCTGCCTGAGCTTGGCTTCGTACTCCTCCGCATTGGCCACCTCCCAGCTTTGCTGTCCGCTCAGGATCTGCTGCGGGTAGATGGCGTAGTTCTCAGCACCCTCCCAATAAAAACTCCAGAAACGCTGCTGGCGATCCTGGGTGTAGAAAATCAGATCCGGTTGGAGGACGCCCATTGGGGGAGAGGCCATCATTGCGTCGGGAAAACAAAGCTCTTCGGCCTGAAGCCTCAGGTTTTCGCAGAGGAAGCTGGGCTGGAGTCCTTGTTGAGGCGGGCGAAGAGCATCCGGCCCGCCGAGGTTTGAATGGCGCTGGTCACCACAACCGAGCGAGTCTTGCCCAGAGAGCGCTGTCCCTCTTCCACCACCACCATCGTGCCATCCTCCAGATAGCCAACCCCCTGGCCCGGCTCCTTCCCTTCGCGGGTGATCTTGATATCGAAGCTGTCGCCGGCAATGTAGATGGGCCGCAAGGCTTCGGCCAGCTCGTTCACGTTGAGCACCTTGATCCCCTGCAGTGTGGCCACCTTCTTCAGGTTGTAATCGGTGGTCACCAGCGTTCCCCCCACATTCTGGGCCAGGCGCACCAGCTTCTCGTCCACGGTGGCCAGATCCGGGTAGTTGGCTTCGTGAATCACAAAGCGGTCGGGATAGGCCTGGCGCAGGGCTTGCAGCGTATCCAACCCTCTGCGGCCTCGCTCCCGTTTTTGCGGATCGGCTTTGTCGGCGATGGTTTGCAGCTCCGCGATAACAAAGCGAGGGATCACCAGCGTTCCCTCCAAAAAGCCTGTCTCGATCAACTGGGCCACGCGCCCGTCGATGATGGAGCTGGTGTCCAAAACCTTGGGGCTGGCCGCCACCACACTGCCCTCTGCGGCCGCCTGCAGGGCGTAGTTGGGGTTGAACAGGCGCAAGAGCGCAGGGCCATGGGTATCGGCCAAACTCACCCCCAAGTAGGCAAAGGACAAGCTAAAAAAGACGGAGGCCAGCGGCTCGATAAAGCTATTGAGCTGCTGAGGCAGGGGCAACAAATAGACAGGAGCCATGGCCAAGTTGGCAATCACCAGGCCGATCACCAACCCCACCGAGCGGCTGATCAACACATCCGGCGGCAGCGAGCGTACATTGGCCTCGAAGCGGCGGTAGCCCCAGCGCACCAAGGATCCAAAAGCCAAACCCGCTAGGACACCAAAGCCGCTGGTAACCACGCGCGCCCCCTCCACATTGGCCCCCTGAATGGCGGCAGGAGGGAGCAGATCCAGGCCGTAGAATCCAAGACCCGCCCCGGCCAACATGAAGATCACAATCAGTAAGACATCTAACATGGCGAAGAAAGCGCCCCTGCTCAGAATAGGCTTGGGTCTGCTGCTCGCAACAGGCAAATCTGAGTCCTATTCTAGTCTTCTGGCTGAAGAGAGGGATCTCATCCCCCACCCCGAAAGAAGGAGACTATGCTGAAGAAGGGCGATCCCTCCCTGGCTTGAGGGGTCTGGCGAGAAATCGCTACAATCAACATCTCGACATCCCAGGCAAGGTCTCAGCAGAGCTGGAAGCAACTATGGCACAAGCACTGGAACTAACGGCCGAAAATGTGGAAAAAGTCCTCAACGAGCTGCGCCCCTACCTGCAAGCCGATGGCGGCAACGTAGAGCTGGTGGAAATCGACGGCCCGGTGGTGAAGCTGCGCCTACAGGGGGCCTGTGGCGCCTGCCCCAGCTCCACCCTGACCTTAAAAATGGGCATCGAGCGCAAGTTGCGGGAGAGCATTCCCGACATCCTGGAAGTAGAACAAGTGTTCTGAGGGCTCTGCCGCTTCTGGTCTGTTATCTTGGTTCCTTAAGGCGGCAGGTGCAGCCGTCGCTGTGGCTCTCTGCCTCTTGCTCTTTTTTTCCTTCTCTCCTTCAAGCCAGCCCATGCCTGTTCTCCTCTCCATCGCCATTCTCGCCCTGCTGATCCTGGTGCATGAGGCGGGACACTTCGCCGCAGCCAAACTCCAAGGGATCCACGTCAACCGCTTTTCGCTGGGATTTGGCCCGGTGCTGTGGCGCTACCAGGGCAAGGAGACGGAGTACGCCATTCGCGCCCTGCCGTTGGGGGGCTACGTGGGCTTTCCCGACGATGACGAGCGCTCTCCCTACCCGCCCGACGACCCGGATCTGCTGAAGAATCGCCCTGTCGCGGATCGCCTGGTGGTGATGAGCGCGGGGGTGATGGCCAACCTGGCCTTCGCCTATCTGGTGCTGGTGCTGATGTTTGCCACGCTGGGGATCCCATCGGTGACGCGCATCCATCCCGGCATTCTCATCGCCCAGGTGATGCCGGATAGCCCGGCGGAGCGGGCCGGCTTGCAGGCGGAAGATGTGGTGTTGCGGGCAGCCGACCACGATTACAGCACGGTTGCCGACGAGGCCTCGGCCTTGGCAGCTCTCAATGATTTTCAGGCGTTGATCCGCCGCAGCCAAAACCGGCCCGTCCCCCTGCAGGTGCAGCGAGGGGAGGGGGATCCCATTCTGGAGATCACGGTGACTCCCGAGATGCGGGGAGAGGTGGTGGCCATTGGGGTCAACCTGGCCCCCAACCAAGAGGTGACACTGCGCCCGGCTCAGAGCCCGGCAGAGATCTTTGCCGAAGCCGGGAACGCCTACCAGCGCTTGGTGATGATGAACCTCAGTGGCCTGCAGCAGCTCCTGCAGAACTTCCAAAACACCGCCACCCAGGTATCCGGCCCGGTGGGGATTGTCAAGCTCGGCGCGGATCTGGCGCGGGACGATGCTGCCAGCTTGTTTAATTTCACCGCCTTGATCAGCATCAACCTGGCTATTCTCAACCTGTTGCCCCTGCCCGCCTTGGATGGGGGACACATCGCCTTTTTGATCTTGGAAGCGATCCGCGGCAAGCGGCTGCCCAAAGAACTGGAGGAACGGGTGATGCAGACGGGCTTGGTGCTGCTGCTGGGGCTGGGGGTAGTGCTGATCTTCAAGGACACCCTTGCCATCGTCACCGGGTCGGGCTAGTTGCAGATGAGCGGCAAGCGGGCTTTGCGCCAGCGGGCTTTGGAGATCCTGATCCGGCTGAAGCGCCATTACCCCAACTCTACCTGTGCCCTCCACTACGAAACGCCGCTGCAACTGCTGGTGGCCACCATTTTGTCTGCACAGTGCACCGACGAGCGAGTCAACCAAGTTACGCCGGAGCTGTTTCGCCGCTTTCCCGATGCCCAGGCGCTGGCGGCGGCGCCGCGGGAGGAGATCGAGGCCCTGATCCGTCCCACCGGCTTCTACCGCAACAAGGCTAAACACATCCAAGAGGCCTGCCGCAAGATCGTGACGGACTTCGGCGGCCAGGTGCCCCGCACCATGCCGGAGCTGCTCACTCTGCCGGGGGTGGCCCGCAAGACGGCCAATGTGGTCCTGGCCCATGCCTTTGGCATCAACGCTGGCGTGACTGTCGATACCCACGTCAAGCGCCTCAGCCGTCGCCTCGGCCTCACCGAGCACGAGGATCCCGTGCGCATCGAGCGGGATCTGATGCAGTTGTTGCCGCAAGCCGACTGGGAAAATTGGTCCATTCGCCTGATCGAGCATGGGCGGGCCATTTGCACCGCCCGCAAGCCCCTTTGCGAACAGTGTTTTCTGGCCGATCTCTGCCCCAGCGCCCCCCTCCCGGGGCCGGCGGAGAAAACGGACAGAGAAGCCGCAACAGCCTCCCAGACTTGAGCGCCTGGCATCCGGTTTTTCGGCTCCCCCTCGCCCTAGAATAGGCTGCATGGACGATCAAGCGACTAGACCGACCGCCGCGACCTCGCCTGTTCTCGTTATTGCCGGGCTGACGGGATCCGGGAAAACCCTGGCCATCCAGCAATTGGAACAACTGGGCTACACCGGCTTGGAAGGGATCCCGCCTGACCAGGCCGTTTATTTAATCGAGGCAATCCGGCCTCGCCACCCTGCTCTAGCGGTGAGCCTAAACCTCCACACCCCGGAATATCGGGAGCAGTTCCTTGCCTTTGACCGCTGGCGGCAAGCGCAAGGGATCCCTTTCCTCTTTCTGGAGGCTCGTCCCCTGGTATTGCTCAACCGTCTCAGCGCCCACCGCCGCCCCCACCCTCACCGCCCTGGCCTTGGCCTGTTGGAGGCCATTGAGCAGGAAGTGCGCGATCTGGCCCCCGTGCGGGAGCGCTGCACCCACCTCCTGGATACGTCTGAGCTGAACAGCCAGCAACTGCGGCAGCAATTACAAGCCCTGGTCCACGGGATCCCACAGCCGCTCAACCTGAGGCTGGTCAGCTTCGGCTTCAAGTACGGTGCCCCCCCCGATGCCAACTTGCTGTTCGACGTGCGCTTTTTGCCCAATCCCTTCTTTCAGCCCCATCTGCGCCACTTGACCGGCCAGGATCCGCCTCTGCAGGAGTTCCTCTTTGCGGATCCAGTTACCCAATCCACCTACCGGCAGATCTTTTCTCTGGTGCAGGCGTTCTGGCCCCACTACCGAGCAGAACGACGGCCTCACCTGACCGTGGCCATCGGCTGCACCGGCGGGCAACACCGCTCTGTGGCTCTGGTGGAGCGCCTGGCTGAAGATCTGCGGCCCTGGGCTGTCCCCACCGACAACCCTGCCCTGACTGCCCTGAACATCCAGGTGCAGCACCGCCATTTGCTGGATTCGCAGCGGGAGCTGGAGGCCCGCTTTGGCCCGCCACCCCCTGCCGCTGGCGTAGAACAGCAACAGGTTAGGATCCCTTTGGCCGGCGTTCCTGCACCTCCCCATGACTAAGCCCGCGCCCAGCAACAAGTCCACTGTGTGGGGGCCTCGCCGTCGCCAGGCCACTTGGCCGGGAAATGGCTGGAAATGGCTCTTCCCTGGTCTGGCGGTCAAGCGCTGGCTCACCCTAGCCGTGGGGGGCGTGCTGCTGATGGTGCTGGGCATCGCCATCTGGACAGAGCTGACCCCCATCTTTCGCCTCAAGCGATTAATCGACATCACCCTGCGCCTGATCACCACCTGGATCCCCAACAACATCAGCGGCCCCTTGGTGACCGGGATCGGCTTGGTGATGGTGGTGCTGGGCTTTCGCAGCGCCATGCGCTCCATCGAAGATGTGCTGATCCCAGAAGGAGACGAGGCGCTGGTGGATAAGCTCCTGTCGCGGCGACGTCTGAGTCGTGGCCCTCGCATCGTGGTGCTGGGGGGCGGCACCGGCCTTTCCAACCTGCTGCGGGGGTTGAAGCACTACAGCTCCAACATCACCGCCATTGTCACCGTGGCCGATGACGGCGGCTCCTCAGGGCGCTTGCGGCGGGAGATCGGCGTGTTGCCCCCTGGAGATATCCGCAACTGTCTCACCGCCTTGGCCAACGAAGAAAAGCTGCTCACGGAGCTGTTTCAATACCGCTTCCAGGCTGGGGAAGGTCTGAGCGGGCACAGCTTCGGCAACCTGTTCATCACCGCCCTCACCGCCGTAACCGGGGGCGACCTGATTCGGGCCATCACCGCCACCTCGCAGGTCTTGGCCATTCAGGGACGGGTGCTGCCGGCCACCCTGGCGGACGTCACCCTCTGGGCGGAGTTGAGCGATGGCCGCCGCGTGGTGGGCGAGTCCAACATCGCTAAAGCCAGGGGGCGCATTTGCCGCATTGGCTGCGACCCGCCCAACCCTCCTGCCTTGCCCGAGGCGATCGAGGCCATCGAGGCGGCAGAGTTTGTGGTGCTGGGGCCGGGTAGCCTCTACACCAGCATCATCCCTAACCTGTTGATCCCGGAGATTGTGGAAGCTCTGGCCAAGAACATGGCGCCCCACATCTACGTGTGCAACATTATGACCGAGCCAGGGGAAACCGACGGCTACACCGTTGGGGATCACGTCATGGCCCTGGATCGGGTGGCGGGCGTGCGCTTGTTCGATGGTGTCCTGGTACAGCGGGAGCCCCCTTCTCTCCGCGCCTTGGAGCATTACCGCCGCAATGGCTCTGAGTTTGTGGTGCTGGATCCGGATAAGCTGGCCTACCTAGGTTGCCGGGCAGTTCTGGCCAACGTCATGCAAGAGGATCCTGAGACCGGCTTGGTGCGTCACAACCCTGAGCGCCTAGCGGCGATGCTGATGCGCTGGTTTGACAGACACCGCTAAACCACCCCACGGCCCCACCTTGCTAAGGGCTAGCTGTAGCCGGTAGATCCTTGCGGCTAAGTCGTGCACAAGAGGAGTTTCCATCCCCTTGCGGGAAGGGGTAGGGGAAAAAGCCTGATTAAAGCTGGAAGTCTTTTGGAAAGTAGGCCAGGATCGAGTTGAGGGATCCCAAGGGACGGCGCAGCGTTCCCGGAAAATCCCGGCAAGCTGTTAGCTTTGGAGGTTGTGCGCCAATGGTAAAGTTGTTCTCGTCTCTTTTTAAGAGGACTTCTGACTCCTTGGCTGGGATCCCGGCTGCCGAGTTGGGCGCTCCTCAGTCCTGTGCCGGCGATAGTGGCATGGATCCCTGGGCTGGCCAACGGGAGCGGATGGTGAGGGAGCAGATCTTGCAGCGAGGGATCCGCGATCCCCGGGTGCTGGAGGCAATGCGCAAGGTGCCGCGCCACCTTTTCGTTCCCCCGGAGCTGCGGGAGCGCGCCTACAGGGATTGCCCGCTGCCCATTGGCTACGGCCAGACGATTTCTCAGCCCTATATTGTCGCCTTTATGACTGAGGCGGCCCGCCTCACCCCTGAGTCGGTGGTGCTGGAAATCGGCACCGGATCCGGCTATCAGGCGGCCATTTTGGCCGAGCTGGCCCGGCAAGTATATAGCCTGGAGCGGCTGGCTCCCTTGGCCGCCCGCGCTCAGCAAACCCTGGCCTCCTTGGGCTACCGCAACGTGGAGGTGCGCCAGGGAGATGGCTATCAGGGTTGGCCGGAACACGCCCCCTACGACGCCATCGTGGTGACGGCAGCCCCCCCAACCCTGCCGACGCTGCTGCTGGATCAACTGGCGGTGGGAGGTACCCTGGTGGTGCCGGTGGGCGAAAGCCAGGGATTCCAATCCTTGCTGATCCTCCACAAAACCCCGGAGGGGGTGGTGCAAAAGGGGGCCTTCCCAGTGCAATTTGTGCCCATGGTTTAGTCTTCTGCGGCCAGCCAGAGCTGGCGGCGAATTTGCAGCGCCAACTGAGGGTGGTCGGTGATCAGCCCCCGCACCGGCGGCTCCTCCCCAGACGGGCGCAAACAGAAGGCCATGATCTCCGGATCGTTGACCGTCCAGACGTAGAGCGGGATCCTGGCTTGGGCCGCCGCCGCCAAAAACGGCAGGTCCAGCCAAGAGTAATGGGGGGCGAGAAAATCCGCTCCCACCTCGCGGCAGTAGGTCAAGAGGGATCCCTTCTCTCCCTCCGGCTGCGCCTCCACCAACAGGCCAACCTGGGGGGCAGCCCCTCCCAGAAGGGCTTTCACCCGTTGCGCCACCTGGGGCAAAAAAGAGGTGATCACACACTCTGCAGGGGTCAAGAGCTTGCCGATGAGGGCGAGGATCTGTTCTTCGTAGCCCGCCTCTTTCAGCTCGATATCGAGGGCAATCCTGCCCCTGACGTGGAGCAGCGCTTCTTCCAAGCTGGGGATCGTGGGCTTGCGGGCGCGGATCTCCGCCCAAGTGAGCGCCGCCAGCGGCTGCCCCTCCAGCTCGGCATCGTGAAAAACCAGCGGGATCCCGTCGCGGCTGCGGCGCACGTCCAGCTCGATCCCGTCGGCCCCGCCTTCGATGGCCGCCGCAAAAGCGGCCAGGGTATTCTCCTCGGCGTGGGTGTGATCCCCGCGGTGGGCGACAATCCGGGTGGGAAAGCGATAGTCTGGAGGAGTTGAAATAATCTCTCTAGCCATGGACACAGCTGCAATTGCCGCCTTCAAAGAGCGCATCAAGCGCATTCGCGAGCGCCGGCCCACCTTGGTCAAGCTTTTGGAAAAGCCAGACCTGGGCAGCTTGCGGGTCGATGTCAATCAAGCCTTGGAGGAGATCGACGAGCTGCTGCAGGAGTTCGAGCAGACCTTTGGCCCCCAGGACTAGCCAGCCTGGGCGAGCTCTTGCAGTTGGGCCAAGACCTCGGCACTGTGCCGAGAGGGGTTGACAATCGGGTCGATGGCCCGCAGGATCCCCTCAGGATCGATCAAAAAAGTGTTGCGCAGGGCCATCTCCCCCGTCCAGGAGCCGTAGGCGCGGCTAACCGTGCCCTCAGGATCCGAAAGCAGAGGAAATTGCAGCCCCTCTGCCGAGCAAAACCGTCGGTGCGAGTCCACCGAGTCGGCGCTCACGCCCACAATCTCCGCTCCCAGCGTCCGAAACTTGGGCAGATCCTGCTGGAAGCGCCGCGCCTCGATGGTACACCCGGCAGTGAAGTCGCGGGGATAGAAGTAGAGCACCACCCACTTGCCGCGAAAATCCGCCAGCCGCCGCACCTGGCCCGACTGATCCGGCAGCTCAAATTCCGGCGCCGGCGCCCCGATCTGCGGCAGGGGGGTGGTGCCCCACTGGGCCAAAGCGGGCTGAACCCCTGCCCAGCTCACCAGCAAAGCCGTAAACAACCCCACAAGGCCCAACCAGCGCCAGCTCCTGCCCCCTTCCTCGATAACCACTGCAACACCTCTCCAGCTTTCTAGCTCTAGTTTACATAACTTCACGGCAGCCACTTGCAGAGCAAAAGCTGGGGTGGGATCCCCAGCCAATGCCAAAGTTGAGAGGTGCGCTGGATGGGAGTGTAGCGCAGTTGGGCGTAGAGCTGCCGGGCGGCCAGATTGTCTTCCACCACGTGCAGATACAACTGGTGATAGCCCCAACCTTGCACCACTCCTTCGGCGCTGAGCAAAAGCTGCCGCGCGATCCCGCGCCGCCGCCAAGGGGGCAACACCGCCAAGTTGGCCAGATAGGGATACTTCCCATGGGCCATCGCCCGCAAGGAGATCTCGGCAGTGGCCACCACCTCGCATCCCACCGCAGCCGCCAGGCAGCAGTAGTGCGGATCCCTGGCCGCCAGCTTGAGGCGCAAATCCTCGCGGATGCCCAACTTGTGAATCGGGTGGAGCCAGCGCTGCAGACCCAAGGGCGGGTAAAAGACCTGGGCGAGAACCTCCGCCACGGGCTCCAAATCACCTAGCGTGACGGGATAGACCACGAGGGAGGGCAACACAGAGGAAAACAGGGCGTTCAAGCATCTGTTGCAAGCGTCCTTGCTATTTTCGCAGAGAAGCGGCAAGCAGCTCGCAGCCAACAAGAAGTGGCGGCAACCCCACCGGCACCGCCACTGAACCGACAAAACTTGAGTGGAGGGGAAACCACCCACCCCCATGCACGTCACCTGCATCCAAACTTAGCTGTCTCTTCACTTATTCGATTGTTCTGAGCGATTGTTCTGAGCTCACCCCCCTCTGCTCAATTGACGGGGAGAGTAGAACAGCCACCTGACGAACCAACTTTTGAAGCTCTGCTCCCGAGCGTTGAAGTGCCAAAACCTGACCCGCTCTCGCACTGTGCCCTACAGCTCCCCAGCATAGCGAGCTGAGCCTTTGGCGCGATAGACATCATCGGTAATGGGCTGGTAACCTACTTCAACCAGATCAGACTTGGCAGGCGTGAACACGCGGATAACTGCTCTAGCAATTTTCGAGAGAAAGGCAAGCATAAAAACCTCCTCCAAGCGAGCGTGAAACTATGAACTGGGCGAACCCAAAATTGCTAAAGCCCGCAGCCCTTGCTCTACTGAGCAGAGTCCTGATTCGCCAGAGTCTGCAGGGGGGAGCACCTGAACCCGACCGAGCATCGGTTTTCCACCTCTTCCTTGATCCTAAACGGAGACTCGAAATAGCAGGCCGGCATCCCTTAAACGGGTAAGACCGCTCGCCATCTTGCCATCTCACCAGAGGTAAACGACCCCTTATCGTTGCAGCGGCTGACCTCAACAGACCCGACCGCTATTTGATTTAGCTCCCATGTCCCTTCTTCGGAAGAAAACCTGTCGTAGGTGCCAGGTGCTCCTCTGGGCAAGACAACCGCTTGCTATAGAAACCTGCCGGCGCAACGGATCGGAAGTTTGCACGAGATTGGATCAAAACGTTGACCGACAGGAAGCTTTGAGCTTGGGCAGATTGCAGGCTGGTGTCTCGCCTTTGAGATGAAGCTGAGATATTATCCTCCTTGCTTGAATCACTACATTTCTAATCTAGCTTGGGTCAAATCCCTCTACAATGGCTGGCAACCGTTCTTAACAGTCTAGGTCATTTCTTTAATCGTTCTTCCCATATTTCTTCAACATAGGTCTCCAGTAGATCTTGCAGTCGGATCCTCTGCCCTTTTCCAGAAGAAAGGTCTACTTTTTAGAAACTTTCCAGAAAGCAGGGGGGCTGGATCCCCAGCTCAGCCGAGGATTTGACCGAGACCACTCGACCCGGCCTCGGTGGGCCTCCCCCTTCAGGCGGGTGTCGGGGAGAACTTCAATTCCGGGGCCGAGAGCGCAGGATCAGCAGGGAAAAGTAGGGGGGGCGATAGTCGGCCAATCCTTCTAGGGTGGGGAAGAGAGCTTGCTGGGGCCAACCGGCCCAAACCACCAAGCTGGCCTGCTGTAGCCAACCTCTTGCCGCTAGCCACTGCCAAACCTGAGGATAGACGGGGGCCACTTTCATCAGCACAACCACGTCGGCCCAGGTGCAGGCCTTCTCCAGCTCCGTCAGGGCAAAAAGAGCAGGCAAAATCGCCAATTTCTCGGAGCCGAGCGCCAAAGGGGATCCCAGAGCGGCAGCGGCGGCAAGAGGAGAGCACACCCCCGGTATGGCCTGGATGGGCAAGTCGGGGATCCGCTGCCGCAGGGCTTGGGACAGGTAGGCAAAGGTGCTGTAGAGGCCCACATCCCCTTCGCAGACAAAGGCCACATCTTCTCCCCGCTCCAGAGGCGGGGCCAGTTGCTCGGCAGCCGCTTGCCAGGCCGCCTGCAGCAGCTCGACTTGGGTAACAAAGGGCAGATGCAGCGGCAACAGGGTTTGTTCCGGTCGCAGCCAAGGGCGCACGATTTGGTAAGCTAGGCCCGGCTGGCCGGCGGCGTTCTGGGGGCAGGCCACCCACCTGACGGCGCCGAGGATGCGGGCTGCTTTGAGGGTGAGCCACTCGGGATCCCCGGCCCCGGCGCTAATGCCCCAAAAAGTCCCCAGGCCCATGGTGGAGCTTGTCCGCCAGCTCAGGAAGCTTGGCCGTCTGGCCCCTCAGGCCTTGCCTCGGCGGCGTCGGGGCGAGTGTCAGGCTCTGGACGTCCCCCACCTTCTGCGGCCAGATGATCGAGGGCCTCTTGGAGCGAGTTGCGCAAGGACAAAAACTTCTCTAGCCGCACCAGTTTCACCGTTTGGGTGATGCGGGGGTTGCTCACCACCTGAAAGATGCCCCCACGGCTCTGGGCCAGCTTGGCCAATTGCACCAGGGCACCGACGCCAGAGCTATCGATGAAGTCGATCCCCGTCAAATCCAGGATGAGATTGGGGGATCCCTCTTCTAGGTATTTGGTGACCACCTTAACGAAGACCGGCTCAGAAAAGGCATCCAGAAGGCCCGTCAGGTAAAAGACCTGGCAGTTCTCCAGCGCTTCGTGGCTGCCGCGCAAGCTGACCGTCAGAGACAGAGGTTCCGGAATGGCTTTTCTCCTTTTATCTATCTCGACAGAGGGTTGAGGCCCGATCTCGGGCGTGGAGATAGCTTAGCATCCCTACTCCCTTGGCGAGACGGTATTTTTCCGCGGGCAGGGGATTGCGGCTGGGGGCAGGGATCCCTGCTTTTTGGCCCCTCGTGGCAAGGCGGGAGTCCTTGGGTAGGATGGGGGCAGTTTTTGATGTTCCCCAAGGAGGCCGGCCTGCGGGCCAGACAGGGCTTCTCAAGTGGGGTGGTTGGGATCCCTGAGGGGCGAGCGTTGGGAGAGGATCGGCAGGAGCAAGAGGGGCAGCGGCGACGCTTTTCCCTTCCCCCCGGCACCTGGATGGTGGCGGGGCTGGGTTTGGGCTTGACGGCTGCCGCTTTTGGGGCTGCCTGGGGAATCGGGGCCTACTTTCAAGATCGGGTGCTGCCCCAGGTGGAAGCTACCCTCTCGCAGGCGATGCGCCGGCAGGTGGAATTGGGGGAGGTAAGGTTTGTAGCCCCTTGGCAGGTGAGGCTAGGGGAAAGCCACATCGAACATCTGGCCAGCATCGGCTCCATCGACCTCAGCCCCGACTTCTGGACCTGGCTGCAGACGGGGGAGTGGGTGCTCAATATTACCCTGAATCAGCCGCAACTGCTGCTGATGGAGACGCTGGATCGCGGCTGGGCAGACGTGCAGTTTCAACTGCCAGAAGGCGAGGGATCCCTGCCCTTGCAGGGGCTGAACATCCGTTTGCAGGGGGGATCCCTGACGGCTATTCCCTTAGTGGGAGAGCGGCGCCGGTTTGAGCAGTTGCAGGGCCAGGCGCAGGTGTGGCTGAGTGCCCCGCCGGGGGAGGAGGGAGGGGGTCGGGCCAGTTTCCAGCTCTCGGCGGCGCTGCGCTCTCTGGAGGGGGAAGGGGGCTACCCCCTGCAGCTCCGGGGGGTGGCGGATTTCGCCCAGGCTTCTGGCTCGGTGACGCTGGCCGCTCGGCGCCTGCCTTTGGAGCTGCTGCCCAGCGTCTTGCCGGCGGCGCCCTTGACTGAGGTGGAAGGGGAAGCCAGTCTGGATCTGCAAGTCCTCTGGGGAGGAGAACGCCCTTGGGAGTTGACGGGGCAAGCCCAGGTTCAGCAGGCGCGGCTGGGGCTGGAGAGGTTGCCCCATCCTTTTGAAGAGGTGAAGGGCTCCGTTCGCTTTACCCTAGAGGAGCTGGAACTGCAGGGGGTGAGCGGTCGTTTTGGCCAGCTTGCTTTTGAAGATCTCAACGGCTCCATTGTCTTCGGCGACAAGGAGGGATTGGATCTGCAAGCCGCTATTGCCCCGGCCAGCCTGCAGCAGATCCAGGAGACTTTCAACGTTGAGCTGCCGGCGGAAGGGGTGGTGGCGGGATCCCTGAGGGTCACCGGGCCGCTGAATGGGCCGCAGATCCAAGGGCAGTTGCGAGGGATCTCGCCGGGGCGGGTGGATCGCCTGCCGGTGCCGGAATATGCTTTTGGCTTCCGCTTGGCCGATCAAACCTTGGCCTTTGAGGAAATCGACCTGAAGGCCGCCGGCGGGCGGATCCAGGGATCCGGACAACTGCAATGGGCTGCCGGCTTAGCAGGCCGGTTCGATCTCCAGGTCACTGGGGCCGATGTAGAGCAGGTGCTGGCTCTCTACGACCTCAACCTGCCGCGGCGGGGCGAGCTGGGGCCGGTAAGTGCCCAGGTGCAGGTGGCGCTGGCGGGATCCCGGCCCCAGGTGGAGGCCACCTGGACAACCCAAGGAGGAGAGATTGCCGGCAGAGGACAGCTGCAGATCTTGCCCGAGGCCGAGGGGTGGGCGGTACAGGTGCCGCAGGCGGTGTTGGAGCTGGGCGGGGGCCGGGCCCAGGTGGCGGGGCGGTGGGCGGGAGGGCAAGTCCAAGCCCAAGTGGCTCCCCAGGATCTGCCGCTGGCCTTTTTTAACCCGCAGTGGCCGGGATCCCTCTCTGGTGAGCTGATGGCGCAGGTGGACACAGGGGAGGCGGCGGAGGTGGGTTTCCTGGCGGCGTTGCGGGCGCAAGGGTCGCTAGCCCTGTCCCAGCCTTTGGGAGAGAGGGGAGTGCAATGGGTTGACGGCATCCGCGGCCAGGTAGCTTGGGAAGGATCTGGCTTGCGTATCCAGCAGGCAGAGATCTTGGCCGACACCGCCCGCTTGGCCAGAGTAGAGGGAGAGATCCCGGTGGATCCCCAGACGCTGCAGGTGGGATCCCTGGACCTGAGCTTTGCCGCTGACGGGATCCCCCTGGCGGAAGTGCCCGGCCTGCCGCCACTGCTGCAGGGGGTGCTGCAGGGATCCGGGCAGATCCGCGGCTCTCCGGACAACCTGCAGGTGGCTGGCGAGGCGCAGTTGCGCGGCTTGCAGGTGGGGGAGGTGGCCTTTGCCGACTTGGCCGGGCCCTTTAGCTGGTCTGCCCAGGGGACGGCGGTGGAGCTAGTGGGGGCGCGGGAGCGGCTGGCGCTGCAGTTGGATCCCCAGTTTCGGCCTGTGCAATTCCAGGTGCGGCGGGGCGAGGCGGAAGTGCGCGGCCAACGCCAGCAAGATGAACTGCAGGTGACGGCAAGCCAGTTGCCGCTGGCTTTGCTGGGAGGGTTGGCTGCCGGGCCCTGGGCTGGCCTGGGCGGAACCCTCAATGGGGAGGTGGCGCTTGACCTGGCCAGTGGCGCCGCTCGAGGTCGAGCTGCGGTCGAGGGGCTGCGGCTAGGCGATCTCGCGGTGCAGGGCCTCTCAGTGGATTTCGATTATCGCCCCAGCGACGACTCCCGCCCCGCTCGCCTGACCCTTGCCCAAGCCCAACTGGAGCTGTTCGAGAGCCTCTACACCGCCAGCGGCACTTTGGAGCTGCCGGCAACCTCTCTCCAGGCTGCTTTGGATCCCACCTCGGAAGTCCCCATTCCCCAAATCGACCTGCAGATCAGCACCCGTCAAGGCCGCTTGGAAGATATCGTCTCTACTTTCAAGTGGCGGGAGTGGAGCGATATCACCAGCCGCGGTTTTCGGCTGCCACCTTTGGGCCCTGCCGCTGTGTTAGAGACAGAGCCGGTCGGCCTGCCCGGCTATCCGCTGCTGCAACAACTGGAGTACTACGCCCAGATCCTGGCCGCCCACCTGGGGGCCCTGGCCAGCCGTATGGATCCCCGCATCCCGCCGCCCACCAGCCTGCAGGGGGAATTTCAGGCCAGCGTCAGCCTGGTCGGCAACCTCAACCGGCCCAGCGTCAGCTTTCAGCTCGAGGGCCAGAATTGGCAGGCCCAGGAGTTCAGCATCGAGAGCCTCACCGCCAGCGGCAGCCTGGTCGAAGGGGCGGTGGTGCTGCAGCCGCTGCTGTTGCGCAGTGGCGAACGCCAGGCCCTGTTCTCTGGCAAGGTGGGCCTGGAGGAACAGTCGGGATCCCTGCAAATCCAAGCATTTCCTCTGGCTTTGCTGGATCGCTTCCTGCCGGACGAGCTGGAGCTGCAGGGAGATCTCAACCTGGATGTGGAACTGGCAGGCAACCTGCGGGATCCCCGGGCCCGCGGCTCCCTGACGGTGGTCAACGCCCAGATCAACCAGGTGCCGCTGCGGGAGGTGGGGGGACAATTTGACTACAACCAGGGTCAACTGCGCCTGGAGGGCGCCCTGCTGGCCAACGGCGACGAGCCGATCCGCCTTTCCGGCCTGGTGCCCTACACCCTGCCCTTTGCGGAGGTGCGGGCCGCATCGGATCAGATCGACCTCACCCTGCAAGCCGAGAATGGCGGCCTGCGCCTGATCAACCTCCTCACCGACCAGGTGCGCTGGGAAGGGGGCCAAAGCCAACTGGAGCTGGCCATCCGCGGCAGCTTGCGAGAGCCCAGCCTGCAGGGGAACCTCAGCCTTAGCTCCGGGATCCTCAAGTTGGCCGCCCTGCCGGAGCCCATCACCGACCTGACCGGCCAAATTTTCTTTAACCTCAACCAATTGGAGGTGCGGGAGCTGCAGGGCCAGTTGGGGGGCGGATCCCTCTTGGCCAACGGCTTTTTGCCCGTCAACTCCCGCGGCGCCCTGCAGATGGACGAGACCTCGCCACCCCTAACGCTGCAACTGCAAGGGATCCAGCTCACCCTGCCCAACCTCTACACAGGCCGCCTGCAGGGGGAGGTGGTGGTGGGCGGCCTGCTGCTGCGGCCTTTGCTCGAGGGGCGCCTGGAGGTCTCCCAAGGGATCGTAGATGCCAGCCCCCGCCCTGAAAAAGGGGAAGCGGCGGCAGCTCCCGCAGACTCGACTCAGGCGGATCCCTTTTGGCAGCCGCGGCTCAACGGCCTGGAGCTGGTTTTGGGGCCCGGGATCCGCGTGCAGCGGCCCAACCTGTTTGAATTCCACGCCAGCGGCAGCTTGCGCCTGTTCGGCACTCCCCAAGACCTGCGTCCGGCGGGCACCATCGCCCTGGAGCGAGGCCGCGTCAGCCTGCCCATTGCCAACTTTCGCCTGGATCGCTCCCGCCCCAACACCGCCACCTTTGACCTGGACAACCCCTTCGATCCTTTCTTAAACCTGCGCCTGGTGACCCAAGCCTTCGAGGTCTATCGCTTTCCCCAGGATCTGTCCCCCTTCGACACCAACCGCAACCTGCCGGGATCGCAGCAGAGCATCGAGATCTTTGCCAACGTCAACGGGCGGGCCAGCCAGCTTGCGGCTGCGGATCCCCGCAACGGCGTTCTGACCCTTTCCAGCAGCCCCAGCCGCTCCCCCCAAGAGATCGTCGCCCTGTTGGGGGGAACAGCTTTGGCCCAACTCAACCCCGAAGCAGGGGTGGCCGGGCTGGCGGGAACGGCTTTGCTTAACGATGTGTTGGAGACGCTGCGGGACACCCTCGGCTTGGATGAGGTTCGCCTCAGCCCCGTTCCCCAGGTCGATACCCGTGCCCCCAGACGCTCCTCAGTCGGCCTGGCGCTGGAGGTGGCCCGCGATCTGGGGCCGGCTACTTCCATCTCGGTGCAGCGCAACCTGACGGATCCCTTTCAGCCCACCCGCTACAGCGCCCGCTACCGCCTCAACGACCAAACCCTCACCCGTGCCACCACCGACCTCGAGGGCAACAACGTCCTTTCCCTGGAGTTCGAGACCCGCTTCTGACGGGATCCGCTCTGGCCAGACTACGGTTTGTTACATCGTTATTGCTACGCAACGCTGTCGCGAATGCGTCGGCGGCGCAGAGCGCTTGGGTAGTGGCGAGGATCCCTTGGAGAGTGTCTTATATCTGGTTTAAAGTGGCCATAGTTTCTCAACGGCTTTTGGACGGCCAGGGATCCCTTGAACCCGACTTCCTAAAGATAGCTAGAATAAACACCTGCCTGTGTGAGCCTGGAAGATCAAAACAAGCGGCCAACCTGTGTTCCCACTTGGAGAGTTGACAAGTGAATGATCCAATCTGACCAGCCATGAGGAAACAACAAGTATTGCAATTGCTCGGCGAGCAATTTGCCGAGATTCAAAAGCAATTTGGTGTGCGGCGACTGGCCCTGTTTGGCTCAACTGCTCGTGGCGAGGATCAAGCCGGCAGCGACATCGATATCCTAGTTGAATTTATTGGTAAAGCCGACTCCAAGCGTTACTTCGGTCTGCTCTTCTACTTGGAAGACAAACTTGGATGCCCCCTAGACCTTGTGACCGACAAGGCTCTACGCCCCGAACTTCGTCCATTGATAGAAAAAGAAGCAATCTATGTCCCGTGAATGGCGTTTCTACCTAGATGATATGATTGAATTTGCCAAGCGAGTCCTTGAATACACAGAGGGGTACACTCAAGAAGACTTTGAACGGGATCGCCGAACCTATGATGCGACCTTGAGAAACATCGAGTTGATTGGTGAGGCAGCCACTCACATTCCTGCAGAAGTCCGTAACCAGAACGAAAATATTCCTTGGCGACAACTCATTGCCACTCGTAACCGTATCATTCATGCTTATCTTGCTCTAGACAACGACGTTTTGTGGAGTATCATCCAAAGTGACATGCCCCAACTGCTTGACAATTTACAGAAACTAAAGCGTAGTCTCTCCGATTCTCCCTGCTAACCCTAACTTCAGGAGCAACGCCGCCGTTTTCATCCAGTTGGAAACCCCCTCTGACGGGATCCACTCTGGCCAGACTACGGCTTGTTACATCGTTATTGCTACGCAACACTGTCGCGAACGCGCCGGCGGCGCAGAGCGCTTGGGTAGTGGCGAGGATCCCTTGGAGAGTGTCTTATATCTGGTTTAAAGTGGCCATAGTTTCTCAACGGCTTTTGGACGGCCAGGGATCCCTTGAACCCGACTTCCTAAAGATAGCTAGAATAAACACCCGCCGTGTGCGGTGACTGGCCCTGTTTGGCTCAACTGCTCGTGGCGAGGATCAAGCCGGCAGCGACATCGATATCCTAGTTAAATTCATTGGTAAAGTCGACTCCAAGCGTTACTTCAATCTGCTCTTCTACTTGGAAGACAAACTTGGATGCCCCCTCGACCTTGTGGCCGACAAGGCTCTACGCCCCAAACTCCGTCCACTGATGAAAAAAGAAGCAATCTATGTTCCGTGAATACATGTGGAGTATCATCCAAACCGAAAGTCGATCTAGAGGTAGCGGCTGATGTCTTCTCCCTGTTCTGCCAAAAACGACAAAGCCCGGAAGCGCAGCCCTACTACTTGATCGTAGAAGGGGTTGAGCTTGCACATCGGTGGAATGTGCATCAGTTTGTGGCCAAACAACACCACATCTCGCTCGAAAGGACAGCGGGCCGGGATCCACCGACACAAAAAGTGGGCCAAGCGGGGATCCTGAACTTCAATGCTGTCAATTGCCGCTCGAATCGGTTGCAAGGGCGCCTGCAGCCAGTTGCGCAGGCAAGCCGCAGACTTAAGATATGTGACAGTCATGGAATCCATCTGCTCCTGAGGGGCTTTGCGATCACGTTGCCAAGAAATCGTGGTAGAGCCCATGGCCTTTCACCTCAACACCTCAAAGGGTGTTCGCTTTCTCCAGCAGCCACGCCCTTCTGCCCGGGTCTTTGCCCAGGTTTGTATCCAGGGAAACAGAAGAGCCTCTCTCCAGACTCAGTCTGCCTTGGCTGGCCAAAAACTTGCCTGGGTAACCCAAAATCTCTGCTCAAGTTTGTAGAGGTACACATTTTGTATTCAAAAGTTAATCTGTAACGAAAGCTACGGAAATTGGGTTCTTCGCCGGCAAGCTGCCAAGCGGAGTCCAGGGCTGCTGCCCCTATTTCCAGCATGGAACAGGCCTTGAAGTCAGGGTAGAGGGATCCCCGTAATTGTCGCTGTCTTGAAAGGGCCGTTTTGCTTTTGATCGATGATGTTTACAATCGCCGTGGCCGGGAGTTACGGAGGATAACGGCCAAGGGATCCCGGCTGCCGGGCGTTCTACAATGCCAGAAGAGATTTGCAGCGGGTGAGAAGTCGGCGGCGGATTGGGATCCCGGCTCTTGCCTCGGTTTTCATTTGAGAGGCTGTCCATGAAATTGGCCTATTGGATGTACGCTGGCCCCGCCCACATCGGCACGCTGCGGGTGGCCAGTTCTTTCAAAAACGTTCACAGCATCATGCACGCTCCCCTGGGGGACGACTATTTCAACGTGATGCGTTCCATGCTAGAGCGGGAGCGGGACTTTACCCCGGTAACCACCAGCGTCGTTGATCGGCAGGTGTTGGCGCGGGGATCGGACGAGAAGGTGATTCGCAACATCGTCCGCAAAGACGGCGAGGAGCAGCCTGATCTCATTGTGGTTACCCCCACCTGCACCTCCAGCATTTTGCAGGAGGATCTGCATCACTTTGTGCGGCAGGCGCAGTTGTCCAGCCGCTGTGACGTGCTGCTGGCCGATGTCAACCACTATCGGGTCAACGAGTTGCAGGCCGCCGAGCGCACCCTGCACCAGATTGTGGAGTTCTATATCAACAAAGCCCGCAAAAGTGGGGAGTTGAGCGGCCCGCCCCGGAGGACGGAGCGTCCTTCCTACAACATCCTCGGCATCTCCAGCCTGGGCTTTCACCATGCCCACGATCTGCGGGAGTTGAAAAAGCTGCTCCAGGATCTGGGGATCGAGCTCAATTTGGTGATCCCGCAGGGGGCCAGCGTCCACGATCTCAAGCACCTGGGGCGGGCCTGGTTTAACGTGGTGCCCTACCGGGAACTGGGGCCGATGACGGCTCGCTACCTGCAGGAGCAGTTTGGCACACCTTATGTGGAGATCACCCCCATGGGGGTGGTGGAAACAGCCCGCTTCATCCGCCAGATCCAGCAGGTTCTCAACGAGCAAGGGATCCCGGTGGACTACGAGCCCTACATCCAGGAGCAGACCCTCTACGTTTCCCAGGCGGCTTGGTTCTCCCGCTCCATCGATTGCCAAAATCTGACCGGCAAAAAAGCCGTGGTCTTTGGGGATTGCACCCATGCGGCAGCCATCACCAAGATCCTGGCCCGCGAGATGGGGGTTCATGTGGTCTGGGCGGGCAGCTATTGCACCTACGATGGCGAGTGGTTCCAGGCAGAGGTGGGCGGGTATTGCGATCAGGTGCTGCTGACCGAAGATCACACCCGCGTAGCCGATGCCATTGCCCAGGTGGAGCCTGCCGCCATCTTCGGCACCCAGATGGAGCGGCATGTGGGCAAGCGGCTGCGGATCCCTTGTGGGGTAATCTCGGCGCCCATGCACGTGCAAGATTTTCCCATCGGCTACCGGCCCTTTTTGGGGTATGAGGGCGCCAACCAAATTGTGGACCTAATCTACAACTCCTTTACCCTGGGCATGGAGGATCACCTGCTGGAGGTCTTCGGCGGCCACGACACCAAAGAAGTGATCCACAAGAGCCTGAGCGCCGATTCCGATCTCATCTGGACGCGAGAAGCCCAGGCGGAGCTGAACAAAGTGCCCGGCTTTGTGCGCGGCAAGGTGAAACGCAACACCGAAAAATTTGCCCGCGAGCGTGGCCTGACCGAGATCACCCTAGAGGTTATGTATGCGGCCAAGGAGGCTCTCGGGGCTTGACGGGATCCATCCCAGGGGATGGCAGGTCTGGCCAGCCGATCCACAAATGGAACTCCTGTACAACGCCGCGCACCTGCCAGGATCCCCAGGGATCCACCTGCCAGGTTAGCCGAGCTTGGCCGGGCCGCCACTCCAAAAAAGGCTGGGATCCCCCGCCGTGCAGGCTGATCAGGGCGACTTCTTCGGGGCGGGTGAGCACCTGCCGCTCGGCTCCGGCGCAGGTGAGGCTGAGGCCGGAATGGTTGGGAAAGGCGTTGCACTGGATCCAAAACCAGCGGCGAGGGAAGCTTTGTCCCCAGTTTTTTTCGGCGTAGGCGGGGGCCTGCTCGAATTCGAAGCGCCTGCCCCGCCACTCCACCCAGCCGGTGGCCAAGCCATGGCTCATGAGGATCTGCCAGCCCGGCTCGAAGATGGGCAGATAAGACCAGGCTCCCATGGTGGCCCGCGGCGGGATCCCGTAGGCAGAGCAGAGTTGAATGCGATAGAGCCAGCGGATGGCCTCGCCTCTGACAGGATCTGGCAGGATCCCCTGGTTGAGGCGGGCGGTGTATTGGTAGCCGCTGGCGGTGCGCTGGAAGAAGGTGAAGGGATCCTGAAGGCCGCGACAGCCGGGGCCTGGGATCCCTGAGTGCCCCAAGGCCAGATGGGTTGAGCTGGCCCAAAAGCGGCGGGGATTGGGGAAGGTGCGCCAATGCAACTCCTCCTCCGGCCCCAACACCTGAGCCATGCCCCCTCGCTTGGGATCGATGGCGTACATGAAGGCAAAGCTGATGGGCGGATCCCCGGGCAAGGTGACGCGGCTGTACCAGCCCTCGAAAAACGGCTCGGCACAGCCATCCCAGTGATAGCCGGCATGGGGCAGGGATCCCCAATCTGTTGAGTTGTTTTGCCCAGAGCAAGCCGCCGTTAGAGGAAACGCCATTGAGACCTAAGCCATCGCAACAATGATAAACGGAAGTCTATGCTTACCAAAATAATAATTGTATTGTTTCTATATTTATTTGCCCTTAGGATATCAACCAAGCTGAGATTTAAGGATTTCTTGAGATTTCACGAAGGAAATCCATGGGTCAGGCGACTTGAACTGGAAAGCTTCCTTCTTGCCTTCACATATCCTTTCGATGAGGTGAGCATGACGTCACGTCGTAACTTTTTGCTGTCTGCGGGTGCGGCCACCGTGGGTGGACTCGTGAGTGGCAGCTTAGCACGGGCCAGCACAGGCTACTGGGTTGCCCAGGCCAGCGGCCCAGAAACCCCCAATCTCAGGTTAGGCTTTATACCGATTGTGGAGTCTGCCCCCCTGATCATCGCCAAGGAAAAGGGCTTTTTCGACAAGCATGGCATGACCGGTGTAGAGGTTTTGAAGCAGGCCAGTTGGCCGGCAGCCCGTGACAACGTGGTCATCGGCTCAGCGGGTGGGGGAATCGACGGTGGCCAGTGGCAGATGCCGATGCCTCACATGATCCACATTGGCGCCATCACCAACAATCAGCCGGTGCGCATGGCAGTTCTGTGTCAGTTGATCACCCAAGGCAACGGGATTGCCATTGCCGGAATGCATGCTGGCAAGGGTTTGGGGCTGGATATCTCGGGAGCCGCGGATTACATCAAAAACTTCAGCGCCAGCAACAAACGCAAATTCAAGGCCGCTCATACCTTCCCCAACGTCAATCAAGATTTTTGGATCCGTTACTGGTTTGCTGCTGGGGGGGTAGATCCGGATCAAGACATCGACCTGTTGGCGGTTCCCTCTGCCGAAACGGTGCAGGGAATGCGCAATGGCACCATGGATGCTTTTAGCACCGGGGATCCCTGGCCCTACCGGATTGTGGCCGATGGGATCGGCTTTATGGCGGCCCTCACCCAGCAGATCTGGCCTTTTCACCCCGAAGAATACTTGGCCATTCGCGCCGACTGGGTGGAGCAAAACCCCAGGGCCACACAAGCCACTTTGATGGCGGTGATGGAAGCGCAGCAATGGTGCGACGATCCGGCCAACCGTGAAGAGCTGGCGCGCATCCTTTCGGGGCGCGCTTATCTGAATGTGCCGGTCGAGGTTCTCACGCCTCCCTTCCAGGGCAAGTACGAATTGGGAGATGGCAAGCCGGCTGTTCAAGATTTCAACGCCGGGCCTCTGTACTGGGAAGATGGGCGGGGCAGCGTCTCTTATCCCTACAAGAGCCATGACCTGTGGTTCTTGACCGAATCGCTGCGTTGGGGCTTCCACGCTCGCTTCCTCAAGGATTTGGATACTGCCCGCCGTCTGGTGGATGAGGTGAACCGCGAAGATCTCTGGCGGGAGGCTGCCCAAGCGCTGGGAGTGAAGAATATTCCCAACAACACTTCGCGGGGAACGGAGCGTTTCTTCGATGGTGTGGTGTTTGACCCCCAGGATCCCCAGGCCTACTTGAACAGCCTGAAAATCAAGAGGGCCTAGTCTCGGCTCAGGTCAACACAGACGTGTTTCTTGTGTAGCAGAAATCCTGCCCATTCGCGGGATCCCATCGAGTTAAAAAAGGCTGGGCCGAGCTTTCTACTCACATCGGGTTGATAGAGACTGTCAGCCTTGCGCCTTTTGAATGGTTCTGAACACTATGTTGAGGATCGGCCATGTTAGCTCTGCTGCACGTTCCGCGAGAACACTCCAGGGATCCCTGCTTCGAGAGACCAGCCAAGCTTTACTGGGACAGGCTCATCCTTTCAATGGCAATGGGGGCGCTGATTTTGCTGATTGCTGTGAGAGTTTTGTCGAGTTTGCAGTCCCTGTGCTTGCCCGTCCAAGGAAAAGGCAAAGCTGATCCAAGTTCATGCTCTGATTCCAGAACTTTGTAGAACCCCTCAGTCGAGGTGTTTCGAAGGCGCAGAAACAGAGAACTTTGTAAAACTCTATCCTCTCTAGGAGCCATGACGACGACACTTTCTTCTCCGGCAAAGCCCTCGACAACCAAGTTCGACTTTGCCAAGTATCGAGATCAGATCCTCCCTCCCGTGGTTGGCATTGTGGGATTTTTGTTGATTTGGCAACTTTTGTCCGGCGCCAACCTGATTCGGCTGCCGGGGCCCTGGGATGTGTGGATGGATGAGCGCAGCCGCTACCTAATCCTGCATCCTCTGTACCGCAATAGCGACCTCGACCAAGGGCTGCTGCGCCAAACTTTGGCCAGCCTGCAAAGGGTGGTCATCGGCTACTGCAGTGCCGCTTTGGTGGGCATTGCCCTAGGGATCTTGGTGGGCAGCAGCATGTGGATCAACCGCGCTTTGGATCCCATCTTCCAGTTTTTGCGCATGGTGGCTCCCTTGGCTTGGGTGCCCATCTCCTTGGCTGCTTTGCAACGCAATGAGCCGGCTGCCCTGTTCGTTATTTTTATTACCTCAATTTGGCCCATTCTCATCAACACGGCTGTGGGGGTGAGACAGATCCCGGAAGACTACATCAACGTTTCTAGAGTGCTGAGGCTTTCTAAAGTTGACTTCTTTTTTAAGGTGCTGCTGCCCTCTGCTTTGCCCTACATGTTCACAGGTTTGCGGGTTGGCATTGGCCTATCCTGGCTGGCGATTATTGCTGCAGAAATTGTCATGTCCGGCGTGCCAGGGATCGGCTTTTTCATCTGGGATGCCTACCAGCAGAACTACGTGACTGAGATCATCGTTGCTGTCATCTACATTGGGGCGGTGGGCTTGCTTTTGGATCGACTGGTGGCTGCCCTGCAAAACAAAATAGCCAATCGCTAGCCTCGTTTGCAGATCTTTTCACTGCATGTCCATCCAATTGAGTTGGGATCCCTCTTACATTGTCTTTGAGTGTTAGCCCCAATCAGCTCTTCAAAAAGAGTAGAACTGAGGTCTGGGATCCGAGTTGCTGAGCAATATCTACAGGTGGGGAGGTCTTCTGTGTCTGTATTGGTCAGTGTAGAGCAAGTGGAAAAAGCGTTTGGTCTGCCTGGAGGCCAAGAATATCTAGCCCTCAAAGGGATCGATCTCCAAATTCACCGCGGGGAGTTTGTCTCCTTAATCGGCCACTCCGGCTGCGGCAAGTCCACCCTACTGAACATGGTGGCGGGGTTGTCTCTGCCTACCGGAGGGATCGTGGCTTTGGATGGACACACCATCACCGTTCCCGGCCCGGATCGCATGGTGGTGTTTCAGCATTACTCGCTTTTGCCTTGGCTAACGGTTCGACAAAACATTGCCCTGGCGGTAGACGCTGTGCTGAAAAACTACTCCCCGGCAGAGCGTCAGCAGATTGTCGAAGAACATATCGATCTGGTCGGCTTGCGGCAGGCGGCGGATAAGTTCCCGGCTCAACTGTCAGGGGGCATGAAGCAGCGGGTAGCCATCGCTCGCGCTTTGGCTGTGAGGCCCAAGGTGTTGTTGTTGGACGAGCCCTTTGGCGCTTTGGATGCCCTCACGCGCGGGAATTTGCAGGAGCAGTTGATGCGCATCTGCGAAGAACACCAGATGACCACCCTCATGGTCACCCACGACGTGGACGAAGCCGTCCTGCTCTCGGATCGGGTGGTGATGCTGACCAACGGGCCGGGATCCCGAATTGGCAACATTTTAACCATCGATATTCCCCGCCCCCGCCGCCGGTTGGAGGTAGTCAATCACCCCAGCTACTACAGCTATCGCAGCGAGATCATCTACTTTTTGAACCAGCAAAAACGGATCAAACAGTGGCGGGCCCGCCGCAGCACCGTGGTGGCCAGGCACGGTTTAGAAAAGATCAACTTGGAGATCGGCTTTGTGCCCCTGACCGCCTGCGCCCCGTTGGCGGTGGCCAAAGAAAAGGGGTTTTTTGCCAAACACGGCCTGGAAGAAGTCAATCTGGTGCGGGAAACCAGTTGGCGAGGGATCCAAGACGGCATCCAGGGAGGTTACTTGGATGCGGCCCAAATGCCCGCCGGCATGCCGGTGTGGATGTCTCTGGGCGGCGGGGACAACCCACCCCAGCCGGTGGTGACTGCCCTCACCTTGACCCGCAACGGCAATGCCATTACCCTGCACAGGCGCTTCTACGAGCAAGGGATCCACACGCTGAGCCAGTTGAAGGCTTACATCCTGGATAGCCCCAGCCGTCGGCTGACCTTTGGGGTGGTGCATCCCAGCTCCATGCACAACTTGCTGCTGCGCTATTGGCTGGCAGCCGGCGGGATCCACCCGGATCACGATGTAGTGCTGAAAACCCTGCCACCGGCCCAGATGGTGGCCAACCTAACAGCCGGCAACATCGATGGCTACTGTGTGGGAGAGCCCTGGAATTTGCGGGCAGCCTTAGAGGGCAGTGGCTTTACGGTGGCTACGGATCTGGAGATTTGGCTGGGCCATCCCGGCAAAGTGTTGGGGGTGCGAGAAGATTGGGCCAGGGCCTACCCCAACACCCACATTGCCTTGGTGAAAGCGCTGCTGGAAGCCTGCCGCTACTGTGAAGACCCGGCCCATCACGACGAGATTCGCGAGCTGCTCAGCCGCCGCGCCTACCTGAGCACCGACCCATCCTACATTCACCTGGGGGATCCCCAGCGCCTGATCTGTGACCTAGACATGCCGATGCGGGAATATGCCCACCATCAGTTCTTTCTGGGCGCCGGCAACCGCCCCAGCCGCACCGAGCATCTGTGGATGATGACGCAAATGGCCCGCTGGGGGGATCTGCCCTTCCCCCGCAACTGGGTGGAGATCGTGGAGCGGGTGTGTCAGGTGGGGGTGTTCAGTACGGCGGCCCGCGAGCTGGGGCTGGATGTGTCTTACCAACGGCAGCCCATTCAATTGTTCGACGGGATCCCTTTCAATGGCGAGGATCCCTTGGCTTACCTCAACAGTTTGGCGATTAAGCACGACATTTACATAGCCGAGGTTGCTTTGGATCGTCGTCCTGTGTTGCTCTAGAGGTTCCCTTTGCAAAAGCACGTTCCCAGTTGTGAGAAAACGATGAATTGGAGCACCCCACGATGACTGCCCTCTTGACAACCTCTACCCCAGTAGCCACAGCCGCAGAACCCTACTTAACCCTTGAGAATGTCAGCAAGACTTACCCAACTCCTAAGGGGGAGTATCCCGTCTTGCGAGATATCAATCTTAGGGTCGATGCAGGAGAATTTGTCTGCATAGTTGGACATTCCGGCTGTGGCAAAACCACGCTGCTGAATATGGTTTCTGGCTTTACCCAGCCCACCAGCGGCTCGGTGAAGCTGAAAGGCCAGCCGATTACAGCTCCTGGCCCAGATCGCATGGTGGTGTTTCAGGGATATGCCTTGTTACCCTGGCTCACGGTCTATGAAAATGTTTACCTGGCCGTCCAGTCGGTCTTCCCTCAAAAGAGCCAGTCGGAAAAGCATCAAATTGTAGAGGAACACCTGAATTTGGTGGGGCTGGGGGAAGCTGCCCAAAAATATCCCCCGCAAATTTCCGGAGGGATGAAGCAGCGGGTGGCCATTGCCCGTGCCTTGGCGATTCGACCAGAAGTCCTGATTTTGGATGAACCCTTTGGGGCTTTGGATGCCATCACCAAAGAGGAACTGCAGGAGGAGCTGTTGCGCATTTGGGATGAACATCGCTGCACGGTTTTGATGATCACCCATGATATCGATGAGGCACTGTTTCTGGCCGACCGTTTGGTGTTAATGACCAACGGCCCTGCAGCTACCATTGGGCAGGTCATTTCTATTCCCTTCCCACGTCCTCGCGACCGCGAGCGCATTCTGGAGGATCCGCAGTACTATCGCCTGCGCAACTCTGTCCTCAGCTACCTCTACGGGCATGAGGCTAACCCTGAAGCGGTTAACTAAAAATCTCATCCGGCACGCCGCCGAAAGCTCCCTGCCATTATCCTGCCGAGCCGACCAAGCCGCGCACCACCCGCACCAGCTCGGCAGGCAGCGGAGAGCCGGGATCCCAGCACAGCTCCAGTTGGTTGGGATCCCTGGGTAGATCTTCCGGGCAGGGGCCGGTGTGCAGGACGGCCACACACCGCAAGTTGCCCCGATCCCGACAAAACTCATGCCAGAGGGGGATGGCCGCCGGATCCCGGCTGACCAAGAGATAATGGGAGCAGGCTTCCAGGATCGGCTGCTTTTGCGGATCCACCTTGCCGCCCACATCCACGATCACCAGGCTTTTTTGTTGGCGCAGGGCGAGGATGGCCTGGGCGTGAAAGCTGAAAAAATCGGGGGTCAGGCGGCCCCGGTAGCGGTGCTTGAGGATTTTGGCTTCTTCCGGCGGCAGATCCAACGTCCAATTTCCTTCCCCATCCCAGTGGGCCCGCTGCAGATAAACGTTGGGAGCCTGAGGCAGCAGGGACTCGAAAAGAGCGCGGGCCAGGCGGCTTTTGCCGCTATCCGGAGGGCCCACCACCATCACTGCCGCCGCCAATTCTGAGCCTGGCCTGCCCTGCACCCAGGGAATGATCTCGCCCACCTGCACGTCTGGGCTATGGCTGGAGACCACCACTGCCCCCAAGCGCGGGTCGTAGCAGGCCACCCAGCGGGTAAAGTGGCACTCGTGCACCAACCAGCCGTAGAGCCAGATGGGGGCGCGCCCGCTCAGCACCACTCCCAAGCGGGGGTCGATCCCCCCAGGCAGGCGCAGTTGGGCCAGATCTTCCGGGAAAACCAGCCGATCCGGTCGGGTCAGCTCGATTTCAATCACCTGAAACGGTAGCCCCCCAAGATGGGGTTTCTGCGGCCAATGGGCCAGATAGCCAGACCGCAACTGCAGCGCCACAGCAGACATGGAAATTGGGACAGAAAGACAACAGCCTGGCCCCAGTATGGGGAAGATTGGAAGCAAGATCTTCCAATTGTTGGCAGAGTAGGGGCGAAGGGATCCGACCTTGGTCTGTGCCTTGCCCTGGAGGGGGAGATGAACGGAGGGGAGTTGCCTTTGACGGTGGAGGTGTTGCGCTGGCTGGCAGGCGGGCAGTTGGCAGAGCGCCTGGAGCGGGCGGTGCGTCTCTGGGTGTTGCTCCAGGGTTTGTACAGCGAAAACCGTTGGCCGGATCTGCCAGAGACCTTTGGCTACACCCACATCCGCGATCGCCTCTTCTCGCCCAGCCACCCCCGGCAGGATTTGCCCCATGGGATCTCCTGCCCGGATCCCAGTTGCATTTGCCAGAAGCCTCTGAGCTTTTGGCTGGAGCATCCCGACCTGCTGGCCGCCTTAAAAGCCGAAGTTCCCCATCTGGAGACGCGGCTGGCCAGCCGGCCCTTTTTGAAGACCCACCGCACCCTGCGCAAAGAGCTGGACTACCTGGCCGCTCAGGGCTGGCTGCAGCCAATCGAGGCCAACTCCAGGCGAAGAGATAACTTTCGCTGCCGTGCCGCCGGGGATCGCCCCCCCTTGCCGACGCCCGCCTCGGCCTTGACGTTGTCGGGTAGCCAGCTTGAGCAGATCTACCACGTCCTCAGCGACGTGGCCTTTGTGCATCCCGATGTGCAGGTGTTGCTGGACGATATCTGGGGGGGGCATCAACACTCGCAGCGGCGGCTCTTTGTCTGGTTTGAGTACATCCTCTCCGACGAACAGCAGGAGCGGGTGGACGAATACCAAAACCAGCTAGAGGCTTTCTGGACAAAACCGGCAGCAGGGCTGATCCGCTTTGATTACGAAACTCGCCAGCACGGGATCCAAAAGGTCCTCACCTACCCGGTTTGCCTGTTTTATGCCCGCCGCGCCAAGTACTTGGCCGCCTTCGGCCAGCTCCCGCACGCTGCCAGATCCCTGGGCTGGCACAACTTTCGCCTGGATCGCATTCGCTCGCCTCGCCTGACGGTGGTGCCCTGGTCTGACCCTGCGGTGCCGGCGGAGCTCTTGGCCCGCCAGAGGCAGGGGAATCTGCCCACTCCTGAGGAGGTGCAAGCGGCCTGGGAAGAGGCCTGGGGATCCGATTTCTATCTGCCCAAGGCGCTCTTGATCCTGCGCTTTGCGCCGCAGTTTGCCCGCCGCTACGTGGACAACACAGTACGCCACCCCACCTTCCAGCCCATTGCCTACGAGCGGATCCCGGCTTTGGTGCAACGGGCAGTGGCGGATGCGCGGGAGCGCGAACAGATTTTGAACACTGTCCGGCAAAGACCAGCCAGCGACCGGTACTTCCGCGCCTGGGTACGGGTGGGAGATACCAATTTCACCATGCGCCTGCGGGATTGGCGGCCCAACGGCGAGGTGATCGCTCCCCTGGCCTACCGGGAACAGATGGCTCGGGAAGCCCAGGCAGAGCTGCAGTTTTATCGCCCCGACCTGAAGCTTTCTTGACCTTCCTGCCCATGACCACCCTCTACCTAACCGAGCCGGGGACTGTGGTTCACTGCCAAAACCAAACCCTGCTCATTCGGCGCCGCGGCCAGGAGCAGCTTTGCCGCCTTGCGGAGGTGGAGCTGGTGGTGGTGTTGCCCGGGATCCAATTGACCAGCGCAGCTTTGGCCCAACTGCTGGATCGCGGCGTGGAAACGATTTTTTTGCGGGCAGATGGCGGCTTTCGTGGCCGCCTGCAGGGATCCTTCTCCACCAACCCTGAGATGCGTCTGGCCCAATATCAGCGGGCCTATTCCCCTTGGGGGCTGGAGTTGGCCAAGCGCATTGTGCGGGGCAAAATTCGCAACCAGCGGGCGCTCCTGCAACTGCGCAACCGGGCCACCCGCGGCCAGAGCGGCCCTCTGCAGGAGGGGATCGATAGCCTTGCCGCCTACCTGCACCCGTTGGATCGCGCCGCCACTTGCCCAGAGCGGGAAGCCTTGATGGGCCTGGAGGGCCATTGTGCCCGCATCTATTACCAAGCTCTCCAGCACTGCTTCTCGCCTGAGTGGAACTTCAGAGGTCGCAACCGCCAGCCGCCGCTCGACCCGATCAACGCTCTGCTCAGTTGGGGCTACGGGGTGCTGCTGGCCCGCGTGTTCTCGGCAGTGGTGATGGCCGGGTTGGATCCCTATCTCGGCTTTTTCCACGCCAACTTGCCCTACCGCCCCAACCTGGTGCTGGACATGATGGAGGAGTTTCGACCCTTGGTGGTGGATTGGGCTGTGCTCCAGCTTGTCAAGGCTGGCCTGCTCACGCCGGAAGACTTTGAGCCGTCGCCGGATGGGACAGGCATATGGCTGGGATCCCTGGCCAAAAAGTTGTTTTTGGGTGAGCTGGAGCGCCGCTTCCGCGAGCCGTTGCTCTATCCTCCCCAGTCGCGTCGCCTGGCTCTGAGCCAAATCGTGCTGGAGCAAGCCCGCTGGCTGGGCCGTTGCCTGGTGAGCGGCAACCTGGAGTACGAAGCAATGGAGCTGCGCTGATGCTGTGGTTGGTTTGCTACGACGTGGTGGACGATAAGCGCCGACACCAGTTGGCCAAACGCCTGGAGCAGTGCTGCCAGCGAGTGCAATACTCCGTTTTTGAATGCCCCCTGGACACTGCCGAGCTGGAAGAGAAGCTGGAAAAGTCGTGGCTGCCTCTGCTCAACCTCCAGGAAGATAGCCTGCGGGCCTACCCTCTGGATGCCAGCGCCAAACAACGCACCAAGGTCTTCGGCGGGCCTCCCCCCTATGAGCCGCCGGACTACCTGATCTTCTGAGGCTCTCCACCGGGCCGAAATTGTAAAGTTTTGTGCGCGATCTGTCGGGGCGAGCCATCACCAGCCTGACTCTGCCGGCACAAGATTTTAAGGGAAACTTTAGATCTTTTGCCCCGATTGGCCCAAAAACGTGACATAATGGCCGTAGCAAGCTCAATTTCCCCGCTTGCGCTTGGCCGCGAGGACAATGTTAATATCTGTGTCGAGGAATCTCCGTACTCCCTCGCGAACGCACCTTGAAAACCTCATGAATTCAGGCTTTTCCGAGGGTAGGGTTGATCCCTACCTTTTCCCCGCAAGGGGACGGAAACGCTTGAGCAAGAGCGCCTGGAGTTTCACCGCCGCGTCTACCAGTTGATCCCTACCTTTTCCCCGCAAGGGGACGGAAACGGAACACCTCTGGAACGTTTCCAGAGTACTGAGGTAGCGTTGATCCCTACCTTTTCCCCGCAAGGGGACGGAAACTTA
>NZ_AXUW01000001.1:1489693-1561272 GCF_002760415.1 Synechococcus sp. 65AY6A5
CGTTGATCCCTACCTTTTCCCCGCAAGGGGACGGAAACTAGAGAGAAGCGAGTAATGAGCAAAGAGAAGTGAGGTTGATCTCTACCTTCTCCCTGCAAGAGCATGCCTCTAACCCCCAAAACCCTGAACTTTGCTGAATTTACTGAGCTTTAGGCGGTTTGGCAAAAGTCATTGAGAGGGATATAGTAGACCAAGTTTCCCCCTGATCCTTGAGTCCACCGCAACGGTTGCCGGGAAGTGAAGGGGGAAAGCGCTCGGGGGGTATTCCTCAGGGCTTTGCGGGATACCGCCTTCCTGCTCAGAGATAGGCAGGATGCGATCGCTTCTTTCCTGAACCATGTTCAGGAGAGTTCAGCGTGAATGTATCAGGCTCAACAAAGTACCTCAAGTCATCTAGGGAAGACTGCTCGACGAGTAGTCCTGGGATCCAGACTGGAGAGAGCGGCGGGCCAGCTTGGCATAGGTCTTCACCGTCTCGTAGGGCATCTCCAAATCAGCGGCGATCTGTTGTAAGCTCTCTCCACCTTCGCGGCGGGCCAGGATCGTCGCCCACAGTTGGGCAGTTTTTTCGGCGCGGGATCCCCCTTGTCGTTGCCGCTGGCTGAGAAAGAGGGCGCTCAGCTCCTCGATGCGCCGGGCCAGTTGCTCTTCCCGGCAAAGGACGGGGGTGGCGGGCAGCTCTTCGGCCAGCCAACCGAGGCGGGTTTGCCCCAGCCCAAAGGGGGTTTTGTGGCCGGTGCCGCAGTAGGGGGCAAGGTGGATCAGGGCCTGGAGCTGCTGCTGCAACAGCTCAGGCGCACGGGAGGAGACAGCCAACTGCACACAGCCGATGAATCCCGTCACGGATCCCTGGCGACCTGCAGTGGTTTTCACCGATTCCAGACGGTGCCGCTGGATGATCACTTCCCCATCCACCCAATCCAGAAAAGGTTCTACCTCGATGGGCAGGCCGGAAAAATCGTTCCAACGGCGCAGATAGCTGTGGAACAGGTTGCGAGGCACCGGCAGCGGCAGATGGTGGCCCCGGTGGCGAAAGCTGGTGGGCGAGACGAAGGAAAGGCTCCAGGAGCGACGGACAAGGGGCTGCTCCAACAGTTGACGATAGGTGCGCGGGGGGGCTGAGACCTTCCATCCCAGAATCTGCAGCGGGGATCCGCGCAACTCCAGCCAGGGGGGCAGCCGTCGGCACCATTCCCGCAGCCACTCCACCACTTGGGGGTTGAGGGCGGTGATCGACCAGCGGAAGGGGATCTGGGGCGGGATCAGCAGTCGCCCCCCCTGCTCGCGGAAGGGCCCCATCAGCCGGGAGAGGGTAAAGGGTTTTTCCGATTCTCCGTCGTGCAAATAGGCAGATAGCTGCGGATCCATCTGCTGCACCTCGCCCAAAAACCAGGCGTGCAGCCCCTTAGCATAGTGGGGATCCAACAGGTAGGGCTGAGGGGCCTGCACTTCCAGGGCGATCCCCACCAGCTCGGATCCCGCCGGCCACTTGCTGTTTTCTGCTCCGGCGACGGGTGGCTCTGAAAAACTCAACTTGGTCAGCATAGGCCCATCCCATTTCTGCTCATCCCCAGTCAATAGCAGCCCCTATCCAAAATCAACCTAGAGCCACTTTTCCTTTGAGAGGATTTGAGAAGGGATCCCTTCCAATTTGCTTTACCTTTAAATCGCTGGCTGGGCCAACCGAAAAAAGTCTTGAATCTGTTGGCAATGAATCCAAATCGGCCTATACTGTCTCCCAGTCTGGAACTGCAAAATGCAACCATCAGTCACTGCCATGGCCTCTCTCTGTCGGCTGCGATTCTCTGCCCGCGTGGCTGCTATTGCCGACGCCGTCTTTTTGAAGCGCCTTTGGTTTTGATGAAGGATTTGTGAAGTTCAAGGATCGCTCCAGTCAAAAGTCAGGGCCGGATTTGCCCGCCAGCACAGCAGCTGCGTTCTATATCTTCTTTTTTGCCAGGTGTTGCCCATGACCGCTACCTCCTCTGCCTCCCCCGTGCCCATCGCCTTGGCCTGGTGCCTGGCCTGGGGAGAAGGGCGGGATCCCCAATTTCCCTTGCCGATTCTGCAGCAGATGTGCGCAGCCATCCGCACCGACGACGCAGCCGGGATCCCGGAGGCGCTGCAGCCCCTCTGGGCGCAGGTGCGCCAATTTCAGGAGAGCGTGGCGGCCACAACCTTTCCCAAAACCTTGGCAGAGTTGCAATCGCGCTATCCGGAGCTGTGGCGGCAGACCAGCCGCATCGGCTTGGTTTACGGGGGGGCTACCAAGATCAAGGGCTACGTCTTCGAGTCCGCCAAACTGCCGGAAATTCGCGGCGCCTCGGCCCTGTTGGATCGCATTAACCTGGTGGATCTGCCCGCCTTTTTTGGGGATCCCGAGCAAACCTACTTGGGGTGGAAAGCCTTGGGGAAGGAGTCTCAAGCAGAGCTGGAGGCCTACGTGAACCGGCGGGTTCGGCCCTGGCTGCAGCAGCACTACCCGGCTTTGGCGCAGGCTCTCATTCCGGAGCTCCTCATCTACTCCACCGGCGGCAACCTCTTGGCCTTCTGTCCGGCGGCCTATGTAGACGACCTCTGCGAGGCCATCGAGCGCCGCTACACCGAAGAAACCCTCACCGCCAACGCCTGTGCCGTGGGATCCGCCTTTCGGCTGCTGGAGCTGCGCTACGGCCTGCTGCGGGATCCCATCGAGCGCACCCCCTGGCTGGACTGGCTGGCCCAACACCAGGCCCACCCTCTGGTGAGGGCCTACTTTGGAGATTGCAGCGAAGCCAGCTTCCAGGCCCGCAAAAGTTTCAACGAGCTGGTGGGCCACCTGGCTGCCCGCTTCCAGCACCGCCGCAACGGCAATCCGGATCCCGGTCGTCCCAGCCGCGCCCATCCCGCCTGTTTTGAAACCCACCCCTACCTGCGCCGCGACAGCACCGACCGCCGCCCGGCCCTGGCCAAAGCCGACCTGCCAGGTCAGCCCTGGCTATCGGAGGCCACAGCCCGCAAAGCGCTGGTGGGCCGCCAGGCCAAGCGCCTGGAGACAGGCCAGCAGGGGTGGTTCCGCAAATTCCCCGCCTGGGATCCCGGCTTTGTGGAAAGCTGGGTAACGCGATTTGCCCGCTTCCTCGACTCTCCCGCCGGCGAGCCCTACCAGGAGCGCTATTTGCAGCCCTGCGCGGGATCCGGCCAGGGGATCGGCGAGGCGCAATCGCTGCGGGAAGTGGCCAACGCCAGCCAGGGCTTTGTGGCCTACCTCTACGCCGACGGCAACAACATGGGCGGCTACGTGCAGCAGATCCAAACCCCAGAGGCCTACCGGCAATTTAGCCGCGACGTTTCCGAGGCCACGGAACAAGCCGTTTACCGCGCCCTTGCCCAGCACCTGCAGGCGCACCGGCTGCGGGGCCTGCCGCCGGATCCGGAAAGCGGCAGAGACCGCAACGGCGAGTGGATCCACCCCTTCGAGATCCTGACCATCGGCGGGGACGATGTGCTGATGGTGGTGCCAGCCCACAAGGCCCTGGACATTGCCGCCACCTTTTGTGAGCAGTTCGAGCAGATCCTGCTGGCCAAATCGGCCACCTACGCCGCCCGCTCCCTCGGCCAGGTGCCGCACCGCTACCCGGCCGACAGCCCAGACCAGCTCTGTCGGCTCTCCACCTCGGCAGGCGTGCTGTTTGCCTCGGAAGACACCCCCATCTACTATGCCGAAAGGCTGACCGAACAACTGTTGAAATCTGCCAAAAGCCGCGCCAAAAAGCTGAAGCCCCGCGATCAAGACTTTTCGGTGGCCACCATCGACTTTCTCTCTTTGAAATCGGTGACTTTGATCGCCTCCAGCATCCAGGATTTTCGCCAGCAGGCCCTGGAGAATCGCCAGAACGGCCACCTCCTCAAGCTCTACGCCGGCCCCTACACCGTCCCGGAGATCCGTGGGCTGCTGAGAACGGTGCAAGCTTTGCAGGCGGCGGATTTTCCCCGCTCCCAGCTCTACCAAATCCGCAGCTTTTTGGAAAAAGGCAAGCGCACCGCCACCCTCAACTACCTCTACTTCCGCACCCGGCTGGGCCAAAAAGGGCAGCCGCTGATCGAGGCCTTTGAACGCACCTGGTGCAAGGCCAAAACCAACGACGGCCACCTTCCCCCCTGGATGTACGTGGCGGCGGAGGGGGAACCCACCTACGAGACCATCTGGCGGGATCTGGTGGATCTGTACGCTTTTGTCCAAAAACAGCCCCAGGCCGAGGGCCGGCCCGTTCCTGTGGAGGTGAAGTGATGGTTCGGCTGGCAGAGCTGCCCCAAACGAGCACCTCTATCCCTTTGAAGGCCACCCTCGCCTCGGCTCTGGCGGTGGGATCCGGCGGCTCCAGCGGCTCCCTGGCGGACAAGCCCCTGCTCAAGGATGCCTACGGCAGGCTGCTCATCCCCGGCTCCCAGTTGAAGGGAAGGCTGCGCCACGAGTGCGAAAAGCTGGCCCGCGGCCTCGGCTGGGCCATTTGCCGCTCCCCCGACCCGGAGCGCATGTGTCCCAAGCGGGAGGGGATCGACGGCCACTTCGACCGCCCCGAATACCAGGTCGAGGGCTACGCCGGATCCCATTGCCTGGTCTGCCAGATCTTCGGCAATCCGGCCCTGCCTTCCCGCCTGTGGGTGGCGGATCTCGTCTGTGAGGTGCCGCCGGCAGCGCTGGAAGCGACCCTCCGCCCAGGAGTCACCCTCAACCGCCGCCGCCGCACCGCCGAGGATCAGCGGCTCTACCTCATCGAGACCTCGCCGGCAGCCGAGCTGATCTTCTCCGGATCCCTGCAGCTTTTGCCCGACTGCCCTCCCTGGGGCAAGGCCCTGCTGCGGGTGGCCCTGCACCACATTGGGGCGCTGGGAGGCAGCAAATCTGCAGGCTTGGGTTGGTTGCACTGGGATCCCCAGTCTCTAGCTGCCCTGCAGCCGAATGACGCAGATTGGGCCTTTTTGGCCGGAGGAGGGAGCTGATGGAGGCCATTGAACTCACGCTCACTGCCGAGTCTCCCCTGGCCATCGGTCGGCAAAAGCCGGGCGGCTCCATCAGCGAGGCCCAGGACTTCATTCCCGGCAGCGTGATCCGGGGGGCCTTGGCCGACCTCCTGCTCCGCCAAAGCCGGCACCGCCCCGGCGAGGCCCTGACAGGAGATCTGGCCGCCCTGTTCACGGAGGCCCGTGCGGCGGTGTTTACCCATGCTTATCCGGGATCCGGCAGCCGGGTTTTGCCGGCCACGGCCTTTAGCTCCAAAAACAACCCCGGCTTCCGCTCAGAGGCGGGCAAAACGGGGGTGTTCGACACACTGCTGGATCGCTTCTGCTCGCAGCGGCTGGGGATCCCCTTTGATCCGACAGAGCCGGATGGCTCCGGGGGCAGGGTGGAGCCCTTCGGCGGCTTTTACAGCCAGGAGGAGGGATCCCGCTACCGAAGGGTGGCCGTGTCCAAGCGCCTGCTCACGCGGGTGGGGATCAACCGCCGCCGCGCCACCGCCGCCGACCAGATCCTCTACAGCCTGGAGGTGATCAACGAGGGCCGGGCCGGGCGAGATGGGAGCTTGCAGCCTTCCCTCTTCAGCGGCCACATCTATCTGCAGGATCGCGAGCTGGCGGCAGCCCTCGCCGGCTACCTCAACACCCACGCCCGCCGCTTGTCCTTGGGAGGGGGGGTGTCGCGGGGGCTGGGCCGGGTCAGCCTTGCCGCTCGACACCTGAGGGCCCCGAAGCCCTCCCTGGCTGAGCGGGTGGCAGCCTTTAACCAAAAGCTGCGGCAGCGCTGGCAACAATGGCAGGTGTTTGGGAATCCCTGGCAGCCCTTGCCGCCGGAGCGGCAGTACTTCTCCATCGGGCTGCAGTCGGGGGCCATCCTCAAGGAGCGCTGGCAACGCACCACGGTGCTCACGCCGCCGATGCTCCAGGAGGAGGCCAACTGCGAGGACGGATCCCTGGTCTTGGAGCTGGCCTGTAGCAGCTACGCCTATGTTTCCGGCTGGAACGCCGCCTGGGGGCTTTTTAAAGATGTAGAGCTGGTTACAACCCAGGGCAGCGTCTTCCTGCTGAGCACCACGCAAATGGAGCGCTGGATCCCGATTTTGGCGGAGATGGAATACTGGGGCATCGGCGAGCGAACCGCGGAGGGATTTGGCCAAATTGAGGTCTGTAGTCTGTTCCATCATCATTTCTGGGAGAACCCGCTATGACCTTCGCCACCAGCGAGAGCAAACTGGAGCAAAAACAGGAACTTGAGATCCAGCGGCACATTCGGCTGGCCGAAGATGAGCTGGTTGCCAGAATCCAAACCGCCTTGGATAACTTTAAAGGTCTGAGCAAATTGGAAGAGGCCCAGTACCGCAACTTGTTGCATGTGGCAGCTTCCACCGAAAGCTCAGAGGTAATCAAGAACTTCTTGCGCTACCAGATGGGGCGAGATGAAAAGTGGGGTCGGGGCAAGAACTCCTTGGCAGAAGCCATCATCCAAGACATCGACAACTGGATCCATCAAAAGGCCCTCGCCATTGCCCAAAAGGCCGGCGTTGAAGAAAGATCCCCCAAAGTCAACGAGATCAAAATTGACTTGATCCGGCGTTACCTGGGCTATGGGGCGCGCTATCTCAAGTACAAGCGAGAAGGGGGAGGATCTTAAAGCATGACCAGTTGTGCCCTTGAGGGTGTCGTCTCGACCTTCCGGCTCAGCCAGTTGAAAATCATCCCCATCCTGTTTGCTGAAGCCGTAGTGGATGGAGGATATCTGTGGAGCGTTAACTTCAACCTTAACCTGATTTGAGGGAACGATGTTCGACGTTTTCAAAAACCGCTTGGAGATCACCGGCACGCTCACCACCGTGACCGCCCTGCACATCGGGGTGGGCCGCTCCACCGAGCCCATCGGCTCCGATTTGCCGGTTCTCAAGGACGCGCTGGGCCGCCCGCTCATCCCTGGTTCCAGCCTCAAGGGGGCGCTGCGCTCCCGCCTGGAGAGTTTTTTGCGCGGCATCGATCCGGCGCTGGCCAGGGATCCCAGCGAGTTGACCGGCAGCGAGCAAGTCCGGGTGGTCAACCAAATTAAGAACACCTACAAAGACGACGACGCAACCCTGACGCAAAAGCTGATCGAGGCCACCGACTGGGTCTCGCAGGTGTTTGGATCCCCTTGGCTGGCGGGCAAGGTGCAGATTCGCGATTTGCCCGTGGTGCGGGAAGCCTGGTTTGGCCAATACCAAGAGCGGGATGGTGTGGCCATCGATCGGGATACGGAGACGGCGGCAGAGGGCAAGCTCTACGACTTTCAAGTGGTGCCGGCCAACACCCCCTTTCAGTTCCACGCCGTTGTCGAAAATGCCGAAGCATGGGAGCTGGGCCTGCTGGCCATCGGCTTGCACCAATTGGAAACGGAGCAGATCCCCTTGGGAGGGGGGCGCTCCCGCGGCTTGGGGGTCGTCCGCCTGGAGATCGGGGCGGTCTATTGGTTTGACTCAGAAGGGGATCCGCGGCGGCTGCTGACCTATCTGCAAGAGCTGGTGGCCGGATCCCGGCAACCCCTTAGCCCGGAAGAGGCTGCCGCCTTGCGCCAAGACTGGGTGGAAGCCCTGGTTGCCAAACTAACCGCTGTCGCTCCCGTCGGCCCCCGCAGCTAGCGCAAGGGTTGGGCGAAAACCCTCTTGTTCCTCTTCAGTGAAGGATCCCAGGCCATGCACAAGCGCTACGTTAACCACTGCACCCTCTGCCTCACCCTCAAGCCAGATGGCCCTGTGCTCATCAAAGCTGGCAAACAAGGGGCAGATCCGACAAAGCCCGACATGGAGTTTGTGGAAACCTATCGCGGCGGCGGGCGGACAGTCTATTTTCCCGGCAGCTCCCTCAAAGGGGCCATTCGCGCCCACGCGGAGCGCATCGTCCGAACGGTGGGCGGCGACAGACGGCCTGAGGGGAACAAGTTGCAACTCTGGGCCAGCGATCCCCTCGACCAAAAGGCCAACCAGTGGCTGGAAAAAATTGCAGAGTCCCACCGGGTTTACGCCCTTTCTTCCTTTACGGATCAGATGTTCGGCAACACAGCCATCGCCAGCCGGGTCCGCATCGAAGATGCCTATCCCAAGCCGGGGACACCTCTGCGCCTGGAGGAACGTAATGGGGTGGCCATCGACCGCGTCTTCGGCTCAGTGGCGGTGGGGCTGGGGCCGTTCAGCTATCAAGTGTGCGTAGAGGGATCCTTTCAAACCAAGATCCACCTGAAAAACTTTACCCTGGCCCAACTGGGCCTGCTGGGGCTGGTGCTGCGGGATCTGCACGAAGGATGGTTTGGTATTGGCTTTGCCAAATCCCGCGGCATGAGCCGCGTTCGGGTGGAGTACGAGTGGGCGACGGTGGACTACCCGGGCTGCCTGGTGGAGGAGGGGAGCCAGGAGCTACGGCTGCTGGGATCCCAGCTTGCCTGGCCAAGGGGATCCCTGCTGGGGGCGAGCGAGTTTCTCAGTCCAGAAGAGGCGGGCAAATACGGCTTTGCCAAACCCGATCGCCAGTTAGTGCCGGTGGGGGCGGAGCCGATGCCCTTGGGCTTTGGGGCGCGGCTGACCTGGGAGCAAAGGTCTGAGGCCAAGGTGGAGCACCTGCTGGCCGCCGCCGTTAAAAGTTGGGCCCAGCTCTTGCAAACGGAGACCAAAGCGGTATGAAACCAGCCTACGTAGCCTCCCACAAGGTTCCGGATCTGGCCGCCGGCGACAGCGGGACGGCGTCCTTGTTGTTCCAAGTTCTCTCGGCCTGTTTTGCCGCTGCCGAGGAAACCTACACCTTTTTGCGCTGGCCCCACCGCGTCAGCGGCATTCAGGCGGGGATCCCACCAGATCTGGTCTGTCAAGAGGGGCAGGTTTTCTGCCAACAACGGGAGTTGCGCTGGAAAAGCACCCCCCGCGGCTGGGATCTGCTGTATCTGGGGATCCAACCTCCTCCCGACTTCTTTGTGCCGCTGGCCGGGGAGTGGCAGTGGGAGGATCGCGAGGCCGACCTGTACGGATCCCAAAGCCTGGAAACCCGCTTTCCCCAAGGTCTTAGCTATCCGAGGCATCTCAAGCTGGGCCAGCGCTACTTTCGCGATGGACGCACCGCCCGCGTTCACTTTGTTGCTCTCATCCCGAGGTCAAGATGACTCCCCAAGGCCCCCGACCCTTGCCCGCCGGCAACCCAGCTCGGGGCAGAGGTGAGCTAGCCGTCGCTCGCAAACCCTACGAGCTGATCCCCTTTCCCCAACAGCCTCCCAAGCTGGAGCATCCCGCCGGCCACGCCAAGTTCCATCCCGACAAGTTGCACGGCACCCTCTTTCTCACCCTGACGGTGCAGACCGCCCTCCACATTTCCACCGGCCACCTGGCCTTGGGCAGCGACGTCGGCGTCAACGGGATCCGGGTGCTCAAAACCATGACCACCACCCCCGACGGGCGGCTCAAGATCCAGGGCAGCTCCCTCAAGGGGGCCATCCGGGCCATGTACGAGGCGATCACCAACAGCACCCTTGCAGTGATCACCAGCCGCTACAAAGATCGGATCCCACCAGAGCGGCAGCCCTGCCGCCAGAAGGAGCGGCTATGTCCTGCCAGCCGCGTTTTTGGCGCCCTCAACTGGCAGGGACTGGTGGAGTTCAGGGATGCCATTACCACCGGCACCGGATCGGGTGTCGGATCCCTGCCCCCGCTGTACCGTCCTCGCCCGGATCAGTGCAAAGCTTACTTTAAAAAGGAAAACGGCAAAGTCATTGGACGCAAGTTCTACTACACCCACAAAAAAGCTTTGCAGGGCAGTTCAAGGGGAACACCCACCCAGCAAGCGATGCAAAACACGGTTTTCAAAACCCAAATCCACTTCAAAAACCTCACCCCTGCCGAGCTGGGCACCTTGCTCACGGTTTTGGGGCAGGATCCCAACCATCCCATGCTGCTGAAGGTGGGGGGCGGCAAGCCTGTAGGACTGGGATCCCTGCAGGTCACCCTCGACAAGATCGAGCGGCCCGGCAACCTAAAAGATCGCTACAGCCGCTACGATCCCCCACAAGCCGATACCCTAGAAGGAGAAGCCCTCAAAGCCTTTGTGCAAAAGCAGATCCAAGCTGCCCAGGGCTACATCTTGCCCGAACAGCTCAAGCGATTGGCCGCCATCCTAAGTCCCACTGCTCTGCGCGAGCCGCCCCCCGGCGTGTATTGAGGGTTCCCCTATGCTGTCAGACTCTGTCGATCTCAGCCCCCAATCTTGGGATCTCGCCCACGGCATCGCCATGACCTTGGCCAAAGAAAGGGTGGATGTCGACGAGTTGAGCAAGTGCATCGCCTATCTGCGCTCGGTCGCCCACCACCCCGACGCGGGATCCCGCTTTTTCCGATTCACCGGCGAGCTGGTGCGAGAAACTGGCCTCCACCGCAGCAACGAAACCCCACGCTACTACCGGCTCATCGACCAAACCTGTAAAAAGTACTTGCAATCTCTGCAGGATAGGCCGGCTGAGATGCTGCAGATCCTGGGCTGGGCCGCCCGCCTGGCCCGCTACTACAAAGATGGGGGAGTGCCGATCGGCGAGATCCCGTCCCCTCCCGATCCCAATGGCGGTCGTCCGACCCATTCCCGCGGCGGCGAGGCCAAGCCCCAGCCAGAGGCACTGCGGCCCAAAGAGCAACCTGAACAAAAGCAGGCTCAGCCCCAAGTTGAAAATGCAGCAGCTTCTACCAAGGCCCGCTTCAAAATTGGGCAACACCTCAAGGCCAGCATCACGAATATCAAGGGCAACGAAGTTACCTTCCAAATCGTGAATACGAATATCAAGCTCACCCAAAAAGAGCCGAAACGGGCCGGATCCCTGACGGTGGGGCAAGAAGTGGAGGTAGAGGTACTCGACTTAAGGGAAGATGGCAGAGTTCGCAGAGTAAGGCTGCTCTGATTGCGAGAGGGGATGGAGCCCTTAAAAACTGCGAGAAAGTTAGGGGATAACTCATGCAGACCATCATCATGACGGTGGGCACCTCTTTGCTCACCAACCCGGACAAAAACCTGCAACCACAACGCCCTTGGGTCGGCCAAAAAACCATCGGGGATCCGGAACGGGCCTTGGCCTGGATGAAAAAGACAGATTTGGAACTAATCAGCGCCGAAACCAATACCTACTACCGGCTGGATCCCACTCCCCAGGATGCCTTGATTTTGCTTTACTCCGAAACCTCTGAAGGACTGGAGTGTGCCCAGATTTTGCAGCTCTTTTTTGAAGAAGCGCTGGGCCAACAACAGGTTTCGCTGGTGCCCCTCCCCGGCGTTAACTACGAGCTAGAGGGATCCTCCCTGGAGCGGATGGCCGAGCTGTTGCGCCAGTTGGCGGAAAGCGCTAAAGGGATCGTCACCTTCGCCGCCACCGGGGGCTTCAAAGCCCAGGCCATGATCATGGCCGTGGTGGGCAGTCAATTGGGGATCCCGGTCTGCTACATCCACGAGCAATATAAATCTCTGGTGTATTTACCTTACTTACAGCCGCAAGTCCAGCCGCGGATCCCGCGGGCGGCTCTCCCCGATTCCGGTCGAGATCGCTCCCAGGTCATCCAATTGCGGAGCGACAGCAGCCATCACCGTCCTCGCAGTTGGGTCAAGGTGGAAAAGCTCCTGCGCGACCTTCCCTGGGTAGATCTGGTTCGCTACGACTCAAACGCCTACGCTGCCCCCAAAAACGGCGTCAAAGCCGCCAACCGCAGAACCGAAGATGGTCGCCACATTTTGTGGGTTCATCTCCACGAGAGCCAGGACACCCATCTTGCGGTTCGGGTGGAGACCACCGGCTATACCCCCGACCACCTGGAGCAGGCTGCCGCCGAGTTGCGGGAGCGCCTTGGCCGTCTCCTTTAGCTTTTGCTCAACTGCTGGGCCACGAGTTGTACGATGGCCTGGGCCGCACCCGGACTGCCCCCTAGACGTTGCAATTCCCTCTGCATCTGCTGACGCCGCTCGGGATTAACCAACAGGGCTCGCATCTGTTCGGCCACCTGGGCTGGGCGCAAATGGCTTCGCAGCTCCGGCACCACCTCGTGTCCGGCCCAGATGTTTGGCCAAGCCAGGTGGCCCAACCACTGCAGGGCAATTCTGTTGATGAGGCGGGCTAGCCAGGTGCCCAGGCCAGGCAAGCGGGCCAACAGGCCAGGGATCCCGTCCCAGGCGCGCATAGCTTCTAGCTTGTTGGTGGGGATCGCCACCACCATCGGCACCCCTAAGTAGGCCAGCTCGGCGGTGTTGGCCCCAACTGTGGTTAGGCAGAGGTCGCAGTTGGCCAGCACCGAATAGGCAGGGAAACGGGTCCACAGCTGTACCGTGGTGCCAAAGGGGGTGACGAAGTGGGATCCAAGATTGGTTTGCTCCAGGGTGGCGGAGGTGCCGTAGATGATGGCCATATCGGGGTTAAGCCGGGGATGGGCATAGGCCGCCAGGGATTGTGGGGTCTGTCCAGGAGCCACCGGGATCACAAAGCGGACGTTGGGCAACAGCTGGCGCAATTCATCGGCCACCGCCAGCACCAGCGGCACCCCCAAGGAGAGCTTGGCCGGCTTGGAGCCGGGGAGCAGCCCCACCTGGTAGTGGGTGCGGATGCTATCGCCAAGACGTTGCCAGCCGCGCGGCAGCAAGGCTTCGTCGGCAGAGGTGGGTTCCACCTTTTCCGGTGCCGTTCGCAGCGATCCCAGCTCCTCGATGGGATCGGGGAGGGGCTGGAGGAGGGTGGAAAAGCCTGCCGTCGATTTGGGAGCAGCGCTAGGAGTCGGCGGGGGAAGGGAGCGGCTGCTGAGCCAGCCGGGAAGAGGTATCCCCGGCAAGTAGACAGCACTGGCCACGCCATCGGCCATCAGATCCCCGACCACGTGCATCTTGGCAGCCCAGCGGTGGCCCAGGATGCGTCCCCCGTCGTAGCGACGTTTGATCTCCTCCGTCCGCACCGCAAAAACGTCTACCCAGGGTCGCCAGCGGGGCCGATGCTCGGCATACACCACCACGCGGTAGTCGAGACGACGGGCAATCCAGACAGCAAAAAACTGATCCCCCCCCAGAAACAGCACCACCCCCCGTTTGGCCCAGTCCCAAGCTTCTTCGGTTTGGCCAGTGAGCAAAAAAGCTAGAAAAAAATCGGGATCCTGAACCCGATCGACCTGGATAAATTCCTCCGCTATCTTCATCTCTTGCCCAGAAGCGTGCGGACAAGGAGAGAGGACCAGGGAAAGACGGGCCTGGGGCAGTTGCTGGCGCAACTCGAGGACAACTGGCCGCACCCAGGTGAGCAGCTCGCCGGGGCCGTTGGAGAGGATGAGAATGTCGTAGGGAGGCTGGCCGCCGTTCACTGAGACCCTTAGGGAGAGGGGGCAAGAACTTTGCCGCTATTGTATTTGCCTTCGGGCGCCAGGAGGCAACAGCTCCCAGACCTTGCCTAGGGTTCAACTCCGAGGAGGGTCGCAGTTTTGGTCCAACTGACTTTGCAACCACCCTTGGATATCCCGCAAACTTTCTGGGGAAACCTCGTGGCCCATTGCGTACTCGCGATAAGTAAAGCTCAGGGGCAGCAAGGCAAAGTAGTCGCGGATCTGGCGGCCAAAGGCCACCGGTAAAACGGTATCGGCAGTGCCGTGAACCACCAGGATCTTCAGATGCTGCATCCGGGCTGGCTCTACCGCCTCGGCCAGGATCTCTGGCGAAAGACGACCGCTTATTGCCACCACGCCGGCTAGCTTCTCAGGCTGGGTTAGAGCCAGATATAAGCTCATGATTGCCCCTTGGCTAAACCCCAGCAAATAGACCTGGGCCGGATCCAAGGAAATGTCGGCCATTCCCTGGGACAAAGCCTGATCCAGAAAGCAGCTTAAAAGCTCCCGGCTGCGGCGGGCTTGCTCGGGATCCCCCACCAGCCCTTCCGGCGTCCAGGCCATTTCAAACCAGGCAAAGCCACCTGCCCCCCAGGGAAGCGGCGCCCTTAGGCTAATCACCGCCAAGCGGGGATCCAAGTAAGGGGCCAACTGGAGGAGATCCCCCTCATGACTGCCGATCCCGTGCAGCATCACCAACACCGGCGCCTTGCCGGGCCCGGCGTGGCGGGGGGGTTGAAAGCGGTAGGCAAGGGGCAGCGGGGAAGACACTGCAATCCTCAGAAATCGAGACCAATGCCGCCTAGACCCAATCCCGAGGCTGGCGCAGCACTTCGTAGAGCTTAGCTTCCCAGCTATCGGGCGGTGGCTCGTAGCCGTATTCCCAGCGCACCAAGGGCGGCAGCGACATCAGGATCGACTCGGTACGGCCTTGGGTCTGGAGACCAAAGACCGTGCCCCGGTCGTAGACTAGGTTGAACTCCACATAGCGGCCGCGCCGGTAGAGCTGGAACTGGCGTTCCCGCTCCCCCCATTCCATCCCCTGCCGCCGCTCTACAATCGGCACATAGGCGGGCAAGAACGCCTCGGCACAGGCTTGCACCAGCTCAAAGAGGTGTTCCCAACTGCGGGATCCCACCCGCACCTGGAGGGGCGGCGGCTCAGCGGCGAGCTGCTCGGGATCCGCTTCTGCCTCGCCCTCAGGACGGTAGAGCAGCCCAGGCCGGTCGTCTTGATAGTCAAAGAAAATGCCGCCCACGCCGCGGGCCTCGCCCCGATGGGGCAAGAAGAAGTAGCGGTCGCACCAGATCTTGAAAGCCGGGTAGTAGGCCGGATCCAGCCGGTCGCAGGCCGCCTTGGCAGTGCGGTGAAAATGGGCCGCATCCTCCTCAAACAGGTAGTAGGGGGTGAGATCCATGCCGCCGCCAAACCACCAAACCGGCCCCGCCTCAAAATAGCGGTAGTTGAGGTGAACCGTCGGCACGTAGGGGTTGCGGGGGTGCAACACCATCGAGGTGCCGGTGGCGTAGAAAGGATGCCCTGCTGCCTCTGGGCGCTGTTTGCAAATCGAAGGGGGCAGCTGGGATCCAAACACCTCGGAAAAATTGACCCCTCCTTGCTCGAACACCCCTCCCTGCTGGATAACCCGCGAGCGTCCACCCCCTCCTCCGGGACGCTCCCAACTGTCTTCCCGAAACTTGGCTTTGCCGTCCAGTGCTTCTAGGCGAGCGCAGATCTCGTCCTGGAGGTGCCGCATAAACTGGCTTACTCGTTGACGGGCATCTGTTGGCGGCGCTGTCGGGCTTGCGGTCAGCATCATCGTCTTTCCATCTCTTGAAACGGACAGAACAACCTCCCCCTGCTAAGGGCAGACCCAAGGCTCAAGCCCCGCAGGCGCGGAGAACCCTTTTTCGGCGATCTAGGCCACTCCTAGGATTTTAAGTTTTAAGTGGGAACGACCTCCTGGGGGCGAAGCCGAGCCCACTTGTTCCGCTCCTCGCGAAAGCTCTGGCAGGCCACCACATCCCACTCCATCTCGGTGCCGCCGTTGCGGATGTTGACGTTGATCTGGGGTCCTTGCGGCTCAAAATCTGGCGTCAGGGTGAGGTGGGGCTGCTGGTGCTGCGCTTCCACAGCGTGATAGGTGGTGCAACGATCCACATAGTAGCAGTGAATACAAATGCACATGGCTGCTGCCTACCCGAAAGAGTCTGTGACCTCGACGATAGCATTCTCAGAGGCGGGGGATCCGGCTTGCTCAACCGACTCCTGAGGCATTTCTTAGGAAAGAGAGGCATCTCCCCTTCTCTCGTCTAAAATCTCAAGATACTCATCCACCCATGAGGCTAAGGTTTGGTTCCTAGTCAGGATCGAGTCAACCAGGCTATCCCGAGAAATTGCCATGAACACCCACACCCGCTACCGCTTTACCTGCACCCTCTCCTTTGGGGATATCTACGGCCAGATCATCGTTTGGCTAATCGTGATTTTTGCCGGCCTGGGTGCCGCCCTCTCTTTGATGAATAGCCCCCTCTACGCCTTTCTCACCATCGCGCTGATCTTGGTCATCTCCCTGCCTTTTCTGCTCTTTGCCTTCGTGACGACGCTGCTCAACCACATCGAGTTTGTGGCTGTTCCACCGGAAGAAGAGGAAGAGCGCGCTGCGGCAGCCGAGTCGCCGGTGACCGTCAGCTAGCAGCCATCTGAACCTGGCGGCCCCAGGGATCCCTGGGGGCGCGGGACAGGGGCACTTTCTCCTTAATACTTGTTTAAGCTTTGTCAAATTTTGTCTATAATCGGGGCTAGCAGCCCTGCTGGCTGGCCCCTTTGCCTTTGCGCTTCCTAGCTCAAGGAAACAGCCGGGGTTGGCTCAAGGAAGGGCTGCAGGAAAGCGTAGGAAAAGGTGTGTGCAAGGGTGATGAAGGCAATGGAAAATAGCTTGGCCCAGCTCGACTACCGAGTGTACCGGCTGGCGCGGCTGTTGAGCGAATACCTCAACTTGGGGAGTTAATTGCAGTTTCCGCCGGATCTTTGGAGGGTGAGCCGCTGGCTCCCCCTCAGTTTTCCGCCCGCTGAAGTGGATCTGGCGTCAGCGACCGGGATCCCGTAAGCTAGCTAACCTATCTCCCGTTGCATCCCCTATGCGGATCCCGTCCTGGTGGCCAAAGCTAAGTTTTCAGGTTTGGCTAATCTTTATCGGTCGGCTGCTCTCCCAAACCGGAACCGGCTTTACCCTGTTCTACGCCAGCCTCTTTTTCGTCAATCAGGTGGGGCTGACAGCTACCCAGGTGGGTTTGGGCCTGGGCTTGATGGCCTTTACTGGCGTATTTGGCCGCATCCTCGGAGGTTCGATGGCAGACGGAGCTTGGGGCCGCCGCTCCACTTTGATCCTCTCGCTGGCCATTTCCGCGCTGGGATCCTTCGGCTTTGCCCTTTCCCGTGGCTTCTGGAGCTTTGCCTTGGCCAACCTGGTGGCGGGGTTTGGGCAGGGCCTCTATTGGCCGCCGGCGGAAGCAATAGTAGCGGATCTAACCCCGCGCGAGCAGCGCAACGAAGCCTATGCCCTAAACCGCCTGGGGGATAACTTGGGCCTGAGCCTCGGCGTGGCCATGGCCAGCGCCCTGGTGGCTCTGACGAAGAACTACCGCCTCTTGTTTATTATCGACGGCCTCACGTACTTGATTTTTTTAGCCCTGCTCTGGCTTTGCATTCGGGAAACTCGGGTAGCTCCGTCGGCGGCAGAGTTCGCAGGCTGGAAAGCCGCCCTGAGGGATCGCCCCCTATTGGTGTTTGCCGCGGCCAACATTTTCTTCACCACCTACATTGCCCAACTCAGCAGCAGCTTGCCCCTTTACTTGCGCAAGGGGGCTGGGATGCCTGAGGTACAGATTGGCACGTTGTTTGCTCTGCACGGCGCCCTCGTTGCCCTGCTGCAGATGCCGGCAGCTCGTTGGCTCAATCGCTGGACGCGTGTCCGCGCCCTCCGGGGATCCGCACTGATGTGGGGGCTGGGATTTGGTTTGGTTTGGCTCAGCGGCCTGGCGGCCCAGTTGGGAGCGATGCCGGCTATAGGGATGGCGGCCTTGGCCTTGGCAGTGCTCTCGTTGGCCTTGGTGAGCTACAATCCCTCCGCTTCGGCGCTGGTGGCAGATTTGGCCCCGGATCATCTGCGGGGGGTGTATCTGTCGGTCAACTCCCTCTGTTGGGCAGCAGGCTTTGCCCTTGGGCCGCTCATTGGGGGAGTGGCTCTGGATCTGCCGCCAGCGTGGGCAGGCGGGCTGTGGTTGTTTTGGGTGGCCAGCGTTAGTCTTGTCTGGGGGATCCTTAACGTTTTGGATGGCCTTCTGCCCCTTCGCGCCAAGGAGGCTGCTCCCCTGGCCAGCAAGCTCTAGGAGGAGATGGGCAGCTTGTTAAGCTAATGTTACCTTCAGCTTTCTGAACATGCGTCGTATTTGCATCCTTGGGGGCGGCTTTGGCGGGCTGTACACAGCCCTGGAGCTTATCTGCCGACCTTGGCCGGAGCCGCCCCAGATTACCCTGGTGGATCGTCAGGAGCGCTTTGTCTTTGCTCCTTTGCTCTACGAGCTGCTCACTGGTGAGATGGAAGAGTGGGAGGTGGCCCCCCGTTTTCAGGATCTGCTGCCGGAGGGGGTAGAGTTTCGCCGCGGCGCGGTGCAGTCGGTTGACCTCCAAGACCACCGCGTCTTTTTAGCAGAAGGGCAGACCTTGGAGTACGACGCCTTGGTGCTGGCCCTGGGAGGGGAAACTCCCCTGCAGGGCGTGCCAGGAGCAACAGAGTTGGCCTTTCCCTTCCGCACCCTGGCCGATGCCCAGCGGCTGCGGGCCCACCTGCAAACTCTAGAAGCCCGGGATCCGGCTCAGGCGATCCACCTGGCTATTGTGGGGGCGGGGGCCAGCGGCGTAGAGCTAGCCTGCAAATTGGCTGACCGGCTGGGATCGCGCGGCCGGATCCGTCTTATTGAGCTGGGATCCCAGATTTTGTCGGGGTTTGCCCCCTCCAGCCGGGAGGCGGCCCAGGCGGCGCTGGCCCAACGGCGGGTGCAGGTGGAGTTGCAAACCAAGGTCTTGGGCATCGAGGCCCTGGGCGAGAACGGCGCCCCTCCCTTCCGCCTGCAACTGCAGCGGCTGGCGGCCCAAGAGATGGCCACGGATCTTGTGGATGGCGTGCTGTGGACCGTCGGAACCCGACCGGCAGCGGTGATTGCCAACTTGGATCTGCCCAAAACTGAGCGGGGACGGCTGCAGGTTTTGCCCACCCTGCAAACTCCCACCTTCCCAGAGATCTTCGCGTTGGGAGATGCGGCGGCGGTGCTGGATGCCAGTGGCCAGCCGGTGCCCGCCACTGCCCAAGCGGCTTTTCAGCAGGCCGGCTATTGTGCTTGGAACCTGTGGGCTCTGCTCACGCAGGAGCGGCCCCTGCTGCCGTTCCGTTACTTCTCTCTGGGGGAGATGCTGAGCTTGGGAGTGGATGCGGCGGTAGTCTCCACCCTCGCTGGCCTCACCCTAAGCGGCCCCTTGGGCTATTTGGCCCGACGAGCTGCCTACCTGGTGCGCCTCCCTACCCTGGAGCACCAGCTCAAGGTGGGATGGAACTGGATCGCCCGCCCGCTGTGGCAGGCGCTAGGATCCCTGTAGCTGACGGGAGCGCTCGTAGGCTGCCTGCACCGCCCGCATCAAGGCCCCCCGCACCCCCGCCTGTTCTAGGGCTTGGATCCCGGCAATGGTCGTTCCCCCTGGGCTGGTAACCTGATCCTTGAGGAGGGCGGGGTGAAGGTTCTCTTGCTGCATAAGGGCGGCAGTGCCCGCCAAGGTCTGCACCGCCAACTGAGTGGCGATGGAGCGCGGCAACCCCACCCCTACCCCGCCGTCGATCAGCGCCTCCAGGATCACCGCCAAATACCCTGGCCCCGACCCCGAAAGGGCCGTCACCGCGTCCATCTGGCTCTCCGGCACCGTCACCACCTGGCCCACGGCGCGAAATAGCTTCTCCACCTGCTCTACCTGGGCGGGCGTCACCCCCGGCCCGTAGCTGATGGCCGTTATGCCCGCCCCCACCAGCGCCGGCGTGTTGGGCATGGTGCGCACCACCTTTTGCTGGGGAAAAGCCTGCTGCAACTGCTGCAATGGGATCCCGGCCATAATCGAGATCACCAACTGCGTGGCGGACGGCTGGCCCATCTCTGCCACCACCTGCGGGAAAACCTGGGGCTTGACGGCCAAAAATAAAATCTCAGACTCTCCTGCTTGGGCAAGATCCGCCAACAGCCGAATGCCCAGCTCCTGCTGTAGGGTATTGGCCTTGTCCGGGTCGGGCTCCCGCAAAGCCACCTGAGCTGCAGGATAAACTCCCGCGGCCACCCAACGCCGCAGCAGGGCGGATCCCATGGCTCCACCCCCGATTACACTCAGCAGCGGTCGCTCCATGCCGGCTAGTGCTGCCCCACCGCCTGCAAATGTTCATAGCCGCTGGGCCAGAGAGGGGTGGGGCTTTGCAGAGGGCGCTGCAGCGGCGGCATCCCTTGGCTGCTTGGAGTAGAGACCGTCACCGTGCTGGGGGTGAACAAAAAAATGCTTTCGCCAATGCGCTCTTGGTGGCCATCGATGGCGTAGGTGCCGCCGGCAACAAAATCCACAGATCGCTGCGCCTCGGCGGGATCCATCAGGGTCAAGTTCATGATCACCGTCTTGCGCTCCCGCAGGTACTGGATGACTTGTGCCATCTCGTCAAAGCTGCGCGGCTCCAGCACCACCACTTCGCTAGTGGGTGGGTTGACGCCCGGTAATCCAATCACGTTGCTCCCCATACTGCCCCCCCCTAGGCGATCCCGATGTTGACTGCGCCGATGGCCCCGCGCCTCTTCTCGACCGACAGACCCTTCCCCGGCTTCCACTCCCCGCTGTCGGCGTCCGCGTGGAAGGGCACTGGCTTCCTGCTCTTCGGGAGCCGGTTGAGAACGGCGTCCCTCGTAGAGCAGTTGGTAATCCTCCTGCCCTTCCATCTCAGGGTACTCCTCCAGGCTGTCCACGGGATCATTTAGGCCCACAAAATCTCTTACCCTGCTCCAGATTCCATTGACGTTCATCGTCCACATCCTCACTACAGGTCATGGTTTGCGGCAAGCGCAGGATTCAGGCTCCTGATGGGATCTTGAGTAGCCCACTCCAGCCAAAGGGCATCTCCAGCCTCATATTTTTAGTTAAAGTTTTTCAAAAGGCCGAGACAGGGTTTGCTCAAGAAGCTGCCAACGCAGGTTAACAAAACCCATGGACTCGACGAGTCGAGTTTACCCAGAAGAAGTAAAGATGTCATCCCACTTGTCCGGCCATTGCTCTGGCCAGAGTCAACTCTGCTCCTCGTCCGGCTTGAACACGTGTTAACAGAGGTGACGCCAATGATTACAAACTTACCTAAAATTTGCCCTGCGAGGGAAATTTTAGGCAGGATTCCCCTGTTTTTGCCCGATCCAGGCCGAACTCCAGCCCTGAGCGTGCCTTGCAGGGCAGCTCCGGAGTTGGACGGCTTTACACAAAATTTAATCACAATTTAACGGCTTCATAGAGACTCCATCTATCTATTTCCGTTCGGCATCGGCAAACAAAGCGCGCCCCAGCCGGATCAAGTTAGAGCCTGCTGCCACCGCCAGGGGGTAATCGTCGGACATGCCCATGGAGAGGGTGTGCAACTGCAGATGCTCGTAGCCGCTGCGCTGGATGTGATCGGCCAGCTCGGCCAGCTTGCGAAACAGCTCCAGGGCTGCCTCTGAGCTCAAGCCCAAAGGCAAAATGGTCATCAGGCCCACAATTTGCACCTGCAGCAGTTGATTCAGTTGCGGCAGGCTTTGCAACAGATCGGGGATGAGCCAGCCAAATTTATGGGGATCCGGGGCCAATTTCACCTGCAGACAGAGCTTGGGGGTGAGGTGCAGCTCCCAGGCTTTTTGGTTGATCAGCTTGGCCAGGCGCAGGCTATCGACGCTGTCAATCCAGGCAAATTGTCTGAGGGCCGGTTTGACTTTGTTGGTCTGCAGGTGCCCGATCAAGTGCCAGACAATATCGGTCAGATCCTGCAGTTGCGCCTGTTTGGCGGCTGCCTCTTGCACTCGACTCTCCCCAAAATGGCGGATCCCGGCCCGATAGGCGGCGCGGATGTGGTTGACGCTGTAACCCTTGCTCACCGCCATGATTTCCACATGCTCTGGGATCTGGGCGCGGATGGCCTGAATGCGGCTGTGGATGAGCTCTTCGTCGACGGGGGGCGGCGACGGTTCAAGGGAGCTGGAAGAAGGCGGAGACATGGCTGGGGCCACCTGGGAAGCTAGCAGAAGATCTCGGCAGAGAGAGTCCAGTCCTCATTTTGTCTGGATGCTTCGAGATTGGAGCCGGTGCTCCAGCGGCCAGGTGGAAACAGGGGGAACCCGGCCATAGCCCAGTTCTTCTGGAGCTTAGCCCAAGGCCGCCGCCAGGATCTGATAGGCCAGCTTGGCGACGGTGAAGGCGCTGCGGCGATCGGTTTCCCGTTCCCCGGTGACCGCCAGCTCCACCACATCGGCGCCGATGATTTGCCGCTGCTGCCCCAGTGCCCGGATCAGTTCCACCGTCTCCCACCAGCCCAGTCCACCCGGTTCGGGGGTGCCGGTGGCCGGCACAACAGCAGGATCCAGCCCGTCCACATCCACCGTCAGGTACACCTGGGATCCCAGCGTGGCGATCACCTCGGGGATCCACTCCTGGGCGGGCTTGTGGTGCAGGCTGTGGGCGAAGAAGGTGTGCAAGCGGTGCTTGCGAATGGCCTGGCGGTCTTCGGCGCAGATGGAGCGGATCCCCACCTGGGTGAGGCGACCGCCCACTTGCTCCACCACACGGGCCATGGCGGAAGCGTGGGAATAGCGGGATCCCTCGTAGCTGTCTCTCAGGTCGCAGTGGGCATCGATCTGCAGCACGTGCAGCTCTGGGTAGTGGGGCAGGTGGGCGGCAACCAAGGGGCCAGTGATGGAGTGCTCCCCGCCGATGGAGAGCAAAAACCGCCCCGGCCTCACCCACTCGGCGGCGCGGCGCTGGATTGCGGCCATGGCCAGCTCATGAGTGTCCAGCCCCTCGAACTCCACTGGCGGCGCCGTCCAGTAGCGGGAGATCTCTGCGGCAAAGTTGGGGTGGAAAGCCGGCTGGCAGTCTCTCACCTCGTCGTAGATCTCCACGTACGCCGAAGCCTCCAGGAGTGCTTGGGGGCCTTTGGCGGTGCCTTTGCCGTAGGAGGTGGTGGCCTCGTAGGGGATGGGCAACAGAATGGCTTGGGCCATCTCCGGATCCGGCTCAGGCAGGCCCAGGAAGGGGAAAGGAGAGCGGTACATGGCAAGAGCACAAGAAGGGATCCCTATTTTATTGAAAGATCTTGCGATAGTCCGAAAGGATTGGGATGGATCCCTTGTAGGATGGCAGCAAACCCTCTAGACTGAGCAAAGGTTTCCACAGCCGATTTGCTTGCACTCCTCCTGTGTCCCGTTTCCACAAGCTGACAAGCCTATGACCACAGCCTCTCAAGCTGCCCTTTTCGACGCCCTTGCCCGGCGCCGTGCCCTCAAGATCATCAGCGGCCTGCAAAACTTCGACCTGCAGTCGGTGCTGAAAGTCACCCGCGCCGCCCAGGAGGGAGGAGCCACTTGGGTGGATATCGCCGCCAGTCCCGAATTGGTGCAGCAGGTGCGAGCCCAGATCGAGCTGCCCATCTGCGTGTCGGCGGTGGACCCGCAGCAATTGGCTGCTGCCGTGCAGGCGGGGGCCGACATGGCCGAGATCGGCAATTACGACAGCTTCTACCCTTCGGGCCGCATCTTCTCCGCTGCGGAAGTTCTAGATCTCACTCGCCAAACCCGCTCCCTGCTGCCGCGCACTCTCCTGTCGGTTACCGTTCCCCATACGCTGCCTTTGGATCAGCAGGCGGAATTGGCAGAGAAACTGGAGGATCTGGGGGCCGATCTCATCCAAACCGAGGGCGGCACCAGCGCTGAGCCCCGTCACGGCGGATCCCTGGGCCTAATCGAGAAGGCTGCCCCCACCCTGGCTGCCGCCTATGAGATTAGCCGGGTGGTCTCGCTGCCGGTCATCTGCGCCTCTGGCCTCTCAGCGGTGACGGTGCCCTTGGCCATCGCTGCCGGTGCTTCAGGAGTGGGGGTGGGCAGAGCTGTCAGTCGCCTCCAGGATGAAGTGGCCATGGTGGCCCAGGTGCGGGCGCTGAGGGAAGCTTTGTCTGAATCACGGGTGTCGGCGCTTGTTTGACATTGGATGGGAGAGTCCTTTTCCCGGTGGGGTGGCAGGGCGCGGTGTGGCTCTGGCCGAAGCGCAGTTGGAGGTGGGTACCTCCACCACCTTGCCGCCGCAGGCGGCACCGCTGGTGTTGCCTCCCCCGCCGGTGGGAGTTCGACAAATTAGAGAGGATACTGATCCTGAGCAAACCGCCGATATGCCCCTTTCCCTTCTGGCCGAACAGGTGCTGGAGGCGGTGTGCGAAGCGCAAATCGATGCTCAACGGGCCCTGGCCCTCATGCCCGACCTGAGCGAATCCCACATCCGTGCTGCCTGTCCCAAGCGGCTGATCCCCAAAAGCTGAAGGAAAACAAAGGCTGCCCCAGACCTTGGGTTGACAAGTATCCGAAAAACAAGCTAGAGTAAGCGCGCTCCAGAGGAAGGGTGCTCTAACGGCCGGATGTGGGCGCAATTTGCCCAGGGGATCCCCCGTGCGGATTCGCTCCCCACACCAATCTATCCAACTGGGCATCGCCAGGGTGCATCCTATGTGATGCAGGGTTTTACGGTTACCGACAACATTGTTTCACTAATTTGAAATTCTCTGCTTCATCGTGCAGATAAGTTCACAGGCAGCCTGTGAGTTTTGTGCAGGTTTGCACTTGGCATTGGTGATTTGAGGAGAAACCGTGCCCAGAAAAGCCACCAGCACAAAAACCAAAACAACCAGGACAACCTCAAAAGAAGGAGCTGGGCCCGACCCGCAGGTGGCGATTGCCGCAGAAATCCAGCGTCTTTCGGATACTTATGGCATTTCTAAGGAGCTCCTAGAGAATTTTGCCCGGTTTGTAGTCAGGCAGCTACAGCCACCGCCCCGGCTGTCTGTCAAAGAGCTGCAGAAAGCCATTTACAACCACTTTGGCGTTAAAAACGCAGCCGAGCTGAGAAAATCAGCCAGCTTCAGACTGGCAACCAGTGGTATGGGCAAGCTGAACTTATCCAACATAGATGATTTGGAGCGCATTTATCGTCAGCACATCGGGATCCTTCCCAACGAAGAGGGAGAAGAGGGGTATGGCTGCATCAATGGGATCAACATCTTCAAGTACGACTTGCCTTGGCGGGTTTTTGGGCTTGACCCTGATCGAGCTACCGATGAAGACATCAAAGCTGCTTTTTATCGCCTGAGCAAGATTTACCATCCCGATTCTCCGACGGGAGATGACAAAATTTTCCAGCGATTGACTCTTTTCTACAAAAGCCTTACGGAGAAGTTTGAGCAATGGCTATAGTCTATGTTTCCTCAAACAAGCTCGCCAACTTCTTGGGTATCAGCCTTGAGGAACTCAGAGAGATTGAAGCTCACTTTGACAGTATCCCCGATGATGCATGGAAACTGGTGGAAGGTAAAGACTATCGTGTTATCAACAAAAGTTCTGGGCTAAGGGAATACACGCGGTCCGGCGCTTATGCCATTTTATCCTTTTTAAGGTCTCGATCAGAGCAAGGTTGCAAATCCTCTACAGGTACAAGCATTAGGAATTGGTTCAAGGAAGAGCATCGCAAGAAGCAGAAAGCTCTGGTAGATTACAGGATCCTTCAAAACAGCTCCTCTCTGGTCAAAAGACAAGATCAGTTTTGGCTATCTCGTCGAGATGTTGTGATGATCTTTAGAACTCGAACTGACTACCTTAAGAAGGCGCTTGAGCTTGCATCGAAGCAAAGTAAGTTAATCAAAGACGTTCATTACACACGTTTTGGTAATGATGACACTGTTTACCTCTCTTTGCGAGGTATCTATGAGCTTGCCAAGGTTATGGGAGAGGTTCTCAAGCAAAACCACAGAAAAGACTGGTGTCAATATGTTAGCGAACGCATTGAACCTCAAATTCAGGTAATCGTCAAGAAAATCCAGGATCGACAAAGAGAGATAGAAAGGGCAAAAGATCTTGCAAGAAAAAGGGATAAAAATCTTTGTAGAGTTACTCGAAAAGCAGCCAGTAGCCTAACGGTTCATCATCTCTACTCTGAAGCGCACTATCCAAAGCTTGCAGCGAATCTCTCCAACCTGATTACCATAGCCGACGAAGTGCATTGCCACTTTCATCAGTGGATGGGAGGTTTCAGCAAGCCATGTACAATTGATGACTTCATTAAGTATGTTCTGGAATACTACCCTGAGAACAGACATCTGATCATCTGGTTGGAGCAGCAGAAGGCCAGCCTTGGCTCGCAGGTGCCTATGGGAAAGGAGAGAGAACATGTGCTCTACCTTCCTCTCCAGCGTGTAACTTGAAATAACCCATTCGATTGTTTTCAGGTCATTCCAAGCACCTTAGCCAGGTGTACCTGATTGATTTCTTTTTCGGGGCTGCCCTTTGGATGTCCGGCTTCCCTTTCTGTTAGCAATCTGAACCTCTCCCTACTAGTAATAGAGGCCACGGCGCAACAGGGGATCCCTAGATCAAGCCCTGATCCAAGATCGCGCGGGAATGGGCAATAGCTGCTCTCAAGTTGGCCCGCTGGGTGTAGCGCATCGTCATGGCGGCAGTCGTATGGCCCAGCAGGTGTTGGATGTGTTCGGGGGCAACGCCGCGATCCAGCAGCAAGGTGGCAAAGCTGTGGCGAAACTGGTGGGGGGTTTGGTGGCCCGGCTCGGGCTCGGTAAGCTTGAGCACAATATGACGTAGGCCATCGTAGGTGAGGGGACGGCCCCGGTAGGCCGGGCAGCGGGATTGGGAGACAAACAAGGGATCCGTCGGCGCGCACGGGCCCCGTTCTCGGCTCAGATATTGTTGCAGCAGCTCGGAGAGGGGATCCCCGACCGCCACAGCGCGGGGTTTGCTGCCCTTGCCACAGCGCACCTCCAACAGGGATCCCTCAGGGCTGATCTGAAAATCCTGCACCGTCAAGTCCAACAGCTCCTGTGCCCGCAGCCCGCACTCCAGCAGCAGGCGGATCAAGGCCGCATAGCGCAGAGAATGGCTCTGGGCCCGCTGCAGAACCCGCTGCAACAACAGCCGATCCAGGTCGCGAGGCAGACGGGCGGGCAGGCGGGCAGGCCGAATCGCCTGGGTGGGCAAGGGATCTGGAAAGTAGCCCCGTTGGCTGGCCCACTCAAAAAACTGCTGCAGCGCCAGCCGCTTGAGGTTGTAGGTGGCGGGAGAGGCGGGCGGATGAACCCACTGGCCGGAGCGGTTGCGAAATGGACGCCCCTTCAAGCTGTTTAAAAAAGACTGAACGTGGGACGGCTGCACCTGAGGCAGCGGCACCGGGCAAGTTTTGGCAAACTGTTCCAGGGCAATGCGGTAGGTGCGGCGGCTGGCCGGGGCCAGATCCCGCTGCCGCTCCTGCAAAAATTGCCCCACCAACTGGCTCAGGCTGGGCACGGGGCAGCTCGCCTGACGCTGGAGATGGGCCTGTTGAACCAAGCCGGGCCGGGGATCCCTCATCGGCACGACCAGCAACCCTCCACTCACCTTTAACTTTAGCCTCAACTTTTGGCCAGCGCCGTTCAAAGACGCTCTCTGGCAATCTCCGAAGGGATTGCTACTGGCCAGTCAGCAGGTGTTGGGCGATGAAATCCGTGTACACCTCGCCCCGCAAAAAAGCCTCGTGGCGCAGGATCTGCTGGTGGAAAGGGATCGTGGTGGGCACCCCGGTGATGGCGCATTCCCCCAGCGCCCGCTGCATGCGGCGGATGGCGGCTGCCCGGTTGGGCCCCCAGACGATCAGCTTGCCCAACAGCGAATCGTAATAGGGGGGAATGGTGTAGTCGGTGTAGATGTGGGAGTCCATGCGCACCCCCGGCCCTCCAGGAGGCAAATAGGCGCTGATGGTGCCAGCGCAAGGGCGAAACTGCTGCTTGGGATCCTCGGCGTTGATGCGGCATTCGATGGCATGGCCCCGCAGTTCCACATCCTTCTGGCGAAAGGTCAGGGGTTGACCTTGAGCGATGCGAATTTGCTCGGCAATCAAATCCAGCCCCGTCACCATCTCGGTAACCGGGTGCTCCACCTGGATGCGGGTGTTCATCTCGATGAAGTAGAACTGGCCGTTTTTATCCAGCAGAAACTCCACCGTGCCCGCCCCCACGTAGTTCACCGCTTTGGCTGCCTTCACCGCCGCTGCCCCCATGCGGGCGCGCAAGCTCGTGGTCAGAGCCGGGCTGGGGGCCTCTTCCAGCAGCTTTTGGTGGCGCCGCTGAATCGAGCAATCCCGCTCGTAGAGGTGCACCACATTGCCGTGGCTGTCGGCCAAAATCTGAAACTCCACATGGCGGGGGCGCTCGATGTATTTCTCCAGATAGATGCCCCCATCGCCAAAGGCCGCCTGGGCTTCCCCCTGGGCGGTGCGCATCATCTTCAGCAATTCTTGGGCATCTCTGGCCACCCGCATGCCCCGCCCCCCGCCGCCGGCGGTGGCTTTGATGATCACGGGATAGCCGATTTTCTCCGCCAGCCTCACCGCTTCCTCGTCAGAGGTGATCAGCCCGCGGCTGCCGGGCACGGTCGGCACGCCCACCGCCTGCATGGTCTCGCGGGCCGTGGCTTTGTCGGCCATTTTGCGCATCGCCTCTGGCGAGGGGCCGATGAAGATCAAGTTGTGGTCGGCACACATCTCGGCAAATTTGGCATTTTCCGCCAAGAACCCATAGCCCGGATGAATGGCAGTGGCCCCGCGGGTGAGGGCTGCCGAGATGATGTTGGGGATGTTGAGATAACTTTTGGCCACTGGGGCTTCCCCCACACAGACTGCTTCGTCCGCCAGTTGGACATGTAGAGAGTTCTGATCCGCAGTGGAGTAGACAGCCACGGTGCGGATCCCCATTTCCTGACAGGTGCGGATGATGCGCAGGGCGATCTCGCCTCGGTTGGCAATCAGGATCTTGGTAATGGGCGGCATGGAGAGCGTTCCAAGTCAGAAGAACCCTGGCCGCTTAAGCCGGCGGCCCGTGCAAGGTAGGGTACGTAGGTGCTGATCCTACTATGGCAAGCAGACGGAAGGATCCAGATGGGGATCCCGTATCCGATCAATCCAGTTGACACCCTAGCTGAGGCTGCAGGGATCCAGCAGAATCCCGGTGGGTCAAACTCTACATCTCCGGATACCCATCCGGACGGGATCCGAGGATTTTCAGGTAGAGGTTGATCTTGGCGCCCTTGCATGGGGCGAAACTCTGGATCAGCAATAACTCTCAGCTCCCCTCAGCCTGTACAGACCTGTTCAAAACCCAGGCTTCTCCGGGAAGCTCTCCCAGCCCGATTCTGACGGCAATGGATCCCTCCATCTCTCTCTAGTTGTCGGAGCGAGGCCATGGCCCCAGCCACTCTCCGCCGCGAAAGCGCCAGCGGGGAAACAAAATCCGCATCACCACCCAGAGGTAAAGGCAAACCCAGACTACAACGGAATCGCTTCCCTTCCCGTTGGCCAATCTACAAGTACTGGTGGCAGGTCTGAGACCTGTAGGCAGGTGGCACCCACACCATCGCTACCCCTGCCCACAGCACTTCGTAGGTAATCAATTTGCCGCAACTGGTAGGACGCCCAACTACTAGCGCGACGCCGCTCCCTTCTGGAGCGTGGCTGCCGGTTACTCCCTCGGCTCGCGCCAGCGAGCTGTAGGCCTTTCTTGGTCGCCGGCTCTGGAGTTGGAGCCGGCTTGCAGACTGCGGTCAGCGCTTGCTGCCCAGTAGCAGCCTACCCGTTCCACAGTGGCGGGCAGCGCTCCTCCCCACCACTGGCGACGGCAAGCTGCAGGCCTCTAAATCAGGGAGCTGCCGCGCTGCAAGGAGTTGAGCATCCCCCGCCGGCAACCATCCTACCTCGCCAAAACCTTCCCCCTGACTGATGAGTCGGCTCTCACAGGCCAACGATCTGGGTATTTTCAAAGGAGGAGAGAATCCTGTCCAAATCCTGAGCTTGCAGGGAGTAGGTGGCAGTAGCGTCGTTGCCAAACTGGATCTCGTCTCCGTCCTCAAGATCGCGAAACTCCACCCGCTCCCCCCGGATGTAAAGGCCGTTGGTGCTGGGCGTGCCATGGATGTCTCCATCGATGATTTGGTAAGTAAACCCATCGGGAGAGGAGGGAGATTCGGTCTTCACTAAAATGGCGTGGTGGCGGGAGACGTATTGGGAGTCGATGCGGATGCTGTTGCTCGGATCCCGCCCCAAGGAATAGAGCTCGGCTGTCAGCCAGTAGGCCTTTGGCCCGTGGCGATCCTTGACGATCAACACGTGGTTAAGGGTAGGTCGGCGAGGGGGCGTGGTCATAGCGGACACCCACTGGCACAACACGCGAATAGGATAGTCAAAACATAGCATGGGATCCGAGGCGTGAACCCTGGCCGGTTTGTCTGCCAGAGCCCTTGCCCTGCTGGCGAGTGAGACGACGTTCCTTGACGCTGCCAGAGAGGTGTCAAGAGAGGCCAGGTATGCCCCTGTTCAAGACCGAGTCCCAGGGGATCCCATCTCGTGGCTGTTTTTAACTCCGCAAAATCTCCCTGCCCCCTGAGTTGGCAATCGATGCTTTGAGGAAAGGTCTGAGAAAGGAAAGGAGCAGAAGGCCGAGTAGATTTTTGTAACAATTCCTCTCATAATAAGATTTGATGATGCAAATGCCTCCCAGACCATGAATGGCTCGCAACCGGATCCCGTCAACCAGCCCAAGCCCTCTAGGGTACCGAAGCTGATCGAGTTGCCGGAAGATGAAACCGATGCACAGGTTGGCGATCCCCTGCGCATGCAGCGCTATGAATGTCGCTCTTGTGGCTATGTTTACGAGCCGGCCAAGGGGGATCAGCTCAATCGGATCCCGGCAGGTGTGCCCTTTGAGGAGCTGCCCGCCGACTGGAGATGTCCGGTGTGCCGCGCCGGCAAGCGCCTGTTTCAAGCGGTGGGCGCCAAGGGCAAGCCTTCCGGTTTTCAAGAGAACTTGCGCTATGGCCTGGGGGTCAATGTGATGACCCCTGCCCAGAAAAACCTGCTCATCTTCTTGGGGTTGGCGCTGGGATTTTTGTTTTTGATGAGTTTCTATTTCGTCGAGTGATGGCCAAAATGCTTAAGCTCTGGAGACTGGTGCTGCTAGCTGCCTTCTCTCTCTTGCTGATGGCGGCGCGGATGCCGGACATGAAGGTGGTGCCCTGGCAACAAGTCGAGGTGCCCACCCAGAACATTCTGCTGGACATTGCTTTCACCGGCACCAACCCTTCTCATGGCTGGCTGGTGGGCGATAAAGCGACGCTGTTGGAGTCTCAGGATGGCGGCCTCCACTGGCAGGTGCGCAAGCTGACGGCACTGGAGCCGGAAGCCTATCTGAGCTCGATTAGCTTTGCCGGAGCAGAAGGCTGGGTGGTGGGGCAGCCGAGGATCCTCCTCCACACGCTCAACGAGGGATCCGACTGGACATCCATTCGTCTCAGCAAGCAACTGCCGGGGGAGCCGATCCTAATCCAAGCCCTGGGTCCTGGAGCGGCTGAGATGGTAACCAATGTGGGGGCCATCTACCGCACGGAAGATGGAGGACAGACCTGGCATGCCCAGGTGGAAGAGCCGATTGGGGCGATTAAAAACATTGCCCGCGGCCCAGGAGGAGAGTATCTGGCCGTGTCGTCGCGGGGCAGCTTCTACTTTCTCTACACTCCAGAAAGCCGATCCTGGAAGCCGTATCCGCGGGAAAGCTCTCGCCGCATTCAGAACATGGGCTTTGGCCCCAACGGCAGCGCCTGGAAATTGAACCAAGGCGCGGAGATCGCCTTCACGAGTGACTTCACCTCCGGCGAGTGGTCCAAGCCGTTGCGACCCGGGCGTGCCCTCAGCTTTGGCTATCTAAATGCGGCCTACCAGAACGACCACGACCTCTGGGTGGTGGGCGGCGGCGGCACTCTGATCCACAGCCCCGATGGCGGCAAAACCTGGGAGGAGGCCAAGAAATTGAGCAACATTCCCGCCAATTTCTACAGCATCGAGTTCTTTGGCCCCGACCGAGGATTTATCTTGGGGCAGCGGGGCACGCTTTTGCGCTACGTTGGCTACAGCAATTCCCCGTCCTAGTCCTAGGGTGAATGGAGACAGGAGGGATCCCACCTCACCACCACGGCTGCTGGTGGCGGCCAGCGGGACGGGGGGGCATATCTTTCCGGCGCTGGCCGTTGTCGAGCAGTTGCCCACCTGGCAGATTGAGTGGCTGGGGGTGCCGCAGCGGCTGGAGGCGAAGCTGGTGCCGGACCGCTACCCGCTGCACCGAGTGGCCATGTCCGGCTGGCAGGGATCCCCCTGGCAGAAGCTGGGATCCCTGGTTCAGTTGGCGCGGGCAACGCTGCAGGTGCGGCAGATCCTGGCTTCAGGCCAGTTTGACGTGGTGTTGACCACCGGCGGCTACATCGCCGCCCCGACCATCTTGGCAGCTCGCTCGCTGGGGGTGCCGGTGTTGCTGCACGAGTCCAACTGCCTTCCGGGCAAGGTGACCCGCTGGCTGGGAAGATTTTGCCGGCTGGTGGCCCTGGGCATGGCGGAAACGGCAGAGCATTTGCCAGGGGCAGTTACCCGGGTGGTGGGCACGCCAGTGCGGGCGGAGTTCTATCAGCCCCAGCCCTTGCCCGCGGATCTGCCGATTCCAGAGGGGGATCCTTTGATTGTGGTGATGGGGGGGAGCCAGGGGGCGCGGGGCCTGAACCGCCTGGTTGCCGCCTGTGCCCCCGCCTGGTTGGAGGCAGGGGCGTGGATTGTGCATTTGACCGGCGGCAGTGAGGTCGGGATCCCTTCCCACCCCCGCTACCGCGCTTTTCCTTTCCGCGCCGATGTGGCCGCCTTGCTGCAGCGGGCAACTTTTGCCATCAGCCGGGCTGGCGCTCTCAGCTTGGCGGAGTTGTGGGCCACCGCCACCCCGGCCATTTTGATCCCCTACCCCTTTGCCGCCGAGGATCATCAGTACCACAACGCCCTGGCTTTTGTGGGTCGCGGCGGGGGAGTGGTCATGCGAGAATCGGAAGCGAATCTGGACTTGCTGCGGCAGACGGCCCTGGCCTGGTTGGCTCAGCCCCAGGTGGTTGCCCAAATGGCCGCCAACTTGAAGGCGACAGCTCCTCCTGCTGCCAGCAAGGCAGTTGCCCGCCTGCTCCAGGAGATCTGCCGAGATTCCGCCCGTTAACTCCCCCAAGGGGCCAGCCGTGGTACAGCCGAGATTGGATCGGGATCCTCTTGCCCGCCGCCTGCCTGAGCCTGCCGCAGCCATGGAGACTTCAGCCTGGCTGGAACCTCGTCCTGGTGAGGCGAGCCCCAACGCCGTCGTGCTGGAATCACTGTTGGCGCGCCTGGAACAGTGCTTTGGCATCCCCCAACGTCCTCGCAGCCCTGATGGTCTGCCCCTCTATCCCGACCTCTTGGACGAATTGGTGGGCACGATCCTCTCCCAGAACACCACCGACCACAATAGCAGCCGCGCCTTTCGCGCCCTCAAAGCCGCTTTCCCCTCCTGGGAAGCTGTCTTAGCTGCTGATCCAACCAAGCTGGCCCAGGTGATCCGTCCCGGGGGCCTGGCCCAACTCAAAGCAGCCCGCATTCAGGAGATTCTGGCTGCCATTGTCAAGCGACAGGGATCCCTGAGCCTGGACTTTTTGCGGGATCTGGACGACGCGGACGCTCTGGCCTATCTCCTTTCCCTGAAGGGGGTAGGACTGAAGACAGCCGCCTGCGTGCTGTTGTTTGGCCTGGGCCGGGATCTCTGCCCGGTGGATACCCATGTGCATCGGGTGGCCAACCGTCTTGGCTTGGTGCGGGCCAGACACCCCGACGACACCTTTGCCCAACTGTCGCCGCGGATCCCGGCGGGCAAGGCCTATTCCCTGCACGTCAACTTGATCCGGCTGGGCAAACGCATCTGTAAGGCGCGCATGCCCGAATGTGGCCGCTGCCCTCTGCGACACGAATGCCCCTCCGCCCTGCTGCGGCAGCGCTGATCCCTAGTCTGCCGGCGCAGGGGAAGAGGGAGTGGGCTGGGCAGGGATCCCGTTTTCGACCCCACCTGGGGCAGGAACTTCCGGCTCGAGGACTTGCCGCACAGATTCGATCTCTTGGGAGAGCAACACCCGCTCCCGATCCAAGAGGCCAACCACATGCTCCGGATCCTCCCGCGAGACCACCGGCAACTGGCGCAAATCGTATTCGTACAGCGGCTCGGCGGCCACCGCCACGGCTTCGTCGGGGAAAGTGGTGAGCACAGGCGACTGGCTGACCTGCTCCACCGTCAGCTCGGCCAGTTCCCCGGCCTGCTTGTGGGCCAGGGCCCGCTCCAGGTCTTCCAGGGTGAGAATGCCCCGCAGCCGCTCTTGCCCGTCCACCACCAAAGCGCTGTGGCACTTTTGCTGCAGCAAGCGCTCCAGCGCCTCCCGCAGGGGCGTATCCTGGGGTAGCAGCAGAGAAGGGGGCACCATCACCTCTTGCACCGTCAGGCCCTTCGGCTCCTGCCTGCGACGGGCGGAGGGGTAGATGGCCGGCGGGTGCAACTGCTCCGTCAGCCAGATACTCAGGCCCACCGCCGCCATCACCGGCAAGGCGATGTGGTAGTCCCGCGTCATCTCAAACAGCAGCAGAATGGCCGTCAGGGGAGCCCGCACGCTGGCCGCCAATACCGCCCCCATACCCACCATGGCGTAGGCGGCAGGGGGAGAGAGGGCAATAGCAGGCAAAGCCTTTCCCACCACCTGGCCGTAGCCTGCCCCCAGCACCGCTCCCAAGAACAAAGCCGGGGCAAAGGTTCCCCCGACAAAGCCGCTGCCCACGCTCACCGCGCTGAGGAATACCTTGCCCAGCAACAGCAAGCTAAGCTGGCCGAGGGAAAAGGGCACCCCCTGCAAGATCGACTCAATGGTCTCGTAGCCCACCCCCAGGGCCAACGGGATCCCCAGGCCGACACAGCCCAGGATCCCACCGCCCAGAATCGGCTTGCTCCAGGCTGGCCAGGCCGCCAGGGGGCCACTGCCGAACAGGTGCTTGACCCATTCCAGTGCATAGCCGAAGGCGATGGAGACCAAGCTGGCCAAAAGGCCCAAACCCAAATAGAGGGGCACCTCCAGCAGACTGTGCAGCTCGTAGGCGGGCAAGACAAAAGCCGGCTGCGTAATGGTCGGCAGCAAAAAGGCCGGCTGCGCCCCCAGCCCCACCTGGGCAATCAGGGCCGACACCACCGCTGCCAACACCACCACACTGACGGCAGAAGTGGTGAACGTGCGGGCCAAAGCCAGCTCCAGCGCCAAAAACACCCCGGCAATCGGCGCGTTAAACCCCGCCGCCAGCCCCGCCGCCGCCCCGGCGGCCATCAACAGTTGCACCCGCTCCCGCGCAAGGCGCAGGTTTTGCCCCAGCAGGCATCCCAGTAGGGCCCCGCTTTCCACGCTGGGGGCCTCCGGCCCAAGCGCAGCTCCCGCCCCCAACGAGACGGCGGCAGCCACCAGCTTAAGTGGGATCCATTCTGGGCAAGGGGCGAGAGGCCGGTTGGCACTCACCAAACTGGAGAGGCTGAGGTTGGGGAAAGGCAGAACCACCCCCAGGGTGCCGATCAACAGACCCCCCAGCAGCGGCGCCAAAATGGTTGCCCAGGATCCCAGCAGCAACAGGCCGTGTTGTTGCGCAGCCCTGACAATGCTGTCGACGAGAGTATCCTGCAAAAGATAGCGACACCAGCCGATGAGATAGCGAAACCCGATCACCAACAAACCTGTGCCCAGCCCCGCCGCTGCCGCCAGCAGCAGCAGCAGATTCTCAGAGGAAAGACGCAGGCGGGGATCGGCAACGCTAGCGCTATTCATACCTGCTCAAGGGCCGGAGGAGGGTAGGGTCAGGATCTCCACGCCGGTTTCGGTAACGGCAACCGTATGTTCAAACTGGGCGGAGAGCTTGCCGTCTGCCGTCACAGCAGTCCACCCGTCTGCAAGCACCTTCACCTCCCACGTGCCTTCGTTGATCATCGGCTCGATGGTAAACACCATGCCGGGGCGGAGTTTTTCCCCCTTCCCCCGTTCGCCGTAGTGGGGGATCTGGGGCGCCGTGTGGAACTGCCGTCCTACCCCGTGGCCGACAAAGTCCCGCACCACGCTGTAGCCCTGGGACTCGGCGTACTCTTGAATAGCAGCCCCAATATCCCCAACTCTGCCGCCTGGCCTCACGGCGGCAATGCCCCGCCGCAGGCACTCTTCCGCCACCTCCACCAGACGCCGCGCCCGCTCGGAAGGCTGCCCGACAAAGAACGTTTTGGAAGTGTCGCCGTGGTAGCCATCCAAAACGGGGGTGACATCGATATTGATAATGTCCCCTTCCCGCAGGACCTGCTTGGGGCTGGGAATGCCGTGGCAGACAACGTGGTTGACGCTGGTGCAGATGGACCTGGGAAAGCCGTGGTAGCCCAGAGGGGCGCTCCTGGCCCCGTGGGCCCGCGTCCAGCGCTCCGCCTCGTCGTTAAGCTCTTGGGTGGTGACCCCCGGCTGCACCATCGGCTCCAGGTGCTTGAGCAGATCCGCAGCCAGGCGGCAGGCCCGTCGCATCTTCTCCAGCTCCCGCGACGAGAGCAACACAATCGGCTGAGGAGCTTGGGTAAGCTGGCTCATGCCCGTCTGCAAGGCGGATCCCAACTGTTCCCCCCATCGCTGAGAGCGGCGGCTGAGATCGGTTAATAGCGATCGCATATCTTCCATCGTCAAACCCTTCTGTTCTCTGAAGTTGGATCCATCTCCGAAGTCTGAGGCGGCAGGGATCCCGGCCTAGCTCAGCTTTGGGTTGGGCCTTTTGAGCCGCCCTACATCCCTTCACAGGAGACCCGGCCCCTTCTCCGCCGCCGGCGGATCCACTCCACCAGCCACAGCCCCAGAAAGTAGCTAACGAGGGCGCCCCAAAACCCGACAAACGCACAGCCCACCAAGAGTGTGGCCGACACCTCCAGGCCCCACTGCATCCAGTTCTGAGCTACCACCAGTTCCGAAGTGGCAAAGGCTGTTCGGGATCCCAGCAGCCATTCCCCCACCCGGTAGTTAAAGGCATAGATCGGCACATAGGTGAGGGGGTTGCTCACCCAAGTTCCTGCCGCCGCCACCAGCTTGTTGCCCCGCAAAGGAACGGCCAACAGCAGGGCCACCAGGGTTTGAAAGCCGAAGATGGGAAAACAACCCGCAAAAACTCCCGCCGCCAGGCCGCGGGCAATTTCTTTGGGGGAGGATTGCATTCGCAACAGGCGCAGATACAGGTACCGCAGCCAGCGCCTCCAGCCCAGATCCCGGCGGGGCCAAGTCAGCGCAGGTTGAGACTCAAGATAAGGCCCAGCGGATCCCGGCGAACCTGCGAACCAAGAAAATGGTCTCAGCCATGAGAGGGGGCTCATGATGGGGAGCGTAGAAACTGAGAAAAGGTGTTAAGCCCTGTAAATCCATTGTATCTTTCCTGCTGCCGAAGACAAAGGGCTATCGGCAGATCCGCGCCGAGGAATCGCCTCAGGGAGTGGCTAGCTGAGCTTGTCCACCAAGGCCAGCACGAAGTTGAGGCTCAAGTAGGAAACCAGCGCCAGTAAGAACAGAAACAGCGCAATGCTCAGCGCAGCTCGCAGAGATCCCGCCTGGACTTTGGGGGCGGGCCTTTCAGGCGGAGTTTTCATCCTCAAGTCCCAGAAAAGATCCTAGAAGACTCCAATTCTAGGATCTCATCCTGGAGAGACGGGAGCGGGAAGATTGCCAAAAAGTTGCTCAGTACCCCAAGTGTAGAGTTTGGCCCCCGACCCGCTAACGGGGTTACCAGAAAGCGCCTTATATCCCCTGCCCAAAGATAGGGGCTTTACGGCGCTTTCCGGGAAATTTACTCCTGCCCAGCACCGGATTAACCTACAGGTCACCAGCGCTCCTCCTCACCTGGAAATCCAAATTGGCAACACCGGCATCATCATCCCCCCTGCAGAACAAAAGCGGGTATTTGAGAAGTTTTACCGCGTGCCCAGCTCGGATCCCCGGCGGCGGGGAGGGACAGGGTTGGGCTTGGCCCTTGTGCAACAACGGGTAAACTTGTTGCAAGGGAAAATCTACCTTAACAGCGAGGCCGACCACACTTGTTTTACCTTGCGGTTGCCCCGGCTTCTTTCTGTCTCCGGCCAACAGCAGTCAGCTCAGCCTAGGGCCTAGGCGTCGGGGTGGCTGGCTGGGGAGAAGCAGAGGATTCCCTTTCTTCGATCACTTTTTGCAAGCGGGCCCGCACTCGCTGGTTCAAAACGGGATCTTCGTTGGCCAAGGTCATCAGCTCGCGATATTCGGCCACCGTCAGCCCCTGCTTCTCGACAATGCGGCTGGCTTGGGTTTCCGTGCGCTGCATGATCTGCTCGTACTCTTCTTCGTTCTGGGTCTCTCGCAACTGAGCGCTGGCTTCCCGGATCAAAGGATCCAATTCCAACAGAATCTGCACCAACTGCTCCACCTGAGCATCGGTAACTTGCTCTGGGGTTAGAGTTGGGGAAGCTTGCGGGCTGGGAGCCCCCCCTGTAGCCGCAGAAGGAGTTGCAGCAGGACTGGGGAGCGGGGTTGCCTCCTGCGCCCAAAGCGGCGGGGATCCCAGAATCAATCCCAGACTCACCAGCAACGCGAATTTCCTCATGCCCAAAACTCCCTCGACCTAGAGTAAACTACCCGGCTCCGACCGCCTCCCTTCCCCCCCAACCCCCCGCATACCAGGGGCAGGGAGGCGGGGGGATGGAAGGGAGTACGAAGCGGGGCTCCTGCAGCTTCTACCTGAGACCGACCGGAACCCTTATGGCTCAGGTCATCCCTGAAGCCAGAGTAGCAAGAGGTCTGTCTGCCGTCTAAGGGTTTAACGCAGTACGGGAAACCTATCCTGGACATATTGTAGAAACGGAAAATTGGTTGTACAGTCGTAGTACCCTCTCCAAAGGCTGCTCGCCCCGCGAGTATTCCTTTTGGTGAAGCTGCTCTAGGTTTGCGCAGTTGCAATTGGCCAACCCTAATCCCCACTAAGGGGAGTTGCCCGTACCTGGGTTTAGGTATGTGTTCTGTTGAGCGTTCCTTATTGTCGATGCTAGCTCAGAGGCCAGATCGGAAGGGAGTCTCCTGCGCTGGCAGTTGACTTTCTTCGCAGGCATCAGAGCTAATCGATACCCTATTTCTCTTTGCTCCCTTCCGGGGAGAAAGGGTTTATTTTTCAACTGAATAAGCAGTTTCCCGGCAAAGTTCTTGGAGGGGAGACAGAGGTAAGTTGCCTTCCTTTTCCGCTCGTGGAGGAGGACGTTCGTTGTCCTTTGTTATTTCTGTAAAGGATGATAACAAAAGCCGGTAGAAGTTATTGATTTTCTTAGGTATTGCTGATATATTTTTTAAGGTTGTCTTGTAATCCTTCTACAGGAGGCTGACATTGGTCAGGAGAAGAAAGCGTAAGAGCCGCCGTCGTTTGGAGGGGCGCAAAATTTTAGATTATATTCCTCAATTTAAATTAGATAGCGGCGAAGAAAAGTCTGTAACCGCCGCCCGGAGATACATACAGGAAAACTCTATTCAGCCGCCTGCGCTGATTCTGGTTCGGCGAAACGAGCACACGATAGACCGATTTTTCTGGGCGGAGAAGGGACTATTCGGCGCGCAATATGTCGAAGAAAATCACTTTCTCTTTCCCAGCTTACGGGCTTTGCTAGCGCAGGTTGCGGCTGAGAAGCCGGAGAAAAAATCTTCCAAGGCTCTGGCAACTGCCGCTCAATAGTTTCTATATCAATACCGGCCTCAGGAGCTGAAGAAACAGCCCCCCCACGGGGGGCTTGCTTTTATCCTCGGCAAGAGAACCATCCAATTAACGGGATCCCTTTCCACCTAGCATCTATCTAGCCCCTCATCGCCCATCTTCGACTTCTCGGAGAGGGGTTTGCGCGCTACCTTACAGGGGATCCCGTCGGGAGGTTCTGGATGAGCCGACTGCCGCAGACCACCGCCCATGTACAAATTACCCGCCGCTCCTGGCAGGAGGGCGCCATTGAAGGGGAAGTCAACGCCAACGGTTGGGTTTGGCGCTTTTGCTGGCGCTTTCGATCCGGGGAGCTGAAGGTGGAACCCTCTGTAGGGCGGGCCTTGATTTGCGATCCCTTGAGCCGTTTTTTGGAGAAATCGGATTACTTACTAGAGCCCGGCAGCAACTACTCATTTGTTATTCGTAGCCGCCTCTAGGGATCCCTGGGCAAACAGGGGGAGAGTTGGCCATGCTGCCGAGACAGCTCTCCTCCAAGAGTAATCTGCGCTTCCAGCGAACAGGCTCTAATATTGGGATGGTTGTTCTAGGAGCTGCCTTCATGACCTCTTCCTCCCACCTGACGACTGCAGAGCGGGCAGTGGGTTCTGCCAACGGCCTGAAGGAGGCCCCTCCACTGGCGGAACGGGATCCCTTGGCCCGTGCCCTCGCCGTGGATGAAGCGCTCGACCGCAGGAACAACCTGTTGAATCGCCGCCTGCAAATGGTGGAAGAACTTTGGGAAGCCGTAATCCTGCAGGAGTGCGGGCAGCCTTTGGTAGATCTGTTGCAGCGGCTGCGCTCCATGTGTTCCCCTGAAGGGCAGGCCTTGGAGTACCCCATCCCGGAAGTACTACAAATTGTCGAGCATCTCAGCCTTGATGCAGCCATTCAAACGGCCCGCGCCTTCGCTTTGTTCTTTCAGTTGATCAACATTGTTGAACAGCACTACGAACGGGCAGAAGACTCAGATATGCGCATGGTGGACAGCCAGCAGCGCACCGTGCGGGAAAACGAAAAATTTGAACGTCTGTTCCCTTACCTGCGGCTTCAGGGGGTGCCGCCGGGACTGCTGCGCCGGCTGCTGGAGCGGCTGCACATCCGCCTGGTGTTCACCGCCCACCCCACCGAGATCGTCCGCCACACCATCCGCGAAAAGCAACGGGCCTTCTCCCACTTGCTCAGCCAACTGGACTGGGCAGAGCAGTCTCACCCTCTGCAGGCCCAGATGTTGAGAGAACAACTGGCGGAGGAGGTTCTGCTCTGGTGGCGCACCGACGAGTTGCATCAGTCCAAACCGACCGTTCTGAACGAAGTCGATTACACCTTGCACTATTTTGAAGAGGTTTTGTTTCAGGCTATCCCTCTGCTGCATGAGTACCTCAGCCGCAGCTTGAAAAAGTCCTTTCCCAGCGTCGAGCCACCGCCGGCAGGCTTTTGCAACTTCGGCTCGTGGGTGGGCGGGGATCGGGACGGCAACCCTTCCGTCACTGCCGACGTTACCTGGCAAACGGCCCGCTACCAGCGCAACCTGATTTTGGGCAAGTACATCGAGTCCGTGAAGGCCCTCACCAAAACCCTGAGCGTCTCTTTGCACTGGGGGGATGTGGACAGCCAGTTGCTGGATGTCCTTGAGCAGGATCGCCGCCGCATGCCCGAGGTTTACGAGTCCTTTTCGCTGCAATATCGCCAAGAGCCCTACCGGCTCAAGCTCAGCTACATCCAGCGGCGGCTGGAGTTGACGCGGGAGCGCAACCGCAATTTGGCCGACTCCGCTTGCCTGCCTGTCCCGCCCCCTCTGGACAACGCCTACGCCAATGCAGAAGAATTTCTGGCCGACTTGCAGCTTATTCAGAGCAGCTTGAAAAACAGTGGCCTCTCCTGCCGCCAGTTGGATCACCTCATTTGCCAGGTGCAGGTCTTTGGCTTCCATCTGGCCCACCTGGATATCCGCCAAGACAGCAGCTACCACGAGGCCGCTCTCACCGAGATCTTCGAGTACTTGCGGATCTTGCCGCGGCCCTACAGCGAGATGACGGAGGAGGAAAAAACAGCTTTTCTCCTGCGGGAGCTGCAAACCCGCCGGCCCCTCATCCCTCTAGAAGCTCCCTTTTCCGATAAAGCGGCGGAGCTGATTGCCACCTTTCGCACCCTGCGCCGGCTGCAGCAGGAATTTGGCATGGCCATGTGCCAAACCTACGTGATCAGCATGAGCCGCCAGTTGAGCGATCTGTTAGAGGTGCTGCTGCTGGCTAAGGAGGTGGGCCTTTACGATCCCATCAGCGGGCGCGGATCCCTGGCGGTGGTGCCGTTGTTCGAGACCGTTGAAGACCTAAAGGGGGCGCCAGAGGTGCTGCGGCAGTTGTTGGAGATCCCCTTCTATCGCCAGTACCTGGCCCAGCAGGAAAACCTACAGGAGGTGATGCTGGGCTACTCGGATAGCAACAAGGACGCTGGCTTTCTAAGCAGCAACTGGGAGATCTACAAAGCCCAGCAGCGGCTGCAGGCGGTGGCCGAGTCCTATGGGGTGAAGTTGCAGATCTTCCATGGCCGGGGTGGCTCGGTGGGGCGCGGGGGAGGGCCGGCCTACGAGGCGATCTTGGCCCAGCCGGGGCGCAGCGTGGGGGGCCGCATCAAGATTACTGAGCAGGGAGAGGTGTTGGCCTCTAAGTACTCTCTCCAGGATCTGGCCATTTTTAACCTGGAAACTGTTACCAGCGCCGTCATCCAGGCGAGCCTGCTGCGCACCTACCCCAACGACCTGCACGAGTGGTCGCGCCTGATGGAATCGCTGGCAGAGCGCTCTCGCCAGGTGTACCGCAACCTGGTCTACGAGCAGGAAGGCTTTGTCGAGTTTTTCCACGAGGTCACCCCCATCGAAGAGATCAGCCAACTGCAGATTAGCTCCCGCCCAGCTCGCCGCAGCGGCAACTCGAAAGATATCGGATCCCTGCGGGCCATTCCCTGGGTATTCAGTTGGACACAGAGCCGTTTTCTCTTGCCCGCATGGTATGGAGTGGGCACCGCTCTAGAGGAATACGCGGCTAAAGGCGAACACAACCTCAACCACCTGCAGCATCTCTACCGCGAGTGGCCCTTCTTCCGCATGGTGATCTCCAAAGTGGAGATGACCCTGGCCAAGGCGGATCTGCAAATTGCCCGCCACTACGTGCGAGAGATGAGCTCCCCCGAGCGCCTGGAGCGGGCGATGGAGCTATTCGAGCTCATTGCCCAGGAGATGTACCGCACCCGGGAGATGGTTTTGAAAATTACAGGACACAAGGAGCTGTTGGAGAACGACCCCTATCTGAAGCGCTCGGTGCAACTGCGCAACCGTTCAATCGTGCCCCTCGGGTTTATCCAGGTCTCGCTCCTCAAGCGCCTGCGTGGCAAGCAAAAATCCCATTTCCACAACACCCAGTACAACCGCGCCGAGCTGCTGCGGGGAGCTCTGCTCACCATCAACGGCATCGCCGCCGGTATGCGCAACACAGGCTGAGCACCGACTCTTCCTGGGGATCAAGGATAGCTACGGCCCTCTCCAACCGGCCTAGGATATCTCCGGGAGCAAGGCGGTTGGGAGTTGCCTCAGCAGGAGCAGCCCTCAGGCCAGGACGGCTTGAGGGTGAGGTCAGAACAAATCATCTTCGTACTCGTCTGGCTCCGCCTCTTGCACTTCCACCGATTCCACCTCGACAACACGGCGGGAAGGACGACGAGGTTTTTCCTCAACGTAGCTCTCACCCTGGTCTTGAGGCAGACGGGGGGGACGACGGCGGGTGACTGTGCCTCGTTCTTCCTGCACATCCTCGGGATAGTCCTCGACAGCCGAGCGGCGAGAGGGATCCGGCTCATCGTCCTCGGTGTCCCGACGGAAGCGGGTCTCTTGCTCCTCGTAATACTCCTCCGCTGCCGGGCGAGGGCGGGGGCGCACACGGGTATCGCTGGTCAGTTGGGGCCGCGGGCGACGAGCTGGCTCCTCGCTGCGTTCAGGAATGGAGCGGCTGGCGGAGGAGGTGTCGCGAATGCGGGATCCGCTAGGCCGCGTGGAAACGCTGCGCGTCTGGGCATAGCCATCGGGTGGATAGGTGCGGCTAAAGCCCCGGGGCCCCACGACCGGACGCACTCCACCCCCCTGCCGTACCTTTTCGTTCAAGAGGATCCGCAATCGGAAGGTTTCGAAGGCAAACCAGCCAGCTATCACCGCCAGCAGCACCTGGGCAAAAAACAGCAACGGGATGAGCCGCTGACCCTCCAGAAGCAAACTGATGGAATAGATCAGGCCCATCGTGGCGAAAATCACATCCGACTCTGCGGAAGCCTCTCGCTTGATGAACCGAACCGCAAAGATAGCCCCACTGGCAATTGCCACCAGCGCTGCCATCAAAAAATAGGGGCTTTGGGTGAGAAACATGCCAGGGATCCCTAAACTGCTGAAAACAGGAAGGCGTCAGGCCTTACCCATTTCGCAGCCGATCTTAACATCGATCCTCCCAGGGACAACCATCCCGGTTTTAGGGCAGGATCCCTCAAAGGAAGGGGATCGGTGCTAGGATGGCCTGTACATTCCAGTAGGCTTCATGCTGTATCTGGCGCGGGTAGACAAGAAAAGTCTTTTTGGCCAGGCGGAGCTGCAGCTCTTGGCCCAGCAAGCCGAGGGTGGGGTTTGGGCGCCGCTTCGCCAGCCAGAACGGGTTACCTCTAAGGAGGCAGCCTCCTACAACGTGGGGGTATTGCTGCTGGTTGAGCTTGCGGAAAATCGGCAGGTGCAGCGGGTGGAAGAGGCGGCGATGAAGTTGGTGGAGATGTTGCACAGCCTCTCGCAGGCCCGCAGCCTGGCCGACCTGGCGGAGATCGAAAGCTGGCGTCAATCTTTGACCCGGCAAAGTCAAGAGCTGAGCCGTCGCGAAGCGGAGATGGCCGCTCTCCAGGAGCAACTGCAACAGTGGGAGGCTCGGCTGCGCGAGAAGCTATCCTCCTAAACTGGGCTGAGATCAGGCCGTAGCTCGCGGGCACCTCGCAGATAGACGTGGTGCATCTCAGCCTGGGCCAGCGGGGTGTTCAGTTGGATCAAAACGCGGATACAACGGGGCAGAGCGCCGTTGACGTCCATTTGTTGCACGTCCAACAGAGGCACCAACTCCCAGCCGGGGCGGCGGCGGGCAAATTGGGCAGGAAAGGCCGCGTTGAGATCGGGGGTAACGGAGAAAATGACGCTCACCAACTCCGCCGGATTGATGGCGTTGCGATGTTCCAGGGCGTCCAGTAGCTCGTTCACCGCAGCGCCAATGGCCTCGGCAGTGTTTGCCGGAACGGTGATGGCCCCTCGGATTGCTCTGACCCGCCACCCCAATGGCTACACCCTCAAGCGCTTGAGCTCGTCCTGCTTCCAGAGAATTATACAGACTCGTCCCGACGGGATCCCATCCCGCTGCTGGATCTGGTTACGGGGCGGGCTGTAACAACTTCTCCAGGATCTGGTCGTGGCTGAGGCCGGAGTCCACCCAGGCCTCTCCTTCCTTGAGGCGGGCGGCAGCGGTCAAGATAAACAAGTTGCTCTTCGCTCCCAAAGCCTCGCTGGTGGTTTGCACACAGCCCAGATCCTGGCCGGTCAGCTGGCTAAACCAGGTGGCCAACAGCCCTGCCTCCAAAAAGCCCATCGGGCGCTTGAAGTGGGGGGGTGTGGCAGCGGCAAAGGGAGAGTTGCGGATCGACACCACCAGCACCCCCTGATTTTTGTAGGTCCAGTCGATGTCGATCAGCCCCCAGCCGTGGGTCTTCCAGGCTTGTTTGAGATTTTGTAAAAAGAGCCCCATCTCCAGCTCGGACAAAGGCTTCTGGTAGTAGTCGGAGAGCTCCTGGGCAAAGCGGCGGAAAAACTCTTTGCCCCACATACGGCCACAGTTGCGCAATACCAGGCGGGCGGCCTGCCCTGTCTCGTATTCCAAGCCGGTGTAGATGCCTCGTAGCAATGCTTCTGGAAGGGCCAAGAGCCGGTCGCCGTGGCGACTTTCCAGCAAACCGGACTCCAGATCGCCTTGCAGATAGGCGCTGGGCGCGTAATAGTTGGCCAAAACAGGCGTGTAGGGGTCAAAGTCGGCGAGGCTGCTGGGGATGGGGGGGGTGCTGGCCATAGGGGATCCCTGGGTTATCAGTATCGTTAAGTTACCAAAAGGCGGTGGGGAAGGTTCTAGGCGGATTTGAGGCCGTTTAAAGAGAGCAAAGCTGCCTGCACCTGGGTGATCCAGGGGCGGATGAACTCCAGTTCGCCGGGAGTTAGGTGATCCCTAAGCTCTTGCTGAAAAGTCCGATGGACTACCTCATAAACGCTCTGCAGCTCGTACAGGCGCACCTCCTCTTCCATCCACTCGATCAGCCGCTCCTTCAAGAGGTTTTCGTCCTGCAGCAACATGGCCAGGGCGCTCTGACGCAGCAACAGGAGCAGGTGCCGCCGGCACAGGTTTACCGTTTGCGGAGAAAGATTGGGCATCTCCTTTTGAAGGGTGTCTAGGGTGCGGCTCACCATCTGGCTCTCCCCTTCCCGTACGACCCGGTACACGTGCAGCCGCTTTGGCCAGCCGAGCACATAGGCTTTGAGCTGCTCCAGTTGCTCCGGCGTGAGGTAGCGGGCCTCGGCCTCAATTAGCATCTGCTCCAGTGGGCTCACCATCTCACTTCTCCAAAGTGTTGGTGGGTGCTCAGCGGGTGTCGGCGTTCAAAACAGGCTGAATAAATCGGCCAAAGTAATCGGTTCCTCTTCAGGCTGGGGCGGCAGCGCTGCCGAGAGGGATCCCAAGGAACGGGCCGCCAAAGCCAGGGGATCCCCCGTCCAGGGGATGGAGGCAAAATGCTCTCGCACCCGTACAAAAGGCATGGGCAGCGAGGGGTCTTGCAGAGGGCGGTTATCCCAATTCAGGCGAGCAAAAAAGCTCTGCACCGATTCTTCCAGAAAAACCTCTGCTGTCATGGCTTGGTCACTCCTTGACCGGAGCGCAACTTTTGGGCAATTTCGCTGGCGCTGGCCCCTTCGTTGAGCCAAAAGGCAGCCGCATCGATGCGATCTTTGCTGCCGAGCAAAAACTTACAGTAGCTTTCTCCCATGGAGTAGCACTGGATCTCGATGCAGTTGAGCTGCCGTTCCACCATGGCGCTGAAAAACCCGGCAAATAAGCCAGCGTAGAGATGGCAAACCGGCTTGCCCACATCCCCCAGGGTGCGGGCCACGGCGGAGTCAAAGAGGTTGATAAAAATAAACCCCTGCCGCCGGCTCTCGGTCTCCACCTCCCAGCGCCCCCAGCCTTGCGAGGTCAAGGGCCACCACCAGGTTTCCAAGAGGAACATCAGGTGGCTCTGCTTGGGTTTGCGCCGATACTCTTCCTCAAACCAGTGGGAGAAGTGGATTGCATCGTTGCGGCCCCACTCGCGGCCAATGGTGTACATCAAGGAGGCCGAGGCATCCCCCACTTCTTCTTCCAGGCCCTGTTGCAAACCTAGGATAAAATCCTCGCTTACCAAGACGTTGCGCGCGCCCGTCCAGTCTACTAGGGATCCCTGGGAGCGGTCGAAGCGAAAAAAATCCTCGCGGCTGTAGTGGTTATGCCGCTGGGCGACAGGTTGCAGGGCAAGCTCGATGGGGCCGGTTGACATGGCTAGAGGGGAGGAGGGTAAATTTTTTCACACTTCTTGCTGAATCATAGCCTTTTCGCCGGGGGCTTTGGCCAGAGCTGTCGATAGGTGCGCCAAAGAAACCCTTGCCGCCGGGAAGCCAGCGACGGCCAAGGGCTGCAGGGGTTTGGGTTTAGGAGGGAGGTCTGACTTTGACGAAGGCGATGGCGGAGCGCCACAGCAGCGATTCTTGTCCCTCAGCGTCGGCCAAACAAAGGCAGTCGGGATCCTGCCAGCGCAACTGGCCGACGAAGACATCGCCGGTATTGAGCTTAACCTCAACGATTTCCCGATCCCGGATCACCCGCTGCAGGCGACGCACGCTTGGGATCCCGGTGTTGAACTCGGTCACAGCAGCCCTCTTGGCCAGCGGAAGGACGGCATGTCGGCAAGCGCACTGCTCTCAGTATAGGGGATCCCTGCCGGCCCGCACCCTGACTTGAGGGCCTCTCCCCGGGACGCTCTCACCCTTTGACCCATTTTCTCTACCAGCGGGTACTATGAAGGCGGGGTGGCGCTCGGAGGAGACGGCGACTCTTGTCAGCCCGTCACGTTTTTTAAGCGAATCTACGGGTGTTCTCCCCGAAAAAAGCCAGCACAATGGGGCTGGGGTGATACAAGGGGCGGGTGTTACCCCAGGGGGCCGATCCAAGGTTAGGATCCCTTCCAACCTGCAATTTTGCCGCCGATTCGTCTTCAACCATCCAACCATCATCAGTGCAGGAGAGATCGTCATGGCAGTTGAGAAAGTGAACTCTTCTTCCAGCCTGGCCGAAGTGATCGACCGCATTTTGGACAAAGGGATCGTGGTCGATGCCTGGGTGCGGGTTTCTCTGGTGGGGATCGAGCTGTTGGCCATTGAAGCTCGCGTTGTCGTGGCTTCGGTGGAAACCTACCTGAAATACGCCGAGGCGGTGGGCCTGACGGCTACTGCTGCTGCCCCTGCCGTCTAAGTCTGGCCGTCTTCAGCCACTTGTAAAGAGGCGGCAGCTGCCTCCCGCAGCCGCTATGGCTTGGCAGTCCTGTCGAAGCAGGTGGCTAGTGAGGCAGGGACCAGGGTAGAGTCTCTGCCTCGCTTTGCTCAGTTCTGGCCAACTTTGACCGACCAACAGCCCGGCTATTCCCGCTCCCAGGTGGAGGACTTGTGCGGCCTGCCGGTTTGCATTGCCACGCAAGTGCCGAAGCCAGCTATCTGGGAGAAGGGAAAAAGGCCGTAGTGCCCCTGACCCACACAAAAGGGTAGTCAGCATTATGGCATTGAATTTATTGAGGTAGAGGAGGCGTACAGCTCGCAGGCAAGCTTCCTAGATGGAGATGGGCTACCTAGTTATGGTGAAAAACCCGACGGGTGGAGACCCTCTGGAAAGCGTGTCAAGCGGGGCCTGTACCAAACGGCAAAGGGGTGGTTGGTCAACGCTGAGGCAAATGCTGCCGCCAACCTGCTTAAGAAAGTCAGCAGAACCTTGGGGCTTTGCGTGAAGGAACTGTCTAGAGGCGCTTTGACAACGCCATTACGGGTTCTTTTGTGGACTGCGTAAGAATCCCCCGCCTTTAGGCGGTGGGAGTGTCAAAGTAAAAACCAACAGGAGAGAGGGAGCGCCATGAGTTTGCGGGAACAGTGGGCCATGGCCCACAACCAACGGGTGGCCCAGAATCAAAGTTTGTTCAGTCAATCCCGGCAGCAGCGTCTGGAGCAGCACCGAGCTCTGATAGCCGAGCTGGAGCAACGCCGCCGGGAACGACAAGAGGCAATCCGGCAACAGAGGGAGCAAACCCGTAGGCAACTGAAGAGCTTCAACCAGAGCCGGGCGGCGCAGCGGGCCTTGGACGAGCATTCTCGCATGGAGGCTGTGGCCCAGCGGGTCAAAGCGGTGGCGGAGCTTCTCTCCCGCATGGCTCAAGAGCGAGCCGCCCAATCGCAGGCCCAGCAGCAGGAGCTGCAGACTTTTCAAGCCAACTTGACAGCGACGGTGGGGAGATTGCTGAGCACCTGTGCACAGGCCCGGCAGACCATGGCCGGCCAAACTCGACAAGCTCGCCAGTCTTTTTATGCTGAGTTGCGGCAGCGGGTACAGGCTTTGCAGCAGCTCGCGCGGCAGGAGCTGGCTCAGGTCGCTCAGGATCAGCGGGCAGAGGCCCAGGCTCTGCGGCAAGCTTTGGCGGCTTTCCGCAGGGCGTTGCACGAGCAGGTCTGGGGGAATGGGATCCCAGAGGCCCAACCCATCATCCCTTCTGAGGGCTTGGAAGGTGAAAAGTCTGAGAGCTCGGCCAATGCCTCGAAAACGGTTTCGGCTGAGGTTTCCCTGCCAAAGCCTGTGGTTGCGGTCTCAGAAGAGGCGGCTCCTCCTCCCCCTCAGCCTGTGGTGACTCCGCCACCACCTGAACCTGCTCCAGTTCGGCCCGCGCCCCCGCAGGAGGCAAGTTCGGATCGCATCATGGCCTACGTCAACAACTATGTAACCAACCTGCAAGCGCAGGCTCCCGATCTAACTTTGCTGCAGGTGATCGGGGATCGGGAGCGGGTGCGGGATCTGCTGGCCCGCGGTGCGGTGGATCTGGGGGTGGATCCCTCCGAGATCCTGGCCACCTTGCGGCGTATGGTGTCAGCGACGGTTGCCATCTGATCCCGGCCTAACACCTGTGAGCGCAAGAAGACCGTTGCCGCTATAGTCGAGGCAAGAGCGTCAAGGCAATTGAGAGTTGGGTATTGCTATGGCCACGGTTCTGCAGGCGCGTCCCCGCCAGTTCGTAAACACTCCTTACATCGAGCGGATTACCCGCCGCGCTTTGCGCTATCTGCAATCGGGTTTTGCGGTGCATCTGCGGGGCCCTTCGGGCACGGGCAAGACTACCCTGGCGATGCATCTGGCTAGCCTGCTGGGCCGTCCCATCATGCTGATCTACGGCGACGATCGCTTCGATTCTTCCGACCTGATCGGGGGGCGCACCGGCTTTACCCATCGGCGGGTGGTGGACAACTTTATCCACTCGGTGGTGAAGACGGAGGAGGATGTGCAGCAGCGCTGGGTGGATGCCCGCCTCACCTTGGCCTGCCGCGAGGGGTTCACCCTCATCTACGACGAGTTCAACCGCTCCCGCCCGGAGGCCAACAACGCCCTCCTGAGCGCTTTGGAAGAGAGGCTGCTGGTGTTGCCGCCGGACAGCAACCGCTCGGAGTATCTGCGGGTGCATCCCCAGTTCCGGGCCATCTTCACCTCCAACCCAGAGGAATACACCGGAGTTCACAAGGCCCAGGATGCGCTGCTGGATCGGATGATCACCATCGATATCGGCGAGCCGGATATCGAGACCGAAAAGGAGATCCTCACCGCGCGCATCGGTCTCTCTGCCCCTGATGCGCTCAAGATCGTCCACATCGTCCGCGCTTTTCGCCGCAAATTGGATCTGACCCGCCACCCCAGCCTGCGCAGTTGTCTGATGATCGGACGCATTGTCAAGGAGCACGAGCTGGCGGTGAGCAAGGACAATGCCGATTTTCGCGCTCTGTGCGCCGACGTGCTGTTGCCCAGGGCCGGCAAGCGCTACGAGGAAGGAGCCCAGGTGCTCAACTATTTGCTGGATCAACTGCCCGGCTGATATTTGTATGCTTTCGCACACTTTGGAGGGAAATTCTCTGTGCCTATTACCTCTCAACCCCTGGCCACGGCAACGCATGGCTCCTCTCTGGCCGATGTCTTGGAGCGGGTTTTGGACAAGGGGATTGTCATCGCCGGGGATATCACCGTTTCGGTGGGCAATGTGGAGCTGCTCAATGTGCGCATTCGGCTGCTGATCGCTTCGGTGGACAAGGCCAAGGAGATTGGGATCAACTGGTGGGAATCGGATCCCTATCTCAGCAGCCAAGCCCGCGAGCTGCTGGAAACCAACCGCCAGTTACTGCAGCGGGTCAGCGAGCTGGAAAAGCAACTGGCCCAAGGCCTGCCCAAGGGAGGAAATGGTAAGGACTAACGCGCTGCCCCGCCAGCGGGGCCAGGGATCCCGGGCTAGACTGGCAGGTGGGGTGGTTTGATTGGGGTGATGCGCATGGCGGTCGGGATCGACCTTGAGCAGAAAAACAGGTGCCAGCTAAGGGGGGTAGCCTGGGCGGTGGGGGTGGCGCTGCTGCTGGCGATCCCCAGCCTGGCTTGGGGGCAAAACCCGCGTGCCCTCAGCATCAGCGCCGATGTCCAGGAGGCCAATGCCAACACGGGGGTGTTTGTAGCCACCGGCAATGTCACCCTCAGCTTTCCCGCCGAGCGCCTCACGGCCCGCGCCCAGAGAGCGGTGTACTACAGCCGGGAGCAGCGGATCGAGCTGGAGGGCCAGGTCACCATCCGCCAAGGGGAAAATCAGTTGCAAGCAGAAAAAGTCATCTATCACATCGAAAAAGGCACCATCCAGGCCGTGCCAGCAGCAGGAGGCCAGGTGGAGTCCGTTTATGTGCTACCAGAACCCACTGCGAGCCCCTAGCTAAGGCTTAGATCCAGATCCTGCTGAGAGAAGTGCTCCTTCGCTGTCTGCTTCTGGAAGAAACGCCCACGAAAGGATTCGAACCTCCGACCCCTGGGACCGGAACCCAGTGCTCTAGTCCGCTGAGCTACGTGGGCAGTACGTGGACTCTATCCTACCCTCCAATTTCGCCTGCCTGCAAGTCTCGCAGGGGGGCAAAGCTACGGCGGTGCTGGGGGCTTGGCCCCAAGCGCTGCAGCGCCAGTCGGTGCTCCTGCGTGCCATAGCCGACGTTGGTGCGCCAGCCGTAGCCGGGGTACTGGTGATCCCAGCTCTGCATCAGGGTATCCCGCCAGACTTTGGCCACGATGGAAGCGGCGGCGATGGAGAGGCTAAGCTGATCCCCTTTGACCAGGGCCGTCTGCCGGGATCCCAGCTCTGCCAACGGCAACCCATCCAGCAGGATGTGCTCCACTTCCCCCACCTGCGCCAGAGCTCGTTGCATGGCCAGCAGCGTGGCCTGGCGAATGTTGAGCTGGTCGATCTCGGCGGCAGAGGCGCTGCCAATGCCTACGGCCAGGGCTACTTGGGCAATCCGCTCCGCCCAGTGGGCGCGCTGCGGCGGGCGCAGTTGTTTGCAGTCTCTCACCCCTGACAGCGCCTCCGGATCCAGATGGGCCGGCAAAATCACCGCCGCCGCCACCACCGGCCCCGCCAGGGCCCCCCGCCCCACCTCATCCACGCCTGCCACCCGCCGCATCCCCTGTTGCCACAGGGATCCCTCCCACTTCAGGCTGGGCTGCACCACCTTGTCCACACCCCCAACTCCGGAGCCAACCATCCTCTTGACCGAGCCAACCGACCAACGGCGAGGTTTGCTCCCGGGCTCAGCGGGCCGGCTAGCTGCTGCGGGAGCGCCGTCGTCTGGAGGCCGCCGGAGATTGCTGAGACGGGTCGATGACTACCTCCTGGGGCGTCACCGTTGCCAGCGGCTCCGCCATCGATGATACAGGCGGAGGAGTTTGCGGCTCGGAGGGTGCTGGCGGGGGAAGAGTATTTACCGGCTCCTGCTCCGGCAAAGCTGCGGCTTCAGGGGCAACCGTCTCCGCCGTGCCGTTGGCAGAAGTTGCACCGGCCTCCGCCTCTTCCGGGCTGGCCATCTTTACAGTGCCCGGCAGGGCCACCATAACCACCGTGTCGCGGCCCGAGGGCGGTGGCTGATCCAGAAGCAACAGCGGCGACAGCCCTAACTCTGAGTAGACCCGCTGTTGCAAGGGGGTCATCTCCACAGTAATGGCTTGCCGGGCTGGACGGCTTTCTGAGGACTCCACCCCACCGGCGCGAGCGGATCGCCCCGCGGTAGGCTGGTCTCTGTGGGAGCCCTGCTCTTCCCCATCTTCTCCCCGGCTGGGACGCCGGGATTCTTTGCGCTTCTGCTCCGCCCCGCCCCCTGCCGGCTGCAAGAGATCTTCCCCAGGCACCTCCAGACTGCCCCCTTCTGCCTCTCCGCTCCGGGAAACCGGGCGCTGGCCTACGCGGGGATCCACCCACTCGTCGCGGGAGCGTTTGCGCCCCACCTCAATTCGCGATTCCTCCAGATCCGGTCGCTGTTCTGGGGCAGTACGGGAGCGGCTCAGGGAGACACGGCCTTCGGTTCGCGACACCCCATTGCTCCCCAGCCGCAGGCCCGCCCGCTGCGAGTCGCCCTCCTGGAGCAGGCTTGGGCTGGAACCGTCCTCCCCCTCAGTGGGCAACGTTACCGGCAGGCCACTTTCGACCGTCAACAGCCGTCCTGGCTCAGCTCCTGGCAGGCGGGCCAGGATCCCTAGCCCCTCACAAGTAGGACAAGAGTGGCCGAAGATCTCGTAAAGGCTTTGCCCCTGCCGCTTGCGGGTGAGCTCCACCAGCCCCAATTCCGACAACTGAACCACCTGGGGGCGAGCTTTGTCGCTGGAGAGGGCCTTGTTGAAGTGCTCCAAAACCAGCAACTGGTCGCGGCGGGAATCCATGTCGATGAAATCCACCACGATCACGCCGGCAATGTTGCGCAGCCTCAGTTGACGGGCAATCTCGGTAGCCGCCTCACAGTTGGTCCACAGCACTGTCTCGCGAGAGGTGGCCGATTGGGTGAAAGAGCCAGAGTTGACATCGATCACCGTCAGGGCTTCGGTGGGCTCAATGACGATGTAGCCGCCGGAGGGGAGATCCACCCGGGGTCGCAGCGCCTGCCGGATGACTGCATTGACCCGGAAATACTCCAGGATGGGGGTGGGTTCGCGGTGGGCATCGACCACAATACCGGGCGGCATCTGGCCCTTGTTCCAACCTTGCAAATAGCTACGCACCCGCTTCGCCCCTGCCGGCGAGTCGGTAACGATGCGGTTGACGTCCTCCGAGTAGACATCCCGCAGCACTCGCTGGATAAAATCGTCATCTCGGCTGAGCAGCCCCGGACCCCGTGCCGCCTGATACTGCTGTTGAATATCCTCCCAGAGCTTTTTCAATTGCTCCAGGTCTTCGATCATCGCCTCTTCAGACACCCCCTCGGCCTCGGTGCGCACCAACAGGCCCATCTGGGGGGGTTTGATCAAAATAGCCAGCGACTTGAGGCGATTGCGTTCTTCCCGATCCTCGATGCGGCGGGACAGATGAACCCCTTTGCCGTAGGGTCGCAGCACCAAGTACCGCCCTGGAAAGGCCAGATCGCCGGTGAGGCGTGGCCCTTTGTTGCCGGTGGGCTCCTTCATAACCTGCACCAGCACCTTTTGCTGTGGCAGAACCAGCTCCGAGATGGAGGCATGGTTGCGCTTGAGGCGTAGCGGGCCTAGGTCGCTGACGTGAATAAACCCGTTGCGTTCGCCGGAGCCAATGTTGACAAAGGCAGCGTCGATGCTGGGCAGGACGTTCTCGACGATCCCGACGTAGACGTCTCCCACCTGGTAGGTGCCACTGGCAACGATCAGCTCTTGGACTTGGTCTTCGGCAAAAACAGCAGCGACGCGGTGTTGCTCATCAATTACAATCTGCCTGGGCATTAACGTTCCTCCCCGCCCCCAGGGCCTGCGGTTGTGGATTGAACCCTCCTTGCGGCGAGGCGCTGTCCTTTTGGCGGGATCCGCTCAAGTTTTTTTAGCCAGAATCGATTCATCATGAGGCTGTCCATTACCCTAAGCTCTGCTTTGACGGAGGATGACCGATTTGCTGGGCTTCCACTCCACCATTGATGAGGTGAGTCCAAGCTCATCGGATCCTTAGGATTGGGTGGGATTTGCATGGGGATTGATGGATAGGCTCAGGAGGCAAGATGACACCCCTCCGCCTCAGATATCCCAGAAGAGATTAGACGATGGTTCGTGGCAGAACCCCAATCGTGCCAGCCTAGATCCACAGAAAGACAGGGTTTGCACGCGGAAAGAAACACCTTCTCAGGAGAAAAAATATAGTGCTAGAGCCAGGCCACAGGGGCACACCTCTCTGTACCGCCTATCGACTGGGCCCTGTTGCGCCCGTTACCTGCCCTGGGTACTGAGTTAGGGTTGACACTCCCTCCGCCTGAAAGCGGGGGATTCTTACGCAGTCCACAGACGAACTCGTAAAGGCGTTGTCAAGCCGCCTCTGGACAGTTCCTTGGGGCAAAGTTCCAAGGTTCTGCTTACCTTTTCTGATCAGGTTGGTTGAGACGTTGACATCTCCTCGGCGCTTGCCACCGGTCGGGTTTTTCACCGTGATTAGGTGCTCGCCTGGAAACGGTACGCCTCATCAACAAGTATACTAACTCCCTGAGCACCATTGGCGAGCAACCGAAGTTGCTTGCGGGCTTTTCCGCACCGTACTAACTAAAGTACAGGGCCGCCAAGCTATCCTTCTGGGTCTCCATTTCAGAATCCGATCAAACTGTTGCCTGCTGCCTGCCCTGCCTTTGGCCAAGTTGATCCCGGCAAGCTCCGCAGCGGCAGAAGCCAGCAATAGACAACATAGCGCCTGTCGGATCCCCCCCTCCAGACAGGGGCAGAGCCCAGCCTTGGTCTCCTTTTTGTCCGGTCGATCCTGAGGCCGCTCCTCAGTCGGGATCGGAGGTGCCGTCTTGCCACAGCAGACGCAGCCGCCTGGCCATCTGTAGCGTCCAGCGGGGCAAGCCCAAGGACTCGGCCATTTGCACGAGTTGATTGGGCCGCAGGTAAGCGCCGTCGTTGCGGCAACTGCCGCGGTAGAGGAGGCGGGCGCTGCCGTCGGGGGCCAGGCCCTGAAACTCCAGGTAGTAGAGCAGGGGGCGAGCGTTGAAGCGACAGGGTTTGCCGGATTTGGTGGATTTTTCAATCCAAATTTCCCGCGCATCCAGGATCTGGGTAACCCAGGTCGGCCAGTCGGCTTCGGGCAACTCGCAGCTCACGCTGAGTTGATATTCGGCGGCGTAAACCGCTTCGGTAGCCGAGGGATCCCGCAGGCCGATCTCTTGAATGGCCTGGATGGGAATTTCGGGGGGCAGTTGCTCGGCCAGCAGGGCGCGCAGCTCCTCCGGGGTAAAGGGAGCCCCGGGGCGGGCCAGGAGTTCCAGATCGAGGATCTCCCCATAGCCTTCCTGGCCGATGGGCAGGGCGTTGGCGTTAGCCAGGCGGGGCATGGGGTGGTAACCGCCGCTAAAGGCCAGAGGCAGCCCCGCTCGCCGACAGGCCCGTTCCCACAGCCGCATCAGATCCAGGTGGCCCAGCCAGCGCAGATCCCCAGTTTTGCCGTAGGTGATGCGGAAGCGCTGGGCGGGCGGCTGCGGCTCCAGGGGATCTGGGGTGGGGGTGGGCCGGCTTTGCAGGGGTGGGACGGGCGGGGGCGGGATGACGATGTTGTGGCCAAAGCCGGGGCCGCAGATGCCGCAGGCGGAGCACTTCTCAAAGGAGCAGTCTTCCACCGTGATGGCTTCCAGGGCGCGGCGGTAGTCTTTCTGCAGCCATTTTTTGTCGATGCCGGTATCGATGTGATCCCAGGGCAAGGGATCCTCCAGGCCCAATTCGCGCATGGGGAGATGGGCGCAGAGGGCAACCGGATCGGCGCTGGGATCCACCGCTTCGCCGCAGTAGGCCTTGACCCAGGCGGCATAGGCGGCGTCGATGTTTTCCCACCAGGCGTCCAGGCCGGCGCCGGCCCGCCAGGCCTGCTCGATCATGCGGCCCAGGGAGCGATCCCCCTTGCCAATCAAGTCCTCCAGGATGCTAAAGCGAATATCGGTAAAGTGGGCCTTGACTCCCCGCAGCCGCCGCAGTTCCCTTTGCAGCAAGGCCTGCTTGCGCTGCACGTCGGCGTAGTCCACCCGGTGCCACTGGAAGGGGGTGTGGGGCTTGGGGACAAAGTTGGAGACCGTGAGGGTAAACTCCACCTTCTTGTGACCCAAGGCCGCACATTCTCGCTGCAGCATCTCAACCGTGCGGGCAATCCCAATGACATCGGCGTCAGTCTCTCCCGGCAGGCCGATCATGAAATAGAGCTTGATCTTGTCCCAGCCCTCCTGGACGGCGGTGCGAATGCCGCGAATGAGGTCAACATCGCTAAGACCCTTGTTGATGATGTCCCGCAGCCGTTGCGTGCCGGCTTCTGGGGCAAAGGTCAGCCCCGAGCGGCGGGATCCCTTCATGATGGCGGCAATTTGCTCATCGAAGCGATCCACCCGCTGGCTGGGCAGCGAGAGGGCGACGTGCTCCCCCAGCAGGCGGTTGTGCAGCTCGGCCCCCACCGCCGGCAGGGAGAGGTAGTCGGAGCAACTGAGGGAAGAAAGGGAAAATTCGCTGTAGCCGGTTTTGCGCAGGCCCTGCACCACCGCCTCCACCACCGCTTGCGGATCCACATCGCGAGCCGGGCGGGTGAGCATGCCGGGTTGGCAAAAGCGACAGCCGCGGGTACAGCCGCGCCGCACTTCCATGACCAGGCGGTCGTGGACGGTTGCCACCAGCGGTACTAGGCCAATGGAGTACTGCGGTTGGGGCAGGGCCACGCGGCGGCGGATGCGCTCCGGCACGCCGGGCACGATGGGGCGGGGCGGGATCCCCTCGTAAAACTGGGGCACATACACCCCCGGCACCTGGGCCAGCTCCAAGAGCACCTCGCGGCGGGGCTTGGCTAGAGATTGAGCCAGCACCTGGCCGATCTCCGGCAGCACCTCTTCCCCATCCCCGAAGACAAAGAAATCGAAAAAGTCGGCAAAGGGCTCTGGGTTGGAGGTGGCGGTGGGCCCGCCGGCAAAGATCAGGGGACACTCTTGCGGGGTAAAGGGCTGGCGCTCCCACCATTTGAGGGGGATCCCGGCCAGATCCAGCATCTCTAAGATGTTGGTGCCCCCCAGCTCGTAGGCCAGGCTGAAGCCGATGATGTGGAAAGCGCGCAAGGGGCGGCGCGATTCTACGGCAAACAGCGGGATCTGCAACTGCCGCATCCGGGCCGCCAGATCCGGTCCCGGCAGGTAGGTGCGGTCGCACAACTGGTCTGGCTGGGCGTTGAGGATGTTGTAGAGGATGAGGTGGCCCAGGTTGGAGGCCCCCACCTCGTACAGCTCCGGGTAGCTCAGCACCCACCGCACCCGCCCCGACTCCCAGGGGCGGTGGGCGGCGCCGAACTCTTTCCCCAGGTAGCGGGCTGGCCGCTGGATCTCAGGCGTGAGCAGGCGATCCAGATCGATCGGGCCTAGATGGGCTTGCGTGGCAGCCAGAGAGAGCATGAGGATCCGAGCAAGAAGTGAACGCAGCTACTGATCTGACTCTAGCCGAACTTTCCCGGCAACCCAAACCCAAGACGGGGGTGGCGAGACCGTTCCATCTCCCCTCTCCCGGAGGGAGAGGGGTTGGGGGTGAGGGCGCACATCACTCCGGCAGCCGCTGCAAGGCTAGCGCCAACTGTTCGTACTCAGCCAGGTGGTTGTAGACCTGGGCCGAGATGCGCACCCAAAGCTGCCCGGCAAAGGGAAGGATGGGAACCTCGATGCGGTGCACCTGCCAGAGGTAGTCGTGCAGGCGGCGGGCCCGCTCCGCCAAAGGCAGCTCCGGGATCCACTGTTGCCAGAAGGGTGGCAGGGGCAGGGTGGCCATAAAGCCCAGCATCCGCTCCGGGGCAGGTGGGATCCCTTCCAATTGTTCCAAGAGCACCTGCCGCGCCTGCAGCAGCAGCGTGTGGTTGTGCTGGCGCAGCCTCTCCACCCCCAGCTCCTGGATAAAGGCCAGGGCTGCCGAGATGGCCAGCCAGGCGCTGGGATCGCGGGTGCCCACCCAGTCGAACTCGGCTGTGAACCCTTGCCCGTAGCCGTGGGAGATGGCCAGGGGATGGGTTTGGGCCTGGCGGTGGGGGGCCACCCACAGGAAGGCACAGCCTTTGGGGGCAAACAGCCACTTGTGGGCGTTGCCGGTGTACCAATCGGCTCCTAAGCTTTCCAACTCCAACGGGAGAACCCCCGGCGCATGGGCCCCGTCCACCAAGACTGGGATCCCGCGCTCTCGACAGAGGCCAATCAGCTCCGCCAAGGGGTAGACCAGAGCCGTGGGCGAGGTGAGGTGATCCAGCACCGCCAGCCGAGTCTGGGGGGTGAGAATGGCCGCAAACGCCGCCAAAACCTGCTCCGGCCCCGCAATCGGAAAGGGAACCTGGGCTTCCGCCAGCACCGCCCCCCAGCGTTCACAGACATAGCGCAACGCCTGGCGGACGGCCCCATAGCTGTGGCTGGTGTAGGCGATCTGATCCCCTGGCCGAAACGACAGCGAGCGCAGCACGGCATTGACGCCGCCGGTGGCATTTTCCACAAACACAAGGTTTTCAGGCTCAGCCCCAACAAACTGGGCCAGCTCTGCCGCCGCCGCCCGCAAAGCCCGCGGCAGCTCTTCCCCCATAAACTGTACCGGCTGGGCCTCTAGGCGCTCTTGCCAGGCTCGCTGGGCCTGCAGCACCGTTTTCGGGGTCGCGCCGTAGGAGCCGTGATTCAAAAAAATAGCCTGCGGATCCAGCCCCCACAACGAGCGGTCGCAAAGCGGTTTATCGACTGCCATGGGTTTGCCTTGGAAATAAGACCTGGCAAGCATGACCCAAAAAAGAAGAAAAAGAAATTGCTGGGATCTACAAAAACGAGATTGCCAGGCAGCGAGAAGATGTCAACCCCGATCCCAGACAGCAGCAAAGCTTTGGTCAGGTAGCGGAACTTGCAGGTTCCCGGAGAAGGTTGCTCTGAGTGGCCTTAGGAGCCGTCCTTGGATTCGGGGCCAAGATCCGCGATGGGAGCAATTTTGCTCAGCTTAATTTTGGGGTTGCTGCTGATAAATTGCTGCAAGGTCCACTCGTTTTTAAAGAGGAGAACCGGCCTATCTTGAATGTCTTTGACAATGAGGGTGTTAAACAGGCTGGGGAAATTCTGGAGGACTTCCCAGCCGTTTTCTACCCAGCGGGCCAGGGTGTAGGGCAGCATCTCCAGTCGGGTTTCAACATTGTATTCGTGTTCCAGGCGGTACTGCAGCACCTCAAACTGCAACTGGCCCACTGCCGCCACGATCGGATCCCGTTTCGACTCGTCGAGGGAATACATAATCTGCACCGCCCCTTCTTCCCGCAGCTCCGCCACCCCCTTCTGGAACTGTTTAAACTTGGAGGGGTTGGGATTTTTCAGATAGGCAAATAGCTCCGGCGAAAAGCTGGGGATCCCGGCGTAGCGCAACCTCGGGCCGGTGTAGATGGTATCCCCAATCCTGAAGATGCCGGGGTTGTTGAGGCCGATGACATCGCCAGGATAGGCTTCATCGATGGAGATGCGCTCTTGGGCGAACAATTTTTGGGGATAGGAGAGACGGATGGGGCGATTGAGGCGGGCATGGTTGACCACCATGTCCTTCTCGAACTTACCGGAGCAGATGCGTACAAAAGCAATGCGATCCCGGTGGCGGGGATCCATATTGGCCTGCAGCTTAAAGACAAAGCCGGTGAACTCAGGATGTTCGGGTGGGATCAGCCCTGCCGTGCTCTCGTGGGGCATTGGCGGCAGGGAGTACTCGATAAACGCATTGAGAAACAGCTCCACCCCAAAGTTGGTCATGGCGCTGCCGAAAAAGACGGGGGTTTGCTGGCCAGCATGAACCTGTTTGAGATCCAAGCTGGGCATGAGGCCATCCAATAACTCCAGCTCTTCTTTAAATTGGTAATAGAGATCCTTTTCAATCAGTTCTTCAATTTGCGGATCCCCGAGTTTAACGACGGTATCTTTGACCCGCAGCCGCCCCCCCGAGACTCGCTCAAAGAAGTGAAACTCCTGAGTCCGCCGGTCAAACAAAGCTGTGAAGCGCTCCCCTGAGCCAATCGGCCAGGTTACAGGATAGGGCTTGAGGCCCAGCTCCGTCTCGATTTCGTCCATCAGCTCGAGGGGATCCCGGCTGGGGCGATCCATCTTGTTGATGAAGGTAAAGATCGGCAACTTCCGCAGTTGACAGACTTCAAACAGCTTGCGGGTCTGGGGTTCTAGCCCTTTGCCGGCGTCTTCTAGCATCACAGCGTTATCAGCCGCCGCCAGGGTGCGGTAGGTGTCTTCGCTGAAGTCTTGGTGGCCGGGAGTATCGAGCAAGTTGAGGCGAATGTTGCGGTAGTCAAACTGCAACACAGTCGAGGTAATGGAAATGCCCCGTTGTCTTTCCAGCTCCATCCAGTCGGAGGTAACCCGCTTTTGGGCGCGACGGGCCTTCACCGCCCCTGCTTCTTGAATCGCCCCCCCGTACAACAGCAGCTTTTCCGTAAGGGTGGTCTTCCCGGCATCGGGGTGGGAAATAATGGCGAAGGTGCGCCGTTGCTGGATAGCTTTGGCCAAGTCCACTGCTTTCATAAGAAGTAAGTGCTCCAATCAAAACCCGCTCGTCTCACAGCGCGCTGACGCTATGCGACCCTTAAAAAATAGCGATGGCACTCCCCTTGCTGCCCTGCTGCTGCTTCGCAGACGATGGAGAGCTTTAGCGAGGAGTAGAAAAGAGAGAGGCTGGGATGGCCGTCCGCTAGCGGGGGAGGGAGCACAGGTTGAAAAGCCGGGGAAGAGCACTAACCTACTCTGACCGTAGCACAGGACGTGGTTCTGCCGTTGCCTGGCACTCTAGGACAGAGATCCTTTGGAGCGGAATTCCCACCGAGCGGATCGGGATCAACGGGTCTCGTTCAACAGTTGCTTAGCAGTTGCTCAATGGTGGCGATGGTGAAGTTTTGGCTGACCACCAGCCGTTCCACGCGAATGCGGTGGGCCTGCAGCAGGCACTCTTGTTGCAATGCTTTGGGCAGTTGCTCCCAATGGTCCAGCAGGACTGCCAGCAAGATCTCGCCCGGCAAGAGGGATCCCAGCTTTTCCACACTCTCGGCAGACCATTTGAGGGTAAAGCCAGCGGGCAATTTTTTGGGAGACTTTTGGGTGGGAGCCATCTTAGCGCTCCCTCAGCATCGCCTCGAGGACTTCACGGTAGGCCTGAGCCAAGAGTCTTCTCCTGCCTCTGCCAGGCACCAGCCCCTGCTGTTGGTTTGCTGCGCCACCGTTTTGTAGAGAAGTCTCGGCCAGCCCTTGTCTTCAGCCCTCCTCCTGCCCCCTCAGAGGGAAGACAGGAAGCGGTGCAGCCGTTCCAGTCCTTTTTCAAGCGTGGCGCGGTCGGCGGCATAGGAGAGGCGGATGTAGGACTCTGCCCCGAAGGCCACCCCCGGCACGGCGGCCACGTGATGTTCTTTGAGCAGCCGTTGGCAAAACTCTACCGAACCCAAGCCGGTTTGGCCGATGTTGACAAACACATAAAATGCGCCCTCCGGCTCCGGGAAAGTCACCCCCGGCAAGGTGCGGATCCCTTGCACCATCAGATCCCGTCGCTGCCAGAATTCTTGGCGCATCTTCTCCACCGCTGCCGCCGAGAGGGGGCTGGTGAGAGCCTCCAGGGCGCCGTACTGGGCAAAGGTGCAGACGTTGGAGGTGCTGTGGCTTTGCAGGCTGATGGCCGCCTCGATGATGGGCTTAGGGCCCGCCAAGTAGCCAATCCGCCAGCCGGTCATGGCATAGGCTTTGGCGAAGCCGCTGCTGAGGATCAGTCGCGGCATCAAGTCAGGGCAAAGGGATCCCAGGCTGATGTGGCGGGCTTGGCCGTAAACCAGCTTTTCGTAGATCTCATCGCAGACCACATAGAGATGGGGAACCGAGAGGATCACCTCTGCCAAAGCTGCCAGCTCCTGCCGGTGATAGACAGCGCCGGTGGGGTTGGCCGGCGAGTTGAGGATGAGCAACTTGCTGCGGGGGGTGAGGGCCTGGCGCAGTTGGTCGGCGGTGAGCTTGAACCCCTGGCCCTCTTGCGTCTCCACCCGCACCACCTTGGCCCCGGCCAGAGCCACCATCTCGGGATAGCTAACCCAGTAGGGGACGGGCAGGATCACCTCGTCGCCGGGATCCAGGAGCACCATGGCCAGGTTAAACAGGGTTTGCTTGCCGCCGTTGCTAATCAGGATCTGGTCGGGGCTGTAGTCCAAGCCGTTTTCTCGGCGCAATTTGTCTGCCACCGCCTGGCGCAGGGTGGGGATCCCGGCAGTGGGGCCGTAGCGGGTTTTGCCCTCTTCCAGGGCGCGGATGGCGGCAGCCCGAATGTGCTCAGGGGTGTCGAAGTCCGGCTCGCCAGCGCTCAGGATACAGACATCCAGACCCTCTGCCCGCATGGCCTTGGCCAGAGCCGAAATCGACAGCGTTGCGGAAGGAGAGAGACGAGCAACCCGTTGGGACAAGCCGGCAGCAGACACCATCAGTTGGGGATCTGGGGTAGCAGGTTGGGTTAGTTTTAGGCAGTTAGGCCACCGCTGTCAAGAGGCGGCTGCCATCCACCAGCAGCAGCTTATGACCCTCCCGCTCCGCCAACAGATCCCAAAACTCGCCGGCGACGGCCCCCGGCAAGAACCCTTCCAGACGCAGCTGCAGGGGGGGGAATTGCTTGTTCCCCTGGGGCTTGCGCCGCACCGTCACCCAGATGAAGCCGTCGTGGGGCTCGACGATGCCGCGAATGTTAAAGCCCTCCTCTACATCCTCGGGGGCAGGCAGAAAGGGCTCGTCCAGATCTGGATCTTGCTCCTCCTCCGGCAAGGCCAGGATGCGGATAACGCTCAGGCCCAAAGTGCCGCCCGACCGCGGCTGCGGCTGCACGTAGTACCAGTAGGTGTGGCCGCTCTCGATGCAATAGGTGAAAGGGCGCAGCAGCTCCGCGCGGCCAGGGGTGGCCGGATACTCTACGCCATCGGCGGCAACCAGCGTCGCCTGAGCATAAGTCTGCGGGATCGATTTTAGGGATCCCTTGATCAAGCCCAGGGCGCGGAACTGGTAGGGGTAGGCAGGAGGGGGCAGTGGGTTCATCAGGAACAGGGGTAGAAGCTATGGGGGTAGGGTCTACAAGTTTATCCCATAGCGGTAGTCACCTTAGAGGTATAGGCGGCTGCTAATCCAGCAAAAATTGCACCCACTTCGGCGGCGGCGGCAGCGGACAGCGGAAATGCTCCATCACCAGAGCTGCCACCAAATGCACCGTGAAGACGTAGACCAGGGAGTTAAAGGCGATAAACCCTGCCACCACCACCTGAACCATCCAGGGTTCTGCCACCCAGTACACGCCCAGCCTGGCCAGAGACACATCCAGCAGCCAGTTGGTCAAGCCGGTGAGTTGGATGGTGACGTAAGTCCAGAGGTTTTCCCCCACCAACAGCGAGGAGAGCAGCAACTGGAAAACGAGGCCGAAAGCGCTGAGGGCAGCGCCGCTGGCCACCGAGACATACCAGGAAAGGCGCCGCCGCCATAGGCGGGCACACCAGTAGCCCAGCAGGCCGTAGGGAATGACGTAGAGAATGCTGCGCGTGGGCCCCATCAGCACCGTCAGCAACAGAGCAGAGACCGCCAGCGCCATCGCCCCGGTGCGGGGATCCCAGCGCATCACCGCCAGCGCCACCGGAATGGGGAAAAACAGACGCATAAACGGGGCCAGCGGCGTGTAGCTCAAGATCCAGATCAAAGCAGCAGTGCTGGCTAAGAAAGCTGTCTCCACCACCCTTAGAGCCGGAGAGCGGGGAGGTGGCGGGGGCAAGGGAGGAAAATCCTGCTGCACAGGAGGCTGAGGGGACGCAGGCACAGCGAGAAAAAGAAAAGAAAACTGTTCCCAGCTTAGGTCAGCGGTTGTGGAGTTGGTTGCAGTTGGGGAGCAAGGGCTCGGCTACTTGACCTTGCCGCTCCGCAAGACTTACACAACGCTAAACAAAAACGAACTTTTGTCCAGCGTCGTTGCTTCCTTTCTACTTCCACGACCCATACCTCGTTGGTTGCCCAACCCCCCCTTAGTCCCCCCGTATACGGGGGGATGTAGGGGGGCAGAGGAGTCTTCACAGGCGTAACTTCCCGTCGTTCGCGGCAGCGGGCCGTAGGCCTTGAACACAGTTGGCTGGAAGGGAAGAACCTGTTCACCACAACCAACTGACAGCTCTAGAGCTTGCACTTGTACTCTAGCTGTCGCCGAAACTCATAGAACCCACAGTCAGCAATGCTGCCTACCAACTTGTGGTTCTTGAGCATCCCTGAAACGTAAGGACGCCGTCCCGCTGACGCGAACAGTTTTTCTCAGCAAAACCCTGACTGACTAGAGGCAGACCCGACCTCCCCCTGTGGCAGAGCTCTGGATCCTCTTCCCATCCCAGCCCACCTGCCAAACTTGGCCCGCTACTGCCACCTCATCCCCCAGGCGTAACTTGCGCCCTCGCCGGGTTTCCACCTCGCCGTTGACCCGCACCTGCCCCGCCTGGATGAGCTGCTTGGCCTGCCCGCCGGTGGGCACAACTCCCGTCAGCTTGAGAAATTGATCCAGTTTGATAAGGGGATCCCCTGCTGGAGGAGCTTGGGAAGGGGGAAGAGTCTCGGCCATAACCTCACCGTTCTGGCTTGGATGTTGGCTGATCCAACTTTTTAAGATCCAACTTTTTAATTTTGACGCTGCTGCTCTGCCGGGATGGGCGATCCCCTAGGGCTACGGGCTATCGGCAGCAGCCGAAGCGGTGGGCTCGCCTTCGGCAGACCAAAACTCATAGGCAGCCTGGGAGAGTTTGGCGATTAGCTCTTCGGCTTTGGGATCGTTGGGAGTTTCCCGCTTTACCCACACTGCTGCCACGTAGCGTCGCCCGTTGGGCAAATCGAGTATGCCGGCATCTCCCACCACCGACCTGAGAGTTCCCGTCTTGTGGGCAATGCGCACCTCTTGGCCCAAGTTGGGGCGAAAATAGGAGGGCCGCTGCGTGCGCCAGAGGATGTCCAAAAAGCGGTCGCGGCTGCGGCGGCTGAGCATTCGCCCCTGCTCCACCTGGCTGAGCAGCCAGACCATGTCGCGCGGGCTGCTGGTGTTGGTGCCCTCCAAATCCGGCAGCCACCAGGAAATTTGCGTGTGCTGCAGCCCCCACTGGCGAAACTTTTGGTTGAGGGCTTCCCGACCGCCGAGGCGATCGATGATGAGGTTGGCGGCGAAGTTGTCGCTGATGGTGCTCATGAGGGTAGCTGCCTCCAGAGCAGAGACCCGGGATCCGAGGGGACGGGTCTGCAATACGCCAGCTCCCCCGCCCCTGAGGTCTTCTCTCAAAGTCAGCCTCTCGTCCAGCCGCACCTGACCCGTTTCCACTGCCTGCAAAAAAGCCAGGAGAATCGGGATCTTGATGACGCTGGCGGCAGGAAAAACCTGATCCGGCCTCACCCCGGCAAAGGCGCCGCTTTCCACCTCCCAGAACAGGGCTCCTGCTGTCAGGCCCGGCTGATCGGCCAGAGCAGCCAAGCGCTCCTGCAAAGCGGGGATTTCCTGTCCTCTTAACAGGTCTGTGGGCAAGGTGGAGGGGAGCTCCTGCATCGCATCCTGTTCTGGCCGGGCAGGAGTGGTCGATTGCAGCAGTTGCGATAGGCCAGCCATCGTCAGGCCCAACATCAGGCTGAGGCCCAGGCCTCGCAGCAACACCTCCAACAGGGCCGGAGACCGCCTCAGGCGGCGAGGCTGGGCAGCTCGTTGGCGCATCCGGGCAATGGCTCTTTGGCGAGAGAGGCGCAGCGGTTGGGGGCGGGAAGCCAAGAGGGATCCCTCGGCAGCCGGAGCAGGCAGCAAGTGGCGAGAAGGGGAGGCAGCCTGAGTGAAGCGGCGCTGACGACGCACCGGATCCCGAGACCTTTCTCGAGCTAAGCTGCTGCCTTTCCCCTCCCCTGTCCTCGCCATAAGAACGACTGCCCCAACGAAGGTCTTGATGACCGATATCGCGACAATTTTACTGAACTTGCGCCGGCGAGCCCGGTTCAATTAAACCCACAGATCGGCGAACCTGGCCTGGGAAAGTTTGGCGAGGGAGAGCTTTGGAGCTTGGCCATCTCCGGCCCTCCACCCCTCCTGAGTCGGCAGTCGGGCTGCTTCGACCTCTTGGGAAGCCCCTCGAGAAGAAGATCGCGGAGAAACAGGGGCAACTCCTCAGGCAATCGCGACCTTGTTCTCCGAGGGTGAATCCGAAGCTCGGCCTGCTCCGTACTTGAGGTGGCTTGTTCTCCGACCGAGGAGCTTTTTCCATATTGTTGACGCTTTTGCTGGATTCGGCCTTGCGGCCTCGTTTTGTCTTCAAAACTTTTTGGGGCGTCTGCCTAGCTGCTGACTTGTTTCTCAGCGGCTGCGGGAGCAGCAACTCGGCGACCCCTGCGCCGGGAGCTGTAGTCTCTACGGCTACCTTGACCCTATCTCCTGCTGCCGAAGTACCGCCGGTAGCGGTGCCCAGCTCCGCCAGCGGCAGTGCTGTGGTCACTTTAAACCAAACCGCCCGTACCCTATCTGTTGAGCAGGTCTCCAGCTTCTTGGCCGGGGCCTACTACCTCAACATCCATACGCAAGCCAATCCTGCCGGCGAGTTGCGGGCCCAGGTGGTTTTCCCTCGCTAAACCTGAGAGGCGACTTCTCAGCCGCCTAGGCGGCGCGGAGCCCTGGGAGGGCACCTTTTATACCTGCTGGGCCGGGTGGACTGTCTCTTGCAGGGCCCCGCCGTCGGCAGGTTGTCTAAATAGCAGGGAAGTTGGCTGCCCAAGCCTCTGCCTGGGCGGCTCCTGTGCTCTAACTTTTGCGACCAGCGGAGGCGGTAGGGCTTGCCCGACGGGGATCCCTCTTTGGGGGGCGGCTCGGATCCGGGCCAAATTGGCTATCCTAGAGATGAGGGGGTTGGTCGATAACGGAGTTTCCCCATCGCGACACGTATCCCAAGTGAGATCCTCGACACCCCAAAGCCGAAGCTGGTGGGAGGCAACAATGGCTGACTACAACCGCGGCATTATGAGGTTCAAGGGGGCGGATAGCCCAATTGTGGTTCTGATCTCGGCCAGCATTGTGGCGGGGGTGGTCTCGGCCCTGATCTGGTGGGCGTTGCACTTCGCTTACGCGGCTTGAGATCCCAGGTTCCTTCTCGACGGACTGGAAGAGAGTCCGAGGTTGCGGTTGCTGGCGAGCAGTCGCTAGGTTGGAGCAGCGCAGTTTTGCAGCGCCTGCGGCAGTCCTTGCAGCGTTGGTACTGCCAGCAGGGTCGAGATCTGCCCTGGCGACGCACGCGGGATCCCTATGCCATTTGGGTGGCGGAGGTGATGCTGCAACAGACCCAGGTGGCAACCGTGATCCCCTACTTTCAGCGCTGGATGGAGGCTCTGCCCGGGATCCCAGCATTGGCGGCAGCCCCCCAGCAGCAGGTGCTGAAACTGTGGGAGGGCCTAGGCTACTACCGGCGGGCCCTGAACTTGCACAAAGCCGCCCAAATCCTGGTGCGGGAACGGAACGGTGAGTTCCCCAGGGATCTGGAGCAGGTGTTGGCTCTGCCGGGGATCGGGCGCACCACAGCCGGCGGCATTCTCAGCGCTGCCTTCGATCAGCCTTTGCCCATTTTGGATAGCAACGTCAAGCGGGTGCTGGCTCGCTTGGTGGCTTTGCAGCAGCCTCCATCCCAGTGTCTGTCCCTGCTGTGGCAGCTTTCCCAGCAATTGTTGGATCCCGTGCAGCCGCGGGCTTTTAACCAAGCCCTGATGGATTTGGGGGCTACCGTCTGTCGTCCCAAAAAGCCTCACTGTGGCCGGTGCCCTTGGCAAGCGGATTGCAGCGCCTACAATCGAGGTCAACACCAACAATTGCCTATGTCTGCACCCCGTGCCTCTCGTCCTCACAAGCAAATCGCGGTTGCCATTGTTCTGCGGGGGAAAGAAATCCTTATCGATCGACGGTTGGAAAGCTCGATGCTCAGTGGGCTGTGGGAGTTTCCCGGAGGGAAAATCGAGCCGGGAGAAACGGCTGCTGAGTGTGTAGTGCGGGAGGTGAAGGAAGAAATCGGCATCGACATCGAGGTGGTCGCACCGCTGGCCACCGTCGAACATGCCTATACCCATTTCACCGTTACTCTTATCGCCTTTATCTGTCGCTACCTGGGCGGAGAAGCCCAAGCCCTGCAATGTAGCGAGGTGCGCTGGGTCAGCCCGGCGGAACTGTCGGAATTTCCCTTCCCGGGAGCCAATCAAAAGTTGTTTCCCCACTTGCATGCTTGGCTGGCGGAGCATGGGAACACCTTTGAACACACCTAATCTGCCAAATGGCTTGGGCCCCTCTGGAGCAGTTGCCCCAAGACATTCGATAGGATAGTAGATGTCCTGCTGCCGTGAGCTACGGATATGCTTGTCACTCTGGAAAAAGCTGGGGAGATTCTGGCTAAGGGATCCCACACAGCCATCACAACCACAGATGGCAAGATCGCGCTGGTGCCCAAGGGAAAAGAAACCCTCAAACTGACGGCCAACGAAGCCATTAACCTGATGTTTTACGTCGTCCGCTCCGCTGAACCGGCAGAGACGGTGATGGCCCAACTGGAGGAGGCAGTTGCCAAAGCAGCCGAGGAACGGGCCAGAAAATATCGAGAACTTCGTGGCATCTAAAGGGGTGGCATTCGTGGCGGGTGGAGCCTTTCGCCAACTGGAGAAAGACTCCAAAACTTAAAAGCAGGAGGAGCTAAGGGCGACGAACTTCCCATCGGTGGTCCACCCCAGCAGCATGGGCTCTTGCGGTTGAATGGCCCGTCCGGTGAGAGCACAGCATTGGGCTTGGTGGGCCGTGGCCGGGAAGCTGGCCCGAATATCCTCAGGACTGAGGGTGGCAGCCCCTTGGGAGGGGCGTAGGACATAGCTCCAAAGAATTTCCCGTATGAGGGCCTGGTAACCCTGATTTCCGGCCAACGCCTTCAGTCGCTGCTTCAGCTCACGTTCCAGCCGAATGCTGGTCACTTCCATCTGGGTCGTGGGAATGGGGGAATGGGCGCGGATGGGCACGCAGGGATCCTCCCTCGAAAAGCCTATACTACTTTTGTAGCATAGCTGGCTTACCGCCTGAGCGGGGATCCCGGCTGGGGTGGGATGGCCCAGGTCAAAATGGGCCTAAGCTGTGCAGCTCTGACCGCTAAGGCAACGTCAGCACCTGAGTGTATGGTTGAGTTGATCCCGTCCCGCCGTCGTGCCTTGGAGCATTTGCTGGCCCGTCTTGGATTCAGGGATCCGGCTTTGCTGGAACAACTGCGTTGGGATCTGCTGGATCAGGCTCTGATTCACCCTTCTCTGGATGGCCGACGGAACAACGATCGGCTGGAGCTGTTGGGGGATTCTGTCCTGCGAATTTTGGTTACGGAATTCTTGTTTCAGTCCTATCCCCATCTGTCGGTGGGAGAGCTGACCGCGATTCGCTCCGACCTGACCAGCGATGCTTACCTGGCAGAACTGGCGGATCTGCACGGCTTGGATCGCTACCTCGAGGTGGGATCCAGCTCGCAAAACGACTTGGCCGGGCGGGGTCGGCGGCTGGCGGATGCTTTCGAGGCTCTCCTGGGAGCCTTTTATCTCAGTTGGGGTATTTACACGCTGCCCAGGCTGCATCCCTGGCTGGATCCCTACTTACACCGACGAGTGGAGCAATGGTTCCAAGACCCCACTCGGCGCAACCCCAAAGCAGCCTTGCAAGAACTGACCCAACGCCTTTGGGGTAGCCTGCCCGAATACCGCCTGGTGGCCGCCCAGGAGCATCCCCCTCATTTCACCATGGAAGTTTGGGGGCAAGGGCGGTGCTGGGGCCGCGGTGAAGGTCGCTCGAAAAAGGCTGCGGAAATGGCCGCCGCTGCTCAAGCCTACGAACACTTGCAGTCGGAGAAGACATGAGAGGCAACCACCGCTACGAGTTGGCCAGTTGGTTGTTTTTGCTGGGGAGTGGCCTGTTTGCGGCGAGCGAGGTGATGACCTTGGGTAGCGACCCCCCTCCGTGGGATCCCGCAGCTCCAACCCTTCTCAATCTAAAGGTTGTCCAAACCCTGCTGGGAATAGGAGCCAGTCTCCTGTTCGTCGTAGGCAGTGCTCTGTTTATCCTCGATGCCCGTCACCGCTGAGATGCGCCCCTTATCCAGCAACCACAATAGCCCTTCTCCGAGAGCGGAGAGAGGCGAATAGATGAGAAGCTTGCTAATAGGGACTTCTTCCGGCTACGGGATCCGCAGGCGAGAGCATGACTCTAGTCAATGATACGCTGGACTATACTGAAAATAATGTACAGTATGTTCAGTATGGCTGCTTGGTATGGCTAGGTATGTAAAACCGAGAGAAGCGGCGGATTACTTTGGGGTATGTCTCCACACTTTGAGGCGATGGGAACAGAAAGGCTGGATCAATGCAATACGTACACCATCCGGCAGGGCAAGAAGGTATGACCTCGACAGCTACATCAAAGCGCCAAGAAAAGTCAAACGAGTCGTTTTGTACGCCCGAGTCAGCAGCCGAGAGCAGAAACCAGACTTGGAGAGACAGATTGCAAGACTGGTTAACCTCTATCCTGGAGCCGAAGTGGTCGGAGAGGTTGGCGGCGGTCTCGACTTCAAAAGACCAAAGTTCCTTGCCTTATTGGAACGAGTCCGTGCAGGAGATATCGGAACGATTGTGGTCGCTCACCGGGATCGACTCTGCCGGTTTGGATTTGAGTTCGTTGAGTGGTACTGCCGTCAATACGGATGCGAAATCTTGGTTCTCGATGACGATCACCT
>NZ_AXUW01000001.1:1562202-1587316 GCF_002760415.1 Synechococcus sp. 65AY6A5
CGTGGAAGTATCGGAAGCGTACACCAGCAAAACCTGTACCAAGTGCGGGCACATCCACACCAAGTTGGGTGGCGCAAAGGTGTTTAGATGCCCAAAGTGCAACCATAGGCTACCACGAGATTGGCAAGGCGCTCTGGGTGTTATGCTCAGGGCTTTGCGGGATACCGCCTTTCTGTTTGGACTCCGTCCGAGTAGCGCGGTCGCGTCAGCGTCGCGTAGTGACAACGGAAACGGACAGAATGCTATCGCTTCACCGCTGAGCAGTAATGCTCAGCAGTGTTCAGCGTAAATGTATCAGATTCTTGCCAAAGGATCCCATACGGCGATTACGACAACAGACGGCAAGATCGCGCTGGTGCCAAAAGAAAAAGAGAACCTTAAGCTGACGGCCGCCGAAGCCATTAACTTGATGTTCTACGTCGTCCGCTCTGCCGACCCCCCAGAAGCAGTGATGGCACAACTGCAAGAGGCCGTTGCCAAGGCGCAAGCCCCTGATCCCGCCGAAGAACGCGCCAGAAGATATCGAGAAATCCGCGGAACTTAGCAGAAGCCGGTCGAGTCGGTTGCTCCAGGGCTCTCTGGACTAACTCGAGTTCCAGAATCAGAGGCTGGCAGGGCTGAGGGGAACCAATTTCCCGTCCGTAGTCAACCCCAGCAGCATCGGCTCCTGTGGCTGGATGGCCTGGCCAGTGAGGGCGCAACGCTGGGGCCGCTGAGCCGTGGCGGGGAAACTGGCCTGAATATCCTCGGCGGTGAGGGTGGCAGCCTCTTGAGAGTGGCGCAAGACATAGCCCCAGAGAATTTCGCGGATCAAGGCCTGGTAGCCCTGGCCGCCGGCCAACGCCTTCAGTCGTTGCTTCAGTTCCCGCTCCAGACGAATGCTGGTCACCTCCATCTCGGTGGTGGGAGTGCGAGGGTGGGCGTGGGCATGCATGCAGGGATCCTCTCCAAAGGCTTATACTACTCCTGTAGCACAAGGTGAGCACTGAGAGCATTCTAGGTGTAGAGATTTTGCCGCAGGTTTTATGGTTGAGCCGATCCCACCTCGTCGCCGCGCCTTAGAGCACCTGCTGAACCGGTTGGGGTTCAAGGATCCCGCCTGGCTGGAGCAACTGCGCTGGGATCTGTTGGATCAAGCTTTGATTCACCCTTCTCTGGATGGCCAGCGCAACAACGACCGGCTGGAGTTCTTAGGGGATTCTGTCCTGCGCATTTTGGCCACTGAGTTCTTGTTCCAGTCCTATCCCCACTTGTCGGTGGGAGAGCTGACCGCAGTTCGCTCGGATCTGATCAGCGATGCCCACCTGGCGGAACTGGCGGATCTGCATGGCCTAGAGCGCTACCTTGAGGTGGGATCCAGCTCCCAAAACGACCTGGCCGGACGGGAGCGGCGCTTAGCCGATGCTTTTGAGGCGGTGTTGGGATCCCTATACCTGAGCTGGGGCATGCACACCCTGGCCCGGCTGCATCCTTGGCTGGATCCCTACTTTCGCCAACGGGTGGAGCAGTGGTTCCAGGATCCCACTCGGCGCAACCCGAAAGCCGCGCTGCAGGAACTGACCCAACGCCTATGGGGCACCTTGCCGGAATATCGTCTGGTGGCTGCCCGGGAACACCCGCCGCACTTCACCATGGAAGTTTGGGGCCACGGCCAATGTTGGGGCCGCGGCGAGGGGCGCTCCAAAAAGGCGGCAGAAATGGCCGCTGCGGCCCAAGCCTACGGGCACTTGCAGTCGCAGGAAATAAGGTAGGCGCCACTACGAGGCGCTCCATGGGTGGCAACCGCTGTGGTAGCCGGCCTCTGCTTCCGGCACCGCCAGCCCGCTTCTACGGGGAGTTCTCGCCTCATCTCGCCTGCAGCTGCAAGCTGGGATCTGCATTGCCCAGCTTTTTGGGGGTTAGGCTGACAAGGGGGCAGAGCAGCGGCAGCCTGAGAGAGATGAGAGCGTTGAACCTAAGCTAGACCTAGCCAACGGTGCAACAAGAGTATGGATCCAAAATTGGAACAGCGCGCCCGCGAGCTGCGCGCTCTGCTGCAGAAGGCCAGCATTGCCTACTACGTCCACGATGCCCCCATTCTGGAAGACAGCGTTTACGACCGCCTCTACCGCGAGCTGCAGGAGCTGGAGCGGGCCTACCCCGAGCTCATCACCCCCGACAGCCCCACCCAGCGGGTAGGGGAAAAGCCCGCCGAGCAGTTCCCCACCGTTTCCCACCGCATCCCCCTCTACAGTCTGGAAAACGCCTTCAACCTGGAAGAGCTAAAGGAATGGCAAGAGCGCCTGTGGCGGGTTCTGGGGCGCACCCCTGAGGAAGGGGAGCTGGAATATGTGTGCGAGCTGAAAATTGACGGCGCTGCCCTGGCTCTTACCTATGTGGATGGGCTGCTGCAGCGGGGGGCCACCCGCGGCGATGGACAGTCAGGTGAGGACATTACCCCCAATATCCGCGCCATCCCTTCTATTCCCCTGCGCTTGGCAACCGCCGCTCCCCCGCCGGTCCTGGAGGTGCGAGGAGAGGCCTATCTCCCCATTGCTGAGTTCGAGCGCATCAACCGGGAGCGATGCTCCGCCGGGGATCCCCCCTTTGCCAACCCGCGCAACTGCGCCGCCGGCACCTTGCGCCAGTTGGATAGCCGCGTGGTTGCCGCCCGCAAGCTCAGCTTCTTCGCCTATGCCCTCCACTGGCCGGAGGGGTGGCCAAGCGGGGATCCCCCCCAAACCCAGTGGGAGTGTCTGCAGCGGCTAAAAGACCTGGGATTGCCCGTCAATCCTCTGTCCCAGGTGTGCCGGGGCCTCGAGGAGGTGGTCCAGTTCTACGAGCGGTGGCGGCAGGCCCAGCTTCCCTATGCCTGTGACGGTGTGGTAGTGAAGCTCAACTCCCTGCGGCTGCAAGAGGAGGCCGGCTTTACGCAAAAATTCCCCCGCTGGGCCATTGCCCTCAAATACCCTGCCCAGGAAGTCCCCACCCGCATTCGCGCCATCGTGGCCAGCGTAGGCCGCACCGGAGCCGTCACGCCGGTGGCGGAGCTGGAGCCGGTTCTTCTGGCGGGCACCACCGTCAGCCGCGCCAGCCTGCACAATGCCGATCGCCTGGAAGAGCTGGATGTCCACATCGGCGACACCGCCATCGTGCGCAAGGCCGGGGAGATCATCCCTGAGGTGGTGGGGATCCTCAAGGAGCTGCGCCCCCCCGATGCCGTTCCCTACCGCCTGCCCAGCCACTGTCCCGAGTGCGGCACCCTTTTGGTTCGCCCTGCCGGCGAGGCGATAACCCGCTGCCCCAACCCAGCTTGTCCGGCCAAGATCAGGGGGCAACTGCAGCACTGGGCCAGCCGCGACGCCATGGATATCGAGGGCCTGGGGGAAAAGCGGGTGGCCCAGTTAGTAGAAAAGCTGGGGGTGCGCACCGTGGCCGATCTCTACCGCCTCACCCCGGAACACTTGGAGAGCCTGGAGGGGATGGGATCCCGTTCCAGCCAGAAGCTGGTGCAGGCCATCCAGCGCTCCCGTCAACAGCCCTGGGAGCGCGTGCTCTACGGGCTGGGGATCCCCCATGTGGGGGTGGTGACCGCCCAGATTTTGGCCCAGCATTTCCCCGCCCCAGAACTCTTGGCCCAGGCCAGGGCTGAAGACATCGCCCAAATCTACGGGATAGGGGCGGAAATTGCCGAGGCGGTGGTGGCCTGGTTTGCCGATCCCGCCCACCAGAAGTTGCTGCAGGAGCTGCGGGAGCTGGGGATCCCTGCCCTGCCCCGGCAAGCGGCCCCTGCCGTCTCCCAGGTTCTGGCTGGGAAGAAGTTTGTCATCACCGGCACCCTGCCTACTCTCTCCCGCCAGCAGGCCAAGGCTTGGATTGAAAGCCGCGGCGGCAAAGTGACCGCCAGCGTCAGCCGCCAAACCGACTATGTGGTGGTAGGGTCGGATCCCGGCTCCAAACTCAAGCAGGCCCAGGCTTTGGGGATCCCTCTCCTGAGCGAGGCGGAGCTGCTGGCGTTGGATCCGAAGTGATCTCCATCCTTGACGAGAAAAAATTTGGGAAGGCCGGCTTGTCCTCGCCCTGGCGATGGTTTATCATGCGATTCTGTGAGGAGTGGACGCCAGAGGGGGAAGAGGACGAAACACGGACAGTCCCTTCCCCTTTTTGGTGCTCAAGATCTACCCTGGTTCCGCTCCAGAGGGTATCCAACCGAACCAAAAAGCCCACTTGCTTCCGACGACCGTCTCTGCCAGAGTTAGGAACATTCCACTATCATGAGAGTAGCGGAGACGCATGTTTCCGTTCACTCCTCACACCATCCGCCGCTCGACGTCGAGTCGGGCGGTTTTCTTATCAACTTTCTATCCAATCGCCGCAGAGCTATCCTCTACAGCCGGCTTAGGAAGCCCACAAGCTGGAAGGAAGTGCTAGACTAGTAGGTCAGTAAGTTCTGTCCCTTCAGTATTCCTACGCCTCTGCGGCCGCGCCCCACGTTTAAGCAGCACCAGAGCGTCCTGTCTTTCCTGGAATTCGCCGAACACAATAGCCAAGAGCAAACAGCAACGAGGATCCCATGGCCAAGCATGACTCCCACCTGAGATGCTCCTTCTGTAATAAGTCCCAGGATCAAGTGCGTAAGTTGATTGCGGGGCCGGGGGTCTACATCTGCGACGAGTGTGTGGAGCTGTGCAACGAGATTTTGGAGGAGGAACTCTACGACGGCAATACCCCACCTGCCACAGCCCCTGCTGCCAGCCGTCGCGAAACCCCTAGAAAATCCTCTCGCAGCTTGCCTTCTCTGGCACAGTTGCCTAAGCCGCGCGAGATCATGCGCTACCTTGACCAGTACGTGATTGGCCAAGAGAAGGCCAAGAAGGTTCTGTCGGTGGCGGTTTACAACCACTACAAGCGGCTGGCTGCTAAGGCCAACCCCAACAGCCTCGGAGCTGCGGAGCTGGATGAGGTGGAACTGCAAAAGTCCAACATTTTGGTCATTGGCCCCACCGGCTCCGGCAAAACCCTGCTGGCCGAAACCCTGGCCCGCATGTTGGATGTGCCCTTTGCCGTTGCCGATGCCACTACCCTCACCGAAGCCGGCTACGTCGGCGAAGATGTGGAAAACATCCTGTTGCGCCTGCTGCAGGTGGCGGACATGGATGTGGAAGAAGCCCAGCGCGGCATCATCTACATCGACGAAATCGACAAAATTGCCCGCAAGAGCGAAAACCCTTCCATTACCCGCGACGTTTCCGGCGAAGGGGTGCAGCAGGCTTTGTTGAAGATGCTGGAGGGAACTATTGCCAACGTGCCTCCGCAGGGAGGGCGCAAGCACCCCTACCAAGACTGCATTCAAATCGACACTTCCAACATTCTCTTCATCTGTGGGGGCGCTTTTGTCGGCCTGGAGAAGGTGATCGAGCAGCGCATTGGCAAAAAGTCGATGGGCTTTATCAAGCCAGGGGAGCAGCTAGCAGTTACCCGTGAGCAACGCCTGGCCGATGCCCTCAAGGCGCTGGAGCCGGAGGATTTGATCAAGTACGGCATGATCCCAGAATTCATAGGGCGGCTGCCGGTGGTGGCTACCCTGGATCCCCTGGACGAGAAGGCCCTCGAGGCCATCTTGACGCAGCCTAAAAATGCCATCCTCAAGCAGGCCCAGAAGCTGTTGCGCATGGACGGGGTGGAGCTAGAGTTCGAGCCGGCTGCCATTTCTGCCATTGCCAAGGAAGCCTACCGTCGCAAAACGGGGGCGCGGGCGCTGCGGGCCATTGTGGAAGAGCTAATGCTGGACGTGATGTACGAGGTTCCCTCTCGCCGGGATATCAAATACGTGCGCATCACGGCCGAGATGGTGGAGCGCCGTTCCACGCACGAGCTGATCCCTCACCCTTCCACCCTGCCTAAACCTGAGTCTGCCTAGGGTCACAGCCCTGCTGGATCCCGCTGCGTCGGCATATGATCAGTGTTTGGTCTTGCAAGGAAGGGCAAGGGGGCGCATGGGGCGGGCGGATCGCGAGTATGCGGTGATCGGTCTGGGACGCTTCGGCACGAGCTTGGCCCTCACGCTGATGGAGCGAGGGCACAATGTTTTGGGGATCGACCGCAGCCGGGAGATTGTGCAGCGTCTGGCGGATCAGCTAACGCAGGTGGTGGCGCTGGATTCCAGCGATGAGGATGCCCTGCGGGCGGTGGATATTCTCTCCTTCGACACCGTGGTGGTGGCCATCGGCAGCGATTTCGAGAGCAATCTGTTGACGACGGTGGCCCTCAAGAGTTTGGGGGTGCGCAACGTGGTTTGCAAGGCTTCGACAGAGCGGCAACGCTCGATTCTCTTGCGGGTGGGAGCGGATCGGGTGGTGTTGCCGGAGCAGGAGGCGGGGCGACGTTTGGCTCAGGTGCTGACGGCACCAGGGATCCTAGATCAATTGGAGCTGGAGCCGGGTTACAGCATCACCGAGCTGGAGGTGCCGGAGGCGCTGGTGGGCCATACGCTGGCGGAGTCGGACTTGCGTCGCCGCTTCGGCATCACAGTTTTGGTGGTGAAGCGAAAACAATCGTTGGTGGTTTCTCCCCCGGCAGATTACCTGCTGGAGAAGGGGGATCTGCTGGTGGTGCTGGGGGCCAATACCAACATCTCGCGGCTGAACGAGATGTAACGGGGGATCCGATGAGAGAGGGCTGCGTCCCGCCGCCGCAACCCGAGGGGGCTGAGGGATGGGTGTCTCCCCGATCTTCAGGAACCCCTCGCCCGACGCTGCCTCAGTCCTCTTGGATCCCGGCCAGTCGCTTACACCGGCTCTTTTTTGGGGACAGGCGTCGCCCGCTGCCGCCGCCCCTGCGCCTGGTCGCGGGGTTGGGCCTGCTGGCGGTGGTGGGGACTTTGCTACTGATGCTGCCGGGAATTGGGCGCGGGGATCCCTTGAGCTGGAATGAGGCGCTGTTTACGGCCATGTCCGCCCTGAGCGTAACGGGTCTCTCGACGATTGTGGCGGCGGAGGATCTCACTTTGTTCGGCCAGATCGTGTTGCTGCTGTTGATCCAAATTGGCGGGGTCGGCTTCATGGTGCTGGCGGTGGTGGTCTTTCAACTGCTCGGGCGGCGCATTTCCCTGCTCAACCGCTTGGCGCTGTGCAACTCGCTGGGCCTGATCGATCCGGGGGCTATTCTCGAATTGACGCGGCGGGTGTTGATCGGGGTCACCCTGATTGAGCTGGGCGGAGCTTTGCTGCTCTGGGTGCACTGGCGGGATCTCTACGGGCCGGAGCGAGCAGTTTTTCTGGCGATTTTTCACGCGGTCTCGGCCTTTTGCAATGCGGGGTTTGATCTATTTGGCGCCGAAGGGATCCCTACGGATGGCCTGTCGCTGGCGATCTTGGCGGCTCTGATTTTTATCGGCGGCTTGGGCATCCCGGTTTTGTCGGATCTGCTAACTTGGCCCCGGGGCCACCGCCCCTCTCTGCACACCCGCATCACCCTGGTCGTGGTGGTGGTCTTGCTCTGCACGGGCGGACTGGGGATGTTCTTGGCCGAGAGCTTGCCCCAGGGATCCTTGCAGGAGGTAAGCTGGCCCCGCCGCTTGGGCCTGACATTTTTTCAATCGGTTTCGGCCCGTACCGCCGGGTTCGCCGGGATCCCCATTGAGGATTTGACCCCGGCAAGTCAGTTGTTGCTGATGGCTCTCATGTTTATCGGGGCAGCTCCGGCTTCCATGGGGGGTGGCATCACCACCGGCACCTTGGCAGTGTTGGTGTTGGCCTTGTGGGGCTATGCCCGCGGTTTGCCCAGCGCCCAGATTGCGGGGCGCAGTTTGGATCCCTCGATGGTGCGCAAGGCAGCAGCGGTGTTGACCGTCTCTCTGTTCGTGGTGCTATTGGCAACTTGGCTGATCTTAATTACCCACCACCACAGCAGGCTGGATCCGGTGCTCTTCGAGGTCATCTCCGCTTTTGCTACCTGTGGCCTCTCGACGGGGTTCACGGGGGAGCTGAATTTGTTCGGCCAACTGATTATCGTTTTGGTGATGTTCTGGGGCCGGCTGGGGGCGTTAACCATTGTCCTGGCTTTGGCCCAGCAGCAACCGCGTCAGTTGGTGATCTACCCGGAAGAGCCAATTTTAATCGGGTAATCTCCTGACCAGAGGACAAGGAAATCCAAAGGGGGAGAGCAGAGGTTGGAGGTGGTTCCCCAGCTCACAGCCCCGCCGGGAAATCTCCAGCTTCCCTCGGAGGCAGCCCCGAGGTTTCCCCCAAGCGGCCTCCGCTAGACTGAGTAACAGGTAACCTCAGCTACACCCTCGTTGTCCCTTGCGTATTGGGAGCTTTCCGTGTCCAAGTTCCTCCTAATCGGTTCTACCGAACCTTTCAGCGGCAAGTCGGCGGCTGTCTTGGGTTTGGCCAAGCATCTGCAGCAACAAGGAGTGAAAATTACTTATGGGAAGCCGCTCGGATCTTGCGCCCGGGAGGATGGATCCCCGGAAGGGATAGACCCGGATATGCGCTTTGTAGCGGAGACGCTGCAGCTGACCCAGATGCCACCCATGCTTTTCCAGCTCGACGAAGAGGCGTTGCTGACCCATATCCAGCAGTCTCCGGGGGAGCCAGATCCCGCGCGCTCTGTCGCCCCTCTGCTGAAGTTTGCCACGGGATCCGCTGCGGATTTGATCCTGCTAGAGGGCCCGGCCGATCTCTACGAGGGCGAGTTGTTCGGCCTCTCCCTGGCCAAAATGGCCCAAGCCCTGGATGCTCAGGTACTGCTGATCAGCCGCTACCATTCCCCTTTGGCGGTCGATTCTCTTCTCTTTGCCCACCGCCAACTGGGATCCCATTTGGCCGGCGTGCTGCTCAACGATGTGCCACCCGACCAGATGGAGCCGGCAAAGACCATCGTTCGACCCTTTCTGGAGGCGCAAGGGATCCCGGTTTTGGGCATTTTGCCCTCCCACCGCATTTTGCGCAGCATCAGCGTTGGGGAGCTGGCGCGGCAACTGGAGGCCGAGGTGCTCTGCTGCCCGGATCGGATGGACTTGATGGTCGAAGACATCGCGGTGGGGGCGATGAACGTCAACTCCGCCTTGAAGTACTTCCGCAAGCTGGAGCACAAGGCGGTGATCACCGGCGGCGACCGCACCGATATTCAACTGGCCGCCCTGGAAACCTCCACCCTCTGCCTAATCTTGACCGGCAAGCTGCCTCTGGATCCCCGCATCCGGGCGCGGGCCGAAGAACTGGAAGTGCCGATCCTCTCCGTGGATCTGGATACCTTCACCACCATCAATCGCATCGAGCGGGTTTTCGGCCAGATCCGCCTGCACGAGGAGGTTAAGGTTCGCTGCATCCAGGAGTTAATGTCAGCAAACTTTGACTTTTCCCGCCTTTATGCCCATCTGGGCCTGACACAATCCCTAGCGTCGGCAGCAGGTGCATAAAAAAGTTATCTAGGGCTTCTCTACATCTAGCCCTTAGTAAGGCATATGTTCAGATGAGAAACACTATCTGTAACCAAGGGGGAACAGATTTTCTCTACCGTCCTGATTTCTAGTGTCTGGCGCTTGCTCCCGTTTGCAATGATTTCTGCAAGAAAACGCAGAGATCGTTTGCCATTTGCGGCTACCCACCGGCTTCAAGAGATATCATGCAAGTATTCATCACCTCAACACACCACTCCTCCCCCAGCTTTTCTGGGGGTTTTTATTCGCGCTGTTTGGCCAAATAACTCGGCTTCTGATGCCTCTACAGGCTTATGCTGCCGGTAGCGCGAAAAGATACTTTTCCAGCCACGACGGCGCCGACAGGCCCTCCAGGGGGTAGAATGCAGTTGCCGGTGTCGGCTAGGGATCCCATCATGGCCAAGAGCTTACGTCCGGGCAACCGCCAAGTAGCACCTCCCCCACGGCTGGCCGATTGCCCTCCTAGTGGCATTTTTACCGACGGGGGCTGTTCCCCCAATCCAGGGCCAGGGGGATGGGCGGTGGTGGTGGTTGAGGATGACCAGATTGTGGATGAGTTTTACGGAGGGGATCCCGCCAGCACCAACAACCGTATGGAATTGACCGGCCTCATTCGGGCTTTGCAATATTGTCGCGACACCCAGAGCAACAGCATAGACACCATCTACAGCGATTCCCACCTTTGCGTACAGACCTACAACGATTGGATGGAGCGCTGGGCAGCGCAGGGGTGGCGGCGGCGCACGGGGCCGGTGGAAAACTTGGATCTGGTGCAGGAGCTGTATCAACTCAAGCAGCAGTGCCCGCAGGTGCGGGTGGCCTGGATCCCGGCCCATCGGGGTCTGCGCTGGAACGAGTATGTGGATGAGCTGGTCGCCCGCGCCCGACCCAAGTAATTCTAATTCATCGCCTCACAGCAGAGTGCAAGACTTCCTGAACCGCTCTGGCCATGCGCTCCCAGGTAAAAGACTTGACCCACTCCAAGCCTTTGCTGATTTTTTCAGCGCGCAGCTTCGGATCCAAAACCTGAGCCATCGTATCTGCCAGGGAATCTTCTACGTAGAACGCAGCATCTCCTCCCGCTTCCACCAAGGCAGAGTTGGGATAGATGATGACAGGGGTTCCACAGGCCATGGCCTCCAATACCGGTAGCCCAAATCCTTCATAGGCACTTGGGTAAACCAGAGCTACAGCATTCTGGTAGGCATGAACCATGCCCTGTAGATCTAGGCGAGCGCTGAAGACAGGCTGAGGAGCTGCAGCTTGCCGGTAGGTCTCTGGAACAAACGACCCATCGGTGCAAAGGACAGGAAAGGGCTTGTAGGACCACTGCTGATAAGCCTCGAAGAACAACTCGTGTCGTTTGTAGGTTCCTTGCGAGCATTGAATGAGTAGCCAGTGTTTGGGGGTAGCCGAGGGATCCGGCTTGAACACACTGGTGTCAACTCCGGGGTGAGCTACCACCGCCTCTTTCCCAGTTAGGCGAAGGAGGTCACGGGCCGTGTTTTGGCTAACCGCTATGATGCGAGTGGCTACTTCAAGGGCGGCGTGCTTTTGGCGCCACATGGGATCTGCCAGATCCCAACCCAGTAGCTCTGGGATCATGTCATGGAGCAGGAGCACCTGAGGAACGTCAGGAGCTAGATAGGTATAGTAAGTGCTCATAAAAACGTCCGCCCCCGACCAAGCAAAGGCTTGCCGCAACTCAGGATCATCCCAGTAGGCGTAGCTAAAGGGATGTCCCTGCATTCTCTCTACACCTTGGGGTAGCTCTCCTATGCCGCCCCGATCGTAGAAAGTAACGCGAATCCCAAAGCGGGGCAATTCTCGCAGTAGGTTGCGCCAAACCGTGGCAATACCACTTTGGGCAAATTGGAAGAACACTCCATCCACAAACAGGTGAAGACGCTCCCGCACCTCTACCACTAAGGGATCCCCGTATGCCCAGGGGAAAAAGGGCTGCAGCGAGCAGGGCTTTTCCGCTTTTTGCAGCTCTTCCCAGGCTTTTACGGCCCCTTGATAGCCGTAGTAGGACTCCTTAAACTCCACCTGCTTTCGCAACGCATAGGCATAGTGGTCAAACACTAAGCCCTCTGCTTCTGCTTGGTCTGCAGTCAAAACCTTCTTAGGAACCTGTCCATTTCGGGTTAATATGGGCGGCTCGTGAGTTTGCCACTCACACTCAGCGGGATCCCACCTCCAAACTCGCCACCACTCCATCTGAGGGTTGTTGCCCCACTTGCCTTTGTTGTCCAACACAAGATTGGGGCCCACAAAGTAGCGACAGTAGAACTGAGCTGCCTCTAAACTGGGGTCTGCTTCAAATCGTCGATGCACCCGTCGGATTTGTTCAGCTGTCCAAATCTCATCAGCATCCAACTGCCACAGCAAGCAGGGATAATCAGGCTGAGCTGCCCTGACCATTTCGATTTTGCCATCCCAAAACTGGCCATCAGGCTTCTGAACCAGCCGAACACGGGTATCCTTGGCCGCCAAGTCTCTCAAGTATTCAACTGTGCCATCTAAGCTGTGCCCTTGAGCATACTCCTCAGGGATCCGGCCACCGTTGGCCAAACTCCACCCTGTGTCATGCCGCAAGGCAGCAACGCCCTCAACCACCACCCATTGCCAGGGGATCCCTAACCTATCCAACTGACAGAGAACAGGGTAGTGGCGCTCAATGTAGGGTTGTCCATCCAATACAATGGTGAAGAAATGAATAGGAAGGGTAGCTTTAATATCCTTAAAGATGGCAAAGCCGTTGCGGGCATTTCCCCAGCGAATGAGTCGGTAGCCACAGCTAGGAAGCTCCCTCAAGGCGCGGCTATTCTTAAAAGCAAGGATATCATCCAAGGCAATATACTTGGGACGAGCACCCCGCTCCATGAAGGCTTGCAGGTCGTACCAGCCTGTAAACTCGCCACCGTCGATGAGAAGAAGATCGGGATTGGGAACTTGACTTGCCCCATCCGTGGGAACAGACTTGAGTAAGTCTTCATCCCCCCGACGCCACTGTAAAGCCTGCTCTCGACCATAGGGAGCCCAAATGCTAGAGCCAGATTCCAACCATTCTTCCACCTCCTCCACTGTAGCAATCCTAGGTTGGGCAGCAGCGTGAATGGGAATACAGCGGGGATCCTCGCTTACCCTCTTAGCCAGCTCCCTGTAGCGCTCAGGATGAGCTTCTATGCTGTAGATGCGAACAGAGTCAGGAAGGGCATATCGCAAAACAGCTGTGGATCCTTCTCCACTACTGGCCCCTACCTCGACCACCACCCGCAGGGAGGGATCCCTGCAGATTTCTGCAAGAGCCGTCCCGAAAGGTTCATCCAGTCGAATCTCTGGTGGGATGTACCGCTCTGGCTGAGCAGAGTCATTTTTTCGTTGTTGACCGACCCAATGACTATAAGCGACAGCAGCTTCTCGATGGTAGAAATGATAGAGGGAACTAACTTGAGATGAAAAGGCATCAGGTTCATCTTGAAAGAGGTCATAAAGGTATCGAGTAATCTGGAATAGCCACAGGCGCGCCACCTCCTCTCCCAGCGGAGGATCATAAAGGGAGTTGGCAAAAGCGTCGGGTGGCCAATCTGCTAGGATTTGTTTTAACACCAGCCACACAGAATCCTCTTCCCCAGCTTTGGCGAAGTAGTCAAGGCTGTGTCCCAGGAGCTGGAGTCGCTGGTAGTCGCGTGCGGGCAGCTTCAAGGCTTCCTGCCGCATGCGTTCTGCAACAGGCTGATAGACAATCGAAAGAACCTGCAAAAATCGCCTTGCCTGTGGCCACAGCAATCCTTCCGGAGATCCACCCCCATACCTTTCCGCAAACTCAGGGGCAATGGATAGAGCAATGGTCTCCAGGAGAATTGAAGGGATACCTTCTTGCTCAGCTTGGGCAAAAAAGTTAGAGTAAGATCCTTGCCAAAATAAAGCTCCTAACTGCTCGAAGTTCTTGGCTTGTGTCACAGCTAGTAACCTCTAGTGCTCTTCCCTACAGGCGGAGAAAGTGACTCTGCCCAAGCATAGCAAGGGTTTCAACTTTTGGAAAAGGGAGGACTCCTAGGGAAGGTAGAACTACCTCTTCGGATACTCACTATTCCCATCTCGTCGGTAGCGCACGGGGCAAGTATTCCATGCGCTTCGGTTTGCTAAGGCTAAAGGGAAGATGGTGCTAGGCGCAACTTCTACTTAAGAACTTGGCTTCGTGGGCCTCTGCCCAAGTGCTGCGATTGGCTACAACCACTAGCTGCCTAAGTAGCTATCACGCAGCCTCAGCTTCGTCTCCAGTTTCGTCCCCAAACTCTCCCCCTCTCTTGATTGTGGTTGGAAGCTCTTGGCTTCTGGGATCCTGTCAGCTCAGGCTTCCTGACGATGTTCTGCCAGAGACAGCGCTGGTTCCTCCGTCGGCGCCCCTGGCGCTGGCCTTTTCCACCAAACCGGAAGAGGCGAAGGAGCTGCAAGCCTGGGCTGGGGATCGGCTGGTTCAGGAGGCGGGAGCGCAAGTAACGGAAGCGGACTACAACCGGATCAGGCCGTAGGTGAGGGCGTAGCGCACCAGCTCGGTGCGGCTGCTGGTGCCCGTCTTGTTCAAGAGGCGGGTGACGTATTTTTCCACATTGCGCACGCTGGTCTGCAGTTGCTTAGCGATCTCCTTGTTCATCAACCCCTCCGCCACCTTCTCCAACACCTGCTGTTCTCGTGGCGTCAGCTCTACCTTGATGGGTGGAGGCAAGGGGGTAGGGGCAGAGGGCTGTGGAGGAGGAGCGGCAGCCAGGGTACGCTCCGACAACAGGGCGCGAATCGAGGCCAGCTCGCGGGCCACTACCTCCGAGGGGCTGGCCGCGCGGGAGCGCTCGATGAGATTGGAGACAATGGCCACCAGCTCCTCCGGGTCGAATGGCTTGGGCAAGTAGGCATCGACGCCGGCCCGGTAGCCCTGGATGCGGTCGGCGGTCATCCCCTTGGCGGTGAGGAAGACCACGGGCAGGTGGCTGTAGGGATCGAGTTTTCGCACTTGCGCCAAAAATTGGTAGCCGTCCATGCCCGGCATCATGATGTCGGAAATAATCAACTGTGGCTGCGTCGTGCTGAGCAGTTGCAGGGCTTGCTGGGCATTGGCAGCCGGGATCACCTCAAAGCCGCTGTCTTCTAGATAGGCTTGCACTGCTTCCCGCAAGCCTGGCTCGTCATCCACCAACAAGATGCGGGCCCGTGCCGAGGCAGGTTCGGATTTGGCTTGAGCGAAGGGGGCCATTGTGCAGCTCCTGGATAGCTTTCAAGATTTTGGCTGGAAGAGACATACCTGCTCCATTTAAGCCCTACTGGGCCGTGAGCAATCTGAGGCGGAAGCAGGAGCCCTGGGGGGAGCTTTCCACCTCGAGATCTCCTCCCATTTGGGCGGCCAAGTCGCGGCTGATGGCCAACCCCAGCCCCTGCCCCGGCTTGGAGGGATCGGCGCGAAAAAACGGATCGAAGATCCGCTCCAGGTTCTCAGGATGGATGCCGGGGCCGTTGTCGCAGACAGCGATCCACACCTCCTGGCAAGAGGAGGCGCTTGAGCCTCTCGCTTCCTCGGCGGGCTTGACCTCTACCCTGAGCTGGATATCGCCGGGGGGCGGGGTGTACTTGCAGGCGTTGTCGATTAAGTTATCCAACACCTGGCGCAGGGCGCGGGGATCTGCCAGTACCGGCGGCAGGAAAGGGGGAAGAACGGCCTGAAAGCGATGTCCCTGCGCTTCCGCCAGGGCCTGATAAATAGGGCTCCACTCCCGCAGCAGGTCGGCCAAGGAGAGGGGCCGAAGTTGGAGAGGAGCCGGGATCCCGTCCAAGCGCTCCAGCTCCGCCAGCAGATCCTGCAGATGCTTGCACTCCTGTTCAATGCTCAGGCCAATCCAGTGGTTGCGATCGTCGGGGGGCAGACGCTTTTGCAACAACTTGGCCAGCGTGCTCAGGGCGGTTAGAGGATTGCGCATCTCGTGGAGCAAGGTGGAGAGCTGCTGGGCAGATAGAGTGATCCCCCCGCCAGGCCTGGGATCCCCGCCCCCACAGACGGGCTCAGGCTCTGGGTGAGGTTCGGCAACTTTTTTCGCTCTCGGCATGGATCCCCTCTTTCAACTCTCCTGGAGCAAGCAAATCGATCCTAGCCCCATCCTCCCTGGGATTTGCCACTTCAGACCGGCTCCAGGCCGGCGGACTAGAGCTGGCGGGGTAAGTAGATATTGAGAATTTCCCCTTGCCGAGCCCGATGGCGCACAGTGAGATAGCCCCCCAAAGCTCGGAACAGGGTTCGGGCTACTGGCAGGCTGAGGCTAATGGCCCCGGTATCTGGCTGCACCACCAACAACTGGCCAATTGGCTGAGGGGACTTAAGTTCCAGGCTAGGGGTGTCGCTCCCCTCGGGGGTGTTTACCTGGAACTGCAGCTTCACCAGCTCGCCAGCGCTGAGCAATTGGGCGCGGATGCCGCTGCCAGCGGGAGTACTACGGGCTAGGCGGTCGATAATTCCAAATAGCACCGCCTCCAGGGCTTTGGGATCGCTGACCACATCGGGCAGCTCGGCAGGGATCTCCAACTCCAAGCGGGATCCCCGCCGTTCCACCTGTTCCTGCCAGCGGGGCAGGTTTTGCCGCACCAAGTCCACCAGCGCAATCGGCTCCAGTTGCAACCGACGTCCCTCGCCTGGCGTGGCAGCGGGCATGACCGTTTCTGTGGCCTGGAAAAACAGACCGAAACGGTTGATTTGCTCGGTGCACTCGCGGTCGATCTTCTCCACGTATTCCCGCACCCGCGGTGGCAGGTCGCGCCGCTTCAGGATGAGGCTGACCAAGGTGCGGATGGTGCTGAGGGGCGTCTGGATCTCGTGGATGAGAGCCCGCAACAACTCCGCCTCCGAGAGGCTGCCCGCTTGCTCTGGCTCGGCTTGGGGAGCGGAGGAGCGGCCGTGGGCGGGAGGCTCAGGCGCCGGCGAGGAAGCGGAAGATGAAGAAGCCGGGATCTGCCTTGCTGCTGGTGGCGGTGGAGGCACAGCGGCAGCCTCCTGTTCTGCCCTGGCAGGGGGCAGGCGGGCGGGCGGGGATCCAAACTCGGCCAGGTTACCCAGCAGAAGGAAGCTGCTGAAGCGGGCCAACACCCGTACATGCGGCTGCATCAGGGGATAGTGGCGGGCCAACTCCTGCCAAGCGGCCAGCCGGTCTGGCCTGCCCTGTTGAACCCGTTGCTCCAGGCTCTGCCAGGCTCGTCGGATCACCTCCGGCTCAAAAGAGACCATCATCCCCCTCTGCCGGGTGTGGGGATGGTGACCCTGGGCAGCTACTGCCGAAAAAACAGGGGTGAGCAGCAACAGAAAAGGCTCCTCCACCAGTGGATCCCGCGGCAGGAGAGGGATCACCGTCTGCCCAGGGGTGAGGATTGACTCAGGGGAAAAATCCGGGCTGAACAACCAGGGGGGTTCCCGTGCCGGCTCCCAAGAGTGGCGGGGAAGATGCAGCGCATCCATGGGCAGCGGCAGTTGGGGTAAGGGATCCTGCACCACCCAAGGGGGCCACCAGGAGACCGGCCCCCCGATCACCACGCCAAACTGTCCAACCTCTTGCCATAGCTGGAGCAGGGCTGCCACCGTCTGCTGCCAAGAGCGCTCTCCCGCCCCCGGCAACCATTCTGGCAAGGGTAGAGCGGCCCACAAGGCTTCCATCAAGGACAGAAATCGGCGGCTGTTCACGGATCCCTTTGATCCCACCCTTCCCCTGTAGGCTAGCGGTTGTGGAGCTTCTAGGACAGCGGAAAACCTCACCTTCTCCAGGGCGGATCCCCGTCTTGCTCACCCAATCCGTCCATCTGGCAGAGTCGCCCCGCGCAGGTTGGCTCCCGCGAGGTTGGCGGTGCTGAGGTCGGCGCGGGTGAGGATGGCCTCGCGGAGATCGGCATTTTCCAGGTTGGTGCGGCCCAGATAGGCATCCACCAGGCTGGCCGATCTCAGGTCGGCCCCGGCCAGGTTAGCCCGACTCAGATCCGTCCGCGCCAGCTTGGCCGAGCGCAGGCAGGCGGCGGAAAGATCGGCTCCCGCCAGATCTGCCTCGCTGAGGTTGGCTTCCGCCAAGTTGACCTGGCTGAGCATGGCTTCCTTCAAGTTGGCCCGCCCCATCTGCACCCCCTGTAGGTCCCCGCCCAGAAAGGAAGCTCCCCTCAGGTCGGCGTTGCTGAGGAGGGCCCCGCGCAAACAGGCCCGCTGTAGGTTGGCTCCCTGTAAGTGGGCTCCGATTAAACTGGCCTCTTTGAGATTGGCCCCCCTTAGGTCGGCCCGCGTCAAATCCGCTCCCGCCAGGTTGGCCCCGCTCAGGTCGGCGCGGCTGAGATTGGCGCTGCGCAGCACGGCTGCCCGGCGACTCTCGAAACGGAGATTGGCCCCCTGCAGGCAAGCCCCCCCCAGGTTGGCGCTGGTGAGGTTGGCCCAGCGCAGATCCGCCTCTAGCAAGTTGGCGTCGATCAACAGAGCCAGCGTCAAGTTAGCCCCGTGCAAGTCCGCCCCTTGCAACGTGGTGCCGTGCAAATGCGCATCTCTGAGATCTGCCTCGCTCAGGTCAGCCTGGCTGAGGTTGGCCCCACTGAGATTCGCTCCCACCAAGTTGGCCTTCTGCAGCTTGGCCCGCCCCAGGTAGGCAAAGATCAAGTTGATACCATGCAGGTCGGCCTGAGAAAGGTCTATCCCGATCAAATCCGCTCGGCTCAGATCCAGAGCGGCCAGGTTCTCGCCTGCAAAGTTAACCCGTCCTGCCCGGTACAGTCGGAGCAGATCTTTGGCATCCATTGGCATCCATAGAATCCATGGAAGAGAGCTGATCCCGCGCTCATGGCCATTCTAAAGCGAGACACTGCACTGGAGCGCCAGCATTATCGGCTCTAGGGAAGGCAAAGGACTTGGCCTCGCCGGCGCGACCAAAAAAGTAGGGTGGCCGCCAGGGTAACAGCAGAGCGGTTGGACAGCGCCTTTGAAGGTTCGTTTCGGGACTCCGAAGAATCTCTGCCCTCAAGGGTGAGGAGGGTCAGGGCTTTCGCGCCCGGCGCTGTCTTGGATGTTGGCAGCGGCGAAGCGGCATCCCTCACCCCCCACCCCTCTCCCACTGGGAGAGGGGGGCTGCTCCTACAGCTACAGCTCTCTCTGACTTCAGGCGAGTTGACGGGATCCCAGAATGGCGGGCTTGGTTTTCAAACCAGGCCAAATAGACGGCGCTCTGCCTCCTCCATGCGGGCCAAGAAAGCGGCGAACTTGGTGGAGATCTCCTCGACTTCCTGCAAAAAGGCGCGCAACGTCTGGTACTTGAGAACTAAGGCTTCTTCTAGGGGACGGCTCTGGAACTGTTCGTCCAAGGCCTGGCCCAGCTCGCTCAGGGCATTTTCAATGGCGGTTTTGATCGCGCCAATGCTGCGCCGCACCAAGCGCATCACTTCCTGCTCCAACTGGGGCTTTTGGCGGGCCAGCTCGCTGGTGGCCAGCACCTGCCGCAGAGCGGCATAGGGATCCCCCACCTGAAGCGGCATCTCGGCCATCTCTCCTGGCTGTCCCGCATTGCCGGCGGGCCGCAGCAAACCCCACTCCGACTGCTCCAGCCTACTCAGGATCCCTCTGAACAGGGCAGCGGATCCCTCTACGTCTTTCAGAAGGCCACGCAGCACCTGGTGTTTGAGGCTCAGGTATTGGTCCGGATCCTCGTCCTGCAGCCCTTCGTCCAGGGCGTTGCCCAACTCGCTCAGGGTGTTCTCGATGGTGGCCATCAGGGATCCGGCGCTACGGTGCAGCAGTTGGCGGCAGGGTTCTGGAAGCTCTGACGCCAGAACGGCAGGAGCAGAAAAAGCAGGGGGCTCGGCTGTCGCTTCCCCCTCGTTCGGGCTTTCGGACTCCAGCCAAGTGATGCGGCTGGACTCCGTCCCGCCAGTGCCGACGGCATTTTCCCCATTGAGCCAATCGAGATCGGCGGCGAGAGTCTCGGCAGCTAGCCCCCCACCGGCCATTGTTTCTTGGGACACGTAAACGTAGAGAGGCTGCAGCATCTGCAGCACGGCGTTAGCTGCTTGGCTATCCTGCTCCGGCTCCTGGAGCTGCTGCACCGCCTGTTGCAGCCGCGCTTCCAGCTCCTGCGGGGAGTTGCAGGCGTCGTAAAGGGCTCTGAGCAGCTCGTCGAGACTGTAGCGCCGTAGGGCCGCCAACCCTTGCACCGTGGGCTCTAGCCTGTGGTGCAAAGCCGTGAACAAAACCAGCTTGGCCCGCAAGGGACTTGTCTGCTGCATCACCCCCGCCCGCAACTCGAACGGGTCGTAGTCTTGCTTGTGCAGTTGTAGGCCGCCGTATCTCACAGGTAAGCTGGGCGCAGGCGCCACCCAAGCCGGCAGATCCCCAGATGAAGCAGTCAGAGGGCTGCCGGGATCCGATTGAGACTGGTGATAGAGGAGCTCGAGCTTGCTCAGCAGCAGTTTGGCGACGCGGGCGTATTCAGCCTTCTTGTTGATTTGGCTGATGGCGTCGCGAAAACGCCGGACTAGGTCCTCCAGGGTCGCATGCTCGCGGTAGAGCTGCTCCAGCAGAGCCTTTAGCTCCTCCCCGCTCAGCTTGACAGCGTCGTTTGTCCAAGTGCGGGTGCAGGTGAAGTAAACCAGCTTTTTTACCCGGTCTGCGTACTCGCCCTGCTGCACCTCTTGGACGATAAGGTGAAGGGGATCCGAGAGAACCATAGGAGCTGCTCAGTGGGAGTTTTAGGCCTTGGGGTTAAAAGGCCGTTTCTGGAGGAGCATGGTCAAGAGGTCCTACCATCATCATGTAAGGAAGCGGCGAAGGCAATCAACCAGGGCCAAAGGCTCTATCCGCCTCAATCCTCTTGCCAGTCTAGGTCGGAATCGGTCAGGATGCGATGGCTCTGCTTACGGCAGGTCAGGTGGTGCCCCTCCCCCCTTCGCTTGAGACCTGGGCAAGCTGGGGCAGAGTTTGCCGCTTGCGCTTCCTGGAGTTCATGTAAAAGCTGTAGGTAAAACCCCCGCCGCTCCCAGTCCAGCTCCCGCAGCCCACAGCCCGGCTCCCGATCGTGCAAGCAATCGCGAAACTGACAGGTGCCCAGCCGCTCCCGCACTTCCGGAAAGCAACGTATTAGCTGCTGAGGGGAAACCGGCGGGATCCCTTCGCCGGCATTGAACCCCGGAGAGTCGGCAATCCAACCCCCCTCTGGCAGAGGGAACAGCTCCACATGGCGGGTGGTGTGCCGCCCCTGGCGCAACTTCTCTGACACCGCTTGGGTGGTCAGCTGAACAGCCGGCAAGAGTCGGTTGAGCAAGCTTGACTTGCCTACCCCTGAGGGGCCAGCCACCACCGAAATCTGATCCCGACAGCGGCGGCGCAGCTCGGGGATCCCTGCCTCAGTAAGGGCACTGACCAATAGAGGCTCATACCCCCACCGCTGCAGACGCTGTCGCCAGCTCTCTGCCACCGCCGCCTCTACACAATCGCACTTGTTGAACACCACCTGAACTCGCAGGTGGCTGGCCTCGGCCTGCACCAGCAGACGGCTGAGGGCGTTGGGCTCGGGCTCCGGCTCGGCCAGGGCCATCACCACCAAGACTTGGGTTATGTTGGCGATGGCCGGTCGAGGCAACTGAGTTCGCCGCGGCAGAATGGCCTCAATTGCCCCCCGCTCCGGCCAGAGAGAGTCGGCAGCCGGCGGTAAGCTAACCTCCACCCAGTCCCCCACCATCACCGACTGCCCCATTTTTTTGAGCTTGGCCCGAGCAGTGCAGAGAAGCTCCGCCGGCATCGGCTTTTGGGCCGGGAAATGCGCCTCGATCTCAGGAAAAAGGGCAGCCAGCTCGGGATCGATGCGCACGCGATAAAAGTTGGCCTGGGCGGCGCGCACCCAGCCAGTGCAAGTGGATCCCTGCCCCTCCTCTTGGACGGCGCTCCGGTGGCTCATGCCAAATTCCCACGGCGTACCCAGAGGATGTGGTGTCCCTCGGGCGCCGCTTGTTGCCCTTCAATGTAATGCCCCGCCATCGTCAGGCTCTTGGGCACCTGCTCCAGAGGCTCTCCTGCATCCAGCCACAGCTCCAGCACCTCCCCCGGCGCCATGCGTTCTAGGCGCAACTTGGCGCGCACGTAGTTGAGCGGGCAGGGGATCCCGCGTTGATCCAGAACCAGCTTCACCTCGTGGGGGGGAATTGCCTCTGCCGTCATTCTTCTTCTCGCTCTCGGTTGCCGGGCATTTGGGCCAGCCCCCGCAACAGCCCGCCCAAGAAACCGTCCCGCTTGTTGATGCGTTCCCCATGCAACTCGGCCAGGCGCATAAGCAGTTCCCGCTCTTCCGAGCTGATGCGGGTGGGAATCTCCACTACCAGGGTGATTTTGTGGTCGCCCCGCAACATCGGATTGCCAAGGCGAGGTACCCCCTTGCCCTCCAGAGTTAGCACCGTACCCGGCTGGGAACCCGCCGGAATGGTCAGCTCCGCCTCTTCCTCCAGGCCCGCCTTCGAGTCCACCGTGGGCACCAAGACTTTAGCCCCCAAAATGGCCTGCAGATAGCTTACCCGCACCTGCGAGAAGATGGTGAGACCATCCCGCTGGAAGTCGGGATCCGGCTCGACGAAGAGGTAAACGTAGAGATCCCCAGGTGGGCCACCGCGCCGACCGGCATCCCCCTCGCCAGAAACCCGCAGACGGGTGCCGCTGTCCACGCCGGCAGGGATGTTGATGCGCAGCTTCTTGGTGGTCTGGGCGAGGCCCTCGCCATTGCAGTTATAGCAGGGCTCTTCCAGCACCCGGCCGGCACCGCCGCAGGTGGGGCAGATCGAGACCTGGGTAAAGTTGCCAAAGGGGGTGCGGGTGGCCCGCCGCACCTGACCAGCGCCGCCACAGGTGGGGCAGACTTTCACATCTGTGCCGGGCTTGGCCCCGCTGCCCCCACAGACCGGGCAGACCTCCAAGTGGCTGATGCGAATTTGCTTTTCGCCGCCGAAGATGGCCTCGAGAAACTCCAATTTCAGGTCAAAGCGCAGGTCATCCCCGCGTACCGGCCCTTGGCGGCTGCGGCTGTAGCCAACTCCCCCTCCCGCAAAGTTGGTGAAGAAGCTCTCGAAAAGGTCGGCGAAGCCACCGATTCCGGCGAAATCCTGGAACCCGCTGGCGGCAGCCGCCGCACCGCTCAGCCCAGCTTCCCCAAAGCGGTCGTAGCGAGCCCTCAGCTCGTCGTCCGAGAGCACCTCATAGGCGCGGTTGATTTCCTTGAAGCGATCCTCAGCCCCTGGCTCTTTGTTGACGTCAGGGTGATACTTGCGGGCCAGCCGACGATAGGCGCGCTTAATCTCTTCCTTGGAGCTATCACGGCTAACCCCCAAGATTTCGTAGTAGTCACGAGCCATAGAAGCGCTTCAGAGAACAAGGATCGAATGACGCCGGAAACACAGCTTGCCGGATGGCCCAGGCAATGCCCCTCTGCCATGCCCCAGAGCTGAGCAAAAGCCTTCGCCGAGTATCCTCAGCGAGTGCCATAGATCTCACTCCCCATCTCTAGGAGCACAGCCCGCAGCTCTTCCATTGCATTCCGTAAAGTTGCTAAGTCTACGTTATCATTTGCCAGCAGCGCCCTCAATGTGCCCGCCGCCTGGGCCCCCCTCTGGAGGCAGATCTCGCTAAGGCGACTGCCGTGCTCCTGCAGGGTCTTCTCGTAGTTGTAGAGCAGGCTGTCCGCTTGGTTGCGGGCTTCCACCAACTGCCGCCGGCGCCGATCTTCTTCGGCGTAGGCCTCGGCTTCCCGACGCATCCGCTCGATCTCGCTGCTGCTCAAGCCGCCGTGGTTGGTGATCTTGATGCTCTGCTCGATCCCCGTCCCCTTCTCGCGGGCGGAGACTTTCAAAATGCCGTTGGCATCGATATCAAAGGAGACTTCGATCTGGGGCACCCCGCGGGGAGCTGGCGGGATCCCGGTTAGTTGAAAGCGGCCCAAGGTCTTGTTGTCCTTGGCCATAGCCCGCTCTCCCTGCAAGACGTGGATTTCCACCATTGTCTGGCCGTCGGTGGCGGTGGAGAAAATTTGGGTTTTGCTGGTGGGAATGGTGGTGTTGCGCTCGATGATGCGGGTGAATACCCCGCCCAAGGTCTCCACGCCAATGGAGAGGGGAATCACATCCAACAGCAGCAGGTCTTTCACTTCTCCGCCTACCACCCCTGCCTGGATGGCTGCGCCAAGGGCTACTGCCTCGTCGGGGTTGACGGAGCGATCCGGGTTTTTTTTGAAGATTTGCCGAATCTTCTCCTGAACAGCGGGAATGCGAGTAGAGCCACCCACCAGCAGCACGCGGTCGATATCCTCAGGGGAGAGGCCGGCATCCCGCAAAGCTTGCTCGGTGGGCTCAACAGTAGCCTCCACCAGATCCTGCACCAACTCCTCGAACTTGGCGCGGGTCAGCTCCACTTCCAGGTGTTTGGGCCCGGAGTCGTCGGCGGTGATAAAGGGCAGGTTGATGAGCGTAACCTGGGTGCTGGACAGCTCGATTTTGGCCTTCTCCGCCGCCTCCCGCATCCGCTGCAAGGCCATGCGATCCCGGGAGAGGTCGATCCCTTCCGTCTCCAAAAACTGGCGGTTGAGCCAATCGACAATTCTCTGGTCAAAGTCATCCCCGCCCAGGTGGTTGTTGCCGGCGGTGGCTTGTACCTCGAACACGCCGCTGCCCAGTTGCAGCACCGAGACGTCGAAGGTGCCGCCACCCAGGTCGAAAACCAAGATGCGCAGATCTTGATCTTGTTTGTCCAGCCCGTAGGCCAGGGCGGCTGCCGTCGGTTCGTTGATGATGCGCAACACCTCCAGTCCGGCAATGGTGCCCGCGTCTTTGGTGGCCTGGCGCTGGGCATCGGTAAAGTAGGCGGGGACGGTGATCACCGCCTGAGTCACCGGCTCCCCCAGATAAGCCTCCGCGTCGGCCTTCAGCTTTTGCAGGATCATTGCGGAGATCTCCTGGGGCGTGTAGGCGCGATCCTGCACCACCACCTCCACCATGTTGTCCCGGCCAGGGATCACCTTGTAGGGGACTCGCTTGCGCTCTTCTTCAGTTTCGGCGAAGGTGCGGCCAATGAAGCGTTTGATGCTGAAGATGGTGTTTTCGGCGTTGGTAACCGCCTGACGCTTGGCCAGTTGGCCCACCAGGCGGACGTTGTTCTTGGCAAAGCCGACGATGCTGGGGGTGGTGCGCCCTCCTTCGGCGTTGGTGATCACCACGGGCTTGCCCCCTTCCAAAACCGCCACGCAACTGTTGGTGGTTCCCAGGTCAATCCCGATGACTTTGCCCATACCCCTCTCTCCCCGTGCGTCAAATCCCAACCCAGGACAATTCCACGGATCTCATAAGAGCATTTTGCCCAGAATCCCGCAGAAACCTTCAGGCGGCGCTTCCGCCTCCGTAGCTTTACTGTAGCCTTTTTGAGGCTATCCCGGCTTTGTTTGTCAAGGTTCAAGTGAGCAAGTTTGGTTAGCTAATCCGCCGTTCGCGCTAGCGGGACGTAGTCCTGGAAGCCCCGCTCTGTACCCCCCTATATCCCAGCCCCCCAGTCCCCCCGTATACGGGGGGATATAGGGGGGCGGGCCGGCCAGAGTCGGGATGAGAGGCGGGAGCGTTCAACAGGTACAATGCATTCATCATGAGAACCGCTTACCAGTACCGCTTGCG
>NZ_AXUW01000001.1:1587641-1598319 GCF_002760415.1 Synechococcus sp. 65AY6A5
AGGTTTAAGGGAGTAGGGCGGTATCGCTCCTTCACCTTCCCTCAGATGAAGCAGGACTGCATTCGAGGGCAGTTTATCCATCTGCCCAAGGTTGGGCCGGTCAAGCTGGTCCAACACCGCCCTTTGCCCGACGGTTTTACAAAGTAGCCAACCAGCGCAAAGATTTTCACTACAAGATGGCAAAGAAGTTGTTAAGTAAGGGGAAGCACATTGCTCATGAGGCGCTTACTATTAGGGGTCTGGCTAGAAGCAGACTAGCCAAATCTGTTGATGATGCTGGGTGGGGTGAGTTCCTGCAAATTTTGGCAGCCAAGGCTGAAAGAGCTGGGCTGTTGACGATTGCAGGGGATCCCCGCGGCAGCAGTCAAGAGTGCTCGGGGTGTGGTCGAGATGTGCCCAAAAAGCTGCATGAGCGGTGGCACGATTGTCCGCACTGTGGGTTGAGGATTGGCAGGGATCACAGCTCGGCGAGGGTCATCAAATCCAGAGCGGTGGGGCGTCCCGTTCTTCAAGCTCAGGAAATGTCCTGCTATCGGGCAGGGGTCACTGTTGGCGAAGCGTGGCGTAAGCCATGAAGCCTGCACTCTATGCGTCAGCATGAGTGTGGGAGTACGTCACCAAGGTAGGGAGCTATGGTAGTTGCAGCCTCTGCAGAAGACTTTGCCCTCTCCACTCAGCTTGGCTGGCCGGAGGCGGCCTATCTGCACATTCCCTTCTGCCGGCAGCGCTGCCACTACTGCGATTTTGCCACCGGCCTGGGCACGCGCGAACTGATCGAAACCTATGTGCAGAGGCTCTGCCAAGAGATCGGCGGCGCCTACCGCTACCGCCATTTGGCCGGGGATCCCCAGCCCTTGACCAGCATTTTTTTCGGCGGCGGCACCCCTTCCCTGCTGACGGTGAAGCAGTTGAGTCGGATTTTGAGCCAACTAAGGGAGAGGATCCCGTTTCATCCCGACTGCGAGATCTCGCTCGAGGCCAACCCCGGCACCCTGACACGGGAGCAGTTGGCAGGCTACCGGGATCTAGGGGTTAACCGCATTAGCCTAGGGGTACAGGCCTTTCAAGCGGAGCTGCTGGCCGCCTGCGGTCGCCTCCATGGGGTGGAAGAAATTTACGAGGCTGTGGCCGACTTGCAGGCGGTGGGCTTTGAGAATTTCAACCTGGATTTGATCTTCGGGCTGCCCTATCAAACTTTAGAACATTGGCAGGAGTCACTGCAGGCTGTTCTTGAAATCAACCCCACCCATGTCTCCGTTTACGATCTCACTCTCGAGCCGGGAACCCGCTTTGGGCGTCTCTACCGGCCGGGGGAGGCGCCTCTGCCCAGCGAGGAGACCACGGTTGCCATGTACCTGACGGCGCGGGAGTTGCTCACCCAAGCCGGCTACATCCACTACGAGATCTCCAATTTTGCCCGCCCTGGGTATGCCTGTCGCCACAACCGGGTGTACTGGGAAAACCGCCCCTACTTTGGCTTTGGCATGGGATCGGTCGGCTACGAAGAGGGGCGGCGCATTCAACAGCCGAAAACTCTCCACGCATACTTTGAACAGGTCAAAGCGCAGGTTCACCCCCTGCCGCCGCCGGCTTCTGCAGAAGAAATCTGGATGGATACGGTGATGTTGGGGTTGCGCCTCCAGGAAGGGCTGGATTTGGCAACTTTACAGGAGCGCTTTGGCAGCGAGAGAGTGAAGCAGGCTCTGCAGAGGCTGGATCCCTATTTTGAAAAAGGTTGGGCCAGTTGTGAGGCGGGGCGGCTGCGGCTAGTCCCGCCGGAGGGCTGGCTGTTTTCCAACGAAGTCATTGAAGAGCTTTTGTTTTGAAGAGAACTGGGCAGGACATCAGTGAAGAAAGCAGCCGCCCGGTTCAAAGTCGACCTTTGTCCAACTTGTCTCTCAGAGGGTGGGGATAGCAGGGCTTACTGGCCGGGGGGATAGCGTTGCAAAACCTGCTTCAGGTAGCGCCCCGTATGGGATCCCGGCTGCTCAGCCACTGCCTCAGGGGTGCCTACGGCCACGATCTGGCCGCCCTGGTCGCCCCCTTCCGGCCCTAAGTCGATGATCCAGTCGGCACAGCGGAGGATGTCCAGGTTGTGCTCGATCACCAGCACGGTGTTGCCCGCATCCACCAGCCGCTGCAGGACGTTCAAAAGTTTGTGAACATCGTAAAACGACAGGCCGGTGGAGGGTTCGTCCAGTAGATAAAGGGTTTTGCCAGTGGAGCGGCGGGCCAGTTCTGCGGCCAGCTTCACCCGCTGCGCTTCCCCACCCGAGAGGGTTGGAGCCGGCTGACCCAGCTTGATGTAGTCGAGGCCCACATCGGCCAGGGTCTGCAGGATCTTGGCCGCAGGGGGCAGGGCAGCGAAAAACTCCAGCGCCTCTCCCACCGTCATATCCAGGACTTCGGCGATGTTTTTGCCCTTGTACTTGACCTGGAGGGTCTCGCGGCTGTAGCGCTTGCCGCCGCAGACTTCGCAGGTAACATACACATCGGGCAGGAAATTCATCTCAATCACGTTCACCCCTTGCCCTTTGCAGGCTTCGCAGCGCCCGCCCTTGACGTTGAAGGAGAAGTGGCCAGCTTGATAGCCTCTGGCTTTGGCGTCCCGAGTCTGGGCAAAGGCTTGGCGGATGGGATCAAACAGACCCGTGTAGGTGGCAGGGTTGGAGCGAGGGGTGCGGCCAATGGGGGATTGGTCGATGACGATCACCTTGTCGATGTGTTCAACGCCCTGCAGCTCTCCCATTTCCGCGGGTTTGGGCACCTTCTGGCCGAGGTAGTGCTGCAGGGCGGGGTAGAGCAACTCGTTGACCAGGGTGGACTTGCCGGAGCCGGAGACGCCGGTGACGCAGACCAGCTTGCCCAGGGGGATCTCCACATCGATGTGCTTGAGGTTGTTTTTGTGGGCATCGGTGAGCTTGAGGGAAACGGCCTTGCCGGGCCGCCGCCGAGCCGGGGTCGGGATCCGCCGCCGCCCCGACAGATAGGCGCCAGTGAGGGAGCGCTCGCAGGCCAGGATATCGGCTAGAGACCCTTGGGCCACCACCTCTCCCCCGTGGATGCCGGCGCTAGGGCCAATATCCACGATGTGGTCGGCGGCGCGGATGGTTTCCTCGTCGTGTTCCACCACAATGAGGGTGTTGCCCAGATCCCGCAGGCGCAACAGGGTTTGCAACAAGCGCTCGTTGTCCCGCTGGTGCAAGCCGATGGAGGGTTCATCCAACACGTAGAGCACCCCCGTCAGGCCGGAGCCAATCTGGCTGGCCAGCCGGATCCGCTGCGCTTCACCCCCCGAAAGGGTCATGGCCGGTCGGGCCAGGGTGAGGTAGTCGAGGCCCACATCGATTAAAAACTGCAGCCGGGTTCGGATCTCCCGCAGCACCAGCTCGGCAATCTGGGCCTGGCGGGGGGTGAGCTTGAGGTCTTCCAGGCGGCGCAGGCAATCGCCAATGGAGATCTGGGTGAGATCCGTGATGCGGTAGCCGCCGACGCGCACCGCCAGGGCCTCCGGCCGCAGCCGGGATCCGCCACAGGCAGCACAGGGGCGGTAGGTGAGGTAGGCCTCTAGCTTTTGCCGGTAGGTTTCGGAGGTAGTTTCTTGGTAGTGCCGCTGCAACTGCGGGATCACCCCTTCGTAGCGGCGGTAGTACCCCCGGCCCCGGTAGGGGGATTCCGCTTCAACGTAGATCTCCTGGTCGCTGCCGTAGAGGAGGAGCTGCTGCTGCTCAGGGGTGAGGTCGCACCAGCGGCTGCTGAGCTCAAAGCCAAAGGCCTTGGCGGCCCCCGCCAGCAGGGCCAGGTAGTAGGGGTTCTCCCGCTCCGCCCAGGGGGCGATGGCCGCGTACAAAGGGAGCTTGGGATCCGGCACGATCCGGTCGGGGTCGAAGATGGGCTCAAAGCCCAGCCCGTGACAGACAGGACAGGCGCCGATGGGGGAGTTGAAGGAAAATAGCCGCGGCGACAGCTCGCCCAGCACCGAGCCATGTTCGGGGCAGGCAAATTGTTCCGAAAAGATCAGCTCCGTCGGCTTGCCGTTGAGGTACTGCCCCGCCACCTCGGCCACTTTTTGCAGCAGGTGTTCCCGCTCTTCCTCTCTCGGCAAGAGCTCCACCACCGCCAGTCCCCCCGACTGGCGCAGACAGGTGGTCAGGGAATCGGCCAGCCGCTCGGCGATCTCGGGGCCCTTGACCAGCCGATCCACCACCACCTCAATGGTGTGGGCCTTGTTTTTGGCCAACTCGATCTCTTCGCTCAGATCCCGCACTTGGCCGTCGATGCGCACCCGCACAAACCCCTGCTGGCGCAAGCTCTGCAAGAGGGCTGCATGGGTGCCCTTTTTTTCCCTCACCACAGGCGCCAGCAACTGAAAGCGCGTCCGCTCCGGCAGGGCCAGGATCTGGTCCACCATTTGATCCACCGTCTGGGGGGCAATCACCCGGTCACAATGGGGGCAGTGGGGGATCCCGGCCCGCCCGTAGAGCAGCCGCAGGTAGTCGTAGATTTCGGTAACGGTGCCCACCGTGGAGCGGGGGTTGTGGCTGGTGGACTTTTGGTCGATGGCAATGGCCGGGCTCAAGCCCTCGATGCGGTCTACATCCGGTTTGTCCAGTTGCCCCAGAAATTGCCGCGCGTAGGCGCTGAGGGACTCCACATAGCGCCGCTGCCCCTCGGCAAAGATGGTGTCGAAGGCCAGAGAAGATTTGCCGGATCCAGAGACGCCCGTAAACACCACCAGGCGATTGCGCGGGATCCGCAGCTCGAGGTTTTTGAGGTTGTGCTGCCGCGCCCCCACCACATGGATTTCGTTTTGGCCGGACATCTCATCCCCTTTGTGCGCAGCGTGCGTGGATCTGCCGCCAAAGTCGGCGAGTCAAAAAACATTAAAGAACATTAACGATTCTAGTGCCGCGACAGAAGTCTGTCCTCTCCAGGGCGAGCGGGGGTGCCAGCAGGCCGCGTCGGTTTTGGGCAGGGAGCTGGCTTGGCTATCTTGGAAGGGCAACGCAAGGGCTCCTCGAAAAGCCAATGGCCTGGCCGCTCCTTTCTCTCCAAAAGGTCTTCATCTACCTGCTGGTGGGGATCGCCTTCACGGCCCTTTGTCTGGGGGATCAGGCCCTGTCGCCGGCGGTTATCGCCCTCTGCTTGGCGGCGGGGGCTGCCAGTTGGTTTTGGGAGCCGCCCCGGATTAGTTTTGCCCGCTATGCTTCCCTGTGGATGCCCCTGACGGTGAGCGTGTTGGTCAGCTTGGCGGCCCTGGTGCTGGCGGGCGTGCTGCCGCTTTCGGATGGGGCCATAGGCCTGGTGCTTTACCTAACAGGGGCCAAGTTGTTCCAGCGGGAACGGGCAGCAGACCACATCCAGTTGGCGGTGCTGTCTCTGCTGCTGATGGCCATCGCCACCCTCTTCAACGAAGACATCAGCTTTGGGTTTTTATTCCTGCTGTATGTGGGGGTGGGGCTGGTTAACCTCACCCTCTATCACCTGTGCCTGCAGGCGGAGCAGCACCCGCAGGCGGCCAGCCAAGTCCGCGGGATCGACCTCAGCTTTTTGGGGTTTCTGGGATCCCTGGCCTTGCTGGCAACAATTCTCTCGGTGGTTTTGTTTTTCCTCTTCCCGCGGCTCAGCTTGGGGATCTTGGGCCGGCAGGCCCGCTCGCCGGTGATGACCACCGGCTTTGCCGAAGAAGTCAGCCTGGGGGAGTTCGGCACCCTTAAAACCGACAACACCGTTGCCCTGCGGGTGGAGTTCCCGGCAGGGGTGCCCCCCCAGGTGGAGTCCCTCTACTGGCGGGGGATCAGCTTTGATCGCTACGACGGGCGGGCTTGGTCGCGGACGCTGAACCGCGCGATCCCGATTTTCCCCACTGCAGCAGGGGTCTTTGATCTCTCGGCTTCCCCCTTGATCCCCACCGCGAGCGACCTCCAGTTCTTCCCCCTGGAGCAGCGGATTTACCTAGAGCCGCTGGCCACCACCACCGTCTTTGGGGTGGCGCCGCTGCTAGAGGTGGAGTGGCTAGATCGAGGTGGGGCGATGACTCCGCAGCAGGCATGGCAACGGCAAACTCGCCGCCTGCTCCTGCACGAGAGCGGGGATGTCAGCCATTCTCTGCCCCCCCGGCTGCCCTATCTCTACCGCGCCGTGAGCTGGATCCCCCAGGATCTAAGGCCCCGCCTGCGCCAGCTTAGCCAGGAGGAGCTGCTGAGTGCGCTTGACCCAGCCCAGCAGGCAGCCTACCTGCAGTTGCCGGCAGAGCTGGATCCGCGCATTCCCGCCTTGGCAGAGGAGATCACGGCTGGGATCCCCGACGTCTTTGGCAAGGTAGCGGCTCTGCAGAACTACCTGCTGGAGAACTACGCCTACACTACCGATCTGCCGGATCCCGGGGCCGAGCCGCCTTTGGAGGCCTTTTTGTTTACCCACCGCCGCGGCCACTGCGAATACTTTGCCACCGCCCTGACGGTGCTGGCCCGCAGCCTCGGCATCCCGGCCCGCGTGGTCAATGGCTTCTTGGGCGGGCGCTGGGTGGCGCAGGAAAAGTACCTGGCGGTGCGCAACGCCGATGCCCACTCGTGGACGGAGATCCCCTTTGGCTCCTACGGCTGGGTCATCTTTGACGCTACGCCGGCAGAGGCCAATGTTAGCCAGCGGCAAAGCTGGTGGGATCCCCTGCAAGATTTTTACGACAGCCTGCGCTTCCGTTGGTTTAAGTACGTCATCCAGTACGATCTATCCACCCAGCGGCAGATCTGGCGGCAGATTCAGGAGCTGGCCAGCCGCGTGACCGCTCCCCAAAAGCAGGAGGATGTCGTTGCTGCCCTCCGCCGCAGCTTGGTGGGCTGGGGGCAAAGCCTGCAGCAAAACAGCCTGCCGCTGGTGGGGGTGATGGTCATCACTGGCTTCACGGCCTACTGGGGCCGCCGCCGCCGCTACCAGGCCGTGCGCTGGCAGGATGGGGGATGGATCCTCTTGGCCACAGCCGCCAATGGAGTGGTGATGGGATCCCTGTGGCAGCCGCCCCCAGAATGGCCCACCTGGATGGTCGGGATCCTGCTGCCAAGTCTGGCCTTTGCCGGGATGCGCTGGATCCCGGCGGCCCTGCCCAAGTCCCAGCAGCGCCGCCAGGTCATCTCAAGGCTTTATCTGCAACTGCGGGATCTGGCGACGGCGGTGGGGATCCCCGCCCACCTAGGGCCAGAAGCTTGCCTAGAACACTTGCGCCAGGCCGACTTGCCTCAGGTTGAACTGGCCATCCGGTTCCTGCAGCGCTACCTGGAAGTACGCTTTGGCGGGATCCCGCTGGAAGCCGGGGAACTGCAGCGTTGGCAACACCACCTTAGACAGCTTAGGCGGTCCTGGCAGGCCAAGAGTTCGACGCCTGCTCCCAAAAGAACAGCTTGACTGGAAGACGGTTATAAAGCTCTACGAGAAGCCTTGACGTTATGAGGCAGTTAAGAGATAGTTAACTCTAGGTATAGACCTCGCAACCTGCCCCGGCCAAGTAGTAGACCTAAGAGGCGGATTGTCGCTGCAGGTAAGTTCTGCAGGAGCATTTGCGCGCGCTCTTGCTAACTGTTCAAGGCTGTGTTACTTTCCTTGACGTTCAGCTTCGAACGAGCAAGGGCGTGTTAGCTATGCGTAGCTATTCTCTGAGGGCGGCTTTGGCTGCAACTTTGTGTCTGCTGTCCTCGTCAGTTTTTTCCTCTAGTGTGGCTCAAGCGGCGCCTAAGCCAACCGGCAACGGTGCAATCTTCTTTCACCCAGATGGAACCTCAGCTTCCCACTGGGACATCACGCGCATTCTCTACTACGGCCCCGATGGCTTTCTGAACTGGGATCGTCTCCCCGTGATTGCCCCCTATCGCGGGCACCATCTCGACCAGCTTGGGGGAACTTCCAACGCCGGAGCGGTGACCCATGCCACGGGAACCCGTGTCCACGCCAAGAGCTTTGGGTTGGATCCGAACGGCAAAGAGTACCCCTCTGCCAACGGCACCCTGAACACGATCATGGAAGAGGCTGTGGCGGCAGGCTTGGGTACGGCTCTGGTGCAAACGGGATCCATCATTGAGCCGGGGACGGCTGCCTTCGTTGCCGAAGTTGCCAAGCGCAGCGACTATGAGGAGATTGCCCTGCAGGTGGTGGAGTCAGGGGTAGACATCATCCTCGGCGCTGGCGAGGAATGGCTGCTGCCGGAAGGCGTCCAGGGTCGCTTTGGCCAAGGGAAACGCAAGGATGGCCGCAACCTCATCGAGGAAGCCAAGAAAAAAGGGTATGTCGTCGTCTATACCCGCGACGAGCTGCTGAAGCTGCCGGCGGATGCCTCCAAGGTTTTGGGGGTGTTCAACGTAGAGGATACCTTCTACGACAAGCCTGAGGAAGAGCTGCGCAAAGAAAACTTGCCCAACTACATCGCCAGCGCCCCCACCATTGCCGAGATGACGCAGTTTACCCTAGAGCGGATCTCCCGCAATCCCAAGGGCTTCTTCGCCGTCATTGAAGAAGAGGGCACCGACAACATGTGCAACAACCTCAATGCTTCCGGCTGCCTGGAGGCCATGAAGCGGGCCGACGATGCCATTGGGGTGATTCTTGACTTCATCGAGAAGAATCCCAAGACCTTCATGATAACCACCAGCGACAGCAACGCCGGCGGGATGCAGTTGGTGGATGTCGAGCCCGACAAGCCGGTACCCGCGACCGACCCAAGCGGCGCCCCCCTCGACGGTGTGGACGGCACCGGTACGAAGCCGTTTGTTTCTGCTCCGGACAAAAACGGCAATCGCTTCTCCTTTGCCATCTCCTGGGCTAGCAAGGATGACGTGGGCAGTGGGGTTATTGCTCGGGCTGCCGGCCTCAACGCTCGGGAGCTGCTGCCCCCCACCGGGATCGCCAATACCGACATCTACCGCATCCTCTACTTCGTGCTCTTTGGGGAGCGCATCCCCAGCGAGCTCAAGCCGTAGTCTCAGGCAGCCCGGCCTTGGCTTGGAACTTCTGGGGACGGAGGGGATCCCGGCGATCCCCTTTTTATTTACGCAACGCTGTCGCGAACGCGCCGCTCCAACTCCCCTCTCCCTCAGGGAGAGGGGCCGGGGGTGAGGGAAGTCCTTGCCACCTCCTGTCCAGGAAGGAGTGGATAGGCTGCCTAGTCCGGCTGAGAGCGCCCCTGCTGCACCGCCTGGTAGCGCCGTTTGAACTCCTGCTGCTGCACCTTGTGATCCACGATGGGATCCGGGTAGCCGCAGCGCCGCCGCTCCTGCAGAGCCCAGGATCCCTTGGGATCGTCGCCTACCCACAGCAAAGCGGGGGTATCCAGCCCGGCCAGCTCCGGCAGGTAGCGGCGGATGTACTCCCCTTCCGGGTCGTAGCGGGCCGCCTGGGTGGCCGGGTTGAAGATGCGCAGGGGCCTGGGATCCGTGCCCACACCAGCGCTCCACTGCCAGCCGCCGTTGTTGGCCGCCAGATCCCCGTCCACCAGCTTCTGCATAAAGTAGCGCTCTCCCCAGCGCCAGTCGATAAGCAGATCTTTGGTTAGGAAGCTGGCCACGATCATGCGGCAGCGGTTGTGCATCCAGCCGGTCTCGTTGAGCTGGCGCATGGCCGCATCCACAATCGGGTAGCCCGTCTGCCCGGCGCACCAGGCCTGAAACCAATCTTGGCGGTTGTCCCACTCCAGCGCATCAAAAGCGCGCCGATAGGCGCCGCTCTCCACGTGGGGCCAGTGGACCAAAACATGCTTGTAAAACTCGCGCCAGCACAGCTCCTGCCGCCAAGTCTTCAGGCTGCTCTCGGCCTCTTCGCTGCGCACCTCCGCTTCCACCTCCCGCGTGGCCTGCCACACCTGGCGAATGCCGATGGTTCCCCAGCACAGGTGGGGGCTGAGGAGAGAGGTGCCCTGTTCAGCCGGGAAATTGCGGGCCCGCTCGTAGTCGAAAATGCGCAGGCCCTGACAAAAATCCTCCAGAAGACCCTGAGCCACGCTCTCCCCCGCTGCCGGGATCCGCTGCTCACAGACAAACCCCAGATCCGCCAAGCTGGGCAGCGGTTGGGCTTGCAGGCTTGACACTGGCTGGAGATCCTTGGGAATGGGGAAGGGATCCGGCTTAGGCAGGCTGGACCAGCGGCGCCAGAAGGGGGTAAAAACGGAGTAGGGATCCCCCGCCTGGGTCAACACTTCCCCTGGCCCGTGCAGCAGCATATCTTGGTAAGAAAAAGAGGGGATCCCGGCTGCCGTCAAGCTGGCCCGCACCCGACTCTCCTGCTGCCGGGCCAAGGGATCCAGATCTTCGTTCCAGAACACGGCCTGCGCCCCCAGCTCGGTGGCCAACTGCCGCAGCTCCGCCAACGGATCCCCCCGCCGCCAGAGGAGCGGGATCCCCATCTGGGCGTAGCGTTCCTGCAGCTCCTGTAACGCCTGGAGGAGAAACGCCACCCTGGCTGGGGCCATATCCGCCCGCTGCAAGACCTGCGGGTCGAAAACGAAAACCGGCACCACCTGGGAGCTGCGCTGCGCCGCCGCGTGGAGGGCTGTGTTGTCCGCCAGCCGCAGATCGCGGCGATGCCAGAGGAGAACCGGGGAAGTCATAGGAGGCCAAGCAACCGGATCCCATCTTGGCCGCTTTTTCTTCCTCTCTTCAACCCCAGGCTGCCGGCAGAGGTGGGCAAATGATGTCTA
>NZ_AXUW01000001.1:1599824-1615840 GCF_002760415.1 Synechococcus sp. 65AY6A5
AGGGATCACAACTCGGCGAGGGTCATCAAATCCAGAGCGGTGGGGCGTCCCGTTCTTCAAGCTCAGGAAATGTCCTGCCATTGGGCAGGAGTCACTGGGAAGCCTGCACTCTATGCGTCAGCATGAGTGCGGGAGTACGTCACGTATTCATACTCAAGATAGGGTGGACATGGACCCAGAATAGAGGGGGAAGGAGAAGAGGCGCGTAGCATCTGCTACTGTTCTGAGGACATGGCGAGGAGAAGCTGGCACCACCTAAGGAGCCGCCGGCAACCGGCCAGAGCAAGTTTGCAGAAGATAGGAACCTAAGGACAGAAAAATGGCGACAGCGCGACGGGTGGCACGGGTAGCCGAGCTGATCAAACGGGAGGTCAGCCAAATCCTGCTCTCGGAGATCAAAGATGACCGGGTGGGGGCAGGGATGGTCAGCATTGTGGACGTAGAGGTTTCCAATGACCTGCAAAATGCCCGCATCTTCGTCAGCATCTATGGCGATGAAGCGGCCCAGCAGCAGACCATGGAGGGGCTGGCTTCCGCCACTCCCTTCGTGCGGCGGGAAATCGGTCAGCGCCTCGGCCTGCGACGGGTGCCGACGGTGGTGTTTTTGCAGGATCGCTCTTTGGAGCGGGGATCCCGGGTTCTGGCCCTGCTCAACCAACTGAGACAGCCCGCTGAGGCCCAACAACAGGAGGGATCCCACCCTGGGGTTGAGGGAAGGATGGCGGACACCCCTGGGGGTGAAGAAGACGAATTGAGCGAACAACAATAGTTGCTCGCTTTAAGAGTTGCCCACTTTCGTGCCAACCTGGGGGATCTGCGCTAAAGCTCCGCCTGCTTTGCACAAGCGAGAAAAGAACCTACCTGAATGACCAAGTGGACCGGAGAGGCCTTGGCTTCGCAGCGATGCGGACAACCTCAAAGCAATGTTGTCTCACGGAGAAGTTTTTGGATTTGTTAGGCTTAAGGAAGCCATACGGCCTTTTCCCCGGCCATCTCATCTGTACAGGGCTCAATGTCGGCGGCATGCTTACGCCAACCGGGGCCTTCTGCCCCAATGGGCAGCACCGTCGCTGCCGTAAACCGGCGAAAGGGCTGTAAAGTTGCGGTTTGTGCCTTTTCTGCCTTTTCATGGATGTTCAAAGCCCACTGCAACCGGATCCCGCTTTAGCGGGTGCTACTCCACTCCAAGCTCTGCAAGCTCTGAACCAGAGTGTTGCCGAAGCTTTGGTTTCCTGCTTGAAAGGGCAACCCCAACAAGCCACCCAGCACCTTTTACTCGCTCTGCCGCAGTTAATGGCTGCTCTGGGGGCTTTGAGGCAAAAATCTTCCGTTGGCGTCAGCGGGCCGGAGGCCTTGGTTGAGTCTACAGGCCGGGCCTCAGAAGCCAACCCCAAGCGCATCATTCACATCGAAGGCAACCGCGTGCAAGTGTGGGTGGATAACCAGATTCGGAGCAGTTGGAGCATTTGGTCGGTGGGAGATCTCAAGGAAGTCTGCCGGCTGGCAGAAGAATTTGATTGTGGCCTCAGCTATTCCCTGGGAGATAGCTCAGGGTCGAAGTCAGAAATGCTGCTATTGGCCTCCAGTCCTGCGGAACTGCCGGATCTGCTCTCGAAATCCGAAGACTCTGCTGCCTAGCAGCCCCGTTCTCCGATCGCTGTTTCTCTTGTGACCCCATGCCTATGGCGACACCCCAACGGCTCCAGAAGCTCTTGGCTCAACAGGGGCTGGCCTCCCGTCGCCAGGTGGAAACCTGGATCCTGGCCGGGCGCATTCGGGTGAACGGGAAGGTGGTCACCGAGCTGGGCTTTAAAGCCGATCCCGAACGGGATCGCGTCGAGGTGGATGGACGGGTGATCCCTTTCGGGGATCCAGCCCGCTACGTTTTGCTCCTGCACAAGCCCCTGGGGGTTTTGTCAACCTGCAAGGATCCGTGGGGGCGCAAGACGGTGCTGGATCTGCTTCCCCCGCCCTGGAACCGGCAGATCCGCCTTTATCCCGTGGGCCGACTGGATGCAGACAGCAGTGGGGCGCTGCTGCTCACCAACGATGGCGACCTGACGCTGAAGCTGACCCATCCGCGCTATCATCTGCCCAAAATCTATCGGGTGCAGGTACAGGGGCGTCCGAGCCGGGCTACCCTGCAACAGTGGCGAGACGGAGTAAACTTAGAGGGGTACACCACTCTGCCGGCAGAGGTGGAGTTCTGCCCTGCTCCCAACTTTGGGTATAGGCAGGATGCCAATTCCTCGTGGCTGAGGGTGGTTTTGTTTGAGGGGCGCAACCGGCAAATTCGGCGCGTAGCGGAGCAGCTGGGGCATCCGGTGCTCAGGCTGCATCGGGAAGCAATCGGCCCGCTGCACCTCGGAAACCTAAAGGCAGGTCAGTTCCGCCTATTGGAGCCCCAAGAGGTTCAGGCTCTGCTAGCCCCTCTTGCCGGTACCGACAGCTTGGCTCTGTTCAGAAGCGCCTCTTTGCACTCTTTCCGTCCCTCTTCATAATTAGCTGTGGGAACTGTGCGCACAATCTCACACTAGCCTCCTCTCTTCCGCAGGTAGCCGAACGATGCAAGAGTCGGAACGCTCTAAGGACTCGGTCCCGCTAACGCGATTGGAAGCCCTGGGATCCCTGTTGCGGCAAACACGAGAGGCACGGGGGCTGACGTTGACAGATGTAGCCAACGATACATTCATCCGCTCCCAATATCTGCAGGCCCTGGAGGAAGCAGACTTGAGTCGGCTGCCGGAGCCGGTTTACGTGCAAGGCTTCATTAAGCGCTATGCCAACTATCTGGGGCTGGATGGCGAGGCTTTATCTCGGCAAGCTTTGCCACTCCTATCTGCCAAAACGCCCCATGCGCTCCCTCCTCTTACTGCTGTTGGCGAACAGCCGGCCTTTGCCCTGCGCCCCTTTCACCTTTGGGCCGCCTATGTGGTGCTGGTCGTGCTGGCGGTGGGAGGGCTGTCGGCTCTTTTGGACGGCACGGGCAACCCCTTTGGGCATTGGCTGGCCAGCCTACAAAGCGGCGAGGGATCCCAGTCGCAGCCGCGAGCAGCTGACTCCCCTGGGCGCAGCCCAGAACCGACCCCTCGCCAGATGTTTCCCACACTGGATCAGTGGACGCGCATCCAGGGGGTTTTCCCCGACGTGTTGGAGGCCCCGCCGCGCAAGCCGGTGCGCCTTGATATTCGCGTGGTAGAGCGTCCCTCCTGGCTACGAGTCATTGCCGATGGACAAACCGTTTTTGAGGCCACCCTGCAGCCGGGGGCGGAGCTGAACTGGGAAGCCGAGCGATCGATTGTGCTGCGCGCCGGCAATGCCGGCGGGGTGTTGGTGACCTTCAACGACCGCGATCTGGGAGTGATGGGAAGGTTTGGAGAGGTGAAAGAGCTGATGTTTGAGCCGGGGCTAGACATTCAATCCTTCCAATCCTTGCAATAGGGATCCGGCTCGGACGGAGGGGCTAAAGGCCTTGATTGGGTTGAGGTAGGGCAGAAGCGATTTGCCACCCTTGGGATTCCAACTGCTGCAGCAGACGCCAGACTTTGTGCAGATCTTTGTCGCCCGGCTGGCGTTCCACACCGCTGGAGAGATCAATGCCGCTGGGCTGGAGGTGGCTGAGGGCCTGCAGAACATTGTCTGGGGTGAGGCCACCGGCCAGGAGCCAGGGCAAGGGCAGAGAGCGGTGGGCCAACTCTGGCCAGTTGAGGGTTTGCCCAGTGCCACCCGCACGCTGGGGGTGATAGGCGTCCAGAAGCAGAGCCTCCACACAGTCGCCGTAGAGGTGGGCTGCCTCCAGATCTGCCAGGTGGCGAATGCGCAGGGCCTTAATGCGGCGAATGCCAGGGAGCCATTCTCCCAGTTGCCGGCACTCTTCTGGCGATTCCCGGCCGTGGAGCTGAACAGCCGTGAGGCCGCCCACTTCCACCCAGGTGGCAATGGTACGGGGATCCGGATCCACAAAGACCCCCACCTTTTCCACATGGCGGGGTAGGGAGGCAAGCCAGCGGGCCTGGGAGAGAGGCAAATAGCGCGGCGTGTTGGGCACTGCGATAAATCCAAGAGCGCTCACCCCCAGCGCGGCGATAGCCTCCGCTTGATCCTGGCGGGTGATGCCGCAGATTTTGACAAACAACCGGCCCATTGGGATCCCTTCCGACAATCCCCTACTTTTGGTCGGGGCGCATTTGCAGACGATCCGGCTGTGCTGGATGAAGCGTGTTGATCCGGCGCACCATTTGCCACAGCCGTCCAAAGTTACGCTGGTTAAAGTGCATCACCAGCCGCGGCAGATGGGCAATCTCTTCCTCTGCTTCTTCCGGCAAAGCCTCGGTTTGCTCGATCCGGCCCGAGTCGAGAATGTCGGCAAACTCTTCGTTTAAGATATCCAGAGCCTGGGGCGAGAGCTTGGCATTCAAGCGCAAAACCAGCAGTTCCCGCACATAGCGATTGCTGTGAAAGATGCGATAAAAATCTAGGATCTGCTGGCAGGCGTCCCCTACATCGTCGGTTAAGGTGTATAAGAAGAGATCTTCCGGGCTGATCAGGCCGCGGCTGAGTAGATGCTCCCGCACATATTCATCCCATTCTTTCCAGTAGCAACCGCCCTTCTTGTCCACCAGCACCAAGGGCATGAGCTTGGTTTTGCCGGTTTGCATCAAGGTCAGACATTCAAAAGCCTCATCCTGCGTACCAAAGCCACCGGGGAAAAGCACCAGCGCATCGGTTTCTTTGACAAAAAAGAGCTTGCGTGAAAAGAAATACTTAAAGTTAATTACCCGATCGCTGGCGGCAATCACAGGATTGGCCATCTGCTCGAAGGGAAGCTGGATATTCAGCCCAAACGAGTTTTCCAGCCCTGCGCCCCGATTGCCGGCTTCCATAATCCCACCGCCGCCCCCCGTCAGCACCATGAACCCTCGCTGGCTGATGCAGTGGGCGAACAACTGTGCCTGGCGGTATTCCGGGCTGTCCGGCCCTACCCGTGCCGACCCAAAAACTGTTACCTTGCGCTGATGGACATAGTTCTGGAAGGCCGCAAAGCCCTGCTCCAGATCCTCAAGCGTGGCCGCTAGGATCTTAGCGTCCAGGCGGCTGAGATTCAGAGATCCCATCCGCTGCAGCGACTGCAAAACGCGCAGCCAAGCCGTCCGGTTGGGGTGATGCTCCAACTGCTTCAGACGAGTCTCGGCGTTGGAGAAAATTTCCTGGAGAAGAGAAGAAAGGGAATCAGCCAAGCCAGAATCCAGAGTTCTCTGTCATTACTTTTTACTGCAATAGGCTATCGACGCTAAATGCTACTTAGGCCTTACCCCCGGATCCAAACATAGCGCTCTGAAGCGTTGAGGGCCGCTCCTCCTGCTAGGACCTTAGCTCTCGGCAGGCGTGTCGAAGTGCTTCTCCAGAATTGTCGTTAGAGTTGCCTTGGGCACAGCGCCGACTACCACATCGACCTTCTGGCCTCCCTTGAAGAGCATCAAAGTGGGAATGCTGCGAATGCCATACTGGCTGGCAGTTTGGGGATTCTCGTCTGTATTAATTTTCACAACCTTAACCTTGCCGGCATACTGCTCGGCTATCTCCTGAACCACAGGAGCCACCATCCGGCATGGGCCACACCAGGGCGCCCAGAAATCCACTAAGACCGGAATATCGCTACGCAGCACCTCTGCCTCAAAGGTAGCATCAGCGACGTCTATTGCTGCAGACATGCTTGGAGAACTCCTGAAACAGTACATACCTGTCACTTCAAGCAATCCTATCACAACTTTCTGGGCTTTTGTTTTAGGCCGCAGCAGGCGCCTGCAATTTTCTGCCGGAGGGTCAGGCTGAACAGGCGAGCTTTTTCCAAGCCGAGCGGGGTATTCTGGACTGAAGGAGTGAGAAAGCATGCAAGGGCCGATGACATTTGAGCTCGGGCCAGAGGGAAGCAATCAGGCTGAAGCCGAGAAGCGGGCTTCCGTCCAGGAAGTGGCTGTGGATTTTATTCGCCACGGCATAGCCGAAGAAGCGCAAGCGGGAGTGGAGGACGCTTTTCGCGCCTTGACCGATGAGGGACGCAAGCGCTGCCGCAAAATTGCCCGCCAACTCAAGGATATGGGCTGGAAGTGGGATCTCCTGCTCACCAGTCCCCTTGTGAGGGCGCGGCAGACGGCGGAGATTTTTTTCGACGAGAACTTGGCCGAAGCTCTAGAAGTGTTTGAGCCGCTGGCCCCGGACGGCAGCTTCGCCGACCTGGTGCGCTGGCAGGCGGAGCGGGATCCCTTCACGTCTCTGGCCTTGGTCGGCCACCAGCCGGATCTGAGCCTGTGGATACAGGCGGCTATTGGCCTGCAGCCGGCCAATCCCCAGGCCATTACCCTCAAAAAGGCAGGCTTGGCCCAGGTGCGCTTTGCAGAAGGCCGTATCGACTATTGCCAGGGATCCCTGACGTTGTTGCTTTCTCCCAAAGTGATATTGCGCTGACTCTGCCCCCCTGATGTAGCTGTGCGAACGTGGCAGCTAGCGTTAACTTTTGTTAAGGTGGTACAAACACCCAGGCGTAGGGAGCATTTCACGATGGCTAAGATCTTCACCCCTGAATTCAACCAGTTTGAGACCATCAACGCCACTCAGCTAGAAATCGCAGGAGCCCCGCACTGTACCCGTAGGGTCAGTGTCGGGAGGAATGCGCTTTGATGAAGTACAATGAACTTATGAGCCAAGTCCTGACCATATCCTGCAAGCTCAAGGTGTCCCCGTCGCAAGCCGCCAAATTGGACGCGACTTTGGAGGCTTTTGGCCAAGCCTTGAACTGGGTCAACCAAAACACACCCGAGAAAGTCGCCAACGCCGTTAAGCTCCAGTCTCTGTGCTACCGCGAAATCCGGGCCCGGTTCGGCTTGTCCAGTAACTTGGCTCAACAGGTGTGCAGACGGGTGGCAGGCGCTCGCAAAGTGGCGAGACAGCGCAACCGTCCGGTTAAAGAGTTCAAGCGTAGGTTCGTTACCTACGACGCACGTATCTTTTCATTCCGCGAGAAAGACTGGACGGTGTCGCTGACCACGGTTGAAGGGAGAGAACGCTTTGAGCTAGCCATTGGTAACTACCAGAGGGGAATGCTGGCTGGTTCTAACCCAAAAGCTGCCACCCTAGTCCAGCGGAAGGATGGCTCCTACTACATCCAGATTTGCGTAGAGAAAAAGCCACCCAAGCAACAAGATACCGACAAGGTGATCGGGGTGGACTTGGGCAGGACGGATATTGCCCATACGTCAGAGGGGGACAACTGGAATGGACAGCAGTTGAACAGAGTCCGAGACCACTACTCCCGGTTGAGGGCGGTACTCCAACGCAAAGCCAGTAAGGGCACACGCAGTTCGCGGCGCAGATGCAGAGAACTGTTGCAACGGCTGTCTGGTAAGGAGAGACGCTTTCAGGCGTGGGTCAATCATCGCATCTCCAAAGCTATTGTCTCTAGGGCAAAAGCTACCAACAGCGCTATCGCCCTGGAAGACCTGACAGGGATCCGGGAAAGGGTCAATCAACAACCCCGCAGCAAAACCGAAAGGCGCAGGGCCAACAGTTGGGCGTTCTACCAGCTACGCCAGTTTCTGGAATACAAGGCGAGAGTTGCAGGGGTTTCTCTGGTTCTTGTGCCGCCTGCCTACACGTCGCAGACCTGTCACAAATGTTTACACATCCATCCCGATCCTGCGCAATCCTACCGCAGTGGCAAGTCGTTCAAGTGTGGGCACTGTGGATGGGAAGGGGATGCGGATTTGAATGGTGCGAATGTGATTGCGCTTTTGGGGGCTGTCGTAAACCAGCCTAGAGGTTCGGGCCTGTTTTGTTCTCTGGTAGAGCAGAACAGGCTCAGGGCTACTGAAAGCCCGCTCCGTACCGCTTAGCGGTCGGAGCCGGGTAGTTTACGCGTGGTCTTTGTTTTTTACCATCAGCGCCTCCGACCGGCTCCTGGGGGAAGACCCGGCTGTTGGCCGCTACATTACGCTGGCCCTGTTCAGTGCCATTCTCACCGGGATCCTGAATGTGCTGCTAGCGCTGTAGTTGGCGGACGGTCTGAGGCTTTCTGAGACCTCGGTCTTTTGCGTTGTCAAGGGCCCGCCGGCAGTAGGGCTTGGCCTGAGGCAAGGGGGATCCTGCTCTCAGGTTTTTTGCTTTTGAATGGGAGAGGATCCCTTGTTTTTTCTCAGGGTTCTTCTCATGAGCGCTTCGATAAGTTCCCTCAAAACCGAACGTCTGGCGGCGGCCTTGCCCGCCGAGCTGCCGCTGCTGCTTGCGCCAGCGGGGGATTGGGAGTGTGCAAAGGCGGCGGTGGAAAACGGAGCCGATGCCATCTATTTCGGGCTGGAACGGTTCAACGCTCGCCTGCGCGCCCGCAACTTCACCGAAGCGGATTTGCCGGAGCTGATGGCCTGGCTGCACCGGCGCGGGGTGCGGGGCTACGTAACTTTAAATACCTTGGTCTTTCCCGAGGAGCTGGAGGAGGCGGAACGGTACATCCGCGCGATGACAGCAGCGGGAGTAGACGCGGTCATTGTGCAGGATGTCGGCATTGCCCGCCTGGTTCGGCATCTTTCTCCCGATTTCCCCATCCACGCCTCGACGCAGATGACTGTCACCAGCGGCGTGGGAGCTGAGTTTGCCGCCGAGCTGGGCTGCGAGGTGGTGGTGCTGGCGCGGGAGTGTTCCCTCAAGGAAATAGCCAAGATCCGCGCCCATCTGGAAGAGAGGGGATCCCCAATTGCTCTGGAGGTGTTTGTCCATGGGGCCCTCTGCGTGGCCTACTCCGGGCAATGTCTGACCAGCGAAGCCCTGGGAGGACGCTCGGCCAACCGTGGAGAATGCGCCCAGGCCTGTCGCCTGCCCTATGAGCTGGTGGTGGACGGGATCCGGCGCGACTTGGGCGAGAAGCGGTATTTGCTCAGCCCCCAGGATCTGGCCGGGCTGGAGGTGCTGCCGGAGCTGGTCAAGCTGGGGATCCACTGTTTGAAAATTGAAGGCCGCCTGAAATCGCCGGAATATGTAGCTAATGTAACGCGCATCTATCGGCGGGCCTTGGACGCCTTGGGGGCAGGGGAAGCGTGGCAGCCCTCAGCCCAGGAATGGTATGAGCTGGAGATGAGCTTTTCCCGCGGCTTGTCCACCGGCTGGCTGCGGGGCATCAACAACCAGGAGCTGGTACACGCCCGTTTTGGCAAAAAGCGGGGGGTTTACCTGGGGCAGGTGCTGAAGATCGAAGGGGATCAGGTGGGGGTGCGCCTAGAAGCCCCCCTCAAGCCGGGGGATGGGGTGGTCTTTGACCAGGGAGAGCCGGAGCTGCCCGAGCAAGGAGGGCGGGTTTACTGCGTGCAGGAGAGGCAGGGGTTGGCCTGGCTCGGCTTTGCCCAGGGGGCAATTGACCTCAAACGCCTGCGGGTAGGGGATCGCCTCTGGAAAACCAGCGACCCAGAGCTGGAAAAGCGCCTGCGCCAGAGCTATGCCGGGGATCAGCCCCGCTTCCGCCGCCCCGTCCACCTGGAAGTCCATGGCCAGGCCGGACTGCCCCTGACCCTCATCCTGCGCGATGAAGAGGGCCACGTGGTGCAGGTGGATTCCCCCATGCCTTTGCAGCCTGCTCGCCAGCAGCCCCTCACCGACGAGAAGCTGCGACAGCAACTGGGCCGCCTGGGAGGTACGCCCTTCCGGCTGGGATCCCTGCACAATGCCCTGGAGGGGGAGGTGATGCTGCCGGTCAGCGTCCTCAACCAGATGCGGCGCCAGGCAGTGGAGCAGTTGCAAGCGCTGCGAGCCCGGCCCCGCCGCTGGCAGCTCAATCCTGACGCCCACTGGCAAGACCTGCTGCCTCCCCTGGAGCCAGCCGAGCCGGGATTGCCCCAGCTGGTGGTGTTGGTGCGGGAGCCAGCCCAGTTGTCGGCGGCAATTGCCTGTGGCATCCGGCAGATCTACCTGGAGTTTGAAGATCCCCGTCGCTACCGAGAAGTTATCCGCGCTACCAAAGCTGCTCACCCTGAGGTGGAGCTGTGGGCGGCCCCGCCCCGCATCACCAAGCCGGGGGAAACTTGGATTCTAAAACAGGTGCTGGCGGCAGGAGCCGATGGCTATCTGGTGCGAAACTACGACCACCTACGCTTTTTCGCCAACCAGCGCTGCATTGGCGATTTTTCCTTGAACGTGGCCAATCCCCTCGCCGCCCATTACTTGAAAACCCGCTACCGCCTGGAGCGCCTGACCGCCTCCTATGACCTCAACCACGAGCAACTGGGATCCCTGCTGGAGGCCGGCCCCGCCCACTGGTACGAGGTTACCATCCACCAGCACATGCCCATGTTCCACATGGAGCACTGCGTCTTCTGCGCCTTTCTCTCCAGCGGCACGGATTACACCAACTGTGGTCGCCCCTGCGAAAAACACCAGGTAAAGCTAAGGGATAGGGCCAATGTGGAGCACATCTTGAAAGCGGATGCCGGCTGTCGCAACACCCTCTACAACGGCAAAGCCCAGACTGGGGCAGAATATGTGCAAAAACTGCTGGATCTGGGGCTGCGCTATCTGCGCATCGAGTTCCTCCAGGAGTCTCCTGCGGAGATCCAACAAACTCTGCGTTGTTACCAGCAACTCCTTCAGGGCCAGATGAGTGGCTCTCAACTGTGGCGCCAGCTGAAGCTCCACAGCCAGCTAGGGGTAACACGCGGTTCTCTGGAAAGTTGACGAGGGACGCCCATGCTCTTTTCGCCGCAGCAGATGCTCCCCCCCGCCCTCTACCCCCTCCTGCACCGGAGCCTGAAGACTCTTTTCCCGGAGGCTCTCTGGGAGCTGCCCCCGCATCCTAAGCAGCAGGTGGCCCTTACCTTTGACGACGGCCCCCACCCGCAGCACACGCCAGCTCTCTTACGGGTTTTGCAGGAGTTTCAGGTGCCGGCCACCTTCTTTGTGTTGGGGGAACGGGTGCAGCGCTGGCCTCACCTGGTGCGGCAAATTCGCCAACAGGGCCACGAGATTGGCCTGCACGGCTGGCAGCACCGCTCCTTTACCCAGCTCAGCCGCAGCGAATTGCATAGCGGCTTGCGGCGCAGCCAAGCCGCCCTGGTGGCTGCCTGCGGCGGGATCCCAGAAGAATATCGGGCTGTGCGCCCGCCCAACGGCTTGTTTTGGCCGCAAACGCTGGTGGATCTGCGCCGCTGGGGATTCTTCCCGGTGATGTGGAGCGTGGTGCCCGAAGATTGGCTGGAACCGCCGGTGGCAGTAGTGGTGGAGCGAGTGCTGGCCCAGGTGCGGCCCGGCTCCCTCATCGTGCTCCATGATGGTGTCCAGGGGGGAGCCCAAGTAGCCGAGGTAACGCGCCAGTTGATCCCGGCCTTGAGAGAAGAGGGGTTTGACTTTGCCGGCCTGCCGGATCCCGCAGACCTTCCCAGTTGCGGAAAAGATTGAATACAGTAGGAGTCAGCCATCGACAAGGAGGCAAGCCATGGGCGCGCGCAAGATCATCTACGGCATTTTTGGGCAGCGGGCCGGCAGCGTTATTGTCGGCACTTGGAACTGGCTGTGGGGGATCCCAGTGGACAAGGGCGGCACAGGGGCGGTGATGGTGGCAGAAGAATCGCTGCGGGCCATGCAAGAAACGGTGCAACGCCTCACCGAAGCCGTCGCCACCCAGGTGGCCGCCTACCAGCGCGCCGAACAGAAATACATGCAAAAGGTGCGCGAGTACCGGGCCCTGGAGAACAAAGCGCGCCTGGCCGCCCAACGGGGGGATCAAGAAGCCGCCCGCCTGGCCATGGCAGAAGCGCTGCGCATTGAAGCGATTCTCGGCCCGCTTAAGGAGAATGTGGAAACAGCAGAGCGCTACGTCACCGCTGCCAAGCAAAAGCTGGCCCGCGAAAAAGAGCGGCTGGCGGCCTACAAGAGCGAGCTGAGCAACCTCAAAGACATCTACGAGGTGAACAAAGCCCTTGAACAGATGACCCGCGTTAACAACGCCTATAGCATTGACTCGGCCAAGTCCCAATTTGAGGCGGCCAAGAACGCCATCCAGGCTCGCCAGCTCAAGGCGCGCGCCCTGAGCGAGCTCTCCGAGGATCGCAGCGAGCAACTTGCCGCCCAACTGGACGAAATGGCCCTCGACGACGAGGTCTCCCGCCGCCTGGCCATGCTCACCGGCCAAGGAGGCGGCTCGGCCAATCTGCCCTTGCCGGATCTGGATTTCGAGAAGCGGCTTCCCCAATAGTGGGGATCCCTTCTGGCTATTGCTCCGCCTTGTCGGGGCTTTTCCTTACGCTGAGGTGTCGTTCCCAGGAGATAGGGTAAACCTAGTCCTCGGCGAAATCGGCCTCCACCACCCCACCGGTCTCGGGGCTGGCAGCCACTGCCTGCGCCGGGACGGCTTGTGCCACCTGTGGCACTTGCACGAGCTGGGGCGTGAAAACGAACAGGTTGTAGACCGTGTTGCGGCGGATGTTGTCCATCATCTCCAGGAACAGCTCGTAGCCCTCGTTCTTGTATTCGATGAGGGGATCCCGTTGCCCATAACCCCGTAGGCCCACCGCTTCCCGCAAGGCCTCCATCTGCTGCAGGTGCTCCCGCCAGAGGGTGTCCACCTGCTGCAACAGGAAAAAGCGCTCAGCCTTCCGCATCAGGCCAGGCTCAAAGGTATCCAAGAAGGCCTCTTTGGCCTCGTAGGCCATCTCCGCCTGTTTGATCAGGTGGTCTAGGATTTCCTGATAGGAGAGATCCCGCAAGTCGTCGGCCTTGAGGTTCTCTTTGAGCAGGGGCACAAACTCCTGCATCTTGGCGGTCAGCTTGTCGATTTCCCACTCTTCCGGCGGCAGCTCCGGGTTGACGTGGGCCCGCACGATCTCTTCAACGGTCTTGCGCATGTAGTCGAGGATCTTGGGTTTGAGGTTCTCCCCTTCCAGGATGCGCCGCCGCTCCGAGTAGATGGCCCGCCGCTGGTTGTTCATTACCTCGTCGTACTCGAACACCTGTTTGCGCAGGTCAAAGTAATACACTTCCACCTTGCGCTGCGCGTTCTCCAGGCTGCTGGAAAGCAGCGGGTGCTCGATGGGCATGTCTTCGTCTACCCGGAACATGTCCATCAGCTTGGCCACCCGCTCGCCACCGAAGATCTTGAGCAGGTTATCTTCTAGGCTGAGGAAAAAGCGCGAGGAGCCAGGGTCTCCTTGCCGTCCGGCGCGGCCCCGCAACTGGTTGTCGATGCGGCGGGACTCGTGGCGCTCCGTGCCGATGACATGCAAGCCCCCCAGCCGCACCACCTCCTCGTGTTCGGCCTCTGTGACCTTTTCGTACTCGGCCTTGATGCTGTTGTAGACCTCCCGCAGTTGCAAGATCAGAGGATCCTGCACCGGCGCCTTCTCCGAGGCCACCGCGATGAGATCTTCCACCACCAGCTCCGGCAGACGGTTCAACCCGTACTTGGCCACTGCGGCTGCCACCACCTCGTCCAAAGCCTGGCTGGTGCGGGCCGACAGCTCACAGGGGTAAAAGTTGGGAGAGACCACCGTCCAGGACTTTTTCGGCTTGGGCGAGGCTGGGCCAAACCCTTGACCGCCGCCCCGTCCCACCATGGGAACGGATCCCAGGGGGTTGTCGGCGTCCAGTTGGGCCAGCTTGGGCATCAGCCGTTCCCGCAGCTTGAGGCGGGCCATATACTCCGCATTGCCGCCCAAAATAATATCCGTGCCCCGCCCGGCCATGTTGGTAGCAATGGTTACAGCACCTTTGCGTCCTGCCTGGGCGATGATTTCCGCCTCCCGTTCCACGTTCTCCGGTTTGGCGTTGAGGAGGTTGTGGGGGATCCCCATTTCCTTGAGCATGGCCGAGAGGCGTTCGGATTTCTCCACGCTGGTGGTTCCCACCAAAACAGGGCGCCCCTGGGCGTGCATGTGGGCAATCTCCTCGGCGACCGCTTTCCACTTGGCGTTTTCGGTCTTGTACACCAAATCGGGGGCATCTTTGCGGCGAATGGGCCGGTTGGTGGGGATCACCGTGACTTCTAGGTTGTAGGTTTTGCTGAACTCGGCTTCCTCGGTGCGGGCAGTGCCTGTCATGCCGGAGAGCTTGGGGTAGAGCAGGAAGAGGTTTTGGTAGGTGATGGTGGCCAGGGTTTGGCTCTCGTTTTGAATCGGCACCCCCTCCTTGGCCTCCACCGCCTGGTGCAGCCCGTCCGACCAGCGGCGACCGGGGAGCACCCGCCCGGTGAACTCGTCCACGATCACCACCTCTTGGTTGCGGACGATGTAGTGGACATCCCGGATGAAGAGCTCCTTGGCCTTCACTGCATTAAAGACAAAGTGCGCCCAGGGATCCTTGGGATCGAACAGGTCGGAGACCCCCAGCAGCCGCTCCGCCGCCTCAAACCCTTCGTCGGTGAGGATGACGTTGCGGGCTTTTTCGTCCACCTCGTAGTGCTCGTCCCGGATCAGCTCCCGCGCCACCTGAGCCGCCTTGAGGTATTTTTCGGAGGGGCGGGCCATCTGGCCGGAGATGATCAGGGGAGTGCGGGCCTCGTCGATGAGGATGGAGTCCACCTCGTCGATGATGCAGTAGTTAAAGGGCCGCTGCATCACCTCTTTGATGTCGGTGGCCATGTTGTCCCGCAGGTAGTCGAAGCCCAGCTCGCTGTTGGTGCAGTAGGTGATGTCGCAGTGGTAGCTGCGCCGCTTCTCGTCGGTGGACATGCCCTCTTGCACCAGGCCGACGGTCAGGCCCAGGAAGCGGTGCACCTGCCCCATCCACTCCGAGTCCCGCCGGGCCAAGTAGCCGTTGACAGTAACGATGTGAACCCCTTTCCCGGTCAGGCCGTTGAGATAGGCAGGCAAGGTGGCGACCAGGGTTTTCCCTTCGCCAGTTTTCATCTCGGCAATCTGGCCCTCGTGCAGCACCATGCCGCCAATGAGCTGCACATCGTAGTGGCGCAAGTTGAGAACCCGCTTGGCCGCTTCCCGCACCACTGCAAAAGCCTCGGGCAGGAGATCGTCGAGGGACTCCCCTCTATCCAAGCGCTGGCGAAACTCGGTGGTCTTGGCCCTGAGCTCCGCATCCGAAAGGGAGGCGATCTCAATCTCCAGCGAGTTGATCAGCTTCACAACAGGCAGGTACTTGCGGATCTTGCGATCGTTGGGATCCCCAAGGAGCTTCTGGAGAATTTGGAGCATGGGCAAGCCTAGGCCAATCATTAAAGTAGCGATATAGCGCAATTTTACCATTCCAATTGGCTTGGCCGGCCAGCCCAGCCAAGACGGCAACAGCCCTTTGCCAAGAAAGCCCCAAGCCCTGGAGGGGGGAAAGTGCTTGCGGCCAAGGGCAAGAAGATGTCAGGCTAGGGAAGCGAAGGGATCCCAGGGCTTATGAACTTTCTAGGCGTTGGACTGCCGGAAATGCTGGTTATCTTTGCGGTGGCCCTCTTGGTGTTTGGGCCGCGCAAGCTGCCGGAGATTGGCCGTGCCCTAGCCAAAACCTTGCGCAGCTTGCAGGATGCCGCCAGAGAGTTTGAGGCCCAGTTAACCCAGGAAGCCGAGGAGCTGGAAAAGGCCGCCCGCACAGCCGCTCCCAAGGGCGCCAAAACAGCAGCTCCAGCCCCAACCCAAACCAACTCGACCGGCACAGCCGACCCGTCCACAAAGCCGGCTGCCGAAGCAGAGCCTGTGGCCGCCGCATCCCCGTCCGAGGGCTCGTCAACGGCGGATGCTGCCTAGTCTATGCCCCGCTGCAACCTGCTCTGTTTCGGCGTGACATCCTCTCCCGCTAAGCCCTGACGGGCTGTAGACGGGAGCTTCCGAGAATCACTTCCCGGAGTTGCTGCTTCAACGGACTGGTAAACCAGGATCCTCCACAGCCAGAGAGCGGCAGTCCCACCGCCCTGAGTCCTCGCTTCAAAATCTCGATAGCAGCGTTCAAGTCTCTGTCCCACGACCCGCAACGAGGGCAATCATGCACCCGTTCCGACAAGGCCTTGGGAACACGCTCCTCACAAACACAACAATTTTGGGACGTACCAC
>NZ_AXUW01000001.1:1617090-1702900 GCF_002760415.1 Synechococcus sp. 65AY6A5
GCATCTGTTGGTGAGTTTTCCGCCGGATGTCCAGGTCTCAAAGCTGGTGAACAACCTGAAAACAGTCTCCAGCCGGTTGATTCGCAAAGAGTTCGCCACAGAGGTGGCACGGTTCTACAGCAAGCCTGTATTTTGGACAGGGGCCTATTTTGTTGCCTCTTGTGGTGGGGTCACCGTTGAGCAGTTGAAGAAGTATGTCGAGCAGCAGGCAACGCCCAGATTGTGAGACTCAGGGGCATTGAACCCCTTCGTCTCACCGCCTATCCTCCAGCCCGCCAAGCTGCGCTGTGGCGGGAGTACCCCGGAGGTTCTGATGGAGATCACGCACCTGTTCGTTTTGCTCCGGCGGAGGTAGCAGCCGGGCTGCGGCAACACGGCCAAAACCCCTCCGACTCCGAGATCTCACCAGGAGCTGCCCCCTGCCGGCTCCTCGGCGACGATGGGGATTCGCATCGACCTCAGGCGTTGGGATGGTCGGCCGGTGGATCCCTGGTTGTTGCAGGAGATCAACCGACAGGACTGAAACCCCTTGGCCAGGGGTGCTTGCTCGGAGACCGATCCAGGCCCTAGGGTAAAGGGGCGAGCTCTTTGCACTTCTATGCCCACGGCCACCCTGTTGGTCTCTTGCCCCGATCAAAAAGGGCTGGTAGCCAAGCTCTCTAACTTTATCTACAGTTACGACGGCAACATTCTTCACGCCGACCACCACACAGATCTCGAGGCAGGGCTGTTCCTGAGCCGCATCGAGTGGGACCTAGAGGGCTTTCGCTTGGAACGCTCGGAGATTGTCCCCGCTTTCTCTGGGATTGCCCGCGGGATCCAGGCCAACTGGGAGCTGCATTTTTCCGACACGCGCCGGCGCATTGCGGTGTGGGTTAGCAAGCAGCCCCACTGTCTGCTGGATCTCATCTGGCGGCAGAGGGCTGGGGAGCTGCTGGCGGAGATTCCTTTGATCATCAGCAACCATCCCGATTTGGAGCCGCTGGCCCGCTCTTTTGGCATTGACTACTACCACATCCCTGTTTCTCCGGAGAACAAGGCCGAGGCAGAGGCCCGCCAGCTCGCCCTGTTGCAGGAATATCGCATTGACCTGGTGGTCTTGGCCAAGTACATGCAGGTGCTGAGCGGGTGGCTGCTCCGCCAGGCGCCCCCGGTGATCAACATTCACCACTCCACCCTGCCTGCCTTTGCCGGCGCCAACCCCTACCAGCGCGCCCACCAGCGGGGCGTCAAGATCATCGGCGCCACCGCCCACTACGCCACCGAGGAGCTGGACGAAGGGCCGATCATCGAGCAGGACGTGGTGCGGGTAAGTCACCGCGACACAGTAGCCGACCTCATTCGCAAGGGCCGCGACATGGAGCGCCTAGTCCTGGCCCGGGCCGTGCGCTATCACCTGGAAAATCGCGTGCTGGTCTACCACAACAAGACTGTGGTGTTCGCTTGAAGGAGCTGCGCCGTTCCCCAGGATTGCAGAGCCGCGCTCCCGAAAGAGAGCTGCTCTGCCAAACTGGAAAACAAAAGTAGAGGTGGGATTATGGCCTTCGATTGGTTTCGCCGTCGCTACACCGACTTCAAGGGCGAAGCAGAATCTTCTCCCCCAAATGCCGAGTCGACGCCTCCCCCAGCGGCAGAGTCGGCAGCGATGTCGCCGGAGGACTATTTGGCTTTTGCCAAGGCCGCCTATGCCAACCTGAAAGCGCGAGCTGCTGCCCAAGCCACTCAAGCAAAGGTTGTCTCCCCAGCCACCCCTGCAGCAGAATCGCCTGCAAGCGAGGGCTCTGCCCCAGCAGTTGCAGCAACTGAGGCAGTCTCTCCCCCATCGCCTCCTGAGCAGTCGGCTGCTGCGGCCTCCTTCTTTGATCTGGCCCCCCGTGCTGCCGAGCGCCTGCAAGCCCTAAAGGCAACCGCTGTGGAGGAACCGGAGCCAATGGCGGCAGCCGTGGCTGCCCCGCCCCCAGAGCCGGCGGCGGAAGAGGTGGTTTTCGACGAGGGCTTTCGCTGGTCAGCCGAGATCCTGGCAGCCCAAGGGCGCAAGCCCGAAGAGATCTCCGTAGAAGAGATCTCCTGGCTGCAAAAGCTGCGGCGAGGCTTGGGCAAAACCCGCCTCAACCTGATCAACCAGTTAAAGGCTCTAATAGGCCGGGGGCCTCTTGATCAAGAGGCGGTCGAAACAATTGAGACGATGCTGCTGCAGGCGGATGTGGGAGTTGAGGCCACTGAGCAGATCATCCAGGCCCTGCAAAAACGCATGCGCGAGGAGGTGGTGCCCCCCGAGGAGGCGGTGAAGTACCTCAAGCAGCAGATGCGCCAGATGCTGACAGTAGGGGATCCCACCTTTGCGCCGCAGCGGGGCAGGCTCAACATTTGGCTGATCGTCGGCGTGAATGGGGTGGGCAAGACCACCACCATCGGCAAAATTGCCCATGTGGCCCGCGAGTCCGGCTACCAGTGTCTAATTGCTGCCGCCGATACCTTCCGCGCTGCTGCCGTCGAGCAGCTCAAGATCTGGGCAGAACGGGCGGGGGTGGATGTCATCGCCAACCCGTCTCCCAATGCCGACCCGGCAGCCGTGGTGTTTGATGCCATCAACGCCGCCAAGGCCAGAGGTACGGAGCTGCTGCTGGTGGATACGGCAGGCCGCCTGCAAAACAAGAAAAACCTGATGGAGGAGCTGGCCAAGATCCGCCGCATCATCGACAAGAAAGCCCCCGAAGCCAAGGTGGAAAGCCTCTTGGTCTTGGATGCCACCCAAGGGCAAAACGGCCTGCGCCAGGCCCAGGTGTTTGCCGAAGTGGCCAAGCTAACCGGCGTCATCCTCACCAAGCTGGACAGCACCGCCAAGGGGGGGATTGCCCTGGCCATTACCCAGCAGATGCACTTGCCCATCCGCTTTATCGGCGCCGGCGAAGGGCTGGAGGACCTGCGGCCTTTTTCCAGCTACGAGTTTGTGGAAGCTCTGCTAAGTGAGTATTGAGGCAGCCCCTTGCTGGGCAGAGCCACCGTGAACGAGATACCCACAGCTCCCAATTGGGTTGGGCGTCGCCCTCGCCGCCTGAAACCGGTGGGGGCGGGAAGGATGCAGAGGCTCTGCAAGAACTGGTGGCCACCTCGGTGTTGTCGAGGCTGTTGAGAGCATCTGCCAAGAGCTGCGATCCACCAGGGCTGAGTTTTGGGAGTTCACCGACGGGGGAGAACTTCTACTATGGTCGAACTGCACCTGCAACCCCATGCTGGTTTCAGGGCTTGACCTGTCTGGCAGATAAGCTGGAGAGCGCCTCTGGATCCCTGGAGCTTCCCCTTCGCGTCAGTGGTGCGTAGCGCTAAAAAAAGGCCAGATCCCTTGTCGCAGAGTTTAGTCTGGTCAGAGCGGCTACTTGGTGTCGTTCCAGAGGGCTTGTTCATGCGTCCTTTCGGCAACCCCAACCGTTTGGGCAGTTCTCCTGGCGGGGGATCCCTGCCCGGATCCAGCTCTTTTGTGCAGTTTCGCCGCGACCCGCACCTGCTGTCCTTTTGGGGCCTGAGCCTGGTGATCATGGGCCTGGCAGTGCCGCTGTTTGTGCTCTCGGGGGCGGATCCCAGTTTGGCCGGCTGCGACGAGAGCTTTTATGCCCAGATGGCCCGCGAGCTGCTGCGGGGGAGCAACTGGCTGGGGCCGACTTTTTTGGGGGAGCCTTTTTTCGAGAAACCCCCTCTGCTCACCTGGAGCGTGGCCCTCAGCTTTGCCCTCTACGGCATCAACGAATGGGCGGCGCGGCTGCCCGGGATCCTGGCGGCTCTGCTTTCTATTCCTCTGGTGGGCTGGATTGGGCGAGCCTTTTTGCCAACCCGGGCGGCCCTCTTGGGCATGGCGGTTTTGCCCCTCTGCTACCTCTGGGTGCAGCAGGGGCGGCTGGTGGGGCAGGATGTGCCCTTGACCTGTCTGGAGCTCTTGGGGATCCTGGCCCTGGTCAACGGCAGCCGCGGCCACCGACGCTGGTTCTGGCTGACGGGGGCGGCCTTTGGGCTGGGCCTGTTGATGAAAAGCGCCATGATCCTAGTGCCGGCGGCAGCGGTGATCCCCTACTTGTGGCAGCAGCGGCGGCACTGGCTGGGAGCCGCTTCCTTTTGGCTGGGGCTTTTGCTGGGCCTGGGGATCTTCGGCCTCTGGCTGGTGCCGGCCATGGGGGTGTACGGCACAAAGGTGCTGACCACCTTGGTGGGGAAGGTGTGGGATCTGGGGCAAGAACCCTTCCATGCCGATGCCACCGGCTGGTATTACTTTTGGCACATCCCGATCCATGGCTTCCCCTGGACGGTTTTGGCCTTGGTGGGAGGCTGGCTGCTGCTGCGGCAAAAGCCGGGATCCACCCTGCTGGTTTGGTCTTTCCCCCTGCTGTTGTTTTTGCTCTTGCAGCTCTACCCCACCAAAACGCCCTACTACACGGTACAGCTCTATCCCTGGCTAGCTCTCCTAGCGGGGGTGGTTCTGGATCAAGCTCTGCCATTTCCGCTCCGCTCCGCCTTGCCGGCAACAGTAGGACGAGGCTCTCGCCGCGACAGACCCCATGTGGCCCAGGTGCTCTCCTGGGGGCTGGCGGCGGTGGGGACGCTGCTTTTGGGTTTGGGGGTGGCCGTCAGGCGGGACGTCGAGGGACTGGAGCTGCTCCAACCCCATGCCTGGTCGTTGGTGGCAATCGGCCTGTTGTATCTGCTCTTGCCGGTGCTCTGGAGCTGGCGGCGGGTGCTGCACTATGCCGGCGAACTCTGGGTAGGCACGCTCCTAGCTGCCAGCATCCTTGCCCTGGTCAGCATTGTCCTGCGGCCTGACTTCGGCAATTTCAATCCTGCCTTTGCCCAGCTGGACTGGAAACAGATGCTGGGCTCTGACAAGGGCGATTTCCCCGTAGTGGACATTGGCCGCAGTGGTCTGCCAGATGTCTGTCAGGCCCAGGCCATCGCCTTTTACACCCCCAACCCAGGGCGATGGGTGGATGACGCCGCCCTGCAAGCAGGAGAACATGGGGATTACCTGTGGGTCTCTCCCGTCCAAGCTCAGCAGCTATCGCTCCAGGATTTGGGGCTGCAGCCTTTGGCCGAGGTAGAGGGTTGGCAACTGGTGCGCCGCTTGGGATCAGCCGGCGGGGAGCTTTCTCCCTCTCCCTAGCAAAAGACCCCAAAGGCCACCGCCAGCTTGCCATCCCCCAAAGGAGCCCAGGTTCCCCAGGCAATCGGCAAGGTACCCTTCACGGCTTTGCAGGCTTCTGGGCTGCCATCTAACCGGAACCCCTCAGCTAGAAGCCGCAGCAGCCCCGCACTGTACCCCCCTCAATCCCCCTGCCCCCCGTATACGGGGGGTTGGGAGGGAAGGGGGGGCGGTCGGAGCCGGGTAGTTTACGCAGCTCGGAAAAGCCAGTTGCCGGAGTGGGATCCTGTCGATGGAGGCAGCTCCTTCTCAAGAGCAAACGCCAAGGGTAGAGTCGCTTTGCCATGGGCAAGGTCGGATTCGAACCGACACGGTTTCCCGCCGCATTTTGAGTGCGGTGCGTCTACCAGTTCCGCCACTCGCCCAGGCTTGAACCATTATCCTACTGAACCGGCGAAACCTCGTCAACCACCCCTACGCGCCGCGGGCTTGCTCGAGTTGCTGGGCTTTTTGCCGCAGCTTGCGGGTTTGCTCCATCACCTCCTCCAGATCTTCCTGGGAGAGGCGCTCTACGTAGTTGATCTTGATCTCTTCCAGCAAGTCTTGCAGCAGGGAGCGGATCTCATCCAGAGCATGTTGCTGGGTAAGTTCACCTGCCAAGACTTCGCCAAATCGCCGCAACAGTTGGGCCACCAGCTTGGAGCCGACGGGATCCTCGAAGCTGTTGGTCAAGGCTTTGTAGGTGGTGGTGGTCAGCTCGCCGGCCAGGCGCTCCGTCAGTTGGCTGAGCAGGGATCCGAGGCCGGGCAGCCGTTCCAGGGTTTGCAGGGCGGGGAGTTGTTTGAGCAGGCCATCCAGGTTGTAGCGGAGCCATTGCTCCACCTCCGGCTGAACCTGGGGCAAGACGCGGTAGAGGACGGTGCGAAAAACCAGGTTGGCAATGGCTTCCAGCTCGTTGATCTCGTTGAGGTCGATGTAGCTGCGGGAGGGATCGGCTGCCGGCAGCAGGGGCAGGGATCCCCGCTGGATGGATGCCTGGATTTGGTTGATCACCCGCACGACGATGACCTCGGTCAGGTCTTCGGCGAAGTTGGTGACAAAGCCCTGGCTTACCTGGGCCCGGACCCGCTCCAGATCCAGCAACTGCGCCTGTCCCAGCCGGATGGTGACGGGGATCACCCGCAGCCAGCGCCAAAAGGGCAACAGCAGCAGCACATCGTACCAGCGCCAGAGCATGGCATCCAGCCAATTGACGCCGGTGTAGCGGCGGCTGATGGCCACCGTGCGCAGGACAAATTCCAGCCCAAACAGCAACACAAAGGGAAAATCCAGCAGCGGAAAAAAGTCCACGGGGCTGCCGCTCTCGCCGATGGGGCGGGAGTAGTTGGTCTCGAAGAGGGGGCGCAGCCGGGCCTGGAAAAATTCGATCCCGTCTTTGGGATCGACGCTGGCCAAGTATTCGGCAGTCCAGAAGCGGGCGAAGGCGGCCCTGGCCGAGTCGGCTCCGGGGATGTGCTCCCGCATCAAGTTGAGGATGCGCACAAACTGGCCGGTTTTGTTGGCGGCCTGAAAGGGGTTGGTCTCGATCATCTCGTCGCTCAGTTGCCGCAAGCGGGCCAGGAGCGGCGCCGCCGCTTCCGACTCCACCCCAAAGCGCAGGGTGACCTGGCGCAGCTCATCCACCAGGGCCAAGTAGCGCTGGGTTTCCGGGTTGGGCTCAATGCCTTTCACCGGGTCATACAGGTCGGTTACCGGGGAGCGGCTGGTCTGTTGGGAGAGGATGGGCAGGGGAATGGGAGGGCCAAAGGCGCCGAAGATCTGCACCCGCCCCTGGAGCCAAAAGTCCCGCCAGGGCACGTAGCTGAGGTCGAAGAGCACCCAGCACAGGTTGCCCAGGGCCAGCAGAGCCATTCCTCTTTCGTAGAGGAGCAGCCAGCGACTTCGTCCCTTGCGAACAGAACGTTTGATAATGCGTCGGGCCGCGTTCATGATCTCGGGCAACGGGTCGGGTGAAGCCAGCCCTAGCCTACCACCCCTGGCTTGAGCTTCTCTGGGCCGCGGCAAGCTGTTGCACAACCTGGCCGAACTGCTGCCAGATGGCCTCTGCCTGTGGCCCCACCTGGCGCAGGATCCAGCCCTGACAGACGGGATCCGGAGACTTGACCAGCCAGTGTGGGGATTCTGTCCCGCTGACGTGAACGGTCGGCCAAGTGGGTTCCGGCCAGTCCCCCAGCAAATACAGGGATCCCCAGCAGAGATGGGATCCCAGCACCGACGCGGTGGAGACATGCTGGTGGGGAAAGCGGAGATCGATGTGTTCTTGCAGCCAGAGCTTTTTCTGGCGGCTAGCAGATGGGCTCCCGGCAGCGACCCAAACCCGCAAGCTGCTGGAAAGGCGCCGAAACTGCCAGCATTCCCCCATGGCCAGCCGCCCGGCCGTCCAGATCTCGGCATAGGCCAGGCGGGCACTGGGATCCAGCTCGATCTGCACCTGTTGGCGGAAGTCTGCTCCTGCGCCGGGAATGGTCGGGTGAGGGATCCAGATCAGTTGGCTGGTGGGGGCCAGCTTGACCTTGGCCTGTTGCCGGATCAGGCCGGGGTGGAGGCGGGTTGCCCCCTGGGTGCGAATTGCCAGCCCTGCGCCTGCCCCCAGCTCGATCGCGATGCGGTGGCGATTCCCGCCCAGCAGGCCGCCGTTGGGGTTGCGCAGGTAATAGAGGGGCGGCTCACCGGGGGATCCCAGCCATTGCAGGGGGGCCTGAGAATACTCCCAAATGCGGGCATGTTCGCCTTGGCGGCTGATCTTCAAGAGGGCCTTGCCGAAGGTCACAGGCGGCTTACAGAGGGGGAGTTAGCCTGGATGGGGCAAAAGAGCACCTCCCGCTTCAGCCAGCTCAGGATCTGATCCAGTCCCTCGCCCGTGCGCAGGTTGGTAAAGACAAAGGGCCTGTCTCCCCGCATGCGGCGGGCATCCCGTTCCATCACCCCCAAGTCCGCCCCCACATAGGGCGCCAGGTCGATCCTGTTGATCACCAGCAGGTCGGAGCGGGTGATCCCCGGCCCCCCTTGCGCGGGATCTTGTCCCCTTCGGCCACATCAATAACATAGATGCAGGCATCCACCAGCTCTGGGCTGAAGGTGGCCGCCAAGTTATCCCCTCCCGATTCCACCAAGATGGGATTCAGGGGACAGAAGCGGCGCTCCAGCTCCTGAATGGCATCGAGGTTGAGGGAGGCGTCTTCCCGAATGGCCGTGTGGGGACAGCCGCCGGTCTCCACGCCGATGATCCGCTCCGCCGCCAGCGCCTTGGCCCGCACCAAAAACTCGGCATCTTCGCGGGTATATTAGTCTCCACGGCCAAAGACAAGGGATCCCGCAGTGCCAGACAGAGCTTTTCCACCAGGGCGGTCTTCCCGGATCCCATCGGGCCGCCAATGCCAACCCGCACCGGCTGAGCAGTCTGCGCCATTTTGCCCGACCTCTGATACCTGATACTCTTTTTGGGCATTCTAGAACTAGACGCTTGCAAGGGATCCGGGTATGGTTCGACTTTTGGTGGCAACTGCCGTAGTGCTGGTGGGCTTTCTGGTGGTGAACCGGCTCTACCGCAACCCGCTCAGTTCAGAGCCAAGTCCAGAGCAGGCCAGCCCAGAAGCCGCCCAGCAAGGGATCCCCCAGGGAGGGCCGCTGCAGATCTACCAATCGCGGGAACAGCTCCAGCAAACCCTCAACCAAGGGGCTACAGCTACCCAACAGCAGGTAGAAGCCCTCGAGCAGTCCTTGGGCAATTAGTTGTGGCGGGCAGGAGGAGATATCCCCCAAACGCGCTAAAGTCGAGAATGCTGCAATTTTTTATAGATCATCCATGCGGATCCCTCCTGTTCCTCCGGAAAAAGCCGACAAGCAACTGCAGAAGGTTTACGAAAGCCTAGAAAAAACCTATGGCACCGCCCTCAACCCGCTACAGGTAATGGCCCACAAGCCGCAGCTGATGCGGGCGGTGATGAACCTGTACGGAGCGCTGCACACCGACAACCCCAACCTGCCCGAGGAGCTAAAAGAGCTGGTCAGCATCCGCATTGCCCAGATCAACGGCTGCCGCCACTACTGCCTGCCCTACCACACCCTGCAGGCGCAAAAACACGGCGCCTCCCCGGCCAAAATTGCCGCGGTGGCCCAGGCCCGCACCAGCGCCCTCTACACCGAAGCCGAGAAGCTGGCCATCGAGTACGCCGAGCGCATGACCGTGCCCAGCATGGTGGTGACCGACAGCTTCTTTGCCCGCCTCAAAACCATTTGGTCAGACGAAGATCTGGTGGAGCTCTCGGCCTGGATTGGCTTTATGAACTTCTGGACCAAGGTCATCGCCGCTTTGGATGTGCCTCTGGATCCCATCTTTGCCGAGCAGCTCCAGGCTTCCTAGTTTCCCAGGTGCTGATGAAGGATGGAGGAACTCCCCTCTTTTGCCAAAAAAGGGGGCAGAAGGATAGACACCCTTCCATAAAGGCTGCTGCCTAGGCCCAGTCATCCCGTGTACTGAAGCTGCGGCCGTAGACCTGGCCGCGGGCGTGGATCTGGCGGGTGCGGGCAAACAGCTCCTCTTCGCTCAGGCCCCACTGTTCCAAGATCTGATCCAAATCCCGCTGCAGATCCCAGGCGCCGGGAAAGCCGTGGTAGCGGATGCGCAGACGGGCCACTTCGGCCAGCACCCAATCCGAGGGGGGGCTCTCCTGCACTTGGGCCATCAGCTCGTTGAGAAGAGCCCGATCGGTGTCGTATTGCGGATGCTGCTGCTCCCGTCGAGAGGAGCTGTTTGTAGGGGAACCAGCCATTGCTCTCCCTCCTTTTTTTCACGTTAGCTGAGTCATCAAGAGCTCCTCAATAGCAAGAATTGGGATCCCTGATGGCCCGAGAGCTCGAGGAACCGCGGGAAAGCCGCTATACTGCAAATGTTGCAGACCATAAACATTCTTCAGTTGCGGAGGCGGCGGCCATGCCCATGCCCATGATCGAGACCCGTACTGACCGGATGCTGCTCAACTTTGGGCCGCACCATCCTTCTATGCACGGGGTCTTGCGCCTGCTGGTCACCCTCGATGGCGAAAACATCGTCGACTGCGAGCCGGTGATTGGCTATCTGCACCGCGGCATGGAAAAAATTGCCGAAAACCGCACCGTGGTGCAGTACCTGCCCTACGTCTCCCGCTGGGACTACGGTGCCGGCATGTTCAACGAGGCCATCACCGTCAACGCCGTCGAGAAACTGGCTGGGATCCCGGTGCCCCGGCGGGCCAGCTACCTGCGGGTGATCATGTTGGAGCTGACCCGCATCACCAACCACCTGCTCTGGTTTGGCCCCTTCTTGGCCGACCTGGGCGCCCAAACCCCCTTCCTCTACGCCATGCGGGAGCGGGAGTGGATCTTGGATTTGTTTGAAGCCGTCACCGGCATGCGCCTCATCAACAACAACTACTTCCGCGTCGGGGGCGTGGCGGTGGATCTGCCCTACGGCTGGACGGAAAAATGCCTCGATTTTTGCGAGTACTTCCTGCCCAAGGTAGATGAGTACGAGCGGCTGGTTACCGACAACCCCATCTTCCGCCGGCGGCTGGAAGGGATAGGGGTCATCTCCAAGCAAGATGCCATCAACTGGGGCCTGTCTGGGCCCATGCTGCGGGCCTGCGGCGTCAACTGGGATCTGCGCAAGGTGGATCACTACGAGTGCTACGACGACTTCGACTGGGAGGTGGCGGTTTACCCAGAGGGGGATTGCCTGGCCCGCTATCGAGTGCGCATGAAGGAGATGCGCGAGTCCTGCAAAATTGTGCAGCAGGCGGTGAAGGCCCTGCCCGGTGGCCCCTTTGAAAATCTGGAAGCCAAGCGCATGCTGGAGGGGCCAAAGTCGGAGTGGAACAAGGGCGACTACCAGTTCATCAGCAAAAAGCCCTCGGCCAACTTCAAGATCCCCAAAGGAGAGGCCTACGTACGGGTGGAGAGCGCCAAAGGGGAGCTGGGCATTTACATCGTCGGCGACGACAACGTCTGTCCGTGGCGCTGGAAGATCCGTCCACCCGGCTTTGTCAACCTGCAGGTGTTGCCTCAGCTCATTCGCGGCATGAAGGTGGCCGACATGATCGCCATCTTGGGCAGCATCGACATCATTATGGGGGAGGTGGATCGCTAAGATACTCGTAGGAAAGGGAGGACAAGGGCGATGGCCTGGGCGATCTTGCTTCTGCCGCTCCTGATTGTCGTAACTATTGCCGCGATTATCGGTCCCAAGCAATGGGCCAAGTACCAAGAAGAAAGGCGCCGCCGCGCCGAAGAGTTATCCGACGCCCGCCTGCAGGCCATCATTCAGCAGGAGCTGCGCCGCCGCCACCGTCCCCCTCAGTCGGATCCCAACGGCAAAGCCTAGTTAGATCCACAGACTCCAGTGCCTTTTTTGACTCACCGTCTCTAGGGAGCCACTCAACCCCATGACAACCGCCGGCATTGACCTACAGCTTGGTTTTGAAACAGCCCTGCAAAACTTGGGCCTGAGCCCAGGCGCTGCCCACGCTTTGTGGGTACCTTTGCCCATGTTGCTCATGGTCATCGCCGCCACCTTAGGAGTGATGGTCATGACCTGGCTAGAGCGGAAGATCTCGGCGGCGGCCCAGCAGCGGATTGGCCCCAACATGGCCGGGCCACAGGGGGTACTGATCCCGATTGCCGATGGCATCAAGCTCTTGACGAAGGAAGATGTGCTGCCCAGCTTGGCCGACCCAGTTTTGTTCACGCTGGGGCCGATCCTGGTTTTCCTGCCGGTCTTTTTGTGTTATCTGGTGGTTCCCTTCGGCCAGAACCTATTGATCTCCAACATCGCCATCGGGGTGTTTTTCTTGATCGCCACCTCCAGCGTGCAGCCCATCGGCCTGTTGATGTCGGGCTACGGCTCCAACAACAAGTATTCTCTGCTGGGGGGGCTGCGGGCGGCGGCCCAGTCAATTAGCTACGAACTGCCCTTGGCCTTGTCGGTGCTGGCGGTGGTGCTGATGAGCAACGGCCTGGACACCGTGGGGATCGTGGAGCAGCAGAGTGGGCTGGGGATCCTCAGTTGGAACGTGTGGCGGCAGCCGATTGGCTTTGTCATTTTCCTGATCTCGGCGCTGGCGGAAACCGAACGGATCCCCTTTGATTTGCCGGAAGCCGAAGAGGAGCTGGTGGCCGGCTACCAGACGGAGTACTCCGGCATGAAATTTGCCCTGTTTTACCTGGGATCCTACGCCAACTTGCTGCTGGCCTCTCTCATTGCGGCGGTGTTGTACTTGGGCGGCTGGTCGTTTGTGGTGCCGGTGGAAACAATTGCCGCCTGGCTCGGGATCCCGTTGGACAACCCCTTTTTGCAGATCGGCGCGGCGGTGTTGGGCATTCTCATGACGATGGTCAAGGCTTTTATCTTTGTGTTTTTGGCCATCCTCTTGCGCTGGACCCTGCCGCGGGTGCGCATTGACCAGCTGTTGGATTTGGGGTGGAAATTTCTGCTGCCCGTCTCGTTTGTGAATTTGCTGTTGACGGCGGCTTTGAAACTTGCCTTCCCGAGCGTTTTCGGGGGTTGAATGAAAAGTAAAGAAAGCGAGAGAGGGAGAGGACAGGCCATGACTTTTCTCAAGCGCGTTGGCGAATACGTAAGCGATGCCTTCAAAGCAGCCAAGTACATCGGTCAGGGGATGGGAGTGGTCTTCGACCATATGAACCGCCGGCCTGTAACTGTCCAGTATCCCTTTGAGAAGCTGATCCCCTCTGAGCGCTTTCGGGGACGCATTCACTTTGAGTTCGATAAGTGCATTGCCTGCGAGATCTGTGTTCGGGTTTGCCCCATCGACCTGCCGGTGGTGGACTGGGTCTACAACACCGAGCTGAAGAAGAAAGAGCTCTACAGTTACAGCATCGATTTTGGGGTGTGCATTTTCTGCGCCAATTGCGTGGAGTTTTGCCCCACCAACTGCCTCTCGGTTACCGAAGACTATGAACTGGCCACCTACGACCGCCACGAGCTGAACTACCACCAGGTGGCGCTGGGCCGCTTGCCTTCCAAGGTCACGGAAGACCCGATGGTGACGCCGCTGCGGGAGTTTGCCTATCTGCCCAAGGGGGTGATCGATCCCCACGAGCTGCCTGCCGGATCTCAGCGGGCCGGCAAGCGACCGGAGGAGATTCTGGCCGAGATGAAAGCAGCCAAAGAGGCGGAAGCGAAATCAGCCAAGGCCGCCGTAGAATAGCCTGAACAGATGACCGGGATCCCTGGAGTAGGGATCCCGTCTGTTTGTATATGGGTGGTTCGGCAGCGGTATTGTCGTCTCAAGTAAGACTACAGCTTTTTCACTTTCCAAACACTCGGCACTGCTGTCCCTCACCCCCGACCCCTCTCCCAGGGGGAGAGGGGATGTAGACTCTGCTTTAAGAAGGTGTTTTGTGGCTACTATGGCTGTTTGAACTTGTGGGAGAAAAGTTTTCTGGATCCCTGAGTCAAGAATTAATTTGAATGGGGGTGTCCAAGATGGATGGATGCCAGCTTTAGCTAACTTTAGGGAAAGGAAAAGGTAAACCTACCTGCCAAGCCAGGAGAGGTGGCCGATCCGCTGAAGGTTTGTGCGGCGCTTCCGCTTTTGCGAACCGTTACGGTGAACGGAACGGGAGCGGTTACCTGCGAACAGCGACGGAACAAGCTCACCTCAATAAACCTCAATAAGGTACAGGCCTGAGGGCGGGCTGGAGGCCCAAAAGACATTCTCCACAGGGTTTTCCGTTACGGCAACGCAGTCGGCATTGGCATCCACGTCCAGCCGTCCTCCAGAAGGGATAACCCGATTGTTAAAAAACACCGTCTGCTGCCCGGGATCCGTGACATATAAGTCAAGCTCATCGATAGTGTTCCAGGCTAGAGTAATCTGAATAGGGCCGGTGCCGAGCACCCGAGGAGTTGGCGATGGCCTCGGAGTGGGGGTAGGAGCCAGGGTTGGGGCAGGTGTAACTGTCGGTATCGGGGTAGGCGCAGATCCGCCGCCGATCCTCTCAGCAAAGTTGCCCTGGAAGCTGTTGCCGGCCAAGTAGGCAGCGACTACTGCCTCTGGCGTGCCGGGGGCCACTTGAATGGCTACCCCCGCGCCCTCGCCCCGAGCTAGGAACGTATTCCCAACAATGGTGCGAGCCTGGGTTCCTTGCAAAATGCGAATGCCGACACTGCCGACTATCCTGCCCACGCCGATCCGGTTGGATTGAATCGCTGGCGCCGATCCCGCTCCATCCAGTTGGATCCCGGTGGTGCCAGCCATGTCTCTTTGCCGCGCCTGCAACGCCAAGCCAGCCGCGGCGGTGGCTGGATCCCCTTCGATCTGGTTGTTGCGGAAGATCCCGCCGGAGTTGTTGCTGTAGCGAACTGCCAAAGCTCCCAAAGCTTGCAGAAGGATCGCGTTGTTCTCCAGGAGCGGGTTACTCCCCGGCACAGTGCCTACACCTACGCCTCCTGCCTTGCTGACACTGACTGAGATGCTTGCAATACGGCCACTGCCCGAGACCTGCACACAGGGATCCAAAAATTGCTGGCAAAAAATCTGGGCCAATTGGTTTAAAGCTCCCTCCAAAACGGCAGCGTTGCCGTTGACCAAGATGTTGGAGCGGGGGTCGTTGAGGGTAACCTTGCTCGGCTGAAAGGTGCCACCGTTGACCTGCACCCTTCCGCCTTCCAACACCACCTCCACCCCTTGCAGGCTGGTTTGGCTGGCTACGATCACGTCGAACAACCCGGCCAGGATCTCATAAGCTGTGGAGCTGGTAATCCGAATCCGCCCGCCATTGGTGCCGTCGCCCCCATCCAAGGCCAGATCCTTCTCTAGCCTCTCCTTGCCCGCCCCCAAAATCTGGATCAGCACCTCTAGTCCTGCTGTGGCATTTTGCAGCCGCTGCGCCTGTGCCACAGCATCGGCCAGCTTGGTAAAGGGGCCCTTGGCTGGATCCACTTGCAGGATGACGGGCCCACCACCTGGCGATGGTGGGGGAGGAGAGTTGCCCGTGCCTCCTCCTCCACAGCCGAAAGCGATCCCTGCCAACAGAGTCAGCAAGAGGGAACCGGTTCGCCAGCTAGATCGGGATACTTGGCCGTCTGTGGAAAGGGGGCCTTTCATCGGTGGAAAATCCTTGGCAAGTCCCTATCGGTCAAGCCTATCAGAACTGCGGATACCTAGAGCCCGGATGAACCCCTGGGATCCAATTCTCTCAAGCAGAGCCTCCCAAAAGGGATCCCTGCCCTATTGAACTTGGCAGAGGATCCGCAATCAGTACAGTTAAAATTTCTTCGAGAAATTTGGAGTTCTAGGGGGGCTGCCCCAAGTAACTCGACAGGGGGTTGCTGAAGGAAGGGTTGCCGGCCAACCACGACCTGCAACAATGGCAAGCAGACCAGGGTAGACGCTGAGCCGCTATATCCTGAGAACGGGTCCAGATAGGGTTACAGGTCAGCCATGTCCTCTTTCGTTCGCTCGGTTGCGCCGCAGCAGCTAGCTGCCCGCCTGAGGGATCCCGAGGCTGGCCCTCTGCAACTCATCGATGTGCGGGAACCGGCCGAGTTGGAGTTGGCCAATCTCAGTGCCCTCGGGTTTCGCAACTACCCCTTGAGCCAGTACCAAGAGTGGCGCGAGCAAATCTTGAGGGAGCTCGATCCCCATTGTCCAACCTTTGTCCTCTGCCACCACGGCATCCGCTCTGCCCAAGTGAGCCAGTGGCTGCTGGCCAACGGCTTCAGCCAGGTCTACAACATCAGCGGCGGCATCCACGCCTGGGCTCTTGAGGTGGATCCCAGCCTGCCCACTTATTGAGCTTCTACAGCGTCAGGGATCCCACCTTTTGTTCTAACAACTGGGCCAGATCTTGCAAGAAGGCCGCCGCGTGGGCGCCGTAAATAACGCGGTGGTCGCAGGTGAGGTTGACCTGCATCTGGGAGCGGATGGCGATGGCTTTTTCTGGTGTGGCCACCACGGTGGGGCGAGCAGCGCCGACGGCCAAAATAGCTCCTTGGTTGGGAGGCAGGATGGCGTCGAAGCGATCCACCCCAAACATGCCCAGGTTGGAGAGGGTAAAGGTGCCGCTGTTGTACTCCTCCGGCTGCAGTTGCTTGCGCCGCGCCCGCTCCACCAGATCCTTCCAGCGGCGGGAGATCTCGTAGAGATCGGTCCGGTTGGCCTGCTTGAGCACAGGGGTGATCAGGCCGCCGTCTTCCATGGCCACCGCCACGGCAATGTTGATCTCGGCTTTGTAGTGGATCCCGTTTTCCGTGTAGCTGGCGTTGAGGAGGGGATGCTTTTCTAGGGTCAGGGCCACCGCTTTCACCAAAAGGGCCGTCAGGGTTACCCCTTTGGGCTTCACCTGTTGGTAAAGCTGATCCAGGCTGTCGGTGGTGATGGTGTAGCCGACGTGGAACACCGGCACGCCCAAGCTGGCGTTCATGTTGCGCACCACCGCCGCCTGCAACGTGCTCAAGGGAACCACTTCTCCCAACGGGGCAGCCGCAGAGACAGGGGGGGGAGCTGCCGCTTGCGTAGAGGCGGCCTGAGCTGCAGCCCGCTCCACATCTTCGGCCACGATGCGCCCACCAGGGCCGGAGCCGCGCACCGTGCGCAGGTCGATCCCCAGGCTTTCTGCCAATTTTTTCGCCCGTGGGGAAGCCAGGATCCGCTGGGATCCGGCCCCGTTGGAGCCAGTTGGAAGGGTGGGGGTGGGGATCGCCGCAGGGACAGGGGTTGGCTGTTGAACTGTGGGGGTGGGGACTGCAGTAGGTGCAGTTGCCGGTAGAGCACCCTTAGAGAGGGCCTTGGCTCGCTCTTGGGCCTCGGCCACCTCCGCTTCGGTTTCGGCAATGAGGGCGATGGGGGCGCCCACCGGCGCCGATTCCCCTGCTGGGATGAGGATGCTGGCCAGAATGCCGCTGTGGAAGGACTCCACGTCCATGTCCGCCTTGTCCGACTCCACCACCAGGATGTTTTCCCCTTTCTCCACCCGGTCGCCGGGGTTTTTCAGCCAGGCGACGATCTTGCCCGTTTCCATGGTGGAGCTGAGGGCCGGCATGGAGAGTTCGTGGATCATGGCGGGGATGGCAACACAGCAGAGAAGATTGTAACCCAGCAGACGGGATCCCGGCGCCGCCCCCTGGGCCTATCGGCCAGCTTCTGCCTCGGCCACCACCAACAGGGTTTTCAGCAGGGAATCGGGGTTGAGGCTGATGGAGTCGATCCCCTGCTGCACCAGGAAGCGGGCAAAGTCGGGGTAGTCGCTGGGGGCTTGTCCACAGATGCCGATCTTGCGCCCGTGGCTTTTCACCGTCTGGATTACCTGGGCGATCAGCCGCTTAACGGCCTCGTGGCGCTCGTCAAAAAGATGGGCCACCAGGGCCGAGTCGCGGTCCAACCCCAGGGTAAGCTGGGTGAGGTCGTTGGAGCCGATGGAGAAGCCGTCGAAGATCTGGCAGAACTCGTCGGCCAGGATGACGTTGCTGGGCAGCTCGCACATGACGTACACCTGCAGGCCGTTTTCCCCCCGCACCAGGCCGTGGCGGGCCATCTCCTCCAGCACCCTGTGTCCCTCTTCGGGGGTGCGGCAGAAGGGGATCATCAAGATGACGTTGGCCAGGCCCATCTCGTCCCGCACCCGTTTCATGGCCCGGCACTCGAGGGCAAAGCCGTCGCGATAGCGGGGATCGGTGTAGCGGGAGGCCCCCCGCCAGCCAATCATGGGGTTTTCCTCATGGGGCTCGTAGCGGGATCCACCCAGCAGGTGAGCATATTCGTTGCTCTTGAAGTCCGACAGCCGCACGATCACCGGCTTGGGGTAGAAGGCGGCGGCGATGGTGGCCACCCCCTGGGCCAGCTTGTCCACAAAGTACTCCGGCTTGTCAGGGTACTGGGCGGTGAGCTCCGCCAGGCGCGGCTCCTCCTTGACGGCCTGCTCGTAGTGGAGCAAAGCCAAGGGATGGACCTGGATGTGGTTGGCGATGATGAACTCCAGCCGCGCCAGACCCACGCCATCGCAAGGGATCTCGCTGAGGCCAAGGGCTTTTTCCGGGTTGCCCACGTTCATCATCAGTTGGGTGCGGGGGCGGGGCAGCTCCTCGAGGGGGATCTCTGTAACTTCGTAGGACAGCAAGCCAGGATAGACGCGCCCTTCCTCCCCTTCGGCACAGGAGACGGTGATAGGATCGCCGGAGCGGAGCAACTGCGTGGCGTTGCCGCAGCCAACAATGGCCGGGATCCCCAGCTCGCGGGCGATGATGGCCGCATGGCAGGTGCGCCCCCCTTGGTTGGTGACGATGGCGCTGGCCTTTTTCATGATCGGCTCCCAGTCGGGATCTGTTTTCTCCGTCACCAGCACCTCGCCCGCTTGGAACTGATCCGAGCGGCGCACATCCAAAATGACCCGAGCTGTGCCCTGGCCAATGGCCTCCCCCACTGCTCGTCCCCGCACCAGGGGTTCTGGGCGCGCCTGCGGCTGCGTCAAGCGATAGGTCTTGAGGCGGTTGGCCGCCTTTTGGGACTGCACCGTCTCGGGGCGGGCCTGGACGATGAACAGCTCGCCCGTGATCCCATCTTTGGCCCACTCGATGTCCATGGGGGTGAAGCGGCCCCGCAGCGCCGAGTAGTGCTCTTCGATAAGGCAGGCCCAGCGAGCCAACTCCAGGATCTCGTCGTCCTTGAGGGCATATTGCCGGCGCAGGCTTTCGGGGACGGGTACGTTTTTGGTGAGGCGGGATCCCTCCTCGTCGTAGACCAGCTTCAGGGCTTTGCTGCCCAGCTTGCGCGAGAGGATGGGCCGCAGCCCCTGCTTCAGGGTAGGCTTAAAGACCACGTATTCGTCGGGGTTGACGATCCCTTGCACCACGTTTTCCCCCAGCCCGTAGGCGGCGGTGATCAGCACCGCGTCTTTAAAGCCCGTTTCTGGGTCGATGGAGAACATCACCCCCGAGCAGGCCAAGTCCGAGCGCACCATCTTCTGCACCCCCACCGAGAGGGCCACCTGGAAGTGGTCGAAGCCCTTGATCTGGCGGTAGGAGATGGCCCGGTCGGTAAACAGGCTGGCAAAGCAGCGGTGGCAGGCCTGCAGCACCGCCTTGATCCCGTGCACGTTGAGGTAGGTCTCCTGCTGGCCGGCAAAGCTGGCATCCGGCAGGTCTTCGGCGGTGGCGCTGGAGCGCACCGCCACATCGGTATCGGGGCCGTAGCGCTCGCACAGCTCCTGGTAGGCCTTGGCAATGGCCTGCTCCAGCTCTGGGGGGAAAGGCGTCTGCAAAATCAAGGTGCGGGCGGCCTTGCCCCGCTCGCGCAGGTTCCGCACATCCTCGATATCGAGGTCTTTGAAGATCTCCCGCAGCTTCTCCTCGAGGCCGGCAGCGGCGATGAACTGGCGATAGGCATGGGCCGTGGTGGCAAACCCCAGGGGCACGCGGATCCCTTTGGGGGCTAGCTGCTGCAGCATTTCTCCCAAGGAGGCGTTTTTCCCGCCCACCTGGGCCACGTCCCGCAGCCCCACTTCGGTGAGGGGCACAACCAAGGGCGGCTCTGAGCCAAGCTGGCGTTGAGAGGGCTGTTGAAGTTGGGATCCCAGCGTTGCTCCATCCGACATGCTCTGTCTCCTTATGCCCATCAGACTCAAATGTGAACCACGGCTGCAATACTTACGTGCAGCCAAAAACCATCCCCCAGCCAGAATCTGGCCTGGCTTTGAGGGTCTATACCCTCACTGTACTGAGGGTTTTCCGCTGGTTAAAATCCCGGCGCAACCCCCTAGAAAAGGCTGAGAAGGGGTTGACACAAAGCCATCTCGCCAGGATCCATCTGAGAAGGTTGCCACAAATCTTCGACCTTTTTTATCTAATGCAAAAGTAACCGCTCTGCCACCATGTTTTCAAAGCAGCAGTTGGCGGCAACAGGGCAAATGGAAGGCCTCAGGGATCCGGTGGCAGCAATTCGCCAGGTAAGAGTGACGGAAAAACAGCAGGGCTTGCGGCTGGATCGGGGGTTGGCAGAACAACTGCCGGAGCTGTCGCGCTCGCGCCTGCAGCAGCTTATCCGCCAGGGCCAAGTTTGGCTGAACGGCCAGCCCTGCTTGGATAAGGATCGCCCCCTGCAGGCCGGGGATCAAATCGAGGTGCGGATCCCGCCGGCCACCCCCACCCCCTTGCAGCCGGAGCGGATCCCCTTAGATATCCTCTATGAAGATGAGGATCTGCTTGTCATCAACAAGCCGCGCGGCCTGGTGGTGCACCCGGCTCCTGGACATGCCAGCGGCACCCTAGTGCATGCGCTGCTGGCCCACTGTCCTCGCCTTTCTGGGATCAACGGCGAGCAGCGTCCGGGGATCGTCCATCGCCTCGACAAGGACACCACCGGCGCCCTGGTGATCGCCAAACACGATCAGGCCCACCAGCACCTGCAGGCTCAGATTCAAGCCAAGACCGCTCGGCGCATCTACCTAGGGGTGGTGTTTGGCCGGCCAGCCCAAAGCCAAGGTACCATCTCTGCCCCCATTGGCCGCCACCCGGTGGATCGCCAGAAGATGGCGGTTGTGCCCCCCGGCCAAGGGCGAGCGGCGGTAACCCACTGGCAGGTGCTGGAGCGCCTGGGCAACTACACCCTGATGCAGTTTGAGCTGGAGACCGGGCGCACCCATCAAATTCGGGTGCACGCCGCCCACCTGCGCCTGCCCATTGTCGGGGATCCCCTCTACACCCAGAGCAAAACCAGCCCCGTCAAACTCAGCGGCCAAGCTCTGCATGCCTGGAAGCTCTCCTTTGTCCACCCGCGCACCGGCCAGCCGCTGCAGGTTACCGCCCCTCTGCCGGAAGAGTTCGAGCGGCTGCTACGGCAGTTGCGCAGCCAGGCCGGCTAGGCAGCCTCAGAGGTCGCTCTCCGCTCTGTCTAGCCTGTCCAATTGGGGTTCATGCTGATCCCCGTCCCCAAGAAGTTTCAGCCTTCAGCAAATCTTTAGAGAAGTCGGAAGTATTTTTGCCAGGTGAGTTGTTTAGAATGCGCTCATCCTGGCCAAGGTAAGCAATGCTACGTCAGATAGAGCGGATCCTGAAGCTAGATATGCTGCTGCGCTCCGGACAGCGAAAGACAGCCGCTTCGCTGGCTGAGGCTTTGGAGGTAAGTAAACTACCCGACACCCGCGCTATGCGCAGGGTGCGGGCTTTATCCCAATCCCTAGCTGACCCAGAGGACAGCTAAGTTTCGGAATTTCAGGCGAGTTTACAGTCGCCCCAAGGAGAGAGATTACTTGAGCAGCGTTATAGTCAGCATCCCCTTCCCACCCGCAGTGTCCACACTTGAACAACTTGCCGCTGCGGTAGGACTTACCCTGCTCAGGGTGGATGTGCAGGCATTTGTGGCAGGTCTGCGACGTGTAGGCAGGCGGCACCAGCACCACAGGCACTCCAGCAATGGCAGCCTTGTAGGTCACAAACATCCTGAGTTGGTAGAACGCCCAGTTATTGGTTCTGCGGCGCTCAGCTTTACTCCGAGGTTTCTGATTCAAGCGCTCTCGGATGTCTGTCAAGTCCTCAAAAGCCAGTGCCGCACCAATAGCCTGGGCATCCCTGACCAAGGTTTTGCTGATGTTATGGTTCAGCCATGTCTGGTAGCGCCGTTCTCTCCCAGAGAGCCTTCTCAACAGCCTCCTAGAGCTGCGAGTGCGTTTGGATTGAACCTTGGCGCGTACACGGCTGAACCGGTCACGGACGGCCTGGATGTGTTCTCCACTCCAAGAGCGTCCGTTGCTAGCGGTGGCGATATCCCGCCTGCCCAAGTCAACTCCGATTACCTTTGGAGTTTTACCGGTCGGGGGAGTGTCCAACTCAACCGCAATGTTGATGTAGTAGTCCCCTTGCTTGGTCTTGGACAGAGTAGCGCTGGTGGGCGTTTGCCCCCGCAGCAAAGCGATTTGATAACCGCCAATCTTGAGCTTGAGCCAAACCCGTCCGCTCATCAGGGTCACGCCCACGGCTTGGTCGGACTCTCGGTACTTAAAAGTACGCACATCCAAAGTCAGGCTGGTGGGGCGAAACTTGTGGACTTGTTTCACCGCTTTGGCGTTGCTAATCACACGGCGGAGCGCCTGACAGACGTGGTTGGCTTTCAACCCCGTTGCCGCTCTCACTGGCCTATAAACCAAGTGGTGCAGCTTGGCGGTGTTCCAGCAGTTCTTTTGTTTGGCGGTGTCGAGAATCTGGTTGCAAGCATTCGCAAAGCCCTGCAAAGTGCGGTCAATTTCTTGACGCAACTCTTGTGGGACTATCAGCTTGCAACGTACAGAGATAATCTGGCTCATGGGCTTATTGTAGCTCATCCAGGCTTTGACTAGCAGGCGGGCTTTCCTCCCGGCACCAAGCCTGCGGCTATGGTGCGGGCCTCCAGCCCGAAAATAGGTGAACGAACGGTTCGAGCGGATATTAGTTTCTTGAAGGATCGCTTTCAAGCCCCCATCAAAGTCAGCCGTGAAAAAGGGTATCACTACACTGATCGGGAATGGCGCTTGCCGACGATACCCCTCACTAAGGGGGAGCTGTTTGCCCTGACTTTGGGAGCGAGAATGCTGGAAGCCTACGCCGGATCGGCCTATGCCCCGCAGTTGCGCTCGGCAATTGGGCGGTTGGCGCAACGGCTTCCAGAGCAGGAGTGGCTGGATCTCCAGCAGCTAGCCGATGAGCGGCTCATCTTTCGGGCAGGGGCAGAAACCCATCTGGATTGGGAGATTTGGCAGCGGTTGGAGGATGCCTGTCGGGAGAAAAGACGAGTGTGGATGCGCTATCGCACCGCCAGCCGAGGCGATCAAGTGTCGGAACGGGAGTTGGATCCCTATCTCTTGCACATCTACCGCGGCACCAATCCCTACGTGATTGGCTGGTGCCACAAAAGACAAGAAGTGCGCTGGTTCGTTGTCCCCACACCCGTGGGGGTGAACCGACAAATACAGCCAGCTGGTGCGTCATTTGCCGAGTTGTCCCCACACCCGTGGGGGTGAACCAGGCGTTGCGCCAAGGTTCACCTATTCCCCGGAGAGTTGTCCCCACACCCGTGGGGGTGAACCGGCCACCCGTCGCACCGCGTCGGCCAGGTTGGGCAGTTGTCCCCACACCCGTGGGGGTGAACCGGTGGTGCTGGTGCGCCCCGCCGGCTCCAGTTTGGGTTGTCCCAACACCCGTGGGGGTGAACCGCCAGTAAGAGATTCACGATGGAAGTGAACAACCCGTTGTCCCCACACCCGTGGGGGTGAACCGCCGCCGGACGCGCCAGATGAGCCGCCAGCAGAGCGTTGTCCCCACACCCGTGGGGGTGAACCGCGCTCAATCTGCTCACAAATCTCCAGTGCTGAGAGTTGTCCCCACACCCGTGGGGGTGAACCAATCTATGAGCCCCCTGGTAGTTCTCCTGCTGTACGTTGTCCCCACATCTGTGGGAGTAGCCGGCTAGACAATTAAGACAATCTCACATCTACCGGGATCCCTTGCCTAGGTGGGCGACACTGGGGCTAGGTCGCAGAAGCGCGATATCTAAGGAGGGGAGTATGAGCAGGAGCTTGCTGGAGCAGTTGCGAGAGATGACGGTGGTGGTGGCCGACACGGGGGATATCAACGCCATCGAGACCTTTAAGCCGCAGGATGCCACCACCAATCCCTCTTTGATTACAGCAGCCGCCCAAATGCCCCAGTACCAGGGCATTGTCGATGAGACCTTGCTCAAGGCCCGCCAAGACCTGGGATCCAAAGCCGACACCAAAGCCGTGGTGGCCCACGCCATCGACCAACTGGCGGTGGCCTTTGGCGTGCGCATTTTGTCCATCATCCCCGGTCGGGTTTCGACGGAGGTGGACGCCCGGCTCTCCTACGACACAGCAGCCACCGTGGCCAAGGCCCGCCATCTCATCGAGCTCTACAAGGCGGCAGGGGCGGATCCCAAGCGGGTGCTCATTAAGATTGCGGCTACTTGGGAAGGGATCCGCGCCGCCGAGATCCTGGAAAAAGAAGGGATCCACTGCAACCTGACTTTGATGTTTGGCCTGCACCAGGCCATTGCCTGCGCCGAAGCGGGGGTAACCCTCATCTCGCCCTTTGTGGGCCGCATCCTGGATTGGTACAAAAAACACACAGGCCGGGAGAGCTACCCGCCCGCCGAAGATCCAGGCGTGCAGTCGGTAACCCAGATCTACAACTATCTGCGCAAATACGATTACCCAACGGAAGTGATGGGGGCCAGCTTCCGCAACATTGGCGAGATCATCGAGCTGGCCGGCTGCGATCTCCTAACCATCTCGCCGGCTTTGTTGGCGGAGCTGCAAAACACCGAGGGCCACCTGGAGCGCAAGCTGGATCCGGAAAAAGCTAAGAAAATGGATATTCCCCGCCTGGTGATGGATCGGGCCACCTTCGACCAGATGCACCGGGAAAACCGCATGGCCTCGGAAAAACTAGAAGAAGGGATCCAGGGCTTCTCCAAGGCGCTGGAGGTGCTGGAAAAACTGCTCACCGAGCGGCTGCAGAAGCTGGAGGGCGCCAAGGAAACGATTACCCACGCCGCCCAGGATGTCTTCCGCATCTACGACCTGGATGGGGATGGCTTCATCACCCGCGAGGAGTGGATGGGAGCAGATCGCGTCTTCGATGCCCTCGACACTAACCAAGATGGCAAAATTACTCCCGAAGAAATGCTGGTCGGACTGGGGGCAGCCGTTTATCTGAGAAATTAGCCAGGCAAGCAAGCCCTATGGGCGAGAGCTTTCGCCGCTTTGGAGACGCAGTAGCCGCCCTGGAGGCCCAGGCCCGCCGCTGGATTGCCCAGTATCTGCAGGGGATCCCTTACGATCCGCCGCCGGGGCCGGCGGCCAGACAAGTGCTGCACTGGATCGAGACCGACTTGCTCCCTCGGCTGCAGCAAACCCCCCAGGAGCTGAGGCATCTCCTGCACGGGCTCAACGGCGGCTATGTGCCCAGCGGCCCTTCCGGTGCCCCCACCCGGGGCCGGGTGGAGGTGTTGCCCACCGGGCGCAACTTCTACTCGGTGGATATCCGCGCCATCCCTACCCCCACCGCCTGGCAGGTTGGCTCGCTGGCTGCCGAGCGGCTGGTGGAGCGCTACGTGCAAGAGCAGGGGGAATATCCCCGCCACCTGGGCCTATCCGTTTGGGGCACCTCTACCCTGCGCACCGGCGGCGACGACTGGGCCGAGGCGCTGGCGCTCTTGGGAGTCAGGCCCCGCTGGGAGGGGGGACGGGTGGTGGATATTGAGATTTTGCCCGTGGCGGTTTTGGGCCGGCCCCGCGTGGATGTAACCCTGCGCATTTCTGGGTTCTTTCGCGATGCTTTTCCCAACCTGATTGCCCTCTTCGACCGCGCCGTGCAGGCCGTGGCCGCCCTGGAGGAGCCGGAAAGCGACAACCCCCTGCGGGCCCAGGTGCTGGCCGATACCCAGTACTGGCAGGAGCAAGGGATCCCGCCTTCAGAAGCGGCAAAGCAAGCGCGGCTGCGCATCTTTGGCTCCAAGCCGGGGGCCTACGGAGCCGGCCTGCAGGGGCTGATCGAGGCGCAAAACTGGGAAACGGAAGCGGATCTGGCCCGCGCCTACCTCAACTGGAGCAGCTACGCCTACCGGGCCGAGGGCGAAGGAGAGCCGGCCCCCGCAGCCCTGCGGCGGCAACTGGCCCGCCTGCAAATTGTCCTGCACAACCAAGACAACCGCGAGCACGATCTCCTTGACTCGGACGACTACTACCAGTTTCAGGGAGGCATGGTGGCAGCGGTGCGGGCGCTCCAGGGCCGCAACCCCCAGATCTACTTCGGGGATCACGCCCGTCCCCACAACCCCAAGATCCGCACCCTGGCCGAAGAAATCGACCGCGTCTACCGCGCCCGCGTCGTCAACCCCAAGTGGATTGCCGGCGTGATGCGCCACGGCTACAAAGGCGCCTTCGAGATGGCCGCCACCCTGGACTACCTCTTCGCCTACGACGTCACCACCCACGCCGTGCCGGACTTTATGTACGCTGGCCTGGCCCGCGCCTACTTGCTGGATCCCCGGGTGCAGCAGTTTTTGCGCAACCACAACCCTTGGGCGCTGCGGGACATGAGCGAGCGGCTGCTGGAAGCCCACCAGCGGGGCTACTGGCAAGAGCAGGCGCCGGAGCTGGTGCCCCACCTAGAAGCCCTGATGCTGGAGACGGAAGCCCGCCTGGAGGCTACCCAGGGATCCCTGGCGGGGGAAGGTTAAGTTCGGCTAAGATGCTCTCAGCAAACCAGACGCGGAGGGATCCCGATCCATGAGCAAAGCCAAGCTGTTGCGAGAGATTCTGGGGCCCCTGCTGGAAGATTACCGCTACTGGTTTGAGCGCTCTCGTCGCTTTTTGCAAGAAGAAACTTTAGAATTCATCAGCCCAGAGGCGCAGCAGGCCCTCCTGGAGTGGGTTTTGGCTGCCCAAGCGGAGCTCCAGGCAGCGGAAGCCCTCTATCAGTTGTCGGATAATGAAGTTGGCGTTGACCCGGCCCTGATGGCAAAATGGCATCGCCTGCTGATGGAGTGCGCCGAGCTGGGCCGTCGCTTTCGCCAAATTCACCCCTCCTCCGACTCATCTGACCCGTGATGCTGCAGATCCTCTACCTCATCGCTTTTGTGGCCATTGCCTTTGTAGCCCTGCGCAACCTGGTGGCCAACGTGGTTACTCTGAGCAAAGAAGAGCGCAAGGCCTCGCCACGTCGAGGCCGCCGGCAGGTGCCCCACCCAGAGCTGTTGGATGAAGAAGGCAACCTGACGGAAGAGCCCTTGCTGGTCATTCGCTCGGCCAGCTTGGAAGAGGCCCGCAGCCGCCTGGAGGATCTCTACTCTGGCTCTCCCGACGAGGACTAAAAAAGGGAGTTCAAGAGCGGCGCAGGAGCTCCCCCTTTCTCGGTGTCGGCCCGAGTCAGGTGTGGGGGTGAGCAGCCTTTCCTGGATGAAGTTGCAGTAAAACATTTGGCGCCGAGAACTATCCCCAACTCCCCTCTCCCTCAGGGAGAGAGGCCAGGGGTGAGGGCAGCGGCGCGGGGCGCTTGGGTAGGCAGCAAGGTATCTTAATCTTGTCTGAGACAACTGCAGTCAATCTGGTTCTTCACCCAGTGGCCTCTGGAGCTGGCCTGCAGCGTTTGCGCAAACGTCACCAATGGGATCCGATTCCAGTTCCGATTTCGAGGTGGCAGCCGTCCTGGAGGCGGTGCTGAGCAAGCTGAAGGTTTTGGCGGAGACGGGACAGACCTTTGGCCAGCCGATTACCATTGGCGACACAACGATTGTCCCCTACGTGTCGCTCTACTTTGGCGTTGGGGGAGGAGGGGGCCATTTTGGCAAAACGGCCAGCGGCTTTCGCAGCAACGGACGGGATCCGGCCAGCCTGTTTGGCGGAGCGGGGGGCGGGGTGCGCATCGAGCCGGTGGGCTTTTTGGTGATCCGGGGGGAGCGGGTGGAGCTGCTAACCACGGCCCAAAAGCCCAGCCAGTGGAGCCAGCTTGGCGAGACTATAGTTCCCCTGCTGCAGCAGTGGTTGCAAAGCCGGGCCGACAACTCCTCATCCTCAAATGACCAGCCAAATGACTAGCCGCGAATGAAGAGGCGGGATCCCTGGGGGGAGGGCTGCACGTCGATGCGGTGGGGAAAGGCCTCTTGCAGGCTGGGGATGTGGGTGATCACCAGGATGCAGGCAAAGTCGGAGGCAATGGCGTTGATGGCCGCCAGCAACTGGGCCCGCCCGGTGGCGTCCTGGGATCCAAACCCCTCGTCGATGATCAACGTTTGCAGGTCGGATCCCGAGCGCTGGGTAAGCAGGCGGGAAAGAGCCAGGCGGATGGCGAAGTTGATGCGGAAAGCCTCTCCCCCAGAGTAGGTCTCGTAGGGACGGGTGCCGCGGGGATCGGCGATGAGGATGTCGAGGGTCTCGATCAGCTTCTCCGAGCGCCGCCCCGAGCGCTGGGTTACAAAGCGCAGATGGAGGCGGTGTTGGGTGAGGCGGCCCAGGATCTGGTTGGCCTGGGCCTCTAGCTCTGGCAGGACATTTTCGATGATCAGGGCGGGAATGCCGTTGCGGCCGTAGGCGTTGGCCAGCTCCTGGTACACCTGCTGCTGGCGGCGGGCCTGCTGCAGTTGTCGCTCCAGCTCCGTCCGCTCCGCCTGCTGTTCAAGAGCCTGCTGCAGCCGCTGTCGGGCCGCCCCGATTTGAGAAAGCACCAGATCCAGCTCTTGCCGGTTCTCCCGCAGAGCTTGGCGGATCCCTTCTAGATGAGCCGGGGAAACATCGGGGTGCTCGGCCAGTTGTCGCTGCAGCACTTCCAGCTCTTGGGCAGCCTGGGCAAAGTGTTGCCGGCTTTCCTGCAGGCGTTGGGACAGGGCCTGGCTGCGGGCTGTGGCTTCCGGCAGCTCCTGGCGGGCCATCTGGAGGGCTTGCAGGCGGGCCGGCCACAGTTGCGCCTGGGCCAGTTCTGCTTTTACCTGCTGGTGCAGGGATCCGTCGTAGCCGACCTGGTGCAGCGCCTGCTCGATCTGGGCCAAGCGTTCTGCCAGCGGCGAGTCAGGGGATCCCGCCTGTTGCAGGGCCTCCAGTTGCGCTTGCAGGGAGGCGATTTGCTCGCCTAGGCGGGCGCGGCGCTCCTGGGCTTTGCGCAGCTCGTGGGAGCGGCCCAGGGCCCAGCGCCAGCGCTCCACCTCTCCCCGTTGCAAGGCATGTTCCCGCTCGTCATAGCCCAGCTGCTGCAGGGCCTGTTGGATCTGGGCAAGCTGCTGCCGCGCCTCTTGGGCATAAGCTTCTTGGCTGAGGATCTGCTCCAGTTCTGCGGCTTCTGCCCGCCGCGCCTCCAGTTGCCGCTGCCGCTCCTGCTCAGCCTCCCACTGCTGTTGCAGGCGCCCCTGAAGGTGCAGGCGCTCGTCCCAGGTGGCCAACTCTTGGCCAAGACGCTGGGCTTCTTCCTGCAGCAGCCCGATCTCCCGGTCGGCCACCGCCAATTGCTCGCGGATTACAAACAGCTCGCCAGCAATTTCCTCTTGCCGCTGGCGGTGTTTCTTCAGCACCACTGCCCTCAAGGACGGGCTGAGCGGACGGGCACAGAGAGGGCAAACCCAAATTGGGGCGGTCGGCACTTTGGTGGGCGGTGCTGGCATGGACTCGGCAGGCTGCTCTGAGAAGAGGGGGTCTGCGGTTACTTCGGATCCCGGTTCTGCAGCTCCCTCGGCAATGGCCTTCGCCCCCGTCAAAGCATGGGTGGGACGGCACCGGCCAGAGTCTGGATCCGAAGGGCCCAAGTGATCCGGGCGATCCAGATCTTCTAGCTCTGCAGGATCCAAGCGCTCGGCGTGGAGGGACTCCGCTCCGCTATCGTCAACAGGAAACTCTTCCCAAGGAGCCTCTAGCAGGCGGCAGCGTTCCTCCTCCTGTTGCCACTGGTGCTGGAGAACCCGCTGCCGCTCCTGCAGCTTCTGCACAAAGAGGCGGCGCTCCTGGATTTTTTCCAACACCTGCTGCTGGTAGAGGCGCTGCCGCTCCAGCTCGGCCAGGGCTGCAGCGCTGGCGGCAATTTTCTGGGCCAGGTGCTGCTGCTGTTGGGCCAGGGTTTCCTGGCTTTGCAGGTGCTCCTGGAGGAACTGGAGGCGGGCTTGCAGACGTTCTCCCTCGCGGCGGATCTCCTCCTCCCAGTGCCGTTGTTGCTCCAGGAGGGCAGCGGCTTGGGCCTGGGCCTCGTTTAAGCTTTGCAGGCGCTCCTGGGCTTGCCGGTAGTGGTGGAGGGCGTTTTCGATGCGCTCTCGTTCGGCCAGCACCTGGGCATCGGCCTGGGCTTGGGCCTGGCAGGCGGCCAATTCCTGTTGCAGCCGCTGCATTCTGCGCAGTTGCTGCTGTTGTTGCTCGGCCTGTTGGGCCTGCAGCTTTTGGCGTTCTTGGAGCAGGTATTGCTGTTGCTCGAAGAGGTGGTGAAGATGGCGATCCTGGGCCATCAGGGTTTGATAGCGTTCGTAGCCCGCCAGGATCTCCTCGCTTTGGGCAATCAGCTCTTGCAACTGGAGCAGGTGCTGTCGTTGAGCTCGCCACTGCTGTTCGGTGTGGTGCAGGTTGACGCTGAGCTTGTTCAGGTGCTGGGCAAGCTGCTGGTGGCGCTCCTCCAGGGTGTGGCGATGTTCATAGGCGCGTTCTAGGGCCTGTAATTCCTGCTGCTGTTGGGCCAGGAGCTGTTGCAGATGGATTTGCCGCTGTTGAAGCTGCTCCAGTTCGGCTTGCATCTGCTCGATAGAGACCTGGTGTTGATCCAGCTTGTGCAGGCGCTCTTGGAGCAGGTCGGCTTTGAGCTTGGCGCTGCGGGCCTGTTCGCGGCAACGCTCCGCCAGCAGATCGTACTGCCCCAGCTTGAGCATGTCGGCCAAGATCTGCTTGCGCTCGCCGGGACGCTTCAGGGTAAAGGCATCGGCCTGCCCCTGCCGCAGGTAGGCCGAGTGAACAAAGGTATCGTAGTCGAGGCCGAGCTGATTTTGGATGGCCTGTTGGGTGGCACGCAGGCCGCGGCGGGTGAGGCTGCGCCAACGGGCTTGGCCGTCGCTTTCTCCAGTTTGAATTTGCCACTCCAGGGATCCTTCCCCCGCGAGGTGGCGACTGCGCAGGACGCGGTAGGTTTGCCCCCGCGAGCGGTAGACCACCTCCACCCAGGTTTCGCTGGCCCCCTTGCGGATGAGATCGCTGTCGTTGCTGGCCCGGCTCTGTCCCCAGAGGCCCCAGGTAAGGGCGTCGAGCAAAGCCGATTTGCCCGCCCCGTTGGGGCCGCAAATGCAAGCGGTGTGGATCCCGCGCAGATCCAAAACCGCCTGAGAGTAGCAGAGAAAATTGTGTAAGGTCAGGCGAACTGGGATCACAAGGGCGGCTCTGGTCGCTGCAAAGCAATGGCGATGAGCCATTTGCTCCAGTTTATGAAGTTATTGGCTAGATCCCAAGTTTTGCCACAGCCAGAAAACCGTTGTCCCACCGCCCTGAGCCCACCAGGGAAACTGGCACTGCTGCTGAGGCGGAGCAACCCGAAGGAGCAAGTGCGGTTGCGGAACCAGTAACTAAGAGTTCCTAGGCTTACTGCTGGGCCGGAGCAAGCTATAGCTAGGGGGAGTACGTCCATCTGCCCTCCTCGCCAGCCGGGATCCCGGGAGACAGCCATCCAGAACCTAGTTGGCCCACTGCGGAGCGAGGGGGATGTTAGAACGGGGAAGGCGGAACACCAGATGGCGGAGTGATGGAGCTATGAAGGAAGACTGGGCAAAACGGTTGCGCAACAGTTTAGTTGCCGTGGTGGCCGTGCTCCTGGCGGCAGGCTTGTTTTTAGCCAATCAAGCTCGTCAGGCTGGCACCAGCTTGGCTGACTTGGCTGCAGAGGCAGTGTCCTGGGAGGAAGCGCAGGCCAACGGCAAGCCTTCTCTGGTGGAGTTTTACGCCGATTGGTGCACCACCTGCCGAGCGATGGCACCTCTCCTGGCCAGCCTGAAGAAAGAATTTGCCGATCAGGTGAACTTCGTCATGCTGAACGTGGACAACCCCAAGTGGCTGCCGGAGTTGAGCCGCTACCGGGTGAACGGGATCCCTCACTTTCTCTTTTTGGATGGTCAAGGGGAAGTGCTGGGATTTGCCATCGGAGAGCAGCCTGCCGCCATTTTGCGGGGCAATGTGTTGGCTCTGGCAACTGGGCAGCCCCTGCAGTTGACCAATGCCGGACAGGTGTCTGAGTTGGATCGGGGCAGGCCTGTCCTCCCGCATCAGGCGGATCCGCGCAGCCATGGATAGAGACCTAGGAGCTCCCAGTTGTCGGGCTTGAGGCTCCCAACTGTCCCTCTAAGCCGCCCACTGGTCTTGCCAGTTAACCGCTCCCTGAGTTGCGCCCGCCCCCCTCTCCCACGCCGCTGAGGACGGATGTTCTCCACCGGGAAAACCAGCGCCTACCTCTTCCAGGTGGGGGAGTCCCCGCGGTTGAGGATCGCCAAGCAGCGACTGTCTCGGCAGCGTCGAGGTAAGGCCAAACTTCTTCGGTTAGGCTTGGGCAGCCTGCAGCCGCAGGTGCTGAACTAGAGCCTGTAGGCCCAATAGGTAGCTGTGGGCTCCAAATCCACTGATTTGGCCGATGGCTACAGCAGCAATGTAGGAGTGTTGCCGGAAAGGTTCGCGGCGATAGATATTGCTCAGGTGAACTTCCACCGTGGGCAGCCCTACGGCAGCAATGGCATCCCGCAGAGCGATGCTGGTGTGGGTGTAGGCGCCAGGGTTGATGAGGATGCCGGAGTGCTGCTGGCGAGCCCGGTGAATGGCATCGACCAACACCCCCTCATGGTTAGACTGCAGGATCTCCAGCTTTGCCCCAAGAACTTCTGCCTGCTGGTGGAGCGCCCGATCGATCTGTTCTAAGGACACCGAGCCGTAGATGCCTACTTCTCGCACCCCCAGCAAGTTGAGGTTGGGGCCGTGCAGAACCAGAAGGCTTAGGAGCTCGCCAGCGGAAGCAATGGCAGTCGGATTAACGACGACGATGGGATCCATTTTCTACGGGAATGGGAGCAGGTTGGGGCTGAGGACTTCCCAGAAGAGTATCAATCACACGTTCCACCCATTCGCGGATCTTTTCGAGAACTTTTTCTACCCAATCCATCCGACCTGCCTCGTAGGAGTTACAGAGCCATCAACGGAGCTTGACCAATGGATCTCCATGATAGCGCTTTTTCCCGACAAGCGTGGAAATGCCATCGGACTAGTAAAGGGCGCTCAGGAGCACGATATCCACGACCAGGAGGGCACCTGCAAAGGCCAGCAGGCTGCGCACAATTTGACGCTCTTGTTTGGAGCGATGGGATCCGCCAAGGCGGAGCCAGCGGAGAGAGTTGGGGAGGCGGTACAGCATAGCAACAGTCGATGGGATCCTAACTTAGGAGCGCCAATGCCCCAAGGTGATCATGCCCCATTCTGTGAGCTTCGGATCCCGGCGGACTTCCCCACGCTGGGGGGGAATACCAGCGTGGCTATGGGGACCAATTCCTTTTAGAGTGGGGGTTAGGCCATTTTTGTTGTCGATGACCACTCCTCTAACTCAAGCCGAAACCGTTTTTCAGCGTTGCTGGGATCACTGGCAAGCTCTGGCCAGCCGTCAGGATCTGCAGCCGGAGTTCAAAGCTTTATCCACTCTGCGCAAGCGTCTTGTCACTCGGGTGTTTTCCATTGCGGTGTTTGGTCTGGTCAACCGCGGCAAGTCGGCTGTCTTGAACGCCCTGACCGGCGAGGCCCGCTTGGAGGTAGGGCCCCTCAACGGGGTGACGCAACAGCCGCAATCGCTGCTGTGGCAGCCGGGGCCGGGGATCCCTTGGCAGGTACGGTTCATCGATACGCCCGGCTTGAACGAGATCAACGGAGAAGCCCGCGAACAGTTGGCCTGGGAGGTGGCCCGCGCCGCCGACTTGATCCTGTTTGTCATCGCCGCAGACCTGACCCAGTTGGAGTACCAGGCTCTGTTGGAGCTGCGCACCCTGCACAAGCCCATCCTGCTGGTGTTGAACAAGTGCGATCTCTATTCGGAAGCCGAGTTGCAGGCCATTCGCGCCCAGATCAGCCGCCACTTGGGCTGGGTGTTGCCGCAGGAGATCTTGACGGTGGCCGCCCGTCCCAAGCCCACTAAGGTGCGCACCCACTGGCCAGATGGCCGCATCACCTTGGAATGGGAGCGGCCCGCACCCCAGATCGAGGCCCTGCGAGGGCGCATTGTGGAAATTTTGCAGGCAGAGGCGGGATCCCTCTTGGCCCTCAATGTGCTGAAGCGGCTGGAGCACCTCCAGGCCCAGCTCTGGCAAAAGCAGTGGCAGCACCACGCCCGCTTTGTCGAGCAATGGGGCACGGCCTGCGCCCTCGGCAAGGGGATCGCGGTGGGCTTGGCGCCACTGGGGCTAGATCTGCTGTTGGCGCCGCTACTGGATGGGCTGTGGCTGTTGGGCCTGGGAATGCGGCTGCGCCTGCCCTGGGGATCCTTACGGGAGGCGCTGGGATCCGCCCAGGAGGGGCTGTGGCGACTGCTGCTGCTCAATGGGGCGCTGCTGCTTTTGGCCGAGGGGGTGAGCTCTTGGCTGTGGGGAGGCTGGAGCAACAGCCTCTTGCCGGGTCTGGTGGCGGGGGCGAGTTTGTACCGCTTGGGATCCCTGGCGCCACGGGTGTTGCTCCGGTTTGCCCCAGAGGGGTTCGGCCTAGGGGCCCTCTTGCGGGATCTCATCAGCAGCCAAGAGCTGGCTGAAAAGGCCTAGGGTTCCTCTTCCCGGCCATCCTGAGCCATTTCGGCGGCGTGGTAGGAGCTGCGCACCAGGGGCCCAGAGCGCACCTGGCGAAACCCCATCTGGAGGGCAATCTGGCCCAGCTCGACAAACTCCTCCGGCGTCCAGTAGCGCTGCACCGGGCGATGGGCCAGGGAAGGCTGCAGATACTGCCCCAGGGTGAGCCGGTCACAGCCTACCGCCAGCAGATCTCGAAAGGTTTCCAGCACTTCTGCGCGGGTCTCGCCGTGCCCCAGCATCAGGCCGGACTTGGTGGGCAGGCCGGGATCCAGCTCCTTCACCGTTCGCAAAACCCGCAACGACAGGTCGTAGCCAGAGCTGCGCCGCACCGCCTGCGACAGCCGGCGCACCGTTTCGATGTTGTGGTTGTAGCAGGTCGGTCGGGCCGCCACCACACGGGCAATGCAGTCGCGCTCCCCGCGAAAATCGGGGGTGAGCACCTCGATCTGGATCCCAGGGCAGCGCCGCCGAATCGCTTCCATCACCTCCACGAAGCGGCCGGATCCCTGGTCGGGCAGGTCGTCGCGAGCTACCGAGGTGAGCACCACATAGCGGAGCCCCAGCAGCTCAACGGCCTCAGCCACCTTTTCCGGCTCCTGCGGATCCAACGGCGCGGGCCGCCCGCTAGCCACCTGACAAAAGGAACAGGCGCGGGTACAGATCCCGCCCATCAGCAGGAAGGTGGCAGTCTTTTGGCTGTAGCATTCGGCCCGATTGGGACAGCGCCCCTCTTCGCAGATGGTGTGCAGGCCCCGCTGCTTGATCACCTGCTGCACTGCCGAGATATCGCTGGCCTTGCCGATAGAGCGCTTGACCCAACTGGGAAGAGAGCTAACAGGCATGGGAGGACGAGAAAGAAGAGATAGCGTCCATTGTGGCATGGACGCCTTCCAGATCGATCGCCCTTGGCCGGAAAAGGGCTAGGCCACCTGAGGAGAGGTTAGCATCTGGTTGACGATGCGCTGCACAATTTGAAAGCCAGTCGCCGCCTGCCAGCCCAGGATCCCCAAAATCACCAAATTCAGCAGGAGGTGGACATTGCGAGCCCAGGCCTTTTGGCCATCCTTCATCAGGGGCGCCAAAGCCGCAGAGCTAGCCACCAAGGCCACAATGCCCAATCCCGCCAGCAAGTGGGGGCCAACAAACAGCTTGCCGTTGTTGAGGTAGGTCACCCCCATGCCGCCCAGGGCCCCGAACACCATCAACAGCAAGAACAGGGATCCCGCAAGAAAGTGCCGCTGGCCAAACTTACCCTTGACGAGTTCTTTGCGCTCTTGTGCAGAAGCAGTGCGCAGCCGTCGCACCTGCAGGCCCAGGTAAAGAGCGTAGAGAGCTAGGGCAAAGGCGAAAATCATCAGCACAGGGTGAAAGAAGGGCAAAGCCAGCTTCAGCCATTGGGGAAGTTGAATGCTGTTCATAGGGATTGCGCAACGAAGAGGAGGCTGCCCCTAAATTAACACAAATTTAAAAAACTTCTGTCGCGGCACGGGCGCGTGTGGACTCCGGGAGTGGGAGCCCTATCTGCATCAGATGCTGGTAGAAATGGATTTGCCATTGGCAGCGGGCCAGATGATGGGCTTTGCGACTTGGGTAACGCTGCGGATCCCAATTCCAGTAGCAGTCTTCCAACCAGTCTTGCAAGAAGCCATCCCCAATTTCAGGGTAAGCAGTTGGAGCCTTGATCAGGAGGGGCTTTGTGGCGCTTTTCGGTAACCGTGGATCCCTTTTAGCTTTTTTCCGGTAGCTCGATTGCTGTTGCCTTTTCGGCCTTGCTGCCTGCCCTCTGGGCTTGGGTCGAGGGTGGAAACCGTCCTTGCGCACAAGGCGTTCTTCCTCCCTCCGTAAGCCTGGCCGAGGAGGGATCCCTTGGCGCGCCCCGATACCGTGATGTCTCCCCTTCGTCCGCTGCCACCCCCCGCCTCAAGATCCAAGCCACAGGGCATAATGGGCTAGCAACTTCTTTTGAACAGGGATCCGCAGCAGCATGGGACGGGCAAAGAAAGTGGTATTGGCCTATTCGGGGGGCGTCGATACTTCCGTCTGCATCCCCTATCTCAAGCACGAGTGGGGGGTGGAATCGGTGGTCACCCTGGCGGTGGACTTGGGTCAGGGGGCGGAGCTGGAGGCCATTCAAGCCAAGGCCCTGAGGGCCGGGGCCGAGCAATCCCTGGTGCGGGAGGCCGTCCAGACCCTGATTGCCGACTACGCCTTCCCCGCTATCCAGGCCAATGCCCTCTACGAGCAGCGCTACCCTCTCTCCACTGCCCTGGCCCGGCCCCTGATCGCCCAGCTGTTGGTGGAGGTGGCCGAAGAGGTGGGCGCCGACGCCGTGGCCCACGGCTGCACCGGCAAGGGCAATGACCAAGTCCGCTTCGACCTGGCCATCGCCGCCTTGAACCCCAAGCTCAAGGTGCTGGCCCCGGCGCGCGAGTGGGGCATGACCCGCGAGGAGACCATCGCCTACGGCGAGCGCTACGGCATCCCTATGCCAGTACAAAAATCCAGCCCCTACAGCATCGACCTCAACATCCTGGGCCGCAGCGTCGAAGCCGGGATCCTGGAGGACGCCGACCAAGAGCCGCCGGAGGAAGTCTACGCCCTCACCCGCTCTATTGCTCAAACCCCCGACGAGCCCGCCTACGTGGAGATCGCCTTTGAAGAGGGGATCCCGGTGGAGCTGGACGGGCAGCGCCTCGGCCCCAGAGCCCTCTTCGAGCGGCTCAACGCCTTGGCCGGCAGCCACGGTGTCGGTCGCATCGACATGATCGAGGATCGGCTGGTGGGGATCAAGTCGCGCGAGATCTACGAGTGCCCGGCCCTAACGGTGTTGATCCAGGCCCACCGCGAGCTGGAGAGCCTCACCCTCACTCGCGAGGTCCTCCACTACAAGTACGGCATCGAGACCACCTACAGCCAGTTGGTCTACAACGGCCTCTGGTACTCGCCGCTGCGGGAGGCCCTGGACGCCTTCATCCGCACCACCCAAAAAAGCGTTACCGGCGTGGTGCGGATGCGCCTGCACAAGGGCCAGGCGGTCTGCGTGGGCCGCCGCTCCCCTTACTCCCTCTACAACGCGGAGCTGGCCACCTACGGGGAAGGGGATCAATTCGACCACCGGGCTGCCGAAGGCTTCATCTACATCTGGGGCCTGCCTACCCGCACTTGGGCGCAGGTGCACCGCGGCAGTGGTGCTTGAACTCTACCGCCAGGCAATTTGTCCATCCGGGGTGCTGGTCAACCGGCTAGCCTGCTGGGGGGGAGGTGTCAAGCCGCTTGCCTGCTGGCACGACGGCGCAGGTGGGCCAGGTTTGCCACCGCGGAGGTGAGGGGCTCTCTCTAGGTTCCTGCCGTCCAGGTGTTGCCGTACTCGATCTGCTCCGGGGTAAGGCTGTCGATGGAGATCCCCATGGCTTTGAGCTTGAGGCGGGCGATGGCCTCGTCGATCTCTGCCGGAATGGGGTGCAGCCCTGGCGCCAGGCGGCCACGGTTTTTCACCAGGTACTCGCAGGCCAGGGCCTGGTTGGCAAAGCTCATGTCCATGACGCTGGCGGGATGGCCTTCGGCGGCAGCCAGGTTGATCAGCCGGCCCTCTCCCAGGACGAACACCGATTTGCCCGACTGGAGACGGTATTCTTCCACAAAGGGGCGCACCGTCTGCCGGGAAACCGTCCGCTCTTGCAGCGCCACCAGGTCGATCTCGATGTCGAAGTGGCCGGCGTTACAGACCATCGCCCCATCTTTCATACGGTCGAAGTGCTCGCCGCGGATGACGTGCTTGTTGCCGGTGACGGTGATGAACAGATCCCCCAGGGAAGCGGCCTCGGCCATGGGCATAACCCGAAAGCCGTCCATCACCGCCTCCAGGGCCCGCACCGGGTTGACCTCGGTCACGATTACCTGGGATCCCATGCCGCGGGCCCGCATCGCCACCCCCTTGGCGCACCAGCCGTAGCCGGCCACCACCACCGTTTTTCCGGCCAGAAGAATGTTGGTACAGCGCAGGATGCCGTCCAGGGTGGATTGGCCGGTGCCGTAGCGGTTGTCGAACAGGTGCTTGGTCTCGGCATCGTTGACGGTCATCACCGGGAAGCTGAGCACCCCCGCCTTAGACATGGCCCGCAGGCGCACCAGGCCGGTGGTGGTCTCTTCCGTGGTGCCGATGATCTCCGGGAGCTGCTCCTGGCGATGCTGCACCAGCTCCGCCGTCACATCGCCGCCGTCGTCGATGATCAAGTTGGGACGGTGATCCAAGGCAATTTGCACATGGCGGCGGTAGGTTTCCACATCTTCCCCCTTGATGGCAAAGACCGAGATGCCGTAGTCGGCCACCAGGCTGGCGGCCACATCGTCTTGGGTGGAGAGGGGGTTGCTGGCGATGAGGACGCTCTCCGCTCCCCCTGCCTGCAGCGCCAAGGCCAGATTGGCCGTCTCGGTGGTGACATGGCAGCAGGCCACCAGGCGCAGGCCGGCCAGGGGCTTTTCTTGGGCAAAGCGCTCCCGGATCTGGGCCAGCACCGGCATCTCCCGCGCCGCCCACTGGATCCGTTGCCTGCCCAGAGAGGCGAGGCCCAGGTCTTTAACTTCGTGCTTGGGGAGAGACAGGGTGGCGCTGGTCATCGAGAAGGCTCCAAAGAGAGTTGTCGAAAAAGGATAGAGGTTCAGCCGAGCTACACGGCCAGAGAGAGGGAGTTTCAGGCCGTTACAATGTCGGCAAGAGGGACAAACAGATGTCAACAGACCTGAACTATTCTGCCACAAGGGATCCCTTTTCGGCGCTGGGGCTGGACGTGGGCAACCGCCGCATCGGCGTGGCCGGCTCCGACGGGCTGGGGCTGCTGGCCACGGGGCTGGGGGTGATCCGGCGCCGTTCCCTGCCGGAAGATATCGCCCAAGTGCAGGCGTGGATCCGCCGCCGCCAAGCCACCGTGGTGGTGGTCGGGATCCCGCTTTTGGCGGATGGATCGGTGGGGTCCCAGGCCCGCAAGGTGCAGCGGTTTGTGCGGGCGCTGCAGGCGGCCGTGGATTTGCCGGTGGTTACGGTCAACGAGTACCTGAGCACCGTACAGGCGGAGTGGGATCTGCGCCAGGCCGGGATCCCGGCTAAGGCCCAGAAAGCGCTTATCGACCAGCAGTCGGCGGCAGTGATTCTCCAAACTTGGCTGGACGAGCGGCGCTATTCCCAGAGCTCAAAAGCGCCCTGCAGATAGTCTGCCAAGGCGTAGCTCACCCCTTCCTTGCCCGGTCGCTGTTCCACCAGCGCGACATCAAAGCGACAAGCTAGTTCAGCAAGATCAGGGTGCTGGCTCAAGAAAGCTTGGGCGGCCCGGATTAGGCGCTGCTGCTTTTGGATCCCAACCGCCAAAAGCCCCTTTTGATCCCAGCCCTGGCCACTGCGGGTTTTCACTTCCACAAAAATCAACTCCCCTGCCCTAGAGGCCACCAGATCCAGCTCTCCCCAACGACAGCGCCACTGTTGCGCCAGGATCTGCCAGCCTTGCTCCTCCAGGTACTGCCGCACACAAGCTTCGCCAGCCTCGCCCATGTTTTGGAGAGAAGTTCGCTTGGGCAAGGGATCCCCAGCCTACCTAGATACAAACTCCTCGAAGGAACTATTCAGAATCGCTCCCCCCTTGGCCCTAGTGGGCAGAGCCGTTGCCGTGATATTTATCGGTGTCGTAAAAGCCGTTGCGGGTGCCGAAGTAAAAACTTGCCAAAGAGAGGGCAAAAGCAACCCCCACCAAGACTAGCTTTGCATCCACGTGGCCTTCTCCTGATTTCCTCCTGAACCGTAACCATGATAGCCTGTCTCTCCTGCATAGCCCTCTTGTGGGAAGCAGCATCAACATCGGCAAGGCAGGGATCCCAAAGGCCTACGGGCGCGAACGGAGAGCTTTCCTGGATGAGCTGAGCATGCTACCATTCAGGCTAGAAAGGGAGTAGTCAGGCGGCTTACCGCCCTCTGCATCGACATACTGGCTAAAAGCAGCCCGGTGCCAGAGACAAGGCAAGCCCATCGTCTTGCCTTGGTGACGAGACTTTCACTGAGTTCACGCGGAGGTGAGCTTGGTGAGTCCGTCTGACTTTCCCAGCCTTCGCCTCCAGGTGTGAACCGATTCTGCACACAAGAGAGGTTGGAGGCTAAACGATGTGGGCCGGTTTTGCGTCCAGTTTGTTGTTGGTCACAGTAGCTGAGTTTGGGGATAAGACCTTTTTTACCCCCCTGATTCTGGCTATGCGGCACCCACGCCGCTGGGTCTTCTTGGGAACGTGGCTGGCTTTGGCCGCGATGACCTTGCTGGCTGTGGTGGCCGGGAAAGTGCTTTTTGAGCTGCTGCCACCCCTGGGCGTGCGAGTGCTATCGGCTGGAGTTTTCGCGGCTTTTGGGCTAAGAATGCTCTGGCAAGCTTACCAAATGACTCCCCAGCAGGAGAAGGAAGAAGAGGAAGAAGCCCTCAGGCTGGTGGAGCAAGCCGAAGCAAAAGGCGCTGGCCGCGGCGGGGCTTGGGCTGTTGTGTGGGAGGCCTTTAGCCTGACCGCCTTGGCCGAGTTCGGGGACAAAACCCAGATTGCCACCGTTTCCTTGGCAGCCACCCACCCGGGATTGAGTGTCTGGGCAGGGGCCACCCTCGGCCATGGGCTGATGGTGGGGTTGGCGGTGGTGGGCGGTCGCTTCTTAGCAGCCCACATCTCTGAACGGGCCGTGCATTGGGTGGGGGGCGGCTTGTTTCTGCTGTTTGCGTTGGTAACCAGTTGGGAATTGTTAGGATAAACAACTGTAGTTATTTCAAAGAGCAATGAAACAGCTCGTTGCGTCAGTGGAGCCGAGCACTGGAGGAGCGTCTTAATCGGGTTTGAAACAACCATACCCGTAGGAGCTGCTCCCGCTTGGACTGCAAAATCTCCTCTCGCTTCATGGCGCGAAGGTCCGCTCTTTGTTGAGCTGGGCACATTCTGCCTTTTGGCTGCAGAACTCCCATGAAGTCGGAAAAAAAGTTCGGATTATCCAAATTCCTGTTCGATAATTCGCCATCTGGCAGTAATCACTCCTGGCTCCAGGCTGAGGCGGCTGACGACAAGTTCTAGAGCCTGGTCGTCGCGGGTTTGGGTGACCAGCTCCGCTTCAACTTTGACCAGGTCGGGTTTGTCTTCTAGGTCTTCGCTGTAGAGGGCTCGCAATTTGAGATGGGTGGGCGCTATGCCCTGCAGCAGCAGGGCGCGCAGGTGGGCTTCCGCATGGCTTTTGCAGATAAATGAACACTCATAGACCAGTTCCAGCTCCGTGCCTTTGAGGGGCTGTTGGTTGATGCGGTAGCCCAGGGGGCGCAGCAGAATGTTGGCGATCAACACGGCTCCTGCCCCAATGGTGGCTTGGGGAATGTACCCTGATCCGGCAAAAGCCCCTACGGCTGCTGCACACCAGATGGTGGCAGCGGTGTTCAAGCCGCGCACGCTGGCCCCCTCTTTGAGGATCACGCCCCCGGCCAAAAAGCCAATCCCCGACACCACCTGGGCGGCAATGCGAGTTGGACTGCTTTCATCAGGGGTGAGCACTGAGAGCATGACAAACAAGGCTGCGCCAGTGGCCACCAAGGTGTTGGTGCGCAGGCCGGCCATGCGCTGCCGCCACTGGCGCTCCAGCCCGATAAGGGATCCCAAGATAAAGGCAACCGTTAGGCGGAAGGTGAAGTCAATCCAGGTCATAGGGCATGCTCCAGTTGCCGTGGAGGAGTGAGGGCTAGCCGGCCACATCTGGGATCCCCAGGGCTTTGGCCTCCTGTTCCAGAGCCTGCCAGAGGGTTTCCAGTTGAGCAAAGGCCACTTCTGGGGCCAGCTTACCACCCGTTTCTAAAGCGCAGGTTATGCTGACTCGATGGGCGTAGCGCTGCAGCAGCAACCGGAACTGAGCTGTGGTGGAAGGAGCTTTCAAAGTCATGGCACACCTCCTGAACGAATAATCGGATTCAATCTGAATCCAGCTCCCCCAGGCCGGGGGTAGCCTGGGAGCCAAAGTTGGACTGCAAGGCGAAGAGAGCAGCCTCAGAACTCGACTTCAACGCCGACCAGCCAAGCTACCAAGGTGAAATACACCCAGAGGCCGGTGAAATCTTTGATGGTAGTGATGAAAGGGTCTGCTCCGGGAGCGTGGTCAAAGCCCAGCTTTAACATCACCCAGGGCAAAATGGCGCCCAAGATAGCCCCCAAAGTGAGGACAATGGCCAGAGCCAAGCCCACCGCTAGACCCAATTGTGGGATCCCATTGGGTGCCCCCTGCCAGAAGTAGGCAATCACCCCAGCCGTGACCCCCAGGATCACTCCGATAATGCCACCAATGCTGGCTTCCCGCAGCAAATAGGGGAGAAACTGCCGCACGTTGATGTGGCCCCAAGCCAAGCCACGGGCAAAGATGGTCGTAGATTGGGTGCCGACATTACCGCCCATATCCATGACCAAGGGGATGAAAACAGCCGCTGCCGTCACCGCCTCCAACACTTCCTCAAAGGTTTCGATCACTCCCCCCACCACCATGCCGCCAATCAAGGTGATGACTAAAAACGTGATGCGCAGGCGGACGGCATACCAACGGGAGCCTTTAACCAGGCGCTCGCTCCAAACCTTGTCTCGGCTGAGCAAGTTGCCCACCCCTGCTTGGGCCAGAGCGGCGTCGGTGGCTTCTTCTTCCACCAAGTTGATGACATCTTCAAAGGTGATATCTCCCACCAAGCGTCCTTCACTGTCGACCACCGGAATGGCCGGCAAGCCGGAATCTTTGAGCAAACGAGCTGCCTGGAGATCCCGGTCGGTAACCCGAGCAACAATATCCGATCCCTCGATCAGCTCCCGAATGGGCAGGTCGGGATCCGCCTTCACCAGCCGCACGGTGCGCACCAGACCTTTGTAGAACCGCTGGTCATCGACCACAAAGATCACATCCAGCTCGTCATCCCCCAGTTGGGAGTCGCGCACACTGGCCAAAGCTGCCCCGACGGTGAGGGTATCGCGCACCGCCAAGTAGCGCAGGTTCATCAGCCGACCGGCACTGCGCTCCGGGTAGTTCAGCAGGATATTCACGGCTTCGCGGGCTTCTGGGCTGAGGTTGGCGATCAGCCGCTTGGTAACTTTGGCCGGCAGCTCCTCAAACAGGCGCACCCGCTCGTCTGGGGGTAATGCTTCCACCAGCCGGATCACCTCTGGGTTTTCCATGCTGCGGATGAGATCGGCCTGTTCTTCAGGCCGCAAATACTCAAATACCGCCATGGCCTTGTCTTTTTCCAGCAACCGAAAAGCCAGTACCCGCTGCCGCGGAGAAATCTCCATCAACTGCTGCACCAGCTCGGCAATAGGGGCGCGGTTGGCCGCTCGCTTGGCGGCTTCCAAAGAGGCAGGAGAGAGAAGATCGCGAAGAATGTTTTGCTGCATAACAAACCTCCGAAGGTTGGAGTCAGCCGGATAAAAGACCCGGAGGGCAACGACCAACCCCTGCTCCGAGGCTCATGGGAGCCCTGAAGCTGAACGCCTCTCAACGTCTTAGGCCCGACTCGACGCCCACAAGCCCAAGTCGATAAAAGGGAATCCAAAGGGCTCCCCCTGGCCCACGAACAACAAATACAAAACCCAAGGCTAGGGGAAGTCCCCTTTGAAGCACTCCTGCTTTTCCCTTTTCCGATGCTCAGGTCGAGCTCTGCTCAGCCCATCTGTTCGTCGCCGACCGAGAGAGCCACCCAAGCCAGAAGCTATTTGAGAAAGCTCTCCTGTCCCTTCGCGTTGGCGAAACGGGATCCTCTCAAGCGACGACTGAGGCTGTCAGCGGGAAAATGGAAGGCACCAGGAAGGCGCAGATCTCCAAGGACTTGAGCTCCTAAGAGCGATCTCCGCTGGCCGGTGCTACAACTGCCAGAAGCGTCCATGTTGTTGAACGTTTTCCTCCGAAAGAGTTGAACCGGAACAACCCGGACAGCCCGAAGAGGATCTCTTCAGCCCTTTTTAGGCTAGTTGCAGGAAGGGGATCCCGTCAACCTTTTTCTGGCATATTCGGTGAACGATCAGCGGAGCAGATGGGGAGTTAAGATCGGGGTAAGCGAACAAGAGAGCACAACCTCTTCCGGGTTCTGCTCGCAGCCTGACTGAGTAGAGTCCCCATCCTGGCAGCTTGTGACCTTGGGAAAACGCTGCCCTATGCTGCCTGTGTTTTTAAGAGGCTCACCCCAATGAGCTGCGCGGAGTGGATCAGCTCTTTCCAGCCTCTACAGGTGCCGCTGCCCATGAGCCTATGGCCACCCTTCCCCTGGTTTCTGTGATCTTGGGTACGCGGCCCGCAGCCATCGAGCTGGCTCCGGTGATCCAGGCCCTGCGGGCCAGTCCCCACCTGCACACAAAAGGATAGCTTGGTAGCCCCGCACTTGAGTGCAGGGCGGAAAAGCCCGCTAGCCACTTTAGTCGCTTACCCATGATGGGGGTCGTTGATATAGTTTCATAGCTCAAACAACCTCTTCCTGACTTCTCCTACCAAGACTTTTTTCCTTCTCTTTGGCCAAAAAATGAGATAAACAACCGCTAGCCCCACAGCATGGTTGTAGTGATTGTACCGTTGACTTTCCTCTCGCATTATCGCTTACTCATGTCAGACTGTAGTTATCATACTGCTCATCAACAATGATGGAGTACGGCTGTCAGCAGGTTCGAGTCAAGAACAGGGAGCTAGTCCCCCTATTAGAGTTGTGTCAACAGTCTAATAAGCAACTGTGCTCTGTACGATGCGAGACAAGTCTATTTCAAAACGAAGCGATGGGCAAGCTATGGTGAGCTTTGTGATGAGATGGCCAGAACCCAAAACAAGCACTTTATCGCAATGTATGTTTCCGCCGCACAACAGACGTGTAAGTCTGTAGCTGAGGCACTCAGTAGCTCTAAGAAAAAGCTGAGGCTCTCCTGGCAAGAAGGAATGAGTTTAAGACCAAACCTGCCGCGCTACCGTAAGAAGGGGATGTTCTCAGTAGCATACCCGAAAAAGTGGCTTAAGTTCCAAGAAGCAAAAGTCAGAGTGCCGCTCGGCAACCAGGTCAAAGCTTGGTTTGGAATAGACGCTTTCTGGATACGATTTCCTACCAATACCAATCCCCTCAACTGCCAACCTCGACCGGAGAGATACCTATGTCTACCCAGTTGACGCCGCGGTTTGCCGAGGCCATGCGCTACGCCTACCGCTGGCATGCCGCTCAAACCCGCAAGGGAACAAGGATCCCCTACCTCAGCCACCTGCTGGCGGTGGCGTCCATCGCCCTGGAGCATGGCGCCGACGAAGATGAGGCCATTGCTGCCCTCCTCCACGACAGCCTGGAGGATGGCCCCCGCTACAGCGGCGAGCCGCGGGCTCAGATTGAACGGGAGCTGCGGGAGCACTTCGGAGAACGGGTGCTGCAGATCGTCCTGGGATGCACGGACACCGACAGCGATAGCTCCCTGGGCGAGCCCAAAGAAGACTGGAAAGAGCGCAAAGTGGCCTATCTCAAGCACTTGGAAACCGCAGATGCCTCGGTTTTGCTGGTGGCCGCCTCCGACAAGCTGCACAACGTCCGCTGCATCCTACGCGACTTTCGCCAACTGGGGGATCAGCTCTGGGAGCGCTTCTCCGGCGGCAAAGAGGGATCCCTGTGGTACTACCGGTCGCTGGCGGAGATCCTGGGGCGACGGCTGCCTTCTAGGCTGGCAGTGGAGTTCCAAGAGCTGGTGGTCGAGTTGCAACGGGCAGCCGGGTCGGGGCCGGCAACAGCTTGACAGAGACGACCAGGGCTGAAGAAAATGCTGAGGGCAGCTTTCTCTCTTGCACTCTTCAGGTCACCTGTCTATGGTTCTCGCTGTTGGCACCGTTGCTCCAGGGTTCAACACGACCGACACCCACGGCAACCAAGTTTCTCTGGCTGATTTTACCGGGAAAACCGTTGTCCTCTACTTTTACCCTAAAGACGACACCCCTGGCTGCACCAAAGAGGCCTGCGGCTTCCGCGACGCCTACGCTGATTATCAAAGCAAAAACGTGGTGGTGTTGGGGGTGAGCATGGACGACCAGGCCTCTCACCAAAAGTTTGCCGAGAAGTACAACTTGCCTTTCCCTCTGCTGGTGGATACCAGTGGGGTGATCGCCCGCGCCTACGATGTGGATGGAGGCGGCTACGCCAAGCGGGTGACCTACGTCATCGACGCCGAGGGCAAAATTGCCAAGGTCTATCAGAACATCAACACCGAAACCCACGCCCGCGATATTTTGGCGGATTTGGGTTTGTAGAAGCGCTGCCTCTTTTCAGTACTCCTCGCTAGATCCCGGCCTTTGCGCATGAACGACGACATTCCGGTCGCCCGTCGCCAGTCCACTCCGGCGAAAAAAGCGCAAAGTTCGGTGCCTGCCCTGAGGTCCCGTCTAGTCTTGGGCCTGGTGCTGGTTGGGCTAGTGCTCCTGGCGGGTTGGGGGATAGAGAAGTTACCGGGATCCCAGCAGGCGGCGGATCCCCAAGTTCTGGAGGAAGCCGGTCAGCCCTCTCTGCCGCAGCCAACTGTGCAGAATGGGCGACCTTCTCTGTTGGGGCACTATGCCTATTCCGAAGCCCCTGCAGACAGCTTGCGGGTGGTGGGCAGCTACCGTGGTCGAGAGGTGCGCCTGCGCCAGGCGGCTGCCGAGAGCTACCTGCGCATGAGTGAAGCAGCCCAAGCCGACGGGATCCGCCTTGTCCCTATCTCTGGGTTTCGCTCGATAGCGGAGCAGGAGTTTTTGTTTTTTCAACTGGCCCAATCGCGAGCCTTGCGACCGGAAGAACGGGCTGCGCTCAGCGCTCCCCCCGGCTACAGCGAGCACCACACCGGCTACGCCATTGATATTGGCGATGCCCAGTTTCCTCAGTGGGACACTCAAGAAGCCTTTGAGACCACCCCTGCCTTCCGGTGGCTGGAGAGAAATGCCGCCCGTTTTGGCTTTGAGCTGTCTTTCCCCAGAAACAATCCGCAGGGGGTGAACTACGAACCTTGGCACTGGCGCTTTGTGGGCGACCGCCACAGCCTGGAGACCTTCTACAAGCGCTAACACCTCCCCTCTCCCCTTGGGAGAGGGGACGGGGGTGAGGGATCGAAAAGCGGATGACGCGATTCGAACGCGCGACCGTCTCGTTGGCAACGAGAAGCTCTACCACTGAGCTACATCCGCATCGGACATCTATCATGGCAAGTTTTGCGGTCGTTTGTCAAGCCAGGGATCCCTGGCGCATTTTGTTCCAGAATGAGAGAAGTTTATCTTTCTTTGCAGTTGCCTCAGCCTTTGGCTGAGCTCATTTGAGGGGATCACGATGCGGGTAGCCATTATCGGGGCCGGGTTGGCCGGCTTGGTCACAGGGGTGGATTTGGTGGAAGCGGGGCACCAGGTGCAGATCTACGAGGCGCGGCCCTTTGTGGGCGGCAAGGTGGGCTCCTGGCAGGATGCCGAGGGCAACCACATCGAGATGGGGCTGCACGTTTTTTTCTGCAACTACAGCAACCTGTTTGCCCTGATGAAGAAGGTGGGGGCCTACGAGAACCTGCTGCCCAAGCAACACACCCACACCTTTGTCAACCGCGGGGGGCAGGTGGCCAGCCTCGATTTTCGCTTCCCGCTAGGGGCGCCCTTCAACGGCCTCAAGGCTTTTTTTGCCACCGAGCAGCTCTCTTGGGCCGATAAGCTGCGCAACGCCCTGGCGCTGGGCACCAGCCCTCTGATTCGCGGCCTGCTGGACTACGAGGGGGCGATGCGGCAGATTCGCGCTTTGGATCGGATGAGCTTTGCCGAGTGGTTCCGCCGCCACGGGGGATCCGAGGCCAGCCTGAAGCGGATGTGGAACCCGATTGCCTATGCCCTGGGCTTCATCGATACGGAGCAGATTTCCGCCCGCTGCATGCTGACCATTTTTCAGATGTTTGCCAGCAAAACCGATGCCTCCAAGCTCAACCTCCTCAAGGGATCCCCGGACAACTACCTCACCCAGCCCATCGTCCGCTACCTGCAAGCCCGCGGCGGCCAGGTTTACACCCGCAGAGGGGTCAGCCGCATTGAAGTCAGCGACTCTCCTCCCTACGCAGTAACCGGTCTGGTCTTGGCCAATGGCGAGCGGGTGGAAGCGGATGTGTACGTGTGTGCAACAGCCGTGGAAGGGGCGAAACGGCTGATCCCCCAGGTGTGGCGGCAGTGGCCCCAGTTCGACAACCTCTACAAGCTGGAATCCGTACCCGTGGCAACGGTGCAATTGCGCTTCGACGGCTGGGTGACGGAGCTGAAGGGCCGGGCCAAACGCGCCGCTGACCACCCGCAGCCAGTTGGCATCGACAACCTCCTCTACACCCCCGATGCCGATTTCTCCTGCTTTGCCGATCTGGCTCTCACCAGCCCCGCCGACTACTACAAACCCGGCCAGGGATCCCTGCTGCAGTGTGTGCTCACGCCGGGGGATCCCTTCATCTCCATGTCCAACGAACAAATTGCCCGGCACGTGCTGCGCCAAGTGCACGAGCTGTTTCCTTCGTCGCGGCAACTGAACATGACCTGGTACAGCGTCGTCAAGCTGGCCCACTCCCTCTACCGAGAAGCGCCAGGCATGGATCCCTATCGCCCGCACCAGAAGACCCCCGTGCCCAACTTCTTCTTTGCCGGCAGCTACACCGCCCAAGACTATATCGACAGCATGGAAGGGGCTACCCTCTCCGGCCACCTGGCCGCCCAGGCCATCCTGGCCGCCTGCCGGGATCCCCAGCCGTCGCCGCCAGCCTAGCGGGCCTTCGCTGCCCAGCAGAACAGCGGCAAAGGGGGGCTCTCCCTGCCTCTGGCCTCAGCCAGTTGGCTGTGGCAGGCTGGATCCTTTTCCCCTACCATCTAGGCTGGGAAAATGGGTTGGGGATAGCTATGCAGGCGGTGATTTTGGCAGGGGGGCAAGGAACTCGCTTACGGCCGCTGACCTTGTGGCAACCGAAGCCTCTGCTGCCGTTGCTAGAGGTGCCTTTTTTACACTGGCTGATCGGGCGCTGCCGCCGGGCCGGCCTGACGGACATTTTGCTCAGCGTGGGGTATCTGGGCAGACAGATCGAGGCGGCTCTGGGAGATGGCACTGCTTGGGGGGTAAAGCTCCGCTACGTCGTCGAGGAGACGCCGCTAGATACAGCGGGAGCTTTGGTGCTGGCCCAACCCTACTTCAGCGGGGATCCCTTAGTGGTCTTCAATGCCGATATCCTCACCGATCTGGATTTATTAGATTTGATACACTGCCACCTGCAGAGCGGGGCCGTCGCCACCCTCACCCTCGCCCAGGTGGAGGACGTCACCGCCTACGGCCTGGTGGAGGTAGGGGAAGGGGGCCGGATCCAATCCTTTCGGGAAAAGCCCACTGCTGCCGAAGCCCTCACCCTCACCACCAACACCATCAACGCTGGTACCTATGTCCTCGATCCGGCTATTTTCAAAGACTACCCCAGCGGGGATCCCCTCAGCTTCGAGCGGCGTATCTTCCCCGACTTGCTGCGGCAGGGGCGACGGCTGCAAGCCTACCTGCACACTGGCTACTGGCGGGATCTGGGCACGCCGGCCAGCTACTACCACGGCCAACTGGACATTCTCCTGAGCCGGATGAGGGATTTCCCTCTCGAGGATGTGGAAGAACGGGCGCCAGGGGTATGGGTTCACAAGACCGCCGAGATCCACCCTGACGTTCAATTGCACGCGCCCTGCTACATCGGCGCTTACACGCGCTTGGGCTCCCAAGCTCAAGTCCCCGCCGGCACCATCCTCGGCAGCTACAGTTGGGTCAATGGATCCCTGCAGCCGGGGGCCTATGGGCCGGGCCTCCTGGTAGTCTAGGTTAAAGGCCAGTTAAGCGCCCAAGCCTCCACAACAGAGCCGGCCAAAGATGGAGCTACCGCAAAGCGGGGAACGCTGGGATCCCTATCTTGCCGCCGTAGCCGCCCGCTTCAACCGGGAGCTGGAGGTGCAGTTGGGTCGGGCCAGTTGGCAGCTTCCCCCCGACCTGGAACAGTTGCCCTTTTGGCAAGCCCAAAAGCGGGATCACCTCCAGGAACGCCTGGGGATCCCCTTTTGGCAATTGCGCGCCCCCAAAAAGCGGGAAGCCTGCTTGGATCTGGGCTGTGGAGTGAGTTTCCTGACCTATCCCTGGAACGATTGGCAGGCCTACTTTTACGGCCATGAGCTGAGCGGGGGGATCGTGCGCTTTGTGCGCTCGCGGGCACCGCAGCTTAACTCCAAGCTGTTCAAGTCGATGCAGCAGGGATCCGCCCATCACCTGGAAAACTACGGGCCAGAGCAGTTCGATCTGGCCATTGCTACAGGATTTTTGTACTACTACCCGATAGACTACTTTGACGCGGTTTGGGCAGAACTGAGGCGGGTGTTGCGTCCGGCTGCGCCAGTGATTATCGAAGTGGTCAATCCTGAGTCGGTGTGGGCCGAACAGTGGGGGTTGATTGAGCTCTTCAAAGGCAGCGAGCCGATTCTCACGCCCCTACAGGAGTGGGAGCGGCGCATCGCCGACTTGGGGGGCAAAATCCAGAAACAGGCCAGTGGCGAGCTATTTACCACCTATTGGATTCAGCGCAAGCAGTGACCTCCTCTCCCTTTGAAGAGGGGGGCTTTCCCCTTCCACGAGGTAGCTTGCCCGGAGGATTGGCTTTCCAAAGTCGGTGCTCTCTCCCCCACCCTTATAAGATGGGAAAACTCCTACCTCTTACTTTTTTATGTCCAGATCCCCCGCCTTGCCGCCTGCCGAGCCGGGTTCAGCCGGATTTTCAGCGCTGAAGGCCCGCTATCTGCTGCTGGCTTTCCTGTCGATCAACGGGGGGGTGGGTCTGGGAGTTGTCGCTTTGGCCAGGCTGTTGCCTCTGCCCTCGGACGATCCGGTGCTGGCCTACGTTGTCTATTGCGTCACGTTTGTGCTCACTTGTATCTGGAGCTGGCAGCGCGGGCGACGAGCCCATTTGCAGATGAGGCGGCTGTGGGGCAACTGGCGAGCTGTGATTCCCTGGGGATCCCTGCTGCGGGTAGTGCCGGCTTTGGTTGTGCTCTCCATGGGCACCACTTTGCTGATGCTCTACTGGGTGTCGCTGTCTTTCCCGGAGCTGGCGGAGTCGATGCTGGACTCCCTGGGGGAAGAGGAGGGGGAGACAGCCTGGCCGCAGGTGTACCAGGGGTTGCGCTGGCTCTCGATTGCAGTGGTGGCCCCCATAACGGAGGAATGGCTGTTTCGCGGCATTTTGCTCCACCGCTGGAGCCTCAAGTGGGGGCTTGACAGAGGCCTGCTGGCTTCTTCCGTGGTCTTTGGCCTACTGCACCCTAACCCACTTGGGCTGACGGTGTTTGGCCTGGTGATGGGGCTGCTCTACCTGAAAGCACGCTCCTTGAGCTTACCCATCCTGGCCCATGCTTTGAACAATATCCTGGCTCTAGCGCTGGGATCCCTGGGAGGAGGGGTAGTGGAACAGGTGGATCCCATCGGGAGCTTTCACCTCTACTACAGCCTGTGCTGTCTAGTTTTGGCTGGGTTCATCGTGATCCCTTTCCTCCGCTGCGATTGGCCGGAACGGGGGGCTCACTTGCCCTATTTTGTAAATTGCCCGCACTCATGCTGACACATAGAGTGCAGGCTTTGGGTAGCCCTGCAGTTGGCAAGCCAACCAAGGGCCCCCCACACCCCCCGTGTACGGGGGGCAGGCCGGCTTACAGCAGCCCCCAAAACCGCAATCACATTGGCACCGTTAAAATCTGCCTCCCCTTCCCAGCCCCAGGCCGGGTTCACACAACGAAAACGCTTCCCTTCCTGCTGGCCAAGCCATAAACATCGGTGGCCGGTTTGCAAACTGTCGGCAGGCGGCACCACCACAACCTTGACCCCGGCCCCACCGCCTTGGAGTGCAGAAACTGCCTCAGTTGAGAAAACGCCCAACTGTTCGACCGCCAACGCTCTGTTTTGCTGCGCGGCTGTTGATTGACACGCTCCCGTATCCCCCGTGTACAGGAGGAAAAGGGCGGGCCTCCTGCCGTTTCTAGCTGAACTCCTAAGCGGCCTTGGCGTCGGTATCCCCAGACGGAAAGGACTTGAGGCGGGATCCCGCCAAGAATGTAAACGAAACGCCAAAAACTGTCACCCGATCCCTCGAAAAAGCTGGAGGGGTGGGGATATCCTGAAATAGGCAGCAACAGATCCGGTGCAGAGTTGAGCTGTGGCTCGTTCGCCAACAGGGTGGCTGTTACGCCAGCGAGGCAGCCCACAGGGTTGACATGGAAAGGCGGTCTTTTCTACAAAAGTTACTCCTGGTTGCTGCCGGCCTTGGTCTCTCTCCCGGCTGGTTGGTGGGTCAGGCTGAGCGCTACGGGCAAGCTTTGGCGGCCAGCTCCCGCAAGTTGGCTCTCTTGATAGGCATTAACCGCTACCCCGGCGAGGGATCCCCGTTACAGGGGTGTGTCACGGATGTGGAGCTGCAGCGGGAGCTGCTGCGGTATCGCTTTGGCTTTGACCCGGCAGACATTCTCATCCTCACCGATGGAGCTGCCACTTCAAGCGCGATCCAGTCAGCCTTTGCCGAGCACCTGGGAAGTGCAAGTCAGACGGCTGAAACGGTAGTGGTGCAGTTTAGCGGCTACGGCCAATGGCAGGCGGGATCTTCGCCCGAGCGCTGGCAGCCGGCGCTGCTGTTGGCTGGCCCTGAAGAAGCGGCGGCTATGGGTCTGGAGCGCTTTTTCCAGCTTGTGCAAAGCTTGGGCACAGCCCAGCTCACGACCGTACTCGATTGTGGCTTTACCTATGTTGCACCCGCAGTACGGGGCAACTTGCAACTGCGCTCCCGCCCGCCGAAAGTCCCCAAGGAAGTAGCCTCTACCTCCCCAGAGGCGGTGGCTCCCGGTCGCCTGCCTTCTGGTGAAGTGCAGCAGATTTGGCCCTCTCCGCCCAAGGGGTTGTTAATTGCCGCCACCACCCCCCAAGATTTGGCGGCAGAAGCCGCTTGGCCGGGATTTCATGCAGGGATACTCACCTACCTGTTGACGCAGTACCTGTGGGAGACCACACCTGCCACCCGCCTGCTGATAGCCTTCAACCAAGTGGCCGGTCAGCGGGAGCTGGGCCTGTTTGCTTGTCAGCGCCCCATCCTGGAGGGCAAAGAAACGGCTCGGCGCATCCCGCCCTACTTCCTCACCCCCCCTCAGGTGGGAGTCAGCGGCGCCATCCAGGAAGTGAAGGGGAATCGGGCCCAGGTGTGGCTGGGTGGGATCCCACCGGCGGCACTCTGCGGCTTGCAGCCAGGTACTCTTTTGGTTCCCATTGCTGCCGAGCCTTCCACCGCCTCGCCGGTGCCGCTGCTGATTCGTTCTCGCAGCGGCCTGTTGGCACAGGTGCAGCCGGCCAACGGGGAAGGTCAATTTCCCCCCGTGGGCACGCTGGTGCGGGAGCAGTTGCGCAGCCTCTCCAGCAGCCTCAAGCTTTTGGTGGGTCTGGAAGACAACTTAGGCCGCGTTGAAAAAGTAGATCTGACCAACGCCATCGCCGGCTACAGCTGGATGGAGACGGCCAACCCGCGCGAGCGCCAGGTGGATTGCCTGCTGGGCCGCATCACCCCCGAAATGGCCGCCGCCTTTCAATTGGACGCTCTGCCCAAACCCCTGGAAGTCAACAGCTACAGCCTCTTTTGGCCGGGGCGAGAATTGCTGCTCAATTCCTGCGGGCCGGCTGGGGAAGCTGCCGCTACGGCAGTGCAGCGGCTGGTGCCCCGTCTGGCCCATCTGCTGGCGGCCAAGCGCCTGCGGGCTACCCTCAACGCGGCAATCTCGCCGCTGGCGGTGGTGGGGGAATTGTCCACCAAGGGCAAACCCTTGCGGGGGTCACGGCTTGCCCAAGGGGCCGCTGCTCCTGGCGAGCCAGGCATGCCACGCTTTATGCGCGGGGATCCCCTCTATCTCACTCTGCGCAACGAGGGCGAGCAGGATCTGTTCGGGTACCTGTTGATGGTCGATTCCAGCGGGCAACTGCACCTGCTGGCCCCCATGCCCCAGGAGGACTTTGCCCTGCCGCTGCGCCTGGAGGCCAAGAGCAGCCTGACTTTGCCACCTCTGCCTGAGATGGCTGGCAATTCGCGCTCTGCCGTCAATCCCGATCTGCTCACCTGCCATGCCCAGGGGCTGACCGAGCTGCTGTTTGTGGCCAGCACTCGCCCCTTGTCGGCCAGCTTGGAAGCCCTCAAAACCATGGCCCGCAAGCTGGGGGTAGCCCGTTCGCCGCTGTTGCTCAATGGGCCGCTGGAATGGACGCAAATTCTCCTCGAGGAGTTGACCCAGCGTGCCCCCGAAGGGGATCCCGACTTGCGCTGGCTGGATCCCGGCCAGGCTGTTACCCTTTCCCTCACCTATTTGCTGGTTTAGCTCAGCAACAGGGCAAACAGGCCACAGAGAGCAATGCCATCGAAAACCCCGGCCCCGCCAATGCTGAGAATGCCCGAGCAATTGCGCCGCAGCACCTCCGGCAAGTGCAGCAGATCCGCTCCGATCACCGTGCCCAAAACCCCGCCAGCAAAGGCCACCGCCGGCGCCTGATCTCCAGCCCAGAACATGGCGGCCAAGGCTGCCGTAGCCGGGGCGGTCAAGGGATTCATCTGAATGCCGATTCCGGGCACCACGTGGGAAGCATAGTAGCTGACCACAGTCACCAGCGCCGTTACGGCCAGGATCAACAGCCCATCGGCCCGGCCAAATTGATACAGGGCCAAGAGCACCGGGATCAGCCCCCCGCCCACGTTCAGAGCAACCACGGTCTCCTGAGAGATCTTGGCCAACGGGATCCCCCAAAATTGCCGTATCCACAGGCTGGCCAGGTCTTCCACCAGCGTTACCTCGCACTTCACACGATACAGGGGAATATTGACCGAGCTGCCCGCCAGGATAGCCAGCAGCAGCAACAGCGCCCCCTCCCGCGAGAACCCCAACTTGCCCACCGCCAACGCCACCACATCCACCGCCAGCCCCAGCCAGAGGAAAGGCAGCAGCAGCACCAGCATCAAAAACAGCAACAGCGAGACCGGCAAGTAGAACATGGCAGGGATCCCAAACTTTCCTCCAGCCTATCAGGACTTAGTCCGGCTTCCTCGACTCTAGGTAGAGAGGATCCCCGATCTTGTAACAAAAATAACAAGCAAGTCTCCGGTTAACTCTGTCAGAGCCCAAAGATCTTATTGCAAATATCTTGAGCAACTTTGCAACCGGCGCGCCGATTGCTGGGAGTTGTGGATAGAGCAATTTGATAGTGCGGATCTCCGCAAAAGCAAATCGTAAACTACCCGGCTCCGACCGCCCCCCTTCCCCCCCAACCCCCCGTATACGGGGGGCAGGGGGGCGGGGGGATTGAGGGGGGTACAGTGCGGGGCTCCTGCGGCTTCTAGCTGAGGCCTGCTGCCTTCCACCCGCTTTTGGCCAGGGGGAACCCTCAAGGGATCCCGGCCACTCCTGTTTGGCGGGCAGCTTGGATCACGGCGGCAGCCACCTGAGGAACTACCCGCCCATCGAAGACCGAGGGAATGATCCACTGGGGATCCAAATCTTCCGGTGGGATCAAATTGGCAATGGCCTGGGCGGCAGCCAGGCACATCTCAGTGTTGATCTGCTTGGCGCGGCAATCGAGAGCGCCGCGGAACACCCCTGGGAAGGCCAGCACATTGTTGATCTGGTTGGGGTAGTCGCTGCGCCCGGTGGCCATCACGGCGACTCGATCTGCCACCAGCTCGGGCTGGATCTCTGGCACCGGGTTGGCCAAGGCAAAGACAATGGGATCCGGCGCCATTTTCTCCACCATCTCTGGTGTCAAAGCATTGGCCACGCTCACCCCGATGAACACATCTGCTCCCACCAAAGCCTCTGCCAGGGATCCGCTCTCCTCAACGGCAACGGCAGCTTTCTCGGGGGTGAGGTCGGCGCGGGAGCGGCTGAGGATCCCTTGGCGGTCGCAGACCAGGATATGTCTGGCCCCGGCCCGTCGCAGCAGTTGAGTTACCGCAATACCGGCTGCTCCTGCCCCGTTGAGGACAATGCGCACCTCCTCTAGGCTTTTTTTAACCACCTTCAAGGCATTCAACAACGCTGCCAGCACCACAATGGCGGTGCCATGCTGATCGTCGTGGAACACCGGCAGGTTGAGACGGGCCTTGAGCTGCAACTCGATGGCAAAGCAGCGGGGGGCGCTGATGTCCTCCAGGTTGAAGCCGCCAAACCCCGGCGCCAGGCGCACCACCGTCTCCACAATTTCCCCCACCTCCTGGGTGGCCAGGCAGAGCGGGAAAGCATCGATATCAGCAAAGCGTTTGAACAGGGCTGCTTTTCCCTCCATCACTGGCAGAGCCGCCTCCGGGCCGATATTCCCCAGGCCCAGCACGGCGCTGCCATCGGTTACGATGCCAACGCAATTGCCCTTGATGGTGTATTCATACACAGCGCTGGGATCGGCGGCAATTTCCAGCGCCACCCGACCCACGCCCGGGGTATAGGCCATGGCCAGATCGGCGGCGCTCTCCAGGCGGCTTTTGGCCACCACCTGTAGCTTTCCCCCCCGGTGCAGCTCAAAGGTGCGATCCACCACCCGCTCCACTTTTACGTTGGGCAAAGAGGCAACAGCGGCGCGAATTTGCTCGGCATGCTCGCTGCTAACGGCATCCACGCAGATTTCCCGCACCGTTTCGGCTGCCGATTGGTGGATGAGGTCGATCTGGCTGAGGCTGCCTCCCACCTCGGCAATAGCTTGGGTAACACGGGCCAGCGCTCCTGGCTGGTTGGGCAGGCGCAGACGTAGAGCAATGCTGTAGCTGGAGCTGGGGGTGAGTTTTGTCATAGCTTTCTATAGTAGAAGAAAAATTGCCTTCAGCAGAGCAAGCTCCTCAACACTGAGCCCTCCGGTTCGGCACCCAACCTTCTCCCTCCGGAAGCAGGGTTGGGGGTGAGAATAACCCTAGGATCGAGAAATCCCGAAGACAGGCGATCCTCCTTCTTGCATATGACAGCTTCTGCTGCGGCAACTTCCGATTCCGACCTCAATACTTTTGCCGATTGGCTGGAAGGTTACTACAGCAACCGCGCCCAAGCCATGGCAGAACCGGTGTGGTTTGTACCGGTGAGCCTTTGGTACGTGCGCCTTCCCCACCTGTTTTCAGAAGGAATCGGCTTTTTTACCGAGCAATTTAACGAGCACACGCCGGGCCGGTTTTACCGCAGCCGGGTGCTGCAGGTATTGGCGGATCCCTTGCGGATCGAGAACTATAAGTTGCGGGATCAAGCGGCTTGGGCAGGTGCCTCTCAGGATCTGCAGCGCTTGGCGCAGCTTTCTCTGTCTGACTTGCAGCATTTGCCCGGTTGTCGCATCCTCGTAGAAAAGCGCGCAGACTGCTACCACGGCCAGATGCTGCCGGGCGGTGGCTGCCGCCTCAACCCCGGCGACAGCACCTACATCCACATCGAGTTTGACCTCACAGCCCAGGAATTCATCACCTGGGATCGCGGCTTCGACGCCACCACCGGCCAACAAACTTGGGGATCCCGCGCCGGCCCTTACCGCTACCAGAAAAGGATCCCTGTGGTATTTCCCCCTCGCCCCTAAGGGTTCGGAAAACTGTTGGGCTAGCTAGGAGGGCTATGGGAACAAAAAAGGAAACAGGTCGCGGAAACCCCTGCGCAGCTTGAGCAAAAAGATCAGCCGCTCCACCTCTGGAGAAACAGATCCGGTTTCGGGCCGGGCTGCCAGGGCTGCCTGGAGTTGCAGAGCTTCGCCAGCGGTGAGGGGCTGATTATCGACCGGAGAGCGAGCCTGCAAATCTGGCTGCGCCCGCAGCACCTCCTCAGGGATTTCAGAAGCCGGGGGCAAAGCCAAGGCCTGATTCGGCGGATACAGCAGGAACACCAGCAGACTGGCCCATCCACTGCTCCTTTTGACCCAATGCTTTCGGTTCACCGGATGCAAATCTCTCGGTCCACTCCGCCTTATCCTAGCTACCCCAGGGATCCTCAGCCCCTCTCCCGGCACCCTAGAACCAGTACCGTATAAGCCGGGGAACATCACACCTGCCGGAATCCAGGCCCGTCAAACGGTCAAACCACAGCGAGCCAGTCCTCAGCTCCCTAATCTTACTCGGGATCTTGCCCAGGCCGTCTTTTTGCAGCGAGCCAAAATCCCCCTTAGCCGGCCATTGCTTCCGAGCGCTCTTGGATCACTCGGTCTACAATGCCGTAGGCTTGGGCTTCCGTAGCCGAGAGGTAGAAATCCCGCTCCACATCCCGCTCGATTTTCTCCAGCGGCTGGCCAGTCATTTGCGCCAAGAGCTCATTCATACGCCGCTTGACCCGCAAAGTTTCGCGGGCGCGAATTTCGATATCGCTGGCCTGACCTTGGATCATCCCCAGGGAAGGCTGGTGCAGCATGATGCGGGAGTGGGGCAGGGCAAAGCGTTTTCCCTTGGTGCCGGCAGCCAGCAAGAAGGCCCCCATCGAGGCTGCTTGGCCCACGCAAACGGTAACAATGTCGGGCTTGACGTGGTTCATGGTGTCGTAAATGGCCATGCCCGCCGTTACAGAGCCACCAGGAGAGTTGATGTACATCACAATATCCTTTTGCGGATCCTGGGAGTTGAGGTAGAGCATCACCCCCACGATGGTATTGGCCAGGTTGTCGTCGATGGGCTCGCCGATAAACAAGATCCGCTCTTGGTACAGGCGGTCGTCGAGGCTGATCCACTGGCTGTAGGGCTCACCGGGCAGACGGTAGGGAACGCGAGGCACTCCAATCGGCATAAGTTTCTCCTGGCAAAGTACAGAACACTACACAGAACGATGCGCTTGCAAGAGGTCTTGCGCGCTTAAATCTAGCTGGGGCAAAACCGAGGAAACAATGCGTTCAGGGCCGGTTTTAACCTCGTCTTCGTATTCCCCGCCAACCCAGCGCGACACCGACTGCTTGGCGGGATCCACAATCCAGTATTCCAGGATCCCACGGGCAGCATAGTCTTTGCGCTTGTCTTGATAATCACGTTATAATCACGTTTTTCATTGTCTATTCCAGGAGAAACCACTTCCACCACCAGCAGCGGCGGGGGCATGGGCAGCCGAAGGGTTCCGCGACCGTTCCCCAGCAAGCTCACATGGTCAGGATGTAAAACCATCACATCTGGGTTGCGAAACCGAGCCTTGGCTGCGGGCACTTCGACCTCAACTTGGCCCAAGCTCAGGCGTTGGACGGGCAAAAACTTGAGCAATTCCGCAATCAGAAACAGCTCAATGAGGGTGTTAATGCGCTCCTCAGTTGGCACTTCCCGAATATACCCGTCTTCAAGTTCAAGCCGTCCTTCATAAGGCCAGCTTTTGAGGCGTAGGTACTCCTCCGCCGTTAAAGGCTGTACAGGGACCTGAACCATCGACGGATCCCTCTGCTTCAGCTTTTGGCTGTTGCCAACTTCGGCAGGGCTTTGGAGCTGGTCAACACCTGATCGATAAGACCGTAGGCTTTGGCCTCTTCCGGAGTCATGAAAAACAGCCGCTCCGTATCCTTCTTGATGCGCTCTATGGGCTGGCCCGTGCTGCGAGATAATTCCTCCAGCATCATGTTGCGCAAGGTCAAGATCTCGCGGGTGCGAATTTCAATATCGCTGGCCTGTCCACGGGTGCCCCCATACGGCTGATGCAGCACGATCGTGGCATTGGGCAAACTGGCCCGGAACCCCTTGGCGCCCGCCGCCAACAGCATGGCCGCCATGCCAATGGCATTGCCAATGCAGATGGTATGCACCGGCGGCTTGATGTAGTTCATCGTATCCAGAATGGCAAAAGCTGCCGTGTCGTAGCTGTAGGTGCCCGTCGAGTTGATGTACATCTTGATCGGCTTTTCCCGATCCTCGTACTGCAAATACAGCAATTGTTCCACAATCAGCTTGGTGACGTTGGCATTCGCCTCCTCGGCCAGGGGCAGACCCAGATAGACAATGCGCTCTTGCAGCAGCAGCGAAGCCAAATCGGGAGGCGGAGTCCGAACCGGAGCGCCGCCATAGTAGTAGGTCGATTGCACCATGCCAAAGTTCTCCTACGGCCAATCCCTTGACTCTAGAGACAACTTCCTAGAACGACAGCACAGATGAAGGACAAGAGCAAGGGATCCGAGAACAGCAGCGGATCCCTTGTCTTCCTAAGAACCAGAACCTGAAGGGGAGGCGGCAGCTTTACTCCGCTCCCTGGGGCAAGAGCACCCGCTCCGGCTCCGTGACCAGCACCTTGGGCTTACGCTCCTCGTCCACATCGATGAGGACTTCTGATCCCTCTTTGACGTGGCCAGTCAAGATCTCTTCTGCCAGGATGTCTTCCAACAGGCGCTGAATAGCACGGCGCAGCGGACGTGCCCCATAGCTGGGGTTGTAGCCCTCCTCCACCAGCAGATCCTTGAAGCGATCGCTGACCGTGAGGTAAATCTTCTTCTCCTTCATGCGGTCGAACACTTCCTTGAGCAGGATGTCGGCGATCTGCTTCACTTCCTCCTTGGTCAGTTGCCGGAAGACGATGATCTCGTCCACCCGGTTGAGGAACTCGGGGCGGAAGTACTGCTTCAGCTCCTCGTGCACCAAGTTGCGGATGCGGTTGTAGTTCGCATCTTCGTCGTTGGTGTTGAACTCGAAGCCGAGGCTGCCACCACCCTTCTCGATGACCTTCGAGCCAATGTTCGAGGTCATCACGATCAGGGTGTTTTTGAAGTCCACCGTGCGGCCCTTGGCGTCGGTCAGGCGGCCGTCCTCCAGGATCTGCAGCAGCAGGTTGAACACGTCCGGGTGGGCCTTCTCGATCTCATCGAAGAGCACCACCGTGTAGGGACGGCGCCGCACCGCTTCCGTAAGCTGCCCCCCCTCGTTGTAGCCGACATATCCGGGCGGGGATCCGATCAGCTTGCTGACCGTGTGCCGCTCCATGTACTCCGACATGTCGAGGCGGATCATAGCCGACTCGGAGCCGAAGAAGTAGGCCGCCAGGGCTTTGGTCAGCTCGGTTTTGCCTACCCCTGTTGGGCCGGAGAAGATGAAGCTGGCGATGGGACGGTTGGGGTTTTTCAGCCCCACGCGAGCCCGACGAATGGCCCGCGAGATGGCCCGCACCGCCTCATCTTGGCCGACGATGCGCTGGTGCAGGGTTTCCTCCATGTGCAGCAGCTTCTCCGACTCGCTCTCGGTCAGCTTGGCCACTGGCACGCCCGTCCAGGCGCTCACCACTTGGGCGATGTCCTCTTCGGTGACCTCTGGCATCTCTTGGCGGCTGCTTTCCTCGGCTTTTTTGGCCGCCGCAATGGCGCGGATCTGCTGCTTGATCTCCATCTCCCGATCCCGCAGCTCGCCGGCCCTGTCGAAGTCTTGGGCCCGCACCGCGGCATCCTTCTCCTTAAGCACCCGCCGCAGCTCCTGATCCAGCTCCCGCGCCGCCGGCGGCAGTTGCGAGTTGATCAGGCGCACCCGCGAAGCCGCCTCGTCGATGAGGTCGATGGCCTTGTCCGGCAGGAAGCGGTCAGAGATGTATTGGTCGGCCAGCTTGGCCGCTGCCTCCAAGGCCGCGTCGGAGATCTTCAGCTTGTGGTGCTGCTCGTAGCGCTCCCGCAGGCCAAACAGGATCTCGATCGTCTCTGAAACGCTCGGCTCGCCCACCATGATGGGCTGGAAGCGACGCTCCAGGGCGGCATCCCGCTCGATGTGCTTGCGGTACTCATCCAGCGTGGTGGCGCCGATGCACTGCAGCTCGCCGCGGGCCAAAGCCGGCTTGAGGATGTTGGCGGCATCGATGGCCCCTTCGGCAGCCCCGGCTCCAATGAGGGTGTGCACCTCGTCGATGACCAGGATGATGTTGCCGGCGTTGCGGATCTCATCCATGATCTTCTTGAGGCGCTCCTCAAACTCGCCGCGGTACTTGGTGCCAGCCACCAACAGGCCGATATCCAGGCTGACCACCCGCTTGTCGGCCAAGATGTCGGGCACGTCCCCCTGCACGATGCGCTGGGCCAGACCTTCGGCGATGGCGGTCTTGCCCACGCCCGGCTCGCCGATAAGAACGGGGTTGTTCTTGGTGCGGCGGCCCAAGATCTGGATCACGCGCTCGATCTCCCGCGTCCGACCCACCACGGGATCCAGCTTGCCCTCTTGGGCCAATTGGGTGAGGTTGGAGCCGAATTCGTCCAGGGTTGGCGTCTTGGTGCGGCTGGAAGACCCACCCCCTGCCGTCACTTCGGCGGTCTCGCCCAACATGCGGATCACCTGGGTGCGCACCTTGGACAGATCCACCCCCAGGTTTTCCAGGACGCGAGCAGCTACCCCTTCCCCTTCGCGGATCAGGCCCAGGAGCAGGTGCTCAGTGCCGATGTAGTTGTGGCCGAGCTGGCGAGCTTCTTCTAAGGAGAGCTCCAGCACTCGCTTGGCGCGGGGAGTGAAAGGGATCTCGACGGCCACAAAGCCGGATCCCCGGCCAATAATTTTCTCGACTTCAATGCGGGCGTCCTTCAAGTTCACTCCCATGGACTTGAGAACTTTGGCGGCGACCCCAGTGCCCTCGCCGATTAACCCCAACAAGATTTGCTCGGTGCCAACGAAATTGTGACCCAACCGTCTGGCCTCCTCCTGGGCCAGCATGATCACCTTGATGGCTTTTTCCGTAAAGCGTTCAAACATGATCCTCGGGCTCCCTACGCCTGCATCAAGGCGGACTTGATAGGCCTAATCCTAACACAGGATTCAGGCCAACTAAGGGACGGTAAATACCCCAGACGAAAAATCATCTGGGATCGTGACGCGCCTGGAGAGATTTGAACTCCCGACACCGTGGTCCGTAGCCACGTGCTCTAGTCCACTGAGCTACAGGCGCAAGCTATCTACCTGCAAGAAAAGCGAAACAGCCACGGTTGAAGACCCGTCTCTCCTATCCAGAGATGGAAGCTTATCAATGTGGCTTAGGTATTCTAGCACAAGAGCGTTTTTTGGGAAGTCCAACGGGGGTGTAGATATCCGCCAACGTTCAACAATGCCCTGGCCAGGATCGCGGAACTTCTCCCCCCACCTCGAGGCCGGCTTGGGAGCTGCTGGCCGCAAGCACCTGCGTCCAGACCTGGCCGTTGCGCTGCCACAGCCGCACCTGCAGATGGCCGGCCAGGGTGTCGCGGCAGTTGCGCCGCATCCCTTCCGGGCCAGGGGTGAAGACGGTTTGCCCAGGCCGCTGGGTGTGACCTTCCAGTTGGATGCACCAACGGGCGTCTTCGCCGCGCACCTGCCAGGATCCCCAGGGATCCACCTGCCAGGTTAGCCGAGCTTGGCCGGGCCGCCACTCCAAAAAAGGCTGGGATCCCCCGCCGTGCAGGCTGATCAGGGCGACTTCTTCGGGGCGGGTGAGCACCTGCCGCTCGGCTCCGGCGCAGGTGAGGCTGAGGCCGGAATGGTTGGGAAAGGCGTTGCACTGGATCCAAAACCAGCGGCGAGGGAAGCTTTGTCCCCAGTTTTTTTCGGCGTAGGCGGGGGCCTGCTCGAATTCGAAGCGCCTGCCCCGCCACTCCACCCAGCCGCTGGCCAGGCCGTGGCTCATCAGGATCTGCCAGCCCGGCTCGAAGATGGGCAGATAAGACCAGGCTCCCATGGTGGCCCGCGGCGGGATCCCGTAGGCAGAGCAGAGTTGAATGCGATAGAGCCAGCGGATGGCCTCGCCTCTGACAGGATCTGGCAAAATCCCCTGGTTGAGGTGGGCGGTGTATTGGTAGCCGCTGGCGGTGTGTTGGAAGAAGGTGAGGGGCTCCTGCAGCCCTCGCCAGCTCTCGCCTGGCCCGCCAGCGTGCCCCAAGGCCAGGTGCCGCCAACTGGCCCAGAAGCGCTGTGGATTGGGGAAGGTGCGCCAATGCAGCTCCTCGTCTGGCCCCAACACCTGCGCCATGCCTCCCCGCCTGGGGTCGATGGCGTACATGAAGGCAAAGCTGAGGGGCGGATCCCCAGGTAAAGTGACCCGGCTGTACCAGCCCTCGAAAAACGGCTCGGCACAGCCATCCCAGTGATAGCCGCCATGGGGCAGGGATCCCCAGTCCGTTGAGCCGTTTTGCTTAAAGCACTCTGCCACCGGAGAGCAACTCCCTCGAGAATCGCCAGAAGATAGAAAAAAGTCTATAGCTACCAAAAGAGCAATTGTATTGTTTCTATGTCTGTCTGCTTTTAGGATATCAACCAAGCTGAGATTTTAAGTCCAACTTTTTGGGACTTTTCGGCCTTAAGTTTGTGCCCTATGCGATGCTGAATACGCCCGCAGATGGGGGCACTTCGGCTGAGGGGGTAGGGTACGCCTGCGCTAGGTTAGTCGTCCGACGGTTCTATCTTGGGATCCAAGCTCTTGGCGGTAAGGCGCAAGGCTTCCGCCTGATCCATCACTCGAGGCGCTTGCACTGCCGTCTCAACCCCTTGCCGATAGCTCTCCCACAAGGGCATTTCCGGGTAGGTTTGCTGCAATTTTTTGATCTCATCTAGCAGAGCGCCCAGCCAGCCAGACGTACCCCAGGTGAGCAAAAACTGCAAGGGATTCCAGAGGTTGAGTTGCCGCCCCAATTCGTTGAGGCTTTCGTTGCGAATGGGCGGGTCGAAGATGTCGGCCACCGTCATCAACTGGCGCGCCAAGAGCGGCCTGAGGGTTGTCTCAGCAGCCTCCACAACGGCGGGAAGAGCGGCTTGGATGCGCTTGGGACTGGGAATGTGCCGGGCCTGGGGCAAAGCTTGCAGCAGCAACTCCAGGCGTCGCCCCGCCTCTGCCGACTCCAAAGCCGATTCTAGGGTTGTGCCCACGCTGAGAAACACTTCTCCCGTCAACAGCCGCACGGCGTCGATAACCAAGTGGTACAGGGGCGGGATCGCCAGCTTGATCCACTCGCTCTGGAAAAACTCCCGCAGCCGCCGCGCCAGATAGTCCCCCACTTGGGTGGTTTGGATCCCCACTTGGGTGAGGGAGAGGTACCAGTCGGGGGGGGATCCCTTGGGATCAAGCCACTGGCGCAGAGTTTGCCATTCCTCTTCTGTGAGGGCAGTTCGCCCCTGTTTTAAGACGCTGCGCCGCAGCTTGCCCTCGGCATTCAAGAGCTTGCGCAGCTCCGGTGTGCCCAGCAAAGAGAGGGCGCCTGCGGATCCCACGCTGCCGATCTCGACAGCAATAAGGGCGGCCAAGAGGGCGGCTGAGGCTTCCACTTGGATCTCGCCGCTTTTGTCCATCACCAAAGGTAGGCGGCTGTTGCCATAGGCCCGCAGGCTCATCGCCTCCAAGGTAGAGCGCTGCTCAGAGGTCAAGGCCCCCGCCCAGGCAGGGATGCCGTTGGTGGCTGCTTCGGGGTGTGGTGGCTCCTGCAGGCTGTGATACAGCAGGCTGGCCACCCAGGCTCGGTCGGCGGCCCGTTCCAGAGAGCCGATGACCACCTCCCATTGGCAGGGGTTGAGCAGAGGCAAAAGCGCTTGCAGCTCTCGCCGGAGGGGCTCTGGAGAGGTTGTGGCTCTGGCTTTGTCTAGAGTTGCCTGCAGCCGATCTCGCGCCTCGCGGCACAAGCCGCCCCACTCCAGTTGCCAACGAGCTAGGGTCTGCTGCACTGTTTCTTCGGAGCGTCGGGGCAGCTCCTGCCAGCCCGCCTCCAGTTGCCGCCACAGCTCCTCCCAGTTCAGATCCCCGGCCCTAGAAGGTGGAGAGTTCGCCGGCGCGGCAGGTGGGGCAGCGTTGGGATCGAGATTGGGGGAGAAGAACTCAGGCATGGGCAAACTTGGCCTCAGGGGCATTACCGGCATTATAGCTAGGGGTAAAAGGCGAGCTGTGGTAGGCCCAAGGTTTCCGGCCACCCCATCATTAGGTTGAGGCATTGCACCGCTTGCCCGGCCTGTCCCTTCATGAGGTTGTCGATTACCGACAGGACAATGACTCGGTTGGTGCGGGTATCCACTTCCACCCCAATCATGCAGGTGTTGGTGCCGGCAACCCACTTGGTTTGCGGGTAAACGCCGCGGGGCAGCACCTTGACCCAGGGGGATTGGCGATAGAAGGCGTTGTAAATGGTGATGAGATCTTCGCCCACAAGGCCGGGATCCCGCAGGTTGGCGTACAAGGTGACGTGGATACCCCGCACCATCGGCACGAGGTGGGGCGTAAATTGTACAGTGATGGGAGTGTGGGTGAGGTCACTGCAGGCCTGCTCGATCTCGGGTGTGTGCCGGTGTTGGGCCACGCCATAGGCCCCCAGAGAGCCATCTACCTCGGCAAATAGGGATCCCAGCTTGGGGGTGCGGCCCGCGCCAGAGACGCCGGACTTGGCATCGAAAATAAGGCTGTCCAGCTCCACCAACCCCTGCCGCAGCAGGGGGGCAACCGCCAACAGGGAGGCGGTGGGGTAGCAGCCGGGGCAGGCTACCAGTTGGGCTTGGGCAATGGCCTCCCGGTAGAGTTCTGGCAGCCCGTAGACCGCTTGCTCGTTGGCCTGGCGATAGGCAGGGCTGGGCCAGTTGGGATCCGTCTGCCCCAAGCGATACCAGGATTGGTAGGTGGCCAGGTTGCGAAAGCGATAGTCTGCCGAGAGATCTAGAACTTTGCACCCTTTGGCTAGCAAAGGCGGCGCCAAGTCTGCTGCCAGGCCATTGGGCAGAGAGAGGAAGACAACGTCGCTGCTGGCGGCAATGGCCTCCACATCTACCGGCTGGATGGTCAAATCCACCGCTTGGGCCAGGTGAGGGTAGAGATCCCCGTAGCGTTTGCCGGCGCTGTCTTGACCGGCCAGGTAGGTGATCTGCGCGCCGGGATGCTCGCTGAGCAGCCGCACCAACTGCACCCCTCCATAGCCGGAGGCCCCGACGATGGCGACGCGGACAGGATTGGTGGGAGGAAGAGAGTGAGGCGCCGTAGTGGCCATGGGGGCTGCCTGTGCAGAATTGCAAAACTGACGGTTTGCCTTACTATTTATCGCATTTGCCGCTGCCTTGGTTGAACTCACCTGCTCTGTTGGGCTCAGTGTTGCCTGAGCCGGGAGTTATACTGGGCTCACGCGAGCCGCCCAAGCCTCGGCAGCCGCCTTGGCTGTTGAGGTCGTGCCCAGGGATGTTCCCTACCTCGTCGGGAAGGGTTGTATGTACTACGAACAATTGATCAACATGATCCTGCGAGCCCGCGGCCAAAGCAGCCGCCACGGCCTGGATCAGGAAACTTTAACCCTCTACTCCGAAGGCCCCTACACCCTCTACAAGCTCACCTCCCATTTCGACCGCCGCTCCATTTTTGTTTTGGCCCAAAACCAGCAGGAGGTGTTTGTCTCCGGAGATGCGTTTCACAGCAAGTTGATCCCGGGAGAATGGCAGGAGTGGCTGCACCAGAAGGCTTTGGCTGTTGCCGCCGAGACACCCCAGTCCAGCTAGCCGGCGAGGGCCAAAACGCCGGGCTGAATCTGCCGGGGCACCACTGAGAGCCGATCCAACTCCGCACAATAGGCCAGGTCCCTGTCGCTTTCAGGGCTAATGGCCAGTAGCCGCTGCCCATGGCTGGAGCGCCGCAACAGGCCCAGGAGATTGTCTTGCCAAGTTTGGTAGAGGGCCAGGGCGGCTACTGCCTCGTCGTTGCCCAACTGCTCCTCCGAACAGCCCAGGCGATGCAGAATGGCTCCGGCACAGGCGGTGTCTTCCAAAGCAAAAGCCCCCTCCCAGCCAGCTCCCACCAGCCACACCTCGGCAAAAGCTCCTTGCCTGAGAAACTCCACCACTGCTCCCAAGTTCACCAGGGCTGCTGTGATCAACACTGGGATCCTTTCTAAGCGCTGCAGGGTGCGGGTGCCGTTGGTGGTACTCATGAAGATGCGCTGGTCCCGCACGCGCTCTGGGGTGTACTCGCGGGGGGAGTTGCCTAGGTCAAATCCCGTCACCGTTTTGCCGCCTCGCTCCCCGGCCAAGAGCCGTTTGGAGGCCGGCCAGCTCCGGCTGGCCGCTTGCAAGGACTGCAAGTCGGCAAACACCTCAACGGCCTCTGCCCCTGCCGCCAGAGCTGCGGCGATGGTGGTGGTGGCCCGCAGCACGTCGATGGCCACTGCGCAGGCTGGGATCCCTGCCGGAGGGACTTGCTCAGGGGTGTGGAAGTGGAAAAGTTGCATGAGAGAGGGAGCAAAAAAGGTTCAACTAGAGCCCCACGAGAGCTTATTAGAACTCACGCCGGGCAAACACCAGCACCGTCAAAATGAGCAGCAAAACGGTGTAGATCAGACCGTAAAGCGCGTCGCCAAGGAGCTGGGTGGGCGGAGGAATTTGGCCGTAAACGGCAGCATCTCTTAGATTAAAGCGCTCCAGATCCGGCAAGACCAAGTAAATGACCTCGAACACCTTGCCAAAACCTGCGTCTTCCACCAGCTTGCTTAACTGCAGCAGGGCGCGGCTGGCGTGGCCCATAATGAACAGGGCAATGGTGTAGAGGGTGGCCAAAATTGGAGAGGTAAAAACCCCAAACAGCAGCGCTGCCGCCACAATCAGCACCAGTTCCAAAAAGGTGAAAACTACTGCCCAGAGAATGGCCCAGGGGGAAATGGGGGCCTGCACCAACAGCAGGCTGAGCAAAAAGACGGCCGTCATCATTGCTAGCAGCACCGACAGCAAAGCCGACAGGCCCAGATGCTTGCCGACAATAAACTCCGCCCGGCTCATGGGCTTGGCAATCAGCACATAGACCGTGCGCCTCTCGATCTCTTTATTCACCAGCCCGGTGCCGACGAAAATAGCCACCACCAGCGCCAGGAAGTGGATAGCGGCCAGACCCAGATCGGCAATGATCTTGTTGTGGGCCTGGTTGGCTACCTGGGGGATCAAAACGATGGCTCCCAACATGGCCACCGCAAACACCATCACCAGATAGAGAACGCGATCCCGAATCGTTTCCCGGAAAACATTCTGGGCAATGGCCACGACGCGCGCCGCATCCATAAGCTGACCTCAAGCAAGCGACATCCAGCTATACACTTGTAGAAGTCCAGCTTTATTCTATGCAGTTCCAGGCCCAGATTCAGATCCACCTGCGCCCCTCGGTACTTGATCCTGCTGGGGCTGCTCTCCAGGCTAGCTTGCATCAGTTAGGGCATACCCAGGTGCAGGGAGTGCGCATTGGCAAACACATCCAACTGCGGCTAGAGGCCCCTGACGCCGAAACTGCCCGAGAGCAGGTGAACGAGCTGTGCGAGCAACTGCTGGCCAATCCGGTCATCGAGACCTATCAAATCCAAGTGGATCCTGTAGAGAGTTGATTGCTCACGCCTAGCCCTCACCACCTTTTTGTTTTCACAGCAAGGGATCCCCATGGCCAAGGTAAGGTTTGGCATTGTCGTTTTCCCCGGTTCCAATTGTGACCGCGACGTGGCCTGGGTAACCCGCGGCCTCTTGGGCTGCCCGACGCGACTCATCTGGCACCGGGAAACCGATTTATCGGGGCTGGATGTGGTGGTGCTGCCAGGGGGCTTCAGCTACGGGGATTATCTACGAGCTGGGGCGCTGGCCCGTTTTGCGCCAGTGATGGGATCCCTGGCCGAGCATGGGGCGCGGGGGGGCTATGTCCTGGGCATTTGCAACGGCTTCCAGATCTTGACAGAAGCCGGTCTGCTGCCGGGGGCGCTGGTGCGCAACGCCAACCTGCACTTTATCTGCGACCGGGTAGGGATCCGCGTGGAGCGGCAAGACCTGCCCTGGACCAGCGCTTACCCTTGCGGAGCCACCCTGACCCTGCCCATCGCCCATGGGGAAGGCCGCTACGTCTGCGATGCCGATACCCTCAAGCAGTTGCAGGACAGGGGGCAGATCGTCTTTCGCTATGCTCCGGTCGCGCCCAATGGCTCGGTGGACAACATCGCCGGCATTTGTGACCCTAGCGGTCGCATCCTCGGCCTGATGCCTCACCCGGAGCGGGCGGCGGATCCCGACTTGCTGGGGCAGGATGGGATCCCCTTTTGGCAGTCCATTGTCCAAAGCCTGTCCAGTTAGCCCTGCTGGGCCTGAGCCAACACCCTGCGCACCTGGTTCACCATCTCCTCGTGATCCACCACCGGCTTGGCGATGTAGCCATCGGCCCCACTTTGAGCCAAAAAGGCCTCGCGGTCGCCCCGCATGGCATGGGCCGTCACCAAAATGATGGGAATGGAGCTGCTTTTGGGATCCCCCTTCAGCAGTTGGGCAATGCGGATCCCGTCCACGGCCTCGCCACGAAAGGTGCTTTGAGAAAGGGAGACATCCAGCAAAATCACGTCCACCTCGTGCGCCTGCGCCAGCCGTAGGATCTCCTCCACATCCTGGCTGTGAAAGACCTCAAACCCGCCTCGCCGCCGCAACACTTTGTCGAAAACGCGGGCGTTAATTGGATCGTCTTCCACCAGCAGCACTGTTGCCATCGCTAACCTGAAGTTGACTTGGTTGCGAACTCGAGCCGCAGCAATCCCCGTAGTTCTGGAAACCATCCCGAAGCAATTCTAGCCATCCCATTCGAGCAGTGGGACAAGAGCTCCCCCTCCAAAATACTGATAACAAATCTCAATAAAGCTCAATAAAGTAGCGCCAGTAGCTACCCCCTCTGCCAGCAGGAGAGGACAGCTACCGTTTTGAAAACAGCTTTGCTGGGTTGCCTGGGGGATACTCTACCAGCCTGGAACCGAGCGCCCTCTGAAAACAAAACAAAAACAAGGCCGGGGATTTTTCCGGCCTTGTACGGGGTACAACTGCCGTCTCTTTTGGCCGCCTCAACCCACTCAACACTCTCAGCAAGCCGACAACAGCAGCCCCTGGCGCAGGTTACTTCTTCTGAATCCTAGGAGTTTCGCGAAAGGCGACGGCAAAAAACAGAAGGCCCAGCGTCAAAAACAGAATAAAGGTGTAGGTGATGGCTTCCATACCAACCTCCAAATCAGAATCCTAAGGGGGCTTGATTCCAGATTAGCTCAAAGCCGCCAGCACCCCCTCTCCCCAGAGAAACAGAGTGCCGGCGGTCATCCCGCGAGAAAGCCTTACGCTTCTTGCACCTTGCGCGTGGTGGGATCCCCCACTTTCTGGAAGACGCCGAATTCCACCATTTCCTCGCTCATGTTCGGGTCAATACCGGCGAACACATCCCGGAAGAGAGTACGGGCGCCGTGCCAGATGTGCCCGAAGAAGAACAGCAGCGCAAAGACCGCGTGGGCGAAGGTAAACCAACCGCGGGGGCTGGTGTGGAAAGTGCCGTCGGCCTTAGGCGTTTCGCGGTCGAACTCGAAGAGCTGGCCCAACTGAGCCATACGGGCATACTTTTTAACCGTTGGCGGGTCAGTGAACACCTGACCGTCCAGCTTGCCGCCGTAGAACTCCACCGTCACGCCCACCTGCTCAAAGCTGTAGCGTGACTCGGCGCGCCGGAAGGGAATGTCCGCCCGCACCACGCCATCGGCGTCCCGCAGGATGACGGGGAACGTCTCGAAGAAGTTGGGCATGCGTTGCACCGTCAGCTCCCGACTTTCACGGTCCCGGAAGACGGGGTAGCCCAGCCACTCGATAGCAATACCGTCTCCCTTGTTCATCGGACCAGCCCGGAACAAACCACCCTTGGCCGGGCTGTTACCCACGTAATCGTAGAAGAGCAGCGACTTGGGGAGAGAATTGTAGGCCTCGCTGCGGGTCATCCCGGCCTCCATAGCGGCATTGACGCGCCGGTTAATTTCCTGGTTGAAGTAACCGGAATCCCATTGGTAGCGGGTGGGGCCAAACAGCTCCACAGGAGTGGTGGCACTGCCGTACCACATCGTCCCGGCCACCACAAAGCCGGCAAAAAACACGGCCGCAATCGAGCTGGAGAGCACGCTCTCAATGTTCCCCATGCGCAGAGCCTTGTAGAGGCGTTGGGGTGGGCGTACTGTAATGTGAAACAGGCCGGCAATGATGCCCACGATGCCCGCGGCAATGTGGTGGGCCACCACCCCGCCAGCGTTGTAGGGGTTAAACCCTGCCGGCCCCCACTCCGGCGCCACCGGCTGCACATGCCCTGTCGTCGCGTAGGGGTCGCTGACCCACATCCCTGGGCCAAACACCCCCGTCAGGTGAAAAGCCCCAAAGCCGAAACAAAGGATCCCGGCCAAGAGCAGGTGGATCCCAAAAATCTTCGGCAAGTCCAAAGCCGGCTCGCCGGTACGGGGATCCCGGAACAGCTCCAGATCCCAGTACACCCAGTGCCAGCAGGCGGCCAAAAAGAGCAAGCCAGACAAAACAATGTGAGCAGTGGCTACCCCTTCAAACGTCCAGAAGCCGGGATTGGCCACGCTCTCGCCGTAGATATTCCAGCCGCCCCAGGAGTTGACCACCCCCAGACGCACCATGAATGGCATGACGAACATGCCCTGACGCCACATCGGATTCAGGACAGGATCCGATGGATCGAAAATAGCCGTTTCATACAGCGCCATCGATCCGGCCCAACCTGCCACCAGCGCAGTGTGCATCAGGTGTACCGCGATCAGGCGACCTGGGTCATTTAATACAACGGTGTGGACCCGGTACCACGGTAGTCCCATAAAGCTCGATCCTCCACGTTCTCCAACACTTGCGCGATATCCAGTCAAAAAACTGAAGCCGACATCTTCACCTGGGATCCTTACCTAAGCAGTCTCTTCAGTGTCGAGGGGTGCCGCACCCACCTAACCCAAGAGCGCACCCAGTGAGGACATCGCTCTCAGAATTTTCATCACAGGCATCAAACAGTATAACGAAACGCAACTGACCTGAGCGGCTTCAGGCGGGATGCCCTCTTATCTGCCATCATCTTCCCAGATCTCTCGCCAAAGATTAAAAATATGATTTAAAGTGTAACAATACTTAGCAAACCCTGGAGCTTTCCTGGCTCAATCTGAAAGGTGTCGTGGTTTCGGGCGAGATTATGGCAACGATTCGCTTTGTCAACGAGAATAGAGAGATCGTCGTCGCGGAAGGCGCTAACCTGCGCTTGAAGGCGCTGGAGAACCAGATCGACCTCTACAAGATGATGGCCAAGCTGCTCAACTGCGGCGGCAACGGCCAGTGTGGCACCTGTGTGGTGGAGATCGTCGAGGGAGCCGAGAACCTCTCTCCCCGCACCGAGGCGGAAAACCGCAAGCTCAAGCGCAAGCCCGATACCTATCGTCTCGCCTGCCAGACGAAGGTATTGGGGGATGTTGCGGTGAAGACGAAACCCTAGAGCCGGCTTGGCCGCTTTTGGGCAAGGCGTACCTGAGAATGGTATGCTAGCTGCCAGTTGGGTTTGCGGCGTGTGCAGCTATGGAGACGAACTACCTGGGCCTTTTGGCCACCATTTTGGTTATTCTGGTACCCTCGATCTTCCTGGTGATCTTGTACGTGCAGACTTCCAGCAAGTCGGAGAGCTGACCTAGGCCCATGAAGGCAAGTCTTACCTCCTGCTGAGGAACCAAGGCTCACAGTCGACGATGACATCCAAAGCTCGACGGGGATCCCCGCTGGAAAAGGGGATCCCTCTACTTTTTGCGCCAAGCTGTCCCTTGGCCGAGGCCCTCTCCACCTGGAGCCCTCCGGCAACGGTTCCTGCCTGTCTGTGTTGCCTGCGAGAAGGTTTCCGCTTCCCTAGCTAGAAATCTATAGCCTTCATCGGAAAACTTGATTTTTGTCTATCCTAGTTTGCCACTAGGATGCCTCTTAAGATTTTTTACAGGATCTCAGTAGGCGATGGGGTCAGGCGGGATTCCTGGCCGTAAGGAGGATTATGAGTTTGGACGGGCTGGTCAGAACCGCGTGGTTAATTCCCCTCTATGCGCTAGTGGCGTGGCTGGGGGCGTTGATTTGGTCCCCTGGGATCACCCGGCGCACCGGCCCCCGACCGGCGGGCTATCTAAATGCGCTGCTGACCTTGGTGGCGTTCTTGCACAGTGTGGGGGCGCTGGTGGCGATTTGGGATCAGCCGGCGCAGGTGATTCGGCTGCCCTGGCTGCAGGTAGGGGATCTGGTGTTGGAGCTGCCGCTGCAGGTTTCATCGCTAACGCTGGGGGCCTGCGCCGTGGTGACGGGGCTAAACCTGGCGGCCCAGATCTACGGCTTTGGCTACATGGAAATGGACTGGGGCTGGGCGCGGTTCTTCTCGCTGCTGGGCCTGTTTGAGGGGGGGATGTGCGCTCTGGCTCTGTGCGACTCTTTGTTTTTCAGCTACGTCATCCTGGAGATTTTGACTCTGGGCACCTACCTGTTGGTGGGCTTTTGGTTTAACCAATCGCTGGTGGTAACTGGGGCCCGGGATGCTTTTCTAACCAAGCGCATCGGCGACCTGTTGCTCTTGATGGGGGTCATCGCCATCTATCCTTTGACGGGATCCTGGGAGTTTGAGGACTTGACGGCTTGGGCAAAGTCGGTGCAGGCAGGAGCTATCTCTGTGGATCCGAACTTGATCGCCTTGGTGGGGCTGGGGTTGCTGGCCGGCCCTGTGGGCAAGTGTGCCCAGTTCCCTCTGCATCTGTGGCTGGATGAGGCGATGGAAGGGCCGATCCCCTCTACGATCTTGCGCAATGCGGTGGTGGTGGGCACAGGAGCTTGGGTGTTGATTCGGCTGCAGCCGCTCTATGAGCTTTCCCCGACGGTGTTGCGGCTGATGCTGGTGATCGGGGGGCTGACGGCAGTGGGGGGATCCCTGGTGGCCCTGGCCCAAATTGATGCCAAGCGGGCCTTGTCCTACCTGGTGAGCGCCTACATGGGCTTGATCTTTGTAGCGGTGGGCACAGGACACACGCAACAGGCCTACCAACTGCTGCTCACCTATGCGCCGGCGATGGCCTTGCTGGTGATGGCGCTGGGCATGGTGATCTGGAACAGCATTACCCAGGATCTGCGCTATCTGGGGGGCTTGTGGTCGCGGCGGCCCATTTCCGGCCTGTGCTTTTTGACGGGGATGGCCGGCATGGTGGCCCTGCCGCCTTTCGGCTCCTTCTGGGTGCTGACGGATCTGTGGCAGCAGTTGGCGCAATCGGGGCAGGGGCTGTGGGCGGCAGTGGTGCTGGTCACCAACGCGGTAACGGCGCTGGGGCTGACGCGGGTATTCGGCCTGGTTTGGGGAGGCAAGCCGCAGCAGATGAGCGAGCGCTCCCCAGAGGTGCACTGGCCGATGATGTTGCCCAGCACGGCCATGATGGGGGTGACGCTGCATGTGCCGATGATTCTGGCGGCCTTGGATCTCTTGCCGGCTCTGCAGGGGATCCCGATTGCGGTGATGGCCGGATCCAGCTTGGCGGGCATCGCGTTGGGAGCCTGGCTGTACCTGCCGCGGGGGCGGCGGCCAGTGGACTGGGCTTTCTTGGCCGACTGGCAGGATCTGCTGGCCAACGACTTCTACACCCCCACGCTCTACCGCGCCAGCGTGGTGTTTGTGGTGCGCATCATTTCTGAGGTTACGGCCCTCTTTGACCGCTACGTGGTGGACGGCGTGGTGAATTTGACCAGCTTAGTTGTGCTGGCAGGAGGTCAGGTTTTGAAATACACCACCTCCGGCCAGTTGCAGGCCTATGTGCTGACGATTGTGGTGGGGGTGGCCCTGCTGGGCTGGCTAATTCTCTAGGCAGAGGGGGACGGAGTCCTTAAGAAAGAGGGAAAAGACCATGCTGAGTGCCTTGATTGTGTTGCCGATTTTGGGATCCCTGCTGCTGTTCCTGGGCTTGGGAGGGCGCAAGCTGGCGGTGGTCTTGGCCGGGATCCCGTTGGCCATCTCGCTATTTCTGTTTACCCGCTTCGACGTGCAGGCGACCGGCTTTCAGTGGGAGCAGCGGTGGGATTGGATCCCGCAAATCGGGCTGAGCTACTCCCTGGGCTTGGACGGGCTGGCTTTGTTGATGGTGGCCCTGAACGGGCTGCTCACTCTCATCGCCATTTTGACGGCTGAGCCGGAGACCAAGCGGCCCAATCTCTTTTACGGCTGCATTCTGCTGATGAGTGGGTCGGTCAACGGGGCTTTTGCCGCCCAGAACCTGCTGTTGTTTTTCCTCTTTTACGAGCTGGTGCTGATCCCGATCTACTTGCTCATTTCCATCTGGGGCAGCCCCAAGCGGGATTATGCCGCCATCAAGTTTTTGATCTACACCGCTGTTTCCGCCGTCTTCCTGTTGGGGGCGTTTCTGGCCGTCTACTGGCTGGGGGATCCCCATACTTTTGAGCTGGCCGAGATTCGCATCAGCTCCCTGGGCCCCGCTGCCCAAACCCTGGCCCTGTTGGCTTTGATTGTGGCCTTTGGCATCAAGATGCCGCTGGTGCCCTTCCACACCTGGCTGCCCGACGCCTACGGCGAGTCTTCCCCGCCGGTGGCGGTGCTGCTGGGAGGGGTGCTCTCCAAGTTGGGCACCTATGGTCTGTTTCGCTTTGGGCTGCAGTTGTTTCCCCAGGCTTGGGCCGATCTGAGTGGGCTGCTGGCCTGGTGGGGGGCTATTGCTGTGCTGTCGGGGGCTTTGGCGGCCATCGCCCAAAAAGACATCAAGCGCATGGTGGCCTACAGCTCCATCGGCCATATGGGCTACATCCTGCTGGGTATGGCGGCGGCCACGCCGATTAGCCTGACGGGGGCGATGGTGCAGATGGTCTCCCACGGCCTGATTCTGGCGCTGCTGTTTGATCTGGTGGGCCTGGTGGAGCGCAAGGTGGGAACGCGGGATCTGAACGTGCTCAACGGCCTGCTCAATCCTCTGCGCGGCCTGCCCACCGTGAGCGCCCTGTTGATCTTGGGCGGCATGGCCAGCGCCGGGATCCCGGGCTTGGTGGGCTTTGTGGCCGAGTTTTTGATCTTCCAGGGCAGCTACCAAGATTTTCCGTTGCCCACGTTGCTCAGCATCTGCGGCACCGGCTTGACGGCGGTGTATTTTGTGATTTTGCTCAACCGCACCTGCTTCGGCAAATTGGACAACCGCACCGCCTACTACCCCCGGGTGCAAGGTTGGGAGCGGATCCCGGGCTTTCTTTTAACTGCCTTGATCGTCTGGTTTGGGATCCAGCCCATGAACCTGGTGAAATGGCCCCAAACCTTGGCCTTTACTCTATCCACCCAGGTGGCTCAAGCCCAGACGCTTGTCATCGCGGAAGCCGAACATTCTTCTCCCTCCAGTTTGCTGCAGGGATCCCTGATGGACAACGCAAGCTCATGACTTTCTCCCCTAGCCGAAGGCAGTGAAGAGTTGGAGACTTTTTCCATGACGACGACCCTGGTTACGCCCAAGCTCCCCCCTTCCACCCATCCCTTTGCCGAGGTGGTGCATCGCCTCGAGGCAGGGGGATCGATGCTGCCGGATACGCCGGAAAACCTGATGCAAATTATCGGCCTCTACAAAGCCTATGCGGTGCCGATGGACTTTTACTGGCGCGATCTGCTCTACATTGCCGAGCAGGTGTTTGTGGATCCCTTGCCCTTTTTTAAGTTCATCATTCCCGAAGAATATTTGAAGCTGGCCAACCACTACGCGGGGGATAATGCCGATTTGCGCATTTGGCGCGGCCCCGCTACGGCCCACCCGGAACTGCTGGAGTTCATGGAAAAAGGGGAGCTCAAGCGCAAGCTGCCGCGGATTTTGCATCACCTTTGGCATGACCGCATCAACATGGAATTTGCCGAAGAATGTATGCGGGCCATGCTCTGGCACCGGGATATGGGAGGCCTGCTGGATCCCTATATGGATTCGGAAGAATACAAGCAAAATGCCGACCGCGCCATCCGCGCCTACTGCCAGGGCAACCCCCTTTTGACCGGCCTGTACAAGCTCTTTCCAGACATGTTTCTGGAACTCTGCCGCCAGGCCACCATGTATTCGGTGCTGGGCCTGTTTTGGGAGGTGATGGCCCCCGTCTTTTTTGAGATGAGCGATCTCTACGACGAGGGCAAAATCACCAGCGTGCCGGAGGCGATGAACTTTTTGGTTAACGGGATCTTCGCCGTTGCCGGGCGGCCCATTTATCACCGGGTGCGCATTCGAGGAGAGTGGTACGACATTGTGCCCAAATCCAAAGGATTCACTTGGCTATACGAGGCGGCTTTCCCCTATGTGGAAGCGGTGTTTTATCGCACCTCTCCCTTCCGCGGCACCAAGTCCTACAACGCCCAAGCCAACGAAGTTCCCACCAACCAATTGGATTTCCACTACGGGGTTCTCTACGCCGATAAGTTTCCGGTGGGCAGTGCCGGGATCCCGCCGACCCTTTTGCACCAGGATATGTACCACTTTTTGCCCCAGTATTTGGTGGAGTATTACCGCAAGCATTGCCGTGGTGAAGACGACATGCTGATCCAGCTTGGGATCAGCTTCCAGCGCTCCATGTACAACGTTACTTCAGCCGTGATCCAGGCGGGGAGAGCCGCTTTCTTGTATCCTCTGGACGATCCCAACCCGCGGCATTTGATGATGAACCGCCGTTATTTTGAGGGACAGCTCAATCGCTTCACCCGACCGGAATACGGCATCCGCGAGGCAGCCCGCCTCTCCTATATTCAGGATCAAAACTACCGCTAGTTGAGGACAATTACGCCGATTTCAGGTGGTCGGTTTTGGCTTTCCCTTTTCCCGATCCTGCTTGGACCCAACTGCTCTTCTGAACCTGCCGTCCAGACCTTTATTCCCACTTCAGCAAAACAAGGATCTTGGCCATGCCTGATATTGTCGATATTGCAGTTTCTGCTGAGGGTTTTTCCACCTTGGTTACAGCCGTGAAGGCGGCAAACTTGGTGGATACTTTGAAAGGCCCTGGCCCTTTCACTGTTTTTGCGCCCACCGATGCGGCTTTTGCCAAGTTGCCCCCCGGCACCATCACCACCCTAGTGCAAAACATCCCCCAATTGACTCGCATTTTGTGTTACCACGTGGTGCCCGGTCGCCTGAAAAAGGCGGATTTGGCCAAGTACCAACGTGTAGGCTCGGTAGAGGGATCCCCCATCGATTTGTTTATCGAGGGGGACGTGTTTGAGGTGAACAATGCCACCGTTATCCAGGCGGATATCGAGGCGGACAACGGCATCATTCACGTCATCGACACCGTGATCCTGATGCGCCCCCACTGGTTCTGGCCGATCATGCTCTCGGGAGAAACAGGGAAAAGCGAGGGCCAAAGCTTGGCTAGCGACCGCAGAGTCGATACACCGGCAAGGTGAAATGAAAACTGCTGCCCTTGCCCAGGATCGATTCCACCCAAATCTGGCCATAGTGGGCGCGCACGATGCGACGGCAAAGGGAAAGGCCAATGCCATAGCCTTCCTGCTGTTGGTCGCGGGATAGGCGCACCGCATCGGAGAAGATGTTCTCTTGCTCGGCTTCCGGGATCCCAGGGCCGGTGTCGCTGACGGTCACCTGTACCTTTTGGCTGGTGCGGTGGAGGATGTTGAGGCGGATGGATCCCCCGGCGGGAGTGTACTTGATGGCATTGTCCAACAGGTTGAAAATAACCTGGCGGATCTTGTCGGGATCCACGTGAACTGTGGGCAGATCCACCGGAATATCGGCTTGAAACTGCAATTGCTTGGCTTGGATGCGAGGCAGTAGCTCCTCGATCACTGGCTGGCATAGGCTGGCCAACTGAGTTTCCACGGCTCGAATCCGCAGCTCCGAGGCACTGCCACGGGCCGACTCGAGAATATCGGTGATCATGCTGTCCATCTTGCGCAATTGCTGGCGGGCATGCTCGAACAACTGCCGCTCCACCGCCTTGTCCAGGGATCCTTCTCGCCCTTGCTGTAGGGTTTCGACCGCCAGGGCTGTAGCCGTCAGGGGGCTGCGCAAATCGTGCACCAGCATGGCCAGAACGCGGTCTTTGAAGTCCAACTGCTCCCGCAGTTGGGCGCGCTCCTGGCGCAGCGAAAACACCTCTTCCGACATTTGCAACAACGCCTCGGTGGTCGGGGGAGGAGCAGGATCTTGACCCGCCTCTTCCTGGTAGGAAACCAAAGCCGCCTGACCCTGCCAGCGGGGCCACCACACTTCCAACTGCGTCGCCAGATCTTCGCCCGCCAAGACCTGAGCCGGCAGGGGTTCTGCTTTCACCAAGGCTGGCGTCACCACCAACTTGTAGTGCTCTGCTAGGTAGGGGTGCTCCTCCAGCGGTACCACCTTCAGATGGGCAGGATGCTGGCCCGGCAGCCCCTGGATGTGCCGACGCAATTGCTCCGCCAGTTCCTCGATATTGGCTCGACCCTGAGCAAACAACAGCAGGCGAATGCCAGAACGGGTGGAGGTGCGATCTAGCGAAGTTTGCATAGGCAAAAGTCCCAAGGGCCAAAGATGAGGTCTGCAGCAGCAGAGGTTGCCGCCAACGAAACCCGGCTCCCTCGCTGCCCGTCCTTTACCTTCCTAACACTTAACTTTGGGAAAAGTTTAGGAGGGAACATCAAAGGCAGTGAAACTCAGTGAAACAGATACGCCAGCCCTACCAACACTGCCAGCAACCCCGCTGTTGTCAGAGTGAAGTGCAGGAGGGAGGTTTTGCCTTTACGCACCATGTTGCGCATGGCCAGGCGGGTATAGCTCACCTGAGGCGAGGATCCCTTCTCAACAGGGGTGGAGCTGACAGGAGAGGGCTGCGACATCGGGATGGCCGGAACAAAAGCTGAACACTACCTTTAACCTAGCCCAATCCACCCCTCTTGATAAATACCCCCTGCCCCCCAGGGCGCTGGCTCAGTCAAACCGGCAAGGGATCCGCAGGCACTGCTGCAACAGCTCCTGGTAATCCCGTCCGTCCATGAGAAAAGCCCCAAAGCGAGCCAGGTGCGGGTTCATCAACTGGGCGTCAAAAAGGCGAAAGCCCCGCTCCCGCAGGTGTTCCACCAGCTTGACCAGCGCCACCTTCGAAGCGTTGGGAATGCGGTAAAACATCGATTCGCCGATAAAGGCCGCCCCCAAAGCAATGCCCAGGATCCCGCCTGCTAGGGTGTCTCCCTGCCAGGTTTCAAAGCTGTGGGCAAACCCCGCTTGGTGCAGGGCAAGGTAGATCTGCTTTAATTCCGAGCTAATCCAAGTTTGGGGGCGAGCGGCACAGCCCTCCACCACTTGCTCAAAAGCGCCGTTGATCCGCACCTGAAAGCAACTGCCGCGCACCAAAGGCCGCAGCGAACGGGGACAGTGAAACCGCTCGTCCAAAGGGATCAGCGCGTGCTGCTCGGTGCCATACCAGGCCAGGGATCCGGTTTCTTCGTCCGCCATGAGGAAGTAGCCCTGGGCATATCCGGTCAGAATAGCGCCTATATCTACCTGCATGCTGTCTCTGCGCCTCTCAAGATTGCCATTCCGGCGAGAGGCTGGCAAAGTCTCCCGCATCGACCTTGGGGTGACAATCCACACAGCCGCTCACCCGCACTGGGTTGGGAAAGTCTACTTGCGGGTGCAAAGCGCGGAAGTAGCGAGACTCGGCCAGGCGATAGGGCACCGGTTCCCCTTGGCGCAGGGGACGGGAATTAGGCCGCAAATAGCCCCAAGCCAGTTGTAAAGCCACGCCGGTCAGGGGCTGGATCTGCTGGCCGTAGTGGTTGGGATCCTGTAGCAGCCGTCGCCAGGTTTCGGTGGGCAACACCTGAGCGGGCAGCGCCACATGGCAAGTGCCGCAACTGCGCACGTATTGGGCCTGCTCCAACTGGGCCTGGGTGAGGCTTTGCTGCGCTTGCGTCAGGGATCCCATCAATCCGACCAGAAGGACGATCAGGCCAAAAAGCCAAAATCGCCGCTGTCGCTTTCTCAAGGGAGCCATGCTCTCACACCAAGGTCAATGCTTTCCCAATTTAGACCAGCCCGCGAAAGATCCAGGCCCAGTTCCTGGAATTGGCTTGGCCTATCTTTGCAGAAACTCCAGAAAATCCCGCCACCAATTGCAGATCCCTTGCCACATCCGCAGCATTTCTTGGCGTATCTCTCCCGTTTCCTCCTGCAGCTAAGCCGGGCGGAGCTCGATAGCACCGCTGCGCCTGTCAAAGCGAGCCAGAGCTCCTCGGGGAGCCAGCATCAGTTTCTGCGATCAGCACCTCGTGCTTTTGCACAATTCAGTTCAGCGCTTTCAGCTCCTTGCCCAGGGTTTGAGCGGTGCTGGACAGGCTGGATAGCATCAGTGGCAGCCTAGTTTTTGGACTCTCTCTCCGACAAGAGCAGGTCGCAGCCAAATCCGGCTGGGTCTAAAATAGCGGGGCTGCGGACTCTCCCTCGAGTTTTTCGTATGGACTTGCCTAACCTCCTCTGGCCAGACCCCGGCGAGATCCCGGCTCCTCCCCAGCCGGGGATCCTGGGCATCTTGGCTTCCGGCAACGGCAGCAACTTCGAGGCCATCGCCCAAGCCATCGATGCTGGCGAGCTACGGGCGCAAATTGCCGTCGTGATCACCAACAATCCAGACGCCTACGTGCGGCAGCGGGCGCGGCGAAGAGGGATCCCTTGTATTCTGCTCAACCATCGGCACTATGCCAGCCGGGAGGCGCTGGACGCGGCCATCTTGCAAGTGCTCCAGGAGTATCAGGTGGAGTGGGTGATCATGGCCGGCTGGATGCGTTTGGTGACCCAAGTGTTGCTGTCTGCCTATCCGGAGCGGGTTTTAAACCTCCACCCCAGCCTCTTGCCCAGCTTCAAGGGCCTGCGGGCGGTGGAGCAGGCGCTGGAGTACGGCGTGAAAATCACCGGCTGCACCGTCCACCGGGTCACGTTGGAAATGGATAGCGGCCCCATTGTGGCGCAAGCAGCCGTACCGGTTTTGCCGGAAGATACGGTGGAATCCCTTTACCGGCGCATCCAGGCCCAGGAACACCGCCTCTACCCGCTGGCCATCCGCCTCTGTTTGGCCGAGGGATCCCGCCTCCCCAAGTTCTCGGAGAAGCTGCACAATTGAGGGTGAGCCCGCCGCTGGCGCCCCCTATGGCCGAAATCTCGCCGTTGCTCGTTTTCGACAGCTCTGCGATCCTGGCCGGTCGCCCGGCTCTGTGGCAGGAATGGGCCCGTTTTGGGGTGTGTGTGCTGCCCCAGGCGGTGATGGCGGAGCTAGAACGCCTAACCCGACAGGCCATCGACCCCCAAGAAGAATCGACAGCGCGCGCCTTCTTGCGCCACTGGCCCCGTTTGGGATTTGCCGTCTCAGAAGCCCGCGCCCTGGTGGGTGAAGTCAACGCCGGCGAGCAGTCGCTGCGAGTCCGCCTAGAGCAGGCCATTGCCGAGTGTGCCTATGCCCTGGCCCAACAGCAGCCGGGATCCCTGGTGGTGGTGGTGAGCAACGACCGACCCTTGGTCGAGCGAGTGCAGGGGCTGGGCCTTGCCAACCTCTGTGCCATCTCTCTGGCCGAGCTCAACCGGTGGATGCGCCAGCGCCCCCAGGCTGTGGCTATGGCTTGGAAGCGGCTGCCAGGGCCTCCCATTCCCGCTGCTCCGTTGCCCCCCTCCCCAACTTCTGCAAAACCACCCTCCCCCGCTCAAAAGGGCTCCCGACCTGTTCAACGGAGATCTCAGGTTGGATTCGCCTGGAAAAGCGTGCAAAACTCCCTGGCGCTGCTGCTGGCTTTGGCTTTCTTCTCGGCAGCAGGGTTGCTGGCCTGGCGTTTGTTGGATCCCACGGGGAGCGAAGGGATCTGGCGGCGGCTGCCCCTGTCTCGGACCCTTGGCTGCGCGATCTCTAGCCGCTTTGGCCGAAAGAGCCCCCGCAGACCTATGCTAGGATGAGGGCTTGCTGAAAACCCGGATCCCGCCCCATGACGGAAACGGCTGACCTTTGGCCCCAGCTTTTGGGACAGTTGCTGGAGCGGCAATCTCTGAGCGAAGCCCAAGCCGAACAGTTGATGAACGGCTGGCTGCACAACCAAGTGCCGGATGTGGTGTCGGGAGCGATTTTGGCGGCCCTGCAAGCCAAGGGGGTCAGCGCCAGTGAACTGGCCGGCATGGCGCGGGTGCTGCAGCGAGCTTCCCTGGGATCCCCCCTGGATCTGCCCCTGTTGGTGGATACTTGCGGCACCGGGGGAGATGGGGCCGGCACGTTTAACATTTCCACTGCTGTGGCCTTCGTGGTCAGCGCTGCCGGGATCCCAGTCGTGAAGCACGGCAACCGCTCTGCTTCTGGCAAGGTTGGCTCGGCGGACGTGCTGGAGGCGTTGGGGGTGAACCTGAGCGCTGAGCCAGAGCAAGTGCGGGCGGCGGTGGCGGAAGTGGGCATCACCTTTCTCTTTGCCCCCCACTGGCACCCGGCCATGCGGGCGGTGATCCCCTACCGCCGCGCCCTTAAAGTTCGCACTGTCTTTAATCTCTTGGGGCCCCTGGTCAATCCCCTCTATCCCAACCGCCAGGTGATCGGGGTTTATGCCCCGGAGCTGGTGCCGGTGATGGCCGAGGCCTTGCGTCTGTTGGGGCGGGAAAGGGCCGTGGTGTTGCACAGCCGCGAAGGTCTGGACGAGGCCGGGTTGGATCAGCCCACCGATCTGGGCATCCTTTCCGGTGGGCTGGTACGAACAGAAGTTTTGAACCCGCGAGATTACGATCTTACGCCCGCACCTGTCCAGGCCCTCCAGGGGGGGAACTTGGCGGAAAATGCCGCCATCCTCGCCCAAGTTCTCCAAGGATCCGGAGCGCCTGCCCAGCGGGATGTGGTGGCCCTCAATGCCGCTTTGGCCCTGCAGGTGGCCGGAGCCGTTCCCGATTGGGGATCCGGAATTGCCCAAGCGCGGGAGATCCTTGCCAGCGGCGCTGCCTGGGATCGCCTGCAAAAGCTGGTCAATTTTCTGGCTTCGTGACGTACTCCCGCACTCATGCTGACGCATAGAGTGCGGGCTTCCCAGTGACTCCTGCCCAATAGCAGGACATTTCCTGAGCTTGAAGAACGGGACGCCCCACCGCTCTAGATTTGATGACCCTCGCCGAGCTGTGATCCCTGCCAATCCTCAACCCACAGTGCGGACAATCGTGCCACCGCTCATGCAGCTTTTTGGGCACATCTCGACCACACCCCGAGCACCCTTGACTGCTGCCGCGGGGATCCCCTGCAATCGTCAACAGCCCAGCTCTTTCAGCCTTGGCTGCCAAAATTTGCAGGAACTCACCCCACCCGGCATCATCAACAGATTTGGCTAGTCTGCTTCTAGCCAGACCCCTAATAGTAAGCGCCTCATGAGCAATGTGCTTCCCCTTACTTAACAACTTCTTTGCCATCTTGTAGTGAAAATCTTTGCGCTGGTTGGCTACTTTGTAAAACCGTCGGGCAAAGGGCGGTGTTGGACCAGCTTGACCGGCCCAACCTTGGGCAGATGGATAAACTGCCCTCGAATGCAGTCCTGCTTCATCTGAGGGAAGGT
>NZ_AXUW01000001.1:1703160-1717724 GCF_002760415.1 Synechococcus sp. 65AY6A5
TTGCAGCGATTCTGCTCCCACCCGTTGAACCGTTCTGCCAGGCGATAGTTGTACTGCCTACGCAGCAGCTCCAGCCACTCACCCATCAGGGCGACTTGGCTAGCAGTAGGGCGCAAGCGGTACTGGTAAGCGGTTCTCATGATGAATGCATTGTACCTGTTGAACGCTCCCGCCTCTCATCCTGACTCTGGCCGGCCCGCCCCCCTACATCCCTCCGCCCCCCTATATCCCCCCGTATACGGGGGGACTGGGGGGCTGGGATATAGGGGGGTACAGAGCGGGGCTTCCAGGACTACGTCCCGCTAGCGCGAACGGCGGATTAGCTAAAACTCCCGCCCTCGCCCAAAGGCCAGAACTTCATCCACCCCCAAGCGAGGCTTGCGCGGCAAGTTGCCGGGCGCAGGGTAGCCCACCGCCAGCAGCATCACCGGCACGTAGCGATCGGCAATCCCAAACTCTCGCTTGACCCCTTCAGGGTCAAAGCCGATCATCGGCCCGCTCACCAAACCCTTCGCCTGCGCCGCGATCATCAGTGCCATGGCCGCCAGCGCCCCGGAGCGAATCGCCTCGTCCCGCGCCAAGGTGGGGTTGTTGGCGTAGGTGGCTTGGGCCATGCTTACCCAACTTTCCGCCCGCTCAGGAGGGAGGATCCCGGCGGCAACGGCCCTTTGGGCGATCTCAGGCAGCTTCTCATAGCCCTTCAGATCCCCCAAGATGATAAACACCACCGCCGCATCCGCCACCTTCTGCTGGTTGTAGGCCAGGGCCTTGAGGCGCTCTTTATCTGCAGGATCGGCGACGGCAACAAACCGCCAATGCTGGATGTTGAAGGAAGAGGGGGCTTCCGTAGCATAGGCAACCAGCTCTTGGATCTCCATCTCCGATAAAGAGCGGCTGGGATCGAACTTGTCGGCGGAGATGCGCGCTTTTAGGGCGGCTAGGGCGTCCATCGCAATCCTCGAAGCTCAAAGGTCGAAAGCAAGAAGGCTGCTGACCCCACGACTGGAGGCAGAGTTGGTGAGCAGCCGTACATTCTGGGTTCAAACGGTCTGCCCTCTCTAGGTTATCTCCTTTTTAGCCGGTCTGAAGCAACCGGTGAGCCGGGCCTTGGCAAGCAGCCCCCTCGGCCAAACGGGATCCCTGGCCCAAAGGCGGCTATGATAAGGGGATAATCAAGGCTCTAGCCCGCAGCATTGGATTTTGCGGGGTCACAGACCGGCGATGGCGAGCGGTGTGGTTGATGGGGAGAGGCAACCTGTGAATTTCGGTCGCGTGCTGACGGCAATGGTGACTCCCTTTACACCTGAGGGGGAGCTTAACTACGAAGAAGCCGCTCGTTTGGCCGATTACTTGGTAACCCATGGCAGCGATGGTCTCGTGGTCTGTGGCACCACCGGCGAGTCTCCCACCCTAACCTGGCAAGAGGAGTACGAACTGTTCCGCGTGGTGCGAGATGCGGTGGCCGGTCGGGCTAAAGTTATCGCCGGGACGGGATCCAACTCCACCCGCGAAGCCATTGAAGCCACCAAAAAAGCTGCCCAATTGGGCTTGGATGGCTCTTTACAGGTGGTGCCCTACTACAACAAACCCACCCAAGCTGGCCTCTATCAGCACTTTAAGGCGATCGCCCAAGCCAGCGACCTGCCCATCATGCTCTACAACATTCCTGGTCGGACGGGGGTGAGCCTGCAGCCGGAAACTGTGGCGAAATTGGCGGAGTTGGAAACGATTGTCGCCATCAAGGAAGCTAGTGGTATAATGGACGCAGTCTCGGAAATTCGGCGGCTCACTCCCTCACATTTCGGCATCTACTCAGGAGATGACTCTCTGACATTGCCGATCCTATCTTTGGGAGGCAGCGGTGTGGTCAGTGTAGCTAGCCACTTAGTTGGGCCGCAACTGCAGGAATTGATTCAAAGCTACAGCAGGGGACAACACGACCAAGCCTTGACTTATCATTTGCGTCTGTTTCCGCTGTTTAAGGCTTTGTTTATTGAGACCAACCCTGTTCCGATCAAAGCAGCGCTAGAGATGCAGGGTTGGCTAGTGGGGCAGGTGCGCCCTCCGCTGGTGCCTCTCCAGGGCGGTTCTTTACAGGTTTTACGGCAAGTGCTGCAAGAAATGGGCCTCCTGGCTGAAGCGCAGGGATCCGAACGAAGGACGGCGAAGGCTTCATGATTCGATTATTTTCTTAGGTTTTACCTTTACCATGACGAGAGTTTTTTAAGGGTTAGGGGGTCTTCTGTGGCGTTTGAGCTGTGATTAAGACAGTTTTCCTTCTAATTTTTGCTTTTTCCCAACTGGGAAAGAGGTAAATTGCAACAGCGGAATCCGCCTTTTACCTATGACCTTGCGGGTAAGTTTGCTGGGATTTGTCTATACCAGTTTTCGTCTGTTGTTTGACTGTCACTGTTGAGGATCTAAAGCTAGTATGCCAACACCACGTACTTCGATCGCTTCCCGTCCTGCGGCTTCGGCAGCTAAGCCCACTTCCTCTCTGCAGATGATCCCGCTAGGAGGCGAGCGGGAGATCGGCAAAAACACCTGGGCCTTCCGCTACGAGGATGACATCATCCTGCTGGATGCCGGTTTGGCTTTTCCCGATGAGAGCATGCACGGCATCAACATCGTGCTGCCGGACATGACCTACATCAAGCAAAACCGGGACAAGGTGCGGGGGATGGTAGTTACCCACGGCCACGAAGATCACATTGGCGGGATCCCGTATCACCTACGAGAATTCGACATTCCGGTTATCTATGGCCCGCGTTTGGCGCTGGCGCTGCTGGAGGACAAGCTGCGCGAGGTGGGGCTGTTGAACCGCACAGAATTGCGCCCGGTCGGGCCGCGAGATATCGTGCCCCTGAGCAAGAACTTTTTTGCCGAATTCATCCGCAATACCCACTCTTTTCCCGACAGCTTCACGGTGGCTCTGCACACGCCGGTGGGTGTTGTCATCCAGACGGGCGACTTCAAGATCGACCACACACCGGTGGATGGGGAGCGCTTCGACCTGCAGCGGCTGGCCGAGCACGGGGAAAAGGGGGTGCTGTGTCTGATTAGCGACTCCACCAACGCCGAGGTGCCCGGGTTTACTCCTTCCGAAGCCTCGGTAGTGCCAGGCCTTACCAAGGCGATTGCGGGAGCCAAGGGACGGGTGATCATCACTACCTTCGCTTCTTCGGTACATCGCCTCAACTTGGTGTTGCAGATTGCTGAGCAGCAGGGCCGGGTGGTGTCTTTGCTGGGGCGCTCGATGTTGAACGTGGTGGCTCACGCGCGGCGCCTGGGCTACATCCGCTGCAAGGACGAGACGCTGCAGCCGATGCATGTCATCAACAGCCTGCCGGACGACAAAGTGATCATCCTCACCACGGGATCCCAAGGCGAGCCGCTGGCTGCTCTGACCCGCATTGCCAACGGCGAGCATCCGCAGTTGCAGATCAAGCCAGGAGACACGGTGATTTGGTCGGCCAACCCCATTCCCGGCAACACGCTCGCAGTAACGCGGGTCATCGACAAGCTGATGGAGCTGGGAGCCGATGTCATCTACGGCAAGGACAAGGGGCTACACGTCTCCGGCCACGGCTGTCAGGAAGACCAAAAGCTGATGATCGCCCTCACGCGCCCCAAGTTCTTTGTTCCTACCCACGGGGAGTACCGCATGCTCGTCAAGCACGCCGAAACGGCGATGAGCATGGGGATCCCGCGGGAAAACATCGTGATCATCGGCAACGGCGATGTGGTGGAGGTGAACCAGGAGCGCATTGCCATTGTAGACAAAGTGCCTTCTGGCCTGCAGATGATCGCCGCTTCCCACGATGGGGTGGTGATGGACGAGATGCTGCAAGAGCGCCAGCAGATGGCCAAAGATGGCATGCTGACGGTGGTGATCAGCTTGGATGGCAGGGGCCAGTTGCTCTGCACGCCGCAGGTGCAAAGCTTGGGCCTAGCAGGCGAGGGCACCTCTCTCAAGGGATCCGACCTGAAACCCCTGCTGGAGGACACCCTCAAGCAAGCTTGGCCGCGCTTTGCCCGCTCGCTGGAGCGGGGCAGGCTGGATATTGACTGGGCCGGCCTCAAGGCAGAAGTGGAGCGGGTGGTGCGCCGCTTTGTGCGGGAACAGTTGCCCGGCAAGCCGACGGTGCTGGTTTTTGTGCAATCGCCTGAGGAGGAGTCTGTACCTGTAACTGCTCTGCCCACAGGGGAGACGAAGACAGAACAGGAACGGATAGCCCTGGGGCGGCGGCGGCGCTCCTCGGCGGCGGTGGCGGCTTCGTAAGACCCGGTGGCTGGCGCTCAGGTCTCCTCCTTCTTCCCTGGGCCGGGGGGGTTGAGCTCTGCTGCCGGAAAGCTGCTGGAAGAGAGCTCTGCCTTGCCAAGGGCGGCCAACGCTTCGGGAGAAAGGGATCCCACGTCGCTAAAGGGCGGGCAGCGGTTTTGGGGCGGAACGGGCTGCTGCAGGGCTCTCAGGAAGGCCTCGGCCAGGTCGGCGTAGCCCCGGTCGTTGGGGTGAAAGCCATCCGCCAGCGGGCCAGGGAAGAAAGACTCGCGGCGGTAGGAGCGGGGATCGCAGAGCAAGTCCACTACGGGGATCCCCTGTTGGCTCAGGGGGTTGATGGCCCGTTGGCTAAGGCTGACGGAGACTAGAGCCAAAAGTTGCCGCAGGCCGCTGGGCTGCTGCTGGCCTAGGGGAATCAGGGCAAAGTTGGGCAGGTTGGCCACTGCTAGGCGAGCTTGGGGGGCGCGAGCCCGCACCGCCTGGAGCAGAGTTTGGTAGTCGGCGGCAAACTGTTGGATCTGGCGTTCAATAAAGGCTAAGGGATCCTCCCCCTGCAGGGCCCGTTGGGCGGCGGCAAAAACAATGGCGTTGGTGTTGTTGCCGCCCACCCAGATGGTGATTAGGTCAGCATTGGGAGGGATGCGCGGCACTTGATCCTGGAGCAGGTTGGCCGGGATCCCTTCCCGCAGGGCTTGCATGGCCGGGCTGAGCACCGCTCCCGAGCGGCCCAAGTTGATGAGCTCCACCGGGCCGGGCAGCAGGCGGGCCAGGCGAGGGACATACCCCGTTCCATTGGGGCAGTCCAGGGGTTCTGAGCGCTGCGGACGGGTGCCGGCCGCGTTGGCCGGGCCATCGCAGGAGATGGAGGCGTTGAAGCCGACGGCATCGCTGGCTCCCAGGGCAACGTAGCGGGTGAGGGCGGGTGGGCCGGGCACAGCAGGCAGAGGGGATTTCGAAGCGGCAGAACAGGCGGCTAGCCCTGATCCGAGCAGCAAAATTAGGATTGAGAGGAGGAGCAGCCCAGCCGTCTGAGGGTCTGGAGGTCGGTTTTTTCGGTATCTGGACGCTTGCATCTGTCGGCAAAGAAAGCAGGTGCAAGGGGGTAGCTTTGGAAAGACTGGGCAGGGGTCGGGCGGGGCGGGAAGCCCCCCAGACAGGCTAACCAAAGATCGGCCAATCGGCGAGTATGGTGGGAGTATGGCGCTGCGCTTTTGCAAGTCCCGCACCTACCACGATCCCCTGCACGGCGCCATCAGCCTGGATGGCGGGGATCCGGTTGAGGCGCTGCTGATTCGCCTCATCGACACACCGGCCTTCCAACGCCTGCGCCGCATCCGCCAGTTGGACACCGCTTTTTTGACCTTCCACGGGGCCGAGGGATCCCGCTTTACCCACTCGGTGGGGGTGCTGCAGGTTACGCGGCGGCTGCTCGACAAGTTGGCCCGCCGCTACCCGGAGCTGCGCCCCTACCGCGCCGTTACCCTGGTTGCCGCCCTGCTGCACGACATTGGGCACCCTCCTTTTAGCCATGCAGGGGAGGAGATTTTTGGCTGCCGCCATGAGGTCTGGACGGCCCGCATTGTACGCGAGGATCCCCAGGTGGCGACTCTTCTGGCGGAGTTCGACCCGCAACTGCCCGCTCAACTGGAGCAGGTGTGGCAGAAACGCTTCCCCCTGCCGCTGGTGGGGCAGCTCATTGCCAGCCAACTGGACTGCGACCGTTTTGATTACCTCATGCGCGACAGCCTGCTCACCGGCGCCCAATACGGCCACCTGGATCTGGATCGCATCCTCACGGTGTTGGACTACGACCCGGAGACGGGATCCCTCTCCATTCCCGCCCGCAAAGGCCTGGGAGCCATCGAACATTACCTGGTGGTGCGCTACTTCATGTACACCCAGGTCTACCAGCACCCCAAGAGCCTCTGCGCCCGCTTCATTTTGGATCGCCTCTTCAAGCGGGCCCAGATCCTTTTGCAAAAGGGGGAGATCGAGTTGGATCCCATCCTGAGCGCCTGGTGCTGGGCCGCGCTGGCGGCGCAAAAGGGGGATCCCTTCGAGCTGCCTTTGCCCCTCTACCTGGCCGCTGACGATGTGATGTTCAGCTACCCTTTCCGCTTTTGGGCTATGGTGGGGAAGGATCCCATCTTGGCGGATCTGGCGCGGCGCTACCTGGAGCGGGATCTGTTCAAAGCCCGCAACCTCACCCGCTTGCCAGCCGAGCGACGCCAAGAGCTGGTGGCAACTCTAAGCCAGAAGATGCAGCGAGATGGCTTGGATCCAGAAAGCTATCTGGGAATCCGCTCCGCCCACGTCCAGGGCTACAGCTTTTACGACCAAGGGATCCAGCTCAAAACCGAAGACGGCTACGCAGAAATTGCCCAGCTCTCGCCGCTGGTGCGGGCTTTGGTGGAAACGCAAAGCCAGGTTTGGCTGATCTTTCCCCGCCCCTACAGCGATATCGTAGAAGGGGCGCTGTCTGCTTAGAGGATTGGGAGATCCTAGGGCCAGGGCATGGGCAAAGCCGTTCGTATCTAAGCGAGGGAAGCAAGCGTGGGGATCCCGGAGATCCTGGCGGGGGTGTTGGCGCCGACGGCCCTGGCCATTGCGTTGGTGGCGCTGCGGCTGTGGCGGGCGCTGCGGGCCTCCCCCTGGCTGAGGGATCCCTCGCCGGAGCAAGCGGCAGCAGTGGCAGCGGCCATGGAGCGGCTGGCGGTGATCGTGCCCGCCTACAACGAAGCGGAGAACGTGGTGGGCTGCCTGAGCAGCATCCTGGACAGCACCGCCGCCCCCTTGCAAGTGTGGCTGGTGGACGACGACTCCACCGATGCCACCTGGGAGCTGGCCCAGGGACTGGCCGCCAAGCGACAGGATCCGCGGCTGCACCTGCTCAAAGGGGATCCCCGCCCCCAAGGCCAGACCTGGGTGGGCAAAAACTGGGCCTGTGCCCAAGCCGTTGCCGCCCTAGCCGCCCAGCCTGATCCCCCCGACTACCTGCTCTTTCTCGACTGCGACGTGCGGCTGGAAAGTGGAGCCATCGAAGCCGCCTTAGGACATTTGCTGGCAAGCGGCAGCGGCCTGGTAAGCGTGGGGCCGCAGTTGGTGTGCGGCTGCCTGGCCGAGTGGCTGGTGCAGCCCATCATGATGGTCATCTTGGCGGCAGGCTACGACTTTGCCGCCGTGAATGATCCCAAGCGTCCCAAGGCCTTTGCCTTCGGGCCGTTCATGCTGTTTCGCCGCTCCGCCTACGAGCAAGTGGGCGGACACGCCGGCGTGGCCGAGGTGGTCATCGAGGATGTGGCGCTGGGACAGCGCATCAAAGCGGCCGGCCTCGGCCTGCAGATCTGCCTGGGGGGGCCGCGGGTGCGCAGCCGCATGTACGCCAATGGGGCCGCCCTCTGGGAAGGGTGGACGAAAAACTGGTTCCTGGGCCTGGAGCGCAACTGGGCCTTGGCCGTGTTGGCAATGGTCACGGTCTTGGGGATCTGCAGCTTGCCCTGGTTGGGGGTGATCCTGGCTGGGGCTACGGGATCCCTGGAGGTGCTGTTGGCCAGCTTGGCAGGGATCCTGGCCCAATTGGCCATCCGGCTCTTGCTCCGGCATTGGGCGCATCTGCCCCTGCGCTACTGGTGGCTAACGGCAGTGGGGGGTTGGGCGACAGCGGCCATCATCTTGGCTTCGGCCATCCGCACCACCACCGGCCGCAACTGGACCTGGCGGGGCCGTTCTCTCGCCGTCCACAGTGTGCCAACACCCTAGAAACGGGGCAAGAACATGGTCTAATGGGGGATGTTCGGGAGACAGGCAAGCTGGGTTTAGAAACGGTGGAATAACACACTATGCAGGCTCTGGTCATCGGATCGGGGGGACGAGAACACGCCCTGGCCTGGAAGCTGTTGCAGTCTCCCCAGGTTACTCGGGTCTACTGTGCCCCCGGCAACGGCGGCATGCAGCAGATGCCCCGCTGTCAATCCGTGGCTTTGGCGGCTACCGACATTGAAGGCCTGGTGCGGTTTGCTACCGTACAAGGGATCCGCCTGACGGTGGTAGGGCCAGAGCTGCCCTTGGTGCAGGGGATCGTGGACGCCTTCCAGGCAGCAGGGTTGCCCATTTTCGGGCCTAGCCGCGCCGCTGCCCAACTGGAAGGAAGCAAACTCTGGGCTAAGCAATTGATGCAAGAGGCGGGGATCCCGACTGCTCGCGCTACCGGCTTTGCTGAGCTATCTGCCGCTGTGGCCTATCTCGACTCCCAGAGTTTCCCAGTGGTCATCAAAAAAGACGGACTGGCTGCCGGCAAGGGGGTAACCGTTGCCCAAAACCGGGAAGAAGCCGTGCAAGCCCTGGAAGCAGCCCTGGCCAAGCCGGGCGATCAGGTGCTGATCGAGGAGTTTATCCCCGGCCAGGAGGTGTCGGTTTTGGCTCTAACCGATGGCCAGATCTGTGTGCCGCTGCCACCTGCCCAGGACTACAAGCGCCTTGGCGAGGGCGATACTGGCCCCAACACCGGCGGCATGGGAGCTCATGCCCCTGCGGATCACCTGGTCACTCCAGAAGGGTTGGCCCGCATCCAAACCCAGATCCTGGATCCCACCCTGGAGGCTTTGCAACGGCGGGGCATCCGCTACCAGGGGGTGATCTATGCCGGTTTGATGATCACGCCCAGTGGGGATCCCTACGTGTTGGAGTACAACTGCCGCTTTGGGGATCCCGAAGCTCAGGTCATCCTGCCCTTGCTGGAAAACCCTTTGGACGAGGTGCTGCTGGCCTGTATAGAAGGACGGCTGGCCCAAATCCAGCTCAAATGGAAACCCGGCTATGCCGCCTGCGTGGTGATGGCAGCCCCAGGCTATCCCGATGCCTACGAGCGAGGGATCCCCATCTCCGGCTTGGATGCAGCTGCCACCACGGGGGCGTTGGTGTTTCATGCGGGTACCCGCCAGGCAGGCAAGCAGCTCCTGAGCGATGGCGGGCGCGTTCTCTGTCTTACCGGCCAAGGGGCAACCCTATCCGAGGCCCTGCGCCAAGCCTACGCAGCTGTGGAGCAAGTGCAGTTTCCCAAGGCCTACTATCGTTCTGACATCGGCAGCCACGCCCTGGGGCCTGCCGTCCGCCGAGGAGTGATCCCTACCCCATAAAGCCATCCCTTGCCCTCTCAGCTGCAGCCGGATGGAAGAAGCCCCAGAGGGGTCGCTCCTCCAGGGCCCATAAAGCAGCTTTGAAAAAAGCTTTGATGCTTAGACGATAGCGCTTTCGGTAACAAGACGGCAACAGTGATATCAAAAGCTCAACTTTACTTTAGATTCCTTAACAATAGCCCTCTGCTTTGACTAGGCACGGATATTGCCAAGGCCGAGCCTCCCCTGTCGAGAGGGATCCCGCATCAGCTCACTTGAGCCGTTGCAGTCGCAGACCTGGATCCCTTGGGGCAGGGATTTCCTCGCTCTCCTCTCCCCTGGTGGAAAAGAGGTTGGGGGTGGTCGCCTGTGGCAGCGCATGGCAGAGGAGACTATCTCTCTCAAATAGATTCAGCTAGAAATCGCAGGAGCCCCGCACTGTACCCGTAGGGTCAGTGCCGGGAGGAATGCGCTTTGATGAAGTACAATGAACTTATGAGCCAAGTCCTGACCGTCTCCTGTAAGCTCAAGGCGTCCCAGTCGCAAGCCGCCAAATTGGACGCGACGATGGAGGCTTTTGGCCAAGCCTTGAACTGGGTCAACCAGAACACGCCGGAGAAGATCGTCAACGCGGTCAAACTGCAATCCCTTTGCTACTACGAGATTCGAGCCCGGTTCGGCTTGTCCAGTAATCTGGCCCAGCAGGTCTGCAGACGGGTGGCAGGCGCTCGCAAAGTGGCGAGACAGCGCAACCGTCCAGTTAAAGAGTTCAAGCGTAGGTTCGTTACCTACGATGCACGTATCTTCTCGTTTCGCGAGAAAGACTGGACAGTGTCGCTTGCCACGGTTGATGGAAGAGAACGCTTTGAGCTAGCCATTGGCAACTACCAGAGGGGAATGCTGGCTGGCTCTAACCCCAAATCGGCCACCCTATTCCAGCGGAAGGATGGCTCCTACTACATCCAGATTTGCGTAGAGAAAAAACCACCCAAGCAACAAGATACCGACAAGGTGATCGGGGTGGACTTGGGAAGGACAGATATTGCCCATACGTCAGAGGGGGACAACTGGAATGGACAGCAGTTGAACAGAGTCCGAGACCACTACTCCCGGTTGAGGGCGGTACTCCAACGTAAAGCCAGTAAGGGCACACGCAGTTCGCGGCGCAGATGCCGTCAACTGCTGCAACGGCTGTCTGGCAAGGAGAGACGCTTTCAAGTGTGGGTCAATCATCGCATCTCCAAAGCTATTGTCTCTAGGGCAAAAGCTACCAACAGCGCTATCGCCCTGGAGGACCTGACAGGGATCCGGGAAAGAGTCAATCAACAGCCACGCAGCAAAACCGAAAGGCGTAGGGCTAACAGTTGGGCGTTCTACCAACTACGTCAGTTTCTGGAGTACAAGGCGAGGGTTGCAGGGGTTCCCTTGATTCTTGTGCCGCCTGCCTACACGTCGCAGACCTGCCACCGGTGTTTGCACATCCATCCCGACCCTGCGCAATCCTATCGCAGTGGCAAGTCGTTCAAGTGTGGGCACTGTGGATGGGAAGGGGATGCGGATTTGAATGGTGCGAATGTGATTGCGCTCTTGGGGGCTGTCGTAAACCAGCCTAGAGGTTCGGGCTTGTTTTGTTCTCTGGTAGAGCAGAACAGGCTCAGGGCTACTGAAAGCCCGCTCCGTACCGCTTAGCGGTCGGAGCCGGGTAGTTTACAGTAACTGCAATCACCATCCCTCGCCATCTTCAGGCCAAACTCTCGCAGAGCGGGCAAGAAATTTTTATTTTCGTGATGGGATCGGCTCAACTTCAGCAAGGCAAATCTCTGGATATCGTGCAAGTTTCTCCAGAAATCGAGGGCAAGCCGGATCCCCAGGTCTTGAGCTTTTTGTTGGACAGCCATTGGGATCTGGTTGGGATTTTGCCATTCAGGCTGGGGATCAATGGGAATCTCTTGCGCCTCTTCGTGGCAGATGGAGCGAACCAAATGGCGCAGATGGTTGCGGAGTTCTTCTAGATCCTGTGGAGATTCAGAGGGCCAATCAACACACTTCCGCCGCTCTTCTAAGGAAAACTTGGCCCATTGATGGAGCTTGAGCTTGATCCCGCACAAATCCAGCTTTAGGCGCAAGGTCATGGGGATGCATCGCAGAGAGTCGGCAAAATCTTGCTCAAACTGAAACAGAGTCATGGGAACCTCGATTAGGAACCAAATCTAGAGTTGAGGGGATTGCTTGAGCGGTGGGTCGGCTTTCTCAAGAGCAACGGCACAGGCTTTTAATTCCGGCTGGCCGGAATCGGGACAACTGATGTCATGGGTAAGGGCATTACACTCGGCTTGTTCTGCCCAGAGGGATCCCCAGTGCATGGGTACAAATAGCGTACCGGGAGCAATGTTGGCAGTTATCTTGGCCGGGAAATAGGCCCGTCCGCGGGCAGAACGCACTTGAACCCAATCTCCATCTTGGATGCCCAGTTTTTCCGCATCGCGAGGATGGATTTCAATAAAGGGTTGGGGGTGCATGTGCTTGATTTTTTCAATCCTGCCGGTGCGGGTTTGGGTGTGCCAATGGCCGTAAAGCCTGCCCGTGGTTAATATGTAGGGAAACTGGGGATCCGGCGGCTCTGCTAGGCCACGGGAATGGTGGGGGATAAAGCGGGCGCGGCCATTGGGGGTCGGGAAACGCCAATCTGTGTAGAGGCGAGTGGACTTAGGGGCCGAGGTTCTTTCTTTGGGATAAGGCCATTGCTGAGGGCCTTGTTCTGCCAAAAGGGCATGGCTGAGGCCGGAGTGATCGCAGAGGCGATTTGCGGTAAGGGCGGCAAATTCTGCATAAACCTCTGCCGCGGTTTGGAAGGAAAATTGCGCTTCAAAGCCCAACCTGCGCCCCACTTCAGCAAAGATCTCCCAATCGGGTCGGGCTTCGCCAGGGGGGTCTCGAAAGGCTTGACAAAGGGTAACCCTGCGCTCGGAGTTGGTCATCACCCCGGTTTTCTCGCTCCACTGACAGGCAGGCAAAAGCAAATGGGCATATTCTGCCGTTTCCGTAGGGTAATAAGCCTCTTGATAAACAGTAAAGGGAGACTTTTTCAGGGCTTTTTTGACCCGTTCCAGATCCGGAAAGCTCACCAAAGGATTAGTGGCCACAATCCAAAAGAACTGCAGGGATCCCGTCTCCAGAGCGGCAATCATCTCGGTGGCCCTCAGCCCTGGGCAGGGAGAGAGGGAACCGCTGGGCAAACCCCAAGCCTGCTCCACCTCTGCCCGATGCTGGGGCTGGCTCACCAGCCGATATCCCGGCAGCAGATGAGATAACCCCCCTGCCTCTCGACCGCCCATGGCATTGGGCTGGCCGGTCAAGGAAAAGGGGCCCGTCCCCGGTCGGCCAATTTGCCCAGTTAGAAGATGGAGATTGATTAGGCTGGTGATCTTGGCGGTGCCCTCGCTGGACTGGTTTAGGCCCATCGACCAAAGGGAGAGAACCCTTTGGGATCCCTGCCAAAGCTTGGCTGCTTCGATCAAATCCTCGGTGGCAATTCCGCAGCGCTGGGCCACAATCTGCGGTTCATAATCGGCCAGCAAAGCTGCATATTCGGCAAAACCTTGGGTGAAGCCCTCGATAAAATCAGCAGCAATGGATCCCCACTTTAACAACAAATGGGCAATCCCATTGAAAAGATCGATATCGGTTCCAGGACAAATTTTTAAGTGGAGATCGGCAGCTTCTGCTGTCTGAGTGCGCCGGGGATCCACGACCACCATTTTGAGGGGGGATCCGGGCTTGTGCCGCTTCTTCAGGCGATTAAAAAGAATGGGATGGCACTCTGCTGTGTTGGTGCCCACCAGAAAAGCCAGATTGCAGAGATCGAGATCCTCGTAGCAGCAGGGGGGGCCATCGGATCCCAGGGATTGGGTGTAGGCCGAGACGGCTGAGGACATGCACAGGCGCGAGTTGGTGTCAAAATTATTGGTGCCCAGGCAGCCCTTAATGAGCTTTTGAGCAACGTAATAGTCTTCAGTGAGCAACTGCCCCGATCCATACATGGCTATGGAGTGGGGGTTGTCTTTGAGGCGGCGCAGCCGAGAAACCATCTCCTCAAAAGCTTGATCCCAAGAAATGCGGCGAAAGGGCTGATCCAAGCTCTCCCGAAACAGGGGAGAGAGCAGCCGATCTCGACCAACTGCCTCCAGAACCGTAGCCCCCTTTACACAGACCATCCCCAAGCTGGAAGGATGCTCCCGGTCGCCTCTCATTTTCCAGTCACCTGAGGCTGTCGAAACCGCCTCCAATCCACATCCCACACCGCAATAGGGACATAGGGTTTTGATGACAGCTTTTTCCGACTCCATCGCGGTCACCATGAGTTGGGATCCCTATTAAACGCCCAATTCTCTCGCATTTTGGATCCCTTAGCTGAGAAGAGCGGCAACTTGGATCTCCAAGCCAGGTAATACAACCTAGCTCTTGTCAGTGTCCTGTTCAGCTGGCCAAAGATGGCCATCTTGAGTTTGGATAAAAACGTATTTGCTTCTGGGAAAAATCAGCCAGACTTCCAGTACATCGGAGCTGAGATACTCTTGGGCTTTTAGGAAAATATCTTCTCCACAGTCGGTTGGAGAGAAGATCTCCTCAACCAGAGGATAGCTCTGCAGCAGCGTGGCAATATCCTCTCCAAATTGCTGGATTAAATCTGGAGATGAGTAGGCAGCATCAGGTCTTCTGACTCTGCCTTTGGTTTGGCCGGGAGCCTTCACCAAAACCATACCCCCCAATGGCTGACATTCAACATAACCGAGCCAACGGAAGAGAAGTCGGGTTTGGATCTTTGCATGCCCTAAGGTTTGCCCCACTTTCTCCACAATGTAGCCATCTACCCATTTGGTTTGGGCAACTGGATTGGCCAGATACAGCCTGTTAAGGACTCAAGGGGTACAATAGCAGCACTTAGCAAACCAACTTCGGAAGGAGGATGGATTGATCAGTAGTAAAGAAGTCTTCACTATCTGCTCCATGCTATACTTCCCAATTCTGCAAAGCTGCCGAATAAAATGCTTCAACACCGACCACATCATCTCAATGGGATTCAACTCCGGCGCATACACAGGCAGGTATAGGATTCGTGCTCCTGTCCCCCTAATCAATTCCTCAACTTCCCGACTCTTGTGGATATT
>NZ_AXUW01000001.1:1718109-1746448 GCF_002760415.1 Synechococcus sp. 65AY6A5
AATTGCCATCACTTCCTGCCGATGTTGTTCCAAAATGCCCACTCGCTTGGTGCCTGCTTTCTTAGGGGCTAAATCTTGAGTTTGTTGGTACTGTCGCACCCAGCGGTGTACTGTTCTTTTGGTAACCATGAAGCGTTTAGCTACCTGGCGGATGGAGGTGTTACCTGCCTGATAGGCTGCTACAACTCTTTGCCGCAAATCCAAAGAATGAGTCGGCATTCCTTTCTCTCCTTCCTCTTGAATACCTGTACCCTATTTTAAATTAAAAGGCTGTAGTCGGCAAGGGTTTTGGGCAAGCTAGAGACCCGCTCCTCCATTGGGAGATCGATTGGAGCTACCTGAACCGGAGCAGCGGCCATCAACTTCCCTCCCCAAGCGTTTTGATTCCTAGCTTAATCCTCCCTATGGGCAAAGCGACGATAGAGGAAGTCAAGGGCGCGGTTGCGCAATTCGTAGAACTCGGGCATTTCCATAATGCGGGAGCGGATGCGCGGTCGCTCAAAGGGAATGGTCAAGATCTCACCGATATGGGCAGCGGGGCCGTTGGTCATCATCACCACACGGTCTGACAAGTAGAGAGCCTCGTCGATGTCGTGGGTAATCATCAAAACTGTGCAGCGGTGATCCCGCCAAATGGCCAGCAGCTCATCTTGTAGATCTTCCTTGGTAATGGCATCCAAGGCCCCAAAAGGCTCATCCAAGAGCAAAACTTGCGGACGAACGGCAAGAGCACGGGCAATGGCTACCCTTTGCTTCATGCCTCCAGAAAGCTGCTTGGGCCGCTTGTGGGCTGCTTCCGCCAAACCTACCAATTCCAGATGTTCTTGAACAATTTCCCTTTTTTCCCACCGGGGTTTGGTTGGGTACACCTGATCCACCACCAGATAAATATTTTCAAAGGCAGTCAGCCAGGGCAAAAGGGAATAATGTTGAAACACCATCATCCGATCTGGCCCTGGGGAGGTGATGGGCTGGCCCTTGAGGGCGATGGATCCCGAAGTGGGAGTCGAAAAACCCGCCACCATGTTGATCAAGGTGGATTTGCCGCAACCCGAGTGGCCGATAATGCAAACAAACTCACCGGCGGCCACTTCCAGATTGATATTTTCCAGCGCAACGAAGGGCCCTGCTGAGGTGAAGTAGGTCTTGCCCACATTCTGAAGACAAAGAAGGGGCAGTCCTGCAACCGGAGAAGCAGAAGATAGCGGTGAGGAGAACGTGCGGGAGCTGGTCATCATGGTGTTTTCCAATCGAGAGTTTAAGGTAACAAAAGCTAAACTTCGCTGAGCCGGTACTCCTGCAGCTTCAGATCCTGCCGGATGGCCACAGACTCCAGGTAAGCAACGGGATCCTCTCCGTCGAAGCGGGATCCATCGGCAAAGAGCAAAGCTCCGCGGTCGTGGGCCCGATCCGGCAGGCCCAGTTCTCTGGCGGCTAGGGCGTAGGTTTCGCTGTCCAGAACTTGGTCGAGAACCGAAACCCAATTGCGGGGAAAAGGGCAGAGGCCCCAGCGAGCCATCTGCGTCAGGATCCAGAGGTGTTCCAATCTTTCCGGACAGGTGTTGCGCCCGTTGGCAAACTGGTGAAAACCGGTGAGGGCTTGGGATTCATCGGCAATTCCCCGCTGCAGAATACCCATCCACCCCGGCTGCAGATCCTCCAGGGCCACGCCCACATACTGGGGCTGAGCCAGCCACTCCAAGATCTCAGAACGGTGCTGCGGCTGATCGCAGTAGTGACAAGCCTCCAGTAGTGCCTTGACCAGAGCTACATGGGTACGGGGGTAGTTTTGCGCCCAATCCTGGCGCACCGTCAGCACCTTTTCGATGTGGCTGGGTAAGATTTCAGGGGTGGTGGCGACGATAACCCCCACCTGTTCCCGCACGGCGCGGGAGTTCCAGGGCTCGCCCACGCAGTAGCCGTCGATGTTGTCGGCCTTGAGATGGGCCACCATCTGCGGGGGTGGGATCACCGTCAACGTAACGTCCCGATCCGGATCCACCCCCCCACCGGCCAGCCAGTGCCGCAACAGGAAGTTTTGCATGGAAGCCGGATGAACCACTCCCAGGGTGTGGACTGTGTCGGGGGTGTGGTTGAGGTATTGGCGAAAATCCGCCAGGCTTTGAACGCCTCGCTCCAAAAGTCTGCGCCCAAAGGTAATGGCGTTGCCGCCGCGGGAGAGGGTTAGCGCGGTAATCAAAGGCACCGGAACTCCCCCCACCCCCAACGTGGAGGCCAACGGGATCCCGGCCACCACCATGGCCGCATCCAGCCGACCGGAGCGGATCCCTTCCCAGATGGTCTTCCAGCCTGGCTCCCGCACCAGGGTGACCTGCTCCAGGCCATGCTTTTGAAACAGGCCTTTTTCCTGCGCCACCACCAGAGGCGCGCAGTCGTTGAGAGGCACAAAGCCAATCTCCAAATTGACCTTCTCCAGGCCGTGTTTGGCAATGGCCACGCGAACAGGCGTTTTTTGGCGAGCCCGCTTTTGCTGGTCGAGAAAGTAGATCATCTCTCCCCGCAGGCTGTAGTAGTCGGGGTGACGCACCACTTCCAAACGATGGCGGGGCCGAGGAAAAGGGATCCGCAAAATCTGGCCAATGCGGGCCTCCGGGCCATTGGTCATCATTACCACCCGATCCGAAAGCAGCAGCGCCTCATCCACATCGTGGGTAACCATGACACAGGTGAGCTGCTCCGCCTGGGCAATCTCCATCAGTTGCTCCTGCAGGTTGCCGCGCGTCAAGGCATCCAGAGCGCCAAAGGGCTCATCCAACAGCAGCACCCGCGGACGAATGGCCAAGGCTCGGGCAATGGCCACCCGCTGTTTCATCCCTCCTGACAGATGGGCCGGTCGCTTGTCGGCTGCCCCCTGCAACCCCACCTGGCGGATGTGCTCTTCCACAATCCGGCTTCGCTCTGCTTTGGGAAGGGATCCCAGCACCTCGTCCACGGCCAGGGCAACGTTCTCCCGCACCGTCAGCCAGGGCAGCAGGGAATAGTTCTGAAACACCACCATGCGATCTGGGCCGGGATCTGTAACTTGTCGGCCCTCCAGGAGAATGCCCCCTCGGGAAGGCTTTTCCAGGCCGGCGATGATGTTGAGTAGGGTCGATTTGCCACAGCCAGAGTGGCCGATCAACGAGACAAATTCCCCTTTTTGGATCTCCAGGTGGATGTCTTTCAGGACAGGGTAGATCTCTCCGTTGTCGAGGAGAAATTCCTTGTCGACATGATCCACTTCAATGTAAGGCTGGGTCTTCATGATTCCCCTGAGATGATTTCTGAGAGCATGGAGAAATTGTCAGCAACCAATCTAAAACTCGGCCAAGCTCATTTAGCGATCCTCAGCCACCACCAGCGAGCCAATCCAAGCCGTGATCCGATCCAGCAGAAGACCCACCATCCCGACATAGATCAAAGCCAGAATGATTTCGCTGATGCGGGAGCTATTCCAGGCATCCCAGATGAAGAACCCGATGCCCACACCGCCAATCAACATTTCCGCTGCCACAATGGCCAGCCAAGACAAGCCCACCCCAATGCGCAAGCCGGTAAAAATATAGGGCACAGTTGCCGGGAAAACGATTTTGAAAAAGTACTTCCAGCCGGACATGCGCACAATTCTGGCCACGTTGCGGTAGTCCTGAGGGATCTGCTGTACGCCGACAACAGTGTTGATCAAAATGGGCCAGAGGGCCGTAATGAAGATTACAAAAATGGCGGAAGGGTTGGCATCTCGAAAGGCAGCCAAAGAAATCGGCAGCCAGGCCAAAGGCGGCACCGTGCGCAGCACCTGAAAAATGGGATCCAAAGCCTCGTACAGCCAGCGATTGACCCCGATGATCATGCCGCCCACAACCCCCACCAAGCCGGCCAGGGCAAACCCAATGAACACCCGCCGCAAGCTGGCCCAAATTTGCCAGAACAGCCCTTTGGCATTGCCGCCATAGTCAAAAAAGGGATCTTTAATGAGGGGATCCCAGGTGTCCTGCCAAACTTGGAGAGGCGTGGGCAAATTGGCTCCGGGACGGCTGTAAATGATTTGCCAGAGAATCAGGACGAGCAAAATGGCCGTAGCGGGCAACAGAATGCGACGCAGCGCTTTGTGGATTTGGACTCTTTGCCGCCAAGCAGAAGAAGGTGCAGAACTGGCGGGAGAACCGATTCCGGTACTGGACTGAAGAATAGAACCTTGGCCGGTTTTCAGCAGCCAGTGGCCTAGGCCAACCAGTAGGGGAAGCAGGATCCGAAAGAGGTGGTAGCCCAACTGTAGGGCAGAGTGGAAAATCCTCATGGCTTGCTGGGAGTAAGGTTGAAGTCAACTTAAGAGGATCCCAAGAGAGAAGGGGTTTCAGTTGAACACTCTTTGTGGGGATTCGGGGATCCCTTCTCTCCTGGACAGAGGGTTTGCAGCTAACTTGCTGGGGAAAGTTGGGAAATTAGGCCAGCTTCTTAATCGCCAATTTCTCCAGGTAGGCGGCAGGATTTTCGGGATCGAACTGCACCCCGTCGAAGAAGGTTTCCACTCCTCGAGAGGTGCTGGGGGGAATGGCTGCCCCCTGACCAATGGCTTTGGCAGCTTCTCGCCAGAGTTCTTCCCGATTCACCCGCTCCACCAAGGCTTTGGTATCGGTGTCGGCAGGCAGATAGCCCCAGCGAATGTTTTCGGTCAAAAACCAGAGATCGTGGCTCTTGAAGGGGTAGGAAGCGTAGTTCTGCCAGAACTTCATCAGGTGGGGGCTGTTTTCAACGACCTTGCCGGTGCCGTAGTCAAAAGTGCCCCGAGAACGGCCCAAGATATCGGGCACAGGCACCCCCAGCCAGCGGCGGTCGCCGATGATGCGACACATCTCCTCTTTGTTTTCCATCTGGTCGCACCAGATCTGGGCTTCTAGCACCGCTTTCAACAGGGCAAGGGTGGCTTTCGGGTGCGCATCCACCCAGTCGGCCCGCAGGGCAAAGGCCTTTTCCGGGTGGCCGTTCCACAGCTCGCCGGTGGTGAGGGCACTATACCCCTCTTTTTGGTTCACCAGCTGGGCATTCCAAGGCTCGCCCACACAGAAGGCTTCCATGGTTCTGGATTTCATATTGGCCACCATCTGCGGCGGCGGCACCACAATGATGGAGACGTCGCTAGTGGGATCGATCCCGCCTGCGGCCAGCCAGTAGCGCATCCACATGTCGTGGGTGCCACCGGGGAAGGTCATCGCACATTTGGGCTCTTTGCCGGCTGCTCGCAACTCGGCAAACTTAGCTTTGAGGGGGGAACTATCCAAGCCAATTTTCAGATCCCGATATTGGTTGGAAATGCTGATGCCCTGACCGTCCAGATTGAGACGGGCCAAAATGTACATAGGCACCGGCTTGCCATCGGTAACTTTGCCGGTGGTGATGAGGTAGGGCATGGGGGTGAGGATGTGTGCCCCATCGATGCCGCCGGCGGCGGATCCCAGCACCAAGTTGTCGCGGGTGGTGCCCCAAGAGGCCTGCTTGACCACCTCTACGTCCTTCATGCCGTACTTGTCAAAGAACCCCTTTTCTTTGGCGATGATCAGGGGGGCCGCGTCGGTTAGAGCGATGAACCCCAGCTTGGCGCTGGTGGTTTCGGGAGTATCGGCCTGCGCCACCCAGTAGCCTTTGCCCAAGGATTGCGATTGGGCGCGCGGGATCCCAGCCGTAGCTGCTCCAGCCGCAAGGGCAGCTGCCCCAGCCAAAAACTGGCGACGGGAGATGGGAGAGGAAGTGTTGAATAGCTTAGACATCACAACCTCCAAAATTTCGAACGACGAACTGCCTAGTAGGTCATCAAGGGGGAAGCAGAGGTCTGAGCAGCCGAGGGATCACGACGCGGCCTGGCCCCGAAGTGCTCAATCAGTAGCTCCACCAAGACGGGCTTGAGGTCTTCGCAAGGGATCCCTTTGCGCACGCATTCGCCCAGCTTGGCGTCTTTGCCCACCTCTCCCCCCATGTAGATGTCCACGGCCTCCACCACCCTGCCGTCCTTGCGAGCAGTGGTGCCCATAAGGCCGATATCGGCTACTTGGGGTTGGCCGCAGGAGTTGGGGCAGCCCGTCCAGTGGATGCGCACCGTTTGGGGGATCTCCAGCTCCGCCTCCAGCTCCTCCATCAAGGCCACAGCCCGGTTTTTGGTCTCGATGAGGGCAAAGTTGCAGAACTGGTTGCCCGTACAGGACACCAACCCCCGCTGCAATGGCCCTGGGTTAGGGGAGAACTTCTTCAAGAGCGGCTCTTTGAGGAGCGGGGCCACTCGGGAGTCGGGCACATTGGGGATGAGCACGTTCTGCTCCACTGTCAGCCGCAGCTCCCCGGAGCCGTACACCTCCGCCAAGCGGGCCAGCTCCATCATCTCCAGGGCGTTGAGCCGCCCCACCGGCACATGCAGGCCGACAAAGTTGAGGCCCGGCTGCTTCTGGGCATGCACCCCCAGCAGATCCCGCTTGTGCCAGACCACCTCGTCTTTTTCCGCTGCCCTGGGCAGAGGGTGGCCTATCTGGCGCTCCACAGCCGCCCGGAACTTCTCTAGGCCCCACTCGTCAATGAGCCACATCAACCGCGCCTTTTGCCGGTTGGCCCGCAGGCCGTGATCCCGGTAGACCAGCAGCACCGCCTCGCACAGGGGAACTACATCGCGGGGATCCACCCAGACATCTAGGCCAATTGCCTCGGCGCAGCGGCGAGCAGAGAAAAAGCCGCCCACCAGGACGTTGAAGCCCAGGCGGCCATTTTTGAAGGCGGGCACAAAGGCCAGGTCGTTGATCTCGGCATGCACCGAGTTGTCGCGACAACCGCAGATGGCGATGTTGAACTTGCGCGGCAGGTTGCTGAAGGAAGGGTTGCCCTCGCCGTTGTTGGTGATCATGTCCTGCACTTTGCGGGTGAGGCCGCGCACGTCGATCAGCTCATCCGGGTCAATACCAGCCAGAGGGGATCCCGTGATGTTGCGCACGTTGTCCATGCCCGACTGGATGCTGGTCAGGCCTACCTCTTTCAGGTAGCCCAGGATCTGGGGCATTTCCTCGATGGGGATGCCCCGCAGTTGCAGGTTCTGCCGGGTGGTGATGTCGGCTACGCCCTGTTCTCCATAGGGGTGGATGATTGCGCCCAACATCCGCATTTGGCCGCTGGTTAGGATCCCATTGGGCAGGCGCAGCCGCAGCATGAACTGACCTGGGGTGCGCTTGCGAAAGAAGATCCCCAGCCACTTGAGGCGGTGATCCCGGTCGTCTTCAGGAATGTTCTCCCAACCCATCCGGGCAAACGCCTCCAGCTCGGCCTTGACCGCCAGCCCATCCTTTTCGCTTTTGAGGCGTTCAAATTGGTTCGCCATGATCGCTGCCGTGGGGTGAACACTAGCTACCCTAGCGATGACGAACCGTTAACTTTGGTATTGGCAGTTACACTTTGTAACAGGTTATGCAGTTTTGTCATTCTCGAATTGCGCTTTATGCATAAAGTCAGGCTTCCAGGAGCAGCAGACTCCTCTCTCCCCTTTGGGAAAGGGGCTGGGGGTGAGGAAAAGCTAGTTGAGAGGGTTGAAAGAGTTGAAAGGCTCCATCTGCCAGAGCAGACGGGGCGGGATCCCCAGCCCTTCCGTCAGGGGTGCGGGCCGTTGGGAAGTTTGGGGATCGCAGTCGTAGAGAGCGGTGGTGTAGCGGTAGCTGCGGGGGGGGCCACCGTTGAGGCGAATGCCGCTAATTTCAAAGGTGTAGTTGCGATTGGGCTGGATCGAACCCACGGAGTAGGTCAAAGTTTCCAGGCCAAAGGCGGGATCCCCCACGCGGAGATCTCCAACAGGCACCGGCTCGCCGCTGAGGGCATCGGTGATGCGGACTTGGGCTTGGCTGAGATCAGCCTTGCCGCCACGGCTGGGCACCGAGAAAGACCAGCGGTAGGCAGACAGGGGCTGGCCGGAAAACCCTTCTAGGCGGTAGAGGTAGCCGTCTTTCTCCGGGAAGGCGATGAACTCTGGATCTGGCACCGACTCGTCAAAACCGAAGATCCAGTTGGCGTTGGCCTGGGTCACCCGTCCAGCCCGTGGGTCAAAGACAATGCCGTAGGCCCCCTGGGCGTACTGAGGATACAGGTTCCAGCGGCGATGCCCCACATCCACAAAGTTTTCTCGACCTGGCTCGGCAAAATAGATGTCCACCTGCCGCGCCAACACCCGGCCTGGATCGGGGCCGTTCAGCTCTAGGATGGGCCCAACCGCCAGGTTGCTGAAGCGGGATCCCGCCTCCCCAGCAGGGGTAAAGCAGCGCCAAGAAGGGGGCGGCTGGTGGCTGAGGGCGCCATTGGCCACCTGCATCAGGGCCGCCTGCTGAGCGGCCTCCAAGAATTCGGGATTGAGCTTCACCGGCGGCAACTCGTGCAACAGCCGCAGAAAGTTGAGCCGATCCATCATCTTTTGGGCTGCTGCCGGGGTGAGGCGACCGGGATTGCAGGTGGCAGCCTGAGGCTGCTCGGCATAGATGGGGCCGGCAAAGCTGCGGGTCTGGCGATCCAACTGGCACAAGAAACCGGCGATGGGCAGCTCCCCTGCCGGAGGGGGCCCCACCGCAGTAAGGGATCCCTCCCCACCGCCGCAGGCTGCCAACAGAAAAAGGCAGAGCAGACTCAAAACCATCCCTGCCCAGACTTGCTGCAAACTGGGCAGCCGCTGCCAAGGCATGCAAGATCCTGTGGGCTTACCGACCAGCGGGGGTGGGAGTGGGCGTGAGGCTGGGGGGACTGACGGTGCTGCTGCTACCCTCGTCGCAGGCAGACAACAGTCCCAGGCACAGGAACAGGGCCAGAGCCCCCAAGAGCTGGCGGCTCACCTTGTTGAGTTGGAGTGCGGCCATCGCAACAAACCTCCAAAACGCTGCCAGGTTTGACCCTGTTCTATCACCTGGCCCAACAAGTTGCTGTGCCGAGACTTCTGTCGGCAAGGGCAGAACTCGAACCCCAGTCAAGAAATGCTCACCCAACTCAGCCGGATCCTCTAGGGCTAGAACCTGAGTTCAGCCTCTGCCCCTTCCTATAGCGTAGCTGCGGATCCCCGCACCTCTTTCCGCGCTCAAGCGTAAAGACTACATCGATTTTTTTGCCGAGACTGCAGGGATCCGCCTTCAGGGGACGATCTGAAACTCCAGGTTGTAGGTCTGGAGCAGGTTGATCGTCTCGTGGTCGGTGAGGTTGGTGTCGGCCAGCTCCAGATTATAGAAATCGATGAACTCCTCGTGGTCGAAGTAGGGGCCGGCATGCCAGGTGCCCATCTCCAGTTTGATAAAGCGATCGCCGGGCACCCGAAAAGCCTGAATCTCGTCCACTTGCAGCTCGTCGGCGGGCGGCGCGACGGCGATAAACCACTCCTTGCCGTGCAGGGATCCCAGACACTGGGTGCAGCGGGTGTGGTGGGTTATCTGGCTAAACTTGAGGCCGCGGCGGGGCAGGCGCATCAAGTAGAAGCGGGGCTGGCCCTGATTCAAAACCAACTGGGCATCTTGGCTGTCGAAGGGTTTGTGGTCGGGGACAGGGTAGATCACCTGTCCGTAGGGGGCAAAGTTTTCCGGTTCAGCGAGATGGGCCTTCAGTTGGCGCAGTTGGCTGCTCACCCTGCTTGTCTCCTCTTTCCCAAACCTGTACCCATTGCTGCTCCGCGAGCCGGTCTCCCGCTGCTGCCGGCGCAAGGGCGTGAAGACCCAAGTAGCAGAGCAGACCTTATCTTATCCAGATTTGCCGGTAGTCTCCTTCCAGCAAGGGATCCCCAAGCAGGAAAACAATCTCAGTAGAATGGGGACAATTTGTAACACTCGGCAATGGCAATGCAGCGGGATTTACAGGAGCTGGTTATTTCCCCTATTCAAGTGGAAAATCTTTCTGGGGTACCTGTAGCTTGGCTGTACCGGCCTCGGCCCGTCCGTCACTGGAAAGACTGGCTACAGCAGTTCTCTGCTTTCTGGGATCTGCTGCGCCTGTTGCTGGTGCTGGATCTCTTCTGTCGTGCCTTTTGGGCAGGCGGATCCCTAGTGACCTTGGTGGGACGGATTTTGATCCCTGGTCTGACCAGCAGTTGGAGCACCTGGCTACTGGAATGGGGGATCCTGGCAGCTATTGCCGCTTTGGGCCAAGCCTATTGGATTTTCCGCAGCCGCCGCATGCCGCTGCTGTTGAACTTGCTGGAAGAAGTAGAGCGTTACAACCGCATTATCCAGGCCATTCACATTAACGACCAATTGGTGGAGGCGGGCAATCCCGAGGTCAAGCTGCCTCAGCGTAAGCAGATCATCGAGGCTCTGAAGCTGACTCGCAGCGACCTAATCCGCGCCTTGAAAACTGAACGGATCTTGCGACAGAACAAAGACTTTATTGAGCAGCAAAGGGAGTTCTTCGGCGACGAGCTGGCAGCTCTGACTGCGCTCCAGCTAAGAGAACAGGCCAGCGAACAGTCGCAGCTTTTGGATGCTGCTTTGCAAATTGCCTTGCAGGTGCGCTCTCAACTAAGCCAACTGCAGAACCGGGGAGCAAATTGTTCCCAAGACAAAGATCAAGCTTCAGACAAAGCTCGAGACAAAAAAGATTAAAGCGAAGACACAAGTTACAGCTATTTCGACCAGGATGCTGCACTGATATTGAAGTAACCAAAGCCTTGGACTACGGGAAAGTCGTTGTGAGGCTCTTTGTCGCCTTGATCTCCACTTTGGGAGAGGGTTCAGATCTGCCTGGAAAAGCGCTGGAGACTGTCGCGAAGCCCAGGGATCTTCCTTCTCGGCAACGCCCTAAAAAATGTCCTGACTCAGCAGCTTAGCCAAGCGCTCCAGGCCCTTTTTGACCTGTCGGGAAACGGTAACGGCGCTAATTCCCAGCCGCTCTGCCGTCTCTTTTTGGGTGAAGTCGTAGAAGAAGACAAATTCCAAAATCTGGCGGGTGCGCTCCTCCAGCTTGGCCAAGGCATTTTGCAGGCGAATGCGATCTTCTTCGGCCAGTTGAAAGCTGCGGTAGCGCTGATCGGGAATGGTATCCCCCAAAGCAACGCTGTCTTCTTCAACTTGTACGGGAGCATCTAGGCTGAGCAAAAGGCTGTTTTGTTGGGCCAGCTCCAGCTCTCGCCATTCCTGCTCCGTCAGTTGTAGGGCTTCCCTCACCTCCGCCTCAGAAGGAGAACGGCCCAATTCTTGTCTCAGGCGCGCGATCACCTTCTTGGCTTGTCGCTGCAGCGTCGCCCAGCGGCGTGGGATCCGTATTGTTGGGCTTTTGTCTCGCAGGTAGTGTTGAATTTCTCCGCGAATGTAGGGCATGGCAAAGGAGCTAAAAGCCAGGCCGCGGCTGATATCGAAGCGCTCGATGGCTTGGATGAGCCCTATGCAACCCACTTGCACCAAGTCGTCGTATCCTTCGTCGCATTGGTTACGCCAGTGGTGGGCTTCTTTGCGCACCAAGCCCAGGTTTATTTCCACCAGCCGGTTGCGCAGGGCTGGATCCCGAGTCTGGTGGTAGAGTCGCAACAGTGCAGCAGTTTGAGCTTTAACATCTTCATATTTGGATGCCATAGACGCACCCACAGCTCCGGATCCAGAATCCCCAGCACCAGCTTTGGCAGAAAACAGGGGAGCCGCGGCTGTCGATGGCGCCGGCGACTCGGAGTCGTCGAGAGAAGGCTGCTGAGGAGCCGTTAGCATAGACAACTACTTTTTTTCTTTTTGAGCTGAAGCCATTCAAGGTTGGATTCAGCACCCAAACAACTCAAAGGCAGAGGATGCCAGGCGACCCCCATTCTCCCTAGGCCAGACTTCTGCTGGAACCAACCGCGAAGAAGCTTGCAGGCAGACAGTATCAGGTTGTAGCCGTGAAAATGCTACCAGATGTTAACAAGAACACAGCTTGCCTCCGAGATCTGCCAGGAGCTGGAGTGTTCTTAGTTTACTGGGTTTTCCGCCGCAAGCAACAGCATCCCTACGGAAAATCGGCAGCTTTCTTCAGCAAAAGAGCCGAATTTCTCTCCGTCATTTGGCGGAATCGCCGGATTGCTGCTGCTGGCTCACTTTGGAACCTCAGAAGAAATCTAGGAAGCAGAGGATGGAGCCGTTCGCGTCAGGGAGGTAGAGTTCGTGTCGGTTCCAAGGCCGGAGAGGGCTGTCAGGAAGGCCGTAAAGCTCGGCTCACCGCGAATGAGGTCGAAATAGGGCTCAGAGGCGAGCAAGGGGCGGTAGCGTTCCGGCTGCAGGCGCAGGGCTTGCTCCAAGGCTTGCAGGGCCTGGGGCACCTGGCCTTCCCAGGCGCAGCAGCAGGCTTTGGCGTAGTGGGCCTCGGCATCGTCGGGATCCATCTGCAGGGCTCGGTCAAAACTCTGGATGGCCAGCCCGTAGAGGTTCAAGTCCATCAGCACCAGGCCGCGCTGCACCCAGATCTGAGAACGCCGGGGATCCTGCTGCAGGGCGCGGTCGTAGCTGTTGAGAGCTTCCATCCAGTTGCCCAGGCGGTGGTGGGCGAGGGCGTGGCCGGCCCAGAGAGAGGCCGACTCCAATCCCAGTTGCAGAGCCCGTTCATAGCTGGCCAGAGCCTCGGCGTAGCGCTCCAGGTGCACCAGGGCCAGCCCGCGACTTTGCCAAACCCGGGGATCGCTGGAATTGATGGCCAGGGCCTTGTCGTAGCTGTTCACCGCCTCCTGCCACCGCTCTAAGGAGGCCAAGGTCAGCCCGTGCAGATGCCAGGCTTCCCCGCTGTCGGGGCGGAAGGTGAGAACCTGCTCGTAGGCGCGTAGCGCTTCTTGGTAGCGGCCCAGTTGCCGCAGCGTGTTGGCCTGGTTAAAGCGGGCCTCGAAAAAATCCGGCCTCAGTTGCAAAGCCCGCTCGTAGCTGGCCAGCGCCTCCTGGTGACGGCCGAGATCGTCCAGCAGAGAGCCGCGGTTGTTCCAGGCTTCGGGAAAATCCGGCTTCAGCTGCAGGGCCCGGTCGTAGCTGGCCAGGGCGGCTTGGGCCTGCCCCATTTGGTCGAGGGTGGTGGCGCGGTTGTACCAGGCAATGGGCTCCCGCGGCCGATCTCCCACCGCCTGCTCGAAGGGCTGCAGTTGGGCCGCCTGTTCCGCCGTAAGGGCAGAGAGGTCAATCGCCGTTGCCGGCAAAACAGTTGTCGAGTCTGGGGGAGCAGCTCGCTGCTGTCGCCGCAGCCGCCAGGCCCAGCCTCCCACCAGGAGCAACAGGCCCACTCCCAGCAGCAGCGCGCCCAAGTCGGTCGAGGCAGTTGCCAACGCCATGACTCACTTCCCCTCTGCGCGCCTCTACATCATCACCAAAAACGGCAGGGGATCGCTGGGCCCTGCCGGCGAGATCAGCTCGATGCGCTTTTCGCCGGGGTAGGTGCTGGGATCGATCTCAAAAGTCACAGTCAGCGCCTCGGCAGTGGCCTGCACCGGCTCTTGGGAGCGCCCCAAGGGATCCCCGAAGCTAACCCGGATCCCCTTGCCCGCCGGGCTGATCCGGATCTCCGTCACCTGATCCAGATGGGATCCCTCCAGCGTACAGACAATAACATCGCCCACAAAGGCCTCTAAAGGCCAGCCGCGTCGTACTTGGGGTCTAGGCATGCTTACTCCCTCTCCCGCTAGGGGCTGCTCTAGATCCTCCCCTCGGCTCCTAAGCACCCCAAAGATCGGCGGCAGCTCCAAAACCCTGGGGAGGAACTACCTGATGTTTAGCCCAAAGTTGTTGGCATGACAAATGGGTACCGACCCTGCGAGGGTAGCGCTGGTCCAGCCCTTTTGCGGGAGAGGAGGCTCGGAGGTTGGCAGCGGTGCCGTCCCTCGCAACAGCAAGTCTTGACCAGGGCCAACGCTCACCAGCCGCGGCACCTCCTCCAGGCTATCGGCCACGGCAAACAGCACCCGCCCTCGCGCCTGGGGATCCCAGTCCAGCAGCTCGGCATACCCCAGGGCCGGCGGTGGCTCCCAAACCTGTACCGGTGGGATCCTGTTCGAGTCGGCGGGCAAGGGCCAGATCACCGCCCGATCCCAGCTCAAGTCGGTCTGGAACCAGCCTGCGTACTCCCGCGCCAGCAGGGTGTTGTCCTGCCAGGCCAGAGGCAGGATCATGGCAAAATCCAATGGCTCAACGGAGTCGTACACAGACGCCGCAGCTTGATAGATCACTTGCAAGGCTTGGGTACGAGTGTTCTTGGCAAACAACACACTGGTCAACCGACTGGTCTGAGGCGTGGCAACCAAATCCAGACGAGTGTACACCTGCCACTGGGGATCCGGGGCCGGCAGGGGCCGGCTGCGCAACAGGCCCACCAGCGTACACTGCCGTTGCCGCGCCTGCTCCTGCAAGTCGTATACCCACTCCCACGGGATGGGCAAGGCAGGAGAAGAGATTGCTTCGGGGGCAGCCGACATTATGTCTTTTATGTCCTTCGGCCAGGCGGCGCTCCCCTCCGCCCAGACGATCCAAACCGCCACAAGGGCTCCCCCCAGTTGCCCCAGCCAGTTTTGCCTGAGCCGGCTCCCCATCTGCTCCACCTTCCGTCTTCACTGCGGTTCAAGCCCTGTCTAGGCTAGGTTAGTGCTCCTCCGCCAGCCGTACCTGTACCGACTGGCCATGGGCGGGCAGCCCCTCGGCTTGCGCCAGAGCTTGGATCGCGCCGGCCACCTCCTGCAGGGCTGCCGAGCCGTACTGGATTAGGCTGGAGTGCTTCAGGAAGGTCTCCACTCCCAGCGCTGAGGCGTAGCGGGCCGCCCCCGCTGTGGGCAAGGTGTGGTTGGGGCCGGCCAGGTAGTCTCCCACCGCTTCTGGGGTGTAGTGTCCCAGGAAGATCGCCCCCGCGTGGCGAATGGGATCCAGCAGAGCCCAGGGATCCGCCACCTGCAGCTCCAGGTGTTCCGGCGCAAACTGGTTGGACAAGTTGACCGCTGTGGCCAGATCCGGCACCACCGCGATCAGGCCGTAGTTGGCCACCGCCTTCTCCACCAGCAGACGGTTGGGGTGGGCTTCCATCTGGGTGGTTACAGCCTGCTGCACCTGTTGGGCCAGCTTGGGATCGGGGGTCAGGAGGATCGCGGCTGCTAAGGGATCGTGCTCCGCTTGGGCCAGCAGATCGGCAGCCACGTAGAGGGGATTGGCGCTCTCGTCGGCGATGATCAACACCTCGGAAGGCCCCGCCAGCGAGTCGATCCCCACCGTGCCGTAGACCAGCTTCTTGGCCAGCGTCACATAGATGTTGCCGGGGCCGGTGATCACGTCCACCTTGGGGATGGTCTCGGTGCCATAGGCCAAGGCCCCAATAGCCTGGGCCCCGCCGACGCGATAGATGGTGTGGATGCCCACTTCTTGGGCGGCCACCAAAATAGCCGGGCTGATCCCCTTGCCCCCCAGCCCGTCGGATCCCGGCGGGGTCACCATGACAATCTCGGGCACCCCCGCCACCTTGGCCGGAATGGCGTTCATCAACACCGTGCTGGGATAGGCGGCCCGCCCTCCTGGAATGTAGAGGCCAGCGCGATCCACCGGGCGGTACTGCTTGCCCAAGACGATCTCGGGGCCGGGAAAGCTCACCCAACTGCTGGGCACCCGCTGCCGGTGAAAGGCTTCGATGCGCTGTTTGGCCAAGCGCAGGGCCGATAGCAGTTGCGGAGATACCGCCTGGTAGGCTGCCTCCAGCTCAGCCCCCGACACCTTTAGCTCGGCTACGCTCAGCTCCACCTGGTCGAACTCCGCCGTGTAGGCCAGGAGAGCGCGATCCCCCTGGCGGCGTACCGCTTGTAGGATCTCCCGCACGGTTGCCTCGCGGTGCAAGTTCTGGTCAGCCTGAGTGCGCTCCGAGATCCGTCTAAGCTCGGCTTCAGCCTCGGCTAGCTGGGTGACGATTCTCAGCATGGCAACTCCTTCGCTTAGCGTGCCGTAAGCAGATGGTAGCGAGGGATCCGGTGGCATCGCGGTAGCAAAGCAGATCCTCGCTGCACCGGTTCGCAGTGACCAGAGGAGCTACCCTCGGTCAGGGATCCCGTCTGCACCTAGCGTGATCCACGGTGGCTATGGTCATAGCTTAGCCTGGATTTTCCGCGGCCAAGAGCCGCCCAGCCTTTGCGGGGCGGGGGTGTTGTGGCCTTAGGGAGCATGTCAAAAGCGCAATTCCGCCGATTTGATTAAATTGCGAAAATCGTGGATCACCTCTTCGCAGCGGCGGAAAAAAGCCAGCACCCAGTCCCGCAGCACCTTTTGTTGAGATTCGTCCAGCTCCTTGAGGGTGCCCTTGTAGTGGATTTGTCCGCTGCGCTCGATCTCGAACTGATGGAGCCACTCGGCTGAGGATCCCTGGCGTTCCACCACTTCCTGCCGCGTCGCCTTCCAATAGTTGACGATCACCGCCTTGCCCAAATAGCCGCTTGTGATCTGGCAAAGACGATTGAGAGATTGCACGAAGACATCCATCTCCATGCGGCTGCCTGTCGCTGCCGGCTGGGTCGCCTCCTCCCTTGGTGTGGGCTTGCCTTCTGCTAGGGTGGAGCTGGGTTGGGTAAGGTTCCGACCCGTCTCCGCCTGGCTGGTCAACAGGCGCAAGGTGGCCAGGCCCTTCGGCGTATCCCGTTGCAGCTCGGCTCGCAGGCGGTTGACGGCCAAGGTGTAGACCGGCATCACCAGGTCGTCATTGACCGCCACCAGCAGCACCCACTCCGGCCCCAAAGGGTAAACGAAAACCCGCTGCTCGGCAAACTGAAAGTCAAAATAGTCCAGTCCTGGGGGCATGGTTTGCAAAACCTGAAACAGCCCTTCGGTGAGGGCCTGCTGCTGTCGGCTGTCCAAGTTCTGAAAAGAACGGTAGAAAAAAGGGCGGCCTGTTCGACTCAGGAGCGCTACCCCCATCACCCCGCGGATGGACAAAAAACTCTCGAGCGTCTCTTTTTCCATGCCCCTTGGGAGCCAACTGGGCCAACACAACTCCTATCCTGGCTCAGATTAGCCGGCACTGGCTGCAGCTAATACTGGCAGCCTAAAAGGCCAGGACGGGGACAACAACCGGCCTCAGAGGAACATCTGTAGCCTGCCCCCTTGCTGCTTCTAAGCTGGCTCTATGCGACTAGGCCTGCCGGAGACCAGAAGTGCCTTTGCCCAAAAATTCCCCAATTCGTTCTATTGCCTCTTCCAGCCGGGATCCCTCTGCCACCAGCGCAAAGCGGACATAGCCTTCGCCGCCGGGGCCAAAGCCTGAGCCTGGCGACAGAGCCACCCCGGTAGCCCGTACCAAGTCTAGACAAAACTGGGCTGAAGAGCCGCGATAGAACTCGGGCAAAGGTGCCCACAGGTACATGGTGGCCTCCGGCAGGGGCACGGGCCAGCCGATGCGGTGCAGAGCGGCCACCGCAAGATCCCGTCGCTTGCGGTATACCTGCCGCCAGTTATCCAAAAAGCTATCGGGAGCCGCCAAAGCCGCTGCTGCTCCCCGCAAGATGCCCTGGTAGGGGTGGAAGTCAATGGTGGACTTCACCAGCCGCAAGGCTCGGATTAGCTCGCGGCTACCGATAGCATAGGCCACCCGGAACCCCCCCATGTGGTAGGACTTGGAGAGGGAAAAGAACTCGATGGTGCGGGTCTTATCGGGATCCGCCTGCAGCGCCGAGGGAGCCACCTGGCCGTCGAAACACCAGTCCACGTAGGGAAAGTCGTGCGCCAGCACGATGTTGTACCGCTGACAAAATTGCAGCGTTTCCTGCCAAAACTCCGGGGTAACGGTGGCAGTGGTGGGGTTGTGGGGATAGCTCAGCACCAGCAGCCGTGCCTGGCGGCAGATCTCCTTCGGGATCTCATCCCACTGGGGTAGGAAGCGGTTTTCTGCCCGCAGGGGCAAGTAGTAAGGGATCCCGCCCGCTAGATGGATCCCGCCCCCATGGGAGGGGTAGCCCGGGTCGGTGATCAAAGCAACATCCCCGGGATTGAGCAGGGCCAGCGGTAGGAGAGCCGTTCCCTGCTGGGATCCGATCAGCGGCAGCACCTCAGTTTCTGGGTCGATCTCCAGGCCGAACTTCCTGAGATACCATTGGGCGCAGGCGGCGCGAAACTCGGCCGTATCGTGGAACAGGGTGTAGCCATAGGTGGAGGGATCTGCCAGGGCCCTCTGAATGGCTGCCAGCGCTTCCGGGGGCGGGGGCAGGTCTGAGGAGCCCAAAGAAAGGTCGATGACATCCAAGCCCGACCGGCGCGCCTCCCACTTGGCCTGGTCTAGCTGGTCAAAGACATTGGAGTGCAGCGGCTCCAGTCGTTGGGCGAAGGCAGCGAGCATGCGACAAGTCCAGGTTGGCTATTCCTGAATCCCCTTAGGGATTGCTGCCGGCATTAGAAGAGCTGGGGGCAGAGGGCCGTGTGGCCGCTGCCGGGCCACGGTCGAAGATCTCGATGTTCCACTGGCCGCGACCGTTGCTCTCAAAGGCGATAAAGCGGCCATCGCCGCTGATGGTGGGGTTGCGCACATCTCCCGGTACCCGGCTGCTGATATTCTCAACGCGGCGGGTTTGGCGGTCGTAGAGAAAAATCTCCGATTTGCCCAGCGCATTGGACACGTAAACGATGTAGCGGCCGTCGGCGCTGATGTCGGGCGAGGTGGCGGCCACGTCGCTGGAATTCAGGCCGGGCAAGTCCACCAGCCGCTGTTCCACCGTGTCGTAGAGAAAAATATCCTGGCTGCCGCCGCGGGCGGAGGAAAACACCAGGTAGCGACCATCCCCGCTGAAGGAGGGCTCCCCATCGGGGAAGATACTGTTGAGGCCGCTGCCGGCCAGCGTGGGGCGCGGCGTGCGAAACCCTGCCGGGCCACAACCGAGCAACAGGAGGCTCAAGCCGGCCCAACACCACCTGCTTGCCCAGCGGGTTGGGCTGCGTGGAATCTGGCCATCGGTCAGCATCGCATTGCCCCTCCAATTCTTCTCCATCATACTCAGTTGGCAACTCGGCTCGGCTAGAGTTCTACCTCGACGCCCTTCCAGAAGGCCACGTAGCCGCGGATGTTGGCTGCAGCCGGCTTGGGATCCGGGTAGTACCAGGCGGCGTCTTTGTTCTCCTGGCCGTTGACCACCAGGGTGTAGTAGCTGGCTTGTCCTTTCCAGGGGCAGGTGGTGTGGGTGGAGCTGGGCTGGAAGTATTCCCAGCGCAGGGATTCCGGCGGAAAATAGATGTTGCCTTCCACGGTTTCGTAGCGGTCGGTCTCCGCCACAACCACCCCGTTCCAGATGGCCCTCGGCATGAAAAACCTCCTGTCGCAAACTCCCAGTTCTCAACGTTATTTTTAAAGTTGCAGATCCCGGCAAGGCCAACTGCCTTTCTTTGAGATTAGCGTTTCTGCTTATCGTCATCGTTGTCGTTGAGGGTTGACACCCGCCCCTGCCGGGCTGTTCTCCACTGCTATTGAGCGTCACTGCCATGGCTCGCCGCAACACCCTAGAAGATGACCTCAACTACCAGCAAGCCAAGCGCAGCCTGCGCCAGTGGGTGGCTCAACTGGATCTAAGCCCCCAGGAGATGGCGGGTTTGGAAGGGGAGCTGGAGAGCCTGCAGACGCTGCTGGACAAGCTGGAAACCGAGGTGATCCACATCGCTGCCTTTGGCCTGGTGGGGCGGGGCAAATCTTCTCTGCTCAATGCTTTGCTGGGGGAGCCGGTCTTCCAGACGGGGCCCACCCACGGCATTACCCGCACCCAGCAAGCGGCAGCTTGGAACATCAGTTGGGAAACCCGCCCCCAATCCCCCTTCTCTGCAGCAGCCCTGCAGGGATCCCGTCTGCCCCCTGCCTCGGTGCAGTCGGTTCAGGTTAGTCACTGGCAGGGATCCCGTCTGGAGCTGATCGACACGCCCGGCCTGGATGAAGTGGACGGCGAGGAGCGGGCACGGCTGGCCCAGGAGGTGGCGCAGCGGGCCGATCTGATCCTCTTTGTGGTCTGCGGGGATCTGACGCGGGTGGAGTTTGAGGCTCTGGCCACCCTGCGGGAGGCGGGCAAGCCCATGCTGCTGGTGTTCAACAAGATCGACCAGTACCCGGAGGCGGATCGCCAGGCCATCTACGACAAGATCCGCAACGAACGGGTGCGGCAACTTCTTTCTCCCGACGAGATCGTCATGGTGGCGGCCTCCCCGCGCGTGCCGCGGCTGGTGCAGAGGCCAGATGGCAGCTTCGGCGTGGAGATGGAGATCGGCCCCCCCCAAGTGGACGCCCTGCGCCTGAAGATCCTGGAGGTGCTGCACCGGGAGGGGCGCTCCCTGCTGGCCTTGAATGCCCTCCTGTTTGCCGATCGCGTCAACCAACAGGTCATCGAGCGCAAGCTGCAAAGCCGCGCCCAGCAAGCCCAAGACCTCATCGCCGCCGCTGCCCGCACCAAGGCGCTGGCCGTTGCCCTCAACCCCGTTACCCTGCTCGATACCTTGGGAGGGCTGGCCCTGGATATTGCCTTGATCCTGCGCCTGTCCCGCCTCTATGGCTGGCCCATGAGCAGCGCGGGAGCCGCACAACTGCTGCAGAAGATCGTCCTCAGCATGCTCAGCCTGGGGGCAGGAGAATGGGTGGCGCTCTTGGGCCTGGGATCCCTGAAAACCTTGCTGGGGGGATCCCTGCCCTTCGCTGGAGGATTCTCCCTAGGGGCCTACGGTTCGGTGGCCCTGACGCAAGCGGTCTTGGCCGGGTTTTCCTGCTACGCCATCGGGGAGGCGGCCCGTCGCTACCTGGCCCAAGGAGCCAGTTGGGGGCCAGAAGGGCCCAAAGCCGCCATTGCCCAAATTTTGGCCGATTTGGACGAGACCTCCATTACCGCGCGCCTCCGGGAAGAGATCCGCAGCAAAATCGGTTCGGCGCTGCTTTGAGATCCTACAGTCGAGAAGCCGAGCCCCTTGCACCCATGACCTACTGTTTTGGCATCCTCACCCGTTCTGGCTTGGTGATGGCGGCAGATTCCCGCACCAACGCCGGGGTCTCCTCTCCATCGACTCCACCATGAAATCCAACATCTCCGTCGGCCCCCCCATCGACCTGGTGATGGTACAAGCGGATCAGTTCAAAGTCTCCCAGCGCCTGCGCCTGCGCACCGGGGATCCCTACCTGGCCAAGATGCGCAAGCTCTGGGAGAGCATGACTCTAGTCAATAATAAGCTCAACTATACTGAAAATAATGTATAATATGTTCAGTACCTTTCGAGTCTGCCAACATGGTAGCCAAAGCAAAGCAGAAAATTGGTAGTAAGACGACACGGAAACTGCGCTTTGGGTATTCTACTCAAAGCTTTGCGGGATACCGCCATTCTGTTTGGACTCCGTCCCGCTAACGCGAATGGAAACAAGCAGAATGCTATCGCTGCATAGTTGAACAGTGATGTTCAGCAGTGTTCAGCGTAAATGTATCAGCGCCCTCAAACAAGCCTTCGACCAAATGCCGCCCATCGAGTGGAACCACTCAGACCCAGCGGATGCCGATCAAGAAGAGCTGATCGACTGAGGGGGGGAGATTGGTAGGATAAGGTATCCCTGCTCAGCCCTTGGTATGTCAGCCCACACCTTTCAGGACTTGATCTTTCGCCTGCAGCAGTTTTGGGGGGAGCAAGGCTGCCTCATCCTGCAACCCTACGACCTGGAAAAAGGCGCCGGCACCATGAGCCCCCACACGTTTTTGCGCGCCCTGGGGCCGGATCCCTGGCGGGTGGCTTATGTGGAACCTTGTCGCCGCCCCACCGATGGGCGCTACGGCCAAAACCCCAACCGTCTGCAGCACTACTTTCAGTACCAGGTTCTGATCAAGCCCTCCCCCGACGACATCCAGGAGGTGTACCTGGAGAGCCTGCGGGCCCTGGGCATTGACCCGGCAGAACACGACATTCGCTTTGTGGAAGATGACTGGGAATCTCCCACCTTGGGGGCTTGGGGTGTGGGCTGGGAAGTGTGGCTAGATGGCATGGAAATAACCCAATTCACCTACTTCCAGCAAGTGGGCGGGCTGGATTGTCGCCCCGTTTCTGTGGAGATTACCTACGGCCTAGAGCGCCTGGCCATGTACCTACAGGGGGTGGACTCGGTTTTCGACCTCTGCTGGGGTGAGCACCCTTCCCTAGGCCGGATTACCTATGGGCAAATCTATTTCCAAAACGAGGTGGAGCAGTCCTACTACAACTTCGAGTATTCGGATCCCGAGATGCTGCTGGAGCTGTTCCGCCTCTACGAAGCTGAAGCCAAGCGCCTGATCGAAACCACACAGCAGAAGCTGCAAAAACAGGTGCTTCCCGATCGGCTGGCGGTGTCGCTGCTCCTGCCCGCCTACGACTATGTGCTCAAGTGCTCCCACACCTTCAACCTGCTCGATGCCCGCGGCGTCATTGCCGTAGCCGAGCGCACCCTCTACATTGGGCGCATCCGCAACCTGGCCCGACAATTGGCAGAGCTGTACGTTAGCCAAGCCGACCGCCCTGGATCCAGCTATGCCCTGCGGCAGCCGGAACCCACCCTGATCTCCAAAGGCGCCTGGGCTAATGGCTAGGGAAAAAGATCCCTGTTTTCGCTATGATGGGTGATCGGTATCAGCAGGCGCTGGCCTGCCGTGGCCACCCTTACCTTAGGATAATCGACACTCTCGTTTTCACCCTCTTTTCCTGACCAGTCCACCTTTATTCCGAGAAAAATCTTTATGTTTCGCCATCCCGTCACGCGGGTTTCCATCTTTATCGATGGGAACAATATGTTTTATGCTCAACAAAAAAATGGCTGGTTTTTCGACCCGCGCCGAGTCTTGGATTATTTTGTCAGGTCACAGCCCAACGTCGAGCTAGTCAACGCATTTTGGTACACCGGCATCAAGGATCCCAACGATCAAAGGGCCTTTCGAGATGCTCTGATCAGCTTGGGTTTTACGGTGCGCACCAAGATCCTTAAAGAGTATCGAGACGAAGACTCTGGCCGCTACTCCCAGAAGGCCAACCTGGATATCGAGATCGTCATCGATATGTTCAACACGGTTGGGCAATACGACAGGATCATCTTGTTTAGCGGCGATGGCGATTTTGAGCGGGCCGTTGAGCTGTTGCGCTCCAAAAACACTTTGATTACAGTCGTCTCCACTGAAGGAATGATCGCCCGCGAGCTGCGCAATGCCACCGATCGCTACATCGACCTCAACGACATTCGCCCCTACATCGAGAAGCTGGATAAGTAGGGCCGATCCCTCTACTCTCGAGCTGGCCCCACAGCTCCCCGGCGGAGTTGTCACAACCCACCTGAGGTCCTTCGGGTTTCTCCGCCTTGAGAGAAAGTCTGCTTGGTAAAATTGCTGCCACGCAAGCGACCCATCTGTTACACCGGCCATCGTCGGCGTTGCCGGGAAAAGCTGTCCCAGCCACTTTAACTTCTGGGCAACCTTGGCCCAGGCAGAGGGCCAAAGAGGCTAGCATTGTAAAAAATCTTTGCCCCAACCAGGTTTTTATGACCGACGTTCCCGTCTCCCGCATTCGCAACTTTTCCATCATCGCCCACATCGACCACGGTAAATCCACCCTGGCCGACCGGCTGCTGGAGGCGACCGGCACCGTTTCAGCCCGCGAGATGAAGCCGCAACTGTTGGACAACATGGAACTGGAACGGGAGCGGGGCATCACCATCAAGCTGCAGGCGGCCCGCATGAACTACCGCGCCCAAGACGGCCAAGACTATGTCCTCAACCTCATCGATACGCCGGGGCATGTGGACTTTACCTACGAAGTCTCCCGCTCCCTGGCCGCCTGCGAAGGGGCGCTGCTGGTGGTGGATGCCTCTCAAGGTGTGGAGGCGCAGACCCTGGCCAACGTCTATCTGGCCCTGGAGAACAACCTGGAGATCATCCCGGTCATTAACAAAATCGACCTGCCGGGGGCGGAGCCGGAGCGGGTGATCGCCGAGATCGAGCAGGTCATCGGCCTCGATTGCAGCGGAGCGATCTTGGCCTCTGCCAAAATGGGCATCGGCATCCCAGAGATCCTAGAGGCCATTGTGCAGCGGGTGCCCCCGCCGCGGGATACAGTGGCGGATCCCTTGCGGGCCCTAATTTTCGATAGCTACTACGACTCCTACCGCGGCGTGATTGTCTATGTGCGCATCATGGATGGGGAGGTGAAGACGGGAGATAAGATCTGCTTCATGGCCTCCGGTCGGGAATACGAAATTACCGAGCTGGGGGTGATGCGCCCTCATCAAGAGTCCGTTGCGTCTCTCCATGCTGGGGAAGTGGGCTACATTGCCGCCGCCATTAAAAGTGTCGAGCACGCCCGTGTCGGGGATACCATCACACTTGTCCATCGCAAGGCCTCTGAGCCTCTGCCCGGCTACAAAGAAGCCAAGCCGATGGTCTTCTGCGGCCTCTTCCCCAGCAACTCCGATCAATACGCCGAACTCAAAGAAGCTCTGGAAAAACTGAAGCTCAACGATGCCGCCCTCTACTTTGAGCCGGAAGTTTCCCCTGCGATGGGCTTTGGCTTCCGCTGTGGTTTCTTGGGCCTGCTGCACATGGAGGTGGTGCAGGAACGCCTGGAGCGGGAATACAACCTGGATTTGGTGATCACCGCTCCGACGGTGGTGTATCAGGTTACCCTCAACGATGGCTCTGTGATTCGGGTAGACAATCCCAGCAAGCTGCCTCCCCCCAACGAGCGCACCAGCATTGAGGAGCCGATTGTGAGGGTAGAGGTGATTCTTCCTGAGGAATTTGTCGGTACCGTGATGGAGCTGTGCGAGACCAAACGCGGCACCTTTAAGGACATGAAATACCTGGCGCAGGGTCGAACTACGCTCGTGTATGAGCTACCGCTGGCAGAAGTGGTCACCGACTTTTTCGATCAACTGAAATCTCGCACCCGCGGCTACGCCAGTATGGATTACCAAATGGTGGGTTACCGCGCCGACGACCTGGTGCGCTTGGACATCCTCATCAACGGCGACGTGGTGGATTCTCTGTCCACCATTGTGCATCGGGACAAAGCCTTTTATGTGGGCCGGTCTTTGGTAGCCAAGCTGCGCGAGCTGATCCCACGCCACCAGTTTGAGGTGCCCATTCAAGCAGCAATTGGCTCTCGGGTGATAGCCCGCGAAACTATTCCTGCCCTGCGCAAAAATGTCCTGGCCAAGTGCTATGGGGGGGATGTGACCCGCAAGCGCAAGCTGTTGGAAAAACAAAAGGAGGGGAAAAAGCGCATGAAGGCGGTGGGAACCGTCGAGGTGCCCCAAGAGGCGTTTATGGCGGTGCTGAAGTTGCAAAATGACTAGCCCGGTCTTACGGCGGGAAGAGGTGTTGGCCTGGCTCCAGGAGCAGGTGCCCCCCCCTCGCCTTCGCCACATCTTGGGGGTAGAGGCGATGGCCCGGCAACTGGCAGCTCACTATGGGCTGGATGAGCAAAAAGCTGCTTGGGCAGGGCTGATGCACGACTTGGCCAAGTCCTTCCCCCCGGAGCAACTGCTGCAGAGCGTCGCTCAGGAGCGGGAGTTGGACGAGATCGAGCGGGCCGAGCCCCACCTTCTCCATGCCGAGGTGGGATCCCTGCTGGCACGGGAGCGATTTCAGGTGCAGGATGCGGAGATCTTGGCAGCCATCGCCAACCACACCCTGGGACGGCCCGGCATGGATCCGCTCAGTTGTGTGGTTTTTGTAGCCGATGCTCTGGAACCCAACCGCGGCAACAGTCCGGAGCTAGAACATCTGCGACGACTAGCTTTTGTAGATTTATCTAAAGCTGTGGTGGGGGTTTGCGATCTCAGCCTGAGATTTCTGCTAAACCGGTATCAGGTGATCCATCCACGCACACTCATGACTCGGAATCATTTTCTGCTGCATCCTTTGGGTAAAAAAGGTTCGGAGGAGATTGTGTCTCCAGTCAATTCAGTCGTTTCAGGAGGGTTTTAGTTGCTACAGTCCATGCCTGTCCGTGCCAGGGATCCCATCTATCGCATGGCGTTGAGCGCAGCTCGCGCAGCAGAAGAAAAAAAAGGCGGCGACATTGTCCTGCTGGATGTATCCCAAATTTCCACGTTGGCGGATTACTTCCTTTTGATCAGTGGCTACTCGCTTACGCAAGTACGGGCCATTGCCCGAGCAATCGAGGAAAAGGTTTGGGAGGAGTGGCAACAGAGTCCGCGCCGCATCGAAGGTCAAGAGTCAGGCTCTTGGATACTGATCGACTATGCCGATCTCATCATCCATGTGTTCATGCAGGAGGAAAGAGACTATTACGACCTGGAATCTTTCTGGATCCAGGCTCAGCGAGTCGATTTGCCAATAGCAGGCTAGACATAGTTTTAGATCCTTAGATCTTGGCAGCTTTTCAGAGCTTGTAGCCAGGCGAAGAGTTGCTCCGCTTAGCTCTTCAAGTGGGTGTCTTTGCCAAACGAAAGTGTTAGCCGATCGTCAAGAAATGTGCAAACTTCTTAATAGTCCCATAACTTCCTACATAGTTACGTGTTAGCGTATTGGAGGAGGAGTAGCTGGGTAAGATCTTCTTCCCTCTTGCGGTTGAGTTTCTATAGTCTTTGTTAAATGGCCTACCCTGTCCTTCTCAAAAAGCCGATAATTTTTCGTTGGTACCGGATACCAGCGAAGAGATTTTCCGGCTGCTGATTGTTGGCTGCTTTCAGCGGCAGAGGGGAGGGCAAACGGGGCAAATAGAGGGGGCTAAGGATTGGCCGCAGGGGAGATCTTAGCAGACAAATCCACAACCTCTTCCCGCTGGTGGACTGGATCTGCCGCCGGCTCAGCTATCCGGCCTGTAGGCAAGAGTCCGAGGCAAAGAGCGGCGAAGGAGGAAAGGAGAAAGTTGCACTTTTTGTTTAATGCCTGTTTTAAGAGCGACGGGGATTTTTAGGAGGGACAAATGGAAAAGATGTTGGTTAATATCGTTGAGTACCTGGCTTTGGGAGAACTGGAAAATGTCCTCTGTACTGAGCACCCCCATCAGCAGGTTTTCCACGATGCCAGGGAGCGGGAAGCGCTGATGCAGCAGATCTTAAACCGGGTTCCTGCTGTTTATATGTGGCTGGCTGCCGATGAGTGTCCCAGCCGCGATCAGCTCAACCCTTCTGAGCTGGAATTGCTCCGCTCGGTAGTGCGGGAGGTGGTCAATCAAAAGCTGCAACAAGCTTCTTTTGGCGTTGATCCCTATGCGGGATCCATGTCGGAAGCCTTCTACGGGTAGAGGGAAGATGGGCTTAGGCTAGACTGCAAGAACGCTACCTTGCCCTGGTATGTTGCCCGTTTACTATTCTGAGACTTTTCTCCGCCACGACGCCGGGCCGTTTCACCCCGAGCGTCCGGCTCGCCTGCAGGCCATTGTCAAGGCGCTGCGCGGTGCCTCTTTCGCCGAGCATCTGGAATGGCGGGATCCCCCCTTGGCCGATCTTGCACAACTGGAGCGGGTACACCCGCGCTGGCACATTCAACGGGTGGCCGAGTTGGCTGCGGCAGGAGGGGGTCGCCTCGATGCCGATACCGCCGTTTCCCCAGCGAGCTTTGAGGCGGCGCGGCAGGCAGTTGGAGCCTGGATTGCTGCTTCGGCCTCGGCTTTGGCCGCGGCTCAGCCTGCTTTGGTGCTGTGTCGCCCGCCGGGGCATCACGCGGAGCCGGAACGGGCAATGGGGTTTTGTCTCTTCAGTAACGCCGCCATTGCCGCCCTCTGGGCCCTGGATCAGCCGGGGGTGAGGCGGGTAGCCATTTTCGATTGGGATGTGCACCACGGCAACGGCACGCAGGCGGTGGTGGAGCGTCACCCCCAACTGGCCTATGCCTCTATCCATCAGTTTCCCCTCTACCCTGGCACGGGCTTGGCCGAGGAAACCGGGATCCACGGCAACCTCTGCAACGTGCCTCTGCCTGCCAGGTCAGACTGGTCGGTCTACAAAAAAGCTCTCGATGAGAAGGTCTTGCCGTTTTTGCGGGCCTTCCAACCGGATTTGCTGCTGGTGAGCGCCGGCTTTGACTGTGCCAAAGGGGATCCCTTGGCCAGTATGCTGCTGGAGCCGGAAGACTTTGGCCGCATGGCCCACCTCTGCCTGGAGGAGGTGACCCGCAAGACCGTCTTCGGGTTAGAAGGGGGCTATGACCTGGAGAATCTGGCCCGCGGCTGGCTGAGCCTGGCCCAAGCTTGCCTGGAGAGCATGACTCTAGTCAATGATATGCTGGACTATACTGAAAATAATGCCCAGTATGTTCAGTATGGCTGCTTGGCATGGCTAGGTATGTAAAACCGAGAGAAGCGGCGGATTATTTTGGGGTGTGTCTCCACACCTTGAGGCGATGGGAACAGAAGGGCTGGATCAATGCAACACGTACACCATCCGGTAGGGCGAGAAGGTATGACCTCGACAGCTACAT
>NZ_AXUW01000001.1:1746838-1761441 GCF_002760415.1 Synechococcus sp. 65AY6A5
AAGAAGAAAAACGTGGTTGTCGTGGAAGTATCGGAAGCGTACACCAGCAAAACCTGTACCAAGTGCGGGCACATCCACACCAAGTTGGGTGGCGCAAAGGTGTTTAGATGCCCGAAGTGCAACCATAGGCTACCACGAGATTGGCAAGGCGCTCTGGGCGTTATGCTCAGGGCTGTGCGGGATACCGCCTTTCTGTTTGGACTCCGTCCGAGTAGCGCGGTCGCGTCAGCGTCGCGTAGTGACAACGGAAACGGACAGAATGCTATCGCTTCACCGCTGAGCAGTAATGCTCAGCAGTGTTCAGCGTAAATGTATCAGCTAGCCCTTCCACTTCACCTTGGGCAGGATCTGCCGCACATCCACGCGGTCTTTGTACTTGAGGGCGAAGTTGAGCAGCGAGTCCAAAAGCGAGTCAGATAGGTAGTGGGGTTGTAGGCCCAGGTCTAGGAGCTTGGTATTTTTGGCGTTGTAGTAGTGCTCCTCCAGCTCGACACGGGGGTTTTCCAAGTAGTTGATTTCCACCTTCAGGCCCATGGCGGCTCCGGCCTTTTGCACCATCAGCGCCAGTTGCTCCACGCTAAATTGCTCGGTGAACTGGTTCATCACCCGGAACTGACCTGGCTCAGGAGGATTGGCGATGGCCAGCTCCACACAGCGCACCGTATCGCGGATATCCAGGAAGCCACGGGTTTGGCCCCCCTTGCCGTACACCGTCAGGGGGTGGCCCACTGCGGCTTGAACGCAAAAGCGGTTCAGGGCCGTGCCGAACACGCCATCGTAGTCGAGGCGGTTGATCAGCACCTCATCCATGCCGGTTTCTTCTGTTAACACGCCGTACACCACCCCTTGATTGAGGTCGGTAGCCCGCAGGCCCCAGACGCGGCAGGCGAAGTGGATGTTGTGGCTGTCGTGCACCTTGGAGAGGTGATACATGGAACCCGGCTGTTTGGGATAGGGCAGGGTATCCTTGCGGCCGTTGTGCTCGATGGTGATGTACCCCTCCTCGATGTCGATGTTGGGGGTGCCATACTCGCCCATGGTGCCCAGCTTCACCAGGTGGCAGTCGGGAAACTCCTCCTTGATGGCGTAGAGGATGTTCAGGGTGCCCACCACGTTGTTGACCTGGGTCATCACCGCATGTTCGCGGCTAATCATCGAGTAGGGAGCAGAGCGCTGCTCGCCAAAGTGGACGATGGCCTCCGGCTCAAAGCGACGCATGCAAGAAATGAGGGCCTCGTAGTTGGTGACGTCGCAAACGAAAATGGGAATATCCTTGCCGGTCAGCCCCTTCCAGCGATCCACCCGCTGCTCGAGCTGGGCAATGGGCGTCAGGGTAGAAACCCCTAGCTGCAGATCCCAGAGGCGGCGCACGTAGGAATCGAGAATGGCCACCTCATAGCCCCTGTTGGACAGGTGTAGGGCCGTTGCCCAGCCGCAGTATCCGTCACCACCAATAACCAGGACTTTCATCGGGGAAGCAAAATTCGGCTGCTCACGAATCTACCAAGTTATGGCACCGAAGACAAATACCCTGGGATCCCACTTTTAATCGCGGATTGGGCCGCCAGATTACTCGACCTGAGGAGGGTTGGCCAGGGTGTAGACGGTGGTCTCAGCAGCAATGGCACGGCGCAGGTGGGCGGGAACCTGGTAGAGTCCCAGGAGGGTGATGCCATCGATGAAGCGCAGCGCTCCGCGGTCGGGATCCAGGTGTTGGGCCAGGATCTGGTCGACCTGTTCGGGCTCCGGCCTGGAAGAGATGGGATCCTGGGCTGCCAGGGCAAACCCCAGCGGCCCGCCGTAGGTGGGGGCGTAGATAGCGTAGGGCTGCACAGCAGCAAACACCGTTTTCAAGGTGTGAACGATGCGAGTGTGCTGCCACAACTCCACTGGACCCGTCGGCCCAGCTTGGATGACAAAAGCCCCAGCGGTCTGCAACTTGGAGCGAACCTGGCGGAAAAACTCCTGGGTAAAGAGGCGGTAGGCCGGGCCGGCCTCAACGGGATCCGACAGATCGGAAAGGATCGCGTCCCAGATCGGCTCCGTCTGGCCAAGAAAGTCCAAGGCGTCGGCGATCACCACCTCTGCCCGCGGATCCGCAAAGGATCCTTGGTGCATTTCCGGCAGATGCTCTCGACAGGCTTCCACCACCTCCCCGTCGATATCCACCATCACCACTTGCTCCACCGAGCGCCAGCGCAGCACCTCCCGCAGCGTCGCCCCTTCCGCACCACCCAATATCAACACTCGCCGCGGGATCCCACCCGCCTGGACGACCTGCACCAGGGCCGGATGAACCAGAGCCTCGTGGTACAGGAATTCGTCCGCCGTGGTGGACTGCCAGTGGCCATCCAGCATCAGGCCCTTGCCATAGGCTCCCGTCTCGGCGATCAGCATCTCCTGAAAACGGGTTTTTCGGTAGGCCAGAATGCGCGTGATGGCACGGGCAGTGTAGTCCCAGGGGGTGAAGTACTCCTGCGCCCAGAAGAAGCTCTTTGGGGTGTTCATAGGACACCTGACAAAAAGTGGCGGGATCTCAGCGCCTTCGTCCGGCCGTTTCACAGCTTAGCGCTTCGGGAAAATCCGCCATCTCTTCAATGGGTGCCGCATCCGTGGTTCGGCGAGGTAGCTTGCGCAGCGAATACCGCCGCGCTTGAAACACCTGGATCAAGTATTCACAGGCTGCTTCGGGCCGCGTGTGGCGACCACAGGTGAACACATCCACCGCTGCATAGCCCGCTTCGGGCCAAGTGTGAATGGAGATATGGGATTCTCCCAAAAGGGCCAGAGCCGTGATCCCCTGTGGCTCAAACGGATGGCAAAGCTCGCCCAAGAGGGTGGAGTTGGAGCGTCTTGCTGCCTCCCGCAAGGCCTGTTGCACCAGGGAAACATCATCCAGAAGTTTGGCCGGGCAGTCGTAAAGCTCTAGGATGCAGTGGATCCCGATCAGAGCCAGAGACCTATCCCCTAATTGGCCAGATAGTGTGTGCAGCATACTATCCCCTAATTGGCCAGATAGACTACCGAAGCCGTGCGAACAAAAAGCACAGCTTTACCATCTTCTCATAGATGCAGCGGGATTACACCCCGCAACGGCTTTTTTCTTAACTGAGAATTAACCTTGACGTTGTCCGCAGCCCTGCCGGCTTGCTCCCACGCAGGGGGAGAGCGGCGATTCTTTCACAACTTGCAGTAGCTGCTGGCAGGCAACCCCCACTTGCTGTGCCACACCATCCTTTGCTGCTCTGCCCGATTTGCCTATCCAGTTGGCCAAGCCCGATATCTGCCCACCCCGCTGGCGGCATCTCGAACGTGGTGCAAGGGGAATTGCTCAGCAGTTCGGCTTCCTACCCAACGACCGGCTGACAGCGCCAAGGAGCGGGGATCCCTGGAAGAGTCCCCCTCTCAAAGCTCCCAGAGCGGTTAGTCTAGACTGTGGACAGTGACGTTCCTCTCAATCCGAGCAGAGGCTGTCGATGGACACCGCCGAGGCCCTCCAAGTTCTCAACCTGCCGCCGGATGCCAGCGAACGGGAGATCCGGAGGAAGTGGTTTCGAGAATATCAAACCCTCAGTGCCGCCCTCTTGGAGCTGGAGGACGAACGGCAAAGGCCCTTGCTGGAGGCGCAACTGGCACGGCTCAACGAGGCGCGGGATGTGTTGCTCGGCGGCGGATCCCAGGCTGAGAAGGAGTTGGCTTGGGCTAGCCCGGAAGACTTGCCTTCCCAGGTCATCGTGCTGCTTTACCAAGCCAATGGCCAAGAGGGGATCTGCACACGCCAGATCGGGGGGCAGGACATTGTCATTGCGTTTGAGAGCGCCTTTGGGGCGAAAAAATATGCCCAAAGGCTGGCCCAGCAGGGGCTGCCCAAGCCGCTGGCCGAGCGCTTTGATACTCAGGAGATCGTCGATTTTTGTCGCGAAGGGGGCTATGGGTTGATGGTGGTTCCAGCCAGCGAGGTGCTGGAGCCGCTGGAGGAGAGTACGGAAGCCGCGCGGAATTGGCAGGGCAAATCCTAACGGCCTGGACTTCAACCCAGATTGCGTTGCGAGGGTCTTCGATGATCACTGCCGAACCAATCTCTCTAGAGGAGTTTCGCCAGATCATGGATGCGGATCTGGAGGCTTGCTGTGAAGCATTTGGCCTGAGGGAAGGGTACCTGCGTCTGCAACAACAACAACTGCGCTTCTGGGTTATGCTGGCCCTCTGCCTGTTGGTGGTTGCCCTGGTGATCTTTTTGGGGATGCGGGATCCCGGCTATTGGCTACTGTATACAGTGGCCGTCGTGTTGCTGGCGGTGGTTTTGCTGGGCCTCCTCTGGGCCAGCTTGGAGCTGCAGCAGAGCCTGCGCCGCATTCGCCAGCGCTGGCAGGAGGCCCACCTCCTAAATAGCCCTCCCAAGATCATGGAGTTTGCCAGCGATCTCGCCCGCAAGGTAAAAGAGTACAACCGCTGGGTGCAAGAGCTCCAACAATCGCTGGAGGGGGGCCAGTATTGGCGAGATTTTCGCCAACTGAGCGAGGCCGAGCAGCGGTATATCCAGTCGCTCTTTTTGCAGGTGCGGGCCCAGTTGATCACGGCTTTGCAGATGTGCAGAGCCTTGATCGAAGACCCACGGGTTCCCGTAGAGCAGTACTTTAACCAGATGGTTGCCCGGGATCAGCAACTGCTGGAGCAATTTATCGCCAAAAACTTGACTGCCAACCGCTACGCAGCCATAGCTCGCGAGCTATCTGCCCTGGAAGCAGATCTGCAAACCCAGCTCAGAGCCCTGGGATCCCGGTGATAGTCTGGTGTCGATGCTCGGCAGCTTGTTCATGAGAAGCAGAGGCACCGCAACGCTGTACATCCTGCTGGGGCTGGGCCTGCTGGGGTGCGGGGATCCCAATGTGCCGCTGACCCAACCTCCCCCCGATGCTTTTCGGGTCAGCACCCCCCGTCCGCCGCGCTTGGATCTGTACCCCACCCCACCACCAACGCCCACCCCTACTCCCACACCGCCCCCCAGCCTGCTGGAGCTCACGGCCCGTTGGCTGGGGATCCCGTGGCCGCCGCAACGGCGCGAGATCAGCCCGGTGCGGTTGAGCGCCCGTTTCCTTGAGATCCCACTGCCGCCCAAGCCTCGCCCCTCACCCCAACCTTCCCCTAGCCCGGAAAGAGAGGAGAGAAAGGAGCAAGGTCGCGAGACCTAGTCCACACCGCTGGCCTCGGGGCATCTAGGCGCCCACCGTCACCGGCTCCGTCTCTCGCACGCGCAGCTTTTCGCAAGGGATGATATCCGTCAGGATGGAGCTGGCCATCATGCCCGTGTGGATCTCCAGTTTGGCTCCCAGCACTGCCTCAAACAGCAGCCGCTGCCCTGGGAAGACCACCCGCTCAAAGTACCAGTTCTCGATATTTGTGATGCGAACCACCTGAACGGAGCTGGTCGCGTTGATGTAGCTACAGGTTATTCGCTCTACTCGTTTTTTGTCGGGGATCGCATCAAGTGTTTGCATAATTAGATCACCAGCCCACTCTGCTCAGCCTATTATCTACCCTAACACCGCCTGGGGATCGCTGCAGTAGCCTTTGATACGGCGATCCCAACCAGCAAAAATGAATCCTGGAAAAGTAATTTCTGTATTTTATCTTACAGTTTTGATTTTTCAGAATGGCCCTTCAAATCAGGAGGGATTTGGATTGAAATTTCTCCCTGCGGCGAGGCAATTTCTCACAGAGAATCTCCGCAGAGCAGTAGTTAAGATTACATTTTGAGTCCCCTTGGGAGTTTGGGGATCACGGCTCGTGGAGGCTCGCTCCGGTCGTCGGCTTCGGCGAGGACTGGCGGGGATCCCAGTTCAGGCCCTCCACCCGCAGCTCCAGCGCCCCCGACTGACGCACCGGATTGTATTGCAAGCTAAATCCATAGGTGCGGCGGTCGTAACCCAGGCGATAGGTGGTATCCACCTGCTGGCCGGATTGGAGATCCAGTGTGGTTTCGGCCCCCACCCGCAGCGGGCCGTACAGTTGCTGTAAAAAGCCCAGAACAAGCTGCTCCCGCGTGGTGATGCGGTCGAACAAAAACGGCGAGGCCCCCGCCAAAAAGCCATTGGAGTAGGTCACCCTCAGGTTGGTGTAGTCGAAGGTATCGGCCACGAAAGCCCCGATTACCGCGTCGAGGCCAATGCTGCCGGCAGTATAGCTTTGGGCACGGCCATTGGAGTAGAACGACTGGCTGCTGCTGAGGCCGGTGTTGAGCCAGATTCCCTGTTCGATGGGCAAAGCGGAAAAGCGGGGTGGGGGATCTGCTGCCGTCTTGGGGGGCCGCCAAATGGGAAAGGAGCGGCTCACGGTTGCCCCCAGTTGCAGTCGGGTGAGCTGGATGCGGTCGGTGGTCTTGGCCAGGGCTAGATCGGGATCGGTGTCGATGTCGCCGAGTTGTCCTAGGGCGTCGATGGAGTCGGCGGCTATGCGGTAGCTGAAATTCAAGCCGGTGTCGCCGAGAAGGAGGGTGGGCGAGTTGTAGCTGACACCGAAGCGATTTTCCACGATCTGAAACCCCAGCCGCCCGCTGAAAAAACGCTCCCGATAAGCATAGGTGTAGGTGACTTGGCCGCCGTCGCCGGTGGTAACGCGGTGTTCGACCTGCGCCCGCAAGCGCCGAGCAAATTCCTCGAAGACGATCCCGCGCAGCTCGGCAAACAGCGAGGTTTGGGCATTGGCTTCCGGTTGCCGCCAACGAAAATCCGTCCGCAGCCCAACCCCATCGCGGATCCCTTGGAGGCTCCCCCAGAGGCGCTGCGGATACAGTTGGGGGGAGAGCACCAAGCTGAGGTTGGGATCCTGCAGCAGCTCGATGTTGGCTTGCAGGATCAGGCCGCGCCGCAGTTCTTCCCGGTCGAAGTCATCGTAAAAAAGGCTGACCGGAGGCTGACGGTTGAAGGAGTCAAGACGCAGCCGAATGGGCAGGGGCAAAAAAAAGACCTGGTCGAAAACCAGTTGCCCCGCCTCGGCCATCAGCAGGCTGGAACCATCCGGCTGCAGGGCGGAGGTCACTCGCGGGCTGCGGATCTCCAGCTCTGGCGGATCTAGCGGGTCGTTGGTCAACTGCACTTGCTCTCCTTCCCAGTTGTTGGCAGCGAAGCGGATGCGAACGGCGCGAAAGCGCACCAGCCGCTGCGGCGAGAGGGCCGCTGCCGGGGATCCGGCGGCCTGCAACTGGCCGATATCCACCTGCCCGAAGGCCTCTTCCAAAACTCCCTGCTCCCGCTCAAAGTCGTATTCCAGGCGGGATCCCTGGATGCGCTGCCGATGCAGCTCCACCGAGACATTGCCCTCGGCCACGGCTCGCCGCTGTTGCAGCTCGATGCGCAGGCGGTCTGCCCGCAGCACAGAGCGGCCCAGCCGCATCTCCACATTTCCTTCCGCCTGGAAAACCTGCGCCCGTTGGTCGAAGGTTTGGCGGTCGGAGCGCAGCCGTAACGTGCGATCCGCAAGGGTATCGGGGGCACTCGTATCCCCAGGCTGAGCGGCTGCCACCTGGTCTTTCTGGGCTGAGGCAGGAGCAGCCGTTGCCAGGCCAAACACCCCCAAGCAAAGCCAGAGCCACCAAAACCCTTTCATACTCCCCCAAACCTGCGCAAAACTTCAGCCCAAGCCCCCGGGCTGGCTCAGCCCGTTGTCGGCGGGGGCGGGTTGAGGGCGCGGTTGAGCTTGCCGCTGCGGTAGCCCTCCAAATCGAGACTGACGTAGAGGTAGCCGAAGGATTGCAGAGCCCTGACCAGCGCTTCCAGATCGGTTTTTTGCACAAACTCTCGGATCTGGTGAGGGGGCAGTTCGATGCGAGCAGTATCTTTCTCGGAGCGCACCCGCACCTGGTGCCAGCCCAAGCTGCGCAAATAGCGCTCTGCCGCCCCCACTCGGCGCAGCTTCTCGGCAGTGATGGCCTCGCCATAGGGAAAGCGGGAGCTGAGGCAGGGCTGAGCCGGCTTATCCCACCAGGGCAGGCCCAGATGGCGAGACAGTTGCCGCACCTCCAGCTTGCTCATCCCCACCTCCGCCAGGGGGGAACGCACGCCCCGCTCTCGAGCTGCCTGCACTCCCGGCCGGTAGTCGGCCAGATCGTCGGCGTTGAGGCCATCCACCACGTAGTCGTATCCTTGGGCTTGCGCCAGCCGGCACAGCAGGTCATGCAAGTGGCTTTTGCAGAAGTAGCAGCGGTTAGCGGGGTTGGCGGCGTAGCGGGGATCCTGCAGCTCCTGGGTCTCGACGATCTGGTGGCGGATGCCGATGGATTGGGCTTGCCAGATGGCCTCCTCCAGATCTTCGGGCAAAAGGGCAGGGGAGGCGGCAGTGACGGCCAGGGCCCCCTCCCCCAACTGATCCCAGGCCAGCTTGGCCACCAGGCTGCTATCCACCCCGCCTGAGTAGGCCACCAAGACCCGCCCCATCTTGGCCAAGATCTGGGCAAGCTGCTCAAACTTTTGCTGCAGCACGGGATCCCACTCCGTCGCCAGAGCTGGGGCGGGGGAAGGGATGTTCCTGTCTTGGTTGGTGTCCATGGGTCCAGGACATGCCGAAGAGGGAGTCGCTTGGGGGGATCCCCTCTTTACTTCTCCTATTCTTCCGCAGAGCTTCTCGACTTTCCAACGCTTTTCTCCCAAAGAAGGTGCCGGATCCCTCCTAGAGCCCCTAACCCTTAGACCAGCAAGTCGTCGAGGCGGTAGGCTGGATTGCAGTTGGGGTTGTTGCCGTCCTTAACCGTTTTCTTCCCTTGACACGCCATGGCTCTGCAGCTCGAACCCGCCGGCCCGTCGGAAGTGTCCGTCTATCAGCCCTATTACGCGGTTGCCCGCCGGCAGTACCTGCCCCTGGCCGTGGGCCTTTACAAAAAAGGCAGCCTGGAAGGACAGAGGGCCATCGAGGGAGACAAGCCCGTGCGTTTCCTGGCCAGTTGGCACACGTCGCTGTTGCCCGCAGATCTGACCGTGGTGCAGGTGGTCTTCGATCAGGATGCCGAGCTCACTTACCAGCTCTCCATCGTCAACTACGAGTTTGTGGACTACCTCATCGACGTGGTAGCGCTGGTGCAGCGGGGGCAGCCGCCGGATTTCACCACCGCCTTTTACAAAAAGTTGATGCGGTATGAAGACTGAAGCAGATTCTCCGGTCGCCATCACCCTCTACGACACCACGCTGCGGGATGGGGCGCAGCGGGAGGGGCTGTCGCTGTCGGTGCCAGATAAGGTGCAGATTGCCAAGCTGCTGGATCGGCTGGGGATCCCCTTTATTGAGGGGGGCTGGCCGGGGGCCAATCCCAAAGATGGACAATTTTTCTGGCAACTGCGGGAAGAGCCGCTGGAGCAGGCGGAGCTGGTGGCCTTTTGCTCCACCCGCAAGCCGGGGCGGCGGGCAGCCGATGACCCCCTGCTGCAGGCCATCTTGGCGGCGGGAACCCGCTACGTGACGGTTTTTGGCAAGTCTTGGGATCTGCATGTTACGGAGGGGCTGGGCACCACGCTGCAGGAAAACCTGGCCATGATCCGCGACACCATCGCCTATTTGCGCTCCCAAGGGCGGCGGGTGATCTACGATGCCGAGCACTGGTTCGACGCCTACCGCCACAACCCCGACTACGCCCTGCAAACCCTCGTGGCGGCTGCCGAGGCAGGGGCGGAGTGGCTGGTTCTCTGCGATACCAACGGCGGATCCCTGCCCCACGAGATCGCCGCCATCACGGCAGCCGTCTTGGCCGAATCCCATCACCTGGGGCATTTGCCCTTGGGGATCCACACCCACAACGACTCTGGCACTGCTGTGGCCAATGCCCTGGCGGCAGTACAGTCGGGGGCGCGCATGGTGCAGGGCACCATCAACGGCTACGGGGAGCGCTGTGGCAATGCCGACCTGTGCAGCGTTATCCCCAACTTACAACTCAAGCTAGGCTACCGCTGTCTGCCCGAGGGAAAGCTGCAACACCTAACAGAGATCTCCCGCGCCATCAGTGAGGTGGTCAACCTGGCCCCGGACGACCATGCTCCTTTCGTGGGCCGATCCGCCTTTGCCCACAAGGGTGGGATCCATGTCAGCGCTGTTCAGAAAAACCCTCTTACCTACGAGCACATTGCTCCGGAGCAGGTGGGCAACTGCCGGCGCATCGTCGTTTCGGATCAGGCGGGGTTGAGCAATATCCTCAGCAAGGTGGCCGAGTTCGGGATCCGGCTGGACAAGTCGGATCCCCAGGCCCGCTTGATCCTAGAGCGGCTGAAGACCTTGGAGCTGCAGGGCTACCAGTTTGAGGCCGCTGAGGCCAGCTTTGAGCTCTTGGTGCGGGAGCTGTTGGGGCAGCGCTCGCATCCGTTTGAGGTGCTCAGCTTCCATGTCAGCGCCACCACCCGCTCCGACTGGAGCAGCAAAGACTGGGATCCCAGCGGCGAGGCAACGGAGGTGCAGTCCTTGGCGGCGGTGAAGATTGCGGTGCGGGGGCAGACGCGGGTGACGGCAGCGGAAGGCAATGGGCCGGTGGCGGCTTTGGATGGGGCGCTGCGCAAAGCCTTGCTGGAGTTTTACCCGCAACTGGAGGCCATTCACCTGGCCGACTACAAGGTGCGCATCTTGGACGGGCGGGCCGGCACCTCGGCCAAGACGCGGGTGCTGGTGGAGTTTAGCGACGGCCACCGCCGTTGGACCACGGTGGGAGTTTCCACCAACATCATCGAAGCCTCCTGCCGGGCCTTGGTGGAAGGCTTTGAGTATAGTCTCTTAACAGAACCTTGCCTTTCCCCACCCTCTACCCAAAGGGCCTCGCCTTGAAGGGGATCTCCCCTCTCCCTCTGGGAGAGGGGCTGGGGGTGAGGGCCGGCGCGGAGCGCTTGGGCCTGTCTCCAACTCATTTGAAATCACCCAGCTCCCATGAGAATCATCGGCCTGACGGGCGGCATAGCCACAGGCAAATCCACGGTGGCCCGCATCTTGGAACGGCACGGGATCCCGGTGGCCGATGCAGATCAGATGGCGCGGCAAGCCCTAGCGGTGGGATCCCCCATCCGCGAGCGGGTGCTGCAGCGCTACGGCCGGGCCATCCAGGATCCCTCTGGAGCGCTGGATCGCCGCCAGTTGGGGCGGATTGTCTTTGCCGATGCCGCCGAGCGGGCCTGGCTGGAAGCCCAGATCCATCCTTTTGTCAAAGCGCGGCTGCGGGAGTTTCTCGAGGCCCACGGGGCATCTGCGCCGCCTGAGGAAGCGACTGAGGCTCGACCCAGTTGCCAATGTCCTCACGGGGAAGGCCATCCCACCGTTTGCCTGATGATCCCGCTCCTGTTTGAGGCCCACATGGAAAACTGGGCCAGCGAGATCTGGGTGGTGACCTGTACCCCGGAGCAGCAGCGGCAGCGGCTGGCGCAGCGGGATCTGCTGACGGCGGCAGAAATCGAGGCGCGCCTGGCCAGCCAGTGGCCCCTAGAAGAAAAGGCCCGTCGCGCCCATGTAGTGCTGGACAATTCCGGATCCCTGGCGCAGCTGGAAGCCCAGGTTAGGCAAGCCCTGGGGGCTCACCCCAGAGAAGGAGGGGCCATTTGCCCCACCCCGCCGAGCCGGATAGAGTGACGGGGGAGGGATCCCTTTCTTTGCAGCTATGTCTGGATGGATCGAGAAAGAGGCGATGCAGGAAGCACTTTGTGGCAGCGGGAGAGAGTCTTTGTGGACCTCAGCGCTGGCGGCGCGGGAGCGGGAGATCCAGCTTTTGCGGGAGCGCAACCGCCTGCTGCAGAGCCAGATCGACCTGTTGGAGCTGCGCCAAGAAAAGCAACAGCGGCAAATTCGCAGCTACGAGGCCGAGATCGAGCAGCTCTACCAAGAAAAGCAGGTGTTGGAGCAGATGCTCCAGGAGCTGCCGGAGCTCTACCGGCGCAAACTTCAGGCCCGCCTGCAGCCCATCCGCGAGCGCATCGCCGCCATGCAGGCAGAAAATCGCCGGCTCAAGAGGGAACTGTACCAGCTCAGCTACCGGCTGCAGCACGTGGATCAACTGGATGCCCCCGGCTGGAAGGTGCAATTGCCGCAGATCCCTCCGCTGCGCCGCCGGGATCCCAAAGCTCTGCCCGCCCAGGGAGCGACATCTCCTCCCAGGCCCAGTATCGCTCTTGAGGGACAAAGGGAGAAGCCAGAATAGGGGAGCCCCCCTGGGATGCCTCAGCATTGCCCAGCAAGAGCGGTTTCGGCGGGGGCGCGCTTGCAAGGCGACTGGAGAGCTCGAAAAAATGGCCGTTGCTGGCAAGTACGAACCCCTTCATTTGAAATACCGCCCGCAGCGCTTTGCCGAGGTGGTGGGCCAAGGGGCAGTCGTGCAGACTTTGGCCAATGCCATCCGGCTGGGGCGGGTGGCGCCGGCCTACTTGTTCTGTGGGCCGCGGGGCACCGGAAAAACCTCCAGCGCCCGCATCTTGGCCAAGTCTTTAAATTGCGAGCAGGGGCCAACGCCGGATCCCTGTCAGGTATGCAGCCAGTGCCGCGCCATCACCGCCGGCTCTTCTTTGGACGTGATTGAGATCGACGCGGCCAGCAACACCGGCGTAGACAACATCCGCGAGCTGATCGAGCGGGCCCAATTTGCGCCGGTAAATAGCCGCTACAAGGTCTATGTCATCGACGAGTGCCACATGCTCAGCAATGCCGCCTTCAACGCGTTGCTGAAGACGCTGGAAGAGCCGCCTCCTCGCGTGGTGTTTGTGCTGGCCACCACCGACCCCCAGCGGGTTCTGCCCACCATCGTTTCCCGCTGTCAGCGGTTTGACTTCCGCCGCATCCCCCTCGACGACATGGTGGCCCACCTGGGCCAGATCGCCGCCCAGGAAGGGATCCCCATTGCACCAGAAGCCTTGCACCTGGTGGCCCAACTGGCCCAGGGCGGGCTGCGGGACGCCGAGCGCCTGTTGGATCAGCTCAGCTTGCTGGAGGGATCCATCACCCCAGAAGCCGTATGGGACTTGGTGGGCGGGATCCCGGAGCGGCAGCTTTTGGATTTGACCGATGCGTTGCTGGCTCAGGATGTGCAGGCGGTGCTGGCCCAGACGCGACAATTGCTGGAGCGGGGCAGAGAGCCCCTGGTGGTGCTGCAGAGCCTGGTGGTTTTTTACCGGGATCTGCTGCTGGCCAAGACGGCCCCCCAACAGCGGCAGTTGGCGGCCGTAACGGATCCCACCTGGGCAGCTCTGCAGCAGCGGGCTCCTCGCTACTCGGTGGAGATGCTGCTGGCGGCCCAGAGCCACCTGCGCCAGTGCGAGCCGCAAATTCGCCAGAGCGGGCAACCCCAGCTTTGGTTGGAGATCGCCCTGCTGGATCTGCTGGGCCAGCTTCGCCAGAGTGCCGTCCCGCTGCCGTCAATAGAGGCCAAAGGCGGAGAGCCGCTCCCAGCCGTCGGCCCGCCAACGGTCGGAAAGACCCCTAGCCCCACCGTCCCAGCCAGCGAGGAGCTGACAGCTCCTACGACAACCCTTCCAGAGACCCCAGCCCCTTCCCCTGCTGCAACAGGGGGATCCCTCCCGCCGTCGCAAACGGCAAAGCCAAGTCGGGAGAAGCCGGCCAGCCCGGAAAAAGCGAAAGATCCGCATCCCCTCAAGCTGCTGCGGCCCCGGTGGGAGGAGTTTCTTGAAAACCTTCGCCCCATCACCAGAGGCCTATTGGCATCCGGCTATTTGCAGCAGGAGTCTCTCGTTGGCTCTGACGGGACGGAGACCTTAGAGATTACCCTTGCTTTTCCCAATAAGGGCTTAGTGGACAAGGTGCGCAGCAAAGAAGCCGAGCTCTGCTCTGCGCTCCACAACCTGCTGCAGCGCCCGGTGCGGCTAAATTTGGTGGTGCAGCAGGGACCTTCGTCCCGCCATCGTGAGGGGAGTGCTGGCGAAACCTCAGGTCGCGAAAAGGCTCCACCCCTCGCCCCTGCAAAGTTGCAGAGCCGAACCCCCAGGGGCGACAACCTCCCCAAAGACTTATCGCCATCTCCCAAGGCGGGATCCCAAAGCTACGGTAGAGTCGGGCAACCTCCTCCTGCTGAGCCAGAGACCCCTGGCGAGAACTCCATCCCGCCAGCGCAAGCGGCAAAGCCTTCCTCCTACCACCTTGCCCACGAGCTGGCGGAGGTGGCCCGCCGCTTTGCCGACCATTTCAACGGCAGCCTGATAGATTTGCAAGGGATCCTGGCCTCGCCCGAGGAGGCGACGGCAGAACTGTCCGCTCTCGAGAGCCTGGAAGCAGAGGGATCCCCGGATCTGGGTGAAGCCTACGGCCCGCCGGCAACCCAGTCCCCCCTAGCCCCCGCAGAGGAGGAGCATGACTCTAGTCAATAATAAGCTCAACTATACTGAAAATAATGTATAATATGTTCAGTACGGATTACTACCAGTTGATCTTTCTGTTTACTTTCGAGTCTGCCAACATGGTAGCCAAAGCAAAGCAGAAAATTGGTAGTAAGACGACACGGAAACTGCGCTTTGGGTATTCTACTCAAAGCTTTGCGGGATACCGCCATTCTGTTTGGACTCCGTCCCGCTAACGCGAATGGAAACAAGCAGAATGCTATCGCTGCATAGTTGAACAGTGATGTTCAGCAGTGTTCAGCGTAAATG
>NZ_AXUW01000001.1:1761816-1772840 GCF_002760415.1 Synechococcus sp. 65AY6A5
ATATGTTCAGTACGGATTACTACCAGTTGATCTTTCTGTTTACTTTCGAGTCTGCCAACATGGTAGCCAAAGCAAAGCAGAAAATTGGTAGTAAGACGACACGGAAACTGCGCTTTGGGTATTCTACTCAAAGCTTTGCGGGATACCGCCATTCTGTTTGGACTCCGTCCCGCTAACGCGAATGGAAACAAGCAGAATGCTATCGCTGCATAGTTGAACAGTGATGTTCAGCAGTGTTCAGCGTAAATGTATCAGCTACCTTTCTAGGCGTTACTTTGGGATTGTCTTGACCCTTGGGCCCCATGATCTGATCCGCTTCTCGGCGCAGGCGCCGGACTGGGCGCTGGTTCTGCCCCTGCCACTTTGGCTGGCCCATCAAGGAACGCCTCTAGCGCTGGGATCCTTAAGGGCCAGCCCAGCTAGAGAGAGCGACCGCCTCCACCCGTTCCGTCAATTGAGGAGATATCTCCTGGATCCCTGCGTCGGGGCAAACCTTATTCTGATCCTGGGCATCCCTGGGGGCGGATGAGTTCGATCGGCAGGCCATCGGGATCGGCGATGAACGCCACCTCATAGACTTGGCCGCCAATTTGCTGGCACTGCGGCGGCAACAGCAAGGTAAGGGGCACCTGTGCCTCCAGATGCTGTAGATAGTCGGCCAGGGATCCCCATTCAGGGCCGATCTCCAAAGAGGGATGGTAGTAGCCCACATAGTGGGGATCCCCGAAAGGATCCGGCGCAGGATGGGGCTGCGGCACCTGCATCAGCTCCAGGCGACCCCAGGGGCTGAGCATCCAGCAGGCTAAGGTGATCCCAGCGGTAAACCGTTCTTCCACCACAAAGCCCAGACCCTCGTAAAAGGCGATGGAGCGAAAAATATCGGCGGTGCGAATGGAAAAGTGATGCAGCTTCATGGTTGTGCTAAGAGGTCGAATAGGAGCAGACTGCCCAGGTCAACCGCCCAGGATCGCTAGCCAAGCACAAGCAGACTTGCTAGGCTCCAGAAGAAGTAGCGATAGATCCATAGGTAGACCCGATTGTGGGCGCCGATCCGCCGCACCCCTGGGTCGGGAGGCTCACCACCTTCAGTCGATTCCTTCTAGTCAACATCATCATGCCCAAGCTGGTCATTGTCGAATCTCCCACCAAAGCCCGTACCATCCGCGGCTTCTTGCCCGCCGGCTATGAGGTGCAAGCCTCGATGGGACATGTACGCGATCTGCCGGAGTCGGCCTCTGACATTCCCGAAGAGGTGAAGGGAGAAGAGTGGAGCCGTCTCGGGGTCAATGTCCACGCCAACTTCGAGCCTCTCTACGTGATCCCCAAGGACAAAAGAAAGGTAGTCAAACAGCTGAAGGAGGCGCTTAAGAAAGCCGACGAGCTAATTCTGGCCACTGACGAAGACCGGGAGGGGGAAAGTATCAGTTGGCACCTGCAACAGGTGCTGCAGCCCAAGGTGCCCACCCGCCGCATGGTGTTCCACGAGATCACCCGCGAGGCCATTCAGGAGGCGCTGCAAAATTGCCGTGAGGTGGACGAGCAACTGGTGCGGGCCCAAGAGACGCGCCGCATCTTGGATCGCCTGGTGGGTTACACTCTGTCGCCGCTGCTGTGGAAAAAAATTGCCCCCAAACTCTCGGCAGGTCGGGTGCAGTCGGTGGCGGTGAAGCTCTTGGTGGATCGGGAGCGGGAGCGTCGCGCCTTTAAAAAAGCCACCTACTGGGATCTGAAAGCGGATTTGCAACCGAGGACAGCAAGCCAAGCGGCCTCTTTCCCGGCAGAGCTGGTGAGCCTGGGCGGCAAACGTCTGGCCAGCGGGCAAGACTTCGATCCCAGCACCGGGCAGCTCATAGCCGGACGGGATGTGGTGCTGTTGGATCAAGCCCAGGCCGAGGCCCTACGGGATCGCCTGCTGGGGAAAGCTTGGGTCGTCAGCTCGGTCGAAGAACGCCCCTCCACCCGCAAGCCCGCCCCTCCCTTCACCACTTCCACGCTGCAACAGGAGGCCAACCGCAAGCTGCGCCTGTCGGCTCAGCAGACGATGCGCATCGCCCAAAAGCTCTACGAAGAGGGCTACATCACCTACATGCGCACCGACTCGGTACACCTGTCGGAACAGGCCATCCGCGCCGCCCGCGCCTGCGTGGAGTCGATGTACGGCAAGGAGTACCTCAGCCCCGAACCTCGGCAGTACACCACCAAAACCAAAGGGGCGCAAGAAGCCCACGAGGCCATTCGTCCCGCCGGCTCGGAGTTTCGCCTGCCCAGCCAAACCCCCCTCACAGGGCAGGAGCTGGCCCTCTACGACCTGATCTGGAAGCGCACTGTCGCCAGCCAAATGGCCGAGGCGCGGCAGACCCACACCATCGTGCTCATCGCGGTGGACGATGCGGTGTTTCGGGCCAGCGGCAAGCGCATTGACTTTCCCGGCTTCTTCCGCGCCTATGTGGAGGGATCCGACGACCCAGAGGCGGCTTTGGAAGATCGGGAAGTGCATCTGCCCCTGTTGCGGCAGGGGGATCCCTTGAGCTGCCTGCAGTTGGAGCCGGTGGGCCACGAAACCCAGCCGCCGCCTCGCTATACGGAAGCATCCTTGGTCAAGGTGTTGGAAAGCGAGGGCATTGGCCGCCCCAGCACCTACGCCACCATCCTGAACACCATCATGAGCCGCGGCTACGTCAGGTCGATGGGGAACGCCCTCGTGCCCACCTACACCGCCTTTGCGGTGACCGAGCTGCTGGAAAAATACTTTCCCAACCTGGTGAACACCCGCTTCACTGCCGAGATGGAGCAAACCCTCGATGACATCGCTTCTGGCCAGGCAGACTGGTTGCCCTACTTGCGCCATTTCTTCCTGGGCGAGCAGGGCCTAGAAGGCCAGGTGAAGGCGCGCGAGTTGGAAATCGACTCCGGCCTGGCCCGCTCCATTTACCTGGAGAACCTGCCCGTCAAGATCGGCATCGGCCCCTACGGCCCCTATGTGTCGGTAGAGACTGAATCAGGAGAGGTGCGCGCCAACCTGCCGGAGGATATTCCCCCCGCCGATCTCAGCGCCGAACACATCGAGGAGCTCATCCGGCGCAAGCAGGAAGGTCCCAAGCCCATCGCCTTCCACCCGGAAACCCAAGAGCCGGTCTACGTAATTCCCCAGGGTCCCTACGGCCCCTATGTGCAGTTGGGAGAGGTGTCGGAGGAGAACAAAAAGCCCAAGCGCACCTCCCTGCCCAAAGGGCTGAAGCCGGAGCAGGTCACCCCTGAGATTGCCCTGGGGCTGCTCAGCCTGCCCCGCACGTTGGGGGAGCACCCGGAATCGGGGAAAAAGGTGCAGGCCGGCATTGGCCGCTTCGGCCCCTACGTGGTCTGCGACGGGGATTTCCGCTCGCTGCCTGCCGATGAGGATGTGCTGACCATCAGCCTAGAGCGGGCGCTAGAGCTGCTGGCCCAGCCCAAAAAAGGCCGTGGGCGCGGCTCGGCCAAGCCCCTGCGCGAGCTGGGATCCCATCCTGAGGATGGCGAGCCGGTCACCTTGCACGACGGCCCCTATGGTCTGTATGTCAAGCACGGCAAGGTAAACGCCTCACTGCCCAAAGATCTCTCCCCTGCAGCCGTGACCCTGGAGATGGCTCTGGAACTGCTGGCGGAAAAAGAGGGCAAGGGCCAGGCAAAAGCCAGCCGACCAGCGGCGGCCAAGCAGGCCAAGAAGGCTGAAGCTGCTCCCCAGAAGCAACAATCCCATCCCACCCTGCTGGAGGCTGTCTCCAAAGCTCGGGCTTGAGCGGTGGGGGTAGGGGCAACTTGCTGGCTAACTCGGCTTGTTCTGCAAGGAAACTAAGCAGCTTGTTCAAAAATGCTCCGAACCAAGCTGCTAATGATGGAGAGGGCAATTGCCCCAACCAGTGCCCAGCCGAAGTTGTCAACCTTGAAGGCGTCACCGGCAAGCTTGTCGGCAATGAGCAAGCAAATGGCGTTCAAAATTAGGGAAAACAGACCAAAAGTGAAGATCGTAAGCGGTAGGGTAATCAACTGCAGAAACGGCTTCACCAAGCTGTTGACTAGCCCAATGGCCAGCGCCGCCACCAAGGCACCTCCAAACCCGGAGACGTGGATCCCGGGCAAAAGCCAGGCCAAAATCATCACGCTCAAGGCCGACATCAGCCAGGTGGCCAAAAGAGCTGCCATACTTCCTCCCTTACCCCGCTGGGGCAGCCATTTCGCCCTCTATGCTATCCAATTGTGAGGGATCCCGGCTGTCGGCACCTCTTCCGGGCTGTAAGTTTGCAACGCCAAAGCATGGATACTCTGCCCCATCTCCTCGGCCAGGGCGGCGTACACCAGGCGATGCCGTTGCAGAGAAGTTTTGCCGGCAAACAGAGGCGACACCACCTGCACGCGGTAGTGCCCCCCGGATCCCTGTTGCCGTTCCCCATGGCCGGCATGGCGGTGTGATTCGTCCTCCACGTGGACGTAGAGGGCTTGCAGCTTCTCAGCCAAGAGCTGCCGAAGGCGGTTCGAGGTGAGCATGGGATCCTTTAAGATTGAGTGCCGGCCTTGGCAAAAGCCGCCTCGACCAGGGGACGCAACTCGTTGCGGGCGTGCATCTCTTGGAGGATGTCGCAGCCGCCCACAAACTCCCCGTCAATATAGATCTGCGGAATGGTCGGCCAGTTGGAAAACTCTTTGATCCCTTGGCGAAGCTCAGGATCCTCCAGCACGTTAATTGCCGTGTAGGGGAAGCCCAAGCTATCCAATATGCGAACGGCGGCGTAGGAAAACCCACACAGGGGCATTTCTGGGGTGCCCTTCATGTAAATCAGCACCTTGTGCGTGCGGACCTGGTTGCGGATTTTCTCTTCCAAAAGGGGATCCAGCATGGTAGCCAGCCAGTTTAGCGACAACAGGGGACAGGCCAATTCGGCTCCTATCGTGATCTCATTTTCATCTGCTTTTGACGAAAAGCGTCAACAGGCATCCTGGAGCTTGGCGGGGGATCCCCCTGCTGACAACAAAAAGTGCTAGAAGGGGAAGCAGTGGAGGTTTCTCACCGGAGGCCATTCATGCTAACAGAGTCCTCTCGTGTTAGCGGGACGAAGTCCTTGCCGTCGGCGGTAGAAAGCCCCGAGACAGGGGGGAGTGATTCTCCCTCTTCTGCCAAGCCGGAGCCAAAACTGGGGTTCTGGCAGCAATTCTGGGAAGACATCGACTGTGTCTTCGAGCGGGATCCGGCGGCGCGCAACCGCTGGGAGGTGCTTCTCACCTACCCAGGGGTACATGCTCTCTTCCTGCACCGCATCGCCCATTGGCTGTGGAAACGGCGCTGCTTTTTTCTGGCCCGCTTGCTCAGTTTCATTTCTCGCTCCTTTACGTTGATCGAAATTCACCCGGCAGCCCGGATTGGACGGCGCTTTTTCATCGACCATGGTTGTGGCGTGGTGATCGGGGAGACGGCGGAAATTGGCGATGACGTCACCCTCTACCACGGGGTTACCTTGGGGGGCACCTCTTGGACCAAAGGTAAACGGCATCCCACCCTAGAAGATGGGGTGATTGTGGGCACAGGGGCGAAGATCCTGGGGCCGGTTCGCATCGGTGCTAGAGCCCGCATCGGAGCCAACGCAGTGGTGATTCAAGATGTGGCCCCCGGCATGACGGTGGTCGGGATCCCAGGTCGAGCGGTCATCCCACCCCATCAACGCCGCATCCCCGCCCATGGCATCGACCTAGATCACCACCTCATGCCTGACCCAGTGGGACGGGCGATCGAGCAGTTGTTGCACCGCATTCAAGAGCTGGAAGCCCAGGTGGCCCGCCTCAACCAAGAGCGGGAACAGGACCGCCAGGATCAGGTCAGATGCGAATGAGGCTGCGGCTATGGCGGGGAGCATCCTTGGTGCCGGCTAACTGTAGGGCAGGTTGGCGGCTCAGAACTCCTGGGAAAAGGGGCAGCACCCAGGGCGGTTCTGCTCAGCTTTGCCCGTCTGGCTGTCTGCCCGGGATAACCCCTCGAGCCCAGTCGGCCTGTTTGCCCTCAACCCCGATTGGGCTGTCCAGAATTTTTGCCCACAACCTTTTTGCAGCTTCCTGAGAGGAGGAGGGCGTTTCTGCAAGCTCTCTGTGCCCAGGAGAAATTTTGCTCTAGAGCGTAGCTTTTTTTGCGGCAAGTCGATAGAGCTTTTTGGATGGAACTAGCTAAGGTGCCGGCGTCCCAGCATTTTGGAGAGGAAGGCTGATGTTGCCGAGCAAGCTCATCTTTTCTGGTCTGGCAGCTCTGCTCAGTTTGGGATCCGCTCCAGCCGCTCTGGCCCAGACACTCCTCCCGCAGCAAACAGTGCTCCTCGACAGCAGACAGAACAGCGCCACCCCTCTACAAGGCAATGTCCTACAAAACATCGTCTTCGTTGTGCCCAGCGCCCCAACGCGGCACTTCGCCGGCAGGTGGGGTTGGCACAGCAGCCCCTCACCGCCCCCCGCCCCCATGACAATTCTTATCCTCAACTCCCAAGCCAACCTGTCCGCCGAGGCAGCCAAGCCCCAGGCCTGTGGCCAGCGCTGCCAGGGATCCCTGCGCCTGCCGTAAAGAAGAGGCTGCTGCTTGTACTTCAGCTAGAAGCCGCAGGAGCCCCGCACTGGACTCCCCACCCCCCACACCCCCCGTGTACGGGGGGCGAAGGGGGACTGGGGGCCGCTCCGTTATGTCAACTCGGCCTGTGGCTGGGGAAAGGATGTAGATGGTGCCAAGGGGATTGCGCTTTTGGGGGCTACTGAAAGCCTGCTTCGTGCCGCCTAGCGGTTGGAGTCGGGTAGTTTACACTGCCCAAGCCCGCAATCCGGCTCGCGGCAATGCTCAGCTCTGCCCGGGTCGGGGTTGATATAATTCAGGGCAATTGTCCGCTGCCGGGCAATAAGAAGTTCTGCAACTTAGCTCTTTGGATTTTGGCGGTGTGTGAGGGATCCCTATGAACCGTTCCCAGCAACTCGGACTCCGGCTTGCTTCAGTGTTCGCCTGTGGGGTAGTGCTACGCACCGCTTTCGCGAACGGTCTGTCGATGCGATCCGCGGCTTGGGCGCAATCAGCTCCCCCGCCCGGCACCCTGGATCTGCGCACCAATGGCGATACCCCCGCCCAACCCTCCCCTACACCTACCCCAGCCGCTGGCGAGCCAGAAGTTTTGGTAGCGGAAGTGGTGGTGGAAGGAACCGACGACCCAGAGTTGATCGAGCAGGTTTACAAGGCTATTCGCACGCGGGCCGGCGAGGTCTCCACTCGCTCCCAACTGCGGGAAGACATCAATGCTGTGTTTGCCACTGGGTTTTTTGCCGATGTGCGGGCGGTGCCCTCCGATACGCCCCTGGGGGTGCGGGTTACCTTTGAGGTCAAGCCCAATCCGATCCTCAAAGCCGTGCGCACAGAAGGGGCAAAAGTTCTGGATCCGGAGGTGCTCAAGAAGGCCTTTGCCGATCAAGAAGGGCGGGTGCTCAACTTTGGCGAGCTGCAAGCGGCAGTGGCCGAGATCGAGCAGTGGTACGCCGACAAGGGCTACGTGCTGGCCAAGGTGACCGACGTGCGCTCCTCCGAAGATGGCACCCTCACTCTGGAAATTGCCGAAGGGGAGATCGAGGACATTCGCGTTCAAGGCAACACCAGAACCCGCGACTTCATCATCACCCGCGAGCTCAAGACCAAGCCAGGGGATGTGTTTAACCGCAACCAAATCCAGAAGGATCTCCAGGCAGTTTTCGACCTTAACCTTTTTCAAGATGTGAATGTTGGGCTCAACCCTGGCCAGGATCCCAACAAGGTGGTGGTGGTGGTGAACGTGGAAGAGCGCCGCACCGGCACCTTGAGCGGCACCATCGGCGTCAGCTCGGCCACAGGGGTCTTTGCCGGCCTCAACGTCTCGGAAGAAAACTTGGGCGGCAACAACCAAAGCGCCAGCTTCAACGTGCAGGTGGGCACCAACGAAACTCTGTTCGATTTGAACTTCACCGACCCGCGCATTGCCACGCTGGAGATCCCCACCTCCTACAACGTCAACATCGCCAACCAGCAGAGCTCCAGCTTTGTCTTCAACGAGGGATTGACCCTGCCCAACGGGGATCCCGTGCGCATCAACCGGCTGGGCGGCGGCGTCACCTTCTCCCGTCCCATTGGGGGCAATTGGCGGGCCAGCCTGGGCACCCGCGTCCAATTTGTGGAAGCCCGCAACAGCAACGGCGAGCAGGAGCGCTTCGATGTGCTGGGCAACCCGATTACCTTCAGCGCAAGCGGCCAAGACAGCTACACCACCCTGCGGTTCGGCCTTGTCCACGACAGCCGCGACAACCCCAACAGCCCCAGCCAGGGATCCGTCTTTCGCCTCTCCACCGAACAGTCGGTCCGTCTGTTGGAGAACGGCCTCAACGCCAACCGCCTCGAGACCAGCTACAGCCAGTTCATTCCCGTCAAGCTGTTCGAGACGCGCAGCGAGCGACCGCAGGTGCTGGCTTTTGACGTGCGGGCGGGCACCACGATTGGCGACTTGGCTCCCTACGATGCTTTCCCCATCGGCGGGGGCAGCTCGGTGCGGGGATTTTTTGAGGGCGGCGTCGGCTCCGGTCGCAGCTTTGCCACGGCGACGGCGGAGTTGCGCTTCCCCCTGTTCGACCCGGTGGGGGCGGTGGTCTTCGCCGACTACGGCACCGATCTGGGCAGCGGCGCGGCGGTCATCGGCAATCCGGCGGCGGTGCGCAACAAGCCGGGCAGCGGCTTGGGGCTGGGGGCCGGCATCCGCATCCAATCTCCCTTGGGGCCGCTGCGCATCGACTACGCCATCGGGCAAGGGGAGGCCGGCCGGCCTCAACTGCACTTTGGCATTGGCGAGAAGTTCTAGCTTGGCGGTGGATCTGCTGCCGGCTTGCTATGGTGAGAGCAAGGGCTCGTGAGGGAAGCAACCCATGAAACGGCAACTCGGCCAATCGTTCCGCGGTGGATCCCTGGTACTCTTGTTCTGTGCCAGCCTAGCCCTGACAGGATGTGGGCCGTTGGCGCGCTTAGGCATTGGCACAACCCCGATTGCCCAGATCGAACAAAATCCTTCCCGCTACACCAATGTGTACGTCCGCGGTCGCGTGGTCAACCAGATAGGGGTGTTCGGCCAGGGTGTGTACGAGATCCAAGACAGCAGCGGCTCCCTCTGGGTCATCACCGACAAGGGCTTGCCGGCCATGAACAGCACCGTAACCGTGCGCGGCAAGGCCCAAGAGGGCATTGTCTTGGGAGGACGCAGCTTCGGGGTGTCGTTGGTGGAAGCGGAGCGCTTCTAGCCGGCCCCCAAGGCCAGCATGGAGACGCGGCCGGCCAAGGTTTTGGCGATCTGCTGCAGAGCTTGGGCAGAAGCAGACTCAGGCTGACCGACCACGATGGGCTGGCCCGCATCTCCCCCCTGCCGCAGGGCAATTTCCAGCGGGATCCGCCCCAGCAGTGGGACACCCAGCTCGCGGGCCGTGGTCTCTCCGCCTGCTGAGCCAAAGATGTCGTACTGGCGATCCGGCAGGTCGGGGGGAATGAAGTAGCTCATGTTCTCGACAATGCCGAGGATGGGCACCCCCAACTGGCGAAACATGTTCAAGCCCTTGCGGCTATCCAGCAGGGCCACCGACTGCGGTGTGGTGACGATCACGGCGCCGGCCAAGGGCACCGCCTGCACCAGGGTCAGTTGGGCGTCGCCGGTGCCGGGGGGCATATCCACGATGAGATAGTCCAGCTCCCCCCACTGCACCTGATAGAGAAACTGCCGGATGACGCCGTTGAGCATTGGCCCCCGCCAGATCACCGGCTGATCCCGCCCCACCAGCAGGCCCATCGACACCATCTTGACGCCGTAATTTTCCAGGGGGAAGATGTCTTCGCCGCCGTCCTCCCGCTTGCGCACCAACAAAGAGCGATCCTGGAGGCCCAGCATCAGCGGCACATTGGGGCCGTAGATATCGGCATCCAGCAGCCCCACCCGCGCTCCGCTCTGGGCCAGGGCCACGGCCACATTGACCGAGACGGAGGTTTTGCCCACGCCTCCCTTGCCGCTGGAGATGGCGATGATGTTGCGCACGCCGGGGACAGACTGGCGATCCGGCAGAGAAGGGGAGCGGGGGGTTTCCGCCGTTACTGTGACATCAATGGCTTCAACTGGGGCCAAGCGGCGGATGGCAGCTTTGCACTCGTCCACAATGAATTCCCGCAAGGGGCAGGCCGGCGTGGTCAGCACCAGGGTAAAGGCCACCCGCTTGGGCTCGACGCGAATGTCGCGGATCATGTTCAGTTCCACCAGGCTGCGGCGCAGCTCCGGATCTTGAACCGGGCGCAACGCCTCAAGGATGGCGGCAGCATCGAGGGTGGAGGTGGTCATGGCATTCAAAAACGAGGTAACGGCTCCATTTCTCACTCTAGTCGTTTTTTCTCCCGGCTCTTCGCTGGCTAACCAGGACAGTTGCGAAACTGTCTGCCAAGGCTGGCCCTCTGCCAACCGGCTGGCCTAGGCTGGTTCTGGTTGGAAGACAAGGCTGTTGGCCGACGGAGGAGGGCAATGGTGCCAGCGCTGATCCTGGGAGTCGGTTTGTGGTTGGGCCTGACGTTCTTGGCCCAGTTGCTCCCTCTGCTGGAAAAGAGAGGCTCCCGTCGCCCCTCAAGCTGGGATGAGCCCACTCCCTCCCGCCAGCTGCAGCCCACCTCGAGTTGGGATCCCTCCTGCCGCTACTTTTCTCGCTCGCCCTATCTGCCCTGTGCTGTGAACCCCCTGGGCCCCTGTCGCTGCCCCCACTACGTCGCGCGTTGCCAGAGCTCCACCGACCCAGGAGCGGGGTCAACAGGTTAGTCCCCCTGGTCTCGTGCGGGTATCTTACAGAATTCGTGTGTGGATCTAGACAAGAGTGTGACATCCTCTCCCGCTAAGCCCTGAGGGGCTGTAGACGGGAGCTTCCGAGAATCACTTCCCGGAGTTGCTGCTTCAACGGACTGGTAAACCAGGATCCTCCACAGCCAGAGAGCGGCAGTC
>NZ_AXUW01000001.1:1774465-1787842 GCF_002760415.1 Synechococcus sp. 65AY6A5
GTGAGACTCAGGGGCATTGAACCCCTTCGTCTCACCGCCTATCCCCCATCCCGCCAAGCTGCGCTGTGGCGGGAGTACCCCGGAGGTTCTGATGGAAATCCGCCCTGCCACCCCTGAGGATGCGCCCGTTCTGTTTGATCTCATTTGTGCTTTGGCCGAGTACGAGAAGCTGAGCCACTTGGTAACGGGATCCGCTGAGCTGCTGCGACAGCATCTGTTTGGCCCCGAGGCCTTCGTTTCGGCGTTGCTGGCGGAGGTAGAAGGGCAGGCGGTGGGCTTTGCTCTTTACTTTCGCAATTTCTCCACCTTCCTCACCCGGCCGGGAATCTACCTGGAAGACCTGTTCGTGTTGCCGGAGTTCCGGGGCAGGGGCATCGGCAGGGCGCTCTTGGCGCGGGTGGCCCAGGAGGCGGTGGCCAAAGGATACGGGCGGCTGGAGTGGATGGTTTTGGATTGGAACCAGCCGGCATTGGAGTTCTACCGGCGCCTGGGCGCCAAGCCACATCCCGAGTGGATCCTGCACCGCGTGGTGGGTGCTGATTTGGAAGCTTTGGCTCGGCTGGCCGAGGATCCCTGGCGAGCTTGAGCAAGTCTTCTGGGATCGCAATTCGGAATGGCCGACGACCAGCCAAAAATCTGAGGGCGTGAAGGGGGGCCGAGACCTCTATGCTTGTATACTTGCGGCTGAGCTGAGCTCAAGGCCAAGCATGAGCCCACCGCAAACCGCTATTCCCCAGGGGGCTGAGATCCTCTGCATTGGCACAGAGTTGCTCTTGGGAGAGATCACCAACACCAACGCCCAATATCTGGCAGCCGAGCTGGCCAAGCTGGGGATCCCCCATTATTACCAAACGGTGGTGGGGGACAACGAAGCCCGCATCCACCACGCCCTGGAGGTGGCCTGCAACCGCTCCCGTTTGATTTTGATCACCGGCGGCCTGGGGCCGACCCCTGATGATCTGACCCACGCGGCGCTGGCCTCTTTCTTCGGGGTGGAGATGGTGGAGCACCCGCAGGTTTGGGAGGAGATCCGGCAGAAGTACGGCCAGCGAGGTATGGAGCCCTCCCCCAGCAACCGCAAGCAGGCCTTTTTGCCTCAGGGGGCAACCGTCCTGCCCAACCCGGTCGGCAGCGCCTGTGGCCTCATCTGGCAGCCGCGGCCCGACCTGCACATCCTCACCTTTCCCGGGGTGCCGCGGGAGATGCAGCAGATGTGGCAGGAGACGGCTGTGCCCTATTTGCGCTCCCTGGGCTGGGGCCAGGAGGTGTTCTACAGCCGCGTGTTGCGCTACTGGGGCATTCCCGAATCGACCTTGGCCGAACGGGTGGGATCCCTGCTGGCGGGGGAAAATCCCACCGTGGCACCCTACGCCAGCCAGGGGGAGGTGCGCCTGCGGGTTACCGGACGCGCCCCCACGCGCGAGGCGGCGGAAGCGTTGATTGCCCCGGTGGTGGAGCAGATTTTACAGGTTTCTGGGGAAGACTACTTCGGCAGCGACGAGGCCACCTTGGCCAGCGTGGTGGGGGAGCTGCTGCTGCAGCGGGGGCAAACGCTGGCGGTGGCGGAATCCTGCACCGGCGGGCTCCTGGGGCAATTGGTGACCGGGATCCCGGGCAGCTCCCGCTATTTTGTCGGCGGGATTGTTGCCTACGACAACCGCATCAAGGAGCAGCTTTTGCGGGTGGATCCAGAGACGCTGCGGCAGCACGGGGCCGTGAGCGAGCCGGTGGCGGCCCAGATGGCCCTGGGGGCCAAGCAAGTCCTCGGCTCCGACTGGGCCCTGAGCATTACCGGCATTGCCGGCCCAGAGGGGGGAACATCCACCAAGCCGGTTGGCCTGGTCTATCTGGGCTTGGCCGACCCGGAGGGGAAAGTGGAAGTCCACGAGTACCGCTTCGGCAGCTTGCGGGGCCGAGAGGGGGTGCGCTGGTGGAGCGCCCAGACGGCGCTGGATTGCCTGCGGCGGCGCTTGCTCCACTACCCCCTTTCGGGGGGATCCACCTCAGCAAGGCCAAATCCTTGAGTAAGCTGGGGGAGCAGGCAGATCTCGGAGCAGGCTGATGACCCCCGATGCCCTTCAGGCCGGCAGGGAGGCGCTGCAGCAGGGCCGTTTCCAAGAAGCCATCCAACTGCTGGAGGCCTACTTGGCGCAGTCTCGCCAGCGGGGCGAAGCAGGCGCATCCGACAGCCAAGCCCTGGAGGCCCAGATGAACCTGGTGCGGGCCTACCATCAGTTGGGCGAGACGGAGAAGGCGCGGGCGCTTTGTCTGGAACTGCTGCAGCACCCGGATCCGCAGGCGCGAGGCTGGGCCCAAAAAATCCTGCCCCGCCTGCCCCAAACGGTGGAAAAACCCGCTGCTTCCCCACCCTCCCCAGAGCCAGCTCCTGAGGCTCAGCCGCTCTCCAGCCGCCAACGGGCCGGTCAATTGGGCCTGAAGATCCCCCTGCCGGAGCGGGCCGGCCCTCTGCGCTGGGCCAAGTGGGGATCCCTGGGGGTGGGCATTCTGTTCCTCTGGTGGCTGAGTTTTGTGCTGGTGGGCGCTCACCTGGATTTCGGACGGCTGAGTTTTCCGCGGCAGCTTTGGTTTTTGCAGGGGTTGCTGCCCTGGCTGCGCAATGGCCTGCGCTGGTTGGTAGCCGGCAGCCTGGCGGTCAACTTTGGCGTCGGCCTTTTGTTTTTTGCCCCCTGGCTGATGGATCACCTGCACCGGCGGCTGCACAAGCTGCGCTGGGCCACCTTGGGGGAAATCGAGCGCCACAGTCCCGAGACTGCCCGTCTGCTGCAGCGCCTCTGCGCCCAAAAACAGCTAAAACTGCCTCGGCTGGGGGTGATCCCGGAAGGGGGGCCGCTGGCTTTTGTCTATGGCACGCTTCCCGACGGCGGCCGCATCGTGGTCACCCAGGCCCTGTTGCAGCAGCTTGCCCCGGATGAGATTGCCGCCGTCTATGCCCAAGCCCTGGGGCGCATCCTCAACGGCGACATCTTGATCCTGACCCTACTGGGATCCCCCGTTCAACTGGTTTACTTGGCCCTGGAGCAGGTGAGCCAACTGGCAAACAAGCGGCGGGATCTGATCGGGCATGTGGCTCCGCTGCTCTACCTGATCTACACGGTGCTCTCCTATCCCCTGTTTTTCCTCTGTCGCCTCGGCACCTACCACGCCGACCATTTTGCAGTGGAAGCGACGGGCAATCCCAACGGTCTGATGGCCGCTCTGCTCAAAGCGGCTGCCGGCCTGCAGGAGGCCCACAAAAACGACCGCCGCCCCTCTTCGCTGCTGCACTGCACCCGCCTCTTCAGCTTCTTGGACTTCAAAACCACCGCCGCCGCCAGTGCCGCCAGCCGCCTGCGGGATCCCGCCCAAGCCGGCCAAGTCTTTCTCTGGGATCAGCTCAACCCCTGGGCCCGCTGGATGCAGGTCAACTCCAGCCATCCGTTGCTGGGGCACCGCTTCCAGGTCTTGGCGGGGTATGCCCAACGGCTGCGCCTGCTGCCAGAGTTGAGCCTGGGATCCGGACCCAAGTTGGATGGGGCCCGTCTGCAAAGCCGCTTCTGGCTGGATCTGGCTATCTATGCTGCCGAAGTGAGCGGGATGGTAATTGGCTGGCTCCTGGGGCTGATCCTCTATCTGGCGCTGCCAGATCGCCTCGATCCCAAGGTGATTGCGGCAACAGCGGTGGTGGGCTATGGCCTGGGCCTGGGATCCAAGGCGGTCTTGATGTACCGCGGATCCCTGTCGCCCCAGCCGACCGATGTGCTGCACTTGCTGGCCGATCCCGAGGCGGATCCCTGCCGCAGCCAGCCGGTGGAGTTGGAGGGGGAATTGGTGGGGCTGGGACAGGCTGGCTACCAACTGGGGGCAGAGCTGAAGCTGCAAGATGCCACTGGGCTGATGCCGCTGCGCTTCACCTCTTCCCTGGGGCCGGTGGGCAATGTCTTTTCCGGCCTGAAGCGGCTCCGCGCCCTCATGGGTCAGCGCGTCAAGGTGGTGGGCTGGTTCCGCCGCGGCAACACCGCCTGGGTGGATCTGGCCTACGTCCAGGCGGGATCCCAGCAGCTCCACAGCCGTCCCCGCCTGTGGCTGGCGTTGTTCGGCCTGGGAGTCGTCTTGTTCGGCGTCTGGGGGGCCTTCTCTTTTCCCAACCTGCGCTTCTACCTGCGACGGTAGGAGCCGACCGCTAGCGGCGAGAGGCCGTCAACTGCGCCTTGCGCAGCCGCACCGACTTCGGTGTAACCTCCACCAGCTCGTCCTCGCCGATGTACTCCAGCGCCCGCTCCAGGTTCATCTCCACCGGCGCCTGCAAATGCACCAGCTCCTCCCCGCCGGCAGCGCGGTGGTTGGTCAGTTGCTTGGTTTTACAGACGTTCAACTCCAAGTCCTGCGGCCGGTTGTGCTCGCCCACGATCATGCCCTTGTAAACGCGGGTACCTGGCGTAATAAAGAACACCCCTCGGTCTTCCGCATTTTTCAGGGCATAGGTGGTGGCCACCCCCTCTTCAAAGGCGATCAGCACGCCGTTGCGGCGGGTCTCGATCCCCGGCGTCAGGGGACGGTACTCCAAAAAGCTGTGGCTCATGATCCCCTCGCCGCGGGTAATGCGGATGAACTCGCTGCGGAAGCCGATCAGCCCTCGGGCCGGGATGACAAACTCCAACTGGGCCCGTCCGTCCGCGCCTACCATCATGTTCTGCATCTCTCCCCGCCGCTGCCCCAGCCGTTCAATGCAGGCGCCCACCGTGGATTCCGGCACATCCAGCACCAAGCACTCGTAGGGCTCGTAGGGCTGGCCATTTACCTCGCGGAAGATCACCTTCGGCTGCCCCACCTGAAACTCGTAGCCCTCCCGCCGCATGGTCTCCAGCAAAATGCCCAGGTGCAGCTCGCCCCGCCCGGAGACCAAAAAGCAATCGGGGGAGTCGGTTTCTTCCACCCGCAGCGCCACGTTGGTTTCTAGCTCCCGCAGCAGGCGCTCCCGCAATTGCCGCGAAGTAACAAAGGTGCCCTCCTGGCCGGCAAAGGGAGAGTCGTTGACGCAGATCATCACCTGCAACGTCGGCTCGTCCACCTTAATGAGCGGCAGGGCCTGCGGGTTTTCGGGAGAGGTGAGGGTGTAGCCGATGTTGGCCTCGGCAAACCCCGCCACGGCGACGATATGGCCGGCAGTAGCCTCGGTCAGCTCAACACGCTGCAAGCCCTGGAAGCCAAACAGCTTGGTTACCTTGCCCTTGGCAATCGACCCATCTTCTTTGACCACCGCCAACTGATCCCCAAGGCGGATGGTGCCGTTGTGGATCTTGCCGATCACGATCCGGCCCAAGTACTCCGAGTACTCCAGCGTGGTGACCTGTAGTTGCAGCGGCTTGGCCGGATCCCCAATCGGCGGTGGGACATGCTTGAGGATGGCTTCAAAGAGGGGCTTCATGTCCAAGGGGCCGCTGTACCTCCCTTCCAAAAAGGCTTTCAGGTCGGCTTCTTCCAGGGCAAAGCCCTGCAGCCCCGAGGCAAAGAGGTAAGGGAAATCGCACTGGTCTTCGTCTGCCCCCAGCTCCAAAAACAGATCCAGAACCTTGTCGACAACTTTGTAGGGCTCGGCGCGAGGGCGGTCGATTTTGTTGACCACTACGAGCGGGCGCAGGCCTTTTTCCAACGCCTTGCGCAGCACAAAGCGGGTTTGCGGCATCGGGCCTTCGTTGGCGTCCACAACCAACAGACAGCCCTCCACCATGCCCAGCACCCGCTCCACCTCCCCGCCGAAGTCGGCGTGGCCGGGGGTATCGACAATGTTGATCAGGGTTTCGCCGTAGCGGACGGCTGTATTTTTGGCCAGGATGGTGATGCCCCGCTCCCGCTCCAGCGTGTTGCAGTCCAGCACGCAGGCGGGAATGTCTTCTCCCTCGCGGAAGGTGCCCGCCTGGCGCAACAGGGCGTCCACAAGTGTGGTTTTGCCGTGGTCGACGTGGGCGATGATGGCGACGTTGCGGATGGGGAGTGACATAAGTAATCAACCCATAAAGTATTGCCCTACAGGCGAGTTTGCCCTAGGGCTGTCTCTATAACTGTAGCGCAAAGAAGCGTTACATTAAGAGATAACAAAGAAACAAGGCGAACTCCCTGGTCGATGCCGACAGGGGCTGCTCAGGGGGTTCTGTCAACTGCGCCGGCAACCAGCCTGGCTCGCCTACATATCGGCGCCGCGCAGGTAAAGCAGCAGAATGACCGCTGGCCCTGCCAGGACGATCAAGGCCAACAGCAGCAACTGCACAAACACTTCGTACTGTCCGAACATGCCCCCAACTCCCAGCGCTTACGTTTTGTATCCTAAGGGCAGCTCTCCCCCTGAGATGAGAGAGCTGTTACAATTCTTCAACACCTGACCCCACTTCACCCCCTGGGGATCCCTAGCGCTCCTGCTGCGCCTGAAACGGCATTGGATCGAGGTTAAACAGCTCCTGCAGAATTTGCATAGCCCTGCGCCGCGCCTCGATGTCCCGCTGGGCCCGCAGTTGCACCATGGGATCATGCAGGATCTTGTTGACAATGCCGCGGGTGAGCGCCTCGATGACCTCCAGGTGCTTTTCGGCGAAGTCTTTGCCCAGGCGGGAGAGGGCTTTTTCCATCTCCTGCTCGCGGATGGACTCCACCTTGTGGCGCAGGCTGGAAATGGTGGGCACCGTCTCCAAGGAGCGCCACCACTCCATAAACTGTTCTACTTCTTCTTCCACCAAGGCTTCGGCGGCCAGGGCCAGCTTTTGCCGTTGGGCGCGGTTTTCTTCCACGATACGGGAGAGGTGATCCACGTTGAACACCTGTACCCCTCTTAGCTTTTCCACGCCGGGATCGATGTTGCGGGGCACCGAGATGTCCACCAACAGCAGCGGCTGATCCGGCTGCAGCACCCCCGCCAGTTGCTCGTAGGTGAGGATGGGCTGGGTGGCGCCGGTGCTGGTGAAGACCAGGTTGGACTCCGCTATGCTACTCAGCAGCGACTCCCAAGGCAATACTTGAATTGGCTGCTCAAATTGCTTGGCCAGCGCTTCTGCCCGCTCCAAGGAGCGGTTGACCACGGTGATATCCACCGCCCCTTTGGCCAAGAGGTGCTGCACCAACAGGCGAGCCATTTTCCCCGCCCCCACCACGGTCACCTTGCCCTGAGAAAGGGATCCCTGCTCCTGCAAGGCCAACTCCACCGCTGCCGAGCTGATGGACATGGCGCCAGTGCCGATCCCCGTCTCGGTGCGGATGCGCTTGCCGGCGGTGATGGCCGCCTTGAAGAGGCGGTTGAGGATGCGATCCATGCCGTTGCAGGCCTGGCCCAGTTGCTGCGCTTTTTTCACTTGCGACAGGATCTGCCCTTCCCCTAATACCAAGCTGTCCAGCCCGGCGGCCACCCGCATCAGGTGCGTCACCGCATCCTGGTAGAGCAGCGTAAACAGGTGCGGGCGCAGTTGGGGCAGCGGGATCCCTTTCGCCTCGGCCAAGAACTGCATCGTCTGTCGGACACCACTTTCCATTTCTGGAGTGACGATGTAGACCTCCAGCCGGTTACAGGTGCTGAGGATCGCCGCTTCCTCAATGTGGGGGTGGGCACGGAGCTGCTGGATCCGCTCCCCCACCTCGGCCTCGGGAATGCTGAGGCGCTCCCGGATCTCCACAGGAGCTGTGCGATGGCTAAGACCGACAACCGCGATAAACATGCCTCTCCGTCGTCTGTACAGCAACAGTTATTAAAAACAGAAACTATGAACAAAAGCAAACTCACCTAGCTAGGACAAGGAAGGCAAGACCGATGTCAAGGGATTGCCTTGTCTCGGCTGCAGCAAGCTTAGGTAACTTTTCTCAGCCTACCTAAACCCTAAGAACAGTATCGAGCCGGTTTTGCAGGATTTTGCTGAAGAGTTATTACGTTTTTTCGGGCGACTGACTGATAGATTTCTTAACTTCCCAAAGGACAAGAGCGACCTTCGCCAGAGGAAAGCCGCCCTTGCCGAGGGAGATGTCGGGCCGGGGATCCGTCAGCGCAGTTGCAGGCTGCGGGGCTGTTGGCCGTCTTTCATATGGATGGTATCCACAAAGCGCACCGTGCGCGACTGGCTGGAGATCACCAAGGTCTCGGTGCGTGCCCCGCCGCCGAAGAAACGCACCCCGCGCATCAGGTCGCCATCAGTAATCCCGGTGGCCGCAAAGAGGACTTCCTTGCCGCTGGCTAGCTCTTCGCATTCCCACACCTTGTCGGGATCCTCGATGCCCTGTTCTTTCAGTTGCCGTCTTGTCTCTTCCACCGGCGGCAGGTAGGTGCCCGCCTGCACCACCTCGGGGTCGTAGATCAGCCGACCTTGGAAGTGGGCGCCGAGGCAGCGCAGCGCCGCCGCCGAGATCACCCCCTCTGGGGCTGCCCCGATCCCCATCAGGGCGTGGATGCCGGTGCCGTTGAAGCCTGCCGAGAGGGCCGCCGAGATGTCGCCGTCGGTAATCAGCTTTACCCGCGCCCCCGCCTCCCGGATTTGGCGAATGAGATCGACGTGGCGCTTGCGGTCCATGACCACCACCGTCAGATCGGAGACCTCCCGATCCAGGCTTTCGGCGATAATCTGAAGATTCTTTTCCGGCGGATAGTCGAGATGTACCTTGCCCTTGGCCTGGGGCGGAGCCGCCAGCTTCTGCATGTAGATGTCCGGCGCGTGCAGAAGGCCGCCTTTTTCGGAGATGGCCAGCACCGCCATGGAGCCGTTTTGGCCCTTGGCCACCAGGTTGGTGCCTTCGCAGGGATCCACGGCAATATCGATTTCCACCAGCTCTTCCACGCGGCAGAACTGCTCGGCGTCCGGGCGCGTACAGATGCCCACCTCTTCCCCGATGTAGAGCATGGGGGCCTCATCGCGGGTTCCCTCCCCAATGACGATGCGGCCGCGCATGGGGATCTGGTTCAGTTTCTCCCGCATGGCCTCGACGGCCACCTGATCGGCGGTCTTGTTGTCGCCTTTGCCCATCCAACGGGCGGCGGCGATGGCAGCCTGCTCCACCACTTCGATGATCTCTAGCCCCAACTTGTTGTCCACGGCGTGCCCCCTTGGTATGTCGGAACGATGAAGGCCAATTAAGGATATCTTCAGACTCTTCCCCTCAGTTTACCAGGCGGGCTTCTTCTCGGGATCCCCTTGCCTCAGCTTTCATAAGCTGAGAAAACAAATCGGCCAAAGTCAAGCAGAAAGAGCGATCCCCGTCTTGCTCGTTGGCTATTGTCGGCTGGGGATCAAGAGTGATAGCCTGGCTTAAAGCCAATAATTTTTTCTTAAGGCGATTAAAAAAAACGCAATGAAAAGATACGTTTTCGTCAACCGTTCTCAGCAGGTTCAGGTCATCCGAACAATTCCCGGCCACTGGGAGCGCACCCTCTTCCCCGGCCAGTATGCCATTTTCGAGGCAGAGCCGGACGACTACCTGGAGGTTTATAGCTGCTGCTGTTCTACCACCATTTTGGAAGAGCGCCACCCCTGCCGCCGTTTGTTGGACTCCTCACTGCCTGAGGCTGACCCCCACCTGGACAGGCTGGCAGATGCAGTGAACGGATGAATCAGCTTGGGGATCCCGGCTCCTGAGGCCGAGCCTCGGTTTCCTCGCAGGGCAGCTCGGCAGAGGGGGCATCGGGAGGACGGGTGAGGCAACTGCCTCGCGCGGCGTCGCGAAAGGTATCGATGCGCTCCACGCAATTGTGATAGCCACAGTAGGGGCAATAGAGGCGATCCCCTCTCCACCACCGCCGGCAGCGGTCACAACAGAAGTGGTAGAGAAACTCCAGCGCCACCCTCATGGCAACCGACTCCCTGACCTGGCAGAGCCGAAAAACGGAAAGAAATGGGGATCCCCTGGATCGCGGCGCTCCAGCTTAGCCAGCCAGTAAGACAAAGTCATTATGAGTATGGTATGTTAGGTTTAGTTTACATTTGTACTTTACCGTAAGGAGCGTCGACTGATGTCTCAGGAAGGATGTCTGCGGGTGGGGCAGCCCGCTCCCGATTTTTCGGCCACTGCCGTTTACGACATGGAATTTAAGACGGTGAGGCTCTCCGACTACCGGGGCAAGAAGTACGTGGTGCTGTTCTTCTACCCCTTGGACTTCACCTTCGTCTGCCCGACGGAGATCACGGCTTTCAGCGATCGCTACGACGAGTTTGCCAAGCTGGACACGGAGATCCTCGGCGTCTCGGTGGATAGCGAGTACTCTCACCTGGCCTGGATTCAGACCGACCGCAAAGCCGGAGGGGTGGGCGAGCTGAGGTATCCGCTGGTCTCCGACCTGAAAAAGGAGATCAGCGCTGCCTACAATGTCCTGGATCCGGCGGCAGGGGTGGCTTTGCGCGGCCTGTTCATCATCGACAAGGAAGGGATCATCCAGCACGCCACCATCAACAACCTGGCCTTTGGCCGCAGCGTGGATGAAACCCTGCGCACCCTGCAGGCCATCCAGTACGTGCAAGCTCACCCCGATGAAGTTTGCCCGGCCAACTGGCAGCCCGGCCAGAGAACCCTGAACCCCGACCCGGTGAAATCCAAGGAGTTCTTCGCGGCGGTTGCCAAGTAGGCTTGTCCAGGCCCTGTCAGGGATCCCGGGTTTTGACACTCCCCCGCCTGAAGGCGGGGGATTCTCACGTAGTCCATAAACGGACTCGTAAAGGCGCTGTCAAGACACCTCTAGACAGTTCCGTGTAGGTATGCTTTGCTGGAGCTTTTTTTTAGCAAAAGGCAGCCCGACAAAGGATCCGACTCTTCTCAACATGACCTTCCCCCTCCCCTCTCCCTCGGGGAGAGGGGCCGGGGGTGAGGGCTAACAGCGCCGAACCCTTTCAAACCGGTTGCCAGTGGAGACGAACAAATGTGGAGACGAACAAATAAAGATCCCCTGGGCTGGCCAGGGGATCAGAAAGACAAAGGTCGCCGGAATTAGTCCCAGGGTTTCCCGTTGGTGAATTTGTAGGTAACCGGCTCTTTGTTCTTGCCGATGTTGTGATCCACCTTGCCGACGGGCTGGCGCCCCTCGTTGACCTTCTCGGGAAAGACACCATCCTTGGGATGCACCAGTTCCGGCTGTCCACCCGCCGGGATGCGGAAGATCTGGTAGTCCTTGATCTTGAACTCGGAGATCAACTGAGCGCCGAGCGCCAGGCACTGCTCTTTGCGGGCGAAGGTGAGGTAGTTTTTGCCCTCCACCATCTCGGCGGCGCCGCCGGTGGGCATTTCAAACACTTGCCCCGGCTTGCCTGTCCAGGTGATCACATATTTTTCTTCGGTTTCGGCTGCGCTCAACAGCCCTCCGGTGGATCCCCCGAATAGGGGCAACTTTGCCCCCTGACGGGGATCGCCTTCCATCACAGCCATAGCCTACCTTCTCGTCGTCGTTTGCGTTGTTGGGCCGCGCTTGGGGTTGAGGCGCGGAGCACTTTGAATGTACCATCGGCCCGATTTTTGACCCCAGATCTGCCGGCGAACTGTAATTTTTCGTAGCAGATCCAGCTCTGGCGCGGGCGGATCCCGGCTTACTCTCTGAGCCACCATAGAAGCAGGCGGCAGAGCCCCACGTTTGCAACAGGAACGACGCCCATGGCCCAGTGGTCCCTCCATCCCAGTTCCCAGTCCAACGCCAGGGTTGTCCTCATTCCCACTGCCTTTGGCCCAGATACGCAGGCGCCGCTGGCCATCCTCAACGCCGGTGCTGAGCTGTGTGCTTTTGAGCCGCGGTTGGGGATCAATGTGGATGAGATAGCAGTGGCGCAGTTGCCGGGGCTGGTGGATGAGCCGCCCTATGGCATGTGTGAGGCGGCGGTTATTCAGGCTTGGCGACGACAACAGTGGCCGGTGCTGTTGCCTTCGGTCTTGGCGGCCAGTTGGGGAGCCATTCGTGCCCTTTGGAAGCACTACCTCGCCCTGAGTGTGGTGCATTGCAGCGCCCATGCCAACCTGATGCCGCCCGAGGAGATGACCCAGCCGGAGCAAGATATAGGCTATGGCAACGCTGCCTGGGTGGAGTTGCTCTACCAGCATAGGCTGCCGGTGGTGCATGTGGGGCTGCGCAGCGGCAGTGCCCGCGCCTACGCCTGGCTGAAAAACCACGCCAGCCCGATCTTTTGGGCCCAGGATGGCTGGGATCCGCAGCAGGTGGTGGAGGCTTTGCCGGAGCAGCCGGTGTTTTTGGTGGTGGACTGCAGTGTGCTGGATCCCTCTTTGGCGCCGGCGGTGCACCACCCGGAGCCGGGGGGGCTGAGTTGGTTTCAACTGTTAACAACCTGTGAGGCCATCTTCGCCGCCCGCCCTGTGATCGGCCTTTCCTTGGGAGGAGTGGCGGTGGGAGCGGCGACGCGGCCAACCGCCCGCGTGGTGGCCCGCCTGCTCAATTGGCTGCTGGCCTGCTACGGCCTCTACTCCCTGAAGCTGGCCCCCAACCCCGCTACGCTCGAACGGCCCGAAAATAGATCGCGAACCTCTTGAGCCCGGCTTATGAAGGCTTTCTACCGGCAGGTGCTTTTTCCGAGGTTGCTGGATTGGGCTCTGGCCAGCGAGCGTCTGGAGAGCTATCGGCGGCAGCTTCTGGCCCAGGTGCGGGGAGCGGTCTTGGAGATCGGCTTTGGCACCGGCCTCAACCTGGCCTGCTACCCAGAGCACATTCAAAAAATTACAGTGGCAGATCCCAACCCCGGCATGGGATCCCTGGCCCGCCGCCGCATCGCGGCTTCCTCCATCGCCGTCGATTGGCTGGTGGCGGACGCCCAAGAGCTGCCTTTTTCGAACCAGAGTTTTGACAGCGTGGTCAGCACCTGGACCCTGTGTAGCATCCCCGATTTGGCCAAGGCTTTGGGGGAAATCCGGCGGGTGCTGCGGGTGGGGGGCAAGCTGTTTTTTCTCGAGCACGGCCTCAGCCCGGATCCCCAGGTGCAAAGCTGGCAAAGGCGTCTCAACCCTATCCAGAGGGCGATCGGAGATGGCTGCAACCTAGACCGAGATATGGCTGGCCCTGGCAACCGTTAGCCTGCCCTCAACTAGCTCTTTGATTGGCGTTCTGATACATTTACGCTGAACACTGCTGAGCATTACTGCTCAGCGGTGAAGCGATAGCATTCTGTCCGTTTCCGTTGTCACTACGCGACGCTGACGCGACCGCGCTACTCGGACGGAGTCCAAACAGAAAGGCGGTATCCCGCAAAGCCCTGAGCATAACACCCAGAGCGCCTTGCCAATCTCGTGGTAGCCTATGGTTGCACTTCGGGCATCTAAACACCTTTGCGCCACCCAACTTGGTGTGGATGTGCCCGCACTTGGTACAGGTTTTGCTGGTGTACGCTTCCGATACTTCCACGACAACCACGTTTTTCTTCTTGGCTTGAA
>NZ_AXUW01000001.1:1788296-1792553 GCF_002760415.1 Synechococcus sp. 65AY6A5
TCGCCTCAAGGTGTGGAGACACACCCCAAAATAATCCGCCGCTTCTCTCGGTTTTACATACCTAGCCATACCAAGCAGCCATACTGAACATACTGGGCATTATTTTCAGTATAGTCCAGCATATCATTGACTAGAGTCATGCTCCCCCCTTTCATCCCCCGTATACGGGGGGAAAGGGGAAGAGCGGGATCTGCGCCGCCAAGGTTTCGGTCAAGACTCCGCTAGACTAAAACCTGTACCTGGCAATTCCCACCTTCTATGGGCGATCCTCTCACCCCTCAAGTTAGCGAGCGCATCTGCAAGCACATGAACGAAGACCACGCCGATGCCGTGGCCCTCTACGCCAGGGTCTTCGGCCAGGTGGAAGGAGTGGTCCAGGCCCGTATGGAGGCCATCGACGCGGAAGGAATGGACTTACAGGTGGAGGTGGATGGGGCTGTGCGGAAGCTGCGCATCCCCTTTGATCACCCTCTCAAAGATTCTGAAGATGCCCACCACACCCTGATTGCCATGTTGAAACAAGCACGCGCTCGGGTTAAGCAGGGCAGTGGCTAGGCTGGGTAGGCTGGGTCTCCTTGCCCGTGCACCCGTCTGAGACCACAGGCAAGGGACGGAGCTAGGTAGCCTGCTGCAGGAGCAGATCTAGCTTGCCCTGGGCCTCAAGGGCGTAGAGGTCGTCGCAGCCGCCGATGTGCTGGTTGTTGATGAAAATCTGGGGCACGGAGCGGCGCCCGTTGGCCCGCTTGGCCATCTCCGCTCGCGCTGCCTCGTCCCCATCGATGGCGTATTCGATGTACTTGACTCCCTTACGGTCTAGCAGTTGCTTGGCGCGAATGCAGAAGGGACAAAAACGCCATGTGTAGATCTCAACAGCCATAGGGAGATAACCAACACTTTCACACACTTTTACATAGCTTAACATTTCTCCGAGGCCGGGATCCCTTAGTTGGCCTCCTTCCAGTTGTGGCCAATTTGAATGTCCACCACCAGCGGTATGGAAAGGGGCACTGCCTCTTCCATTTCTCTTTGAATGAGGGGCCGTAAGTCCTGCCATTCGGAGGGCTCTACTTCAAACACCAGCTCGTCGTGAACCTGCAAAAGCAAACGCGAGCGAAAATGCTGCAGCTTTTCCTGCAAGCGCACCATGGCCACTTTGATGATGTCTGAGGCGGATCCCTGGATGGGGGCGTTCACGGCAGCCCGCAGCTCGGCCTGTTTGCGATGGCCGGATAGCTGAGACAAATTGGGAAAATAGCGACGGCGGCCTAAAAGGGTTTCCACATAGCCGTGCTTTTCCACAAAGGCTTCGGTGGCGCGGAGATAGGCAAAAACGCCGGCGTAGCGCTCGTTAAATCGCCGCAAAAATTCCTTCGCCTCCGCTAGAGAGACGCCGGCAGTGCGGGCAAAACGCTGCGCCCCCATGCCGTAGATCACCCCATAGTTAATCGTCTTGGCCAGGCGGCGTTCTTCGCTGGTTACTTCTTGTTTTTCAAAGAGCAAGCGAGCGGTAAGGGTATGCACATCTTCCCCAGAGCGAAAGCACTCGATGAGCGTTGGCTCTTGGCTGAGGTGGGCCAAGATGCGCAGCTCAATTTGCGAGTAGTCAGCCGAGGCCAATAGCCACCCCTCCTGGGGAATGAAGGCCTGGCGAATGCGGCGGCTGAACTCGCTGCGGATGGGGATGTTTTGCAGGTTGGGGTTAGAGGAGCTGAGTCGGCCAGTAGCGGTAACAGTCTGGTTGAAGTTGGTGTGCACCCTGCCTGTGTCGCGTCTTACTAGAGCTGGCAGCGCGTCCACATAGGTGGATTTGAGCTTGGCCAGAGTGCGGTACTGGAGAATCGTTTCAACAACTGGGTGATCTCCTTCCAGCTTCTCCAAAACCGAAGCATCGGTGGAGTAGCCGGTGGCTGTCTTGCGAGTTTTTCGGATATCTAGCTTGAGCTTTTCAAAAAGCAGGGATCCCAGTTGCTTGGGAGAGTTGAGGTTAAAAACCTCGCCTGCTTGGGCGTAGGCTTTCTGCTCCAGAGTCTGCAGCTCTTTCTCCAGTTCCTGAGAAAACTGCTTGAGAAACTCAGTGTCGATGCGGATGCCGACCCACTCCATTTCTTCCAAAACGTGAGCCAAGGGCAGCTCCACCTGGATAAAAAGATTCCAGAGGCGTGGGTCAGTTTGCTGTAGCTTTTCGGTGAGGATGGGCACCAAACGATAGGCGCAGTAGGCGTCGGTTCCGCAATATTCTGCCACTTTGGGGATAGGCAGATCGGCAATGGAGTCTGCTTTGCCCAGCAGCTTTTCATAGCTGGTGGTGGGTAAATTTAGATAGGTAGATGCCAAATCAGCCAAGTTGTGGCTAGCTTCTGGATTGAGCACATAGCTAGCCAACATGGGATCAAATTGGATCCCTTGTAGGCGGATGCCATGAGCGCGAAAAATGCTGAGATCATACTTGCAGTTTTGCAGGCTTTTGGGGCGACTGGGATCCTCCCAAATGGGCTGTAGGCTCTGTTTGACTAGGTTCCAGTCCAAGTTGGATCCCTGGCGGTGGCCAATGGGCAAATAGGCAACATCCCGCTCCGACCAACAGCAGCCAATCCCCACCAGTTGGGCGTCGCGGGGATCTAGACTCGTGGTTTCCGTGTCCCAGGCTACGATCCCGGAGCAGGCCAACAGCTCCTGCCGCAACAGCTCCAACTGCTCAGGGGTATCCACAATGCGTACCGGCGGCAGAGAAGGGGGGGGATGTGCAGCAAAATCAAACCAAAGGGCCTCGTCGTCGGCAGAGCCATTCTTTGAACCTGTCCTGGCTTCAGGGACTTGGGCTGGGATCCCGCCCAAAGTGGCTTGCAGCTTGCGCACTTGAGCAATGAAACTGCGAAACTCTAGTTTCTCCAAAAGCGGCAGCACTTCCTCTGGGTCAAACCCAGTTAACCTCATGCTCTCCCAGTCAGGCGAAAGGGGGACATCGCAGTGAATTCGAGCCAGAAATTGGGAGTGCTGGGCTGCTGGGATCCCTTCCCTGAGGTACTGCTGGATTTTGCCAGGGATCTCCCCCAGATGGTTGAAAATCTCCTCCAGGCTGCCATAGCGCTGCAAGAGCTCCGCCGCTCGCTTGGGGCCGATCCCCTTGACACCGGGAATGTTGTCGGAAGGGTCACCGCAGAGGGCTTTGTAGTCGACCACCTGCCAAGGCCAGATGCCGAGTTTCTCTTTGACCTCTTGGGGGCCAAATTCGCTGACGCGATCTTTGCTGTTGAGGTGCAAAACCCGAATCCTTCCCTCGCGGTCAATGAGTTGAAACAGATCCTGGTCGCCGCTTAAGATCTGCACTCGATACTCGTGGGGAGCAAGCCGACAGAGAGTACCCAGAATATCGTCGGCCTCAAAGCCAGGCACCGCCAAAATGGGAATGCGCAGCGCCGCCAACACCTGCTGGAGGTTCTCCACATCCTCAACGAACTCCGGCGGTGTTTCCGGACGGCCTGCTTTGTAGGTTTCATCCGCCTCGTGGCGAAAGGTGGGCTGCCGGGTATCAAAGGCAACAGCTACATAGGTGGGGGGGTATTTCTCCAAGACCTCCAGCAGCGATTTCAAAAAGCCAAAGCTGACACTGGTCGGGATCCCCGTGGAGGTGCGCAAGCCCCCCTCGCGGCTGTAGGCAAAGGCATAAAAAGAGCGGTAGGCCAGGGAGTGGCCATCGACCAAGAGCAGCCGGGGAGTTTGGGAAGCCATCGGCCCAGACCAAGAACTGAGTCCAGCCTATCCAAAAGGGATCCAACAGAGGATCCCTCCCTAGGGCCGCCAGGGAAACTGGCGAAAGTTGGGGGGGCGCTTCTCCAAAAAAGCCCGTTTGCCCTCGGCCGCTTCCTCGGTCATGTAATACAGCAGTGTCGCGTCCCCGGCTAGCTCCTGCAGCCCCACCTGGCCGTCGCAATCGGCGTTGAAGGCGGCCTTGAGGCAGCGGATGGCCAGGGGGCTGTGCTGGAGGATCTCCCGCGCCCAGCGGATCCCTTCTGCCTCTAGTTCCTCCACGGGCACCACCGCATTGACCAGGCCCATCTCCAGCGCCTGGGCGGCTGTGTACTGGCGGCAGAGAAACCAGATTTCGCGCGCTTTCTTCTGCCCCACCACCCGCGCCAGGTAGCTGGCCCCAAAGCCGCCGTCGAAGCTGCCCACGCGAGGCCCGGTCTGGCCAAAGATGGCGTTGTCGGCGGCAATGGTGAGATCGCAGAGGAGATGCAAAACATGGCCTCCCCCAAT
>NZ_AXUW01000001.1:1794973-1893525 GCF_002760415.1 Synechococcus sp. 65AY6A5
CGCCATTATGGCGACCCGTACCCTGGAAAATCGGCGGGATCGGTTGATGACGATTCTGATGAACCCGTTTATGTCCTGCGGGGCGCGGCTGTCCGTGTATGCCCTGTTTGGGGCGGCGTTTTTTCCGAAAAATGCCCAAAATGTGGTGTTTCTGCTTTACCTGATTGGTATTGGGGCGGCGGTGTTTACGGGTTTGGTGATGAAAAGCACCCTGCTACAGGGGATAGCGGCTCCCTTCATTATGGAATTGCCGCCCTACCATTTGCCCACGCTCAAGGGGGTAGCCATCCACGCCTGGGGACGGTTGCAAGCGTTTATTACCAAAGCGGGGCGGATGATTATCGTGATGGTGGTGATTTTGGGCTTTTTAAATTCGGTGGGAACGGATGGTTCCTTTGGGAAACAGGACAGTACCGATTCCCTGCTCAGTGCGGTTGGGCGGCAGATTACGCCGGTATTTGCACCGATGGGCGTGCGACCGGAGAATTGGCCGGCAACGGTGGGGATATTTACCGGGACGTTTGCCAAGGAGGTGATGGTGGGAACCATGAATTCCCTCTATGGGCAGTTGGCGCAGGCGGAAGCGGCAGATAGTGGGGAACCACCGGCGGCATTTGACCTGTGGGGTGGTCTCCAGGAAGCAGTTGCCAGCATTCCCCAAAATTTTGCCGCCCTAGGGGAGCAGTTGCTGGACCCGCTGGGGATGGGGGTAGTCCGCAGGAGTGGGGATGAGGAGGCAGTGGCGGAGGAGTTGGGGGTGCAGACGACTACCTTTGGGCAGATGGCTTCCCGCTTTGGCAGTACTACGGCGGCGATTGCGTTTCTGCTGTTTGTCCTGCTGTATTTCCCCTGTGTGTCGGCAACGGCGGCGGTTTATCGGGAAACCAATCTGGGCTGGACGGTGTTTATCGCTTGTTGGACAACCGGGCTAGCCTATTGGGTTGCCACCTTTTATTACCAGTTCATGACTTTTAATGAACACCCCGCACGTTCCCTGTTGTGGGTATTGGGACTCATGCTGGTACAGTTGGGGGTTTTGTGGGGATTGCGTGCCGTCAGTAGCCCCCGTTTGCGGCGGGTACCCTCCGGGAGGTAAGGGATGCTCTTGCAAGACCTACAACGTTATCTGCAAACGCACCGGCAAGTTTCGTTGACCAAATTATGTCAACACTGGCAAATGGATGCGGATGCCCTGCGTCCGATCCTGGATGTATTAATTCGCAAAGGGCGGGTGCGCCCCGTACACCAGCGGAAGTGTGGGGGCTGTCACTCCTGCGCCTCAACGGATTTAGAACTGTACGAGTGGGTAGAAAAACCATCTTAATGGGGGATCAATTTTAGGGATAAGTCGTGTTGTTCAGAACGTTTTTCAGAATAAATTACGAGCCAACCGAATGTACCAATTAAGTGAATTGTTGGAATTTCTGAGTAATTTCTAAGTCAGCAAAACGGCGAATAAACCGCACAGCGCAATACCATCAAAAACCCCAGCCCCACCAATACTAAGAATGCCTGGAGTCATCCGCTCAATTTGGGGCAGGTGTAACAGGTCAGCCCCAATTAGTGTTGCCAATACACCGCCAGCAAAGGCAATCGGTGCTGCCACAACATCAGACCCCGCCGTTAATAGCACAGAAGTCATCGCCGCCGTTAGGGGAGCAATCAAGGCATTCATTTGAATCCCAATCCCCGGCACCACCTGGACAGAATAATAACTAACTATTGTCACCACAGCCGTGACAAGCACAATCAAAATTGGCGAAACACAGGTAAACTGATAAATGGCCAATAGGGTTGGAATCAGACCACCCCCGACATTCAACGCCACAATCGTTTTCTGTTCAATTCGCCTTAAGGGAATACCCCAAAAGAAGCGCATCGTCCACAATCGATCCAAATCAGGTACCATAGCTACTTTGGAAACTCTCTCATAAAGGGGGATATTAATCGTACTCTCAATAATTACTAGGGTCAGCAGCACAAGAGATAGGTTAGGAGAAAATTCGAGCTTTGCAACAGCAACTTGAACCGCATCTAGGGTAACCACCAACCAGAGAAACGGGAAGGCTAAGAGCAGGAGTAAAAAGAGTAGATAGGCAGTCGCTTCCCTTCGGGGAAGTGGAATTAATGGAAACTCTGGTCGTACAGCCGCTGAATCGCACAGCACAGGCGGGTCGCTTCCCTTCGGGGAAGTGGAATTAATGGAAACCCTCCTGTTTCCCCCAGAACAACAAAATTGGGGGCAAGTCGCTTCCCTTCGGGGAAGTGGAATTAATGAAAACAAACAAACTATGGCAGCCAGGGAAACTGGCGAAAGTTAGGTGGGCGCTTTTCCAAAAAGGCGCGTTTGCCCTCAGCAGCTTCTTCGGTCATGTAGAACAGCAACGTCGCATCTCCGGCCAGCTCCTGCAGCCCCACCTGCCCATCGCAGTCGGCATTGAAGGCGGCTTTGAGGCAGCGGATGGCCAAGGGGCTGTGCTGGAGAATCTCTTGCGCCCAGCGGATCCCTTCAGCTTCCAGCTCTTCCACCGGCACCACGGCATTGACCAGACCCATCTCCAGGGCTTGGGCTGCGGTGTATTGGCGGCAGAGGAACCAAATCTCGCGGGCTTTTTTTTGCCCCACCACTCGCGCCAGGTAGGCGGCCCCAAAGCCCCCATCGAAGCTGCCCACCCTAGGGCCGGTTTGCCCAAAGATGGCATTATCGGCGGCAATGGTCAGGTCGCAGATGAGATGCAAAACATGGCCACCCCCAATGGCGTAGCCTGCCACTAGGGCAATCACCACCTTGGGCAAAGAGCGGATGATGCGCTGCAGATCCAGCACATTGAGACGAGGGATCCCGGCCTCATCCAGGTAACCGGCCTCGCCCCGTACGCTTTGATCCCCGCCGGCGCAGAAGGCATACTTCCCATCGGTATGGGGCCCGGCGCCTGTTAAGAGCACTACTCCAATCCTGGGATCCTCTCGCACATCGGCAAACGCATCAATCAGCTCGGCAATGGTCTTGGGGCGGAAGGCGTTGCGCTTGTGGGGACGGTTGATGGTGATCTTGGCAATGCCATCCGTTTTTTCGTAAAGAATGTCTTCGTAGAGCTTGGCCGTCTGCCACATGGTGTCTGGGTGTATCTATTGGGATGCCGGGCCAGGAGAGTTCCGTTTGGCTGATGGGGGCTCACTATGAGGAGCACCTGGGTACTCTGCACCGCTACCGCGAACGGCCTGAAAAGGCTAGGTAGAACGGTTGGTCGCTTGGATGAGGGCTTCCACCAATCCTTCCAAAGTATACTCCTGGGCTGCGATGTCCACTCGACCAAATGCAGCCTTGCAGGTTGCGGCCGTCTTGGGGCCAATGGCGGCAATCTGCACGGGTGGATCCCAGATCTCAGGGCCTAGCCCTGCCTGCTGGATCAAGTGGGCAAAATGCTGTACTGTCTTGGAGCTGGCAAAGGTGAGGATGTCCACCTGGTGGGCTTTAAGAGCTTCCAGGACCTGGGGATCCGCTGCTGCTGGACAGGCGGACTGATAGGCGGCCACCTCCACCACCTCTGCTCCTCGCTGCCGCAACCCCTGTACCAGCTCCTCCCGCCCTCCTGACTCAACGCGGGGAAAGAGGATGCGCTGCCCCTGCACTGGCTGCGGCCAAATGGGTAGCAGGGCTTCGGCCACAAACTCGGAGGGCATCAGATCCGGGCGAATGCCGTACTGGGCCAGCACGGAAGCGGTTTTGGATCCCACCACCGCCACTTGCAGGGAGTGGAGTGCTCGGCTATCTCGCCCCTGCCGCTGCAGCCGCTCAAAGAAAGCCTGCACTCCATTGGCAGAGGTCAGCAGCAGCCAGTCGAATTGTTCCAGGTTGGCAATGGCTGTATCCAAGGGATCCCAGCTCGTGGGCGGCTGGATCACCAGGGTCGGCATCTCCAGCACCCGCGCCCCCTGGGCCTGCAGCAACTCACAAAAAGCTGGTGATTGCCCCTCAGAACGGGTAACCAGCACCGTCTTGCCTGCCAGGGGAGCCGGCGGAGGCAAAGGAGGGATCCCCGGCAAAAAGTCCTGCCGCAGCCGGATCACCTCCCCGACCACCAGCAGACCCGGCAACTTCGCCTGACCCGCCTCCTGCTGCAGCTCCGCCAAGGTGCCCACCCACACCTGTTGCTCTGCCTGCCCCGCTCCCCAGATCACAGCCACCGGTCGGTCTGCCGGGATCCCAGACTCCACCAGCCGTGCGCCAATGTGCTGTCGCTGCCGGGATCCCATCAAAATCACCAAAGTATCCAACTGGGCCAGGGCGCTCCAGGGCAAGGCCTCCAGCTCGTGGGCAGTCAGCACGGCAAAAACGCGGCTTAAGTGCTTATCGGTCAGGGGGATCCCTGCCCAAAAGGGGCCAGCCAGCGCCGAAGACAGCCCCGGCCAAATCTCAAACGGACAGCCCGCCTCCCTAAGGGCTTGGATCTCCTCGCGAGCGCGGCCAAAGATCAAGGGATCCCCTGACTTGAGGTGAACCACCTGTTTGCCTTCTCGGCAGCGCTGGATGAGCCAGTGGATGCCCTCCTGGAGGCTTCCTGGCCCAGAGCGTCGCCACACCTGCGCCTGCGGCGGCAACTCTGCCAACAAGCGCTCATCCACCAGCTCGTCGATCCAGATAGCCTCAGCCTGCCGTAGGATCTCCAGTGCTCCCTGCGTCAGGCCCGCCCGCCCGCCCAGCCCCGCGCCCACCAGATACACCTTGCCCATGCCCTACCCCTTGGAATGTCGATCTTGCCCCTTGTAAGAAGGGGATCCCGCTTGCTTTGCAAATATAAATCGAAGACGCCTCCCAACAGCTCCTCTTCCAAGGGGTGGCCAGCCTGAGGAAAAACTGGTCTACTTGCGAGATACTGAAAGCGTGGCCGCCTGAGGATCCCTGCCTATGTCCGGTGTAACTCCAGAGCCTTGGCCGCGGCGGCGTTTTTTGGCCAGTGGAGCTGCTCTGCTAGCAGTAGGAGCGGGCTCCCGCCCCTCTTCGGCCAGATCCCGGCCCTTGCGACTGGTCACCAACTGGTACGCCCAGGCCGAACACGGCGGCTTTTACCAAGCCCTGGCCACCGGCATCTACGCCGACTACGGTCTGCAGGTGGAAATCCGCATGGGGGGAACGGCGGTTAACGTGCTGCAACTGCTAGCCGGGGGAGCGGCAGATTTTGTGCTCGGCGGCAGCCCCGACGCTCTGGCGGCTCTGCAAGCTGGGATCCCTGTTCTCACCGTGGCCGCCTTTTTCCAGAAGGATCCCCAGTGTCTTTTGGCCCATCCGGGGGTGGGCATCGAGCGCCTAGAAGACCTGCGGGGCAAGCCCATCTGGGTCTCTCCAGGGGCCAACCTCACCTACTGGCCTTTCTTGCGGGCCAAGTTTGGCTTTACCGACGAGCAGAAGCGCCCCTACAACCTCAGCCTCACGCCCTTCTTGCTGGACAAGTCTTCTGCCCAGCAGGGCTATGTGACCTCCGAGCCCTTCCGCGTGCGCCAGGAGGGGGGCTTTGATCCCGTCGTTTTTCTGCTGGCCGACTACGGCTATTCCCCTTATGCTACCACCCTGGAGACCACCCGCCCCTTTGCCGAACGACACCCTGAGGAGGTGCGAAAATTTGTGGCCGCCTCCATCCAGGGCTGGCAGAGCTACCTAGAGGATCCCCGCCCCGGCAATCGCCTCATCCGCCAAGACAACCCCAACATGAGCGAGGCCCTCCTGGCCTACGCCCACCAAGCCCTAAAAGACTACGGCCTTCTCACCAGTGGAGATGCCGCCACGCTGGGGATCGGCGCCATGACCCACCAGCGCTGGCAAACCTACTTTCAGGAGATGGTGGCCCTGGGGATCGGCGCAGCGGGTCTGGAGGTTCGCCAAGCCTATACCCTCGACTTCCTCCCCGGCCCCACTGCCTAAGGGATCCCCACTTCCATCGCCGCCAAACTGTGCAAAAGCGGGGATCCCTGCATCCCCAGCTCATGGCGCCGGTGCATTTGGTTTGTCAGCAAGTAGGCCAAAGGTGGGTGGCCGCTCAGCCGTTGGCGGGGGTGGGGCAGATGGTCGTTGCCGAACTGGTGGCGGTATTCCTCCGAGTCGATAAAGGCATTGACCATGGCTTGAAAGCCCTGGCGCACCAGAATGTTGTGATAGGCCGCCACCTCCTCCCTGCTGGCCGGCGCCCGTCCCAAAAAGTGCTTAAAAGCCTGCTCCACACAGCGGGTGTTGCAGCCGGCACTGAAAAAGAGCTGCCGGTAGAGCCGGGATCCCCCAATTTGGCGAACCAAGCGCTTGATCCCAATTCGGCCCCGCAAGAAGTCCTGCTCGATCTTCTCCAGCTCTCCCGCCTTCTCGTGCTGGTAGGGCTGGCGTTCCAAAAGCTGTTGGTAGGCAGCCCGCAACAGGTTTTGCAACGTTTGCGGATCCCGCTGGCGTGGTTCCATGGCAATAGCTCCCAATCGACAGAACTGACAAAAACAGACAAAACGAGGGGCTACTTTAAAGAAATGGCCAAGAGAGTAGCGAATGGCTCAATACGCTTTTACGGCAAACTTCAGCACATCCTTCTGTAACAAAATTGCCAATAAAAGACCGTGAAGGTTCTACTTAAGATTTACCTTGCCGACAGAACGACCGGGGGAGATCTGCGATAAATATTTACGAAAGGGTTGTCATTTTCTCCAATTTACGTGATTTCACTTTGTAACTTTCTAGCCGATAAAAAAAATTCCGTGTTTATTCGTAGTTAAGTATTATGACACTTCCATAAGTATTATGACACTTCCATCCAGAATAACCTGCTCCAGATAGATCCAGAATATAAGTTAAGTAAAGAATGCAGTCTCTCCCAGGGTCACAGGTGCAGGGCTCATCATTTGAAGTGCTCTGGTGAAGTGCTCTGGTTTGATTGACTGGGGACTCAGGTGTTGCTGTAGACCTGCAAGGGGGCTGCAGGGGAAGGGATCAATCAATTTTTGTGATTGGTTTGCGTTGCTTATGCAGTAGATCCTGCCCGCCGGGGTTTTTTGTCTGCCCTTAATGTGGATCCCGTCTATGGTTAAACAAATCCGGCTAGAGCCTTTATCTCGTGTCTCGGAGGTCGATACCTACAGCAATCTTCTGTCGGCCATTTTGTCGGAGGAGCTGCAGGTTTCGCGGGAATGTAACGGTCGCGGCCTCTGCGCCACCTGTCATGTTTACGTCAAAGAGGGAATGGAAAGCCTCACTCCCATCACCCCCCGCGAGGCGAAAACCCTGGAGACAATCACCAGCGCCCGCAGCAATTCCCGGCTGGCCTGTCAGGCGCGGGTGGTGGCCGATGGGGTGGTGGTGGAGCTGCCGCCGGGGATGTACGTGAACTCGCTCAGGGATATCGAAGTGCTCATCGGTCGGCGGGCCGAACAAGATCTGCTCCACCCGCGGACGGGGCGCGTTTTGGTGGAGCAGGGCAAGATCATCACTCGCTCCACCGTCAAGCAACTGGAAAACGAAGATTTTCGCATCATCGGCAGCACCCTTGCCCAGACCAGCGAGGCCTAAGGGATCGCGGCAGCTTAGCTAGGCCGCTGCGGGGGCGCAATCCCCGTGGCTCACAGGCAAAAAAGGCCAGGCTAGAGGCTCAATAGATTGAATTTCAACAAGAAGGCAGCCCATCAAAGCTAGGGACTTTTCCGATTACTTTGCCGTCTAGATTGCTCCTTAGGAGAAAGCCATGGTTAGCACCACCACTCGATCGGATCCCCGTCCCGCAGTCACCATGCCGGTGGGCCGCGACAAGCACGCTCACTACAGCTACCGCGATTTCTTCCGCTTTAACCGAGAGCAAGGCACGATTATCGACTGGAATAACACCCAAAACCTGCTGCTTAGCGAAGACTTCATTGTCGGCCTGCAGGCCGGCCTAGAGCGGGAAGTGGGCGATGCCTCTGCGGCGGTGATGTACACCATCGGCAAGGAGTGGGGCGTCCGCGATGCCCAGCACTTTTCCCAGTGGTACGAGCGGGAGTACGGGGTTGGGGTCAAGCAGTCCAACCTTTTGTTTTTGCTGGAGACCTGGTGGTGGCCCTTTACGGCGCAAGGGTGGGGCAAGTGGGAGGTGGAAACCGAATCCAAACAAAAAGGGTTCTTGTTCATCAACCTGTTTGACTCGATGGTGGCCCGCACCCTGGGCGACGTGGGCAAACCGGTTTGTCACCTCTATGCCGGGCTGTTTGCCGGATTTTTCTCTGCCATGACCTCCCGTGAGCTGGCCTGCATCGAGATCCAGTGCTACGCAATGGGCGAAACCTACTGCAAGTTTTTGCTGGGCAGCCAAGAGCGCATCGATGCCGCCAATTTCTGGATGAGCGAAGGGGCCAGCGCCCGTGAGATCGAGCAGCGTTTGCGCCAACTGTGAGGCCTGCCTGTGGCTTTTGCAGTCCCTCTCTTCGGCATTGTGGGGAGGATGCCTATGCTTACTTCCAACCTCAACCCCAATCTGGACTTAGGGCAACCGCTAGCAGTTTTTTTGCAAGGGTTGAATTGGGATAACCGTCCCTCAGTCCAGACCTTTTTCTCCTCAGAAGTGTTGCCGGAGTTCGGCGCGTCCCTGCTTTTGGCCCAGTCGGTGTTTTTGCCGGCTGCAATTGGTCGGGCATCTGCCTGCGCCCAGAGCTGCCGCCAGAGGATCCCTTTACCCTTGAGGATTTTGCCGCTTTGTTTGGCGGAGCTTTGCTTTAGCCCTGCTTGGCCCCAACTTAGGCCTTGCTTCCTCGAGCCGCTCGATCTTTTGACTCGTATCGCGTTTTTTAAGGAGACCTCACCCATGAACGACCTTCGCCCTTGGCCGGAGCGCATTGCCGATCGAGAAGGGGATTACCTGACACCCGACGATCTGCAAGATCTCATCCGCTACGCCCTCTCGTTTCCAGAGCGGCTGGATCTCTACCAAGTCTTGCAACAACAAGAGCGGGCGTGGATCGAGCAGGTTCTGCAACAGCACGGGTACACCGGCGGGGCAGAATCCTCTCTTACCCCCGCTCAGCGCCTCTTGGCCCGGCAACTGGCCTTCTGCCTGCGCTCCCTGGGCTTGAGCCTGTTGCTGGGGGATCCCACCCCTCTGCAGCAGGGGACCCTTGGCGCGATGGAACAGTATTTGGGGCTGCCGCAGGCGCTGGATCAACTAGGTGCAGTGGTGCAGGGATCCCTGTCAGCAGAGCAATGGGAACTGCTTGCCCCCTACTGGCAACTCCTGCGGGCTACTGGGGATCCCTCTTCTGCCCCTTTGCCTAAAGCCAAGGCAGAAGGGGCCTCGGAACCGGCACCTACCCTGATGGAAATGTTCGCGTAAGACCAGCCAACGGAGGCTCCCGATGATGCTGATGAATTCAAGCGTGGCCGAGCTGATGCAGCAAAGCGAGGGTCGCTATCTGCGCCCAGATGAGTTGAAAACCCTACACGCCTACGTGGAAGGGATCCCCAAACGAGTCCGCCTGTATCAAGTCCTGCAGGCCAAGGAGCAGGAGCTGGTGGATTGGGTGATGGAAAAGTTCCAACAGATGATGCCGAATTTGCCCCGCCAACATGGGCACCTGGCCTGGGAGCGCTGCCGCCGCGACCTGATCATGGTGTGGCGCTACTGCTGCCTGGCTATGCTGCTCAATGACGAGGATTACCTGCGGGATAAGTTGCTCTACTGGCTGGAGACGATCCTGAAATCTTTCAAGATGCGCGACCAGTGCCAGCCCGCCTACAAGTTGATGCTCGACTCCCTCAGCGCTGTTTTCGGCCCCGAAGAGAGCGAGTCCATCCGCCCCTACGTGCTCTTGGCCAAGTCGATGCTGGTCAACTAGAGTCCAGAGGACAGCCATGACCACCCTGCAAGAGCTCCTGCAAGACCAGATCCTGCCCGGCCACTGCTTCAGCCCTGCCTACTACATCCGCCCCGACATCCACAGCGGCCTGCTCTACAGCCGGGGAGGATACCGCCTGGCGGCCTTTCCCATGCCCCTCTTGGAAGCCATCTACGCCGGCTTGCGCTACGAAACCGGCCAAGCCACCCGCGTCATCCTCTACAACTGTGGTCGCGAGTGGGGAGAGGCGTTTTTCCGCCGCATTGAAGACGAACTCTCCCGCTACTACCAACAGCCGTTGCAGGAATTGCCGATGGGGATCTTCCTCGATGCCCTCAGCGATCTCTGGGCCACCCACGGCTGGGGCCGCCTGGAGCTGGATTTTTCCGCCGCCGACCGCGGCCTGGTTCAAGCCAAGATCCGCAACTCCGGCTTTGCCCTGGCTGCTCGTGCCAGCCTTAGGCCGGAGGAACTGTCTGCGCGGCGGGAGCCGGCTGGCCATCTGGAGGCGGGCATGCTGGCCGGCCTCTTCTCCTTGCTCTCGGAACGGGATCTAGTCTGTGTGCAGACCACCTGCGAGTCCCTGGGGGCCGACCTCAACCGCTTCCTCATCGGCACCGCCCAGCGCCTGCACAATTGTGAAGAATGGGTGCGCAAAGGCTTCTCCCACGAGGAGATTTGGGATCGGCTGGCCGCCGGTTCCTAGGGAGGGATCCCTGCTGAAGACCCATGTTTCCAGGCTGGCAGAGAAGGAGAGAATTGAATTTTTCTGGGTCTTAAGACTTGTAAAGACAAAGACAAATCTCCCTGCTCAATCTTTCATCTTTTGCAAAGTTTTTTGGGCTCCTCGGCCAGTAGGTCCTCAACTGAGCAGCCGTCGAGATCCCAATTGCTAAGAAAGTTAGCTGTCCTTAGGGATCCCTGCGTAATATATTTTTTCACACGCTCCCCTACAAATTCGCCATCCTAAATATTAGCTATTCCAAGTCTTGAGCAGTTGCGAAGGGGGAGAGGCAATGAATGCTCAGCAACGGAGCCAAATCATCGCTTCGGAGTGGATGATCGACAGCCAAAATCCGGTTCATTCCATTTCCCGGCTGAAGCGGCGGGCAACTTACTCCGACGTTACCCTTTGGTGGCTGGTGGTGCAGCTCAATCTGAGCGAGCACAACTCCATTCATTCTGATCCTCGCTAGGATTGACAGCCCAAGGAGAGTCGGTTAGAAGGGAATTCCAGCCCAAAACATCCTCACTCACGAGTCCAACTCGAAAGTTAAAGCAAGCTAAAAAAACAAAAGAAGAGCTGAAACTTGAGGTAAGCAACTTCTCAAGCAACAGCTCTTCCGTTCAAGGCGAGACCAATAGAGAGAAGCGGGGATCCCGATGCTCCCTAATCTGTCGGGGGCAAAGCCGCCACCTGAGCCGGTTGCACCGGCAGGAGGGGCCGTTGCACAATTTCCGTCGGCAGGGCACTGCGCAACTGAGCAGCTACCGCCACCGTTGTAACGTCGTAGGTTTGGGTAGCCAGCCGCGGGTAGAGGCCAATGCCGAGAATCGGCAACAGCAGACAGAGAGCCACCGCCATTTCTCGCGGGCGCAGATCGCCCAGGTAGTCTTCCAACACCAAGCCGGGATCCTGAGCCCCATAGAACACCTGCCGCAGCATAGAGAGCAAGTAAATGGGCGTCAGAATAATGCCCACTGCCGCCAGCAGAGCAATTCCTGCCTTGAAGGTCGGCGCATAGGCATCGCTGGTGATCAAGCCCAAGAACACCGTCAGCTCGCCCACAAATCCGCTCATTCCGGGTAGCGCCAACGAGGCCAGGGATCCTGCTGTAAACAGGGCAAAGGCCTTCGGCATTTGCTTAGCCAACCCGCCCAACTTGTCGAGGGCAAGGGTGTGGGTGCGCTCGTAGGTGATCCCCGTCAGGAAGAACAAAACCGCAGCGATCAGACCGTGGGAGATCATCTGCAAGAGGGCGCCGTTGAGACCTAGCTCCGTAAAAGCGGCAATGCCGATCAAGACAAAGCCCATATGGGCAATGGAGGAATAGGCCAAGCGCCGCTTGAGGTAGTTTTGCCCCAGGGCGGCCAGGGCTCCGTAGACGATGTTCACTGCCCCCAGCACCGCCAGCACTGGCGCGAAGTACACATGCGCCTCCGACAAGATGCCCACGTTTAGGCGGATCAGGCCGTAGCCCCCCATCTTGAGCAGCACCCCGGCCAGGATCATGGAAATGGGCGCCGAGGCTTCGCTATGAGCATCCGGCAGCCAGGTGTGCAGCGGAAAGACCGGCAGCTTCACCCCAAAGGCAATTAGGAAAGCTGCATACGCCAAGATCTGGAGAGCCAGCGGATAGGACTTGGCCCCCAGCTCTGCCATCTCCAAGCTAAAGCCCTCGCTGCCAAAGGCCATCGCCAGGGATCCCACCAGAATGAAAATAGAGGCGGCAGCGGTGTAGAGGATAAACTTGGTGGCGGCGTACTGGCGCTGTGGCCCACCCCAGATGGCAATCAGGAGATAAACGGGCACCAGCTCGATCTCCCACATCAAGAAAAACAGGAGCAGATCCTGCGCCAAGAACACGCCCACCTGGGCGCCGTACATCAGCAGCAGCAGGAAGAAAAACAAACGCGGCTTGTGGGTGAGATTCCAAGCCGCCACGATCGCCAAAGTCGTAATCAAGCCCGACAGCAGCACCAGCGGGAAGGAGAGGCCATCCACCGCCAGCGACCAGTGGAACCCAATCTGGGGAACCCAGGCGTAGCGCTCCGCCAGTTGCAGCGAAAAATCCCGCAGGTCGTAGCGCTGCCCGAAGACATAGACCATCAGGCCCAAATCCAAAGCCCCCACAGCGAGGGCATACCAACGCGCCCAGCGGCTCTGGGGGAGCAGGGGGATCCCAAAGGCTGCCAGCAGCGGCAAGAGCACCAGGGCCGACAGCCAGGGAAACTCAAGAGAATTGCTCATGACCGGGAATAAATACTCATGCTCGATACCCCAATGATATGAAGCTATGTAAACAAATGGAAAGCGATTTTTACAGATCTGCGCTCTTGCGCAGATCTGGAGAAGGTTTCTCTGAGGCTAAGCCGGGAGGATTGCCAAGGGAGCGGCGATGGCAGCCCGGGTGGAAAGTTGCGCGGAGTTGGGCCCCCGCACTCCCTCGACACTGGGAACCAAGCAGGATCTACTCGTCTTCAGCGAAAACGAAGCGGTGCAACTCGTCCAGGGTAGGCTCAGGGCTTTCCAGCGCGAAAAGGACGGCATCCTCAATCACGGCGCTCACCTTTTCCTGAATGGCCTGGAAGTCCGCTTCAGTCATCAAGTTGTGTTCCAAGGCGTAGCGCTCCAGTCGTTTGATGGGATCCCGCTGCCGCCAGAATTCTTTTTCTTCCGGGCTGCGCAGCTCGTCGGGGTCGGCCAAAGAGTGGCCGCGGAAGCGATAGGTGAGGCACTCCAGCAAGGTGGGGCCTTCCCCGGCGCGGGCACGGGCAATGGCCTGCTGGGCTGCCTCCCGCACCGCCAGCACGTCCATACCGTCTACTTGGTAGCCGGGCATGCCAAAGGCGGGGCCCTTGAGGTAGATGTCGGTTACCGAAGTGGCACGCCTGTGGGCCATGCCAATAGCCCAGAAGTTGTTCTCCACCACGTAGACGATGGGCAACTTCCAGAGGGCGGCCATGTTGAGGCATTCATAGAACTGGCCGTTGTTGCAGGCCCCATCCCCAAAAAAGCAGACGGTCACCTGGTCGGTGCCGCGGTACTTGGCCGAAAACGCTGCTCCCGTCGCCACCGGGATCCCTTCGGCCACAAAGGCATAGCCCCCCAAAAAGTTGTGCTCTGCCGAAAACAGGTGCATCGAGCCGCCGCGGCCCTTGCTGCAGCCGGTAGCCTTGCCAAAGAGCTCCGCCATCACTGCTCGTGGGGGAATCCCGGTGCTAAGGGCATGCACGTGATCCCGGTAGGTGCTGCAGACGTAGTCGGTGGGCTTGAGCGCCTTGATCACCCCCGTGGACACAGCCTCCTGCCCGTTGTACAGGTGCACAAAGCCGAACATCTTGCCCTTGTAGTACATCTCGGCGCACTTGTCCTCAAACAGGCGGCCCAGCACCATGTCTTCGTAGAGCATGCGGGCTTCTTCGGCAGAGATGCGAGCGCTAGCCACGGGGGACGTCAGTTCCTGAACCATGCTGGAATCGGGTCGAGGGTAACCAATTTTTGCAGCTTTTCAATTATCCCATGCTCCGCGACATCTGAAGCCCCCAACCCAGGGATAGGTAGGGATCCCAGTTCCAGAGAGGGGTTCCTCTGGGATCAAGAAGAGTAAACTGGAAGGCTAGGGCAAGAGGCATTTTCGTTGCAGCAGCCGCAGCAGGACTTCATCGCGCAGACGCAAATCCTAAACACCAAGAGCGCAAGGCTGAGGGCTGCTTCTGCCTTCGGCGTGGACTTTGACCTGGAGCCGCGGGCAGGAGGTCTTTGGCCAACCAACGTGACGGGGTGTGCCTATGGGAGCCCGTTGGGTTAGCGGTTTTGCGGCGGTCCTGTTTGCCCTGACGGTTACCCTGCTAGGGGGCTGGTACTTCACAGCAGCCATGGGGCTGATCATTTTCCTGGCCCAACTGGAGTTCTTCCGCCTGGTGCAGGCCAAGGGCAATGCGCCGGCCATGCGCACCACCATGTTGTCTAGCCAGGTGCTGGTGTTTTTGCAGCAGGCAAAGCCGGAATGGACCAGCCCTGCTTTTATTGTGGCGGGATCCATCATCTGTTTTTATTTGCTCTTTAAGCCCAAGGTGGCCACCATTGCCGACATTGCCACTTCGATTTTGGGGTTGTTTTACTGTGCGCTGTTGCCCAGCTTTTGGATCCGGGTCAGGGCCCTGTCTTTTTCCCAAGAGCTTGGGGAAGGACTGTGGATTACGCTGCTGGCCATCGGCTGTGTCATAGCAGCGGATGTGGCCGCCTATCTCTGTGGGCGGACCTTTGGGCGCACCAAGCTCTCCATCCTCAGCCCCAAGAAGACGGTGGAAGGGGCCGTAGCGGGGATTGCCGCCAGCATGGCCCTGGCTGTGGCGGGAGCCTACTACCTCAAGTGGCCGTGGAGCTGGCTGAGCGGCGGGGTGTTGGGGTTTTTAATTGGGCTGACCAGCCTGCTGGGGGATCTGACCGAATCGCTGATGAAGCGAGATGCCGGCGTCAAGGATTCCGGGGATCTCATCCCCGGCCACGGCGGCATTTTGGATCGGGGAGATAGCTACGTCTTTACCGGGCCCCTGGTGTTTTACTTTATGCAATGCCTGGAGTGGCTTAGCGCCTATTTCAATCGTTGACATACTTTAGCCGCATCTCTCAGGGCTGAGGGTATTGCGATAGCAGCGCGGAGCTGTGGGTCGGCGGCAAAACTCTCAACTGGGTTTGAGATAGCTAGAGTTGCGGGCAGAGGTCCGAGTTATTTTGTTCCTGAGCTTTTCATTGTTGCACTTCAGAGATAAACTGCCTAACATTTTCCAGACAGCAAAACCCCTGCGGGTTGTTGACCTGGCAGCCGCAGCGCTTGGCTTTGATGTGGGCGGCAATTTCCTCCAGAATGGCCTGGGGCGTTTTGGATCCCTTCAGCTCTTGCCGGATGCGCTGGCGCGTCCAGCCAAAACAGTAGCAGACGGGCACGTCCTCGCCACTTTCTTTTTGAAAGACTGGAACCTTGAGGTCGTCAACCCCAAAGCTCTGACCTTGCTCAGAAAAATAAACAACAGGACAAATGGGATCCCGACAAAACGCATAGCTGCTGTCGGCATCCAATTGTGCCAAAGCTGGAGGAGATAGCAGGCTCTTCAGGGTAATCAGTTGAATTGAGATCCCCTGCTCCCCACTTCTTGGGCACAAGGGCTGCCAAGCACTAGCAGAAAATGGTACAAGGGGTTCTCTTGTCATGAGTTATCAAGCTGTTGTTGAAAGATGGCGCAAGAAGAGCTTTTCTCTTGCTCAGAAAATTTTTGTTGACACTTTTCAATGAGTGTTGACAACTCCCCTCTGAGTTCCTGCAGATGGGCAATTGACTTATCGATTTGTCTGAGCTTTTCGGTTAGCTTTACGTACACCTGCCAACAGGGCAAAGCCTGCCCATTCTCCTGAAGCAAGAGCAGTTCCTTGATCTCGGCTAGGGTAAGTCCCAAAGCCTTGGCGCGGGCGATGAAAGCCAGCCGCTCCAGCTCAGGCTCCCCGTAGAGGCGATAGCCCCCCTCCGTCCTGCGCGGCTTGGGAATGAGCCCCAGGCGCTCGTAGAAGTAGAGGGTTTGGGGGGTGATGCCCAGTTTCTCGGCTACCTGACCCACCCGCAGCAGTTCAGACATGCCCGGTTGATTCCCTCTCTCCAGAAGCTCTCTCAGCCTAAACCCTATAGCTAACTACAAGGTCAAGAGGGATCCCTAGCAAGAGCCCGCCGGCTTAAAGTAAGCCTGCTAACCTATAGGGTAGTCCTTTAACAAGCCTGGCCTGGATTCTGCATGACTGCTGCACCTTCCCTCGCCCACCTGCCCAGCCAGTACAACCCCTTTGAGACCGAGCCGAAGTGGCAGCGCTTTTGGGAGGAAAAGGGGTTTTACGTAGCGGATCCCAAGGCGCCGGGAGAAGCCTTCAGCATGGTGCTGCCCCCGCCCAATGTCACCGGCAGCCTACACATGGGCCATGCCTTTGCCTTTACCCTGCCCGATGTGGTGGTGCGCTACAAGCGCATGCGCGGCTACAACGTCCTCTGGCTGCCGGGCACGGATCACGCCAGCATTGCCGTGCACACCATCCTGGAAAACCAACTGCGCCAGGAGGGCAAGAGCCGCTTTGAGCTGGGCCGCGAGGCTTTTCTGGAGCGGGCCTGGGCCTGGAAGGAGCAATCGCAGGGCACCATCAAAAGCCAACTGCGGCGGCTGGGCCTGTCGCTGGACTGGACGCGGGATCGCTTTACCCTCGACGAGGGCCTGAGCCGGGCAGTTACGGAAGCCTTTGTCCGCCTCTACGAAGCAGGGCTGATCTATCGGGGCGAGTATCTGGTCAACTGGTGTCCGGCCACCCAGTCAGCAGTCTCCGACATCGAGGTGGACAACAAAGAGGTCAAGGGCCACCTCTGGCATTTCCGCTACCCCTTGGCTGCCGATCCCGGCCAGTACCTGGTGGTGGCCACCACTCGCCCGGAGACGATGCTAGGGGATACAGCCGTGGCGGTCCACCCCCAAGACGAGCGCTACCGCCATCTCATCGGCCAGTTTGTGCGGCTGCCCATCAAGGATCGCCTCATCCCCATCATCGCCGACGAGTATGTGGATCCCACCTTTGGGTCTGGCTGCGTCAAGGTCACCCCGGCCCACGACCCCAACGACTTTGAGATGGGCCGGCGCCACCAGTTGCCCTTGATCAACATTCTCAACAAGGACGGCACCCTCAACGAGAACGGGGATCCCTTCACCGGCCTGGATCGCTTTGTGGCCCGCGAGAAGGTGGTGCAGTGGTTTGCTGAGCACGGCCTGCTGGAGAAGGTGGAGGAGTACACCCACAGCGTGCCCTACAGCGACCGCGGGGGTGTGCCCATTGAGCCGCTGCTCTCCATTCAGTGGTTTTGCGATGTTTCCGGGATGGCGGCCCGCTGCTTGCAGGAGGAGCGGGAACACCACAACCCCCGCTTTATTCCGGAGCGCTGGACCAAGGTTTACACGGGCTGGCTGGAGAAGCTGCGCCCCTGGTGTATCTCGCGGCAACTGTGGTGGGGGCACCAGATCCCGGCCTGGTATCCGGTCATCGACGGCCAGCTCCCTGAGGATCCGCAGGCTTTTGTGGTGGCCCGCAACGCCGAAGAGGCGTGGGCCAAGGCGCGGGAGAAGTTCGGCCCCGACGTGGAGCGGCTGGAGCGGGATCCCGATGTGTTGGACACCTGGTTTAGCTCGGCGCTGTGGCCTTTTTCCACGCTGGGCTGGCCGGAGGAGACGGAGGACTTCAAGCGCTACTACCCCACCTCCCTGATGTCTACGGGCTTCGACATCATCTTCTTCTGGGTGGCCCGCATGGCCATGATGGGAGTGCAGTTTACCGGCCAGATCCCCTTCAAAGATGTCTACATCAACGGCCTGGTGCGGGACGAGCACGGGGCGAAAATGTCCAAGTCCAAGGGCAACGGCATCGATCCCATCGAGCTTTTGGACAAGTACGGCACCGATGCCCTGCGCTACGCTCTGGTCAGGGAAGTGGTGGGGGCCGGGCAGGATATCCGCTTGGCTTACGACCGCAAAACCGGCGAGAGCGCCAGCGTCGAGGCGGCCCGCAACTTTGCCAACAAGATCTGGAACGCCTCCCGCTTTGTGCTGCTGAACCTAGAGGGGCAAACCCCCGCCCAACTGGGATCCCCGGCTCCGGAGGCGCTGGAGCTGGCCGATCGCTGGATCCTGTCGCGGCTGCACTCCACGGCCACCCAGGTTATTGAAGAGCTGGAAGCCTACGGCCTGGGCGAGGGGGCGCGGCTCTTGTACTCCCTGATTTGGGACGACTTTTGTGACTGGTACATCGAGCTGGCTAAACCCCGGCTGCGGGGAGAAGACCTCGCTTCCAAGCGCACGGCGCAGCAGGTATTGGCCACCGTGCTGGAGACCATTCTGCGGCTGCTGCACCCCTGGATGCCCCACGTCACCGAAGAAGTCTGGCAACTCCTCACCCAGGCCAACCAAGCCACCTCCATCTCCGTCCAGCCCTATCCCACCCCCGACCCCAGCTGGGTTAACCCGCAACTGGAGCGGGAGTTTGGCCTGGTGATCCAGACCATCAGCAGCCTGCGCAACCTGCGGGCAGAGGCTGGCCTTAAGCCGCATCAGACCATCGCCGCCTTTCTGGTTACCGCCGATCCGGACGAGCAGCGGATCCTCACCACCGCCCAGGCCTACATCCGCGAGCTGGCCAAGGTGGAGTCCTTAGAAATCACGGGATCCCTGGCCAGGGATCCCAAGCAGGTGGCGGCTGCCGTAGTGGGCACAGTGCAGGTGCTGGTGCCCCTGGCAGGGCTGGTGGATGTGGAGGCGCTGCGGGCCAAGGTGCAAAAAGATCTGGCCAAGCTGGAAAAAGAAGCCCAAGGGATCCGCGCCCGCCTGGAGAACCCCAATTTCCTCAGCCGGGCCAACCCCGAAGTGGTGCAGGCCAGCCGCGAGCAACTGGCGGAGCTGGAGGCCCAGATGCAGCTTTTGCAAGCCCGCATGGAAAAGTTGGGCTAGAGCAGTGGGGAGCGCTCTCCTTGGCGGCTCTTGCCCTGGGCAGCCGACTTTCGTAGCCTCGAGCTTAATGGCACCGGCTATTTTTGCGAAATTGCAGTGGCCATTCCCCATCTCTGTGTTACGATAAGGCTTAGCTCGAGATAAATGTCGGTTGTAGCGTTCGGTTCTTCCGGTCTGGACGGGTTTTCACGTTTTGTATTGGCAGACGGCTCTCCGAATATCTCGCTTGTTCCTCTCTCTTTCGGAGATCGTCGATGTCGATTTATGTAGGTAACCTTTCCTTTAAGGTGACGGAAGCGGAATTGACCGCTGTGTTTGCCGAGTACGGTTCTGTGAAGCGGGTGCAGATCCCCACCGACCGCGAGACGGGCCGCATCCGCGGCTTTGGGTTTGTGGAAATGAGCTCTGAGGCCGAAGAGCAGGCTGCCATTGCCGCTCTGGATGGCGCGGAATGGATGGGCCGCGACCTCAAGGTCAACAAGGCTCGCCCGCGGGAAGAACGCCCCACCTCCGGTTTCCGCTCTGGTAACGGCGGCGAGCGGCGGCGCAACTTCCAATCTCGCTATTAACTCGCTATTAAAACGTCAACCCCTCACCCCCGGCCCCTCTCCCAGAGGGAGAGGGGGGTTGGGGATCGAGACAACGAGCCTTTTCTTGCAACTAAGCCGGCGGTTTGTCCGGCCAGGGCTCTGTCAGGTCAACGGCTAGGGGATCCCAGTCCCAGCCCCAGTCGCGGGCAATGGCCTGGGTGAGGCCCAACTGGCCAGCGCCCGGGTAGCGGGCCAGGGCCAACAGGAGATCCACCAGTTGCTCGCCAGTGGGGGTGCGGCCAAAAATGTGCAGCCCATCCCGGATCTGGGATTCTTTGAGCTCGCAGAGGTAGCCATCGAGGCGGCCCCAGTCTTCCTCTTTCTCCAGGTTGAACTGCCAGTCCAGCTGCTCTCGGCGAACCAGCTCTTGGATCTGGGCGCGAATCAGGGGGCAGCGGCCCGGATCCATCTGCTGGGCCTCGTAGTACTCGTCCATCAGCCGCTCCAACTCTGCCAAGGGGCCGTAGAGCTCGGCGCGGGTCAGGGGCGGGGTGAGGTGGTCGAGGATCACCGCTTGGGCCCGCCGCTTGGCCTGGGATCCTTCGCCGGGGTCGTTGACGATGAAAGGATAGAAGTGGGGCAGAGGCCCTAGGGCAATTTCTGGGTAGCAGGTGGCGGAAAGGGCGGATCCCTTGCCGGGCAGCCACTCCAGGTTGCCGTGCTTGCCCACATGCACCACCGCGTGGACGCCGAACACCTGGCGCAGCCACAGGTAAAAGGCCAGGTACTCGTGGGGTGGCACCAGATCCGGAGCGTGGTAGTTCAAAGAGGGATCCCGGTCGTAGCCCCGCGGCGGCTGGATCCCGACAAAAACGTGCTCCAACTGCAGGCCGACAATGGGGATGTCGTGGGCAGGCGGATCCCCCCACTGCCGCAGCAGATCGCCTTGGACAGCGGCAGGCAACTGGGCAAACCACTCCCGATAGAGGGCAGCCGGCAGCACCTGCCGCGCCGGGCGTAGGGATCCCAGCGGATCATAGGTTTGGCCCTGGGTTAGCCAGCGGATGAGCTCATCTCCGCTCTGGGGCAGTGGACAGGCGCGGTAGCGGGCTTGCGCCAGGGCTTTGAGGATCTCGACGCAGCTTGCCGGTGTATCCAACCCTACCCCATTGGCCAGCCGCCCATCCCGGCTGGGGTAGTTGGCCAAAATCAAGGCCAGACGGCGCTGCTCGGCAGGGGTGCGCCGCAGCTTTACCCAGTTGGCCGCCAGCTCGGCCACAAACGCCACCCGATCCGGCACGGCCTCATAGGCCATGATCTCCGTCTGCAGGCGGGGATCCCACTGTTGAACCGTCTTGAACGAGATGGCCCGGCTGAGGATGCGCCCGTCCACCTCTGGCAGCACCACGTTCATGGCCAGATCCCGCGCCCCCAAGCCTCGCGTGGCGTTCTCCCAGCGCTCCCGCGACCCGCTGCTCAAGACCACCTGCACAACCGGCACATCCAGCTCCTGCCAAAGGCGAACATCGGGCTGCTCGCTCTCCAGCCGAGCGAGGGAAAAACTGGTGGTGTTCAACAAAAGTTCAATTTGGCCGCCGAAGTGCTCCCGCATGGCCTGGGGCAAGTCCGGCTCCTGCAGGCTGTAGGTATAAAGACACAGCGGCTGCAACCCCCGCTCCTGCAGGGCTTCGGCCAGGGCATCTATGGGCTGCGTATTCCCCGCCAAAACATGGGCCCGGTAGAGCAGGATCCCTACCTTGGGGGCGTGGGGATCCCTGGGCAGGGGGGGATAGTAGATCCCCAGGCGGGGCAGCACCTGCGGCTCCGGCACGGCGTACTCCTGCCCCAGGAACTCCCTGGCCAAGAGTTTCAAGCAGGCCGCCACATTGGCCGCCCCCCCTTCCAGCCAGTACTGCCACACCCGGTCTGCCACCGCTAGGGGCACGGTGGAGTGGCTGACCAAATCCCAGTCGGGGCGGTCATCCCCAGGGATCACAATCAGGGTGGATCCCGCTGCTGCCGCTACCTCTTTGGCCACCTCCAGGCCATAGCTCCAGTAGGCCCTTCCCCCCAAAAGGCGAAGGAGCACCACCTGGGCCCGCCGCAACACTTTCTCGGCGTAGTCGTCGATGCTCAGGGGCTGTTGCAACTGCAGCAAATTGGCCGCCCGCACCGCTGGAAAATCAGCCGGCAGCAGCCGCATCGCCGCGCTCAAGGCCGTCAGATCCGTGTCGGCTGCCGACAGGACAACGATGGGGGCCGGATCCTGCTCCAGGAAAACGACCCCGCCTTGCGAAGGATCCCATCCCCCTGGCAAAGCGGCTATCCGATGCATAGAGCCAGCGCCAAGCGCTCCGCCAGTAACTTCTCCTCAGCGTACACCTCAGCTTAGCGACCGTACTTAAGCACAAAAGCAGCCTGCCCGCCGGCGCTGGTCTGGCCGGGGAAAGTTCCCTGGTTGACACTCCCACCCAGGGGATTCTTACGCAGCCCAAAATGGACTCGCGAAGGCGCTGTCAAGACGCCCCTAGACAGTCCTTTGAGGCATAACCTCAAAGTTCTGCTTACTTCGGACTTAAGTTCCTCCAGGTTAGTTATTGCCGCGCGGGTTTTGCACCGCAGTAGGTTGTTTTCCTGGAGAAGCTCTGTACTAACTATAACAAAGAAACAACTAAAGTTGCTCAAGGGCTTTTCCGCCCCGCACTCAAGTACGGGGCTACCAAGCTATCCTCTTGTGTACTTGCGCAAGAAAACATCGCTGCTCCCCGCCGAGCTTTGGCCAAAAAAGTTTCCCTCGGTTACCCCTGCCACCCAAACATTTCCCTGGGCATCAATCGCGATGGCGCGGGCTTCGTCAGAGGAAGGGGTGCCCAACTGGCGCAGCCAAGGGCCGCGACCACACCCAAAACCTAAGCCGACACAAGCTAAGCCGCCCAGAACTGCTCTAGCCAGTGCCTGTCTCCTGCTCATAGGCCCTCTTTTCCGAGCTACTCCCCGTTTCATTCCCTCCCACACCCCTGTCTGGTCGAGGGCAATCAAATCCTCCGCTGGAATATCCCTGACTTCTTGACTATAAGCTAGTCGTTCTCTTTGCACCTCTTCTTCTTGGTCTCTCGCACTGCGGTAAGTCTTTTTTTAGAGTCATTCCTTGCTTTTTCAAGAGATTGTGTATCGTGACGGTACTCACATCAATCGCTAAGCCCTCCCGCAAGAGTTCTTGATACTGCCACAGGTAGAAGTCTGGTTGTTCCGCAATAATTGCCATCACTTTCTTGAGAATCTTCCCTCAAAGCGATCCCCGCCCGGAAGGGCTAGGAAGAGCTGAAAATCCTCTTCCCTACCATTGTGGGAGGTAGCTGTCATTAGCAAGAAATGGCGCGTTAGCTGGGAGAGCAACTTACCTAGCTTATAGCGCTTGGTTTCCTTGACTTCTCCGCCGAAAAAAGAGGCCGAGAGCTTGTGAGCCTCATTGACAGCAATCAAATCCCAATCTGTTGCCTTCAGCTTTTCTTGCAGCGCCTCATCTCGGCTCAGTTTATCCAGCCGGGCAATCAGCAAAGGGATCTCTTGAAACAAATTTCCCGTTCGCGCAGCTTCAATCCGCTGCAGCACTAGGCTGCCAGGACAGACAATGAGACAACGGTGCAGATTGCCGCGAATCAAGAGCCCCGCCATAACTCTCTTGCCGGCGCCGGGATCTTCAGCCAGCAAAAAGCGCAGCGGCTGCCGCGTCAGCATTTTTTCATAGACGGCGCTAATCTGGTAGGGCAGAGGTTCCGCCAGGGAGGTATGAACTGGAAGTAGGGGATTGAAAAGTGGGCTAGACGAATTCGTTAGGCTTCGGAAACCAGCGGGAACAGAGCCTCATCTCCCTTGAAGTTCCAGAAAAATCCCTCGGCTACAACTTCTGGGGCCGTCTCTTTGTCCCGAAACACTCCCCCGACTAAAGTCGGGGGATTCCTACGCAGTCCACAAGCGGACTCATCAAGTCGTTGTCAAGACGCCCCTACACAGTTCTCTAGGGCAAAGCCCTAAGGTTCTGCTTACTTCGCTGAGCAACGCCCCCACCCCAGGCACTGGAAGGAAGAAAGCCGGGATCGCCTACAGAGATAGGCCCAGCTTCAGTCCCAGCAAAGCATGGGCGAAGAGCACGCAGAGGATGAGGCTGCCTAAGTAGGCATGGGTGGTGCGCAGGGCCTCGCGGTTGCCCCCAAAGCCACTTAGGGACAGGGCACCGTTGGCTGCCAACAGCAGCAACACCAGGGATCCCGTCCAAAAATGGGGGCTGCTCAGCAGGGGCTGGCCCTGCATGACCAAGGAGAGAAGGCCGCCGGTGTAGCCTAGGGCAATGAAGGTGGCCATCCAAGGGGCCAGCTTGCGGTGATCCCAAAGCGGCTTTTGGGCCGATTCCGGCAGGGATCCCTCGGCTGCTAGGCGCAAGACCCGCCCCCGCCAGCCGGTCAGGCCGACAAAGCTGCCCATGACCACTACTACAATGCCCATCATCAAAGGATGTCCCCATTGCACGATTGGCTGGGGCAGGTTGAAGCCGGCAAAAAACTGGGCCACCGGCTGCAAGGCAGCCGTCAACCTCTCCGAAGTTGCCGACAGATCGGGCAGAGCCACACTCAGCATAGGGATCCCTCCACCTTCGGGACAACTACAACTTCTTAACAAATCTACAACAAACCCACTTTCGATGACAGATGCCGGCGGGAAGCTTCAGGGGGTGCAGCCGCAACGGTAAAATGTCTAGCGGTGAAGCCGTGGTCGGCCACAGATCTTCGGCTGCCGCCTGCTGATGAGCAAAACGGAGTTATTCACATGGCCAAGTTGTTGTTGGGGGATCAGTCCTTTGAAGTTGAGCTGCTGACGGATGTGCCCACCAATTGGCCTGGAATTAAAGTCATGTCCAAGGGCGCCAAACTGGATATCCCAGCAGGAACAGTGGTGAGGGTGGAGTCGGAAGATGACCATGTAACCGGCTCTTACAAGGTGGTTTATCGTCTGGCTCCCGCCTATCCTCGCAGTTGGCGGCTGCTTCTGGAGCGGGAGAGTGCCGCTGCACCGCAAGCGGAAGCGGCTCCAGCGACCAAACCTGCTCAGGTTGCCCCTTCGGCAGCCTCGTCCCTGCCCAACAGCGACAAGATCTTCACCATCAAGGTAGCCGGTCTGGTGGGAGGGGGCGTGCGCAAAAGCGTTGTCGAGTACAAAGTGCCCTTCAGCCGCCTTTCTCAAGAAGTAAAGCGGATTACCCAAAGGGGGGGCAAGATCGTCAGCATTACGGAGTCCAATTTGTTGAGCAACCTCGACTAACTTGCCTGGAAGGCATCTGGGGCGGTGGGCTTTGGCTCTGCTGCCACTTCTATGGGCTGGGGTGCTACCTGGGCGAGGAAAGGGATCCCTGGGCGTTTTGGAGGGAACCACGGGCAAGGGCTTCCCTATCCCCAACCAGGAGATGGGGGTGGTAGGCTGACGTTGGTTTTGCCGGTGAGGAGGAGGACATGACGTCTCGACAGCCGCCGACGCGCCGGGGCGGCCATCCAGTTCCTAGGGCAAAAAGGGGATCCCCCTTCCTGGGCCGAAGTCTTTCTAGCTCTGCGCAGCGACCGCCAACCCAGTTGCGCTTCCGGCTGCTCCGCTTCTTGGCTTTGTTGACCACAGTGCTGGGATTTGGGACGGGAGCCCTGGTGGCCTGGGCCACTGCCCATCCTGCTTGGGTGAGCCGCCTGTCGGGGCTGCTGCCACCCCCAGCCGAGTTGCCAGCGCCTCGGGCCGAGGCCAAGGCAGCCCGACAGCGCCCGCCCCTCCCCCAACAGCCGCAACTGCAGCGGGATCCCTTTGCGTTGGATCCCTTGGCCAGCCTCTCCTACGTGCCCGCCATCATGTATCATGATGTGGTGGCCGGCCGCAAAGAGGTTTGGTTTGACACCACGGCGGCGGAGCTGCGACAGCACTTTGAAGCCATCAAGCAGGCGGGGCTGATTCCCATCCACATCGACCAGCTTTACAAACACCTGCGAGATGGGGATCCCTTGCCGGAAAAGGCCATTTTGCTCACCTTTGACGACGCCTACCTTGGGCTTTACGAAAACGCCTACCCGCTTTTGAAGGAGTACAACTACCCCGCCACCTACTTTGTGCAGACCGGCTTTGTCGGCGTGCCCACCAGCAAAGATCACTTCACCTGGGATCAGATGCGGGAGATGGATGCCAGCGGGTTGATCGACTTTGCTGCCCACACCGTCAACCATCCCCCTGACCTACGGGTGCTAGACGATGCCCGCCTGCGGCGAGAGGTGTTTGACTGCAAGACCAAGCTGGAAGAGGAGCTGGGCCACCCCATCCACTACTTCGCCTATCCGGAAGGCAATCGGGACGAGCGGGTAAAGCAATACCTGGCCGAGGCGGGTTACTGGATGGCCTTTACGATGGATCCCGGCTTTACGGGACAGTCGCCCAACTTGCTGGAGGTACGGCGCTTTAACCAGTTTCGCATCACCGAGGCCATCATCGGCGCCCGCACCTTCACCCTCAGCCGCAGCCCCGACTACTGGCTGGATGTGACTCAGCCCCTGGCCCCGACCGATGAGGTCATTGACGGGGTGAGGATCCTCACCATCCGCGGCGGACGGGCAGCCACGGTGCACGCGGAGCGGCGCTACGAGGTGAGAACCTTGGCCCAGCGCTACCAGGCCGATGCCGGCATCAACGGCAGCTTCTTCTCCATTCCTTGGATCAACTCCGCCAGCAACGTCATGGTGGGACCGGTGATGGCCGCCAACCACAAGACGTTCATCCCCGGTCGCCCCGAAGACGACAAGGTGGTGCGCGGTCGCCCCCTGGTGCTGCTGGGCAGGGATCGGCTGCGCTTTGTGCCTTTTGATCCCGACACGATGACTCAGCTCGACAACCTTCGCCAGCTCATGCCGGATGTCACGGACCTGTTTGTGGCGGGCTTGTGGCTGGTCAAGGATGGCCGGGCCCTTTCGCCAGCGGAGATTGACTCGTTTCGCCTCTCTAGCGCCGCCGAGTTCCGACCCCGCGCCTTTTTTGGGGTGGACGACCAGGATCAGGTGGTAATCGGAGTTACCAAAACCCACGTCAACGCCGCCATCCTGGCTAGCCTATTGCCCAAAATCGGGATCCGCGAGGCGGTGCTGCTGGACTCTGGCTTTAGCACTTCGTTGGTTTACCGAGGAGAAATTCTGGCCACTGGCCATGCCGGCCCCAACCAGCCCAGCCGCCCGGTGCCCCATGCCATTTTGCTCTACGACCTAACCCGTTTGTGGAGGGAGGATCCCCAGCAGCAGGCAAGCGCCAACTCTCCCGGCAGCCGGCTGGAGGGGCTGGTGCAGTTGCTCCCCAGCGGCGACCAGGAAGTGGCCAAGGCGCAGCTGGAGAGCATCCTGGCCGGCCAGCGCACCCTCAAGCGGGGGGAGCGGGGCCCGGCCGTGGTGGCGGTGCAACTGGGCTTAAGCCGCCTGGCCGCTCAGCAGGGACGGCTGGATCTGCTCCCCTCTGGCCCCGATGGGGTGTATGGCAATGAGGTGGCCCAGGCAGTGGCAGAGTTGCTGTTGACCGATCGCGTCAGCGGGACGGAGTCCTTAGCTGGGGGCGGTGAGACGGGATCCCCGCAAACAACCCCCACTCCCCTGGTGGCGGGAACGGCAACCCTGTCCCGATCGCGTCCGTGGGACGGAGTCCTTAGGGTGGATGCCATCGATGCTCAACTGCTGCAACGCTTACTGGAGCGGGTTAATCTCGCCCCAGCCTCTGTGTTGGTGGATACCCGTCTGGAGCGGCCAACTTGGCCTCTGGAGCGCAAGCCGACCCGGAAGCTGCTGCCGAGAGCGGCTCTGGATTGACATACTCCCCACAGCCATAGCTGCAAAGAGTTGGTGAGCGCAGCGATTTAACCTCAAGCTGAGGCCAAAGCCAGGCTAGGCCCCCCTGGTTTGCAGGGTGAAGTTTCTCCCGGCAGAAGCCAGGCTGGTCGCGACTGTTGCGCGTGAAAGTGGCCGAGCGGGGTTGGGATCTGGGGGGAGTGAGAGATATCCTTTCTGGGGCGAGTTCTGCTATCCTGCTTTCAGGAATCTTTAACCTTTCTGATTTTCTGCCGCCTTTGATGGTTGTTGCTTTGGCCTCTCTTGCTTCAGCAAATCTGCCCCGCACTCTTCTGCCGGCGGAAATCGCCCATCTAGACAACCTCAGCTACAACGAACAGGGTTTGATCCCGGCCATCGTGCAGGACTACCTGGACGGGACGGTGCTGATGATGGCCTGGATGAACCGCGAGTCGCTGCAGAAGACTCTGGAAACGGGCCGCACCTGGTTCTGGAGCCGCTCCCGCCAGGCGCTGTGGCCCAAGGGGGAAACTTCTGGCCACGTGCAGTGGGTCAAGCAAATCCGCTACGACTGCGACAGCGACGCGCTGGTTATCTTGGTGGAGCAGGTGGGAGAGGCGGCCTGCCACACAGGGGCGCGAAGCTGCTTCTTCCGCACTCTCCCCGAGAAGGAAGGGGATCCCATGCCGGCCGCCGATACCCTGTCGCAGGTGTTTGCCGTGGTCAAGGCCCGCCAGGCGGATCCCCGGCCCGATTCCTACACCAGCAGCCTGCTGGCCAAGGGAGACAACGCCATCCTGAAAAAACTCGGCGAGGAGACGGCTGAAGTGGTGATGGCGGCAAAAGAGGGAGACAAGGCAGCCCTGGCCCGCGAGGTGGCGGATCTCTGGTACCACTGCCTCGTGGCTCTTGCTCATCATCAGGTGGATATTCGGGATGTCTATCGCCAGCTCCAAGCCCGCCGTTCCCCTCAGTGAAGGTGCTCTGTCCGAGGAGGGGGAGCTGCCTTTGGAGGAGATGGAGCAACCCCCCGCCAAGACCTACCTAGATTTACAGGCTGCGCGACGGGGCCAGGTGGATCTGGAAACCGACCGGGAGACTTTGGCCCGTTACCTGCGCGGCCATGGCCAGTGGATCCAGCGCTGCTTCCGGCCACTCCAGGTGGAGCCCCTCTCTGCCGAAATCTATAGGCTGCAGTTTTTCCGCATGGGCGGGCTGGGGTTTGAGCTGGAGCCCAGCTTTGGGGTGAAGATCTGGCCAGAGGAAGATTACCTGTTTCGGCTGACTTCCATTGAGCTGCCGGGGGATGCCGCCCTGCCCTACTGGGTGGATTGTCGGGCCAGCTTCCGGCTGGAAGAACTACCGGGATCCCTGGCCACCACCCGCGTCCACTGGGATCTCCAGCTGAATATCCGGCTGCATTTGCCCAAGTTTTTGCAGGTTCTGCCGCGCAAGTTGGTTCAGAAAGTGGGCAGCCAGGTGGTGCAGCAGGTTACCCGCGGCCTCAGCGATCGCTTTACCCACAATGTCTGCAGCGATTTCTATGGCTCCATTGGCCGTTCCCATCACCCCTATCGCTTGGTTGCGGTGGAAGATGGGGCGTGATATGGTAAGGGGCACATGTGTTGCGGGCAGGCTGCTTGGTCCTTCCCGGCAACGGGCGATGGGGTTCGCCGCAACCGCCTCAGGCAGATCCTAGGGATAAAGTTTCTCTAAGACTTAGAGCTGGGGCTGATGACTCCTACTCTTCTGGGCAGATCCAGGGGGTGGGAGTCTTTGATGTTGAGTTCTCACCCCGCAGAAACGCGAACGGCTTTTTCTCCCTGGGCTGCCCTTCAACACGCGGACGGCGAGGAGAGAGGTTTTGTTGATGCTGGGCAGTTGGCTGTGGATCTTGGGGATGGGCTTTTTTGTCGGCCAGATCCTGGGCCGGCTGGGAATGCCGCCGCTAGTGGGGATGATCCTGGTCGGGATCCTGTTGCAAGAGGTCTTGTCCCCAGAGCTGTTGGCGGCAGCCGGGGATCTGCGCTTGGTGGCCGTCACGATTATCCTGATGAAGGCCGGGCTGGGGCTGGATCGGGAAAAGCTGGCCCAGCAGGGATCCGTGGCGCTGCGGCTGGGGTTTTTGCCGGCAGCCTGTGAGGCGCTGGCGGTGGCGCTCTTGAGCCGCTGGATCCTGGGGTTGGACTGGGCGACGGGGCTGCTTTTGGGCTGTGTAATCGGGGCGGAGTCGCCGGCGGTGATCGTGCCGGGGATGTTGCGCCTCAAGAGCTTGGGCTGGGGGGTGGCCAAAGGGATCCCGGACGCCATTTTGACCGGCAGCGCCCTTTCCGACGTGCTGCTGCTGTTGGGCTTTAGCCTGTTGCTGAGCTTTTTGGGGCAGGGATCTCCAGAGGGCCTTCGCCTGTTCGGCCTGGAGCTGTCGCCGCTGCAGTGGCTGCCGTTCCAGGTGGGGATGGAGATCCTGCTGGGGGTGGTCATCGGCTACCTGGGGGCGCGGCTTTTGGTGGCGCTCCTGGTGCAGCAGAACTGGACGCGCAACAGCACGCAAGAGGTGTTGCTGGCAGCCTGCCTGGCGCTGGGCCTGGTGTTGGCGTCGCAGGTGTGGCCCTATTTTTCCGGCTACCCGGCGGTGATGGCCCTGGGGTTTTTTCTCGTCCAACTGGATGGGCCGCTGGCGCGGCGGCTGCGGCTTGGGTTCGACGCCCTCTGGACGGTGGCGGAGATCGTGCTGTTTGTCCTGCTGGGGGCCTCTTTGGATCTGCAGGTACTGGGATCCCTGCTCTTGCCCGGCTTGCTGCTTTTGACCCTGAGCCTGCTGTTGGGCCGGGGCCTGGGCTGGTGGCTTTCCACGGTAGGGAGCAACTGGAACTGGCGGGAGCGGCTCTTTTTGCTGCCGGGCAACATGGCCAAGGCCACGGTGCAGGCGGCCATCGGCGGCATCCCCTTGGCCCAAGGGATCCCTGGCGGAGAGACCATCCTGGCCATAGCGGCCTTGTCGATTCTGGCCACAGCACCCCTAGGGGCTTGGCTGACCCAGGTCTTTGCTCCTCGCCTGCTGGAAAAAGGGGAGGTGGATCCCACCAAGGTGGGCAGCCAGGGCAAGGTGAGCTTCTTGGCAGCCGTCGATACTTCTCCCTTGGCCGAGGCAGTGCTGCGCAAGGCAGCGGATCTGGCGCGGCGGCTGGACGGGGAAGTGATTGTGCTCCATGTTACCGACGAGCCGCAGGGGAAGAGAGTAGAACAGTTGCGGCAGCTGGCCCAGCGCCTCTTGGCCGACATTCGCCACGAATTTTGCCTGGCCTCCGGGCCTTTGGCAGAGACCATCGTGGGCCTAGCCCAGGAGCGTCAGGTTACCGATATAGTCATGGGCAAGCGGGGCCAGCGCGGCTGGGAGCAAGTATTGCTGGGATCCACTTCGCAAGCGGTGTTGGAGACCAGCCCCATCCCGGTGATTTTGGTGGAAGAAGAGGAGTTCGGGAAAGCCAGAATTGACACTCCCACCGCCTAAAGGCGGGGGATTCTTACGCAGTCCACAAAAGAACCCGTAACGGCGTTGTCAAAGCGCCTCTAGACAGTTCCTTCACGCAAAGCCCCAAGGTTCTGCTGACTTTCTTAAGTAGGTTGGTGGCAGCATTCGCCTCAGCCTAGAGGGTCTCCACCCGTCGGGTTTTTCACCATAATTAGGTAGCTCATCTCCATCTAGGAAGCTTGCCTGCGAGCTGTACGCCTCCTCTACCTCAATAAACTCCATGCCATAATGCTGACATAATTGCGCAATACGCTCCTTGAACCGACCTGTTGGAATGAAAACAAAGTTTTGGTTAAAGCCGCATTCTTGTTTTTGTTCTTTGTTCCAACCAAAGACGATTCTCCCAATTGAGTGGTGTAAACAGAAGTCAATGACCTTGCGCGCAGCTTTGTGGATTGCATCCCGCATCCGCCGGTTTCTTTTTTCCGTAATTCGACCAAGCTTTTGCAATCAAAACCCCGGCAGCTTGTGAGTCTTGAGCCTAGCCAGCTCCTTGTTGTACCCCTGGTTAAAGGACTTGACTTTGCGGCCGTCAATGATGAAGCTATGTCCTAAGTTGCTAACGCACGTAAGCCAGTTGTTGACTCCGTGGTCAATTGCTAAAGCTTTTCTCGGATCCAGCGATTGAGGTCGAGCAGGCTTGGCATAGACCCACTTCAGCTACAGACTTGCAGGTCTGTTGCGCGGCGGAAACATACATTGCGATGAAGTGCTTGCTTTGGGTTCTCCCCATCTCAGCGCAAAGCTCACCATAGCTTGCCCATCGCTTCGTTTTGAAATAGACTTGTCTCGCATAGTACAAAGCACAGTTGCTTATTAGACTGTTGACACACTAATAGGGGGACTAGCTCTCTGTTCCTGACTATAACCTGCTGACAGCCGTACTCCATCATTGTTGGCAAGCGGCATGACAACCGCAGTCTGACATGGGCAAGCGATAGTGCGAGAGGAAAGTCAACGGTACAATCACTACAACCATGGTGTGGGGCTAGCGGTTGTTTATCTTATTTTTTGGCTAAAGAGAAGGAAAGAGGTCTTGGTAGGAGAAGTCAGGAAGAGGTTGTTTGAGCTATGAAACTATATCAACGACCCCCATCATGGGTAAGCGACCAAAGTCGCTAGCGGGCTTTTCCGCCCCGCACTCAAGTGCGGGGCTACCAAGCTATCCTTTTGTGTGGCTCGGCAAGCCCTAGGGGAAGTGGTGGAGCCTGTCTAGGCGAATCTAAGTCAGGTTTGAACTGGGGATCTGGTGGGGGGCAGGCACCGGACTGAGAAGCGCCCACCGTTGGGCAAAGGCTTAGCCAACAAGCTGGCAGAGGGTCTCTTGTCTTTCTCGGTCTTGTTCGGCCAGCTCCTGAATGGCCCGTTGGTACACCTGGGCGGGTGTGGATCCCTGGTCGACCTGCTTCAGCCAGCGCTGGGCCTCGTTGCCCTGTTGGAGCAGAGTTTGCAGGGGAGCCAAAAAGCAGCCCAGGCCCTGGGGTTGGCCGAGGCGCCACGCTTCGGTCAGCAGCTCTTCAATCCACTCCTGGGCCACCCGTTCTCGGCCCGTGCGCCAATCGACCAGACGGGCTCGCAAGGACTCGCGAGCAGCGGCCTGCTCGTTGGCCTCGCAAAGGCTCTCCAGCTCCGTCGGTGTCAAAGGCCCCCGCAAGGGATCCAGCGCTTCTGGCTGGGCCAGCAACTGCCAGAGACGGGCCTCTACCAAGGCAGTGATGGCCAGGGTCATCACCGGATCTGCCACCAGGTCGCAGATGCGCAGCTCCACCCGGTTGAGATGGTAGGGCCGCTCTGGGCCGTTGGGCCGCACAGAGGCCCAGAGGTGGCGCACATTCTGCATCGTGCCCAGGGCCAGTTGCTCCCGCATCCAGGCGATGTAATGGGCGTGATCCCGGAAGAAGGGCACCTGGGCCGGCGTTTTGGGAAACACCTGCCAACGGCTGGAATGGTAGCCTGTCACCTGGCCGTCCAGAAACGGAGAAGAAGCGCTCAGGGCCAAGTACAGGGGAGCTTCCGCCCGCAGCAAACGGCAGGCAAGAAAAATGGCCTCGCTATCCGGCAGGCCAACATTGATGTGGATGCTGGCGGTCACCACCCGCGTGCCGTAGGTGCGCTCGATGTAGTCGTGGTAGGGGTTGTCCGGATCCGAGCGCTCAAAGTGGTCGCTGCCGCCCAAAGCCAGCGTGCTCCCCGGCAACAGGGTGTAGGGGCCAAGGCGGCGCAAAAATTGCCGCAGTTGCAGCCGAGGCCGCAGCAGGGCACAGAGCAGATCCTCGTAGCGGCGAAGGGGCGGGGTGATGTACTCCACGTTGCGCCGATCTGGTTCTCGCATGAACCCCGGCAAGGCCCGGCAGATGCGCTCCGACAGCCCCACCACTTCCCCGGCGGCGGTGCCGGTGTACATTTCTACCTCAAAGCCCTTGGTCAACAGCACAGGCCAGCCTCCAGCCGCAGCCTCCTCAGTCTAACCTCTACCCATTTTCCCAGGGTTGTGTAGGAAAGGGTTTCTCGCACTACCGTACAATGTCGGCAACGCTTGAAGACGATCGTGGGGAAGGGGCGGCGTGCGGGATCCCATCTACATTCTGGGAGCAGGGCCGGCGGGCATGGCGGCTGCCTACCGCTTGACCCAACTGGGCTTCCCTGTGGTGGTAGTGGAACGGGAAGACAGGGTTGGGGGCTTGGCCAAAAGCATTTGCTACCGGGGGTTCATTCTCGACTATGGCCCGCACCGCTTTTTTACCAAGATCCCAGCGGTGCTGGAGCTGTGGAACCAGGTTTTGGGATCCGAACAAGTGACTGTCCGGCGGCTTACCCGCATCTACTACCGCAAGCACTATTTTCAGTACCCCATTCAAGCCTGGGAAGTCCTGCGCAAAGTTGGCTGGTGGGAAAGCCTGCTCATTGTTCTTTCCTACCTCTGGGCCCAACTTATCCCGCACCCAGCTCCCCAGAACTTTGCCGACTGGGTCAAGGGAAAATTTGGTAGCCGGCTTTTTCAGATGTTCTTCAAGAGCTACACGGAAAAGCTCTGGGGGATCCCTTGTACCGAAATCAGCGCCGATTGGGCTGCCCAGCGCATCAAAGGTCTCAGCCTTGGGCAAGCCATCCGCAAGGCCTTGGGCTGGAAGCGCGGTTCGGTCAAATCCCTGATCGACCAGTTTCAGTTTCCCCGCCTGGGATCCGGCCAGCTCTACGAAAAAATGCAGGAGTTTTTGCTGGCTGAGGGTCAAAAGGTTTGGCTAAATACAGAAGTCATCGCCCTTAGACATCAGGGATCCCGGATTGTCGAGCTGCAATTGCGCCATCTCCAGGATGGAAGGGAAACTTGGGTCTCCCCCTCCCACGTCATTTCTTCCATCCCTTTGACAGTGTTGGTGCAGAGCCTGCGGGAACTGCCTCCCCCCCAAGTGCTGCAGGCAGCTCGCAAGCTCAAGTTTCGCAACACCGTTTTGGTTTACTTGATTGTGCAGGGATCCCAGCTTTTCCCCGATAACTGGCTGTATATCAATGAACCAACAGTACAAGTTGGTCGGGTAACCAATTTTGCCAATTGGTCGCCGGCTATGCTCCCCAACCGAGAACAAACCCCCTTGTGCTGTGAGTATTGGTGCAACTTTGAGGATCCCTTGTGGCAAGCCCCTGAGGAGGAATTGCTGGCTTTGGCTGAGAGGGAGCTGCGCCAAATTGGCCTGCTCCAGGATCAGAAGATCTGCGGTGGCTTTGTGGTGCGCCTGCCCCGCACCTATCCCATCTACGCCGGCAGCTACAAAGAAGACTTGGCCATTTTGCAGAGGTATCTTGGCGAGTTTGAAAATCTGCAACTGGTAGGCCGCTACGGCTCGTTTAAGTATAACAACCAAGATCACAGTTTGCTGATGGGCCTGCTGGCTGCTGAGAACATTCTCCAACCCGGCAGCCACGATCTCTGGCAGGTGAACTCCGATGACGATTACCAAGAGGAGATTAAAGTGCCATCCCCACCCGCAAAGGTGCGACAATGAGCTTCCCTCCTAGCCACCTCTTGCAGCACAGCCGGCAGCATCTGGTCTCTTTTGCCGTCCAAGTTTTGCTTCCCGCTGTGGCTTTGACGCTGCTGCAGATTTTCTTGATCTCCTTTTGGAGCCAGGAGGATGACTATGCTTCCATCTTCAAGGGTTTAACCCAGCGCGATAGCTACTGGTACCTGAGCATTGTGGAGCGGGGGTATCAGTTTGTGGGCTTTGACAAGATTGCCTACGAGCAGAGCAATGTGGCCTTCTTTCCAGGCTATCCCCTGGCGGTGGCCGCCATGAGCCGCCTGTTGGGAGTTGACCCTGAACTGGGGCTTTATCTCACTGCCCAGCTCTTTTGCTGGCTGATGTGGATTTACCTTTTCCTGTTTTACCGCCGCTGGCAGATCCCCACTCTTTGGCAAGTTTTGGCAAGTCTGATTATCTTGGTCTATCCCAGCAGTTTTTACCTTGTCGTGGGCTACAGCGAATCCCTCTTCATGGCCAGCTTGTTGGGTTTTTTCTACTGGTTGGCCTGCTTGAATTCGATGAAGGCAGGGCTCCTGGCCGGGATCCACGGTTTTGCGATGAGTGCCACCCGCATTGTGGGTTTGCCGGTGGCGCTGGTTCCCCTGCTGCGGCTATCCCGCCGTTGGTTTTGGACGGCAGGCGCCGTTGTTTTGGCCTTGTTGGGGGGGCTGAGTTTTTTCCTCTACTGTCAGCTCCGCTTCGGTCGCTGGGATCTCTACATGGAGATGCAGCGCTACTTTACCGGCGTCCAGGCCAATTACCAAGCCCTTTTCCAGGCTCATACCTATGTTCTTTCCCCTGAGCGATGGCAGGTCTTGCTCTCTCCTTCTGCACCGCTGCAGGATCCTGGCCTGTGGTCTGATGCTCTCAGCCAACTGTTTGTGTCTGTTACGCTGGGATCCCTAGTTGTTACAGGCTTGCTGGATGGTTTGAGTGTCGTGGCCGGTAAGAGCCGGCGCTGGCAGGAGCGGCTGGGGTTTCACCTAGCTGCCTGGGCTATGTTCTACATCGCTGTAGCCGGCATGAGTCCCCTAGGCCAGCGAAGCATGATTCGCTACTGCCTACCGGTTCACCTCGTGCAAGTGCTGGCCCTCCTGCACTGGGCCAAGCACACAGATTTCGGCTTCCTTCCCCTGTGGGCGCGCCCCCACCTAAGCAGAGTTCTCAAGCTGGGCTATGGGCTTCTGGGCCTGATCTTCCTCGTCCTCAACCAGATCTTGACCTGGCGCTACGTCCACCATCTCTGGGTGGCTTGACCCTGCTTTCTTGAGGATAGGATGTGAGGGATCCCGACTTCTCACCGACTGAGAGCTGTGGCGTTTTCCTCTCCCCACAAGTGGCCTCGGCAGAAATCGTCCCTGCGAGTGGCTCAGCCCATCGAGCCCACCAAAATTTACCCCTGCCCCTGTTGCCACCAAGGTCAGTTGCGCCTGATTACCCTGACTGAGGCTTTTGGCTGCAGCCGTTGCCAGCATATTTTCGCCATCACCCCCGACCGTTTGCACATTGAGCAACTGGCCGTCTCCTACCCCTACCGTAAAATCTGGTTCTGGAACGGCCATCAGTGGGTGTTGCACCGGCAAAGCACTTTCCAGGGATCTGCGCTCTTGGGCCTCACCCTCAGCCTGGGGGTTGCTTTGGCGGTGGGGTTTCTGGGCGTGTTGCTCTTCCCCAGCCAAGCCCAGTTGCTCAGTTGGTTCCTGATTCTTTGCCTGTTGCTGACGCTGTTGATGGTGACGGCGATCCTGCTGCTGCGGCGGCCTTGAGATGCTTGGGATCGTTGCCAGGGATCCCTAGTTTCAGCCCTTGTGGATCTAGCCATTTCTTGTTAGCAGTGGTCAGGAGCAGGTCTGTCGTCGGTCAGCCGGGCAGGAGGGAAGCGAGTGACCGATTTTGGTTCAGCCTTTGACCTCAGCACCACCCTGCGCCAGGTGCGCCGCTTGCTGCCTCAGCTCCAGCGCTTGAGCGGCGAAACCAAACGCCAGGCCCTGCTGGCTCTCTCGCGCCGTTTGCTGGAGCGCTCCGATCTGCTGTTGGAGGCCAATACCCTCGACCTGGAAAGCTGCCGCGAGCAAACCCTGCCGGAGTGGATCCTCAACGGCCTCAAGCTTACCCCCGAGCGCCTGCAGCGATCCGCCCAGTTGCTTGCTCTCCTGGCCCAACAGCCGGATCCCATCGGGAGCCTGGAGAGGGGGTGCCGTCAGGACAACGGGCTGTTTATTGGCCGCTACCGCGTCCCTTTGGGGCTGATCGCCTTGGTCTACGAGATCTACCCCGAGTTTGCCTTGAATGGCATTGGCATGTGTCTCAAGACGAGCAATGGCGTGATCTTGGCCGGCAGCGGCCCCATCCAGAAAACCCATCAGGCCCTGGTCAACCTGTTGGCAGAGACCGCCTACGAGCACGGGATCCCGGAAGGGGCCATTCAAACCCTCCCCGCCCAAGACCAAGCGACCGATCCCCAGGCCGATTCCCCACTGTTGCTGTTGTTGCAGCAAACCCGCTATGTGGATCTGGTGATCCCCTGCGGTCGCCCCGGCTGGGTGGAGTTCCTGTTGCAGGCCAGCAAAGTGCCGACTCTGGTCACGCATCTGGGGTACGGCCACATCTATGTGGATCGCACCGCTCCTTGGCCTTTGGTGAAGTCGGTTTTGTTGGATCCCTTGGCTCGCTATGGCCCAGAAGGGATCCCGATCTATCAGCCCCTCACCCTTTGGCTGCTGATCCACACCGATTGGGCCGCCCATCATCTGACCGCCCTGATTGAAGACTTGCTGGGTCAAGGGATCGATATACAGGCAGCAGCCCCCATTCTGGAGCGATTCCCCCAGCTTCAGCCGCTGGGGGAAGGCTTTGACTCCACAGAACGGCCTCATCTGCGCCTCCAGCCCGTTGCCGACCTGACGGAGGCGATCGCCTGGATCAACAAAAATGGCTGTCGTCAATCGGAGACGATCCTCACCGACAGCCAATCGGCAGCCCAGCGCTTTCTCCAGGAGGTGGATGCCGCCCTGATCCACATCAACACCTCTCCCCTCTCGGCAGGCCGGGGAGCCGGGATCCCCACCTTGGGAGCGTTTCGCGACCTGTCTTTGGGCATTTCCACCCAGCGGCTGCACGTGCGCGGGCCCATCGACCTGGAAGCCTTGACAACGGTGAAGGTAGTGGCTCAGGGTGACCTGTAGCAGGGGAAAGTTGGGATACCGAACTGCTGTTCTCCCCAAAAGCCAAGAGATGGCGTGAGACTAGAAAGGGAGGAATGCCGGCCCCGTCGTCCGACGTCCAACCCAGCCCAACAGACAGGGGGGAGAACTCCTTTGGGGATTGACCTGCGCAGTTACGTGTTTTTGGATCGGCTCCAGCCCCAGTACGCTGCTTATCTGGGCACGGTGGCCCAGGGCTTTTTGCCTCTGCCAGGGGATACTTCCCTCTGGGTCGAGATTTCCCCCGGCATCGAGATCAACCGCGTTATGGACATCGCCCTCAAAGCCACCTCGGTAAGGCCGGGGCTGCAGGTGGTGGAGCGCCTCTACGGCCTTTTGGAGGTACACTCCAGCAACCAGGGGGATACCCGCACTGCCGGTCGGGCCATCCTGGCGGCTTTGGGGGTGAGCGAAAAGGAGCGCCTCAGGCCGCGCATCATCTCCAGCCAGATCATTCGCAACATCGATCCCCACCAAACCCAGTTGATCAACCGTTTCCGCCGCGGCCAGATGCTCCTAGCCGGCCAAACCCTCTACATCCTGGAGGTGCAGCCGGCAGGCTATGCCCCCCTGGCCGCCAACGAGGCAGAAAAATCGGCCCGCATCAACATCCTCGAAGTGATGCCCTTTGGCAGCTTTGGCCGCGTCTACTTGGGCGGGGAAGAGCAAGATATTCTGGCTGCCTGTCGGGCTGCCGAGGAAAGCTTGGCGGCGATTTCTGGCCGGGATCCCCTACTATTGCCCGAGGAGGTGTAGCCGTGGCAACATCGGAGCCCAAACCTTCCCCAAAACCTGGCTCGCCCCTGCCCCCAGGTCGGGATCCAGCGGCAGATCGGGTGAGGCTGCTCACGGAACTGGCCGCCCCCTACCGCAGTCTGCGGCGCTTTGTCTACCTGGCGGTGGGTTTTTCGGCCACCATCGGGGCATTTGTATTTTTCTTTCGAGCCTTGGCAGGGCGGGATCTGGAGACCACCCTGCCCAGCTTGGCCTTACAGTTAGGGATCCTGGCCGGCGCCCTCGGCCTCAACAGGCTGGAAAGCCACTCCCAGCAAAAGCTGGTCAGACGGATGAAGCAGCGCCTTAGCAGCCAAAAAGACTCGCCCCGTCCGCCCGAGGGCGATGCCCCGCTTTAGGGCAGGGACGGCTAGCCTGTCAATAGTCCCAGTCCCCTTGGCGGGGATCGGAGTCGTCTTCCTCGTCGGCGCTGGGAAGATAACGGCGGGCTTCCTGGGGCCACTTTTGGGCTATTTGGATGGCAAGAAAGGCCGCGAGAGCCACTAAAACTGCCAAGGTGAGAATTGGAATCGCCAGGATCACCACTGCGCCCAACACGTAGATGGCCACCTTGGGCAAGGAAGGATCCACCCTCCAGCCACGCCTGTACACCCAGTCGGTGAGCTGCCGATCCCAGCGGCGCAGGCGAGGTATGTTCTCCGCATAGATTTCCTGGAGAATGCCGGCCAAAACGGGCCCCAGGCGGTGCATTTGGCTTCGAGTTTGCCTTCTCCAATTCCGCAGCGAGCGTCCCATTCGTAGGATCCTTGCCCTGTCCTTCCTCAGGCAATCCTAGCCCAACCGCGAGGGCGACCTTCCCGTCGGCGCGGCAAGGGATCCCTGGGGATGTAAATTTGTTTGAACATTTGGATCGCAGATCGGGGTGGTTTGGCAGGACTACAGTACACTGAAGCCACCCGTGCAGTGGTGTTGCTGCCACGCCCTTCGGTAAACCTTTTTTTAATCTTTCAAACAGCTCGACTGGAGAACGCTAATGGCTCACACGGTCAAGATCTACGACACCTGCATCGGCTGTACTCAGTGTGTGCGGGCCTGCCCTACTGATGTGTTGGAAATGGTGCCCTGGAAGGGGAACAACAAGGCCGGCATGATTGCCGCAGCCCCCCGCACCGAAGACTGTGTTGGCTGCAAACGCTGTGAGACTGCCTGCCCCACGGACTTCTTGAGCATCCGCGTCTACCTTGGCCCCGAAACCACCCGCAGCATGGGCTTGGCTTACTAAGCCATCGGCAGGTTGGGTTGCAATTTTCATTTGAGACAAGCCTTCCTACTTTCAGCGAAACAGCCTCTCTTCAGCCCCTCCTGGCTGGGAAAAAGTTGGGCGGGCTGTTGCTCTAGTGAACGGGTTTATCGGAGAGGAGGGATCCCTCCTCTTTTTTTCTTCAAGGGTTGAGGTAGAGCCGGTGTTGGCGAATGTAGTGCTCCACAGCAGGGGGCACCAGGTAGCGGATGGATCCCCCCTTTTGGATTTGCTGGCGCAGGTAGGTGGAAGAGAGCGTTAGGGTGGGGGCGTCCAGGATTGCTGCCCGGATGGGCAGCTTTGCGGCCACCGACCGCAGCACTTGGGCGGCGTCGCCGGCATCGATACGGGGGGCAACAATCCAATGGCAGAGGCGGGCCAATTCTTCCGCCTGGTACCACTGGGGCAGATCCCGCAGGGCATCCACGCCGATAATCCAATACCACTGGGTATCCGGCTGCTCTTGCATCAGGCTGCGCAGCGTCTCGATGGTGTAGGAGGGGCCGGGACGGCGGATCTCCAGGTCGGAGCAGGCAAAGCGCTCGTGGTCGGCAATGGCCAGCTTCACCATGGCCAGGCGATCGGCTTTGCTGGCGCCGGCGGCCAAGGGCTTGTGGGGAGGATCCCCTGCCGGCATCCACAGCACCTGATCCAGGTTGAACTGCCAGAGGGCCTGCTCCGCCATGATCAGATGGCCGTGGTGGACGGGGTTGAAGGTGCCGCCCAGAATGCCAATGCGGCGCTGCTGGGGATCCGGAGGGCTCATGGCTGCCGGCTGAGGTAGGTGATGGCATCCCGCAGCCACTCTTCCGTTGGGCGGGGTTGGGAGGGCAAAGCTTGCAGGGCCGCTTGAATTTCTTGGAGGCTGTAGCCGAGGGCCAGCAAGGCCATTTCCACCTCTTCCCGGATGGCCGGAGGCGGCCCGCCGGCCAGGGGGCGATCGGCGTTCTCCAGGCCTTGTCGCCAGTGGGCCAGCTTGGTTTTCAGCTCCAAGGCTAGCCGTTGGGCCGTTTTGTGCCCTACCCCTGGCGTGAGGGAAAGTAGGCGCACGTTTTCGGTCACCACTGCCTGAACCAGCTCCGGCAGGCCGAAGGTATTCAGCAGAGCCAAGCCCAAAGCCGGCCCCACCCCCGAAACTTTGATGAGCTCCACAAACACATCGCGCTCGGCTGGCGAGCCAAACCCGTACAACACCAGCTCGGTCTCTCGCACCACCAAGTGGGTAAACACCCGCACGGGCTCTCCGATGGGGGGCAGTTGCTTGAGAAAACGCGCCGGGGCCTTGACCCGATAGCCGATCCCCTGCACCTCAACGGTGAGGCTACTGCGCTCTCCCCATTCGATGGCGACGAGGTGGCCGCTCAAAAACGCGATCATGCTGCGAGTCCAATCCGTGTTTAGGATACGCTGCTCGCCTACAGCTCCAGAGTCGGCCGAGCAGAATCTAAAAGAATCTAGAATACTTAAATAACAAAAGCTTACAAGCGACCTCTATGGCTTCAACATCGGCATCGGCCACTCCTATCTCGGCACGCTGGATTTGGCGGGGGCAATCCGTCCATTACGTCAAACAGGGCGAGCAGGGGCAGCCTTTGCTTTTGGTGCACGGCTTTGGGGCTTCCACCGACCACTGGCGTAAAAACATTCCCGAATTGGCTCAACACTACCAGGTCTATGCCATCGATTTGCTCGGCTTTGGCCGTTCGGCCAAGCCCAACTGGGACTATCGCGCCGAGATCTGGCGGGATCAACTGCGGGATTTCTGTCAACAGGTGATCCGGCGGCCTGTGGTGGCCATTGGCAACTCCCTGGGCGGCTATGTGGTGCTCAGCCTGGCGGCAGAGTGGCCGGAGTGGGTGCGGGGGGTGGTGCTGCTTAACGGGGCAGGCGGCTTTTCCACGGTTAAGGGATCCCCATCTGGCTGGCGGCAATGGCTGGGTGGCCTGGTAGGCTGGGGCCTGCGCCAGCGCCTGGTGTCTTACCTATTGTTTCAGTATTTGCGGCAGCCGCGGGTGATTCGCTCCAAGCTGAAGCAGGTCTATTACGACCCGGCGGCAGTGACGGATCAACTGGTGGAAGACATTCATCGCCCCACGCGGGATCCGGGGGCTGCCGATGTGTTCGTGGCCCTGATGCGGGGCGGGCAGAAGGGGCGCTATGTGGACGAGCTGCTGCGCAGCTTGGTGCGCCCCCTGTTGTTGATTTGGGGCGAACGGGATCCCTGGATGCGGGTCCGCGAGCGCTCTAAGCTCTACCGGGCTCACTACCCTCAGGCGGTGGAATACTTCCTGGAGGCCGGCCACTGCCCTCACGATGAGCGCCCCGAAGAGGTCAACGCCCTGATCCATCGCTGGATCGAGCTGGGGATCCCGGCCACCACCTCTCCTCCCCTTTCCAAAGCAGCGCCGGTCTCAGACCTGCATCCTTAGCCTTGGGAGCTAGGCGGGCTTGACTGCCAGCTCCGGCGGCGGATCCCCTTCCAGGCCGATGGCGTACTTCAGCCATTCCCGATGGGATCCGCTGCCGACGGCTTTGGAGATTTCAAAGTAAAGGGTGCTGTGGGGGCGGCGGGGCTGGCGGAGCAAGGGCATGCCGGCCTCCCAAGGGGTGCGATTCCCTTTTTTCACGTTGCAGCGCACACAGGCGCTGACTACATTCTCCCAGGTATCTTCACCGCCGCGGGAGCGCGGGATCACGTGATCCAGGGTTAGGTCTTCGCCGTAACAGCCGCAGTACTGGCAGCGGTGCCCATCGCGGTAGAGGACATTGCGCCGCGTCAGGGGGATCTCCTTGTGGGGAACGTGAACGTAGTGGCGCAGGCGGATGACGGTGGGCAGAGGGATGTTGCCGTAGACTACTTTGCCATTGTGCTCGATTTGCTCGGCCTTGCCCTTGAGCAAAAGGACAACAGCTCTGCGCCAACTGGTGATGTTGAGCGGCTCGTAGGAGGCATTTAAAACCAAAACCTTGCCCATAGTGCTACGCACCGCTGACGAAATCCCCTACCGGATCTGAAAGGCGCCAGCTCTCTTGAAGTTACGCAAAATCTTAACACAGCTTTAGAGGCGAGGTAGCCCACTTCACTCCGGTAAAACCTCGGGTTCCCTTCCCTCTGCCGGCTCAGCACAACAGGATCCCGACGTGGTGGATCGAGATCCCGAGGCACTTTCTAGCCCTTGCTGTTAGAGCCGGCCCTAATCCCAGGCAGGGTGGGCTTCGGCTGCTGAGGCTGCTCCGGCTCGCGGCCGAAGTTGGTAATCAGAGTTAGAGATTGGGCTTTTTCAGCTCGATTTGCTCCCCGTCGGCCTCCCCAGCCGTCACCTGTAAGGTGGCCTTGCCGAGGTTATCCCGGAGATCCTCTGCCAAAAGACCGGAATCCCCCCAGGGGCAATCGGGCCTTGCGCCGGATCTGTCCTTTGGGATCATCTCAACCGGTTTCATTTGGTGAAGCTAAGCATCCCGGCTCTGGAGCAGGTTTTGCAACACCGGATGCAGTTGCTCTTGGATTTTTTGCTGCTGCCGAGGGATCTGACCCAGCACGGGGAGCCAGAAAACCACGCTTGGTTGGCAGAGCGGCTGGCCCGTTTACCTTTTCCGGCTTTTGTGGTGCCCGGCAACCACGACGTGCCCCAGCCCGAGGCATTGGCAGAGTTTCCCCGCTACTACCGAGCTTTTGGCTATGAGGACGGGCTTTCCACTTTCTTTCCACTTTCTTTCCACTTTCTAGGAACCCCCCCGAAGGGGGAAATCTACCCCCATTAAACCCACGCAGAGCAAGGAATGCAAGGCCCATTGTGGCTAGGAACGGGATCCCTCGATGTGGGAGTAGGGCTCCAGGTGGATGGTGACCCGCACCGGCCCGTAGCGCTGCTGCAGCAGTTGCTCCACCGCTTCGGTAAGGCGATGGGCCGACTCCACATCCAGCGGCTCCACCACCATGTGCATTTCGATAAAGATCATCTGCCCCGGGATGCCGCGGGAGGTGATGTCGTGGCAGTCGAGGATCCCGGGCAGGCTGAGAACCAGCTCCCGCAAGGTTTTGGGGGGGATAGCCACCCGGTCGGTTAAGAAGGGAACGTTTTCCCGCAGCACTTCCCAGCCGCTCCAGAACACCAGCAGCCCCACCGGCACCGCCAGCACCTGGTCCAGCCAAGGGATCCCCCAGAAGTGGATCCCGGCCAGACCCAGCAATACCGTCAGGGTTACCCAGACATCGCTGAGGGTATGGCGGGCATCGGCCAAGAGCAGCGAGCTGGCCAGCGCCCTGCCCCAGAAACGTTCATAGACGGCCACGAAGAGGTTGATCCCCAGCACGCCCAGCATCAGCGTCAAGGTCAACCCCTCGATCCGGAGCTGCGGCGGCTGGGGTGCAAAAAACCGCCCCACCGCTGCGCTGAGGATCTCGAAGCTGGCCACTCCCAAAAAGGCGGCGATCCCCAGCGCTCCAATGGCCTCAAACTTGCTGCGGCCATAGGGATGGTCTTCGTCCGGCTCTGGCGAGGAAAAGCGGGCTGCCAGCAGGGCAAGAATGTTGCTGGCGCTGTCGGTAACACTGTGCAGGGCATCGGCCACCAAGCTGAGGGATCCCGTCGCCAATCCCAGGATCAACTTGACCGAAAACACCAAAAGATTGAGCCCCAGGGTGACATAGAGCACCCTCTGCACCTGGCGCTGACGGCGGCTGGCTATGGCAGCAGAATCGGGGAAGCTCACCGCTGGGGAGCCTCAGACCAAGCCGGTTCAGCTTTATTTTGCCACCGACTCCCCCTAGGGGCCGACCTTCTTCGAGGGGATAGGGAATGCGGGCCGGCGGGGTATTTTAGAACCAAGCACCGACGCGAGGGGGAGGCGGCCATGGACATGGCGGTCGTGGGAGCTGGCTATGTGGGGTTGGTAACCGGCGCCTGTCTGGCCCACCTGGGCCACAGCGTTATTTGTATAGACAACAACCCTGTCAAAATCGAAAACCTGCAGCGAGGTCGTCTGCCCATCTACGAGCCCGGCCTGGAAGAGCTGGTGCGGGAAGGCGCCGAGGCTGGCCGGCTGCACTTTACCACCGACCTGGGCCTGGGGGTGAAGGCCAGCGAAGTGATCTTCATTGCCGTGGGCACCCCGGCTTTGCCCAGCGGCGAGCCAGACCTGCGCTACGTAGAGGCCGTGGCGCGAGGGATCGGCCAGCACCTGGACAACCGCTACCGCGTCATCGTCAACAAGTCCACCGTGCCCATCGGCTCCGGCGACTGGGTGCGCATGCTCATCCTCGACGGCGCCGCCGAGGCTGTCCAGCAGCGCCTAAGCAGCCAACAGATGGCCCTGGCTGGGGGGGATCCCACCCCCTCCTCCCTGGCTACCTTGGACAGGTCTTCCTGGGTGCCGCCCTTCGACGTGGTGAGCAACCCCGAGTTTCTGCGGGAGGGCAGCGCCATCCACGATACCTTTTACCCCGACCGCATCGTGATTGGCTCCAACAGCCCCCGGGCCATCGAGATCCTGCGGCAGCTTTACGAGCCCATCCTCAGCCGCCAGCAGGGCTTGGGCGGGGATCCCGTGCCCTTGCTGGTCACCGACCTGGCCTCCGCCGAGATGATCAAATATGCCGCCAACGCCTTCCTAGCCACTAAGATCAGCTTCATCAACGAGATTGCCAATATCTGCGAGCGCACCGGCGCCGACATCCTCCAGGTGGCCGAAGGGATTGGCCTCGATAAGCGCATTGGCCGCGCCTTCCTCAACGCCGGCATAGGCTGGGGGGGGAGCTGCTTCCCCAAGGATTTGGCCGCTTTGATCCAGACGGCGGCTGACTACGGCTATGAGGCCAAGCTGTTGCGGGCTACTGTCGAGGTCAACCGCGAGCAGCGGCAGCGCCTGCTGGAAAAGCTGCAGCAGGCCCTCAAGGTGCTCAAGGGCAAGACCATCGGCCTTCTGGGCCTCACCTTCAAGCCCCACACCGACGACCTGCGGGATGCGCCGTCTCTAACCTTAATTGAGCAGCTCCACCGCCTGGGGGCCAAGGTAAAAGCCTATGATCCCATTGTGTCGGCTTCGGGGATGCGGGAGGGCCTGGCCCACGTGGTGGTGGAAACGGACGTGTTCCGCCTGGCCCAGGATTGCGACGCCCTGGTGCTGGTGACCGAGTGGCCGGAGTTTTTGTCGCTGGATTACCGGCGCCTTGCCGAGCTGATGCGGCGGCCCCTCATCCTCGACGGCCGCAACTGCCTTGACCGGCAGGCCGTTCAGCAGGCGGGCATTACCCTGATTGGAGTGGGCTGGTGAAGATCCTGGTTACGGGTGGTTTGGGGTTTATCGGCTCCCATCTGGTCAGCCGTCTGCTGCAGGAGGGCCACACGGTGATCTGCCTCGACAACGGCTACACGGGGCGGGAGGAGAACCTGCAGGCCCACTGCAACAACCCTGCCTTGACCTTGCTGTGGCACGACGTGGCCGAGCCGCTGCCGCCGGAGCTGGAAAAAGCTGGCATTGAGCAAATCTACCACCTGGCCTGTCCCGCCTCGCCGCCCCACTACCAGGCGGATCCCATCCGCACCATCCGCACCGGCGTCTGGGGCACCTACCACCTGCTGGAGCTGGCCCAAAAGACGGGGGCCCGCTTCCTCCTAGCCTCCACTTCGGAAGTGTACGGGGATCCCCAGGTGCATCCCCAGCCGGAGGACTACTGGGGCCATGTCAACCCCATCGGCCCGCGGGCCTGCTACGACGAGTCCAAGCGCCTGGCCGAAACCCTGACCTTTGACTGGCAGCGGCAACACCAAACCGAGATCCGCGTGGCCCGCATCTTCAACACCTATGGCCCGGCCATGCGGGAAGACGATGGCCGTGTGGTCAGCAACTTCATCGTCCAGGCGCTGCGCGGGAATCCCCTCACCGTCTATGGAGATGGCTCCCAGACCCGTAGCTTCTGCTACATCTCCGACCTCATCGAGGGCCTGGTGCGCCTGATGAACAGCCCTTATCCCGGCCCCTTTAACCTGGGCAACCCGCAGGAGGTCACCATTCTAGAGTTGGCTCGGCAGATTTTGGCCCTCACCGGCAGCTCTTCTCCCATCGTCCACCGGCCTCTGCCCACAGATGATCCCAAGCAGCGCCGGCCCGATATCGGCAAGGCCCGCGCCCTGCTGGGCTGGGATCCCCAGATTCCTCTGCAGCTTGGCCTGGAGCTGACTATCCCCTACTTTCGCCGCCGGCTGGGCCTGGAGTAGAGGATCCCTCTTGTCCTGGCGGGGCAGGCAGGAGGGTGGGCAGAGCTCGACAAAACCGTCATAATACGGAGAGAGGCCGTCTTAAGCCTTCCATAACCTCTGCCTAGGTGGGATCCCTGTAACTTTGGATACTTACCCTTTGTCTCTCGAAGAGCCGACCACCTGCATCTCCCTGGAGTGCTATGGGCTGGGAGTGGAGAGAGAGCCTGTGGGCGCCTTTTTGACCGTGCTCTGGGGGGCCAATATGGGCATGACCTTTCCCTTGGGGGAAACAGCGGTAGTGGGGCGCAGCTCCCAGGCTGACATTCAGCTCTGGGATCACGCCGTTTCTCGGCAGCACTGTCGGCTGGAGAGAGAAGGGGGAACCTACATCCTCACCGACCTAGGCAGCCTCAACGGTACCTATGTCAACTGGCAGAGGGTAACTCGCCTTCCCTTGGCCGATAGGGATCGCATCCAGCTGGGGAATAGCCTCCTGCAGTTTGCCTATTATGACCGGCTGGAGGAGGCTTTCTTTTTCCAGGTCGCTGCCGCCGCTCTCTACGACCCGCTCACGGGGCTGCACAACCGTCGGTTTTTCCTAGAGCACCTGCAGAGGGAGATGGCCTTTGCCCGCCGCCATAGCTTTCCCCTCCACTTGCTTTACCTGGACTTGGACAACTTCAAGCTCATCAACGATCGCTGGGGGCATTTGGCCGGGGATCAAGCCCTGATCCAGGTGGCCCGCCAACTGCAGGACCAGGTTCGCCAAGAGGATCTGCTGGCCCGCATGGGGGGCGACGAATTTGCTCTCCTGGTGCGCGGGATCCCAGACTCTCAGATCCTGCAGTTGGCCGGGCGCCTGCAGCAGGCCGTCCAATCCCTTCCCCTACAGGGGGGAATTCCCCTCACCTGTAGCATCGGTGTCGCCTCTTTGCTCCGGCTTCCAGCAGAGACTTCCGTCCAAAGCTTTCTAGAGGCAGCCGACCAAGCCCTCTACCAGGCCAAAAGGCAGGGGGGCAGCCGGGAAGTGTTGCTGTAGGTCTTAGGATCCTTCTACCAAGCTGGCGTAGGCCTCGGCGCTCATCGTGTCGTCGAGATCTTCCGGGTTGGTCATGCGCACCTTGATCAGCCAGCCATCGCCATAGGGATCGTCGGCAATGCTCTCTGGGCTGTCCACCACTGCTTTGTTCACTGCCACCACTTCCCCCGAAACAGGGGCATACAGATCCTCTACGGCCTTGACGGACTCCACCGAGCCAAAGCTTTCGCCCTTTTCAATCTCTGTTCCTTCCTCGGGCAGGCCGACAAAGACAATATCCCCGAGCTGATCGACGGCATAAGCCGTGATCCCAATCACCGCAATGTCATCCTCAACGCGGATGTACTCGTGGGTGTCCACATAGCGCAGATGGGGCGGATACTCCAGGGCCATGCCGTTTCCCCTGCTAGAATTCAGTGGATTATTCTAGGGTGAACCCCTGGGGCTGGTAAAGCTCTCCCAACTTGACACCTAGAGGAACTCCATCAGCAGCCGATTCACGGTTTGCGGCGCCTCCTGCTGCGCCCAGTGGCCGCACTCGGGGATGTATTCTTTGCGAATGCCGTTGGGGAAAAAGGGATCCATTCCCTCGGTCAGCTCGCGGCTGAGGGCAAAGTCTTCCTCTCCCCAAATGAGCAGGGTGGGGGCGAGGATCTGCCGCAGGGGCTGTAAAAACAGGTTCTGCAGAGTGGGCAGGCTAAACAGGTGGCGGTAGTAGTTAAGGGCAGAGGTGAGCACCTTGGGTTTGGCGAGAGCCTCTTGGTAGATCTTCAGGTCGTGTCGGGTGAAGGCGCTTTTGCGCACCGAGGTCTCTCGGAAGATGCGCTGCACCCAATCGCCCAAGTTCCACTGGAGCACCCACTCCGGCAGCCAGGGCAACTGGAAGAAAAACAAGTACCAACTGCGGCGCATCTGGTCCAAATTGGTCAGGAACTCCCGGCGAAAGCAAGCTGGGTGAGGAGAGTTGAGCACGGCCAGCTTGCGGATCTCGTCGGGGAAAAATTGCGCCCAGTGCCAGGCAATGGCTCCTCCCCAGTCGTGGGCCACCACTACCGCCCTCTTGGCCCCAAAGTGATCCAGGAGGCCGCGGACATCCGCCGTGAGGGTATCTAGGTCGTAGCCGTGATCCGGCTTGTCGGAATCGTTGTAGCCGCGTAGATCGGGGGCCACCACGCAAAACCGCTGCGCCAACACCGGGATCTGGTGCCGCCAGGAGTACCAAAACTCCGGGAAACCATGCAGCAAGATGGCCAGCTCCCCTTCCCCCTGGGTGACGTAGTGCAGTTGAATACCATTGGTGAGGGCATAGCCGTGCCGCCAGCTCCCCATCTTGGCGGCTACCTCAGCAGGAAGGCGTCGGATCCCTGCTTCTGTCATCTCGTCTGCTCTTTGGCCGAACCCATGATTTGGTATCCAACCATACTAACCTTTGTCGCTCTCTTGCTAACGGGGAGTTTAAGGCATCCTGGGAGAGAAGCTGCGGCTGCAAAGGTCAGATGAAAACTAACACAACATCCCCCCAGAAGATCGCCATTCTAGGGGCGGGAGCCTGGGGAAGTACGCTGGCTCTGCTGGCCCAGGCCCAGGGGCACCGAGTGCAGGTTTGGGACCGGCGCAAAGATCTGGATCTCAAAGAGGTGCTCCAGGGATCCCAAATCCTCATCTCGGCAGTCTCGATGGCAGGGGTGCGCCCCGTGGCCGAGGTTGTGCGCCAGGTGGGGATCCCACCGCAGGTTATTTTGGTCTCAGCCACTAAGGGACTGGATCCGCTCCAACTTTTGACTCCTGCCCAAATCTGGGGGGCTGCCTTCCCCAACCAGCCGTTGGTGGTGCTCTCCGGGCCTAACCTTTCCGCCGAGATCCGCCAGGGTTTGCCGGCAGCAGCAGTGGTAGCCAGCCGGGATCTCTGGGCAGCCGTGCAGGTGCAGCATGCCCTGGCTTCAGAGCGCTTTCGCCTCTACACCAGCAGCGATCCGCTGGGGGTGGAGCTGGGAGGCATCCTGAAAAATGTTATCGCCATCGCCGTGGGGGTGTGTGATGCGCTGCACCTGGGCACCAATGCTCGGGCTGCCCTGGTTACCCGCGGCTTGGCAGAGATGATCCGGGTGGGATCCCGCTTAGGGGCGCGGCCTGAGACCTTCAACGGCCTCTCAGGCCTGGGGGATCTGCTGGCCACCTGTCACAGTCCTCTGAGCCGCAACTACCAGGTGGGCTACGGGTTGGGCCAAGGTAGGCCTTTGTCCCAGGTTCTGGCTGAAATCGAGGGCACTGCCGAAGGAGTTTACACCGCTCCTGTCGTGGTCAAGATCGCCGCCCAACACAACATCCGGGTGCCTATCACCCAGGAGGTGCATCGGTTGTTGCAAGGACAGACCACCCCCACTGCTGCCCTGGCCAGGCTGATGGAGCGACAACTCACCTCGGAATAAGACCCTCACCCCCCTGCCCCTCTCCCTCTGGGAGAGGGGAGTTAGGGATAAACGTTGCATTGCTATTTGAAATGACCATAGCCGCAAATCCGCGGATGAGGAAAGGGGTTCTGCACCGTATCAGGATTTTTGCAGAGGGTTAGGGTACCAGAATGAGCCATTTGGCGGAGCTTTTTTCCCCAGAGTTTTTCTATGCTGTCTCTGTAGCTTCCCTGTTCGTTCCCGCATCAACTCGGCTCTCGGTTGTTCCAGGAAGCCGACGGCCAGCCCAAGGGATTGGGGGTTTCTTGTTTGCTTTTTTACGAAGCCACATGTCCAAACGCATCTTGGTGATTGAAGACGAACCCGCCATCCGCACCTATTTGCAGAAAGTGTTGCAACGAGCTGGGTACGACACTGTCGCGGCCAGCGATGGGGAGGAAGGATTACAGATGGTGCACGCTCTCCTGCCGGATTTGGTGTTGTGCGATGTGGTCATGCCCAAGCTGAACGGCTATGGAGTGTTAGATGCCGTGAGATGGGATCGGTCCACTGCCCACATCCCCTTTGTCTTTCTCTCCTCGAAAACCAGCCGAGAAGACATGGAAGAAGGGCTGCGGCTTGGCTCTAATGCCTACTTAACCAAGCCCATCGACCAAAATCACCTGTTGAGAGCAATCGCCGCCCAACTGCTCTGAACTCTTAGCTATAGCCATTTACTATTGGGATAAAACTTCCAGGGAACCGAGAAAAGTTTTCCGGATCCCTGCCGGCTGTAGCTAAGGGGTCAGCGCCTGGTGTCGCTGTCGCTGTTGCCGTTCCAGGGCCTCGAACAAAGCCTGAAAATTGGCCTCGCCAAAGCCCGTGGCCCCGCCTAGCCGTTGAATGACTTCAAAGAAAAAGGTGGGCCGACCAAAGAGGGGCTGGGTAAAGGTCTGCAGCAGAAGGGGGCGATCCTGGCCATCAGAAGCGGGCAGGGTAGCATCCAGAAGGATCTGCTGCTCCACCAGGTCTTGCCAGGAGATGGCCTGCCCAAGGGCAGAACGGAGCGCCAACCCCAGCTCCCTTTCCAGGCTGGTGTAGTACTGCGGCGCCACTTGCAAAAAGTCCACTCCCCCCTGCCGCAACCGGCGCAGGCTGGCAACAATGTCTGAGCTGTGCAGCGCCGCGTGCTGAATGCCCGGGCCGCCATGGGCATGCAAAAACTCCTGAATCTGGGAAGCGGCACAGGTGGGCTCGTTGATGGCCCATTGGATCCCCGCTTCCGGATCCCCCACCACCACGCTTTCCAGGCCGGAGGTGGCGGTGCCGATGCTGTAGCGGTACAGCCGCCGCCAGCCCAGCACCCGCCCATACCAGTCGGCTGCCGCCTGCAGGGATCCCTGCTCCACGTTCAACACCACGTGATCCCAGTGGGAAAACAGGCCCGCTTCGGCAGGGGCGGCATCCAAGGGGCCAGGGATCAGAGAATGCCGGATCCCGTAGGGGGTGTGGAGGCAGAGCGCCGCTGCTGCCGGGATCCACGCCAGTTGGGCGCCTCGGCCCCGCAACAGCTCCGCCAAGGCCGGTAGCTCCTGCTCTCCCACCGCCAAGGCCACATCCACCACCCCCGGCCCATGCCGCTGCAAATGGCGGTCCACCTCGTCCCCCGCCCGTGCCGGCTGAGACAGGCGCAAGCGCAGGGATCCCTGCTCCAGCTCCAGGGTGTTGCCGGCGTCGCTTGCCACCCGGAAGCCCCAAACCCGACAAAAGTGTTCCCGCCAACGGGGCAGATCCCAAAGGTAGAAGTGCAGGTGGTGGATCCCTTGGACAATTCGAATGGACGGGTTCATAGAAAACTTCATAGAAAACGCACTGCTAACGCGAACACCAGGTCTTCTGGTGGGGCAACCGGGGCTGCCCTACCTCAGCATAGGTCGGCCCTTCGGCGAGGGAAAAGGTCAAAACTCTTTCCAGCAAACTCTTAAGACAACATTAAAAAACACGGTTAAAAATGCGCCCACAAAAACATCTTCCCAGGGCAAGAGACTAAAATTGAAGTGGGCGAGGTGTAGGGCCAACATCTAAAAAAAGAAACAGCAGAGTTGCTAAAAGCTGTCCCTCAAGTGAGTGGCTAGACCTTCCCTTTTGCAAAGATTGTTGTAGCTTTTGGCAGCTGCTGAGGCGTCGCCTCGCCCTGTCGCCAGCCTATTGGCGGAGTTGTTAGGCGTAATAGCCGGGAGGATTGTTATGATAGCAAGCGCGCAGCGTTCTGTAGCTTTATCTACAGAATCGAAGGCCCAAAAAACCACAGAACGCAAAGTATCCGATCAAACGATTGGGAGAGATTTTCTGCCGGGACGGTGGCAACGCTGCATTGATGTCCGAGATTTTATTCAGCGCAATTACACTCCCTACACCGGCGACGAAAGCTTCTTGGCGCCGGCCAGCGAACGCACGCAGCGGCTGTGGGCCAAGGTTAAGGATTTGATGGCGCTGGAGCGGGAGCGGGGGGTTTTGGATGCCGACACGGACCTTCCTTCCAGCATCACCAGCCACCCGCCGGGCTATATCGACCGGGAGCTGGAGCAAATTGTAGGCCTACAGACCGACAAGCCCCTGAAGCGGGCCATTATGCCGTTCGGCGGCATCCGCATGGTGGAGACGGCCCTCAAGGCCTACGGCTACGAGCTGGATCCAAAGGTTAAGGAAATCTTTACCAAGTACCGCAAGACCCACAACGACGGGGTTTTCGACGCCTACACGGAGGAGATGCGCCGCTGCCGCCGCTCTGGCATCATCACGGGCTTGCCGGACGCCTATGGGCGGGGCCGCATCATCGGCGACTACCGGCGGGTGGCCCTCTATGGGGTGGATCGGCTGATTGAGGACAAGGAGGCGCAAAAAGCCAGCCTCGACCTGGACACGATGGATGAAGAAACCATCCGCCTGCGGGAGGAGCTCTCGGAGCAGATCAAAGCCCTACACGAGCTCAAGGAAATGGGGGCCAGCTACGGCTTTGACCTGGGCCGTCCGGCCAGCAACGCCCGCGAGGCCATCCAGTGGCTGTACCTGGCCTACCTGGCAGCCGTCAAAGAGCAAAATGGCGCTGCCATGTCCCTGGGGCGGGTCTCCACGTTCCTAGACATCTACATCGAGCGGGATCTGCAGGCCGGGATCCTCACCGAGGAAGAGGCCCAAGAGCTCATCGACCACTTTGTCATGAAGCTGCGCATGGTCAGGTTTTTGCGCACGCCGGAGTACAACGAGCTCTTTAGCGGGGATCCCACCTGGGTAACCGAGTGCATCGGCGGCATGGGGCTGGATGGGCGGCCTCTGGTTACCAAGACCAGCTTCCGCATGCTGCATACCCTCTACAACCTGGGGCCGGCACCGGAGCCCAACCTGACGGTGCTCTGGTCGGAGCGGCTGCCGGAAGCCTTCAAGCGCTACTGCGCCAAGGTCTCCATCGAAACCAGCTCCATCCAGTACGAAAACGACGACTTGATGCGCCCCTACTGGGGGGATGACTACGGCATCGCCTGCTGTGTGTCGGCCATGCGCATCGGCAAGCAGATGCAGTTTTTTGGGGCGCGGGTCAACCTGGCCAAGTGCCTACTCTATGCCATCAATGGCGGCCGGGACGAGATCTCCGGCGAGCAGGTGGCCCCGGCCTATGCCCCCATTACTTCTGAGGTGCTGGAGTATGACGAGGTGTGGCCGCGCCTGGTGCAGATGATGGCCTGGCTGGCCAAGACCTACGTCAACACCATGAACATCATCCACTACATGCACGACAAGTACTGCTACGAGCGCCTGGAGATGGCCCTGCACGACCGGGACGTGCTGCGCACCATGGCCTTTGGCCTGGCCGGCCTGTCGGTGGTGGCGGATTCCCTCTCGGCCATCAAGTACGCGCGGGTGCGGGCTATCCGGGACGAGCGCGGCCTGGTGGTGGATTACGCGGTGGAGGGGGACTTCCCCAAATACGGCAACAACGACGACCGGGTTGACCAGATGGCGGTGCAATTGGTGCAGACCTTCATGGCGGAGCTGCGCAAGCACAAGACCTACCGCAACGCCATCCCCACCCAGTCCATCCTCACCATCACCTCCAACGTGGTCTACGGCAAAAAAACCGGCAACACCCCCGATGGGCGGCGGGCCGGCGAGCCCTTTGCGCCGGGGGCCAACCCCATGCACGGCCGGGACACCAAGGGGGCGGTGGCCTCGCTGGCTTCTGTGGCCAAGCTGCCCTACGACGACGCCCTGGATGGCATCTCCAACACCTTCTCGATTGTGCCGGCGGCCCTAGGTCGCACCGCCGAGGAGCGGGTTGCCAACCTGGTGGGGCTGCTGGACGGCTACATGCGGGATGGCGGCTTTCACCTCAACGTGAACGTTCTCAACCGCGAGACCTTGCTGCACGCCATGGAGCACCCCGAGCTCTATCCCCAGCTCACCATCCGAGTGTCTGGCTACGCGGTGAACTTCATCAAGCTCACCCGCGAGCAACAACTGGATGTGATTAACCGCACCTTCCACCAACACTTCTAACGGAAAACGGCGGAGTGGGGGATCCCGGAAGGCTGCCCGTAGCAGGGTCGAGGGAAGGGATCCCCCTCCCCAAGCAAGGAGGTTCGATGAGCTATAGCGTTTTGGACTTGGTGAGAGACTACGCGGCGGGACGGCGCGATTTCCAGGGGATCGAGCTGCCCCAGGCCGACTTGCGGGGCATCCACCTAGCCGGTGCCGACCTGCGCTCTGCTGATTTCAGAGGGGCCAACCTGGCAGGCGCCAACCTGCGGGGGTGTGACCTCAGCTTTGCCGATTTCACCGGCGCCAACCTATCGGGAGCGGATCTGCGGGGATGCCTGCTTTTCGGCAGCGATTTCCGCGGTGCCCTCTTGGAGGGGGCTTTGCTGGATCACGCCGATTACGATGCCTATACCCATTTCCCGGCGGGCTTTGATCCCAAAGCCCATCGCCTGCACAACATCTCGGCAGGTGTTTCCCAGTAGGGGGGTCTTTCCAGGGGTTGTCAACTGTTAAGCAAAACCCAGTTCGGGTAAAGCCCAAATCTCAAAAGAGACAAAACCATGGTGTGCGCAGCATAGACAGCAATTGGGAAGAAAACCTCAAGATTAATTGATATTTTGCAAAAGCTGTTGAGGATAGAAGTATGGATACCCCGCTCAACCCCTTGACGCCGATAACCGGCCGCATTCACTCGGTCGAGACCTGTGGCACGGTAGATGGGCCAGGGATCCGCTTTGTTATCTTTCTGCAGGGCTGTCCTCTGCGCTGTCTGTACTGCCACAATCCCGACTGTCGGGATCCCAATGCCGGCCAGGTGGTGACGGTGGATTCCCTCATGGCGGAGATCCAGCGCTGCCGCAACTACTACCTCAAGGGCGGGGGAGTCACGGCCAGCGGGGGGGAACCGTTGATGCAGCCCAACTTTGTGGCGGAGATTTTCCGCCGCTGCCATGAGCTGGACTTGCACACGGCTCTAGATACTTCCGGCTATGCGCCCTTGGGCGTGGCCAAGCCGGTGTTGGCCCATACAGACTTGGTGCTACTGGATATCAAGTCCTATCTGCCGGAGCTCTATCGCAAAGTTACCGGCGTTTCGCTGCAGCCCACTCTCGATCTGGCTCGCTATTTGGATCAGATTCACAAGCCCACCTGGATTCGTTTTGTGCTGGTTCCCGGGCTAACAGATCCCGAGGAAAACATCAAGGGCTTGGCCGAGTTTGTGGCCACGCTCTCCAACGTGGAGCGGGTGGAAGTTTTGCCCTTTCACAAGATGGGGGAATACAAATGGCAGCAGTTGGGATTGCCCTATACCCTCAGCGATGTTCAGCCGCCCACCCCGGAACAGATCAACCACGCTTTGCAGATCTTTCGCGAGCGGGGATTGGTGGCAGTTTAGTTTATCGCTGGAGCGACAGCAACAAAACTAGAGCCAATTCTGACTTGAGCCAGCCTGATCCCAAAGTCATCTCTAAAGTCCTTAGGCTGTCTCCAAGGTAATGCTAAGTTGAACTTAGTTGAACCCAATAGTCTAGCAGCTTGCCAACTCTGGTAGCTCCAAAAAGGAGGAGGGATCCCCGGTGGAAGTGCGCGTAACCTACCAAAATGGCGTTCAATTTCAAGCCCAAAGCCGCGGCCATCGCATCCTCAGCGATCAGCCTTTGGACAACCACGGCCAAGATCAGGGAATGACGCCGCCGGAGTGGTTTTTGGCCTCTTTGGGTGCTTGTGTGGGGTTCTATGCCGTCAAGTATTTGGAAGCGCGGCAGTTGGATCCCAAAGGGCTGGAAGTGGTTGTTACCGCAGATAAAGTCGAGCACCCTGCCCGCCTAGACAACATTTGCATTCGGGTGAAAAGTGGGATCCCGCTCGACGAAAAACACCAAAAAGGGTTGGAAAAGGCAGTCGATGCGTGCATCATCCACAACACCCTTACCCATCCCCCAAAAATGACCACTGAGATCCAGGTTCCCGCGCCTGTTGGCGCTTAGCCGGTCAGCAGGCCCATGGAGTCTTGCAGCAATTTCTAACGGTTGCCTCAACTTTTAACCTGTATGGATGTAATTTTGGAGGATCCACCTATGCCTGTCACCAACCTCGAGGAACTGGAAGCTCTGATCCAACAGGTAAAAGCTGCCCAGGCTGAGTATGCCACCTTCACCCAGGAACAGGTGGATCGGATCTTTCACAAAGCTGCCCTGGCCGCCAACAACGAACGGATCCCGCTGGCCAAGCTGGCCGTGGAAGAGACCGGCATGGGGATTGTGGAAGACAAGGTGATCAAAAATCACTTTGCCTCTGAATACATTTACAACAAATACAAACACGAGAAAACCTGTGGCGTCATCGAGCGGGACGAGAGTTTTGGCTACGAGCGCATTGCCGAGCCGGTGGGGCTTTTGGCGGGCATTGTGCCAGTCACCAACCCCACTTCGACAACCATTTTCAAAGCTCTCATCACCCTGAAAACCCGCAACGCCATCATCTTTTCCCCTCACCCCCGCGCCAAACGATGCACCATTGCCGCGGCCAAGGTGGTCAAGGAGGCGGCTGAGGCAGCCGGTGCGCCTGTGGGGTTGATCGGCTGGATCGACGAGCCCACCATCGAGCTGTCTCAGGCTTTGATGCAACATCCGGAGGTGAAGTTGATCCTGGCCACCGGGGGCCCTGGCATGGTCAAGGCGGCCTATTCCTCCGGCCACCCCTCGCTGGGTGTGGGGGCGGGCAACACGCCGGCGGTGATCGACGCCAGCGCCGACATTCCCACAGCTGTCAGCTCGATCTTGCTCAGCAAAACTTTTGACAACGGCATGATCTGCGCCTCGGAACAGGCGGTGATCGTGGTGGAGGCCGTTTATGAGCAGGTGAAGGCGGAGTTTTGCCATCGAGGGGCCTACTTTTTGGATCCGGAACAGACGCAAGCGGTGCGCCGCATTCTCCTCAAGGATGGCCGTCTCAATCCAGCTATTGTTGGCCAATCGGTGCAGACCATCGCTGCTCTGGCCGGGATCCAGGTACCCGAAGGCAGCAAGCTGCTGATTGGGGAAGTGGAGAAGGTGGGGCCCGAAGAGCCGTTTTCCTACGAAAAATTGGCTCCTGTTTTGGCCCTCTACCGCGCCAAGGATTTCCCCAGCGCTGTCGATATGGCCGTCCAAGTGGTCAATTTCGGGGGGCGGGGCCACACCTCTGTTTTGTATACCGATCCCGCCAATCGGGACGATATTGCCTACTTTGAAAATGCCCTACAAACAGCGCGGGTGCTGATCAACACCCCCTCTTCCCAGGGAGCAATTGGGGATCTCTATAACTTCAGGCTGGATCCCTCGCTCACCCTAGGCTGTGGCACTTGGGGGGGCAATTCGGTCTCGGACAATGTGGGGCCGCGCCACCTGCTCAACATTAAAACGGTGGCCTACCGGCGGGAAAATATGCTCTGGTTTCGGGTGCCGCCCAAGATCTACTTCAAGCCGGGATGTCTACCGGTGGCGCTGCGGGAGTTGGCCGGCAAAAAACGGGCTTTTTTGGTTACCGATAGGCCCCTCTTCGAGCTGGGCGTGCTGCAGGCGGTTACCCGGGTTTTGGACGAACTGCAGATCAAGTGGGATGTCTACCACGACGTGGAGCCGGATCCCACCCTCAGCAACGTCAACCGCGGCCTGGAGCAGTTGCGCCAATTCCAGCCGGATGTGATCATCGCCGTGGGGGGCGGATCCCCGATGGACGCGGCCAAGGTGATGTGGCTGATGTACGAGCAGCCGCAGGTGGAGTTTGAAGGCCTGGCCACGCGCTTTATGGACATCCGCAAGCGGGTCTACGAGCTGCCGCCGCTGGGGCAAAAAGCCCAACTGGTCTGCATCCCCACCACTTCCGGGACGGGATCCGAGGTGACGCCCTTTGCCGTAGTCACCGACGACCGGGTGGGGATCAAGTACCCACTGGCCGACTACGCCCTCACCCCCAGCATGGCCATTGTGGATCCGGATCTCACTTTGAAGATGCCCAAGAAGCTAACCGCCTACGGCGGCCTCGATGCCCTCACCCATGCTTTGGAAGCCTATGTCTCGGTGATGGCCAGCGAGTTTACCGATGGGCTGGCGCTGCAGGCGATTAAGCTGCTGATGACCTACCTGCCGCGGGCCTACGAGAAGGGGGCCGAAGATCCAGAAGCCAGAGAAAAAGTCCACTACGCCGCCACCATTGCCGGCATGGCCTTTGCCAACGCCTTTTTGGGGGTGTGCCACTCCTTGGCCCACAAGCTGGGATCCACCTTCCACCTGCCCCACGGCCTGGCCAATGCCCTGATGATTACCCACGTCATCCGCTACAACGCCACCGACGCCCCCTTTAAGCAGGCCATCTTCCCCCAATACCGCTACCCCAACGCCAAGCACCGCTATGCCGAGATTGCCGATTACCTGCAGTTGGGCGGAGCCAATGATGATGAAAAGGTCATGCGCCTCATTGAGGCCATCGAGGAGCTAAAGCGGAAGCTAGGGATCCCGGCTACCATCCGCGAGGCCCTCAGCGAGAGCGAGCAGGCGTTCTACGACCGTCTGGAGGCGATGGCGGAGCAGGCTTTCGATGATCAATGCACCGGCGCCAACCCCCGCTACCCGCTGATTCAGGACATGAAGGAGCTGTACGTCTTGGCCTACCGGGGCTGCCGGGTGGAGGCTGCCCTCTACCACCAGCCGGAGCCGGTGTTGGCCTAGTCACCAGACATTGAGGAGTAAGCCCATGCGGCGCCGCCCTGACCCCAGCCTCGACATCTGGAAGGCCAGATCCCACCCCTTAGATCCCATTTTTCTGCCCCGCTCGGTGGCGGTGGTGGGGGCAACAGAGCGGGAGGGCAGTGTTGGGCGCACGGTCTTGTGGAACCTGATCAGCCACCCGTTTGGGGGCACGGTCTACCCGGTCAACCCCAAGCGGCACCAGGTGTTGGGCATCCGGGCCTATGAGCGGCTGTCTGCTTTGCCGGAGCCGGTGGATCTGGCCATCATCGCCATCCCGGCAGCCGGGGTGCCGGCGGTTATTCAAGAATGCGTCGAGGCCGGCGTCAAGGGAGCTATTGTCCTCTCGGCGGGCTTTAAGGAAATCGGCCCCGAGGGGCTGGAGCTGGAAAAGGCCATCCAAGAGGCTGCCCGCGGCAAGCTGCGCCTGATTGGCCCCAACTGCCTGGGGATCCAAAACCCCCACACGGGCCTAAATGCCACCTTTGCGGCCCAGATGGCCCGGCCCGGCAACGTGGGCTTTATCAGCCAAAGCGGGGCCCTCTGCACCTCGATCCTAGACTGGAGCCTGCAGGAAAATGTCGGCTTTAGCGCCTTTATCTCCCTGGGATCGATGCTGGATGTGGGCTGGGGGGATCTCATCGACTACCTGGGCCAGGATCCCCATACCCACAGCATCGTCCTCTACATGGAATCCGTCGGGGATGCGCGGTCGTTTTTGTCGGCGGCCCGCGAGGTGGCGCTGAGCAAGCCCATCATCGTCATCAAGGCGGGGCGCACCCAGGCGGCGGCCCAGGCGGCGGCCTCCCACACGGGATCCCTCACCGGCAGCGACGCGGTTTTGGATGCGGCCTTCCGCCGCTGCGGCGTGCTGCGGGTGGATCACATTGAAGATCTCTTCGACATGGCGGAGGTGCTGGCCAAACAGCCCCGTCCGCAAGGGCCCCACCTCAGCATCCTCACCAATGCCGGCGGGCCAGGGGTGCTGGCCACCGACGCCCTCATTCGCGCCGGCGGATCCCTGGCCTCTCTTGCCCCGGAGACGCTGGAGCAGCTCAGCCAGATCCTGCCGCCCCACTGGAGCCACGGCAACCCCATCGACGTTTTGGGCGATGCCGGGCCGGAGCGCTTTGCCCAGGCGCTGGAGATCGTGCTGCGGGATCCCGGCAGCCAGGGCTGTCTGGTGATCCTCACCCCCCAGGCGATGACAGATCCCACCGCCACGGCCGCCAAGGTGGTGGAGACCTGGCGGCGCAGCGGATCTCGCCAACCCATCCTGGCCAGTTGGATGGGGGGAGCCCTGGTGGATGCCGGCGAGCAGATCCTCAACCAGGCCGGGATCCCCACCTACCGCTATCCGGATCAGGCGGCGCGGGTGTTCAGCTATCTGTGGCGCTTCAGCGACAACCTCAAGGCCCTCTACGAAACCCCCGCGCTGCCCCCTGCAACAGCGGTCGAGCGCGAGAGGGTGCAGCCAATCCTCAGCCAAGCCCGGCGGCAAGGCCGCACGCTCCTGACCGAGGTCGAGTCCAAGGAGCTCCTGGCCGCCTACGGGATCCCGGTGGTGCCCACGCGGGTGGCCGAGAGCCCGGAAGCGGCTGTAGAGGCCGCCGAACAAATCGGCTACCCGGTGGTGCTCAAGCTCTACTCCCACACCCTCACCCACAAGACCGATGTGGGCGGCGTGCAGCTCAACCTGCCCGATGCCGAGTCGGTGCGGCGGGCCTACCGGCAGATCCAGACCAATGTTGCCGAAAAAGCCGGATCCCAGCACTTCCAAGGGGTGACGGTGCAGCCGATGATCCGCACCGACGGCTACGAGCTGATCCTGGGCAGCAGCGAGGATCCCCAGTTTGGGCCGGTGTTGCTGTTTGGCAGCGGCGGCCAATTGGTGGAAGTGTTCCAGGATCGCGCCATCGGCCTTCCCCCCCTCAACACCACCTTGGCGCGGCGCCTGATGGAGAATACCCTCATCTACAAGGCCCTCAAGGGGGTGCGGGGGCGCCGAGCCGTCAAGCTGGAAGCGCTGGAACAGCTTTTGGTGCGCTTCAGCCAACTGGTGGCCGAACAGCGGGAGATCAAGGAGATCGACATCAACCCCCTGCTGGCCTCGGGCGAGGGGCTGGTGGCTTTGGATGCCCGCGTCATTCTGCGCTCAGAGCAAGAACCACCGGTGCCGTTGGCCATCCGCCCCTATCCCACCCAGTACATCTGGAGCTTCCGGGACGGCATCACCATTCGCCCCATTCGCCCTGAAGACGAGCCTTTGGTGATCGATTTTCACCGCCACGTCTCCGACTACAGCATCTACCTGCGCTACTTCCACCCCATCAAATACAGCGCCCGCATCGCCCACGAGCGCTTAATCCGCATCTGCTTCAACGACTACGACCGCGAGATCGCCCTGGTGGCGGAAAAACAGGAGCCAGAAGCCACAATCCTCGGCATCAGCCGCCTCTCCAAAAGACACGGCCTCCCCGAAGAGGCGGAGTTTGCCCTGCTGGTGGCGGATCCCTATCAACGGCAGGGGATCGGCACGGAGCTGCTGACCCGCCTGATTCAGGTGGCCCGCTGCGAAGGAATCCGGCGTCTGGCCGGCGAGGTGCTCAGCGAAAACGAGGGCATGCGCCGCCTGTGCAAGCGGCTAGGGTTCCAGTTGCTCCCCTCCCCGGAGGATCCCGGCCTCCTCAATGCCACGCTGGATCTCGCTGCCGACGCGGCGCCCCCCACCCCCTGCCCCGCCTAGGGATCCCTGGTCTAAAAACGGTTTGCCGACTGGATTACCGTAGAATAGTTCCTTAGCCTCCAACCTCCCCTCGCCTTTTGGGAGAGGGGTTGGGGGTGAGGGACGGAGAAGTGGAGAAGTTTTTGGGGATGGCGGTGAAGATGGAAGGGGCAGCGGGGAAGCCATTGGGGATCCCTTCACCCGTCGCGGTGGCCTGGTGGGGGAGAGCGGGGCGGTGGCTGGCGGTGGGATTCCTTCTGCTGGGGCTAGGTGGCTGTGGGGTGGGATCCCACGGGGAAGTGAGGATTCTTCTGGCTTCTTTTGCGGTGACCCGCGATGCCTACCGCCAGATCATCCCTGCCTTTGAGGCCCATTGGCTGGCCCAGACCGGACAACGGGTGCGGGTGGAAAGCAGCTACGCCGGCTCGGCAACGCAGGCGCGGGCGGTCATCGAGGGGCTGGATGCCGATGTGGTGGCCCTGGCCCTAGGCCTGGATGTGGAGCGCATTGTGGCTGCCGGCCTGATTCGGCCGGGTTGGGAAAGTCGCACACCCAACCAGGGGATCGTCACCCGTTCGGTGGTGGTGATGGTAACGCGGGAGGGCAACCCCCACGATATCCGCTCCTGGACGGATCTGGCTCGGCCCGGCTTGCAGGTGGTTACTGCCAACCCCAAAACCTCCGGGGGTGCCCGCTGGAACTTTTTGGCCCTCTGGAGCGCTGTCCCTGAGCCGCAGGCTCTAGCCTTCACTACTCAGGTCTACAAAAACGTCCGCGTCCTGCCGCGGGACTCGCGGGAGGCTACGGATGTCTTTTTCCAAAAAGGGCAGGGGGATGCCCTGCTCACCTACGAACATGAGGTGATCCTGGCGGGCTTGCGCGGCCAGCCCTTGCCCTACGTGGTGCCGGATCCCAACATTTCCATCGACAACCCGGTAGCGGTGGTGGATGCCAACGTAGACCGCAAGGGCACCCGCGCCGTGGCCGAAGCCTTTGTGGACTACCTCTTTACTCCCGAGGCGCAGCGGGCCTTTGCCGAGGTGGGTTTTCGGCCGGTGGAGCCCACGGTGGCCCAAGAGTTTGCCTGGCGCTACCCTCCCATCAAAAATCTGGTGACTGTCGCCGACCTGGGCGGCTGGGAAGCTGTCCAGAACCGCTTCTTTGCCGACGGGGCTTTGTTTGACCGCATCCAAGCCCAGTTGTAGACCGATCCCTTGTCTTCCTCTCCCCGTTCGGGGTATCCTGGGGGCTGTATCAACGGTTTGTTGACAGGTTTACCGTAGATTAGAGGCTCCCTCCTTCGTCAGAAACGCCGTCCGGCCAACCCTTAGCTAGGCAGAACCTATGGGCATCACCATCGCAGGGGTATCGAAGCGTTTTGGGCAGTTTCAGGCCCTCCACCCTACGGATCTCACCATTCCCACGGGATCCCTGGTCGCCCTGTTGGGGCCGTCGGGTTCGGGCAAATCCACCCTCTTGCGCCTCATTGCTGGTCTAGAAAAGCCGGACACGGGGCGGATTTTCCTCACCGGTCGGGATGCCACCCACGCCAGCGTCCAGGAGCGCAATGTTGGCTTTGTCTTCCAGCACTACGCCCTGTTCAAGCACATGACGGTGCGGCAGAACATTGCCTTTGGCCTGGAGATCCGCAAAGCTTCGCGGGCCGAGATCCGGGCGCGGGTGGACGAGCTGTTGGAGCTGGTGCAACTGTCGGGGTTTGGGGATCGCTATCCCTCGCAGCTTTCGGGGGGGCAGCGGCAGCGGGTGGCCCTGGCCCGCGCCTTGGCGGTGGAGCCGCAGGTATTGCTTTTGGACGAGCCTTTTGGGGCGCTGGATGCCAGGGTGCGCAAGGAGCTGCGCCAGTGGCTGCGGCGCCTGCACGACAAGGTGCACGTCACCACCGTCTTGGTTACCCACGACCAAGAGGAGGCCATGGAGGTGGCCGACCAGATCGTGGTCATGAACCAGGGGCGGATCGAGCAGGTGGGATCCCCTGCCGAGATCTACGATCACCCGGCCACCCCCTTTGTCATGAGCTTTATCGGCCCGGTTAACGAGCTCTCTCCCCGCTCCCTGTTATCTTGCCAGCTTCCCGAGGCGCAGGCCGGCCCGCACCAGCTTTTCTTGCGCCCCCACGATGTGCAGATCGAGGTCAACCCCAATAGCAGCGGCGTCCCCGCGTGGGTAAAAGCGATCATCCACCTGGGGCGGGAGATCCAGGCGGAGCTGGTCTTGAGCGATGGCGGATCCCTCTGGGCCCACCTGAGCCGGGATCAATACGCCAGCCAGCCGCTGCAGGTGGGGCAGCAGGTCTATGTCCGTCCCAAGGTGGTCAAGGCCTTTCCCCTCAAAAAAAACGACAAGAAAACTGCCATGACCCCGCTGGCGACGGCGGGACGAAGTCCGATGTCGCTGGGAGCTTGAGGAAAGTTGCAGCAAGCTGGGTTTCAACTGTCTTGGCCGTGGCGGCTGAGCTTGGGCTATCTCTTCCTGATGTTGGCCCTGCCGCTGGCCGCCTTGATCGCCAAGTCCAGCAGCGTGGGCTGGGCGGAGTTTTGGCGGATCGCGACGGATCCGGTGGCCCTCTCCGCCTATGAAGTTACTTTTGTAACTGCGCTGCTGGCGGCCTTAGTGAATGGTGTAATGGGCACCCTGACGGCTTGGGTGTTGGTGCGCTACACCTTTCCCGGCAAAAAGCTCCTCGAGGGGTTGATTGATCTGCCCTTTGCCCTGCCCACGGCTGTTGCCGGCCTCACCCTGGCGACGGTTTACAGCAGCAACGGCTGGATTGGATCCCTGTTGGCCCCCTTGGGGATCCGCATTGCCTTCACTCGCTTGGGGGTGGGGGTGGCGATGCTGTTTATCTCTTTTCCCTTTGTGGTGCGGACGGTGCAGCCAGTGCTGCAGGAGCTGGAACAAGAGGTGGAAGAAGCGGCCTGGAGTTTGGGCGCCTCCCGCTGGCAGACCTTCTGGCGGGTGGTGCTGCCCCAGATTTTGCCCGCTGTTTTAACCGGGGTGGCCCTGGGGTTTTCCCGCGCTGTGGGCGAATATGGCTCCATCGTTATCATCGCCTCCAGCATCCCCTTCCGGGATCTCATCGCGGCAGTGCTGGTGATCCAGCGGCTGGAACAGTACGACTATGCCGGGGCAACGGTAATCGGGACAGTGATGCTGGGGATCTCTTTCTTGTCGCTGGTGGTGATTAACCTTCTGCAAGCTTGGGGAAGTCGCCATGAAACCTGACGGGATATCGGGGGTCCAACCGGAGCCATCGACAAACCCTTGGCTGTCGGGCCTGTTGATCGGCATTGTCGGGCTCTACATTGCCCTGCTGCTTGGGATCCCGGTGGTGAACATCTTCTACCAAGCGTTTCGAGAAGGGATCCCAGCTTTTCTGCAGCACCTGACCGAGCGGGAGCTGCTCAGTGCCCTCCGATTGACGGTGCTGACTGCCTTGGTTGTCGTGCCTCTCAATACCCTTTTCGGCCTCTGTGCCGCCTTGGCCCTGGCTCGCCGCCGTTTTCCGGGGCGGGCCTTGCTGCTCAGCCTCATCGATCTGCCCTTTTCCATTTCGCCAGTGGTGGCCGGCCTGATGCTGGTGCTGATCTTTGGCCGTCAGGGTTGGCTGGGATCCTGGAATCTGCGGGTCATTTTTGCCTTTCCGGGCATTGTGCTGGCCACCGCTTTCATCACTTTGCCCTTTGTGGTGCGGGAGGTGCTGCCGGTGTTGGAAGAGGCCGGCACCGAAGAGGAAGAGGCCGCCAAAACGCTGGGGGCCAATTCCTGGCAGATCTTCTTGCGCATCACCCTGCCCAACATCCGCTGGGGCCTTCTCTACGGCGTCATCCTGACCAATGCCCGCGCCATGGGGGAGTTCGGGGCGGTGGCCGTGGTCTCCGGCAACATCATCGGCCGTACCCAGACCCTTCCCTTGTTTGTGGAAGATGCCTACCGCAGCTATGCCACGGGCTCGGCCTATGCGGCAGCGGTGGTGCTCTCCTTGCTGGCAGTGGTGACCCTGGTGGCCAAGGAGCTGCTAGAGCGGGGATCCCCTTCCCGCCGCATCTTCTAGGCCTTCTTTGGGATCCTTATCGCTAGGCAACCTCATCACGAACGCGCCGCTCTAACTTCCCTCTCCCTCAGGGAGAGGGGCCGGGGGTGAGGGTGGGACGGCCAGGGTGTGGCTCAAACAGACTCGGCAGCCAGCTCTGGCAAGGGAACTTTGGTGCCGCCCAAGCCGCAGTAGCCGCGCGGATTCTTGGCCAGGTATTGCTGGTGGTAGTCTTCGGCGTAGTAGAACTCTGGGGCGTCCAGGATCTCAGTGGTGATCTGGCCGTAGCCGTGGGCGCTCAGGGCTTGCTGGTAGAGATCGCGGGTTTTTTCTGCCAGCTCCTGCTGGGCCTGGGAATAGACGTAGATGCCGGAGCGATACTGGGTGCCCACATCATTGCCCTGCCGCATCCCTTGGGTGGGATCGTGGTTTTCCCAAAACACCTTCAAAAGCTGCAGGTAGCTGATTTGAGCCGGATCGTAAACCACCCGCACCACCTCGTTGTGGCCGGTCAAGCCGGTGCAAACCTCCTCATAGGTTGGGTTGGGAGTATACCCGCCGGCGTAGCCCACCGCAGTAGTGAACACTCCCGGCAACTGCCAAAACTTGCGCTCGGCTCCCCAGAAGCAGCCCATGCCGAACAGGGCCAGCTCCATGCCCTCCGGAAAGGGGGGCTTTAGCGGCGTGCCCTTGACGTAGTGCCGGTTGACGATCGCCATTGGCTCGGAGCGGCCCGGCAAAGCCTCCTCCGGGGTGGGCAGGGTCAGTTTCTTGCCCAATTTGCCAAAACCAAAGAGCGCCATCGCGATAGCCCGATACATTCGTTAACACTTATCAGCCTAACGCAGGTGGCCGCTGTTGTCTTGAAATTAAGGATTGGCAAGCGAGCAGCCTGGGGATTTCAGATTGCCAGCTCCACAACCACAGGGGCATGGTCGCTGGGCTTTTGTGCCCGCCGCGGTTCGACGTCGATCCAGCAGGCAGTAGCTTTGTCCTGGAGCAGAGGGGAAAGGTAGAAGTGATCGATGCGCCAGCCGCGGTTCTTCTGGAACCCACCCCCGCGGTAGTCCCACCAGCTAAAATGTCCGGGATCCGGGGTGAATTTGCGAAAGGCATCCTCAAACCCCAAAGCCAGGATCTCCCGCAGGGCCTGCCGCTCCGGCTCCGAGGCCATGATTTCCCCGGCTTTGCGGGGATCGTAAATATCCCGGTCTTCGGGGGCGATGTTGAAGTCGCCGCAGAGGAGGATGGGCTGCCCCTGGCCCAGGGCGATGTTGAGGTAATCCTTCAGGCGGGCCAACCAGTGCAATTTGTAAGCGTACTTGTCGGATCCCACCGCCTCGCCATTGGGCACGTAGAGGTTGAGAATGCGGATGCCGCGGTAGAGGCCGCCGATCAGCCGCTTTTGCTCGTCCAGCTCCGCCGCTGCCGGCAGCAGGGCCCCAAAGCCACGCTCTACTTTTTCCGGCACCTCCCGGCTGATCAGGGCAACGCCGTTGTAGGCTTTCTGCCCGTACACTTCTACGTAAAAGCCTCGCTCCTCAAAGGGCGCGCGGGGAAAGTCCGCATCCACCACCTTGGTCTCCTGCAAGCAGAGCACATCCAGGGATCCCTGCTTGTCCAGCCAAGCCAAAACCTGGGGCAGCCGGGTGCGAATGGAGTTGACGTTCCAGGTGGCCACTTGCATGGCAGCAGGTTTCCAAGACGACGCTCAGGCCACTATTTTGGCCAAACCCAGCGGACGGATCCCCTGTGGCGAGACCGCGATCCGGTAGGGCAGCACCTCAACCCCAGCCTGCAGCGCCTGGCGAAACAGATGGGCATAGCGGGGATCCCGTTCTTCGCCGGGGGCAAACTCGGTGCAATCGGCGCGGTTGATCCAATACAGCAGCAGAGCCCGCTGCCCTTGCCGGCGGATCTCGATGAGATCTTCCAGGTGCTTTTGGCCGCGAGTCGTCACCGTATCGGGAAACAGGGCGCGGGATCCCACGGCCCAAGTGGTATTTTTAACCTCTAGGTAGGCCAAGCCAGAGTCTCCCATCAGCAGGAAGTCGATTTTGCTCCTGCCGCAAGTCACTTCCCGTTGCCAGCGGGAGAACTCCGCCAATTGGGGAAACCACCCTCGTGCCAGCCCCCATTCCACCAGGCGATTGGGCAGGCCGGTGTTGATCCCCACCCACACCCCTTCCACCTGGATCATCTCCCAGGTGTAGGCCAATTTGCGCTTGGGATCGGGGTGATAGGAGAGGTACACAGGCGCTCCCACCTGGCAAACCCCCGTCATCGGCCCGGTGTTGGGGCAGTGAGCGGTTACCGGTTGCCCATTTTCCAGCTCCACCTCGGCAAAGAAGCGCCGGTAGCGGCTGCGCAACACCCCCCTGCGCAAGGGGGTGGAAAAACAGTAAGGGGGCGGCCCCTCTTGGGCGGGCATCTGCAAGCGTCCTCCGGTGAGTATTTTTCTTTAGGATTTTGGAAGTCTTCCGGGTGGAGGGAGCTTCCTGCGCTAGGGTAAATGACGTATCTCTCCAGCCAGGGCCTTTTTTGCCGACGCCTTGTTCCTATAGCTTTTAATACTTTATCTTTTTCTATCCCTTTGCCAAAACTTGGAGAAGAAAGCCCGAATGTTGCGTCTTGATCCTGAGCCCGGCTTTCAGCCCCCGGATCCCTTCCAGGACGACCGTGGGCGCGTGGCCATCTTTATCGACGGATCCAACCTCTTCTATGCCGCCCTACAGATGGGCATTGAGATCGACTACACCCGCCTGCTGAAGACGCTGACCGGCCGTTCTCCCCTCCTGCGCTCCTTTTTCTACACCGGCGTCGATCGCAACAACGAAAAGCAGCAGGGGTTTTTGCTCTGGATGCGCCGCAACGGCTACCGTGTGGTTACCAAAGAGCTGACCCAACTGCCCGATGGCTCCAAGCGGGCCAATCTAGATGTGGAAATCGCTGTGGACATGTTGTCGCTGGTGCGCTGGTACGAGACGGCGGTGCTGGTGAGCGGCGATGGGGATCTGGCCTATGCAGTCAATGCCGTCAGCTACCAAGGGGCGCGGGTGGAGGTAGTTAGCCTGCGCTCGATGACCAGCGACCAGCTAATTAACTTGGCGGATCGCTACATCGACCTGGAGTCCATCAAGGATCAAATTAAGAAGACCAACCGCCCCTCCTACCTGTACCGACCGAGCTTCACCACCGATGAGGAGGACGAGGGGTAAATTGCCCCCAGCTGGGGGCAGGGCGACGAGGCCGTTACTGCAACCTCAAATTTGAAGGGATCCCTTGCAGCAGGTAAACGGGGTTGAGCGGGGAAAAGCGGGTGCCCTCGGCCAAGGCCGTGGAACGGGAGATCTGGATGTGTTCCACCCGCACCTGCCAGCCCCGCGAGCGCAGCCATTGCAGAGCTTCGCTGCAGGTTTCCAGGGTGGCGAAGTTAGCCACCAAGATCCCCTCAGGCCGCAGGCGGGCCGCCACCGCCGGCAGCAGATCGCGGATCCCTTTGCCGCCTCCCCCCAGCAACACCCGCTCCGGATCCGGCAGGTCGGCCAGCACCCGGGGCGCTGTCCCCGGGATCACGTGCAGGTTTTCCAGATCGAAGCGTTGGCGGTTGCGCCGGATAAGACAAATGCCCATGGCGTTGCGCTCGATGGCATAGACCTGGAGCTGGGAAGAGAGGCGGGCGATCTCCACGGCTACGGAACCGGTGCCGGCCCCGATATCCCACACCACTCCCTGCCGCGGCAGTTGCAGCGCCCCCAGCGTGAGCAGTCGGATGGGCTGCTTGGTGATCAGGCCGGGCTGGTCGGGAAAGGTGTGGAACTGGTCGTCCGGGATCCCCACCAAAGGCCAGCGGCGGGGATCCGGTTCCGGCTCAACGCGCCGCAACACCACCAAGTTGGGGCTGGGGAAGGCAGATTTCTCCCCTTCTTGCAGGGGCAGGATCTGCTCGTGGGGGGATCCCAGTTGGCTGCACACCCAGCCCTGGTAGCGCACCGGCAGCCGCAGGTCGGCGATAAACTGGGCCACCGCCGCCGGGGTGTGCTCCGGATCGGTCAGGGCCACAATAAGAGGGGATCCCTGCCTAAGGGCGTCTTGCAACCGCTCCACCCCCCGCCCGTGCAGGCTGAGGATGGTGGCCTCCTGCCAGGGGATCTGCAGGCGGTTGAGGGCCAACTGCACTGAGCTGACTTGGGGATAAAAGGCCAGTTGCTCCGCCGGGAAGTACTGCGTTAACAGGCGCCCAATCCCAAAAAACAGCGGATCCCCGCTGGCCAACAAAACCAGGGATCCCTGCGCCAGCTCCTTTTGCAAAAGCGGGATCCAACTTTCCACTGGTCCAGTAAGCCGGATCTGGCGGGCCGGATGGTCAGCAAAGTGCTGCAGCAAGCTGGAGGGCCCGGCCAAGGTTTGCGCTTGGGAGAGGGGGGGAATCGCCCAAGAGGCCACCGAGCCATCTGCTGCTACCCCTATAACCGCAAGCTGAGGTGATCGGCCAGATGTTGTCGTAGCCATCTAGCGTTCGACAGGCGGGTGGTACTGGCGCATGTGGTTGAGAAAATCCAGGCGCAACTCCGCCACTTCCCGCTGCATCTCCCGCATTTCCCGAATAAAGCCCAGATGAGCCTCGATCAGGCGGCCATCCCGCTCCCGGAATTGCTCCATCATCAGGGCTTGCGCCTCCCTCAGCTCGGCAAAGCCGGCCTGCATATCGCGGCGGGATTCCTGGATGGCCCTCTCCAGCTCATCTCCCCGCTCTTCGTTCTGGCGAATCCGCTCCTGGTTGTGCTGAATCAGCGTCCGGATCTCCTGGATTTCGGTCTGGAGCTGGGCTTCGATGGCCTGCCGCTCGGCTCGCATTGCGGCCATCTGGACCTCAAAGCGCTCGGCAGCCCGCTGCTGCTCAGTTCGGATCTCGGCGATCTCGGCGGAGAAACGCTCGGCGGCCCGCTGCTGCTCGGCCCGGATCTCGGCAATTTGGGCGGCAAAGGCCTGCCGCATCTCCGTCATCTGAGCCTCAAAGCGCTCGGCAGCCCGCTGCTGCTCAGTTCGGATCTCGGCGATCTCGGCGGAGAAACGCTCGGCGGCCCGCTGCTGCTCGGCCCGGATCTCGGCAATTTGGGCGGCAAAGGCCTGCCGCATCTCCGTCATCTGAGCCTCAAAGCGCTCGGCAGCCCGCTGCTGCTCAGTTCGGATCTCGGCGATCTCGGCGGAGAAACGCTCGGCGGCCCGCTGCTGCTCGGCTCGGATCTCGGCAATTTGGGCTGCAAAGGCCTGCCGCATCTCCGTCATCTGGGCCTCAAACCGCTCGGCAGCTCTCTGCTGTTCGGCTCGGATCTCTTGAAGCTGTTCTTGTTGAAGCTGAAGGTTGCGGATCAGCCACTCCTCTTGTTCGGGGGTCATGGGAAAGGTCTGAAGATGTCGTTCCAATTCTAGTCAGTTGGGGATGGGATCCCGGCGGGCGGCCAGCAGTAGGGCATTGACGATGGCAGCGGCCACCGGGGATCCGCCTTTGCGGCCCTCCACCCGAATCTGGGGGACATCCGTTTGCGCTAGCGCCCGTTTGGCCTCTTCCACTGCCACAAAGCCCACTGGCACCCCGATCACCAGGCTGGGCCGGATCCGCTGGGCCCGCATCTCTTCCACCAGCGCCAGCAGCGCCGTGGGCGCGTTGCCGACGACAAAGATCGCTTCCGGGTAGCGCCGGGCTACCTTGACCATCCCCTGGGCCGTGCGCGTTTGCCCGGCTTCAAGAGGCTCTTCTGCCCAGTCCAAAGCGCAATGGAGCGGGATCCCCTGCGCCGCGAGGCCAGCTTGGATCCCGGCGGCCACCATCCGCACATCCACCACCAGCGGCCGCCGTTGCCGCAGGGCCGCCAGTCCCGCCTCAACTGCCGTGGGGCTGAACACAAAGCGATCCCGCAGCTCGAAGTCAGCGGTGGCGTGGATGGCGCGGCGCACGATCTCATAGGGGATCCCTTGCCAGGGGTGGGGGCCGATCTCTTGGTCAATCTGGCGGAAGCTGGCCGCTGTAATGGGGTCTATCCAAGCTGTTTCATCCATCATGGGATCGGTAGGCAGAGCCACATCTGGCAGGAGGGTTTTCTCCATCCTGTTGACGCAAGCGGTTTTGTTTGGAAAAAGGGGTGGGGAATGTCCAGAAAAAGCCGCTCAAGAGGGTTATCTGAGAGAAACGCCCCTCCAGTCCACTCTAGACGCCCTCCAGCAACCGCTAAGATCGGTCTATCCTGATGGAGGTGGGCCTGCTGTTGTCACATACAAAAGGATAGCTTGGTAGCCCCGCACTTTAGTGCGGGGCGGAAAAGCCCGCTAGCGACTTTAGTTGCTAACTGCTATAATCCTAGCCAGACCAGGGGAAAACGCTAACTACGGTGAAAAACCCGAGCAGCAACAAATCCTCTGGAGCGAGAAGTAAGCAGAACCTTGGGGCTTTGCCTTAAGGAACTGTCTAGAGGCGCTTTGACAACGCCGTTATGGGTTCTTTTGTGGACTGCGTAAGAATCCCCCGCCTTTAGGCGGTGGGAGTGTCAATCCTCCCTTGCCTGAACATAACCCTCCTTCTTCTTCTCCCTCTGCTGCTGTCGGCGGGGCAGGTTTCCCCTCCCTTGCGACGCCCCCCTCTTCGGTCGGCAGCAGGGATCCCGTCTCAGGGCTTCCTCGCTATGGTCATTCCCAAACCTGGCTCTGGCGCGGCTGGCCTATTCATTTCACCTACACCCCCAGTCGCGCCCAAACCGCCAGCGGCCAGGTGAACTTGACGGCGGCTCCGGCCATCTTGATCCATGGCTTTGGGGCCTCGGTGGGCCATTGGCGCCACAACATTGTTCCTCTGGGATCCCAGCGCTCCGTCTATGCTCTCGACCTGCTGGGATTTGGCGAGAGTGCCAAGCCGGAGATCGCCTACAGCGTCGATCTGTGGGTCGAGCAGGTGTACGAGTTTTGGCGAACCCACATCCAGCAGCCCAGCCTCCTGGTAGGCCATTCCATTGGGGGCCTGGTGGGGGTGATTGTGGCTGCCCGCTATCCCCAGATGGTGAAGGGTTTGTGCTTGATCAGTTGTGCCGATGGGCCTCACCCCGAAGAATTGTCCCCTCCTTGGGATGTGTTGGTGCAGGCCCTTTGCGAAGGGATCCTGGCTGTTTTGGGCTGCCCGCTCACCTATCCTCATTTGTTTAACTGGCTGCGACAAACCGAGGTGCTGCGGGCCTGGATCAAAAATGTCTACAAGCGGGACGAGCAGGTGGACGAGGAGCTGGTGCAGATCTTCCAGAGGCCGGCCTTTGAGCCGGGGGCAGCCCACGTGTTTTTGGATAGCCTGAGGGCCATTCTCTGCCGCCGCTTCGACAGTCCCAAGCGCCTGTTGCCCACGCTCAAGATGCCCATTCTCCTCCTCTGGGGCCAGGAAGATCCGGCGGTGCCCAGCTTTTTGGCGGATCAGTTTAAGCGCTGGCAGCCGGCTCTTACGTTGGTGAAGCTGCCAGGGGTGGGCCACTGCGCTCACGACGAGCTGCCCCACTGGGTCAACACCCTCATTAGTGAGTGGGCAGCTAGCCTGGAGACTTGCCCTAACTTGTCCACCCACCTTCGCAAGAATCCCGCGGCTGGCTAGTCCAGCCAGTTCCCCTGCCCAGGTTCAGCAGTGCCCTCCCTGCTAGCGGTGAAACCTTATGTATGGATGAATGATCGCGCTAGGTGGGAACCTCCCTCTCCGGTTGGGAAAGCGGCTAGGGATGAGGGCCAAGGGATCCCTTTAGTCCTCGGGGGGCAGCTTGAGGATCTGACGCTGACGCATCCCCTGCCAGCGCTGGATGAGGTCGCTGTCGATGCCAAACTGATCCAGGGCCTTCACCACCACAAAGTCCACCAAGTCCAAGAGGGTACGCGGCTGGTGGTACCAGGCCGGAATGGCCGGGACGATGCGCGCCCCTGCCTCTGCCAGGATGGTCAGGTTGCGCAGGTGAATGAGGCTGAAGGGGGTTTCCCGCGGCACGATGACCAGGCGGCGGCCTTCTTTGAGCTGCACGTCAGCCGCCCGCTCCAGCAGGTCAGAGCTCAGCCCAGCGGCCAACTTGGCTACCGTGCCCATGCTGCATGGGATCACCAACATCCCCTGCGTGCGGTAGGAGCCGCTGGCAATGGTTGCCCCCACATCTTGCCAGCGGTGGCAGACCAAGGATCCGCCCTCGCTTTCGGCCTGCTGCCGCCAAAACTGGGCCTGCCGCTGGGGATCTGCCGGCAACGGCACCCCTTGCTCCCCTTGCCACACCTGATAGGCCGCTTTGGAGGCCACCACCTCGACGCGGTAATCCAGGCTGAGCAGAACGTGTAGGGCGCGCACGGCGTAGAGCATCCCGGAGGCGCCCGATATACCAAGGATGATCGGCTGGGAGGAGTTCAAGGGCAGGCGGAAAGGGTCTTTACCTCAGTTTACCGACTGCCGAGGCCCCTCGGCTCTAGGCCTTGGGCTGGGCGATGTCGAACTCGGCGTCGTAGTCGAAGTCCTCGTCTTCCTCGACCCAGTCTTCCTCCAGCCTATCGTCCTCTTCCAGCTCCTCCTCTAGGCGAAGCTTCTCTGGGTACTCCTCGTCCAGCCCCAAAGCGGCTCGCTCTTCCCGCCGCCGGAAGCGCTCCAAAGCCGCCGGCGTGATGAAGGGATACGGCAGCCCCTGCGCTTGCGCCTCCTCCAGCGCTGCCCGGTAGCTCTCCACTTCCTTGATGTCAATTTTCCAGCCAGTGAGGCGAGCGGCCAGGCGCACATTTTGCCCCTCTTTGCCGATGGCCAGGCTGAGCTGGTCGCTGGTCACCAGCACATGGGCCTGTTGGATCTCCGGATCCACCAACCGCACCTCCACCACCTTGGCCGGGCTGAGGGCGTTGGCGATGTAGGTGGCCGGATCCGGCGACCAGCGGATGACGTCGATCTTCTCGTTGCGCAGCTCTGCCACCACCGCCTGAATCCGGGATCCCCTTGCCCCAATACAGGCCCCCACCGGATCCACGTCCCGCTCCACGGTATCGACGGCAATCTTGGTGCGCGGCCCCACGTTGCGGGAAGGCGGGTTGGCCTCCCGCGCCACCGCCACGATGCGCACAATGTCCTCTTCGATCTCCGGCACCTCGTTGGCGAACAGGTTCACCACCAAGCCGGCGTCGGCCCGAGAAACCAAAAGCTGCGGCCCCCGCCGGGATCCCTCGTATACCTTTTTGAGGTAGACCTTCATCACCGCGTTGGGGGTGTAGCGATCGCTGGCCAACTGCTCCTTCTTGGGCAGTTCGGCTTCCACCTCCGGCTGCCCAAAACCGCTGGATACCGCCATGATCACCGTCTGCCGCTCCGTGCGCAGCACCCGTGCCTGCAACACGGTATTTTCCAGGTCGCGGAACTCTTCTTGAATCAGGCGGCGCTGCTGGTCACGCAACTTCTGGGCCAGCACCTGCTTGGTTTGGATGGCCGCCATGCGGCCAAACTCCGCCTGTTGGGGAGTGACGTCATTGGTTACTTCCCAGCCAACTTCGGCTTCCGGGTAGTCCTGCTGCACGTCGTACAGGGAGATCTCGTGATCTGGATCCCGTACCTCCTCGACAATGGTTTTGGTGGCCAAAATGCGAAAGCCCCCTGCCTCCACATCCAGCTCCACATCGAAGTTGCGGAAGTGGTCTTCTTCAAAGACGACATCTCGCTGAATGGTTTTGCGGTAGCGTTCGTAGCCCTTGAGCAGCGCCTCCCGCAAGGCGTTGGTGACCGCATGGCGGGGCAAGTTGCGCTCCCGCGAGATCATCTCCACCATTTCTGCCAAACCGGGCAGAGGCACCATCGACATAAGCTGTTGTCCTCCTAATGCAACTTAAGCTGGGATGAAACTGCTATCACTGTTGCTCCGCAATCCTGACGGGAAATGCATCGCCGCACAGCAGGCAGCTCCGACGCGAAGACAGGGCAACACACTTCGCGCTCGAACGTCCTCTCTATCCCCATTCCTCTACTCGGTTTCCGCCTCTGAGAGGACAACCCGCTGCACCGAGGCGCGGGGCAACTGCACGCGCCGTCCCTTGAGGGATAGGGCAACTTTCTCCTCATCCCGACCCAGCAGATGCCCTGACCAGACAGCTTTGCCCTTGTAGGGGGGATCCACCGTCACCTCCACCGCAAACCCTTTGAAAACCACAAAGTCGCGGTCGCTGATGAGGAGGTTGCTGATGCCGGGGCTGGAGACCTCCAGCACATAATGGCCGGGGATCAGATCCACTCGATCCAGCTCCACTTCCAAGGCCTGGCTCATAGCTTCGCAATCGGCGTGGCTGGTTTCCTGCTCCGGATCCAGCGGACGGATATCCACCCGCAGCACCGGCGGATACTGGTTGGTGTGAAAAACCATCTGTACCAACTCGTACCCCAGTCGAGCGGCCAAGGGACGGGCCAGACTCTCCAACTGCGGGATCAGAGGGTGAACCATAGCCAACTCATCGCCAACTCGGTGTAACGGCCAGATCCCAGCCCAGCGAAGCTGGAGCCGGCAGCGGGGGCATCTTCCCCCTAAAAAAGCAAAGAAGTGGGCGCTACCCACTCCCCGTTATCATTGCGGAGATCCTTGGGAATCTACCTGCCGTCGCGGGGGGCTTTGGGCAGGCTTTTCCCTGGCTATGATCTTAGAATACTTTGTCGGATTTGGCCAGAGGGATCCGCGTGAGCCAGATCTGCAAAAGGCCACACCTATAATTAATGTGGACAGCCGCGGATTTGCCCAGACACCCAGCCGCATTCTGTGGGGTTTCCTATGACCGTTGCTTTCTCCTATCCCATCTTTGGCCCCAGCATTCAATGCCCCCACTGTCGGCAGACGATTGCGGCCCTTACCCTGACCGATACCTACCTCTGCCATCGCCACGGCGCCTTTGAGGCAGATCCCGAGCAAGAGGAGCTGGTTCACCTGCAATCAGGGCGGCGTTGGCGCCTCTGGGAAGGCCGCTGGTACCGCCAGCACACCCATGCCGATGGGATCCGCTTCGAGATTCACGAAGAGCTGGATCGCCTGCGCATGCAGGGGATGCGGGCCACGCAGGTGATCGTGGCCGAGCGCTACCGCTCTTTGCTCACCCCCTACCTGGAGCAGGGATCCCAGCGGCGCCCCGGCCCACCCCGCCTCTACGGCCTGCCGGTTAGCTTCAGCTCCCAGCTTCCTGAAGGAGCCGGTGGCTCGCCGCAGCGCTGGCGGGTGATCAACTTCGAGCTGATCTGCGAGCTGGATCCGGCCATGCGACAGCCGCAATCCCGGCTGCAGTTCTGTGACTAGCCCTGAGAAAGGCAAGGTCGGGCTTTAGAAGCGGCTAACCCGCCTGGGATCCCCCCTCCGGCTCAGGGGAGGCTATACCCCAGTAGGTGTAGCCGACCCACTTTGGTTGGCTAGGCATGTAGAATTGTTCCAACTGCTCAAAGCGAAACCCTGCCTCTCGGAGCGAGCGGGCCATCTGGCAGAGGAAATCGAGGCTTTGGGCAGGCAAGAGCGCCGCGAATTGGTCAATCGCTTGGGGATCCTGCCGGGACACCTCCTCAAGGGGCAGTTCCAGCTCCAGCTTCGCGGCAAAAGTTGGCGGGCAACTATTAGCGAACAACGTCGCCAAATCCAGCAATTGCTCAAAGAGAGTCCTAGCCTAAAGCCTGAGCTTTTGGCAGCTCTGCCAGAGGCTTACCAAGACGGGATCCTGTTGGTGGTGAAAGAAACGCCGCTCTCGGAAGAGGATCTGCCCGCCGAGTGTCCCTACACGCTTGAGCAGGTAATGGATCTCGGCTTTTATCCGGGATCGGAATAGCTCAAGGGGCTTTGCTCGCCCTTGGAAGTGCCGCCTCTTGCAACCTGAGAGCAAAAGCCGGAGCTCCAGCTTAACTGTCCTCCACAAGCTGTAACCAGAGCCTTAGGAAGGATGGCTCAGGCGTGATTTGAACACGCGACCCAGGGCTTATGAGTCCCCTGCTCTACCGCTGAGCTACTGAGCCGGGAAGATGCTTAACTAGGATAGCATCTTTGTGCAGGAAGTTGCTCTCGTCGGCTGGCAATGTCGCCTCCTTTTCTTAAGGGATCCCTGTTTTGGCTGGCCCTGGTGCTGCAGGTGGGCCTGGTTGGGCTGGTGCCAGCTCGGAAGGCGCTTACCCTTGCCACTGGCTCCCCGATCTACTTGCAGATTGCTCCTCTGGATCCCTATGACCCCTTGCGGGGCCGCTACGTAGCTTTGAGCTACACCGTTGCCCAGCTTTCCACCCTAGAGAAACTGCCCGGCTGGTCCCCTGAGCTCGCTAAGCCAGGGATCCTCTACCTGTGCTTGGCTCCTCCTGCCGGGGATCCTGCTCAACCCTGGCAGGCCATTGCCATCAGTCGCGACCGGCCCAGGGAGCTGCGGCCTGGGGAGGTTGTCCTGCAAGGGTGGTTCGATGGGTGGCAGCTTAGGTTTGGGATCGAAGAGTTTTTCATTTCGGAAGCGCTGGGAGATGTTCTGGAACTAGAAATCCGCCGCAATCCAGAAACACTGCGAGCAGAGGTGAAGGTGGATCCCTGGGGCCAAGCAGCGCTGGTGGGCCTTTGGGTAGGAGAACAGCGGTACTAAGAGAAGAGTAAAGCTGGTCTTGCTCTGCCGCCCTTCTAGCCCTCTTTCTTTTTCCGAGAGCGAGTTGCGCTTGTTTTCTTGGCCCTGGCAGATGCTGTGGATTTTTTAGACGACTTCTTCTGGCTAGGAGGTGGCGCTGTAGGAGCTAGAAAAAATACTTCTTTCAGGGCCTCCAACTTTTTGCCTCGTGTAATTTTGCACCCCAGCTTGGTTATGGGGGTTAAGTCCTGCCACCAGCTCCTATCTGCCTCCGCAATTCGCGCGGCTGCAATGGTTATATCAACTCCCTTAAGGGGGGTGCCGGGCTGCTCGGCCAGGTATCTCAACGCGGCCAAGATAGTTTCTCTCGGGGCCTCTGTCAGATTCACCTTTGGGACAATTTCTCTGGTGAGGATTTGGGCCTGCTTAACCTGCTCTGGGTCGGGATCGACAACAATGCACCAGAGCCTCTCCAGCCCCGCCTCTCGAGCAACTGCATAGACAAAATGGTTACCAATGGCCTTGTACTGATAGTTGCCAGCCTCGGCCACCAGCAGAGGAACCCAGTTGTGTCCTCCTGTCGCCCTTAGCTGATCTGCGGCTGCGGCAACAAGGAAGGAGGGAGCAGAAAACCCATCGGCGGGCGTAATGCTCTCAAGGGGTAAGTTAACCAACCTACCTAGATCTGAAAACTCACTCATCGATAAAGTACTCACGGGCAAGACTCTGGTAGTATTCTAAAACTCTCCTGTCCTTAAAGACGGCAGGAATTCGAGCAAACTTTGCAGAGGATATCACTGCATAGTCAGGTATCCTAAAAATGCTTTTGTTTTCATTACCTTTCTTAAAATGCGGCCAGAAATATGGACGTAGATCTACACTTTTCTCCTGGTTGATAAGCTTCTGTATCTCTTCGTGAGCTAGTCTAATAGTGTATTCACTTCCCGAAGAGACGCCGTTGAAAAAGGTAGGCAAAGCAATAGGGCCACCATCCTGTCGTGACCTAGCAGTTTCTGGAACAAAGCTGGTGATTACTCTAGCAGCATTATTCAGGGAAGACAGATCGTCGGGGCGGGTAGGTATCAAAATAACATCGGCAGCAAAAACACCACTTTGGCTGAAGTAAAGCCATTGAGTTGGGCAGTCGATTAGGATGTAATCATACTCATTGCGAAGAGGAGCAATGAGATCGCGAAGGCGCCGAGTTCCCTTTGGGATATATGCTACTGCCCGGCTATCAGTCAACGTCTCTAGTTCAGGGTCTCTTGGGATAATGTCGAAGATGGAAAATCCCTTGAGTTTATATGTTTGGACAATGGCATGGACGTCTATTTTGGGATCCTTTAAACATTGCGTCAGTGTAATTTTTCCAGGAGTGGCTTCCAAACTTCTTGTCAGATCACCCTGAGAATCAAAGTCAACAACTAAGACCTTTTTTCTCTTGGTTGCTAGTGTTGCCGCAAGGTTAATGACCGTCGTTGTTTTGCCTACGCCCCCTTTATTGTTATACATGCATACAGTCAGAGCGCGCTCATAGTTTTCTATCTTGTCTCGCAAGTTACGCACTATGCTCTCAATGTTATCTGAGCTAATATCAAGGTTTGCTGTAGCGGGGTGAACGACTTTTCCGTGCTTCCTCCAAAGCTGGATGTTATTTGCATTGGTGATAATTCCCCATTTTGCAGATTTGCAGTTCTTGGCAAGCAAGTAACTTTCTATCTGACAAACTGCATCTCTATAGTAAGATCCTTCTCTGAGATTAACTGCTCTAGATTTTGCCTCCAAAAGCAAGTAGGGATTCTTCGGGGATCTCAAGAAAATATCTTCAGGATCTACGTTCTTTCTTGCTGCGAGATCGACCTGGCCGCAACCTGTCTCGAATTCTTCTCTAATTTCCGACTCGTCAAAGCCAAGCGCCTGCAGGAGAGGAACAGCAAAGCGTTGGACAACAATTCGCTCTACCCTCTCGGTGGGAGATATACTCTCAAGCTTCTCTCGGAGATAGCTAGCCTCAGTCATAGGAAAAAATAAGGTGGACAATGCTAACCAAGCTAAAAGCTCGCCCTTAGCCTAGCAATTGCTTTGCCCTCTCTGCCAGCGCCTGGGCTGTCAGGCCGTTGTAGTCCATGAGCTCAGTAGGGGTGGCGGTGGTTTCGCCGCGTTTCCAGGCAAAGATGTCGCGCGGGCCAGTGTAGCGCAGCAACAGGGGCTCCAACATCAGGCTGGAGCCGCCGGTCACGCCGATAAGGGCTTCGCCGGCAAACCAGGCGGCAAACTCCTGGTCAGACATGAACTCCCCATCGGGTTGGGCACAGGTAGACCAGGCTATATCGCCGGGGCGATAGAGGCGGCGGGGGCTGACCACAGAGACAATTTTGCTGCCGATCCCCTGGGCCTTGAGCTGTTCAGCGGCGGCAAAGACGGGCAGGAGGATCATATCCCCCACCACGGCAAAGACCACGGTGCGGGATCCGGGCACTTCCTGCAGCACGGTGCAGCCCTGCTCTACTGCTTGGCGAGCCTGTTCCAGGGTGGTGCGGATGGGCAGGGGGGTTTTGCTGGCAAAGATCGGGATCCCTTTGTTGTAGGTAGACAAGGCCCACTCGTAGGCGGCTTGGGCGCAGTTGGCGTCGGGGGGAAAGAGGGGGAAGATGTTGCCGTTGCGCATCATGGCCGCCAGGTAGGCTTCAATTTCCGGGCGTTGGTGGGTCCAGCCGTTGCGGCCTTGTTCCAGGGCTCCGGCGGTGTAGAGAGCAATGGCGGAAGGGGTGGGGCGGCGCAGCTCGGCCATCGCCTGGGTTACCGTCTGCCAGATGGGCAGGCCGTTGACGGCAAAGGATTCGTAAGAACACCACAGGGAGCGCCCGCCAAAGAGCGCCAGGCCTGCCGTCAGGCCGGCACAAGCATCTTCGCTAAGGGGTTCGTAGACCTGCCCTTGGGGCTGTTGGTTGTAGAGGGGATCCGCCGTGGGGTGGATCACTTTCAGGCCCTGGTTGACATTGGCAAGGCCAGAGGCCTCATTGCCGTCAGCGTTGGCCACCAGAAAGTCGGGGTCTTTCTGCCCCACCTGTAGCACCAGGGCGCCGATGGCAGTGGTGGAAACCTGCTTATCGCCGAGGGAGAACTCGGTTAAGTTGAGGGATCCCAAGGGCGGCAGAGGGCGGACGAATTCGGTTACCACCACCTTGGCTGCCGGCCCGCCAGCAGCCCGTTCACAATTTTGGCGCACCAGAGCCCAAGCGGCTGGGTGCAGGGCCCGTGCCTCCAGAGCGGCCACGATGTCGGGGTGATCCAAGGTGTGGTGGGCGTAGAGGTTGTGGGATTTGGATCCCTTGGCGTGCACGCCTGCCCCCTTCAGTTGCTTGAGGATGAAAACCGTCAGGTGGCCGCCTAGAGCGCACTGGATGGCCCGTTCCATCTCTACCAGCACTCTTTGGACAAAGGCCAAGCGGGCTTCCAGGGAAAATTGGGTGCTATCCACGTAGGGGCCAGGCTGTTGGGCATCGTCGAAGTCTTTGGCATCCACCAGCACCACTTCCTCAAAGCCGTTGCCCCGCCAGTACTCGGCCATCTGAGCGTTGGTGAAGGTAGAGATCATGCTGTGGTGCTCTTGGCTGTAGCCGTTCCAGACCAGCACCGGCAGGAAGTTGGTGCGCTGCGGGAAGGCGGTGTGAAAGTGGATCATGGAGCTCATCACGTAGGGCTCCCCCAGGCCCCCATCGCCGATGGTGACGGGGAAGAGCCGATCCGGGTAGAGCAAGGCGGCGGCCATAGCAAAGTGCTGCCCCTGCCCGAGGGGCCCTGCTGGCGCTAGCAGGCCGGGGATGTAGCCAGAGAGGTGACCCAGCAGCCCTTCCCGTTCCCGAAAGCGGGCCTGCAAGTCGGAGACAGTGTGGATGCCCATCTCCGCCAGCGATCCATCCAAGAACATGGCGGCATAGAAGCCGGGCGCGTGGTGGCCCACCTCGGTAGGGATGTTCTTTTGGCCCAAGTACACCAAAGCGGCGTAGGCTTCCGCTTGGCTGGCAAAGCCGCCCGGGTGGCCCGAGGCTTTGCTGGCGGTCATCTGCAGCGTGAGATAGCGCAGCGCATCGGCATAGAGCAGGGTTTGGTAGGCGGCCATGCGACTGCCCGGATCCCGCAGCTTGCCGGTGGCAGCATCCACTGCAGGCTCCTGACCCAGGCGGTCGAATTCCGGCCAGGGATCGCCAAAGTAGCGGATCCCTTCGCAAAAGGCGGGGATTTGGGCGGTTGCCTCCTGAGCCAGCGTCATGGTCGAGCCTCACTCTTTGTCGGGTTACTCCTCACTTTAAACCTAATAGAGCCTCTTGGATGTTCTAAGCAGAACTCGTCTAACTGAGGCTACCCCTCTCGGCCCCCAAGTTGGTCAAGCGGTGGGTGGTGCGGCCCAACAGGCTGTTGGCAAGCTTTCGTCATCGATGACAGACGATCTGGACAAGTAAATCAAAAGGGTAGCCAAGATCCATCCTAGGGCAGAGGTTCGGTCGCGATGGCCCGTCCTCACCCTTACCTACAATATCTAGTGTCTCAAACCCTTTAATCACCTATTTTCCCACAATATACAGATGAAAATCTGCTGGCTATTGACCAGTTTCCCTTGTCCTTTACCTGGGAGGGATCGGTGCCCCTTTTTGGAAAGCTGTGGTACATTCGAGGGAGGCCAGAACTGAGTTTCCGAGAAGCAGGCTAGAGGCTTTTTGGAGCAAAGCAAAGGGCTGTACTGCAATGGCTTAAGTTTGTAGGGCTGTTGACTTTTTCTCGTCTTGATTGCCTGAGGTTCTCTGGTTTTGTTTGCCCAAGTCTTAGACTTGTGGGGGGTTGCTATTTTCTAGAGGATTTGCGATGGTTGCTAGCTGTTGTTGAGCATTACTTCTAATTGCTTCTTGCCTGTTGTCGATCCGCTTGCTCCCCAAGACCGACTACTCCATGACAGACACTCGTCCTTGTGCCCCCTGTATCGTAGATAGCGGAATTTTGGTTAATAAGCGGGATATTTACCGTCTTCTGGCGGATCTGGGGCGGGTTCGCTACTTCGATATTGTCGATGGTCGGGTACGAAAGCAGGGGGAGGGCTATGTGATGGAGGTGTTTCAGGATGCAACGGCGGCTACCTTGGTGGCCAATCGCAGCCTTTATCTCAACCTAAACAGCTTTGACTACGCCTGCTTGCGGGATCCCTCCCCCTCGGAGGTGGCAGGCCTGGAGGGGGAACGGCCCAGTGTGGTGATCGATCTGGTTCAGGAGAGCCGCATCTTGCGTTTGGTGCCTTTGTCGGATCCGCTATCGGATCCTGCGCAGTTGTGGGCGGACACTCAGGCGTTGCGGGCGGCAGCAGCGGACGCTTTGGGGGCGGGTTGGAGCCTAGAAGAGGAAGACGGTTCTTCCGACCTGCTGGATTGAAAGGGCTCAAAAAAACGTGCCGCCAGGCCCATCTTCGCTCACTCTTGAGGTGACTGTTATTATTCACACTCCCACTGCCTAAAGGCAGGGGATTCTTACGCAGTCCAGGAACGGACTCGCAAGGGGGCTGTCAAGACGCTTCTAGACAGTTCCTTGGGGCAAAGCCCCAAAGTTCTGCCTACTTAGCAAGTTAGCTGAGACATCTCCTGGGCGCTTGCCCCTACTCGGGTTTTTCACCGTTTTGGGTGCTTGCCTAGGAAGGGCACGCCTCATCAACAATCACACCATTGGCGAGCAACTTGCTTACGGGCTTTTCCTCGCCGCACTAAAATACGGGGCTACCAAGCTATCCTTGCTGTGTCATTCAGGCCCCAGTTTTTGTTCATGAGGATCCACAGAGGTTTCCCCAGCCTCCTAGACATCGCCCATTGAGAATGGGTATGGGTGGCAGAGCCCAGGGCCAATCCTGCTCGGCAAATGGAGGCAACCGGTATGATCTGTCTGGGCTGTGGGGCTTTTGGGTTGGGAGGCAGTGTGAAGGATTTTCGGAAGCTTGGCGGCAGAACGTGGAGCTTGCGCCCGATCGGATCCCTGGTGGCGATGCTCTTGCTGCTGGCGCTCAAGGCTTGCGGGAGAAGTGGTGGTTCCTCTTCGGTAAGTGTCATTCCTACTCCCATTCCAACCATCGTTCCCACCTCTACTCCAGCTGTCGTCCTCACCCCTACCCCGACTGTTCTGCCTTCGCTGACGCCTACCTCTGTTCCCCAGTTCACGATCGACCTTCGCTTTCCCGACAACAGCCTCACTCCCAGTCAGCAAGCCATTGTCCGCAGCGCGGCCTTGAGATGGCAGCAGATCATTGTCGGGGACCAGCCAGATTTGCCCCCCACCTCTATTCAGGCCGACGCATGCAATCGGGGATTTCCCAGCACGCCGCTCAATTTCCCCATTGACGATCTGTTGGTAGAGGTGAGGGCGAGAGACCTAGGCAACGAGCGGGTTTTGGGGGGGGCGGCTCCTTGCTTTGTGCGGGCCTCGAATGGCTTGCCGTTCTATTCAATTGTGCTCTTCAACAGCCAAAACCTCTCGGCTTTGGAAGAGCGGGGGGATCTGCCCATTACTGCCCTGCACGAGTTGGGCCATGCGCTTGGCTTTTTGCCCAGCGTCTGGGATCCCAAGGGGCTGACGGTAGGGTTGGTGAGGCGGGATCAGCCGACGCCGCCGGGCTATGACCCCCGCTTTATCGGCCCGCGGGCAGTTGACGCTTTTATCACATTGGGGGGGAACGCCCCTTCTGTTCCTTTAGAGAATCAGTTTGGGGAGGGATCCCGCGATGCCCATTGGCGGGAGAGCGTCTTGGGCCGCGAGCTGATGACCAGCCGCCTCGACCGGGGGGTGCCCAACCCCCTGAGCATCCTCACGGTGGGAGCCATGGCGGATATCGGCTACGCGGTGAATCCGGCGGCAGCGGATGGCTTTGAGCTGGGGCGCAGCCGGCGCTTCTCGGAGCCGCTGGAGCTGCAGGAGCTGGAGTTGGCCCTGCCGCTGCGGCGGTTTGATGCCACCGGCAGGCAGGTATGGGATCCCTGAGTCGAAAAAAGCATATCTACCTATAGCCAAGCTGCCCGTTCTTAACAATAATGAATGGCCAGTTGCAGAACTTTACGACATCGGCAAACTCTTATATGGGCATCCTCAAAAAGCTGTTCGGCGGTCTTTTTTCCTTCTTTGGCATTCTCTTCGGCGGCCTCGTGGATTTTGTTACCGGCCCTTTTCGTCCGGCGCCTGCCCAATCCGCTCCAACCCAGTCCTCTAGCCCTGCGGCAACGGCTACGCCTGCCAAGCCCAAGGTGGTGGTTGAGAAGCCGTTTGTGCCCAACGAGATCCCGGCTCCGCGTCCTAACCGTCGCCCTGGCCCGGCTTTGGATCTGTTCCGGGCTATGGTTCAGGAGATCCCTTCGGCGCGGGCTTAGTCTGCCCATCTTCGGGAGCAGCTCGTAAGATGGAGGTGACACCGCTGGAGACTGCTCTCTATGTCCGATCTCTCTTTCTCAGAACAAGAACGGCTGAAACAGCTTGAGCGTGAACTGGAGCAAGCGGCGGCGGCCTCTGGGGATCCAGGAACATCCGTTGCGTCTCAGGGGAAAAGTGCCGTCCGAGCTTGGGTTGAGACTTGGGGGCGTCCACTGGTGACGGTCTTCGCCATTCTGGGCTGTATTCTTCTGGTCGGGCTGTTCTTCCGGGTTTTCGGCACCGTTCTCAGGTGGGCAGTGGTGGCGGGGCTGGGCTATCTGCTCTACGCCTGGGTGGTGGCGCCGCGGCTGGGCCTTTCCACCGGAGCTAGGCCAAAGGCGGACGACAGGGATCTGGACCGCTTTTGATGGGCAGGGATCCCTGGCGGGCTTATGCCTACCTGGCGGCAGCTATCTTGGGCTGGGCCACGGCGGCCAGCGCCTTTAAGTTTGGCCTGCAACACCTTGCGCCAACGCTTTTGCTAATTTTTTCCGCGTGCAGCTCCTGCCTGATCTTGGGGATGGTTCTGGTGGCTACAGGGCGGGCGCATCTTGTCCGCCAGCAGAAGCGATCCCAGATTGCCTTGTCGGCGCTGCAGGGGCTACTTAACCCGCTTGGCTACTACGGGGTGCTGTTCCAGGCCTATGATCGCCTCTCGGCCCAGGCGGCGCTGGCTTTGAATTACACCTGGCCGCTGCTGCTGGCTCTCTTGGCGGCGCCGCTGTTGGGGGAGCGCCTGCGCGGGCGGCTGCTGCTGGCTTTGGGCATGAGCCTAGTGGGGGCGGTGCTGGTGGCCACGGGGGGATCCTGGGACACCTGGCAGGTGGAGGATCCCTGGGGGGTGGGGCTGGCGGTGGGCAGCGCTGCCATTTGGGCCCTCTACTGGCTGCTCAATGTGCGGGATGGACGGGACGCGGTGCTGAAGCTGTTCATGGGGTTTGTCTTCGGCAGCTTCTACTGCCTGCTGCTCTTGCCGTTTCAGGAGCTGAGGTGGACAATGGCGGGGCTGGCCTGGGCAGCCTACATCGGCTTGGCGGAGATGGGGTTGACTTTTGTGTTTTGGCTGCGGGCCCTGGAGCTGGCCCACGAGCGCGGATCCCTGGCCAATTGGGTCTATGTAACGCCATTCTTGTCGCTGGGGCTGATTGGGGTGCTGTTGCGGGAGCCGATCGCGCCGGGATCGGTGCTGGGCCTGGGACTTATCTTGGCCGGCAACCTCTGGGGATCCCGGCGGGAAAAACCTCAGCCTGTTCTTTCTTAAGGCTATGGCGGTGAATCCCATTCCTCTCTATGTAGCGGCAACGGCCCACGGGTTTGGGCACGTCACCCGGCTGGCGGCGGTGGTGAACACTTTGCGGCGGCAGGATGCGCAGATCCTGCCCATTTGGGTGACGCCGGCCCCCGCCTGGCTGCTGCAGCGCTACGGGGAAGGGGAGTTTGTGCACCGGCCGCGGGGTTTGGATGTGGGGGTGGTGCAGCCGGATGGCTTGCAGGCGGATCTGCCGGCCACGCTGGCTGCTCTCAAGGCGTTTCAAGCGGGGGCTGCCGACCTCATCCGGGAGGAGGCCGAGTTCATTCGCAGCCAGGGGGTGCCGTTGATCCTGGCGGATGTGCCCCCCATCGCCACCGCCATTGCCGAGGCCGCCGGGATCCCCTGCTGGATGGCCAGCAACTTCGGCTGGGATTTTATCTACCAAGACTACGGCCCCCAGTTTCAGCCCTTGGTGGCCTGGATCCGCGAGCTGTACGGGCGCTGCCAGCGGCTGTTTCGCCTGCCCTTTGCCGAGCCTATGGCCGCCTTCCCTCACCAAGAGGCAGTGGGGCTGACGGGGTCGGATCCGCGCTACTCAGGAGAGGAGGTGGCCCGGCGCCTGGGGCTGGAGCGGGAGCGGCCCACGGTTTTGTTAACCTTTGGCGGGCTGGGGTTGCAGGGCTTGCCTTACGAGCGGCTGGCGGATTTTCCCGACTGGCAGTTTCTCACCTTCGACCCAAAGGCTCCTGCTCTGCCCAACTTGCAGATTCTAGACGGCCAGGTGTGGCGGCCGGTGGATGTCATGCCCCTCTGCCGTTGGGTGGTGTCCAAGCCGGGCTATGGCACCTTGGCAGAGGCGCTGCGCTGTGGCACGCCCATGGCCTGTGTCAACCGGTCGGGGTTTGCCGAGTCGCCCCTGTTGGTGGAGGGATTGCGGCGCTACGGATGGCACCGCATCCTCTCGCCGGAAGAGTTCTTTGCGGGATCCTGGGACTTCCTGCGGGATCCCCCTCACCCACCCCAGGCGCCGGAGGAGCTGGATCGCGGGGGCAATGAGGCCATTGCCGGCGCTATTGCGGCCTTCCTGGGGCAGTAGCATAGGGAGCAGCTTCTTGGAGCGGATCCCATGGCCGGCAGCACGACCGAGTCTTTGCGGCAAGTCTACGAGGAACTGCCCTATCCCAACGTGCCCGTTGAGGCCTCAGGGCGCAACGCCATCGGCAGCCTATACCGCTCAAGCTGGACGACGGCCCAATACGCCCGCACCCGCGCCATCCTGCCCAGCGAGGGGATCGCCATCCTCAATGTCGGCTGTGGCTCCGGCTGGGAGACCTTGATCTTGGCGGAGGCCAACCCGGGGGCACGGCTGGTGGCCTGCGACCTCTCGCCGGAGTCGGTGCGGGCGACGGAGCGACGCCTGCGCTACCACGGCTTCGGAGAGGTGGAGCTGTACGCCCTCGACCTGCTGGAAATTGAACAACTGGGGCAGCAGTTTGACTTCATCAGCCTCAACGACGTGCTCTATTTGCTCGAGGATCCGGTGGCGGGCTTGAAGGCGCTCAAGCGGGTGCTCAACCCGGACGGCATCCTGCGGGCCAACCTGCACCACGCCTACCAGCGGCAGGTGATCTTGCGCATGCAGGAGGCGTTCCGGCTGCTGGGGTTGTTTGATCTGCCCACGCCCGAAGCCTGCCAGCGGGTGCGGGAGTTCATGGCCAGCCTGGCCTCTGACGAGCTGCGGGTCTCCCTGCACTGGGATCCCCAGATCTACAGCGACGACACCAACATCCGCGCCAACTACCTCTTGCCCGGCGACAAGGGGTTTTTAATCCCAGACTTGATGCGCATGCTCCAAGAGGCAGAGCTGGGCTTGGTTTGCCTGGTGGACTACGCCGACTGGGATCCGGCGCTGCTGTTTAAAGACAGAGCCATGCCGGCTTGGCTAGAGGCGGAGCTGGACAAGCTCTCTCCCGCCGAGCAAAACCACTTCTACGAGCTGATCTACCCCGACCACCGCCTGATCGACTTTTGGGCCGAGCACCCCGGCTCTTCCCTGGTCTTGCCCTGGAGCGACGCCGACTGGCTGGAGGGCAGGGTGCAGCTCAACCCCATCCTGATGGACAATGCCGAATTTCGCCGCAACTTCGCCCAGGCCTACGAAAAGAAGCTGGAGTTTACTATGAACTGGCCGGGGGCCAGCCGCGGCCGCCTCGCCATTCCGGCTCCCCAGATGGCCTGGCTGGGATCCCTCTTGCAGGGGCCAGTGGCGGTGGCCAGCTTGATCGAGCAGGCGGCCCAAGCCCATCAGATAGAACCGGAAGCGGCCCAGGAGCAGGCGCTCACCTACCTGGCGGGGCTGGAGTCGTTTCTGTTTGTGATGTTGGATCCCAGCCCAGCTTCTCTTGGCGCAGAAGGGGCTTGAAATGGCGGCAATCTGGGCCCCGCCTTGGGCGCGCAGGGGAGCGGATCCCTAGCGATCCACCAGGCGCAGCTCAAAGGTGAGGATGTTGGCGGCCAAAATTTCCAAGGCTCCCCCCTCGATGAGCTCGCGGCTGAGGGCAGCCCCGGAGCCACTTTGTTGGATCAATTCTCGGCTGCGGCGCATCGTCTCCTGGCGCTGGGGATCGTCCACGACCACCTGCCGCTGGTTGGAGAGGCTGAGGCGGTAGTAGTGGGGCAGCTCGCCGCGGGTGGCGTCAATGGCCAAGTTGGTTTCCTCGGGGGCGACGCGGAAGGGGGCGCGGGCGGTGAGGAGAGCCACCTGGATATCCTGATCCCGCCCGTCGAGGCCCTCTAGCTCGGAGATGTCGATCTGCAAGCGGAGGGTGTCGCGGTCGCGGCTGAGGCGCTCCACCCGCACCTGGTTGAAGCCGACGGCAAACTCCCGCTCCGGCTCGCCAAACCGCTGGATGGTGGACTGCAAGACCGACTCTTCGTTGAGGGGGGTAACCCGGATCAGGTAGTCCCAGTTCTGGACAAAAGCATACTCATTGGGCCCGACGCGGACATTGGGATCCACCAGATTGGCGGTGGGGCCGGGGCTGCCGGCCCGGCTGAGGGCCACCAGGTACCAGTAGTTGGGGCTGATGGGCAAGCCCAGGGTCATGCGCACTTCCAACACCGGCCGCGCCCAAGCGGCAGCCGCCGTGAGGGCTGTGATGGCTGCTGCCCCGAGGCAGCTCCACAGCCAGTGCTGAGGACGAAGCTGAAGCTGCGGTGGGCGAAACCAGGTTACGGCCACAGTTCTCATGTCAGCTTTTTTAACCCCGGCAACTCGCCTTCGCGCCAGGCAACAAAAGACCCGCTGCTTGCGCGACAACTTTGGAACAGTCTAGCCGAAGATGGCCGTTGTCCGGCCAGTTGGGGCTCTGGATCCCGAAGCTGGGCTTTTGGCTAAGCCTACACAGAGGGATAGCTTGGTAGCCTCGCACTTTAGCGCGGGGCGGAAAAGCCCGAGAGCGACTTTAGTCGCTTACCAATGATGTGGGTCATTGATATAGTTTTGAATTACCTCAGCGCTAGCATTCCCCGCAGTACAGAAAAAATAACTTCTGCTCCAAAGGCTAGGTAGTTTTCGCAGGTTAGGAAACTTCTGCCTTAAATATTTGGAAGCTCTACCTTTGAATGCTTTTACCACAAGATGAATTGGGTCGGTAGGCTTAATCTCAAGAAACAGGTGGACATGGTCTGGAGCTATTTCAATCGCTCTCACATGCCAACCCTTCTCGCTAGACAGCTCCTGCCATAGCTCAAACAACCTGTTCCTGACTTCTCCTACCAAGACCTTTTTCCTTCTCTTTGGGCAAAAAACGAGGCGAACAACCGCTAGCCCCACAGCATGGTTGTAGTGATTGTACCGTTGGCTTCCCTCTCGCATTGTTGCTTACTTATGTTAGACTGCAGTTATCATGCCACTTACCAACAAGTATGGGGTACGGCTGTCAGCAGGTTCTCGTCAGGGACAGGGAGCTACTCCCCGTATTAGAGTACTTGTGTCAACAGTCTAATAAGGTGTACAACTGCGCTTTGTACTATGCGCGACAAGTCTATTTCAAAACAAAGCGATGGGCAAGCTATGGTGAGCTTTGCGCTGAAATGGTGAGAACCAAAAACAAGCACTTTATCGCAATGTATGTTTCCGCCGCACAACAGACGTGTAAGTCTGTAGCTGAGGCACTAAGTAGTTTTAAGACAAAGCTGAAACTTTTCTTGCAAGAAGAGATTAGCTTAAGACCAAACCTACCGCGCTACCGTAAGAAGGGAATGTTCACGGTAGCATACCCGAGGAAGTGGCTTAAGTTCCAAGAAGGAAGAGTCAGAGTGCCGCTCGGCAACCAGGTCAAAGCTTGGTTTGGGATAGACGCTTTCTGGATACGATTTCCTACCAACTTAGATTGGAAAAATATTAAGGAGCTAAGAATTCTGCCCAGGCATGGGGTGTTCTACTTGGAGTGGATCTATGCTAAGCCCGCTCAACCGCAATCGCTGGATCCAAAAAAGGTACTAGCAATTGACCACGGAGTAAACAACTGGCTTACGTGCGTTAGCAACTTAGGGCATAGCTTCATCATTGACGGACGCAAAGTCAAATCCTTTAACCAGTGGTACAACAAGGAGGTGGCTAGGCTTAAGACTGACAAGCCGCAGGGGTTTTGGTCGCAGAAACTTGAGCGAATTACGGAAAAAAGAAGCCGGAGGATGCGAGATGCAATTCACAAAGCTGCGCGCAAGGTCATTGACTTCTGTTTGCACCACTCGATTGGGAGAATCATCTTTGGTTGGAACAAAGAACAAAAGCAAGAATGCGGTTTAGGGAAGGTCAATAACCAAAACTTTGTTTTAATTCCAACAGGTTGGTTAAAGGAGCGTATTGCGGAATTATGTCAGCACTATGGCATTGAGTTTATCGAGGCGGAGGAGGCGTACAGTTCGCAGGCGAGCTTCCTAGATGGAGATGAGCTACCTAATTATGGTGAAAAACCCGACGGGTGGAGACCCTCTGGGAAGCGTGTCAAGCGGGGCCTGTACCAAACGGCAAAGGGGTGGTTGGTCAACGCTGAGGCAAATGCTGCCGCCAACCTGCTTAAGAAAGTAAGCAGAACCTTGGGGCTTTGCCTTAAGGAACTGTCTAGAGGCGCTTTGACAACGCCGTTACGGGTCCTTCTGTGGACTGCGTAAGAATCCCCCGCCTTCAGGCGGCGGGAGTGTCAACTTAGTTCTGGATTGGGAAGGATGGCCAGCGCTTTTGCACAGGCACAGGAAGGCACAGGCTCATTACCTTGGTTGGTTGAGCCAATGCAGATGGGGGATCCCTCTGTTTGGGTGCTCGTTGGGGGAGCAGGTTGAGGATGCGATTGCGAACAGTTCTGCCGCTGTTGGGTTTTTCTTTGCTCCTGGCTGCCTGTCGGCCCGGCGGGCCCCCTCGCGGCATGGAGAGTGGAGAAGGCCAGCCGACACCGGTGGCCATCGGCGCCGTGGAAGAACGGCTCATTCAGGAGACGTCGGAGTTCATCGCCAGCCTCGGATCCCAGCAGGTGGCCAGTATTCGGCCCCAGGTGAGCGGCCAGGTGACCCAGGTGTTCGTGCGGCTGGGATCCCAGGTTTCTGCCGGGGCGCCTCTGTTTGCCATCGACAGCCGGCAACAACAGGCGGCGGTGGCCGGCCAAGCGGCCGGGATCGCGGCGGCTCAGGCCAACCTGGAGAGCAGCCGAGCCGTGCTCAGCCAATTGCGGGCGGATCGCCTGCGGCTGGAGGCAGCGGCGGAGTTCGCCCGGGATCAACACCAGCGCAACCTGCGCCTCTTGGCCGAGGGGGCCATCAGCCAGGCGCAAGTGGATCAGTCCAGCCGCGATCTGCGCCAGGCGGAGGCGGCCTTGGCGGCGCAACAGGAGCAGATCCGGGCCCAAGAGGCGGCCATTGTGCGGGCAGAGCGGGAGGTGGAGCGGGCCCGGGCCGAGGCGGAGCGGCAGCAGGTGCAATTGCAGTTTTTCCAGGTCACGGCTCCCTTTGCCGGTATTGTCGGGGAAGTGTTGGTGCGGCAGGGGGACTATGTGACGCCCCAGACGGTTTTGACCACCCTGACCCAAACCCAGGCGCTGGAGCTGAACCTGAATATCCCGCTGCAGCAGGCCCCCCGCCTGCGCATCGGCACACCGGTGCAGATCTTGGACAGCCGCGGCGAGGTGATCGGCACCAGCCAAATCTCTTTCATCGCGCCTGAAGCCGATGCCAGCACGCAATCGGTGCTGGCCAAGGCCCTGCTGGAGAACCCCGCCGGCCAGTTGCGCAAGGCCTACGGCCCGCTGGTGCGACCAGCCCAGTTTGTGCGAACCCGCATCCTCTGGGAGGAGCGGCCAGCTTTGCTGGTGCCGGCAACGGCGGTAGCCCGTCTGGGCGCCCAAACCTTTGTCTACACGGTGCAGACGACAGAGCCACCTGAGGAGGGCAAGCCCCCCGGGGCGGTGGCGGTGCAAAGGCCGGTGCGGCTGGGATCCCTCTACGGCAACAGCTACGAGGTGCTGGAGGGGCTGAAGGCCAACGAGCCGATTGTGCTGAGCGGCCTGCAAAAAATCCGCGATGGCGCCCCGATTGTCGATGAGGTGCTTTTGCAGCAGAGGATGCAAGGGGAGGGGAGACCGCCTGGATCCCCGCCCTAGATTTCTCCTCTTGAGCGGTTTCCCAACTTGGTCATCCCCTTCTACTCCTTACGCGGATCCCTGGCCTATGTTTGTCGACTTTTTCATTCGCCGTCCTGTTTTTGCCAGCGTCTGCTCCATCATCATTGTGCTGGTGGGAGCGGTGAGCATTCCCCTATTGCCGGTGGACTACTACCCGCAGGTGGCGCCGCCGGCGGTGAGGGTGACCGCCGTTTACCCTGGAGCCGATGCCGAGACGGTGGAGACGGCGGTAACCAATGTGCTGGAGCAGGAGATCAACGGCGTCGAGGGCATCCGCTACATCTCTTCGGTGAGCAGCAGCAACGGCACCAGCCAGATCACCGTCACTTTCAGCCCGGATCGGGATCTGGACACGGCGGCTGTGGATGTGCAAAACCGGGTGGCACGGGTGCAGGCGCGGCTGCCGGCAGAGGTGATCCAAAACGGCCTTAGTGTAGAAAAGGCCGGCGATAGCGCTTTTGTGCAGGTGGTGGCGCTGCGCTCAGAGGCAGGGGAATACGACGAGCTGTTTGTGAGCAACTACGCCGAGCTGTTCGTGCGCGATGCCCTGCGGCGCATTCGCGGCGTCAGCGATGTCATCGTCTTCGGGGAGCGCACCTATGCCATGCGCATCTGGCTGGATCCGACGCGGCTGGCCGGCTATGGGCTGACGGCGCTGGATGTGGTGAACGCCGTGCGCCAGCAAAACATCCAGGTGCCTGCCGGACAGATCGGCAGCCAGCCCAGCCCCCCGGATCAGGAGGTTCAGATCAGCGTCCAGGCCACGGGGCGGCTGTCGCAGCCGGAGGAGTTTGCCCAAATTGTGCTCAAAGCCAGCCCCGACGGCAGCTTGGTGCGCATTGCCGACGTGGGTCGGGTGGAGCTGGGGGCCCAAAGTTACGATACGTTCTTCCGCATCGGCGGCCAGGAGGCGGTGGGGATCGCCATCACCAAGCAGCCGGATGCCAACGCCTTGGAGGTGTCGCGGCAGGTGCGGCAGACGTTGGCGGAGCTCTCCCGTAGCTTCCCGCCCGGCTTGATCTACGAGATCGCCTTCGACGCCACGCTGTTTATTACGGAGTCGGTGCAGGAGGTGATCTTCACCCTGCTGCAGGCTATTGTCCTGGTGGTGCTGGTGCTGTTTATCTTTTTGCAGGATTGGCGCATCACTTTCATCCCCACTGTCACGATCCCGGTGGCGCTGCTGGGGACGTTTGCGTTTGTGCGCCTGTTCGGCTTTTCCATCAACACCCTGACCATGTTCGGCCTCACCTTGGCCACCGGCCTGGTGGTGGACGACACCATCGTGGTGGTGGAGAACATCTCCCGCTACATCCGCGACCGCGGCATGCGGCCTCTGCAGGGGGCCTCGGCGGGGATGAACGAGGTCCTGGGGGCGGTGATCGCCACGACGCTGGTGCTGTTGGGCCTGTTTGTGCCAATCGCGTTCTTTCCCGGCACCAGTGGCCGCATCTACCGGCAGTTTGCCGTCACCATTGCCGTATCGGTTTCGCTGTCTACCTTCAATGCCATTACCCTGGCTCCGGCGTTGTCGGCGCTGCTGATCCGCCCCCGTTCGGAGCAGATGTTTTGGCTGTTGCGCTGGTTTGACCGGGCCGTGGAAGGGATCCGCGCCGCCTATCGTCGGTTCCTGGAGCTGGTGGTGAAGCTGCGGCTGCTGGTGGTGGCGGGGTTTGTCGCCTGTCTGGGCCTCACCTACTGGCTGTTCCAGGTCGTGCCGACCGGGTTTGTGCCGGATGAGGATCAGGGCTTTTTCATCACCATCATCCAGGGGCCGCCGGGGGTTTCTCTCAATTACACCGACCGGGTCATCCGGCAGGCCAGCGCCATTTTGGACGGGATCCCGGAAATCGAAAACCAGGTGATCGTGGGGGGGTTCAGCTTTACCGGGCCCTCGCCGGGGAACGGGTTAATCTTCGCCACCCTCAAGCCCTGGGACGAGCGGCGGCGACCGGAACAATCGGCGCAGGCGATTGTCAACCGGCTGTTCGGGCCCTTTTTGGGCGGGATCAGCCGCTCGTTGGTGATCCCGATTTTGCCGCCAGCCATTCCCGATTTGGGGGTTACGGGCGGGTTCACCTTCCAGCTCCAGGATCGGGGGGTGAACGATTTCAACCTGCTGCAGCAGACGGCCAACACGCTTTTCTTCGTGGGCAACGCGCCGCCCCCGCCGGGCCAACCCCCCCTGGGCGTGCGGATTAACCCGCCCACCTTCAACGCCAACTCCCCCCGGTTGCAGGTCAAGGTGGATCGGGACATGGCCCAGGTGCTGGGGATCCCGCTGGCCGAGGTCTTCGGCACGCTGCAGACCCTGTTGGGGGGCACCTATGTCAACGATTTCGACCTGTTCAACCGCAACTACCGGGTCTATGTGCAGGCGGATCAGGCTTTCCGGGGCAGCCCCGAACGTATCGGCCAGTTCTACGTGCGCAGTGGGCAGGGGCAGCTTTTGCCCTTGAGCACCCTGGTTCAGGTGGAGGAGACCACCGGCCCTGCAATCATCAACCACTTCAACCTCTTCCGCTCGGCGGAGATCCAGGGCAGCCCGCTGCCGGGCTTCAGCTCAGGGCAAGCCATTCGGGCTATGGAAAGTCTGGCTGCCCGCTTGCTGCCGCAGGGGTTTGGCTTCGAGTGGTCGGGCCTGTCCTTGGAAGAGATCGAGTCGGGGGGACAGGCGCCGCTGATCTTCGCTTTGGGGTCGGTGTTCGTCTTCCTGGTGCTGGCGGCCCAATTTGAGAGCTATGTGGATCCCTTGATCATTCTGCTGGCGGTGCCGCTGGCGGTTCTGGGGGCGCTCTCGGCCCAACTGCTGCGGGGCCTGGCCAACGACATCTTTTGCCAGGTGGGGCTGGTGATGTTGATCGGTCTGGCCAGCAAGAACTCGATCTTGATCGTGGAGTTTGCCAACCAACTGGTTGCCCAGGGGATCCCGCTGGTCAAGGCCGCGATCCAGGCGGCGGAGACCCGTTTCCGCGCCATCCTCATGACGGCCCTGAGCACGATCCTGGGGATTTTCCCGCTGGCCGTGGCCAGTGGCGCCGGGGCTGCCAGCCGCCAGTCTCTGGGCACGGCTGTTATCGGCGGTATGTTCGTCTCGACCCTGCTCAGCCTGCTGGTGGTGCCGGTGCTCTATGTCGTGATCAAGAGAATCCAGGCGCGAGTTTTGGGGAGCGAATCCCGTGGGGATCTGGCCCATCTGCCGCCGCCGGAGGATCCCAAGGGTCTGTTGCCGGAAGAATCGACTTGATTGCAGGGCAAAACCTATGGCTGTGGATTCCAGCTTTTTCCAGCGACAGGGTTGGTAGGCCAACCACGCTGAAAGAGCGCCCAGCCACCCTCTTGCAGGAGCGGTGCAGAGTGCTGTCTTTCCCTCTTCTGCTTACGCAAGCGGCAGTCGGCCAAGTACAACAGGTCAGCTAACCAGAAGATTCACCCGATGGTGGCTGGGGGGCGGGCGGCGCTGCAGGAAGGGAGCATGACTCTAGTCAATGATATGCTGGACTATACTGAAAATAATGCCCAGTATGTTCAGTATGGCTGCTTGGTATGGCTAGGTATGTAAAACCGAGAGAAGCGGCGGATTATTTTGGGGTGTGTCTCCACACCTTGAGGCGATGGGAACAGAAGGGCTGGATCCATGCAGTACGTACACCATCCGGTAGGGCGAGAAGGTATGACCTCG
>NZ_AXUW01000001.1:1894015-1933634 GCF_002760415.1 Synechococcus sp. 65AY6A5
GCAAAGGTGTTTAGATGCCCAAAGTGCAACCATAGGCTACCACGAGATTGGCAAGGCGCTCTGGGCGTTATGCTCAGGGCTTTGCGGGATACCGCCTTTCTGTTTGGACTCCGTCCGAGTAGCGCGGTCGCGTCAGCGTCGCGTAGTGACAACGGAAACGGACAGAATGCTATCGCTTCACCGCTGAGCAGTAATGCTCAGCAGTGTTCAGCGTAAATGTATCAGCCGCAGCTCACCGCTACAGGACTTTCAGGATGAGTGACGGTGGAGTCCGAAAAGGCCATACTGCAGTCTCGCTCCTCGGCCAGGAAAACAGACGGCAGCAGTCACCCTTTTTGTCAGCCGAAGGCCTTGTCTTGGAGCAGCTCCGGGTCAGCGTCGCCAGATACTCTCTCCCAAAACTGCGCCAAGTGCTGCAGGCCCACAAACCCCAACTGCCAGAGGATCAAGGCCAGGGGGCCGTGCTGCTGCCGCTGGATCTTCAGGGCCAAGGCCAGTTGTTTGGGCTTGAGGAGCTGTTGCTGCTCGGCAAAGCGGCAGAACTGCCGATCCCATTGGCTGAGGGCTTGCAAATCCGGCACAGTCAGTTCCATAGGTCTGGCTTGGGTGTAACTGGACGCTGGATCCCCTACTGTGGATCTCTTCTTTAGGGTACGCGTCTCCCTCAGCTCTCCCAAGGCGGCTCAGGGCAGAGGGCACTGAGCTTTGCCGCAGAGCTGACTTACAAGCGCTGTTGGGATAGCCCCTAGCTCCAGGGATCGTCATCGAAGGGGCTGTCCGACCAGTAGCCGCCCGACTGGGGTGGAGGAGGCTGTTGGGGTGGTGGGTAGCCGATGGGAGTAGAGGGCGGCGGCGTGGGGATGGGAGTTGGCTTTTCCATATCCTCAAGCCGCGGCAGGTCGGCGGGTTTGGGCTCAACACCGAGGCTCCTCAGCTTGGCCTGAGCTTCCTGTATCTGGGCGTTCAGCTCTTCCAAGTACGCCCGGTAGTGGTTGGCGGCTTCTAGGTATTGCTTGGCTTTGCGCTCGTTATCTTTGATGACGGCCTCTAGCTCTTTGTTGCGAACGGTGTAATCGGCCTCTTGGTTGGTGAGGTTTTCGATGGCCTGGTTGAGCACAGCCCGCCGGCGCTCCAGTTGGGCCACGATCTCCGACAGTTGCCGTTCCCGCTCGCTGAGGCTGCGCTCGCGGTTTTGCGTTTGCTCCAGTTGAAAGGCGGCCTGGCTCAGTTGTTCACGTAGGTACATCACTTGGGGTTCAGTCTCGTTGCGCTCCTGCTGCAACTCGAAGACCCGCGCTTCTAAGTTGTCTTTTTCCTGCTGCAGCACTTCCCGCTCGTTCAAAAGACGGGTGTAGAGCTGGTTGAGGAAGTCCACCTCCATCACCACCTGGCTGAGCTGGGTGGCGTATTCCCCAACCAATGCCAACTCCCGCGCGAGGTTTTGGGTTTCGCTGGTGGCTTGCTCGGTGAAAAACTGGGGAAGCTGGGTGGTTTCTCTGAGGCGTTGGGTGAACTGTTTAAAGCGGAAGGAAAAGTTGCTCGCCATTGCCGGTGCGGTAGCCTCGAAGATCAGGAGAACGCCGATGGTCAGACAACAGTCTCGATCCCATCCACTCTAGCATCGAGCTGCAGTTTCTTTGGGGTAGAAATCCGTCCCAGCAACCTGTCTAAGTGAAGTCAGGGGTCGTTTCCGGTGTGGCAGCCTCCCGTCCTTCGGATTCGGCATCTGAGCCGGCAGCTTCGGCTACTTCTACTTTACAGTCGAGTCTCTGATTTCCATCTTTTTGTGCCTGCGATGGGACTGCGGCAATCCGGCGCAGCAGCCGTTGCAACAGCGGGGTGTGGCGATCGCCAACAACGGAGAAGCGGCTCTCGATCTCCTCAGCAGGGATGGGATCCAGTTGGGCCAGCTCCGGCTCGCTGAGGAGAAGTACCCGTATTGCAGCAAGGGGGATCTGCAAGAACAGGTTGGCCCCCCAAAACCCGAAGGCGGCTATGGCCAGGCCGGCCAGACGGGTGCCGTTGCCAGGGGTGAGGGGGGCAAAGAGGGGGGCGAAGTCGTAGAGGCGCTCAAAGACTTCCAGCAGCAGGAGTGCCGCCAATAGCGTCAAGATCTTGTGTTCGGGGCTGAGGAAGGCAGCCAAAATGCGGCGTTGGTCGGGGGTGAGTTCCTCGGGAGGAACGGCGGCCACCCACAGGCTGAAGACATCGAAGGGCTTGCGCCACTGCATGGCAAAGACTGGCCCAATGCCCGCCACAGCCACTGCGGCCTGCTCTACTCCCACCGACAGGAGAGGATCCCCGGTGGCCAACCCAATGACGGTTAGCCCAATCCACAAGGGGAAGAGGAGGATCCCGGCGGCATGGATCCAAAGGAAAGGTTCCTGCCAATGGCTGCGCATGGGGAAGTTCTAGAGGAAAGCGGAGCGGAGCTAGCGGCGGGACTTGTCCACCACTTCCAATTCCGAAAGGCGGAAGGTAACCAATTTATCCCAGTTGCCCCCCTCGAAGAGGACAGCGGCATGGTCGTCGGTAACCCGCTGTACTTGTCCTTCAAAGAGGTAGTAGGTATCGTTGGGATTGATGACCCGCACGGCCACGCCAGGGTAGATGGGGGGAAGTTCCTGAAGAAGGGAGGGAGTTGCAGTCATGGCGGCTGTTTACGATTCCTCGCGGGTGGCTAAGCCCTATCCTATCATTATGAAGGAAGGCCCTTCTTCTGCCGAACCTTTCTCTGGCAAAGCCAACCCCAAACGATGCCTGCTGACCCAGCGTCTTCCCCCTCCCAGACTTGGCATGTGCTGGTGATCGATGACGAGCAGGGACGGCGGGCTGTGGCCCTCAGTGCCGCCACCTATTCCATCGGCAGGGATCCCAGCAACGCCATTGTCGTCCATTCGGCGGCGGTTTCTCGGCAGCACGCGCTGCTCTTGCGGCTGCCGCAAAAGGGCGGTGGCTACACCTACCGGCTGTTGGACGGCAATATCGAAGGCAAGCGCAGCACCAATGGCATCTCAGTAAACGGGCAGAAATGTCTGAGCTGGGATCTCAAGGATGGGGATCAGATCCAGTTGGGGGATCAGGTGCGGATGCAGTATTGCATTCGCCAGTTGTCGAACGAAGAGTTTCAGCGGTATCTCCAGTCTGTCAGCTTTCGCAGCCTAAAGGCGGAGGTGGTGGATCGGCGCTCCACAACGATGCAGCGGTTTGACCCGCCCTCGATGCGGGTGATTTTGCCCCAACAGGAGAGGGCGGAGAAGGTTGAAGACGTGGGATCCCGCCGTCGCAACCCGCTGTGGCTGCTGTTCCAGACGCTCTGGGGACGTTTGGGGAGAAAGTCGAGGTGATTCAACTCTCAGGAATGCCCACCTGCTCTGAGTCTGAGCGAGCTGATGGGGTTTCGACGCGGTCTTGCTCTGATGCTTCTGCCTGCAGATCCAGGAGAGAAGGAGGAGAGTCTACTTCCCCGATCAATACTCCCCGCAGCCAGAGGGGGGCGATAAAGGTGGTGGCGATCACCATGACGATGATGCTGACGTCGAGAGCCTCGGAGAGAACCCCGCTGGCCGCTCCCACGCCGGCAAACACCAGGCCCACCTCGCCGCGCGGGATCATGCCCACGCCGATGGCATAGCGGTTGATGCCCGGCTTGCCGAACGCCCCCAGGCCGGCGGCCAGCTTGCCCACAATCGCAACGCTAACCAAGAAGACGGCAATGATCAGCCCCTCGCGGTTGGCGGGGAGGGTGGGGTTGAGCACGGCGAGGTTGGTTTTGGCCCCGACGCAGACGAAGAAGATGGGCACCAGCAGGTCGGAAACGGGCTTGATCTGTTCTTCTAGCTCCTGGCGCTTGTCGGTTTCCCCTAGAATTAGGCCGGCGGCAAAAGCGCCCAAAATCGCCTCCAGGTGGATCACCTGCCCTACGTAGGCCAACAAGAAAGCCAAGACCAGAGCGGGCAAAAGGGGGTTGCCGCGGGCTTTCAGGTTGTTGAGGAGAGCCACAAAGGAGGGGCTGAGGAGTCGCCCCAAGACGATAGAGCCGACGAGAAAGACGACAGCGCTGACGACGATGAGGCCAACATCGGCGACGTCAACCTCTCCGGTTTTGGCCAAGCTGGCCACCACCGCCAAGATGATGATGCCCAACACGTCGTCCAGGACGGCGGCGCCGATGATCACCTGCCCTTCGAGGGAGGTGAGTTTTTGCAGCTCGGCCAAGACGCGGGCGGTGATGCCAATGCTGGTTGCCGTCAGAGCCGCCCCGGCGAAGATGGCAGGGATGACAGGCACGTGAAAGAGGTAGAGCAGGCCCAGTGTTCCCGCCGCAAAGGGCACAGCAACCCCAATAACGGCCACGGCCGCCGCCTGCGGGCCAACCCGCAACAGTTCCCCCAGATCCGACTCAAGACCAATTTCAAAGAGAAGGATAACCACCCCCATCTCCGAGAGGATGTCGATGATCTGGCTTTGGGAGGAGAACACCTGCACCAGGGATCCCTTGTCAAGACCCGCGGTGGCCTGCAGAATCTGCATCAGAGCTGAGGACTGGGCCAAGGTAGGCAACGCCTCGGCAGAAAGCGGCCCTTCGGGAAAAACCAGTAACCCCAGGCCAGAACCGCCCACCAACACCCCTCCCAGCAACTCTCCCAGCACGGGGGGAAAACTCAGGCGAACGGCCATTTCTCCGCCAACGCGGCTGGCCAAGTAGATGACCACCAAGGCCAGCAGCACCGCCACCAAGATCAAGGGAGAGAGGTTGTCTCCCCCTGGCGCCTCGACGGGAGCGGCGGCTTCGACAGCCAGCAACACAGAGCTTAGGCAATTCAACAGCAAGATCTCACCCTTAGATGGACAGCTTTTCGTCTAAGCCGGCCTGACCAGAGCGCCAGAAAAGCTTGTGTTGCCATCTCTGGGGTCGCCCTGCCGGAAGACTGTTACAAAAACTAACCTCCCGCGTAATCCCATGGCAACGCCCATGTGGGCACTCTTTCCCCTTGCCGATAGTCCAGATAATTAGCACTTATCTGGAGTATTGTCCCTGCTGCCCGCCGAGAATTGGGCCGAGGAGGGGCAGGGGCCAACTTCCCAGAACGACAATGGAGGAAATAGAAACTCTCGCAACCAAGCTAAGGCCCACCGATGAGCTACTACATCCCCCCCACCTTTCTTAAAGTTGTCGCCCTGCACCTGACCAAAAATCATCTTCCTCTGCCCGACGTGCCCGTTCCGCTCATCTTGGGCATCCACGGGCGCAAGGGGGAGGGCAAGACCTTCCAATGCAACCTCATCTTTGAGCGCATGAAGGTCTATGCCGTCCACATCTCGGGGGGCGAGCTGGAAAGTCCCGACGCCGGGGATCCCGCCCGTATGATTCGCCTGCGCTACCGTGAAGCTGCCGAGCACATCCGCAAATTTGGCCAGATGGCCGTGCTGATGATCAACGACCTGGATGCCGGCGCCGGTCGCCTGAACAGCATGACCCAGTACACCGTCAACACCCAACTGGTGAGCGCCACCCTGATGAACATCGCCGACAACCCCACCAACGTGCAGCTTCCCGGCAGCTACGATCCCAAGCCCCTGCCGCGGGTGCCCATCATCGCCACCGGCAACGACTTTTCCACCCTCTATGCCCCCCTCATCCGCGATGGGCGCATGCGCAAGTTCTACTGGGAGCCCAGCCGCACCGACCGCATCCACATCGTTCACGGCATTTTTCAAGCCGACGGGCTGTCTCTTGAGGAGATTGAGCGCCTGGTGGACGCCTTTCCCGAGCAGGCCATCGACTTTTTCGGCGCCCTGCGCGCCCAGCTCTACGACGAGCAGGTATGGCAATTTATCCAAGAAGTCGGCCTGGAAGGGATTGCCTTTCGCCTGCTCAAAAGCAAAGAGGGCGCCCCCCAGTTTCCGCCACCGCGATTTTCTCTGGAGCAGTTGATCCAGGCCGGCCACCAGCTCAAAGCCGAGCAACACCAAGTAGAAGCCCGTCGCCTCTCCGAGGAATACCTTGGCCTCCGGCGCTCCGCTCCTCAAGAGCCGCCCCCCGCTTCCCCGCCATCCCCTCCTCCTGTGGCTGCCAACTCGGCCGATCCTGCCCCAGTCTCCCTCAACCCAGACGTGCAGGCCCAGCTTCGCCAGATCCTGGCCCAAGGCTATGAGATCCTGGTGGAGCATGCGGATCCGCGCCGCTACCGCGTTCATTCCTGGCAGGAGTGTGGAGTTGCCCACCTGAGAGAATGGGCCGCTGCCTGTCAGGCTGTCGAGCAGTGCCTCAGCCGTTTTCCCAAGGACTACATCCGGCTGGTGGGCGTAGATCCGGTGAAAAAACAACGGCGGGTCGAGGCCATCATCCACCGCCCCTGAGACTGAACCGGGGCAAAATGGCACAATGAGAGAGCCTCCCCTCTGCCCGACAATCCTCCCTGGATCATGCTGTTTTGAATCATGCTGTGGCTGCGTCTTCTCCTGGTAGCTTTGTGCGTCGTGTTAATGGGCTGGTTGTCTCCGCCTGCCCATGCTCTCCTCAACGACGACCGCTACGACGGCAACATCTTTGCCCTCTATGGCTCCAACGGCGGCATGATCCCCCCTCGTGTCTCCCTGAAACAGGCCAAAGAACAAGGGATCCCGGCCCTGCTGGTGTACTACATCGACGACAGCAGCGACTGCAAAAAATACGCAGCCACCCTGGCCAACCTGCAAGTTCGCTATGGCTGGGGAGTCTATTTCATTCCTTATTCTGTCGATTCCCTCCTGCCTGGGGATGAGCGTGGCCAATACTACAGCGGCCAAGTCCCCCAGACCCTGCTTTTTGACTCCCAGGGCAACCTCGTCTACCAATCCATTGGCAACCGCCCCATCACCGAAGTGGAAAACGCCATTCGCGCCCTCTTCCAGTTGGATCCCGTCCCCCCAGGGGTGATCCAAGCCAAACCCTTCAACGAGATCCAAACCGGGTTTGCCGGATCCCGTTCCCCCGCCCCCCCAGCCGAGGCGCAGCCGTGACCGCTCCTCCCGATTCCCCCGATTCCCTTGAGGCTCTGCAAGCCAAGCTCGAGATCTTGCAAGCGCGGCTGGCCGACCTGCGCGAGCTGGAGCGCCTATCCCAGCTCTCCCCCGAACACTGGGCTGAAATCCAGGCGGAAGTCAGCCAATTGGAACAACGTCTGCAAGCCTACCTGTTGGAAGTGTTTAACCCCGTTCCTGCCACCTTTTGGCAGGTGCTGCGTTTTGGCGGCCTGGGCCTGCTCCTCGGCATTGCCCTGCAGCGCTGGGCGCTGAGCTAGCACCCGTTAAGATTAAAAGCCCTTGGATCCCGGAGCTCCTTCCCATGGGCATGCGACGCTCCAGACCGTTCAGTTTTGACTGCAAGACCTCGCCTTTTCTGCCTCTGTTCGGCTTAGGCAGCTTTAGCTGCTTCTGAATTATCCTAGTGTTGCGGGCACCAGAAACGGCTTTTAAGGCACTGGGAACGGTCGATTGGGGCTGCTGTAAACCAGCCCAGAGGTCCGCGGTCGGTTTGCCGACTGCAGGGCTACTAAAAGCTCCTGACTTTAGTCTGGAGTAGTTTACAACCCCTCTCCTAGAGGGAGAGGAGAGTTGAGAACTAGAGTTACTCCCACCATCCAACTTCCCCACACCCCCAGAACCTGCCTCAGCAGCCCCAGACTCTCCCGCACCACCTGGGGGCTCAAGGGACGAGCCGGGATCCCCACCTTGGGCTTCTCTTTGGGGATGCCGCGATAGAAATTGGTGCCTCCCAACTGGATCTGCAGCCGCCAGGCAAAGGCCGCCTCGCTCCACCCCGAATTGGGGCTGGGATCCGCCCGCCCGTCGCGGCGACAGCGCTGCCAAAATCCCCAGGGATCCCCGCTGAGCAGGGCCAGGGTCAGCACCGTCAGGCGACAGGGCAGCCAGGTCAGCCCATCCTCACAGCGGGCCGGCACCGTGCCCAGGTAGGTGAAGGGGGCATGGCGGTAGCCCACCATCGAATCAAGCGTGCTGCTGGCCTTGTAGGCCAAAGCCAAGGGCGCCCCTCCCAAAAAGGCATAGAACAAAGGGGCCGTCGCCCCGTCGGGGGTATTCTCGGCTACCGTCTCGACCACCGCTCGCAAGATCTCCGCCTCCGTCAGGTGCTCCGTATCCCGGCCCACGTAGCGGCTTAGGCGCTGGCGGGCCTGCGGCAGATCCCCCTTTTCCAAGGGATCCAACACCTCCAAGGCGGCAAAGCGCAGGCTGCGCCCCCCTAGGCAACTGGCCATCAGGATGATCTGCATCAGGATCCCTGCCCAGGGATGGAGAGCCTGGGCAACGGCGATCAGCCCCCAGCCTGCCGCGTAGGATCCCGCCAGCAGCGCCAGGGTGAGAGCTGCCCCGCCCCAGCGCTGGGCCGCCGGCGTTGGGCAGCGCCTGAGAATGCAACTCTGGCCCCAGGCGATGACCGCCCCCATCACCCGCACCGGATGGGGCCACCCCCAGGGATCTGCCAACCAGTAATCCAGACCCAAAGCCGCCGCCAGCACCAGGGGAGCGGCTGGCTGACTCGGGAAAAACAGCAAGGTCTCCCTCCCGCAGGCGCGATCAGACCACAAACCCTCCCCCCTGACTTTGGGCTGCCTGCCAACTGCGGGCGTCGAAGTAGAGATCTTCCAGAGTTGTTTCCTCCAACACCTGCTCCACCCGCTGGGCGATCCGCCGCCAGAGGGCCTCCGTTACCCAGTCCAGCCCATCCGCAGAGCCTTCCTGCTGAGCCCCTGCCCTCTCAGCCGGGAGAGGATCCAGAGATTCTCCCACCGCCGCCAAAATGGCGCTAATTGGGATCCGCCGCGGTGCCCGTGCCAGCCGGTAGCCCCCCTGCGCCCCGCGCTGCGAACAGACCAAGCCAGCCTGGCGCAGCTCGATCAACAGCTTTTCCAGATAGGGGGCCGGGATCTGCTGTCGCTCGGCAATGGCCCGCACCGAGGCCACCTGGCCAAGCATCGCCAGATCCAGCAAAGCCCGGATGCTATAGGTAGCTCGCGTGGTCAGGCGCACCTGCTTTCTCCCGCCAATCTTCCCCGATCCTGCCACAGGGATCCCTTAACCTGGAAAGCAGTACCCGCTTAGCTCTGGCCTTGTCGAGATGGAGCGCCCCACCGCCAGCCTCTACTTGGTGGCCACCCCTATCGGCAACCGCGAAGACATTACCCTGCGGGCGCTGCGAGTCCTACGGGAAGTGGACTGGGTGGCGGCAGAAGACACCCGCCACTCCGGCCAGCTTCTTAAACACTTTCAGATCTCCGCCCGCCTCATCAGCTACCACGAGCACAACGCCGCCCAGCGCATCCCGCAAATCCTCAAGTATCTGGCGGCAGGGCAGTCGGTGGCCCTAATCAGCGATGCCGGCACACCCGCCATCTCCGATCCAGGAGAGGAACTGGTGCGCGCCTGTATCCAAGCTGGGATCCCGGTGATCCCGGTGCCTGGCCCGGTAGCGGCAGTGGCCGCTTTGGCTGCTTCTGGGCTGGCCACAGGGCGGTTTGTCTTCGAGGGGTTTTTGCCGCTCAAAGCCAGCCAACGACAAGCCCGTCTGCAACAACTGGCCCAAGAAGAGCGCACCGTCGTTCTCTACGAAGCCCCCCATCGCCTGCAGCAAACCCTGCAAGATCTCCTGGCTCACTGCGGCCCCCGGCGGCAGATCGTGCTGGCCCGCGAGCTGACCAAGCTGCACGAGTCCTTCTGGCGGGGATCCCTGGCCGCCGCTCTGGAGCACTGCGCCGCCCAGCCGCCGCGGGGGGAGTTCACCCTTGTTCTAGAGGGGCGGCCTGCCTCCGAAAAGGGCGAAGAAACCTCCCCCTCGGAAGCGGAAGTTCGCCAGGAGCTGGCCCGCCTGCTGGCCGAGGGCCTTCCCCGCTCCGCTGCCAGCCGCCAACTGGCCCGGCGCTTCCAGGGATCCCCCCTGTGGACGCGGCGCCGCCTTTACGATCTCTGCTTACAACTGGAGCCCCCTCCCTCCCTGGCCCCTCCGGCAAGCGACGACGAGACAGAATCCTAGAGCATGGCGCGCATCTTGTTGGTGGACGACGAAGTGGAGCTGGCCGATTCCCTGGCCCAGCACCTGCGGCGAGAGGGCCACAGCGTGGACGTGGCCTACGAGGGAAACAGCGCCTGGGAGCTGCTGCAGAAGCCCCCAGCCCCACCCTACGACTTGCTGGTACTGGACTGGATGTTGCCGGGCCTGTCCGGCCTCTCCCTCTGCCAACAGGTGCGACAGGTAGATCGCGCCACCCCCATCCTCTTCCTGACCGCCAAAGATACTCTCGACGACCGGGTGGAAGGGCTGGACGCCGGCGCCGACGACTACCTGGTCAAGCCTTTCGAGCTGCGGGAGCTGCTGGCGCGGGTGCGAGCCCTCTTGCGGCGGGCTGCCGGCCCCGGCGAAGGGATCCCTCGCCTGCAAATTGGAGACCTAGAGCTGGATCGGGAGAACCAAGTGGCCTACCGCCAAGGACGGATGATCCACCTCTCCCAAAAAGAGTTCCGCCTGCTGGAGTACTTCATGGCCCACCCCGGCCAGTTGCTCACCCACGAGCAGATCTACGAGCGGGTGTGGGCCGGCGAGGATCCCCCCAGCAGCAACGTCCTGGCTGCTCAGGTGCGCCTGCTGCGGCGCCGCCTCCGTCTGCCCGGCTCCCCCGAGTTGATCCACGCCGTCTATGGCAAAGGCTACCGCTTCGGGCCTGTGGCCGAGGATCCTCAGCAGCCGCCAACCCCCCTCTCCCCCTGGGAGAGGGGCTGAGGGTGAGGGATTACTTGGACTTGAGCTTCTCCGCCTTCTCGATGGCCTCCTCGATGGTGCCCACCAGATAGAAAGCCTGCTCCGGCAGATGATCCAGTTCTCCGGAGAGAATGCGCTGGAAGCCTTTGATGGTGTCCTCCAACTTCACGTACTTGCCAGGCGAGCCAGTGAAGACCTCGGCCACAAAGAACGGCTGCGACAGGAAGCGCTCGATGCGGCGGGCGCGGGCCACCACCAGCTTGTCTTCTTCAGAGAGCTCGTCCAGGCCCAAAATGGCGATGATGTCCTGCAGCTCCTTGTAGCGCTGCAGCGTCTGCTTCACGGCCCGGGCGGTGTTGTAGTGCTCCTCGCCCACAATGTCTGCCTGCAAGATGGTGGACGAAGAATCCAGGGGATCCACCGCCGGGTAGATGCCCTTGGCCGCCAGGCTGCGCGACAGCACCACCGTCGAATCCAGGTGGGCAAACGTCGTCGCCGGCGCCGGGTCCGTCAGGTCGTCGGCGGGCACGTACACCGCTTGCACCGACGTGATGGATCCCTGCTTGGTGGAGGTGATCCGCTCCTGCAGGTTGCCCATTTCCGTGGCCAAGGTGGGCTGGTAGCCTACCGCCGAGGGCATGCGGCCCAACAGCGCCGACACTTCCGAGCCAGCTTGCACAAAGCGAAAGATGTTATCGATAAACAGCAGCACATCCTGCTTGTTGACGTCGCGGAAGTACTCCGCCATCGTCAAGGCGGTCAGGCCCACCCGCATACGAGCGCCCGGCGGCTCGTTCATCTGGCCGTACACCAGCGCTACTTTGTCCAGCACCCCCGATTCTTTCATCTCGTTGTAGAGGTCGTTCCCCTCGCGGGTGCGCTCTCCCACGCCGGCAAACACCGATAGGCCGGAGTGCTCCTCGGCAATGTTGTGGATCAGCTCCTGGATGAGCACCGTCTTGCCGACGCCGGCGCCGCCAAACAGGCCCACCTTGCCACCTCTCTTGAAGGGGGCCAGCAGGTCGATCACCTTAATGCCGGTTTCAAAGGGCTCCGGTTTGACGGTCAGCTCCACAAAGGGCGGCGCGCTGCGGTGGATGGGGGCAAACTCCTTGGCTTGCACCGGCTCTCCTTGATCCACTGGCTCCCCCAGCACGTTGAAAATGCGACCCAGGGTAGCCTCGCCCACCGGCACGGTAATCGGGGCACCTGTATCCACCACTGGCATGCCCCGCACCAAGCCATCGGTAGAAGACATGGCCACGGCCCGCACGCGGTTATCCCCCAAAAGCTGCTGCACCTCAAAGGTGACTTTGACCTTCAATCCGCTTTCGGTCGTCGCCTCCACCTTGAGAGCGTTGTAGATTTCAGGCAGCTTGCCGCTGGGAAACTCGGCGTCGATCACAGGTCCAATGACCTGAGTGATGTAGCCAACGTTGGTCGCAGTAGCGGTGGCAGTAACCATGGTCGAGGCTCAGCTCCTTGTGTACTCAGTTGCAGTTATGGACTCAGCGATGCCGGATGGGAGTTTCAGAATGGGCCATGAGAAGATCTCGGACTGGGCGGCTGGATCCCGGTAGCAAAAGCCAACAGGTCTACCCCTGGACTTCGGTCTCGCGGCTCGGTTCTCTTCTGCCCAAGGGTACCGCTTCAAGGCCAATACAAAACCCTAGCTAATGTCTTAGGGGTTAGACTACTGGGTTTTTGAAGCGGTTGACTACCCATGCCGCCATACAAAAGGTACCACAAGGCCGTCCCAAAGGACAGAACGGGGCTCTAAACCCAGTTTTTTGCTCCTTTGGCAATGGCTTTGGCTTCCCCACTCGGCAGGGAACTGGCTCAGTACTCAAAGGTCATCGGCGGGAAACGGGAGGAGGAGAAGCGGCCAGTGCCCGGTTCTCGAGCAGCGGCGGGATCCCGAAAGCTCTCTGCCTCCTGCTGAAAACGCTGTAGCGCTTGTTCGATTTCCCGGAGCCTTGCTTGAATTTGCCCTTGCCGTTCCTGAATGAACTCCAATTCCTGGTTGAGCCGCTGCTTTTCCACAGTGAGCTGCTGCATCTCGGCATAGAGAGCCGATTCGGTTTTGCGGCGAGGGATCGAGCGTAACTTTGGGCGGGGCCGGGAGCGGGGCACGCGGGGCAAGCTCATAACAGAACAAATGGGATCCAGAGAAAAGGGCGTTGCGCCCATCCTAGCGCGCTCTCGCAGGCAAGAGGGCTGATGGCCTTGGCAGATGTTCGGATCTGGAGGCATGGCTGATAGGCGCCGCCTGGAGGATGTGCGCCCTTGGCGGCAACCCTGTTCCTCGGTAGGATCCGACTTGTCTAGGATGGGGAAAAGCAATGGTCGAAACCGCAGCGGAACTGTTGCAGCGCTATGGCAGCGGCGAGCGGGACTTCAGCAACAGCCAATTGGCCGAAGCTGACCTGGCCGGTGCCGACTTGGCCGGGATCGACCTGGGCGGAGCAACCCTCCAGCAGGCCAAACTGGCCGCTGCCAACCTGGAGCGGGCCTACTTGAGCGGCGCCGACCTCAGCCAAGCCGATCTGCAGGGATCCAACCTGCGCCTGGCCAATCTAGAAAAGGCCAAATTGCAGGGATCTCGATTGCAAGGGGCCAACCTGCGCGGCGCCAACCTGACCGCAGCCGACCTGAGTGGTGCCGATCTCAGCCAGGCAGACCTGGCGGGGGCCAACCTCAGCGGCGCCAACCTGAAAGGGGCCAACCTCAGCGGCTGTAAACTCAAGCTTGCCAACCTGCGGGGAGCCTGTTACGACACGGCCACTCACCTAGAAGCAGATGTCGTTCCCGCCGAGTTGGGCATGGTTTCCGCCTAGCCTGCGGCTAGTTGTCCTGAGGCTCCAGATCCAAGATCTCCTGGATCTCGGCATCGGTATAGCCCACCGCCCGCAGCTTCTCTGCCACCGCCTCGATCTCCTGCGCCGACAGATCGTGCTGGCGTACCCGATCCCAGAGATTGGCCACAATCTGCAGCAGCAAACGGCTGCTTTCCGCCTCGAACAGCTCAAAAGCCGTCGCCATCTCGATTGCCTGCAACACCTCCTCGGCGCTGCCAATCGGCTGATCGAGGGATTGTTCCTCCAGATCCACCAGCAACTGGCGCAGCTGATTCAGGCCCTCCCCAAGAGCAGACATACCCCCGGCTCCTCAACGGCACCTGAGCACTCACCCTAACAGGCTTGCCTCCCTGGGCAAAAGGGATCCGATGAATTCCGCACCACCTGAGGCTATTCTGAGTAGAGGAACAATTTAGTGGCAAGCGCCAGGATTGTTGAAGGGCCGGCGAAGCGGTTCACAACAATCTACAACTACAAAAGGAGATGCACGAGTATGGCCCCAGCGAACGTCCTGCCCAACACCCCCCCGTCCCCCACTGATGGGGGCGGCACTGCCCTAGACTACAGCAGCCCAAGGTATCGGCAGGCCTACTCCCGCATCAACGGTATTGTTATCGAAGGCGAACAAGAAGCCCACGACAACTACCTCAAGCTGGCCGAAATGCTGCCGGAAGCTGCAGAGGAGCTGCGCAAGCTGGCCAAGATGGAATTGCGCCACATGAAAGGCTTCCAGGCCTGCGGCAAAAACCTGCAGGTGGAACCCGATGTGGAGTTTGCCCGCGCCTTTTTCGCGCCCTTGCGGGACAATTTCCAAAGCGCCGCAGCGGCAGGGGATCTGGTCTCCTGTTTTGTCATTCAGTCTTTGATCATCGAGTGCTTTGCCATTGCCGCCTACAACATCTACATCCCGGTTGCCGATGACTTTGCCCGCAAGATCACCGAGGGGGTAGTTAAGGACGAGTATCTGCACCTCAATTTTGGGGAGCGCTGGCTGGGCGAGCACTTTGCCGAGGTTAAAGCCCAGATCGAAGCAGCCAACGCCCAAAATCTGCCTCTAGTTCGGCAGATGCTGCAGCAGGTAGAGGCGGATGTGGAAGCCATTTACATGGATCGCGAGGCCATTGTAGAAGACTTCATGATCGCCTACGGCGAGGCCCTGGCCAGCATCGGCTTCAACACCCGCGAGGTAATGCGCCTCTCGGCCCAGGGTCTGCGGGCCGCCTGACGCAACTCAACTCTGCCTGCCGATTGGTTTTCCGGCCTGGCTGGAACGCTCCCTACCCTCTCTGGGTGCGGACATGTTTTGATGGGATCCGGATGGAGCTCATAAAGTTAAGTATCGAAGTGAGTGAGCATCTATGTTCGGCCTGATCGGGCACCTGACCAGCCTGGCCCACGCAAAACGGGTGGCAGATAAGCTGGGGTATTCCGAATATGCGGAGAGCGACCTGGAATTTTGGTGCATGGCTCCGCCTCAGGTGGTGGACGAGATCGTGGTGACCAGCATCACGGGCCAAAAAATCTATGGCCAGTACGTCGAATCCTGTTTCCTGCCGGAAATGCTGGCGGGGGGACGGGTGAAGGCGGCCTGTCGCAAGATTTTGAATGCGATGGCCTTGGCGCAGCGGCGCGGCTTGAACATCACCACCCTGGGAGGATTTAGCAGCATTATTTTCGAGAATTTTCGCCTCGACACCCTCAGGCGGGTGCGCAACATCGACCTGGAAATTCGGCGTTTTACCACCGGCAACACCCACACGGCCTATATCATCTGTCAGCAATTGCAGGCGGCGGCCCAGCGCTACGCCATGGATTTGGCAGCTGCCACAGTTGCCGTGGTGGGGGCCACCGGCGATATCGGTAGTGCCATCTGCCAGTGGTTGGTAGCCCACACTTCCCCGGCCAAATTGCTGTTGATAGCCCGCGAGCGGCGACGCCTGGAAGAGCTGCAGGCCAAACTTAAAAAAGGGGAGGTCTGTTCCTTGGAAGAGGCCTTGCCCCGCGCCGATTTCATCGTCTGGGTGGCCAGCATGAGCCAAGGAGTGACCCTCGATCCTCAGGTGCTTCCGGATCCCTGCGTGATCATCGACGGTGGCTACCCGAAAAACATCGCCTCCAAGTTGCAGCGCAAGGGGCTGTACGTGATCGACGGCGGCATGGTGGAACACTCTCTCGATATCGAGTGGAATATTATGCAATTTTTGAATGTGGCCAACCCGGCCCGCCAGCTCTTCGCCTGCTTTGCCGAGGCGATGCTCCTGGAGTTCGAGGGCCTGTACACCAATTTTAGTTGGGGCCGCAACTTGATCACCCTAGAAAAGCTGGATTTAATCGGGCAACTGTCCCGCAAGCACGGCTTCCGTCCCCTTATGCCCGAAGCCTAGGTTTAGCTGGGCTGACCCCCTGAAAAGCGGTAACTGAGAGGAGGGGCAATCTGAGACAAGGAGATCCCCGCCCTAGCGGGGGTAGGGATCTGGAATCGAGATACTCACGTCCAACTTTCCGGCCACAGGGCACCCAAAGAGTTTCCCCCACACCCAGAGATCTCAATCAGTTGAAAAGAACCCCAGAAACGCCGCGAGAGAGCCACCATGTCTCAATCTTTTACCGCCCACCTCTGGCAGACGATCGAGCCCATCTACCAACAGATCTTGGATCACCCCTTTAACCAAGAGCTGGCCGCAGGCAGCCTCTCGCGGCAGCGCTTTCAGTTCTATCTGCAGCAGGATGCTCTTTATCTCACCGATTTTGCCCGCGCCCTTGCCTTGATCGGGGCCCGTTCCGAGGGGGCTGAGCGGGTGGTGAGTTTCTTGAACTTTGCCCTGGGGGCCATTGTGGCCGAGCGCAGCCTGCACGAGAGTTACTTTCGCCTCTACGACATCCAGCCGGAGACAACCTACGCTCCTGCCTGCTTCGCCTACACCCGTTTTCTATTGGCTGCGGCTGCCTTGGATCCCTACGAGGTGGCCATGGCCGCTGTGCTGCCCTGCTTCTGGATTTACCGTGAGGTGGGATCCGCCATTTACCGCACCGCCAAGCCCAACAATCCTTATCAACAATGGATCGACACCTATGCCGGGGAAGAATTTGCCCAGGTGGTGCAACAGGCCCTGGACATCACCGACTCCTTGGCTACGCAGACCACAGCGGCGACGCGGGAGAAGATGACGGCTGCTTTTGTCACCGCCTCTCGCCTGGAATGGCTGTTCTGGGACAGCGCCTACCGCCTGGAAACCTGGCAGCCCGCCTGATCCCCGCCGGGCCTGGCGGCTCAGCAAGGTCGTCATGGCCATGGCATGTGGTTATGGTCCAACGCCAAGATGACCCGCACCTGGGTCAACAGCTCCAGCTCTTGTCTCAGATAGCCCAGGCAGGTCTTGGCTTCTGCGGCGGTGGGGCGGTTCTGCGGCGGCGCGCAGCGCATCACGGCTGAGATGTAGCAATCCCGCAATTGCAGGCCATCTTCCCGGTGCAGAGAGATGGGTTGATTGGCAAACCTGGCCCGGCGCAGAGCGCGAAATAGCCAATCCCCGCTGGGATCCCCCGTAAACACCCGCCCGGTGCGGTTGCCCCCATGGGCTGCCGGCGCCAAGCCGATCACCCACAGCCGCGCCTGCACATCCCCAAACCCCGGCACCGGTCGGCCCCAGTAGAGCTGGTCACAAAAACGGGCCACCTTTTGCTGGGCAACCGCCTCTCGCCAAGCCACCAGGCGGGGACAGCGGCGGCAAGCGACGATCTCAGCCTGTAGCGCCGCCCAGGGCTGGTGATCCGCCAACGCCTCACTCTTCTTCTCCCTCATCCTCCGTCGGCTCGTCAACGGGGGTGGAGTCGTCGATGAGCTGGTCGTCATCCAAGATCAGGCGAGGCGGCAGCTCTGGCAGCACAACAGGCTCCTCCTCTTCCTCCGGCTCCGGTTCTGGCGCCATCTCCTCGTAGGTGCTGAAGCCCGTGCCCGCCGGGATCAAGCGCCCGATGATCACGTTCTCCTTCAGGCCCCGCAGCCAGTCGGACTTGCCTTCGATGGCCGCCTCCGTCAGCACCCGCGTGGTCTCCTGGAAGCTGGCCGCCGAGATGAAGCTGTCGGTGTTCAAGCTGGCCTTGGTGATCCCCAGCAGAACGGGCGTGTACTTAGCCGGCGCCCCGCCGGTGATGGCCATGGTAGCGTTGGTCTGCTGGATTTCCCGCAGCTCCACCAGCTCGCCGGGCAACAGGACGGTGTCGCCGCTGTCGTCCACCCGCACCTTGGAGGTCATCTGGCGCACCACAATCTCGATGTGCTTGTCGGCAATCTCCACCCCTTGCGAGCGATAGACGTTCTGCACCTCGTTGACCAGGAAGCGCTGCACCTCCCGCAAGGCTAGCCGTGCCGCTTGGTCGTCGCCCAAGGTTTGGCGATGGTACTCAAAGTAAATCTCCAAGAGGTCGTGGGGGTTGGCCGGGCCGTCGGTCAGCGGATCCCCCACCTGTACCGGCTGGCCATCGACCACGATCAGGTTTTGCCCCGGCATCACCGAATACTCGGTAACCGTACCATCGGCTTCGATGACCCGCAGATCCGGCTCTTCTCCTCGCCAGCTCAGTTGCACCGTGCCGGGCCGCTTGGCCAGAACACACATTTCCTTGGGCTTGCGGGCCTCCAACAGCTCCTCGATCCGCGGCAGACCCTGGATGATGTCCCCCGTCTTGGCCCGCTCAAACACCAGGAGGGCCAAAGAATCCCCCCGCTGCACCAGATCCCCATCCCGCACCTGCAGAATGGCACCCGCCGACACCAAATAAGGCCGCGCCAACCGCAACACCACTTGGCCATCGGCGATCTGCATCACTTGCCCCGACTCGGGGGCAGGGATCCCCGGCGCCAGCTCGTCGCCGGCCCGCACCAGCGCTCCCACCTCGACGCTGGCTTGGCCCGTCAGAGGCACCGTCAGCAGGTCGTCGTCGGTAACCACCAGAACCCGTCGCACCACCTCCGCGCCCTGGCGGATCCCCTGCACGATCCCGGCTTTTTTGGCCTGAATCTCGGTGCGGGCGATAACACCCCCCCTGCCGATACTGTCTCCTTCGCTCACCAACAGCCGCGTGTGGGTACTCCCCTGGGTTAGATCCGCCTCCACGTCTCGGCGCAGCAGCAGGGTTTCCAAGATCACCAGTTGCAGGCGACGGATACTGGGATCCTTCTCATCTTGGATCAGTTCAATATCGGCCTTCAGTTGCGGGGCGTCGGTATCGATCTCCAGCACCAGTTGTGTGCGCAGCAGTTCTACCGGCCCCACCGACTTCACCCGCTCCCCATCCTTGAAGGGAACGCGCTGCACCGCCCGCAGGCGAATGGAGCGGCCAGACTCGCTGGTAGACTCTTGGCTGGGCACCACCGGCCGGTCGGGGATCTCGTACTCGTACACCGGGCGCAGCAGCAGGCCTGGCCCTTCAGGCGTCTCCACCTGCTCCAGATAGACCAATCGGTCAGGGACGATGCTGCTGAGCAGCTTCTGGCCCGGCTGGATTAGCGTGCCGGTGGGTATTTCCAGGTCGGCGGGGTCGTCCACCAGATGCAGGGATCCGGGCTTGATGACGATCTCCCGCAGGATGTCGTTTTTCTGGATAACCTCGACGACGCCAGCATTTTGGCAGAAGATGTCCTTCACCACCTCGGTGCCGGCTTCTACGTACTGGCCATCCTCCACGTTCAACAGGGAGATGTCCTTGTTCACCTCGTGGGTCTCCTCCGGGATCCACAGCAAGGTGCCGCCCCGGATGACCTCATAGCCCTGCTTCGCCTTGCCCCGCCGGGCCACCTCGACACCGGCAAACTTCACCAGGCCGCCCGTCTGGGTGCGGAAATTGTTCTCGATCAGCTCCGCCACTACCTCGTCGTTGCCCACTTTGGTGCCCGGCGTGGCCTTGAGGACAAAGGTCTGGCCGCTGGCCGTATCCAGCAAAAATTGCTCCCGGCCCTGGTGGGATTCCACCCGCACCCGCGCCTCGTGCAACACCACCGCGGCGTTGATGATCTCCACTTCGCGCCCACTTTTGGTGTCGCTGCGCTCCGGCAGCCGCACGATGCCGCCGTGCTCGGTTACCAGCGAGGTCTCAGCGATCACATCCCCCGCCTGCACCCGATCCCCGTTTTTCACCACCGGCTCGGCCCCCGGCGGCAGGTTGTATACCTGGCCGGACATCACCCAGATCAACCCTTGCCGCTGCGCGGTGCAGGTGGTGTTGCCCTGGCGGTCGGTTTTCTCCTCGATGGGCAGATCGGCAAAGCGAATTTCTCCAGCCAGGTCGGCCACCACCTCCTTCTGGGCTTTCTCGGTGCTCTTGCGCACGGCCTTGGCTACAGTCACTTCCGCAATCAACTGATCCCGCTGCACCTGGGCCCCGTCCCGCACCAGCAGAGTGGATCCCTGCGTCATGTCGAAGACTTCCCCTTGTCCGTCTGGCCCTTCCAGGACAATTTGGTTGTTCGCTTCTAGCTGCAGGGCATCGTCGCCGTGGCGGGTGCGGAAGGGGCGGGTGCGCAGATTTTTCGGGAACCGCACCACGCCAGCAAAGGGGGCGCGAATTTGGCGGGCCACCTCCCCGGTAAACACACCTCCCGTGTGGAAGGTGCGCATGGTTAACTGGGTGCCCGGCTCCCCAATCGATTGAGCGGCGATGATCCCGACCGCCTCCCCCAGATCCACCAGCCGGGAGTGGGCCAGGCTCCAGCCATAGCACATCCGGCACACCGATCGGTTGGCCTCGCAGGTGAGGGGAGAACGCACCATCACCTGCCGGATGCCGGCCTCCACAATGGCCTTGGCCAAGTCGTGATCCACCTCTTGGTTGCGGCGGGCAAGGATCTCCTGGGTTTGCGGGTGCACCACATCCCGCGCCAGCACCCGGCCCACCAGGCGCTCCTCCAGCGACACCACCACCTTGTCCGCATCCATCAGGGGTTCCAGCAGGATCCCTTGGTCGGTGCCGCAGTCGGATTCCCGCACGATCACATCCTGAGACACGTCCACCAAACGGCGGGTCAGGTAGCCAGAGTCGGCAGTGCGCAAAGCCGTGTCCACCAAGCCCTTGCGCGCCCCGTAGGAAGAGATGATGTATTCGGTAACCGTCAGGCCCTCGCGGAAATTGGTTTTAATCGGCAAGTCGATGATCTCCCCCTGCGGGTTGGCCATCAGGCCGCGCATGCCCACCAACTGCCGCACCTGCGAGACGTTCCCCCTCGCCCCCGAGTTGGCCATCATGTACACGGAGTTGAGGGGATCGTTCTGGCGGAAGTTGCTGAGCATCTCCTCCTTAATCTGGTCGTTGGTCTGGTTCCAGGTATCGATCACCTTTTGATAGCGCTCCACCTCGGTGATCTCGCCGCGGGTGTAGCGCTCCGTGGCCGCCTCGATCTCCGCTTCTGCCTGGGCCAACAACTGCCGCTTGCTGGGTGGAATGCGCAGATCCTCGATGCTGATGGAAACGGCAGCCTGGGTGGCGTATTTGAAGCCCAGGGCCTTCAGAGCATCCGCCATCTGAGCGGTGCGGGCGGTGCCGTAGCGAGCAAACGACCAGGCAATCAGATTGCGCAGCTCTTTTTTGCCGATTTGATAGTTGCGAAAGGGTACAGGGGGCGGCGGGGTCTTGGCCTTGGCGCCATCGGCGGCCTGCCGGACTAGACCGGCGGAAAAGCGTCCTTTTTCGCTCATAATGCCTCGGTGATAACTCTGACAGTTCTGGACAAGGGGGCAGGGATCCCAGCTACCCATCGACAAGGGCAACGTCCACAGGGGCAGCCTCAAGCAGACAAAATATCTTGCACCGTTTTGTTGAAGATGATCCGGCCCGCCGTGGTGCGAATGTATTGGCTGATCACGTTGCCGTCCCGATCCTCGCGGATGCGGCGGTAGTTGGTGATCTTGAGGCGGGTGCCGCCCGGCTCCTCGATAATCTGAGGCTCCGACTCTTTTTCCTCTTTGCCCAACTCCATCGGGCCGCTGTAGCGCACCCAGATTTTGCTGTGCAGGCCGATGACGCCGCGGTCGTAGGCGATGAGGGCGTCCTCCAGGCTGGCAAAATAACGATCGCCAAGGTCGGGGGCGTGGGGATTGTCCGCCGTCAGATAGTAGCACCCCAACACCATGTCTTGGCTGGGAGTAATAATCGGAGCGCCTGTGGCCGGGGAGAGGATGTTGTTGGTGGCCAACATCAGCAAGCGTGCCTCCGCCTGGGCTTCCAAGGAGAGAGGCACATGCACCGCCATCTGGTCGCCGTCGAAGTCGGCGTTGAAAGCCGGGCAGACCAAGGGGTGGAGCTGAATCGCCCTCCCCTCCACCAGGATCGGCTCAAAAGCCTGGATCCCGAGGCGGTGCAACGTTGGGGCACGGTTGAGCAAAACTGGGTGGCCGTCGATTACGTCCTCCAGCACGTCCCAAACCTGCGGGTCATTGCTCTGGATCAGCTTTTTGGCGGCTTTGATGTTGTTGACGATGCCCCGCTTGATCAACTTGTGGATCACAAAGGGCTGGAACAGCTCGATGGCCATCTCTTTGGGCAAGCCACACTGGTGCATGCGCAGGTTGGGCCCCACCACGATCACCGAACGCCCAGAGTAGTCCACCCGCTTGCCGAGCAGGTTTTGCCGGAAACGCCCCTGCTTGCCCTCAATGATATCGGAGAGGGACTTGAGGGGACGGTTGTTGGCCCCCACCACCATGCGCCCCCGCCGACCGTTGTCGATCAGGGCGTCCACCGCCTCCTGCAGCATACGCTTCTCGTTGCGCACGATGATCTCCGGCGCCATGATCTCCTGCAGCCGCGCCAGGCGGTTGTTGCGGTTGATCACCCGACGGTAGAGATCGTTGAGGTCGCTGGTGGCAAAGCGCCCCCCATCCAACTGCACCATCGGGCGCAGATCGGGCGGGATCACCGGCAGCACCCGCAGCACCATCCACTCTGGCCGGGCTCCCGTGGCGATGAAGTTGTCGATCACGCGCAGCCGCTTGATTAGGCGCGCCCGCTTCTGGCCGCGGGCGCTGGCGATCTCCTCCCGCAACTGCTCCGCCTCTTTTTCCAGGTCGATATCCTTGAGCAGGCGTTCGATGGCCTCCGCCCCGATCATGGCCCAGTTCTCCGGCAGTTGCAGCTCGGATCCCTCCTCGTACATCTGATCCTCGATCTCCAGGTATTGATCCTCGGTCAGCAACTGCTTGTAGGAGAGGTTGGGAGCGTTGCCCGGATCCACCACCACGTAGGCGTTGAAGTACACCACCTGCTCCACGTCCCGCAGCGGCATGTCCAACAGCGTGGCGATGTGGCTGGGGATCCCTTTCAGGTACCAAACGTGGGTGACCGGGGCGGCCAGTTTGATGTAGCCCATACGATGGCGGCGCACCCGCGACTCGGTCACCTCCACCCCACAGCGCTCGCAGACAATGCCGCGATGCCGCACTCGCTTGTACTTGCCGCAGTGACACTCCCAGTCCTTAACCGGCCCGAAGATGCGCTCACAGAAGAGACCATCCATCTCCGGCTTGAGGGTTCGGTAGTTGATGGTCTCCGGCTTGGTGACTTCTCCCACCACTTGGCCGTTGGGCAGGGTGCGCTGGCCCCACTCTATAATCCGCTCCGGAGAAGCCAGCCCAATCTTGACATAGTCAAAGCGTTGCTCCGTTTTGGCCATTGCCGTTGTTCTCCTGACTTGCTGCCCTAGCAACTACAAAGGAAGGGGAGAGGAACCCCACCCCTCCTCTCCTGAGCCGAATGGGATCCCTGGCATCAATCAAAAATCGTCCTCTTCCTCCCTGTCTTCGTCTTCCTCGCGGCTGCGCCTGGCTAAGGTAAAGGTTCCTCCTGCCGCTGGAGAAAGATCCTCGGATGTAACGGATTCATAAGTGGGCCGCGAGGGGGTGTGGCGGCTGGAGACATCGGCCATCAGATCCACCTCCACATCGCGGGTCTGGCCGTCGCTGTCCACCTCCACCTTATGGACAGACACGTCCAGGCAGAGGGACTGCAGCTCCCGCACCAACACCTTGAAAGATTCCGGCGTGCCGGGTCGAGGGATGGGCTTGCCCTTGACGATGGCGTTGAGGGCCTCGTTGCGCCCCACCATATCGTCCGACTTGACGGTGAGCAGCTCCTGCAAGATGTAGGCCGCTCCAAACGCCTCCAAAGCCCACACCTCCATCTCGCCAAAGCGCTGGCCACCCTGCTGCGCCTTACCCCCCAGGGGCTGCTGGGTTACCAGCGAGTAGGGACCGGTAGAGCGGGCGTGGATCTTGTCGTCCACCAAATGCACCAGCTTCAGCATGTAGGCACGGCCCACCGTAACCGGCTGGTCGAAAGGCTCGCCAGTGCGACCATCGAACACCTGGATCTTGCCGCAGTACTTGCCTTCTGGGTTGAAGATCCAGTCTTTGCCGGTTTTTTCACGGGCCTCCCGCAACTTGGCCTCCACCGTCAACCGCGAGGCTTCCAGGCCGTGCATCTCGTCGAAGGGCATCAGCTTAAAGCGCACCCCCAAGTGTTCTGCCGCCCAGCCCAGGAGGCACTCATACACCTGGCCCACATTCATGCGGGAGGGAACCCCCAAGGGGTTGAGCACCACATCCACCGGCGTGCCATCCGCCAGGTAGGGCATGTCCTCGATCGGCAAGATGCGGGAGATGATGCCCTTGTTGCCGTGACGGCCCGCGATCTTGTCCCCCACTTGAATTTTGCGCTTGAGGGCGATGTAAACCCGCACCACCATGTTGGCGCCCGGAGGCAGCTCGTCCCCCTGCTCGCGGGTAAAGATGCGTACATCCACCACCCGTCCGCGCTCGCCGTTGGGCACCCGCAGCGAGTTGTCGCGCACGTCGCGAGCTTTCTCGCCGAAAATGGCCCGCAACAGCCGCTCCTCTGGCGGTTGATCCGACTCCCCTTTGGGAGTGACCTTGCCCACCAAAATATCGCCGGCTTCCACCCAAGCCCCAATGCGCACAATGCCGTTTTCGTCCAGGTTGCGCAGGGCATCTTCCCCCACGTTGGGAATCTCGCGGGTGATCTCTTCCGGCCCTAGCTTGGTCTGCCGGGCTTCGATCTCGTACTTCTCGATGTGTACCGAGGTGAAGACATCATCGTAGACCAGCCGCTCGCTGATCAAGATGGCATCTTCGTAGTTGTAGCCCTCCCAGGGCATGTAGGCCACCAAGACGTTTTGGCCCAAGGCCAGCTCGCCTCCCTCGGTCGCCGGGCCGTCCGCCAGCACCTGCCCGGGCACCACCCGATCCCCCGCGTAGACAAGAGGGCGCTGGTTGAGACAGGTATCTTGGTTGGAGCGCTGGTACTTCTGCAAGCGGTAAACAATCGGATCCCCGCCGTCGTCTGGCCGCACCACGATTTCGTCGGCGGAAACATAGGTCACCACGCCACTGGTGCGCGACACCACCACCATGCCAGAGTCCCGCGCCGCCTGGGCTTCCAAACCCGTGCCCACATAAGGCCGATCCGGCTTGAGCAGGGGCACCGCCTGCCGCTGCATGTTCGCCCCCATCAGGGCGCGGTTGGCGTCGTCGTGCTCCAAAAAGGGGATCAAGGAGGTGGCCACCGAGATCAGTTGCACCGGCGACACCTGCACGTAGTGCACCTCGCTGGGGTGGGCGGTGGTAAATTCCTGGCGGTAGCGCACCGGCACCAAGTCGGCGGTGATGCGGCCTTCGGCATCCACCGGCACATCCCCCGGCGCCACGCGATACTCGTCCTCCTCGTCGGCGGTGAGGTAGACCATCCCCAGATCCTTGCGCACCACGCCGTTTTCGACCCGGTAGTAAGGGCTTTCGATGAAGCCGTACTGGTTGACGCGGGCGTGGGTGGCCAGGGATCCGATCAGCCCGGCGTTGGGGCCTTCCGGAGTTTCGATGGGGCAGATGCGCCCGTAGTGGCTGGGGTGGATATCCCGCACGGCAAAGCCGGCCCGCTCCCGGCTCAGGCCACCGGGGCCCAAGGCCGACAGCCGCCGCTTGTGGGTCAGCTCCGCCAGCGGGTTGGTCTGATCCATGAACTGGGAGAGCTGGCTGGAGCCGAAGAACTCCTTGATGGCCGCCACCAAGGGCTTGGGGTTAACCAGCGAGGCCGGGGTGAGGTTCTCTGACTCGGAGACCGTCATGCGCTCGCGGATGATCCGCTCCAGGCGGTTGAGGCCCACCCGTACTTGGTTTTGCAAGAGCTCGCCCACCGAGCGCACGCGGCGGTTGCCCAGGTGATCGATGTCGTCCACATGGCCGATGTCGTACTCCAAGTTAATCAGGTAGTCGATGACGGCCAAGATGTCCGTGACGGTGAGCACCCGCACATTTTCCGCCACGTTGAGATTGAGCTTTTTGTTGAGCTTGTAGCGCCCTACTCGGCCCAGGTCGTAGCGCTTGGGATCGAAGAAGCGGGATTCCAACAACTGCTGGCCGCCGGAGACGGTGGGAGGCTCGCCAGGCCGCAGCTTGCGGTACAGCTCCATCAGGGCCTCTTCTTCGCTGTAGTGCCCCTCTTTTTCCATGGTTTTTTGGAAAAATTCGGGGTGGCGCAGGCTGTCGTAGATCTCCGAGTCGCTCAGGCCCAAGGCCTTCAGCAGCACCGCCGCCGAGAGCTTGCGGGTTTTGTCGATGCGCACCCACACCAGGCCGTTTTTGTCGGTCTCAAACTTCAGCCAGGCGCCCCGGTTGGGGATGAGGCTGGCGCTGTAGGTGCGCCGACCGTTTTTGTCCAGCTCCGACTTGTAGTAGACGCCGGGGCTGCGCACGATTTGGTTGACGATCACCCGCTCGGCGCCGTTGATGATGAAGGTACCCCGATCCGTCATCAAAGGCAGCTCGCCGATGAAGACGTCCATGTCCTTGATCTCGCCCGTCTCTTTGTTAATCAGGCGAGTGGGCACCCGGATTTGCGCTTGGTAGGTAGCATCCCGTCGCTTAGCTTCCTCAGGGTCGTAGCGCGGCTTGTTGATCTTGTACCCTTTGGAGGGATCCCCAGGGCGGTACTCCGGCAGAAAGTGCAGCTCCAGCTTGCCTGTGTAATCGACGATAGGGGAAAAGCTGAGGAGCTCCTCTTCAAACCCTTCTCGCAAAAACCACAAAAAACTCTCCCGCTGAATCTCTACCAGGTCAGGCAAGGTAGGAGCGGCAGGGGATGGCACTGCTAATTGTGTCATGCGTTGCTCGGCAGGGGTTGCGCTGCAGTCAGGCCTCTAATTATAGAAACCCTGCCAACGATCGTCAACGAACGTTACAAGGGCCGAGGGACTGTCCGGATCCCGTGGGGGCGCACCTGGAAAATCTCGGCAAAACCGCTTGGGATCCCCTTTTGGCTGCCGGAGCAGGGACGATTCCCACCGTGCCTTAAGGATTGTTCACATCCATTCACACTCAGGCAGATTATTCTAATCTTTGACCGTTTTTACGGATCATCCGCTGCTCCAGCTCGGATTTCCGGTCGACCGTGGGGATCGGAGGGGTGGTTCTGACAGGCTCAGCCGGTCGCCAGGGTGGACGCGGCGCCGGTCTTTGTCGCTTTTGAGATGCACGCTGTTGATGCAGGCTAGGGGGCAAGACGCGGAGCCATCAATCATGAGAAAGGATCGGGAATGGGTTTACAAAGCTTCTCAGGCTGGGGGAACCTCGGGATGGCTTGCGGGTGATCTAATGAAGCACAGTTTGTTGGCGAGGAGGGTTTTGTGAGTCAAAGTCAGAACAATCAGAATAAAAAAAGTGATCTGTATAACCGGGACCACAGCTTGTCGGCCCAGTTGCGAGAGGGCACCAAGCAGTCCCACACCATGGCCGAGAACATGGCCTTTATCAAGTGTTTCCTGAAGGGAGTGGTGGATAAACGGGCCTACAGCCGCTACCTGGGCAATTTCTACTTTGTCTACAGCGCTTTGGAAGAAGGCTTTGCCCAACTGCGAGAGCACCCCCTGGTAGGCCGGCTCTACTACCCAGAGCTGTGGCGCAAGGCCAGCCTGGAGAAGGATTTAAATTATTTTGTCGGCCCCAATTGGCGTGCCGTGGTCAAGCCCTCTCCCGCTTGCCAGGTCTATGTCAACCGCATTCGAGAAGTGGTGGAAAAAGACCCGGTTCTGCTGATTGCCCACGCCTACACCCGCTACATCGGCGACCTCTCGGGCGGCCAGATCCTGAAAAACATCGCCCGCCGGGCCATGGGCCTGCCGCCGGGGGAAGGAACGGCCTTTTACGATTTCGAGCAGATCCCCCACGAGGGCAAGTTTAAGCAGCGCTACCGCGCCCAGTTGGACGCGCTGGAGCTGGATCAGGCCACCATCGAGCGCATTGTGGCGGAAGCCAACTACGCCTTCAAGCTCAACATGGACTTGTTCAAGGAATTGGAGGGCAATTGGCTGCTATCCATGGCCCGCTTGGCCTGGAACTCGCTTCTCAGCCAGTTTCGGCGCCCGTCCGCCCGCTCTGAGGCGGCTGCCCCCACCTCCTGAGCCACACCTCTTTGCGGCGAAACAGGGCGTTCCTGGCCTCCCCATCCCCCCTCTCCCTCAGGGGAGAGGGTCCGAGGGTGAGGGATTAGTCGCATCCGAGGGTGTCGCGGGTGGCCCGCCCGGTGACGGGGTTAACGCCGCTGGCCCGTTCGCAGAGGATGGCAAGGGCATCTTTGCGGATCAGGGCGTTGGTGAAATCCGCCCCCTCGATCTCGATCCCTTCCACCCGCGCCAGCCACATCATGCTGTCCTGCAGTTGGGCTTCCCGCAGGTCGGCACCTTGCAAATTGGCCATGTCCAAGGTGGCGCCGCGCAGATCGGCCCCCCGCAGGTTGGCTCTGCTGAGGTTGGCTCCAAACAGATTCGCCCCTGCCGCTTTGACATGGCTGAGATCGCTTTGTCGCAGGTTGGCCTTGAGAAATTTCCAGCCGCTCAGGTCTTGTCCGGCAAAGTTCGCCCCCTGCAGATCCCGCTTGCTGTAGTCTTCTGCCCAGGACGGGGATCCCAAGAGGGCGACACCCAGGCACAGGATCAGCCCGCAAAACACCGCACCCCGCAGGAAAGGGGTCAGCCAGGACAGTCTCACCAAACCAGAAGCCGGCCAAGCAACAGACATCGCAGATCCCTCCAGGAAACCTCCACGGCTTTGGGATTGCTCTTACTTTTATCCTACTGGATGGGGATCCCGCCGGTAGATTGGGCTAATTTGGGCTTTTATAAGCTGAGTCCCAACTGGCGAGGGGGGGACAGGGATCCATGTCCACAGTCGAGGTCTTCAATGCGCAGCAGATAGCGGAGCTGATCGACGCTCTGGCTACAGCAATTGCCAGGGATCACCCCCACCTGGACAGGCTGGTGTTGATCGGCATTCGCACTCGCGGCGTCCCCTTGGCCTACCGCCTGCGGGATCGCATCGCCACCGGCTTCGGGAGCCCACCGCAGGTAGGAGAGCTGGACATCACCTTCTTCCGAGACGACCTGGGCTCCGGCGGCCTGCGCACTCCCAATCGCAGCGAGCTGCCGCGGGATCTGACCGGCCAAGAAGTGGTGTTGGTGGACGATGTGCTCTTCCGGGGTCGCACCGTCCGTGCGGCTCTGGAGGCTCTCAACCACTTTGGGCGACCGGAGCAAGTGCGCCTGGCCGTGTTGATCGACCGCGGCCACCGCCAGTTTCCCATTCAACCAGACTACTGCGGTCACAAGCTAACCACGGCCCCTGAGCAGATCGTCAAAGTGCACCTGCGGGAAACCGACGGCGAGGAGCGGGTGTTGTTGATCGACGCCAAACTTGAGGAAAACAGCAGAGAGTGAGCCTGAGACGCCCCTGGGGTGCGGTATGGTGGGGATAATCTGCCGACTTTTGCCGCTATGGCTGTCTTGCCGGAAACCCGTCGCTACGCTGTCTTGGGCACAGGCGCCCTGGGAGGGTTTTACGGGGCAAAACTGCAACAGGCTGGCTTCACGGTGCATTTTCTCTTGCACAGCGACTACGACCACGTGCGCCAGAAAGGGCTGTGGGTAGAGTCCTGCTGGGGCGACTTTCACTTACCCCAGGTAAATGCCTACGCCGCCGTGGAGGAGATGCCCGTCTGCGAAGGGGTGATCGTGGCCCTGAAAGCTACCCAAAATCACCTCCTGCCACGGTTGCTGCCGCCTGTGCTGGCGGACAACGGCGTGGTGATCCTGCTGCAAAACGGCCTGGGGGCGGAGCCGGAGATTGCCAACTGGGTTGGCCCTGAGCGGGTGATCGGCGGGCTGTGCTTTATCAGCTCCAACAAAGTCGGCCCCGGCCACATCTGTCATCTGGATTATGGCTCGGTGCTGCTGGCGGAATACGGCCCCGGCTATGCGCCCCAGGGGATCACGCCTCGCCTTCAACAAGTTCAAGCAGATTTTCAGCGGGCCGGGATCCCGACCTCTCTTTCTCCGGATCTGATGTTGGCCCGCTGGCAGAAGTTGGTCTGGAACATTCCCTTCAACGGCCTCTCGGTGATCTTCAACGCCGATACCCAGCAAATGATCCGCGACCCTGAGGCCCGCGCTTTGGCGGAAACGCTGATGCACGAGGTGATCCAGGGGGCTGCCGCCTGTGGCCGCCACCTCCCGCAGACCCTGATCTCCGAGATGCTGGCCAGCACCGAGAAGATGGCCCCCTACCGAACCAGCATGAAGATCGACTACGAGCGCAAGCGTCCCCTGGAACTGGAGGCTATTTTTGCCAACCCGCTCCGCTATGCCCAGCAAGGCGGGATTCAGATGCCGCGGGTGGAGATGCTCTACCGGCAGTTGCAGGTGTTGGATCGCCTCAATCGAGGGATCCCGGCCTGAGGGCAAGCTTTTTCCTTCTCCTGCGGCTAGACTCAGCCGCAGCGGAGCGCTGCGCTGGCTTCATGCCTCTAGGATCCACCCACGATCGCATCACCCTCTGGACAGCTCCCGGCGTCACTTTGGCAGCCGGCCTGTTGGGCAACAGCGCTGCCGTAGCTCTGGCCGTGGGATCCGCCTATCTCTTCAGCGGCCTGATGTTTTCCGGGGATCTGGACACTGACTCTCGCCAGTATCGCCGCTGGCTGTTCCTGCGCTGGATTTGGCTCCCCTACCGCCGCTGCCTGCAACACCGCTCCTTCTGGTCCCACGGGCCGATCGTCGGCACTGCCCTGCGCGTGCTCTACCTGGGCCTGTGGGTGGCGGGGGTGGGCCTGCCGGGGGCTTGGCTGGGATCCCGCCTGGGCTGGTGGCAGTGGCGGCCCTGGGCCTGGCGCAACCACCTCTGGCAAGGGTTGCATGCGCACGCAGAGACGCTGCTTTGGGTGGGCATGGGGCTGGAGCTGGGTTCGCTGAACCACAGCCTCAGCGATTGCCTGGTCTCCCGCTGGCGACGTTGGCGCAGACGCCGTCGAAGAAGGGGATCCCCCCTTGCCAGGTATGGGCAAAAGTTAGGCTAGCCAGAGCCGTCTAAGAGACAACCCCGCTGGCCAGGGATCCCGGCAGCAGCTTGTGGCCCGATCCGGTAAGCTGAGTGGGGCAGAAGCCCTTTCTTCTGAGATCTGTGCATCCGGGTCGTAGCTATCGCCGCCTTTTTCCCTTCATTCGGCCCCACCTGTGGATGTTGCTGCTGGGGCTGGCCTGTACCCTTGGCTTTGTCCTCACTATGCCTGCCCTCGCCTACTTGATCGAGTGGGTGGCCCGCTCCATCGGCGCGGGGGATCTGGGGCAACTGCGGATCTTGGCCTTGATCGGGGTGGTGTTTTTTCTGGTGCGCGGCGCCTTCCAGTACGGCCAGGACACCCTTATGGCCAAGGCCTCTTTGCAAATGGTATTGGAATTGCGGCAACGGCTCTACGCCCATTTGCAGGGGTTGGATGTGGACTACTTTTCCGGCAGCCGCACCGGCGACCTGGTCTACCGCCTCACCGGCGATCTGGATCGGGTGGGCGAAGTGGTGCAGCGCTTTTTCCACCGCTTCATCCCCAGCGTGCTCACCATCTTGGCGGTAGTGGCCTACCTGTTCTACCTCAACGGCATCCTCACCTTGACCACCCTGGTGATTGCCCCCCTGATGGGCGCCTTGATCAGTTGGTTTGGGGAGCGGCTGCTGCTGCGCTCCCGCCTTAACCAGGAGAGCATGGCCGACCTGTCCTCCCTTCTGACGGAAGCCTTTGCCGGCATCAGCCTCACCCGCGCCTTTGCTGCCGAGGACTACGAGATCCGCCGCTTCAGCGCCATGGCCGAGAACAACCGCCTGGCCCGCTTCCAAACCGAACAGGTTAAAGCTATCCAAGACCCGGTGGTGGGCTTTCTGTACGCCATGAGCGTGTTGGGGGTGTTTTGGGTGGGGGGCTGGCAGATTAGCAAGGGCAACCTGACCGGCAGCCAGTTTCTTGGCTTTATTGCCGGGGTCGCCATGCTGATCGACCCCATTGTCCACATCACCAACAACTACAGCGAGCTGAAACAGGGGGAAGCCTCGGTGGAGCGGATCTTCGAGCTCTTGGATACCCGCTCCCGCGTGCGGGAGCTGCCCGGCGCCCGCCCCATGCCGCCCATTGAAGGCTGGGTGGAGTTCGAGCAGGTTTCCTTTGCCTACAAACCAGATCAGCCGGTGCTCAAACAGATCAGCTTCCAGGTGGCCCCCGGCGAGATTGTCGCCCTGGTGGGATCCTCCGGCGCCGGCAAATCCACCCTGGTCAACCTGATCCCGCGCTTCTACGATCCCCAGGAAGGCTGCATCCGCATCGACGGCATCGACATCCGCACCGTCACCCTCAAGAGCTTGCGCCGCCAGATCGGCATCGTGCCCCAGGAGATTACCCTGTTTTCCGGCACCATCGCCAGCAACATCGCCTACGGCCAAGAGGACTTTGACCTGGAAGCAGTGCGGCAGGCGGCCCGCGTGGCCAACATCGACAGTTTCATCGAGAGCCTGCCCGATGGCTACGCCACCCGTGTTGGAGAACGCGGAGTTACCCTCTCCGGCGGCCAGCGGCAGCGGTTGGCCATTGCCCGCGCCGTGTTGCTCAACCCCAAGATCTTGATCCTGGACGAGGCCACCTCTGCTTTGGATAACGAGTCTGAGGCCTTGGTGCAGGAAGCTCTGCAGCGGTTGATGCAGCGCTGCACGGTTTTTGTGATCGCCCACCGCCTTTCTACGGTGCGCAGCGCCCATCGCATTTTCGTCCTCGAGCAGGGGCAACTGTTGGAGGAGGGCAATCATCGCGAGTTGCTGAGCAAGGGGGGGCGCTACGCCCAGTTCCACTGGCGCCAGTTCCAGTAGCTTCTACAGCCCCCACGCTTGCCGGAAGGGGCGATAGAACGCCGGATCTGGGGGGGCGCCCCCCGCAACTCCACAGATGGCCGCCGCAAACTCCACCGCCCGTTGCAGCAACACCGCCTCCGGCCATCCTTGCAGCAGGCCCAGGATGGCCACCGCGCTAAACCCATCCCCTGCCCCCACCGTATCCACCAGCCGCGGCACCGGCACCGGCTCCCCCCGATACACCCCCCTACCGGTGAACAGGAATGCACCTGCCGCCCCCAGCGTTAGGAACAAGCCCCTCAGGTTCAACCGCGCCCGCAAGGCCTGCCCCTGTTCCTCCACCTTGCCGGCGGGGATGCTTTCTAACTGCACCACCTGCTCCAGCTCCTCTTGGTTCAGCTTCAGCCAAGCGCAGGTGCGCAGCATTTCCCGGACGGGGCCTGGGCGCCACCAGGGATCCCGCAGATTGAGGTCCAAAAACACCGGACAGCCCAAAGTGGGAAGGGTCTCCTGAAAATGGCGATGGGCTGCTTCTCGACGCGCCGCCAAGCTGCCCCGGTAGATCAGGCTGGGGCGGAGGGCTTGCAGAGCTGCCCTGTCCAACTGGATGTAGTCGTAGGCTTGGTCGGGCAAGATGGCGAAGGTCGGAATCCCCTCCCCATCCAGCGTGACCCGGACTTGGCCGGTGGGGTGAAGCGGATCCCGCTGCAGCCCTTCCAGACGCAGCCCCTGCCGCCGCAGCGCCGCCAACAACTGTTCTGCCGCCTCATCTTGGCCGACGCGGCTGAGCAAGACGGGATCGGATCCTAGCCCTTTGAGGTTCCAAGCCACATTCAAAGCCGCACCGCCCAGCACCACCTTGTCTGGGAAACAATCGAAAAGGGTCTCCCCCACAATCAGGGGGAGGCCAGAGGTCACTCCGAGGGAAGCCATCCTGGCCTCTCAGGCAGCAGTCGAGCCGTGCTGCTCCAAAATTTGCCGGTAAGTGTTGCTGCGGAACCAGCGCTCAATTTCCCGAGCTCGCAGCACCGGCAGCGGGTGGGTGCGCCCAATGGTCTGCATCTGCTTCAGCTCAAGCTGCCAGAGATCGTCGTCCAGCTCCTCGTAGGTGCGGGCCTGCTCCAGAAAAGCATCCACATTGAGCTTGGCGGCCAACTGCGGCGAGCCGCCGCACAGCTTCATTAGCACCGAGATCACCGTTCTTGCGTCCTGGGTAACCAGCAGCGCCGCCCGGTCGCAGGTAAACTCGGCACAGCGCAGCCAGTGCAGCAGTTGATCTTGCAGCGCTTGATAGAAGAGCCCACCGAAGGGGAGCAAACTGGTCGAGAGCATGAGAAGGTTGGCCATCGTCAAGTAGACGCCGTGGTTGCACTTGAGGTGGCCCAGCTCGTGGGCGATCACGGCTTGAATTTCCGGCGGCTCCAGCAAGTCCAGCAGGGAGCTGTGCAGGACGATAAAGGGCTTTTTCCCCTGCATGGCAAAAGTGTAAGCGTTGGGCACGGGATTTTGGCGCACGTAGAGCTGGGGCACTTCCAGATCTAGAATGCGACAGGCCTGCACCAGAAGCTGGTGAATTTCCGGCAACTGGTGCTCGTTGATTTGAATGCTCGAGGCGATGTTATCCAGATAAAAGATCTCCCCTGCCGTCGAGCCGAGCAAATTCTGAATCAGCAGGCCCAGCCCCGGCACCTGCTGCAGAGAGCGGGTTGCCTGCAGATCCACAGGATGGCGAAAATGGTCAGCCCGCAGGCCCAACAGGATGCGGGGCTGGCGGGGAAGGGTTGGCGTGGATGGTGTAGAGGACATAGGAGGCCGTAGAAAAACGCTTAGGGTCGCAACTCGTAGGGCACAAACTGAGGCAGGCGGTTTAACAAAAATAGCCGCTCCGGCGGGGGATCCGGCAGCACCGGCTGATAGGAAAACCCCAGGGGATCCTCCCCAAAAGGGATCTGCCAATAAACGACATGATTCCCGATGCACGGTCCACCGGTAACCAGCCGCCCATTATCGGCGATAGAGCCGCTGCTGGCTCTCCGCCGAGTCTAGGGTCTTCTGTAGCCGTCGCGCCAAATCCGCCGGTTGAGAAGTGGCGTAGGCCTCTGCATCCACCGGCGTCACTGTCGACGGCAGTTGCCCATTGAGAAGAGTATGGGCTGGCAGAGGAGCCACCAAGGGATCCGGAGTGGGAGGAGCAGGGATCTCCAAACCGACCTGGGGCTGGGAGCTGCTGGCCTGCAGCAAAATCTCCTCCAGACGTTGCTGCACCAGACGCAGATGGGCAGAGGCAGCGGGAGTGGGCAGGGTGAAAACCGGTTCGTCCCCCACCCGCAACTCCCCTTGGGCAAAGCTCAGGTCGCTCCCAGAAGTGCCGCTCAAGAGAAAAATCGTTGCCCATCTCGCCGCCGCCTGGTTTAGCATCGTTGCTTGCCCTTTGGCGCTCTTGTGCCCCTGAACACCTATCTAGGGTTTTGCCGATCTTTATGCGGGACCTCCCGATCTTAGCCGCTACCCTGGAAACATCCCTTCTGGTCATGGGCTGAGCCACCTTGTCGTCGTTTTGAGGTCGTCATGCGGATCCCGACTTCCACCTATCGCATTCAGTTTCACGCTGGATTTGACTTCGAGGCAGCGCGGCAAATTGTCCCCTACCTGAAGTTGCTGGGCATCAGCGATCTATATGCTTCCCCCATCTTTCAGGCCCGCAAGGGCAGCACCCATGGCTACGACGTCGTGGATCCCAGGCAGATCAACGTGGAGTTAGGGGGGAGTGAAAAGTTTGAACTCTTGTGGGAAACCCTCAACCAGCAGGGAATCGGCTGGATCCAAGACATCGTGCCCAACCACATGGCCTACGACGGCCAAAACCAAATGCTGATGGATGTTTTGGAAAGCGGGCCTAACTCAGACTTTATCGACTACTTTGACGTGAATTGGGATCACTCCTATCTGGGGATCAAGGGCAGAATCCTTGCTCCCTTCCTGGGCGACTTCTACAACAAGTGCCTGGAGTCAGGCCAGATTCAGCTACGCTATGATGCCGACGGCCTGAGCATTAACTACTACAACTTAAGATTTCCTCTCAATATTGACACCTATGCCGATGTTTTTACCTATAACCTGGGCAAGTTGCGGCGGAAACTAGGGCGCAGCCACCCCGACTATGTCAAACTACTCGGGATCCTCTTCAGCCTCAAGTTTATTCCTAGCAAAGAGGATCTCCTAGAGCGCACGGATCAAATTAGCTTTGCCAAGCACTCCCTCTGGGAGCTCTACACCTCTAGCCCGCATATTCAAAGCTTCTTTGACGAGAACATCGCCATCTTCAACGGCAAGCCCGGGGATCCCTCCAGCTTTGACTTGTTGGACAGCCTTTTGGCACGGCAAAACTTTCGCCTCTCCTTTTGGAAGGTGGGTGCTGAGGAGATTAATTATCGTCGTTTTTTTACCATCAACGATCTGATCTCGCTGCGGATGGAAGATCGCGAAGTATTTCGCAAAACGCATCAGCTCATTCTCAAGCTCGCAGAACAGGGGCGCTTCACAGGTTTACGCATCGACCACATCGATGGCCTATTTAACCCAGAGGAGTATCTCCACCGTCTGCGAGAACGCTGTCCAGATCTCTACATTGTGGTAGAAAAAATACTAGAAGCTAATGAGAAGCTACCTCAGCAATGGCCAGTTCAAGGCACAACGGGTTACGACTTTTTAGCTAAGCTTAATGGCATCTTTTGCCAATCGGAGAATGCAGAAGCCTTCAGTGCTCTTTATCAAGATTTCACCAACCTGCAACAGTCACCAGAACAGGTTATCGAAGATAAAAAACGGCTGATTATCGAGCGCAACCTGGCAGGGGACATGGACAACCTTGCTTTTTTGCTCAAGCAGATTACCAGCCATCACCGCTATGCCAATGACTTCACCCTCTACAGCTTGCGCCGAGCCTTGGCAGAGGTTTTGGTGTGTTTCCCAGTTTACCGAGTCTACATCCACGAAGGGATCCTCAGCTCAGAAGGTCAACAGGCCGTCCGCCAAGCTGTAGAGAAAGCTAAGGAGAACCTGCCCATTTTGGTTAACGAGCTGAATTTCCTGCAGCGCTTTCTCTGCCTTGAGTTCCCCGAAAACGTCTCAGAGGAAGAGAAAAACGAGCAAATCTACTTTGCCATGCGGCTGCAACAGTTGGCTGGCCCTCTCATGGCCAAAGGGGTAGAGGATACGGCCTTCTACGTTTACAACAGGCTGCTATCCCTGAACGAAGTAGGTGGGGATCTATATCGTTTTGGCATTTCTGTCCAAGAGTTCCATCGCTTTAACCAAGAACGAGCAGCCCAGTGGCCCTTCTCAATGAATGCTTCCTCCACCCATGACACCAAACGCGGCGAGGATGTGCGGGCCCGCCTAAATGTGCTCTCGGAACTCCCCGCTGAATGGGAGAAGCACATTAAACTCTGGCATGAGTTGAATCTTGGCTACAAAGTTCGCAGCAAGCAAGCGAAGCGTTCGGAGCTGCCCGATCGCAACGACGAGTATTTTCTTTATCAGACTTTGATCGGCTCCTATCCTTTTCAACCAGAGGAAGTTCCTACCTTTATCCAGCGAGTTAAAGACTACGCCATTAAAGCAGTTCGGGAAGCTAAGGTTCATACTGCTTGGCTTCGCCCCGATACCGAATACGAAGAAGCTACCCTTGCTTTCATCGATCAGATCCTGCGGCCCTCAAGCCCCTTCTTGGAGTCTTTCCTGCCCTTTCAGCGCAAAATTGCCCACTTTGGCATCTTTAACTCTCTCTCTCAAACCCTGCTGAAGCTCACCAGCCCTGGGATCCCGGATATCTACCAGGGCACGGAGCTGTGGGATCTCAGCATGGTCGATCCCGACAATCGTCGGCCTGTGGACTTTTCCCGCCGCCTGGCTTACCTCGAAGAAATTCAACGGCGAATCAAGCAGGATCCCCTGCAACTTATCCAAGATCTTCTGCTTCACCGCCACGACGGCCGCATTAAGCTGTTTCTCATCCATCAGGTGCTAAAGGCCCGTCAGGAACAGCCGCAGCTATTTCTGGAAGGCAGTTATATTCCCCTGCAGGTGAGCGGCTCCTATGCCAACCATGTCATTGCTTTTGCCCGTCAGCACGACAAACAAGTCGTCCTGGTGGTGGCGCCCCGCTTCCTAACCTCCCTAATTTACCAGACGCAGGATCCCTTGGGGGACGCTGTTTGGAAAGACACAGAAATTCAGCTGCCGCGCTGGAAGCGGCTGGAGTGGGTCAATGGCCTCACCCAAGAAGGGATCCCTGCCGGCGACACCTTGTCGGTGGGCGCCATCCTCAAGTCTTTTCCCGTGGCTCTACTGTGGGGGCAATCTCGCTGAGGAACCTAGGGAGCCGCTGCTGCGGCAGGAGTCAGGGCCTGGAAGTTGACAATGCGGGCAAACTCTTGGGGATCGAGGCTGGCCCCTCCCACCAGTACACCGTCAATCTGCGGCTGGGCCATCAGCTCGTCGATGTTGCTGGCTTTGACCGAGCCACCGTAGAGGATGGGCAGGTGGTCGGCGCCCAGATGCTGGCGGATAAGGCCGATGACGCGGTTGGCCTCGGCGGCTGCACAGGTTTTCCCCGTGCCAATGGCCCAGATTGGCTCGTAGGCAATCACGAGGTTGCGCAGATCGATCCCCGGCAAGGCGCGATCCAACTGTCCCACAATCCAAGACTCGGTCAGGCCTTGCTCCCGCTGTTGCAAGCTTTCCCCCACACAGAGGATGGGGGTGAGCCCGTGCCGCTGGGCCGCGGCCAAGCGCCGGTTGACGGTTTCATCGGTTTCGCCAAAGTACTGCCGCCGTTCGCTGTGGCCGACGATAACGTAGCGCACCCCCAGCTCTGCCAGCATGGGGCCGGAGATCTCTCCCGTAAACGCCCCTTGATCCTCCCAGTGCAGGTTCTGGGCTCCCACAGCCATGCCGGATCCCCGCGTTTCTTCTACCACCACGGCCAGGTCTGTGAAGGGCACGCAGAGAATGATCTGCCGCTGCGGCCTCACCCCTGCAGACGAGGCTTGCAGGGCTGGACGAAACTCGCGCAGAAACTGGCGAGCCTCAGCCTGAGTCTTGTGCATTTTCCAGTTGCCGGCAATGAGGATGGGGCGCAAGATGGATCCTCCCTAAGCGACACAACGATGTAGTCAACCGCTGGGATCCCGAGCCTGGGGGATCCCGAGCTTTTTTCGTATGTCACAGTGTATCAGCAAGAGGTTTCAGAAGAGGGCGAGGGAGCATGACTCTAGTCAATGATATGCTGGACTATACTGAAAATAATGTACAATATGTTCAGTATGGCTGCTTGGTATGGCTAGGTATGTAAAACCGAGAGAAGCGGCGGATTATTTTGGGGTGTGTCTCCACACCTTGAGGCGATGGGAACAGAAAGGCTGGATCAAAGCAATACGTACTCCATCTGGTAGGGCAAGAAGGTATGACCTCGACAGCTACATCAGAACGCCAAAGAAAGCCAAACGAGTCGTTTTGTACGCCCGAGTCAGCAGTCGAGGGCAGAAACCAGACTTGGAGAGACAGATTGCAAGACTGGTTGACCTCTATCCTGGAGCCGAAGTGGTCGGAGAGGTTGGCGGCGGTCTCAACTTCAAAAGACCAAAGTTCCTTGCCTTATTGGAACGAGTTCGTGCGGGAGATGTCGGAACAATTGTGGTCGCTCACCGGGATCGACTCTGCCGGTTTGGATTTGAGTTCGTTGAGTGGTACTGCCGTCAATACGGGTGCGAAATCTTGGTTCTCGA
>NZ_AXUW01000001.1:1934689-1946489 GCF_002760415.1 Synechococcus sp. 65AY6A5
GGTGGCGCAAAGGTGTTTAGATGCCCAAAGTGCAACCATAGGCTACCACGAGATTGGCAAGGCGCTCTGGGTGTTATGCTCAGGGCTTTGCGGGATACCGCCTTTCTGTTTGGACTCCGTCCGAGTAGCGCGGTCGCGTCAGCATCGCGTAGTGACAACGGAAACGGACAGAATGCTATCGCTTCACCGCTGAGCAGTAATGCTCAGCAGTGTTCAGCGTAAATGTATCAGGTTGTTGACACCGCTCCTCCAAGCTGGCCGCAAGGGCAGCTAGGCAGTCTTGGAGGGGGGATCCCTGCTCTAGGTGCCGGACGGCAACGGCATAGGCTTCGGGGTGGGCTTGCAACAAGGCCCGGCTCTGGCGCAGAAAGCGGTTGATGTAGGCCCTCATTTGAGCCGCAGAGGTCAAGGGCTGGGCTGCTGAGATCCCTGCCAGCAGCTTGGCCAACTGTTGTCTATCCTCCTCATCTCCCACCACTTGGCCATATTGGAGAGACTCCGCGGCAGCCCCTGCCATCCAAAACAGGCTGTAGCGCTCTAGATCTGCCCAGGGGATGCCCCCCTGGGCTTCCCAGGTGCGCATGGGGGCTTGATCCAGCTGCACTCCCCCGTAGCCGGGGATCCCGTGTCGGAAAGCCTGCCAGGGGCCCAGCACGTAGCCGCGCAAGGGGATCCCTAGCAGGTGGGCCACCACAATGTGTCCTGCCTCGTGGCAGATGACCCGCCGCCGATAGGCTGGAGAAGCCCAATCCAGCAGCGCGCCCAGCAACCCCGAGAGCCGCCCCCCAAAGGCCACCTGCTCGACAATCACCAAGCCCACCATCCCAGCCAAAGGCAGAGCCAACCGCGGCCCCAGGGCTGCCGACACCACCAAGGCCGCCACGATCCAAGCTGCGCGGGTGATTCCAGCCTCTGACATAAGGTTTCTATGCCTTCGCCTCCGGTCCTAGCTCGAGCGCCAGCAGCTCGTCGGCCAACTCCAAAAACGCCTCCCGATCCAGATAGGAAACATCTCCCACCCACTCCCCTAGCTTGACCACGTAGACTTCGCTCAAGGTCGGTCGGCGCCGCAGATCGCGGGAATAGGCCTTCACCAGCGCCAGCACCGATTGCTTTTTAACAATTCGCCGGTAGCGGGGATCGTCCCTGGCCCGCACTCGGTAGAGAACTCCTGTTTCATCGCCAATTTCCATCTCAAACTGGCGCTCGCGCACTTCTTCAATATAGAGTTGCCCCTCTTCATCCACCTTTTCCCGCTCTTCCACCACCACCTCGTAGCGGCGGGTGCTCAACACCTGGCCAAAAAAGAGCCCTCCGTAAGGGATCTCGCGAAAGGCTAGCTGCCGGCGGGAGATGGTGTAGAGGGGCCCCCAGAGGAAAGGGTAGAGCAACGAGAGAAACCCCGCCAGAAAGGAGACTGCCCCCAAGAAGGATCCCTCGCCAAAAGCGCGAGACAGCACCAGCAGCGCTACGCCCACCAAAATAGCTGTAATGATCCGGCCTACGCTCTTGAGGGCATCGCTCCAGTAAGCTGCGTACTGGAGCCGCGTCGGCACCAGCGGGATCACCGCCTCGCACTCTTCTGGGGTAAGCTCCAACAACATGCACTGAGATCCTCAAAACAGCCAACTCCGCCCCTTTACCCGCTGAGGGTGGGCCAGACCCCATCTTAGTAGAATGAGGCAGGGAAGCTCTGCTACCCTTGCTGCTCCTTCTAAGTGCTGCCCATGGTGCCCGGATCCCAGTTTGCTTCGACCGTCAGACAGCAGGTGGCCCAGTTGGACGAGGGATCCCGACGGGACAAGGCGTGGCTAGGAGATGCGGTGCTGAGCCTCTTTGCCCGCCAGTGGCTGCTCGGCCCGCCACCCGACTGGCAGGTGCCTTCCCCTCCCGGCTGCGATCTTAGCCGCGCGGAACTCTTCACCTGGCTCACCTCCAACCAATTTTTGTCGGCTCTGCGGGATCCCACCCAGGTGGAGGCAGAAATCGGCCTTATCTACGAAAGAGAAGGCCTCCCGGCAGCCTTTGCCTACATTCAGGAACAGCTCCTGCCTCTGTTTGTTAGACAGGTACACAACCGTGCCAAAACCCTGCGCAGCAAGCGGCGCTAGAGCCTTGAACTCCGGAGCAGCAAGAGGCTTCCCCCTAGCTGGCTCTCCTGGCCAGGATTTTCACCCCCCTCACCCCCTGGGAGAAGGGGCCCTTACTCCCACAGCCGCCGGATGGGAGAGCGGTGCAAAAGGCGGTGGGTTTCGGCCAACAACTCCGGGATCGGCAGGTGCTGCGGACAACGGGGCAGGCAGTCGCCGCACTCGCTGCAGCGGTCGGCAGGCACCCCTGGGAACCAGTGCCCTGCCTGGCCGAACATGTTGTAGCGATATTGGGCAAACTCGGTCATCTCGTGGGCAAGAGCCAAGTTGCGCAGCCGCAGCACCTCTGGGATGTGGATCCCTTCGGGACAGGGCAGGCAGGCGTAGCACTGGGCACAGCGGCTGGAGCCCAGGCGTTCCTGCTCCGCTTGATGCAGCCGCTCCTGTACCTGCAGGCCCTCCGTCCACCAGCGCTCGGGATCCTGCAGGGCCGCCAGGGCCGTCTGCAGCTCGTCGGGATGGGTAATGCCCAGGCTGAGGGTGTGGATGCGGGGATCCGCCAGCAAAAATCGATAGGCAAACTCCAGGGGGCTAAAGGGCGCACAGCTCTCCCGGAGACGCTGGGGCGGGCGATAGAGCATCCCCCCTTTGTCGGCAGGGGAGATGATGAACACCCCCATATCCTGCTGGGCTGCCGCCTCCAGGGCCGCGGCATTGCGCTGCTGGAAAAAGTGGTAGTGCAAATTCACAAAGTCAAACTGGCCCCTCTGGATGGCCTGCAGGATTAGCTCCAGGGATCCATGAGTGGAAAAGCCGATGTAGCGCACCAAGCCCTCCTGCTGCGCCTGCCGCAGCAGCGGCAAGCCCTCCTGCAGCACCCACTCCAGGTGTTCGGGCAGGTTGATGCCGTGGAAGGCAAACTGATCCAAATACTCCACCTGTAGCCGCTGCAGGGATCCCTCCAGCCGTTCCCGCAGCCTCTCGCCAGGCGTGAGCTTGGTGGTCAGGATCAAGCGCTGCCGCGGCACCGCCAGCTTCTGCAGGATCTCCCCCAAGAGCACCTCGGCCTGGCCATAGGCCTGCGCCGTTTCGATGTGGTTGATCCCTGCTTCTAGCGCCGCTGCCACCGTGGCCTGGGCCTGCTCCGGCGGCACATGGACTAGGCGCATGCTGCCCAGGGAGAAAGCCGACATAAGCTGCTGTGTGCGCCCAAAGCGGCGGTAGAGCATCTTCCTCGGCTACCCCAAGGCCTCCCTGAAAAACGCCACCGCCTCCGCCAGCACCTCCAGGAAGCGATCCACCTCGGCCAGGGTGTTGTAGAGGTAAACGCTGGCCCGCGCCGTCGATTGCACCTGCAAGTGGCGATGCAGCGGCTGGGTGCAGTGGTGGCCGGCCCGGATGGCGATCCCCTGCTCATCCAGCAGGGTGGACAGGTCGTGGGGGTGGATGCCCTCCGCCGAAAAGCTGACCAGCCCCGCCCGCCGCGTCGGGTCCTTGGGGCCATAGATTGTAATGCCTGGAATGCGCTGAAGCCCTTCTAGGAGGCGAGCGGTTAACTTTTGCTCATGGGCATGCACGCGCTCCAGACCGATCTGGCTTAGGTAATCGACGGCTGCCCCCAGACCCACCGCTTGGGCAATGGCCGGCGTGCCCGCCTCAAACTTGTGGGGGATATCGGCGTAGGTGGCGTGATCCCAGTACACCTCGGCAATCATCTCGCCCCCGCCCAAAAAGGGCGGCATGGCCCGCAGCAGCTCCCGCTTGCCGTAGAGCACCCCGATCCCCGTGGGGCCGCCCATCTTGTGCCCAGAAAAGGCCAGCCAATCGCAGTCTAGGGCCTGCACATCCACCGGCATGTGGGGCACGCTCTGACAGGCATCCAGCAACACCTTGGCCCCACAGCGATGGGCTAACTCAACCACCTCCCGGACAGGGTTGATGGATCCCAGCATGTTGGAGACGTGAGTTACAGCCACTAGGCGGGTGCGGTCGCCCAGCAAAGAGCGGTAGTGCTCCAAATCCAGCTCGCCCTCGGGCGTGATCTGGATAAACTTGAGGCAGGCCCCCGTCTTTTGAGCCACGAATTGCCAGGGGATCAAGTTGCTGTGGTGCTCCATCACCGACAGAATAATCTCATCCCCCCGCTCTAGGGTGCTCATGCCCCAACTGTAGGCCACCAGGTTAATGGCCTCGCTGGCGTTGCGGGTATAGATGATCTCTTGCGGGGAAGGCGCGTTGATAAAGCGGGCAATCTTCTCCCGCGCCCCCTCGTAGGCCTCCGTGGCTTCGTTGCCCAAGGTATGCACTCCCCGGTGCACGTTGGCGTTGCTGTGCCGATAGTAGAAATCCATTGCCTGCAAAACCGCCAGCGGCTTCTGGGAAGTGGCCGCATTGTCAAAATAGATGAGCGGCTGGCCGTTGACTTGGCGCTGCAAAATTGGAAAATCCGACCGCACCTGGGCAGCTAAGTCGGCAGCAGCGTCAAAAGCCTGGTCCAGCTTGGGGGAAGAAAGAGAGGATACCGCCATAGTCTGCGCAGAAGCCTACCTCCCTCAGTATGGCATCGCTCTGGGCACCCCTCGGCAAACTCCTTCCCTCTCGCCAGGGATCCCTACCTCCCCTCGCCAGTCGGAAAAGTTGTCAAGAACTGTAATTTTATGTTAAGTTTGTTTACGTACAGTTATGAGGCATTACCTATGCAATCCTCTCCTAGGATCCCTTCTCGCCTGGACTCCGCTTCTGTGGCCCAATACTACGACACCACCAACGACTGGATCCCGGGCTGGACGGAGCAGGCGGAGCGTTGGAATGGCCGCCTGGCTATGGTGGGTTTGGTGATCAGCGTTGCCACAGAGGCGCTGGTGGGTCACAGTGTTTTTGCCACCACTCTCGCTCAGTGGCTGGGACTGCGATAGTTGAGAACATCTGAGTTTTACGCAAGCATCAGGTCGGGCGTTTTGTCTGGGGGCTGCCCGATCGGCTCGCTACCCAGGCTATTGACTGTTTCACTGAACCCAACAGGCCGATGATCCTCGACAACCCTTTCTTTCCTTACATTGCCGTTATGGTGAGCGGGCTGGTGGCTGCTGTTGCCCTCGGTTCGATGGCTTTCTTCAACTCCAAGCGTCCTGCGGGCTGGGAGGGTGCTGCTCGTCCGCGATACGTGCCTCAGTATGGGCAAGAGGGCGAGGCTCCGCCCGAGTGGGAAATTGGGTGGACGGAAAAGGCCGAGCGCTGGAACGGGCGATTGGCCATGCTGGGGTTTGCCATGAGCATTGCGGTGGAAGCCCTGGTAGGTCACAGCGTGCTGGCCTCCGTCCTGGGGCTGCGCTGAGCTGGCTTCGACAGTGGATAGGCGGATCTGGCTAGCTTTCTTGGGCCGATTTGTCGGGATATCCCGAGAAGCCTAGGTTCTCGTCTGTCAAGCGCTGGGTTGGGGTCTTCGCTTCCCTGCATTTGAACGCGAGACAGTATCCGTCTCCCCAAGATTGCCAACAACGAAATCGAGATTCTACCCCAGCGCTCCGCTTTTCTTTAATTTGAGGATCTGGGCCACCACCCCTAAGGTCTCTTCGTAAAGATAGTCGGGGCCAGGCCGCTGCAACTCGGCAGCTAGCAGCGTTTCCAAGGACTCCTGCTCCAGGGGAGCCACCTGGCGAACCACGCACCTCTGGGCACCTCCCATGGCTTCCATGCGCATGCACCCTGTGGTTTCTGAACAGAGCACGGTGCAGGCGTCGGCTTCCTGGTTGCTGGAGGTGAGGCGCAAGCCGATGAGATCTCCCGCCTGGCTCATCTCCGAGACCAGGGGCACGGCAGCCAATTCTGCCCTCACCTCGCCTCCCGCTTGGGTTTGGAAGCGGATGCGGTCGATCTCGTAGTCGTGTTCCCAAGTCTGGGCCCGCTCGGTGGGCGTCCACCCCAGCCGGCTGGCCAGCCAGCCCAAGAAAAGGAGGGCCTGGCAGGGGTTGCCAGCTCTGTAGTCAATGGTTACTTGATCTATCCAGGACAGAGACTCTCGCCGATCTGGGGGGTCGAAGGCTTGGGCGGTGAGTTCCTGCCAGGGCAGCAGCCGTCGCCAGTTGAGATCCCCGCAGTGGTGCCCCTCGCTGATGAGGAGATGAATTTCCTGCAGGTCTTCTTCTGAGTTGACAAAGCCCCGCGAGTCGACGATGACGCGGTTGCTCAGGGCTACCAGCTTTTGAAACAACAAGCTATTCAAGTCTAAGTTCCCTTGCCACCACAGGAACGTGGGCAGGTTGGGGATCAACAGCGAGGCGACAGTGCTGCAAGCGCGCACAAAAGCCGATTCCGGCGCTTTCAGGGTGATGTACTCACAACACACCAGCGAGCTGCGCTGCTCGCGGGTCACCGGGCAATAGGCCGCCACCTGGGCCTCGATGGCGTCGTCTGTGGCTCCCTCCCGTTTGGCCCTTAGGTCGATGACGCGGCAGGGGTTCTGGGTGGCAATGGCTTCGACGGTGGGGGAAGGCAGCAGCAGGGCATCGTCTAGCGACTCATACACCACCAGGGTAAAGGTGGCAGCCCGGGCGGCAACGCTCTCTCCCTTGGAGGACCAGATCTTGTTCAGCTCCTGCTCAATGTCCTCGATGGAGACATCTTTTGGGGTTTGTAAAGGCAGGACGGCGGCAGGTTGGTCCATAGTCTCCTCCTGGAGTAGCCTCTTGCTCGATTCTAGGCAGACAGGCCGGCTGCACAGGAGGGGTTTAAGGTAAGGTACAGATTGGTCAAACCTCTCTTCAGGTTGCCTCTTCTATACTCTCAGGCCGGGCGCGGCTGGATGCTTAGCTCCAAGGGTCGGCCAGGATCCCCCACAAGCACTAGACTGCGGCCATTGGCTTGCAGATGCCGCACAATCCAGTACAGGGTCTCGATGCGCTCTGGGCAGCCCAGTTTTTCCGCCAACTGGGGCAAGGTCAGGGATCCCTTTTGCTCTCGCATCACCTCCAGCACCTGGCGCTGGAGCTGCAGGACGGCGCTGGCCGCTTTCTTGCCTGCTTCCACCCCCGGCTGGTGGTAGGCGTTGACCTGGATTAAAGAGGCGTAGAGGCCCACTGCCCGTTCGTAGAGGGCAATCAGGGCCCCCACGGAGCGGGCGTCCACCCGCGGCAGCGTTATGGTGACGGAGTCGCGCCCGTTTTCGTAGAGGGCTTGGCGGGTGCCCTGCAGCAGGCCATCCAGATAGTCGCCGCTGGTTACCTCGGGCTCTACGAAGGGGGAAGGGATCCCCGGCTCGCGATCCTGGAGCACCTCGATGAAGGTGACGAAGAAGTTGTTGAGGCCGTCCCGCAACTGCTGCACGTAGGCGTGCTGATCGGTGGTGCCCTTGTTGCCGTAGACGGTTAGGCCCTGCTCCACGCGGTTGCCCTGCAGGTCGTGGGACTTGCCTAGAGATTCCATCACCAACTGCTGCAGGTAGCGGCTAAACAGCGCCAGGCGGTCTTTGTAGGGTAAAACCACCATATCCTTGCGCCCTCGCCCCTCGCCGACGATGTACCAGGCCATGGCCAAGAGGGCGGCAGGATTGCGCTCCAGATGGGGTACGCGGGTGGCTTTGTCCATGGTGGCAGCTCCGGCCAGCAAAGCCCGGATGTCGATCCCCTGCAACGCTGCCGGCAGCAGGCCCACCGCGGAAGTTTCCGAGGTGCGCCCCCCCACCCAGTCGAAGATGGGAAAAACGGCTAGCCACCCCTCCTGCCGCGCCTGCTGCTCCAATTGGCTGCCGGGGCCGGTGATGGCCACTGCATGGGCAGAAAAGGGGATCCCTGCCTTCCGGTAAGCCAGCTCCACTTCCACCAAGGCGTTGCGCGGCTCGGGCGTGTTGCCGGATTTGGAGGTGACAACCACCAGGGTTTGTCCCAGTTTGCCGGCCAGCCGTCCCAGCACCCGGTCAAACCCGTCCGGATCCGTGTTGTCGATGAAGTGAATGTTCAAGGGCGGCTGCAGCGGAGCCAGGGCCTCCGCCACAAATTGTGGCCCCAGAGCCGAGCCGCCAATGCCAATCCAGAGCAGCTCGGTGAAACGCCCTCCCCCACTGGCTGGGATCGTGCCGCAGTGGATCTTCTTGGCAAAGCTCTCCACCTGTTCGAGGCAGTCTTGAATTGCCTGCCGAATTTCGGCGCTAGGAGCCAGCTCCGGCGCCCGCAGCCAGTAGTGGCCCACCTGGCGGCCTTCGTCGGGATTGGCAATGGCCCCGGCTTCTAGGGCCTGCATCTCGGCAAAGGCGCGGGCAAAGGCAGGCCGCAGCGCTTCCACCTGAGCGGAAGTAAAACGGATGCGGCTGATATCAACAAAAATTTCCAGCTCGGGATGGTAGTAGAGCCAATCGCAGTAGCGCTGCCAAAGTTGAAGGCTGTCCATGGGATCCCTTCTGCCAAGGCCGTAACCAGCTTACCAAAAACGCCCTCCAGCTCCTGGACGGGCCAGCGGGTGAAGTCGCCAACAGCGCCCAGATCCGTCGCGCACTTGAAGGGAACGGGTCGGCTTTTGTTCCCCAGATGGCAAGGCTAGAATCCAGAGCAACTGTAGCTTGATCCCGGCCCCTTATGAACTCGGATCGGCAATGGATGGAACGGTGCCTGTCCTTGGCCCGCTCCACACCGCAGCGCCCCTCCCCTAACCCGCGGGTAGCCTGCGTTATTGTCCGGGGGGATCAGGTGGTGGGGGAAGGCGTTCATCCGGGAGCCGGCCAGCCCCATGCCGAGGTGTTGGCTTTGCAACAGGCGGGATCCCTGGCCAAGGGCGCTACCCTCTACGTCAACCTCGAGCCCTGCAACCACTACGGGCGCACCCCTCCCTGTACCGAGGCCATCCTGGCTGCCGGGATCCGGAGGGTGGTGGTGGGAATGCAGGATCCCAATCCCCTGGTGGCCGGCAAAGGGATCCGCCGCCTGCAGGAGGCAGGGGTTGAGGTGACGGTGGGGGTGCTGGAGCAGGAATGTCAGGAGCTCAACGAAGGCTTTGCCTTCGCCATTGTGCAGAAACGGTGTTTTGGCCTGCTCAAATACGCCATGACCCTAGACGGCAAGAGCGCCGCCGCCACCGGCCACAGCCGCTGGATCAGCAATCCGCTGGCGCGAGAGTGGGTTCACCGCCAGCGGGCCTGGCACGATGCAGTCATCGTGGGCTCCGGCACCGTCTGGCACGATAACCCCCACCTTACCTGCCGCCTGCCGGATTTTCACGGATCCCAGCCCCTGCGAGTGGTTCTCAGCCGCTCTCTGAATCTGCCCCCGCTGGCCCACCTGTGGCGAGCGGAGGAGGCGCCAACTTTGGTGATTACCGAGGCCACTGAAGCCCATCCCCTCTGGGGATCCCTGGCCAAGCAAGGGGTGGAGCTGCTGCACCTGGATCAAGTAACCCCGGCTCAAGCGGCGCAGGTTCTCTTTGAGCGAGGCTGTCTGAGTGCCCTCTGGGAATGCGGCGGCACCTTGGCCTGGGCAGCCCTTAAAGATGGGGCCATCCAGAAGGTGGCCGCCTTCATCGCTCCCAAGATCTTGGGCGGGGCCGACGCGCCAACCCCCGTAGCAGGAGAAGGGATCCCGGATGTGAACCAAAGCTGGCAACTGTTGGAGCCGCAACTGCAGACTGTGGGGGATAACTGGTTGATAACCGGGAAGATCCTCCCTTCTGGCGCCGACGACTCCGGTGAATGATTTGTTCTCGATGACTCTCAATTGTCATCCGAGAGAGTTTTAGGTTTTTGAACGAACAAAATCATATCTGCTTAAGGTAAACGAGTATACTGCTCAGAAAGAATGTGGCGTTTCTGAAAAACAGGGATCGAAACTGAGCTAGCCTGTGATAGGCTACTGGTGCCCTCTAGAGCTTGCGGTTCAAAGGAATATAGCCCACAGAAAAAACCTTACCTGAGTAAGGTTTCAGCTCGTGTGACGATACGGGTTTTGCCCAAGCAGGCTGTAACTGCCATTTTGCCAAAAGCCACCCGGATCATTGAGCTCCTCTGGGGTGAGCCTTGAGAAAGCGACAACAAAGGGCTGTCCTTCTTGTCCAGTCTCCTTTCGTTGCCTGCCCGGCGAGCTGATTGAGAACTTTCCCCTCTCATTTCCCAGTACAAATCTTGGTAGGGAGGATCATCATGTTGAACCTTTTTGCCGGCCTGCTCTTTGCCTTGGCTCACCTCAGCCCTTCAGGAAATGTCCTCATTGAAGGAGATGTGGGGGAGTGGGCTTTTGCCGATCGCCAAGTTACTGAGACAGCTACATTGACTGTTCTCATACGGCCCGAGGCGAGCTTGGCCTCTTGGAGAGAAATGCTCTCGGTCATGAACGTTCAGGTACCAAAATTGCCCCGCTTCCTGGCAAACAATATGCGGAATAATCTCCTAGAGTACTGCCCCCAAACAACGTGGGAGTTTCACCGGGAAAGCGAAGAGGATGTCCTCTACGAGTTCCGTAGCGCCGGCTGTCGTGGGCAGGTTGCCGGGATCCAAGAGCATGAAATTGGCCGCATCACCCAAGGCCCAGACGGCCCTGTGCGCATTGCCTACGCCGCCAAGCCAGAGATGACACCCGAAATGCGGAGCCGCTGGCTGAACTTGCTGGGCAGCGAGGTGGGGACGGCTCGGGGCTTTCCCATCCAAAACCTTACCGGGGCCGCCCGAAAGCCTTCTTCCCCAGCTCCAGAGCAGCCGATCGCCCACTGGCTACAGGAAGCAACCGAGGCCCTGAAGCGGCAGGAAGATTTGCTGGCCGAGCTGGATCGCCTCGCTCAGGAAGCGCAAGCCAATGCCCGCGCCTATAGCCAGAAAGCCCCAAACGAGGCGGGGACAAGGGTGATCAGCCTGCACCGAGGTCGGGGAGACGGCAGCCCTGGCGAGGCCACAACCGAGTTTAAGACCACCGACACCTTGATCTGGGCCATCTTGCCGGTGGGCAGCCTCCCTGCCAACGCCCAGGTGGAGATGCTCTGGTACTACGAGGGCGGAGAAGCCGGGAGCGAGCAACTGATCCGCAAGTTTGATTTTCCCTGGGATCCCCTAGCCGACACGGTGCGAGGCTTTCTCAGCTTCAGCCAACCCTACACCGGGCGCTACCGCGTCGAGGTTCATGTCAACGGCGAGAAGATAGGAGTTGGCCGCTTTACAATTCGGTAGCCTTAGCTTGGCTCCCGCTTCCAACTCTTTTCTCTCGGAGGGAGACCGGCCTCTCTCTTAGAAGACTTACAGACAACAATTTTTAACTATAAATCCAGACTTTCCGGCAGGGCAATGTCCATCGCCATCTGCCTGTTTTTCGCGCTGTGAAGACCGTTGTGCTGAGAGCGAAAAGATAGCTCGACATTCTCTAGCGAGTTCTGATCACAGCTCTAGCTTTGAGGTTGTAGATAAAGCTGGTGCGGTACTGCAACAGCAAATTGCGCAGGTACAGCCTTTTAATTTAAAATAGGGTACAGGTATTCAAGAGGAAGGAGAGAAAGGAATGCCGACTCATTCTTTGGATTTGCGGCAAAGAGTTGTAGCAGCCTACCAGGCAGGTAACACCTCCATCCGCCAGGTAGCTAAACGCTTCATGGTTACCAAAAGAACAGTACACCGCTGGGTGCGACAGTACCAACAAACTCAAGATTTAGCCCCTAAGAAAGCAGGCACCAAGCGAGTGGGCATTTTGGAACAACATCGGCAGGAAGTGATGGCAATTATTACAGAACACCCAGACTTCTACCTGTGG
>NZ_AXUW01000001.1:1946969-1981138 GCF_002760415.1 Synechococcus sp. 65AY6A5
GTTGAAGCATTTTATTCGGCAGCTTTGCAGAATTGGGAAATATAGCATGGAGCAGACAGTGAAGACTTCTTTACTACTGATCAATCCATCCTCCTTCCGAAGTTGGTTTGCTAAGTGCTGCTATTGTACCCCTTGAGCCCTTAACAGGCTGTAAAGGGGCAAGTTGCGCTGGTAGAGTAGGCGAGTTCTGCGGTAGATCAGTTTGCGGCGACGGTTGATCGCCCGGCTGCGCTGCTGCAAAGGAGCCTGCAGAGAACGCTGAAGTGCCAGGGATCCAGCCGCGCCGGCCAGCCTCCGCCGTACCATACCCCACCTCTCAAGCAGCAGTTAGCTCAAGTGTAAGGGATCCCCCTGCGAGCAGCCGCTGGCGGGTCGATGTATTTTGGTATCCTGCAGACAATTGGCCTGAGGAGCTAGGAGCTGCCCGGAAGCTTTCTCCTTTGCCAGATCTTGCAACAGTTGCCGGCGCTTCCCCCGAAGGGCGACAGGTGTAGGCCGCTTGAACGCCCAGCAATCTTTGCCAGCGGGATCCCTTTGGGGCCTGTAGCTTAGACAAGGCCGGCAAGGCCCCAGGGGGCCGCGCCCGCCGCTACCCCGCCGACAAGTTGCTGGCTGCAGAAGACAGAGAACTCTTTACGCTTTAACCAGGTTTTGTCAATAGCAGTTGAGCGACAGGTTCGTTACAATAGATTACAGCTTAGATTACGATATGCTGATTATCCTTGCCATTGTGATCCTACTGGGGTTCTGGGCGCTGCGCTTAATGGAACAGGCGTTTCAGCGGCAGGAGTTCTCGCGCATGTTGGCGGGAACGCTGGTGGCCGTAGCTGCCGGTGGTGTTTTAACCTGTTACTTCCTGATGAGCGATATTCTACAGATGCTGTTTCCTCTGCAGGCTCAGTCTCCCCACTCACAGGAGCTCCTCTCCGACCTAAGCTGGCTCGACTAAGCCAGTTGTGCTGCCAGCCAGGCTTGAATACTCCGGATCATTCGTTGGTTAGGAGCCAGTAAGTTTTGATAAAAAAACTGCGCGAAAGCATCGATGGGACTGAACTCCCCCCCGACCCGGAAAGGATAGCTGAAACCCAGCGGGGTTAAGTGATCCCCCTCCAGGCGTTGCCATTCAGTGTAGCCTCCGTACTTGCGGCGAAGCTGTTGATAGAGCAGCGGAATATCGTCAATATCATCCTGCTGAAACTCTACAAGCAGGTTGTTTCTAACCGGATACTGCTCCTCGATAAGGCGATTGGTTTCTGCCGGAGAAGGCTCAAACTCCAACCACAGATTCACTGGCGGTGACGAGGATCCCATCCACATCCGCCACAGAGTGCTCAGTTGCTGTTGCGGCCACGCCTGGGCCAAGGCCTGCAGCACCGGCAGCGCCCGTTCCAGTCCCGCATTGCTGTAGGCCAAGAAAATATTGCCGCGCCGCTGGGATCCCAAAGAAGGAAGGGCTAGGCAGGAGAGGATCTGCAGCTTACCGCCAAGGCTGTGGCCCAAGCCAAAGAGGGGCAACCCCATCAAACCTTTGCTCTGCAGGCTTCTATGCAAAGATTGCGCTGCTTTAAAAGCCAGTTGCGCGTGATCGATATCGGTGGTGTAGGGGGTAGCCACAACGGCCATGCCCATACGGGCCAATTCTTCCAGCAGGCGGCTGTAGAAAAATTGTGGGGCGGATCCCACAAAAGCTCCGCCTAGAAAGTGGATCACGGCACGGGGTTGGGGAGGCAGAAGAAACCAAGTCTGTCCATCCGTTTGCCAAGTCAATGTCATGGTGCTACAACCTCACCTGCGATTTGACTGGGATTTCCCACAAAACCCGCTAGCCGACAGGATCCCACTTCATCCTAATGGAGTACCAACAGACTAGTGGATCGCCCCCCGGGATCCTAGACCAAGCAACTCACTCGTGGCGCGACTGGCCCCAAAGTCGCCAAAACTGCAGCAGCTATCGGGTGAACCCATCACTCCCACCCCCTTCGCAAAAGATTGGGAAAGGCGAACCGGACAAGCCTCCCTGGGGAGCTCCCAAGCCTCGGCGAGGCCCCGTGAAAGTACCCTTGGCAGTTTCCCTTAGCATGGGCGGCCCTAGATCTTGGCCAAAATACGTGATCCTCAGGATGGCTACGTCAAGTATTTCTTGCATTCTAGGTTTATGAGCTCAGATAACAAATTCTCCGCTGAGATTGCCATCAGATTGTGAGGTTGTAATGAGCATTCGCGAGATTATCGACGAGGTCTTACGATCCTCGACCCTGACGCTGCAGCAGGAGTTTTCTATTAACAAAATCCTTCGGGAAAAAGACTACAACCTATCTGACCTGGAAGCTTTAGACGAGCTGGTAGAGGCAATTCTTCGCCAGGAGGTGAAAGCTGCTCCAGACTCTTGCAAAAGCCCCAGCGACACCCAAAGATGGCAAGGCGAGATCTCAGGTGAGATCCGTATTGCTTAGGTGGCCAGCTCTCGATTGGAGGATTTTTTCGAGCAATTGCTGCACCTGACTTTAGTCAGAGTAAGCTTCTAGCCTTTGTAGGATCTCTTGGATTAAATGCTCGTCGGGGCCGCTGAGCTCTGGGTGGAGGGTCGCCTGGTTGAGGTAGTGCCTCAGATCCTGACAGGCCTGCTGCCAACGCCCCAACTGGTAACAGAGCAAGCCCCGATCCCTCAGGTGGGGCAAGGACTCTGGGATCAATAACAAGATGCGCTCCACCGCTGCCAAGGCAAGCTCTAGCTGGGCGCGGCTCAAGTAAATCTGCTTAAGATTGTTGAGCAGCCGCACCAAGATTAGGCGAGGAGGGGTGGGGCGGAGGTGATGATCTTGTAAAGGGATCCTGGGCCCGTAGATCTGTGCCAAACGCTCTTGGCAGTCCTCGGGAAACAAAATTTCTCCCTGATGAAAGGGATCCACAAAAATCTCCGCGTCTGCAAACAGGGGCCGCACCAGAAAGTGGCCGGGCATGCCTACCCCTGCCATGGGAAAATCGATCCGCCGCGCCAGCTCTAGATAGATCAGAGAAAGAGTGATCGGGATCCCGGTGCGCCGATCGATCACCTCGTTTAAAAAGCTGTTGCGCGGGTCATAATAGTCTTCGCTGTTGCCACAAAAGCCCAGATCTTCAAAGAGATAGCGATTTAAAATCCGGATGACGCGCAGGGGGTAGCGCTCGGGAGGAAGACGCTCTTGCACTTCTGCGGCCATCTCATCCAAAGCGGCCAAATACTCTTCTACATCCAAGTCGGGATAGGCTTCTTGGGCGATCCAGAGGGCCGCTCGGCCCAGATCGATGGGATCCGCTTGAATTTCTTGGAGGAAGCGTTGGCGGGCAGCAGGAATGCTCATGGGAGGCTGGAGTGTTTGTCAACCATCTCGGCTAGAACAGCAGCGTGCAGAAGCTGGTCAACAGCAGCGTCAATGCCGTCAGAAGCAGGCTAAAGCTCCACAGCCCCACGGCGGCAAACAGGAGGAGCCCGATGACCCAGATGAGCAGAGCATTCCAGTAGGGCCGGTTGGGGGCCTTGGAAACGTTGATTTTTTGGAAGAAGGGCAGCAGGATAAACGCCACATCCAGCAGCAGCCGCGGCAGCCGCAAATCCTGGGGCAACGGCCGATCCCGCACTGCCAAGTAGAGCAGCCCCCAGCTCAACAGGAGCGGGAGCAGCAACAGGTAATTGGATTCGGCCAGCAGCGGTCGATCCACGACTAGCGGAAACAGAGGGCTGATCCCCCAGCCCAGATAGAGGTAAAAGTCGAACTTCAACAGCGGCTGCAACAGAGGGGGCAGGCCGAGGCGCTGAATGTGTTGTTGAATCCTACTCCCCTGAGCTCCGGATCTCTGGCCCCCAGATCCGCCTGTTTGAGGGGTTTGCCCTGCCGGGGTTGCCCGCCAACCGCAGTGGTCGCAGTAGGGGGACTTGTAGCGATAGGCCGGGATCGGCTTGCCACAGGCCGGGCAGCGCTGGATCGGACGAGGTTGAGAACTGGAGGCCATGACCACCCGTGATGCTCCTGCTCTAGCATGCCCCAATTGCGTTCAGTTGATTCCCAGGACAAAAGATAACGTGATACAGGCTGCCCCCAAGGCTGCTCCGGCGATCACCTGGACGGGCGTATGGCCCAGCAACTCCCTCAAGTAGGGCTCCTGGAAGCGATCTGCACCCTTCTCCTCAAACCATTCTTCCATGAGGCGGTTCAGCACCCGCGCCTGCTTGCCGGCAGCCTGACGGATCCCGGCGGCATCGTACATCACCACCAGCGCAAAGACCATCGTTGCCGCAAACAGCAGGCTGTCCCAGCCTTCCTCCAGCCCCACCCCCACCGACAAAGCCGTTACCAGCGCTGCGTGAGAGCTGGGCATCCCCCCTGTCTCCACCAAAACCCGCAGGTTGAGCTTGCCCGAACGCACATAGGCCAGGATCAGCTTGATGGCCTGGGCCAAGACACTGGCCAGCAGAGCAACCCAGAGAACGTGGTTGGCCATCAACTGCTGCAGCATAGGGCTCTCCGGCACCAGAACGCGACCAGGGTCTCCGACAGGGTGGACAGGGATCCCATCTACCTTCTTGTCCTCTTGTCTCAATGCTGGCGGCGGGTGATGAAATCGGCCAGAGCCAACAGGGGCTCGGCCTGGGATCCGTAGGGGCGCAACGCCTCCTTGGCCGATTGGATCAGTTCCTCAGCTTTCTGCCGGGAAGCCTCTAGGCCCAACAAGCTGGGGTAGGTGGCTTTGGCGGCAGCTTGATCCTTGCCTGCCGTTTTGCCCAGTTGCTCGCTGGTGGCAGTAACATCCAAAATGTCGTCCACGATCTGAAAAGCCAGGCCGATGTCCCGAGCGTAGTGGCTCAGCCGCGCCAGCAGCTCCTCATCGGCCCCTGCCAGGATCCCTCCCGAAACCACCGAGGCCTCCAGCAGAGCACCCGTCTTGTGACTGTGGATGTACTCCAAAGTTTCTAGGGAAATGGCTTTGCCTTCGGACTCCAGATCCACCACCTGGCCCCCTACCAAGCCGGTTGCCGCCACAGCATGGCCAATGCGGGCAATGACTTGCAGCACCAACTGCGGCGGCACCCCCCGCGTTTGGCTGGCGATATGCTCAAAGGCATAGGCCAGCAGGGCATCTCCTGCCAAAATGGCGATATCCTCGCCGAATACCTTGTGATTGGTGGGCTTGCCGCGGCGAAAATCGTCGTTGTCCATCGCCGGCAGATCGTCGTGGATCAGCGACATGGTGTGGATCATCTCCAGGGCGCAGGCGGTGGGCATGGCCTGCTCCACAGAGCCGCCGGCCAACTCACAGGCCGCCAGACAGAGGATCGGCCTCAGGCGTTTCCCCCCCGCCAGCAGGCTGTAGCGCATCGCCTCGTAAATGCGCTCCGGATAGGCGGGAACCAATGCCGCAGAAAGCGCCTCTTCCACCTGTTGCTGGCGTTGGCTCAAGTAGGTGTCCAGGTTGAAGGTTTGGGCAACCAAGGGAGGGCTCCTCTCAACTCAGCAACGGCGGGAAGGGGTTCTACAACAGGCCTGCAAGCTGACATTATCTCATGTCCACTCTAGGTCGGGATCCGCCTTCCTCAGCCGGTGAAAGCAAGTTGCAACCCCTAAGGAAAGGGTCAAGAGGAAGGGCCGCGAGCTTGCGCTAGCCGTCCCCCCAATGTCAGGATGCATTGAGGATCTTGAACCGGCTTGGTCTTCCCATGTCCCACTCACCTGCTCAGCTCAGCGCTTCTCCTTCCTCCGTCGGCGATGGCGACCGTCTGCTGCGGGCGGCCCGCGGGGAAGTGGTAGATCGTCCCCCCGTTTGGATGATGCGCCAGGCGGGTCGCTACATGGCGGCCTACCGCGAGCTGCAGAGCAAATACACCTTCAAGCAGCGCTGCGAGATCCCGGAGCTGGCGATTGAGATCTCGCTGCAGCCGTTTCGCGCCTTTGCCCCCGACGGCGTCATTATGTTCAGCGACATCCTCACCCCCCTCGAGGGCATGGGGATCCCCTTTGAGTTGGTGGAGCAGCAGGGGCCGATCATCGACCCGCCGATCCGCTCCCAGGCCCAAGTTGAGCAAATCCGACTGCTAGAGCCGGAAGAAAGCCTGCCCTTTATCAAGACCATCCTCAGCACTCTGCGCCGCGAGGTGGAAGGGAAGGCGACGCTGCTGGGCTTTGTCGGCTCCCCTTGGACCTTGGCCTGCTACGCCGTGGAGGGCCGCAGCTCCAAAGATTATGCCCATATCAAGAGCCTGGCCTTCACTCAGCCGCAGGTGTTGCATCAGTTGCTGAGTAAGCTGGCGGATAGCATTGCCCGCTACGTGATCTACCAGATCGAGTGCGGCGCCCAGGTGGTGCAGCTCTTCGACACCTGGGCCGGCCAGCTCAGCCCCGGCGACTACGAAACCTGGGCCTTGCCCTACCAAAAGCAAATTGTGGATCAGGTGAAAGCTCGGTGCCCGCAGGTGCCGCTCATTCTCTACATCAACGGCAGCGCTGCTTTGTTGGAGCGGGTGGGCAAAGCTGGCATCGATGTGTTCAGCCTCGATTGGATGAGCGATATGGCCGAGGCCAGGGCCCGCCTGGGATCCCTGGCGGTGCAGGGCAATCTCGACCCGATGGTGTTGCTGGGATCCCCGGAATTCATCCGGCAGCGCACCCTGGAGGTGATTCAAAAGGCGGGATCTCGCGGCCACATCATGAACCTGGGCCACGGCGTGCACCACACCACTCCGGAGGCCAATGTCCATCACTTTTTCGAGACGGTGCGCCAGGCGGCAGAGCTGCTCAAAGCTCTCTAGCCGTATGGAAAAACCCCTTGACTTTAGGGGTAGGGTTTGCCTTACGAGCCAGGGATCCCCGGTGTACATCAGCGTCATCATCCCCACCTACAACCGCCGTCCCATCTTGCAGAAATGTCTGCAGGCCTTGGCGCAGCAGCAGCCTGGCCCCTACGACGGCTACGAGGTGGTGGTGGTGGACGACGGCTCCACCGATGGCACGCTGGAATGGCTGCAGAGCCAGCCGCCAGATTTGCCGCCGATCAGGCTTTTGTGCCAAGAACACCGCGGCCCTGCTGCCGCCCGCAACCTGGGGTTTCGCCACGCCCAGGGATCCATCATTGTCTTTATCGACAGCGACCTGGTGGTGGTGGAGCACTTTTTGGCCGCTCATGCCCAGATGCTGCGGCGACACGGGGTTACCGGCAATCCCGACTCGCCCCACGAGGCCAAGGTCTTCACCTACGGGCGGGTAATCAACACCTGCAATTTTCGGGATCCCTGCTCCGAGCCCTTCAAGCCCACCGATTTTTCGGCAGCCTTCTTTGCCACCGGCAACGTGGCCATTGCCCGCCATTGGCTGGAGCGGGCTTGTGAAACCCCTGCCGGCCCCTTTGACGAGCGGTTTCACCTCTACGGCTGGGAAGACCTGGAGCTGGGGGTGCGGCTAAAGCGCCTGGGCCTGCGCCTGGTCAAGTGCCCCCAAGCCACCGGCTACCATTGGCATCCGCCCTTCGAGCTGGCGCAAATCCCAGCCCTCATCGAGCGGGAGCGGCAGCGGGGCCGCATGGGCATCCTCTTTTACCAAAAGCACCCCACCTGGGCCGTGCGCCTGATGATCCAACTGACGCCTCTGCATCAATGCCTGTGGGGCCTTCTGTCGCTGGGGGGGTGGCTGAACGAGAAGCGCTTAGAGCCGCTGCTGCGCTGGTTGATCCGGCAGGGCCGCTCGCAGTTGGCCTTGGAGCTGTGTCGGGTTTTCTTCCTCAACTGGTACAACGTCCAGGCGGTTTACGAGAGCTACAGAGCGATAAAAGCCCGAAACACGGGGATCCACCTGTTCTGAGCGCTCACCAGCGTCGGATAGGTCAGCCGACCATAGTCCTTGCCGGGGAGCAAGGGCGTTCCGGGATCCGGGTCGGCAGGGCCAAGGGGTTCCCAAACGGCGCCGGCCCCCTTGACAATGGCCCACACCGCCGCCACATCCCAGATCTTGGGCGAGCGTTCTACCGCCCCCAAAAGGCTGCCGCCGGCCACCGCCAGCAGGTTGTAGGCAGCGCCGCCCAGCATGCGGGCTTTGCAGGGAAATTGCGGGCTAATCCAGTGGCTGCTGCGGGAGCAAAAATTAAACAGTTGGTTGGGTCCGGGTGGGGCGGTGCTGGGGCCAATGGGCTGAGGACGGACGGGATCCCGGTCGTGGCGGATGAGAAAAGCTCCTGCCGGCGCGTCGTCGGGAAACTGAGGCCAGTAGCCGTAGAAAGTCTGGCGGATGGGGGGCAGATGCACACAGCCAAACACAGGCACACCCCAGTGCAACAGCGCCAGCGAGCTGCCCCAGATGGGGATCCCGTGGGCAAAATTGGTGGTGCCATCCAGGGGATCCACCACCCAGCACCACTCTTTCTCCAGGAAAATGTGGTTGGACTCCTCGCTCAGGCAGCCGTGATCCGGGTAGGCCGCGGCAATTGCCTCCTGAAAGGCGCGATCCGCCCATTGGTCAGAAGCGGTCACCAAGCTGCCGTCCGCTTTTTCCGTAGAGGAGGCCTGGCCAAAGTCTGCCAAGAGCTGCGCTCCGACCTTTGCCGTGGCCTGCAGGGCAAACTCGGTAACCTCCAGCCAGAAGGGCGGGAGAGAAGCGGTTTCAGGAGAAGCACCCATGCCCCAATCCTAGCGGGATCCCTGACTTCTGGGGCGAAAAAGGGCGGATCCCTCACCCACAGGTCTTGCGCCCTCAAGCTGACTAGAATCATTTTAGGTAGACCCTCCCCTCGGCTGGCCCTCCTCCTCCATGAACCAGCGCCTAATTGGACAACTGATCGGCAACCGCTACCGACTGACCCACCACATCAGCGAGGGTGGCTACGGCAATGTGTTCGAGGCGGTGGATACCCAGTTGAATGACGAGCCGGTGGCCGTTAAGTTGTTGCGCCCGCCGCCGCCAGACATGGAGCCGGAGTATTACCAGCAACTGCAGCAGCGCTTCCTGGACGAGGCCAGGGTCAGCGCCCTGTTGGGCGAGCACCCCAACATTGTGCAGGTGCGCTCCTACGGTCTGTACCAAAACCAGCCCTACCTGGTGATGGAGTACCTGAAGGCCAAGCCTTACACGGGCCAGGGCTTGGACTATGTGTTGGCACGGGAAGGTCCCCTGCACCCAGAGCGGGTGGTGAACTTGGCTTTGCAAATTTGCTCGGCCCTGCACCACGCCCACAACTTTCACATGGATCTGGGCAAACACTCGATTCGAGGGGTCATCCACCGCGATATCAAGCCCAGCAACATCTTTGTGCAAAAAGGGCCCGATGGCAAAGAACGGGTCAAGCTCCTGGACTTTGGCATTTCCAAACTCATGGGGGAAACCTCTCGTGGCCTGACGCAAACCGGGTATTTTTTGGGCACGATGGTCTATGCCTCGCCGGAGCAGATGCGGGGAGAGAAGCTGGATGGCCGCTCCGACATCTATTCCCTGGGGGTGGTTTTGTACGAGCTGTTAACCGGTGCGTTGCCCTTCGAGCCAGAGACCGACACCCTGCAGGGCTGGTACCACGTCCACAACTTTCAAAAGCCCCGCCCTTTTCAAGACCATCCGCTGCCCCACCCCATCCCTGAGGCCCTAGAAAAGGTGGTGCTGCGTTGCTTGGAGAAAGACCCTGCCCTTCGCCCGGCCACCATGGAGGAGCTGGCCCAGCAGCTCCGAGCCGTCTATGGGGACAAGATCCCGCCTCCCCCTCAAAAGGCTCCTCTGCAGCGGATCCCTGCCGGCTTTGGCCAGCAAGCCACCCAGCAGAGCCGAGCCGCCCCTGTTTCGGAAGCTGAGGAAGAAGAGCTGCAGCGGGCGGTGCGTTTGATCGAGGCAGGCGAATACAAAATGGCTGTCCACCTGCTTAACAAGCTGATCCAGAGTGCCCCCAACGAAGCCCGCTACTACCTATACCGCGGCCTGGCCCACCAGCGGCAGGGCCATTGGGGCCTTGCCCAGATGGACTATCAAGGAGTGCTGCGGCTGGAGCCGGGTAACCCCTCGGCAGAACAGGGGCTGCGCGAGGTCGAACAGCAGGTCGGCCAGGAACAGGTTAGCCCCCACCAGAAGCCCACCCTCCCCACCTCAGGCAAGCCCCGCCAGCGCAAAGGATTGGCCCTGGGCTGGCTCCTGGCCAATTGGGCGGCGGCTGGGATCGGCTATCTGGGGCTGGGGGCGGCAGCTCCCCTGCTGGCTGCTTTGGGTTCGCTCCAAGGAGCGGTGGCCGGGGCCGGCCTGGGCTTGGGGATGGGGCTACTCCAGTGGGCGGTATTGCGGCGGCAGGTCTCTTGGCGGTGGGTGGCGGCCACGCTGCTGGCCACGGCTTTGGGTTGGGTAGCAGCAGATACCCTGGAGGCGGGGATGGCAACCTTCGCTTTCGATCCCAGGGATCCCTGGCTGCAGAACGCCTTGCAGGCGATGGCCAGCCCGCTGCGTGGCTTGCTGGTGGGGCTTGGCGTCGGTGGATTGCAAGGGATCCTCCTGTCCCGGCATGGGAAAGTTGCCTGGGCCTGGGTCTTGGCGGCAGGGGTAGAAGGAGGAGGGGCAGCTCTGCTCATCCATTGGCTGTTGGCCGGCTCTGCCTTGAGCCGTTGGCTGCTGCTCCTTGCCGGGCTGCTGGCTCACACCCGTCCCCTCAGCGCCCTGGTGCTTGCTAACTTAAATTGGCGCCGCATCCCTGCCGTTCAAAATTGCCAACAGGCCAAACAACAGGCCGCCTAACCCCCATCCCACAACCACCTCAGCTCCCCTCAAAACTTGCCTGACGAGGGATCCCGTGCAGCCATTAAGAGCAAGAAGGCCCTCCAGCGAGAGCCTTCTTGAGGATCCTATTGCGCCGTTTTACCGTGGTTTTCGACCTGGAAAAGCCAGTGTAGGACATCGGGGATGACTATCGATAGTTTCCAAATCGAGTTTGGCTTACTGCTCTCACATCCACACCCGTCCTAATTGTCGAAGGGTATCGATCGCAAAAACGTAACGGCAGTCACCAACGCCTCAGAATCCTTAGCCCATCATACCGCATCTGCGGGCCGTGCTTGTCAAGTGCTCATCAGGGCTTTGCCAAGGACGGGATCGGCATTTGCTTGGCTTTGGAGGAGCCCTCTTGTCGTTGGGCTAGGATAGGAGGGCAGACCGACTTTTTGCCGGCCATGCTCGACTCTTTGTTGGATAACATTTACGGCGCTTGGTTTCTGCCGGAGCCCACCTTTCGCTCGCTGCGGCAACAGCCTGTTCTCTGGCAAGCTTTTGGGGTGGTGGCGCTGCTGAACATTCTCGAGGCTGTGCGTCGTTTCGGGGTAAACCTGCCGAGCATGGTGCTGGCGCTGCTGGCAGGCTTCCTGGGATGGGTAAGCCTGGCGGCCCTGCTGCAGGCGCTGGCCTTTTGTTTTGGGCGGGCTGCCCCTTCTTTTGCGTCGCTCCTCTGCCTGACGGGCTTTGCTGGCCTGCCCTGGCTGCTGCTGGGACCTGCCCAATCCTTGGGCGGAGTGGCCGGATCCCTGTTGGGGTTCGTGGCGCTGTTGTGGTTTGTGGTTTGGCAGGTGCGGGCGGCAGCGGTGGCGCTGGATCTGGAGTGGTGGCGCCTGGCGGGTCTGATCCCGTTGGCCTTCCTGGGCGGGCTCCTGTCCTTGAACTGGTTGACCAGCGCCGTTGTGGCTTTGGCTTCTCTGGGCTGAAAGGCAATTGCAAAATTGGGAAGAAGCAGCCCGCCGGGCTAGTTGGGCACTCGCTGCAGGTGCGGTTTTTCCTCCGGCAGGATCGCCCCTTCCACAGGGCAAACCTGAAGACAGATGCCACAGTCAATACAGGTGGCAAAGTCGATCCAGAAGTAGTCGGTGCCTTTGGCATTTTTGCCGTCCCCAGGGTGAATGCAGGCGACGGGGCAGGCCTCCACACAGTCGGCAACGCCTTCACAAATATCGGTGACGATGGTATGAGGCATGGATCCCTCTCCCTCAATCGAGTCAACCTCAACACCTTCCCATCCGCTTGGCCCAGAGTCTGTTGGCCCGTTGGCAGTGGGTGGCAGAGGGCTTTGTCATTTTAGGCGAAAACGGATCCCTCTGAGAGCGACCCCAAGCCCTCACCCCCCGTTCCTCTCCTAGGGAGAGAGGAAATGGGGCAAGGAACCGTTTTGCCGCCGTTGGGAGCAGTAGCTGTGCAACCGATGTCCCATCGCGCCCGGCAGCGGCTGTGGGGAATGCAGATCACTGGCGGCAGAACCTGCAGCTAGGTCTCTCTCAAATCCCGCTCTTGAGATTGCCACCAACGGCTGAGGGGCCAATAGAGAGCGGGGGCCCACAGGCTGCTTAAAATGGCCGACGTGAGGGCATTGCGCTGATGGTTCCACCAGATGCTCTCCAGAGAACGGGGGCCATCGCCGCCAATGGCGCCGGCGGCGGGCGAGGAGTTTGCCAACCCATCCAACCAAGTTGCCATTTCCGCCGGCTCGAGGCCAGCGGATCCCTGAGAGGCCGTCAGCCACATCCATTGCAGCGCCATCAGCGTCTCGGCAATCACCACCATGCCGAAGACGATCAAAGCCACGGAGATGAAGTCCTCTTGCATGTAGCGCTGCTTCTGCAACTTGGCCGTGAGGATCCCGACCACCGCCAACCCCAGGGCATGGGTAGGATAAGGGTTGGTCAGGGCATCCTGCAGAAAACCCAATGTGATCCCGGCAACAGCCCCCTGCCAAGCCTTGCGCCGCACGCTCCAGCACACCACCCAGATCAGGGGCCAATCGGGGGTTAGGCCCGCCAGCTCCAAGCCCGGCCCCCGCCACCAAGGGGCCACCACCGCCAACAGCCCTGACAAGGCGGTGACCAGCCAATTGAGGCGAGACTTAAGGTTGAGCATAGCGGTAAATCAAGGCCCACTCCAAGAGGCCCAGGGGCGCCGACAATTCGACTGTGGCTTGTGGGGCAGGGCTGGCATCCAGGTTGATGGCTCGAACCGTTCCCACCACAACCCCCGCCGGGTAGAAGCTGCTCAGGCCCGAAGTTACCACCACATCCCCCACTTCCACTTTGGGATCCTTATCGAAAAAATCCAAGATGGCGTTCTGGGTGCCGGTGCCCCGCAAGATGCCCATGTGCCGGCTGCGGCTGAGCATCACCCCGACACGGCTGGTGGGATCGCTAATAAGCAGCACGCGGCTGGTGTTGGGGGTTACCGCCTCAACCCGCCCGACCAATCCCCCCGGTGCCATAACCACATCTCCTACCCTGACCCCATGCTGGCTGCCGCGGCTGAGGGTGAGCTGTTGCCACCAGTGATCGGCGCTGCGGCCCACCACCGCCGCCGGGATCCCTGCTTGGGGCATTTGCTCGGTAAATTGCAGCAGGCGCTTCAGCTCGCGGTTTTGGTGCCGCAGCTCGGCCACCAGGGCCTGTAGCTCGCGGGTGGCGGCCTGGCTAAGTACGGCGTCAGGATCCACAGGTGGACGGATGGGTGCGGTAAGCCAACTGTACAGCTCCACCAGCAGGGATCCCTGGGTCTGGCGCAAAGCCCACGCCCCTCCTATCGCCGAAGCAGACAGGAGCAACCCCAAACCATAACGCATCCACCACTGGTGTAGCCGATTCAAGCAATACCTCTCTAACCCACTCGACTCACACCTCGAATCAGGGATTCAGAGGAAACTCCTCTAACCCTTGAAGCTGCCGCTCAACACTCGACCCAAGGTTTTGAAATCCTCCAAAACCCGCCCTGTACCGAGCACCACACAACTGAGGGGATCCGGGGCAATGTGAACCAGGATCCCGGTCTCATGGCTGATCAGGGCGTCTAGCCCCTTGAGCAACGCCCCCCCTCCCGCCAACATAATGCCGCGGTCGATGATGTCTGCCGCCAATTCCGGCGGCGTGCGCTCCAGGGTGCGCTTGATGGCCTCCACAATGACCGAGAGGGGCTCGGCCATGCTCTCACGGATCTCAGTGCTCTTCACCGTTACAGTGCGGGGCAAACCCGAAAGCAAATGCAGCCCCCGCACTTCCATGGTCATCTCCTCTTGAGTTGGGTAGGCAGAGCCGATTTGAATTTTAATCTCTTCGGCAGTGCGCTCCCCGATGGTGAGATTGTGAACTTTTTTCATGTACTGAATGATGGCCTCGCTCAGCTCGTCTCCTGCCACCCGCACCGACTCGCTGAGGACGATCCCTTGCAAGCTGAGGACGGCCACCTCGGTGGTGCCGCCGCCGATGTCGATGATCATGTTCCCGGTGGGCTCTTGCACCGGCAGCCCCGCGCCGATGGCTGCTGCCACCGGCTCATCCACCAAATACACCTCCCGCGAGCCGGCTTGCAGGGCCGCTTCCATCACTGCCCGTCGCTCTACGCCGGTCACCCCACTTGGGATCCCGATGACGATGCGCGGGGCGATCAAGTAACGACCTCCATGCACCCGCTGGATGAAGTGCTTCAGCATCATCTCCGCCGTGTCGAAGTCGGCGATCACCCCATCCCGCAGAGGACGCACAGCCACGATGTTGCCCGGGGTACGGCCCAACATTTTTTTGGCATCTTCCCCCACGGCCAGCGGTTGTTTGGTGTTTTGGTCGATGGCGACGACAGAGGGCTCCTGTAGGACAATGCCGCGGCCAGCCACATAGACTAGGGTGTTGGCCGTGCCCAGATCGATGCCCATGTCACGGGAAAATCGGCTGAATAGCCCCACGGTAGGTTGCTCCAGTTTTTATTCGTGAAGAAAGAGCAGCAAGTCTCGCTACCTACTATAGTCCAATCCTAGGAGAGGCGGGGATCCCTTTCCGAGTGGCGCAGTTAGGGCTGGCTATCAGCGGAAGTTCGGATTAGAATGAGTAGCTTCCTTTTTCCGGTTGCGATGCAGATTGCTGCAGCTTTGCTGAGCTTGGCCACCCCCAATTTGCCCCGTTTGTTGCACTTTTACCAGGCCCTCTTGGGGATCCCGCCCCAAGTCCAGCTCTCCAGGGAGGGAGAGCCAGTGTATGTGGAGTTTCGCCTGCCTGGCCTGCGACTGGGCCTCTACCGCAGTCTCCATCCAGAGTTTGCCGCCCAGGCGGGAGCAGCAAGTCTTTGCCTGCAGGTGCAGGATCTGGCGGCATGCCTGGGATCCCTGGCGGCGGTGTTGGCGGAGCACCAGATCTCCGTTTCGCCGCTGCGGCAGGCCTTTCACGGCCAGGAGGTGGACTTCCGGGATCCCGATGGCAATCGCATTGTGTTGCACCAACCTTCTGCGGCCTTCTGGCAGGCGATGACCTGGGAGGGGACTTGCAACTGAACCAAGACCCCTGAGGCTCAGGGGAGACTCTTTGGAACCTTTTCGAGCAAAAAAAGTTGTGGCAGGTGCTATGTCCCAGCCTGAATTCAAAGGGTCGTAGCCAGTTTGGGGGGACAGGCTTTTTCCCAATTGGGGCAAGAGGCCGGGGTGTTGGGAAAAGTCCCCCATCCCCTGTGGTTGAGAATAGTTAAAACTCGGAGGCTAGGTAGGGATGGCGGTGTCCCCGTTGAGGCTGAGCAGGTCATGAAAAAACCTCTGGGCGTCTGTCCGTGTTTCGACCCCAGAGGCTTCTTCTCTTCACTCCTCACCACCCCTGAGCGTACCCGCCTTCCAAAAGGTTGTCAAGCATTTTCCCAGGGGGGCTAGCGGGTGGGAAACCGCACCAGAGCAGCGCTGCCGTAGAGGATCATCTGGTGAGGCTGTAGGCACACCCGATCTACTCGCAGCTTGCTCCCTTGCAGGGCTAGCCGATCCAAATCCAGGAGCGCATTCAGGTGATCCACCAAGGCTCGGCTCAGGGCCCGCCCCTCCTCCGTGTCGCCCTCAAACAGCGGATCGGCAAGGCAAATGCGGCGACGTTCTAGCACCTCGATGCGAGCGGAAAAGCCCACCTGCAAGGGCTTTTCTCCCCCTGGCTGAACCTCGGCCTGCAATCGCAACCGCTGCTCTGGGGTGAGGTGAACCTCGACCTGATGAAATGAGAGCGGCTTGCCCCCCTGATCCACCTGAGCCAGCTTGTTCAGCACAAAAGGCGTGTTAAAGGATCGCGCCAGATCCGCTTCGCTCAGCACCACCCGCATCCTGGCCTGCACCGGCTGCCGCAGCTTAATCCGACCCTGCCAGATTTGGCTAAAGTCAATGGCTACAGCGTTGCAAAACAGCTCTAAAAGCGAAAGCCGCAGGCCGTTGTACATCTGCAGGTTCTGGCCCACCAGCTCAAAGCTGTCGATGCGTCCTTGCAGCAGCTTGGCAATGGGCTCTGCCCGCACGCGCGCCTCCAGCCGCTCTGCCTGCTTGAAGAGAGCGCGAATGGCTGCGCTCACTCCCCGGCTGACCCAGTCAGTAAGCATGGGATGAGGCAAAGAGAGTTCTGGCAGGAGTCCTGTGACCATAGGGCAAGCTAAGAGCGCCTACAGGGATCATAACCAACCATTAAGAAAAGTTACAGCTCCTACCGAGGGAGAGCTGCTCTCTCAAGGGTATGGGCGTCCCTCTTGCATGGCCGAGCGGGCCACGGCTGCGATCCCCTGGTCGGTGGCGCGGGGCAGATGAAAGTACCGTCCGCCCGCCAGTTCCGCCAGCTCGGCGCTGAAACCGGTGGTTACAAAGCGGCTCTGCGAGTCGATGAGAAGCAGCTTCAATCCCAGGGCGCGGATGCGCAGGGCGATCTCCCGCAGCTCCTGCTTCAGGTCGATGGGATCGCTTTCGCTGCGTCCCAGGGAGCGGCTGAGGGGGATGTTGGCCCGGCCATCGGTGAGGGCTACCAGGAGCACCTCTCCCACGTCGCCGCTGGCGCGGGCGTTCACCCCCAGGCGCACCGCTTGGGTGAGGGCATGGGCCAGTGGGGATCCCCCGCCGCAGGGCAGGGATTCCAGGCGGCGGCGGGCCAGCTCGATGGAGCGGGTGGGGGGCAGCAGCACCTCGGCAGCCTCGCCGCGAAAGGCAATCAGGGCAACTTTGTCGCGGTTTTGGTAGGCCTCAGTGAGCAGGCGCAGGGCGGCGCCTTTGGCCGCCTGCATGCGGTTGAGGGCCATGGAGCCGGAGGCGTCTACCACGAAGATCACCAAGGCCCCTGCCTTGCGGGCCAGCTTCTTGGCGCGGATGTCGCCGGGCTCAACAATGACGGCCCGCCCCGGCTGCCGCTGGCGGCGGCTTTTCTGGTAGGGGGCAGCCGCCCGCAGAGTGGCGTCGACGGCGATGCGGGGATTGGCGCCCTGGGGCAGGATGGGCTTGACGTAGCGGCCCCGGTCGGCGCTGAACACCAGGCTGCGGGATCCCGTTTTCCCTTGTTGGTTGAGGGATTGGGCAAAGGCCAAGAGGCGCGGGTCGAGGGCCACTTGTTCGGGATCGAAGAAAAACTCCTGGGGCAGGCTGGGATTTTCCGGCTGGGGCTCCGTCTCTTCTCTGTCTTCCCCCTCCTTGTCGGGCTCTGGCGGCTGGGGATCCGACTGTTGCGATTGGGGTGGCGGCGGGGGTTGGTCGGGATCGTAGCGGGCGCGGGGCAGCAGCACCAGTTGCACTGCCTGTTGCAGATCCTCGGCCACCAGGCGATCCCGTCCCTCCAGGGCGGCCAGGGCACAGGCGGCCCGCAGGGCAAACTGCTCCCCTCGATGGCCTTGGACGTTGCCGCGGATGGCCTCTTGCACCAGGTAGAGGATCTGTTCCCGTTTGGGCTTGACCTGGGGCAGCCACTCCCGCGCCAGGAGAATGCGGGTGCGGATTTCCTCCAGTTCCGCTTGGTGTTCCGCCAGAAAGGACTCGGAAGCGTCGACAAATTGCGTTGCCCGCTGGACAATTTCCCTGCGCTCTTCCAGGCTCAGCTCCTGCCCCACCGGCACCACCAGCGCCAGGCGATCCAGCAGGTGGGGGCGCAGGGATCCCTCTTCGGGGTTGTAGGTGGCCACCAAGAGAGGCCGGCAGGGGTGTTGCAGGCTCAGCCCTTCCCGCTCCAGGCGGTTGACCCCATCTCCCACCACCGTCAGCAGCAGGTTGACGATGGCGTCGTCCAAGAGGTGGATGTCATCCACGTAGAGCACGCCGCGGTGGGCGGCAGCCAAGAGCCCCGGCTGAAAAACCGTTTCCCCCTGCCTCACCGAGGCCTCCACATCCACGGATCCCAAGAGCCGATCCTCGGTCACCCCCAAAGGCACTTGGACAAAGGGAGGGGCTATCACCTGGGTGGGGGGTGTCGTTCCCTGGGGGTAGCGGGCCTTGGCCCAGTCCGACCAGGTCTCGGGCCGCGCCGGGTCGTCGTTGCAATAGGAGCCGGCAATCACCTCGATGGGGGGCAGCAGGGCGTGGATCCCTCGGGCCAAGACCGACTTGGCCGTGCCGCGCGGCCCCACCAGCACCACTCCTCCCAAGCTGGGATCCACCGCCGCCAACAGGAGAGCCAGCTTGGCGGTTTGCTGGCCGACCACGGCGGTAAGAGGGAAAGTGCGGGGAGGGGCTAGAGCTGCCGATCCTGAGGTTGAGGAGTAGAACGTGGCCATCGGCACGATAGGGGCTCGAGGTAGGGAGACATGCACTCAAGTCTATCGCTTGTAGGAGTTTCCCGGAGCCTTGCCAACTGGCTACCGCTAGCCTCTTCCTCGAACGAGGTTGCCAGAGCCACCCCTCAACAAGTAGCAATCATCACATGCTTGGCAATTTGATACTCTCGCACGGCCTCTGCCGAGAGATCTTTGCCAAATCCCGATTGCTTGAAGCCGCCGTGGGGAGCCTCGGAGGCGATGGGGAGATGATCGTTGATCCAGACGGTTCCGAACTCCAGATCGGCGGCCAGTTTCATGGCTCGTCCGAGGTCTTGAGTCCACACAGAAGCCGCCAGCCCGTATAGGACGTCATTGCCCAGGCGTAGCGCTTCCGCTTCTTCGCGGAACGAGCCGAGCGTGAGGACCGGCCCAAAAACCTCACTCTGCACGATCTCCGCTTTTTGATCGACATGGGTAATCACTGTGGGTTCGTAGTAGTAGCCCCGGTCAAACTGAGGAGGGATCCGCCCGCCGGTCAGCACCTTGGCTCCCTCGGCTTTGGCCCGCTCCACAAATCCCCTCACCCGCTCCCGCTGGGCTGCCGAGACCAAGGGCCCCATCTCCACCCCCGCCTCAAAAGGGGATCCCAGCCTTACTTTGCGCATCGCCTCGACGATGGCCTCTTGCATCTGCGCCAGCTTGCTCTCGTGCACATAGAGGCGGGTGGCTGCCGTGCAGTCCTGGCCGCTGTTGAAGGTGGCGGCAAAAGCAGCCTTGGCGGCCACAGTCTCCACGTCGGCATCCTCGAAAACCAAAAACGGGGCTTTGCCTCCCAGCTCCAGATGCACCCGCTTGAGAGTGTCTGCCGCCGTCCGCATCACCTGCTTGCCAGTGGCAGTAGAGCCGGTGAGGCTGACCATGCGTACCTGCGGGTGCTCCACCAGGGCTTGGCCGGTAGCATCGCCTCCGGTAACGATGTTGACCACCCCCGGCGGGATCCCGGCCTCAGCAGTCAGCTCCGCCAGCATCAGGGTAGTCAGAGGGGTGGTGGGAGCGGGCTTGAGCACTACTGTGCAGCCGGCAGCCAGGGCGGGGCCGATCTTCCAGACGGCCATCAGCAGCGGGTAGTTCCAAGGGGTAATTTGCGCGCACACCCCCACTGGCTCCTTGCGAAATAGCGAGGTGTAACCTCTGGCGTATTCTCCGGCGCTCAAACCATGGATGTCGCGGGCGGCAGCGGCAAAGAAACGCAGGTTATCCACCGCAAAGGCCAGATCCCCTCCCAAGCTGACCAGCTCGTAGGGCTTGCCGGTGTTTTCCGACTCCAGACGGGCCAGCTCGGCAGCGCGAGCTTCGATGAGATCCGCCAACTTCCAGAGGGCCAGGGATCGCTCGCCGGGGGTGAGCTTCGACCAACGGCCATCGTAGAAAGCCGTGTGGGCCGCCTGCACCGCCCGATCCACATCGGCAGGGCTGGCGTCCACCACCTCCGCCAATTGCTCGCCCGTAGCCGGGTTCTCGATGACCATCAGGTTTCCCCCTTGGCTGTCAACCCATTGGCCGTCGATCCAGAGTTTGTGGGCCATGGCCTCTTCTCAACTGCTCGCTAGCAACACTTCTCCCCATTGTGCCGAATCTTGTCCAGCTTGGAGGGCGTTGTCGAGGAGAGGGCCAAGCCGCCAGGGATCCCCTCTCTCTGGGGTTTCCGTCTGGTAAGGTCAGAAGGGAGCTTTCTGCACCAGCGAGGTTGGCCTATGTCTCCTGTGCTGTGGCAAGCCATTGGGTACGCCGGCGGGATCTCGCTGGGGATCGTGGGACTGGTTGCCCTTGTCAACTTTCTCTGGCAGCGCCTAGAGCAGCAGGCGGAGAAAGCTACGGCCCAGCCAGCCGAGTCGCCCTCGGCTTCAGAACTTGGCAACACCTCGGAGGGATCCCCCTCAGCATGAGCGACAGGGTTCGCGTTCACGTTTGGGTGCGCGGGCGGGTTCAGGGAGTGGGGTTTCGGGCCTACACCGAAGCCATGGCCCGCAACGCCGGCGTCCACGGCTGGGTGCGCAATCTGCGGGATGGCCGGGTGGAGGCGGTTTTTGAAGGATCCCCGGCGGCGGTGGAGGCGATGTTGCGCTGGTGCCAGCAGGGCAGCCCCGGCTCGCGGGTGGAGGCCGTCGAACACCGCTTCGAGCCACCCGAAGGCCTCTCCACCTTCGAGATCCGCCCCACCGTTTGAGGCAGCAGCTCAGCAGCTAGCGATATCCCACTAGAATGGGAAAACCTACTCTTTCTCGTTTGGCCATGACGGTTGCTGCCCCTGCCAAAGTGGAATACGAAGCTGTGATTGGGCTGGAGGTGCACTGCCAGCTCAGCACCCGCTCCAAGATCTTCTCCAGCAGCGCGACGGCCTTTGGCGCTCCCCCCAACACCCAAATTGACCCTGTCTGCATGGGCCTGCCCGGCACCCTGCCCGTGCTGAACGAGAAGGTGCTGGAATACGCGGTCAAGGCTGGCCTGGCCCTCAATTGCACCATCGCCCCCTACAGCAAGTTCGACCGCAAGCAGTACTTCTACCCCGACCTGCCCAAAAACTACCAAATCTCCCAGTACGACCTGCCCATTGCCACCCACGGCTGGGTCGAGATCCAGCTCAGCGACGGCCGCAGCAAGCGCATCGGCATCACCCGTTTGCACATAGAAGAAGACGCGGGCAAATTGGTGCATGCCGGCAGCGATCGGCTGTCGGGATCCAGCTATTCCCTGGTGGATTTCAACCGGGCAGGAGTTCCCCTCATCGAGATCGTCAGCGAGCCGGATATCCGCACTGGGGAAGAAGCAGCCGAGTATGTACAGGAGCTGCGCCGCATCCTCCGCTACGCCGGGCTGTGCGATGGCAACCTACAGGAGGGATCCCTGCGCTGCGACGTCAACATCTCGGTGCGCCCGCTGGGCTCCCCGACCTTTGGCACGAAGGTGGAAATCAAGAACATGAACTCCTTCAACGCCATCCAGCGGGCCATCGAGTACGAGTTCAACCGCCAAGTTAAGGCCGTGGAAGCAGGCGAGCCCATCGTACAGGAGACCCGCCTCTGGGAAGAAAACAGCCAGCGCACCATCAGCATGCGCAAGAAAGAGGGATCCAGCGACTACCGCTATTTTCCGGAGCCGGATCTGCCGCCCATTCGTGTGACGGAAGCGCAAAAAGCCCGCTGGCAGGCGGAGCTGCCGGAATTGCCCAGTGTGAAGCGGCGGCGCTACCAACAGGTGTACGGCCTCTCGGTGTATGACTCCCGCTACCTCAGCGACGAACGCAACACCGCCGAGTACTTTGAGGCCGTGGTTGCTGCCGGCGCCGACCCGAAGGCAGCCGCCAACTGGATGATGAGCGACATCGCCAGCTACCTCAACACCCACAAGCTGGACTACCCGGACATCGCCTTGAAGCCGGAAACCCTGGCTGAGCTAATCGGCCTCATCGAGCAAGGCACTATTTCCAGCAAAATTGCCAAGGAGATCCTGCCGGAGCTGCTGGAAAAAGGCGGCTCGGCCCGCGCCCTGGTGGAGGCCAAGGGCCTGACCCAGATCTCCGATAGCAGCCTCTTGGAGCCAATGATCGCCGAGGTGCTGGCCGAGAACCCCGAGCAACTGCAGCAGTACCGGGAGGGCAAAACCAAGCTCTTCGGCTACTTTGTCGGGCAACTGATGAAAAAAACCCAAGGACGGGCGGATCCCAAGCTGGCCAACGAGCTGCTCAAGCGGCATCTAGACGGCTAATTCCAGGCTTCGGTGAGGGAATAGCCCAATTCCTGGATCATGCGCCGCAGCAACGGCAAACTCAGCCCAATGACGTTGCCAGGGCACCCCTCGATCCGCTCCACAAACAAGCTGCCGCGGCCGTCAATGGCAAAGCAGCCAGCACAATTGAGCGGCTCGCCGGTGGCCACGTAGGCGCGGATCTCCTCGTCGCTGGGCTTGGCAAAAAACACCCGCGTTACGGCGTAGTGGACGAGGCGGCGGTTTTGCTTCATGTCAATCAAGGCATGGCCGGTGTAAAGTTCTCCCACTTCGCCCCGCATTTGCCGCAGGCGCCGTTCCGCCTCTAGAGCATTGGCCGGCTTGCCCAGGATCTCCCCCCCTAGGTAGAGCACGGAGTCAGCCCCGATCACCAAGACGGGCTCCCGTTGCTGAGCCGCCACCGCTTCGGCTTTGGCCGCAGCCAGCTTCTGCACCAGCTCCACCGGATCCGGGCTCTGGATTTGGCTTTCGTCAAAGTAGCTGGGTTGAACGCGAAAAGGGATCCGGGCAGCTTCTAACAATTGGCGGCGGGCAGGAGATTGCGAAGCCAGGACAATGGGAGGCAACATCGATTCAATGCTCAACTCAAGCCTAGACGTTTGCAGGACTGAAGTTTGCTCTACTACTAGTTTCCATTAACCTAGTCAAGGTACGCCCGATAGGCGCTCAAGGGAAACCCTCTCGATCTCTTCCCAACGGGATCCCGTCTGTGACCACCCTACCCTCCCAGGCCACCCAAACTGAGCTTGCCCCTGCTGGCCTCCTCCAGCGCTACTGGGGGGATCAGGACACACCCGAAAGCCGCTGGGTCAATTGGCTGGTGGCGGTGCTGGTTTTCTGTTCGTCTGCCTTTTTTGTAGTGGAGACCTACCCCATTCCCCCCCAACTCCGCCTTGGGCTGGAGCGGCTGGATCGCCTCATCCTCGGCCTATTCGTGGTGGAATATCTACTGCGCTGGGCAGCGGCCCTGCAGAAGCTGCGCTACGTCTTCAGCCTCTATTCGCTCATTGACTTGCTGGCGATTTTGCCTTTTTTTGCCGGGCTGACGGATATTCGCTTTATCCGCCTCTTGCGCTGGTTTCGTATCTTGCGGCTGCTGCGCCTGGTGGAGGGCAAGACCCTCTTTGGTCAGGTCATCTCCGCCGACACCCGCATCTTGTTGCGCATCCTTTTTACTCTCTTTGCGATTGTCTTCGTCTACTCTGGCCTCATCTACCAGGTGGAACATCCGGCCAATCCCGGCGCTTTTGCCACCTTTTTGGATGCTTTCTACTTTTCGGTTGTTACCATGACCACGGTAGGGTTTGGGGATCTCACCCCCACCTCTGAGCTGGGCCGGCTGTTGACGGTGCTGATGATCCTGACGGGCGTGGCCCTGATCCCTTGGCAAGTAGGGGAGCTGATCAAGCAACTGGTGAAAAGCGGCACCTCGCTGCAGTGGGCCTGCCCGGGATGCGGCCTCTCCCAGCACGATGAGGATGCCCAGTTTTGTAAGCGCTGCGGCACGCCGCTCTATCCGGATAGCCAAGCCTCTCCAGCCAGCAGTCCGCTGGCCAATCTGCCGGTTGGGGGCAAAGACAGGATAGGCTAGGACGGGATCGAGAGAACCTGCAATGTTGGCACATCCTGAATTGGCCATCCCTGGCAAGCTCAATGTAAAGGCGGGAGTGGTGATGCTGCTGGCAGCCATCGTCCTGGGCCTCATCCTCAGTCAGGTTCAGCCGCTGCTGCCCGCTCCGCAAGATTTGCCAGGGATCCCTAGGGAACCCCTTTCCTGGCAAGAGGTGCCCAAACAAAAGTACGCCTGGCACATCTGCTACGCCTTTTTGGGCAATATGGGGCTGATCAACATCGGCGGCGGCCTGGCGCTGGTGGCGTTGGGATCCCGCTTCACAGCCGGGCACCTGTTCTCCCAGATTCTTCTTTTGGGGGGAATGCTGCACCCTGCCTCTTGGGCTTTGGTGGCTCTGACAGGTCTGGAAGGGTGGGGCTGGCTGGGCAATGTCGGGGCGGTGGCGGTGGCGCTGGTGGTGATGGTGTTGTTTGTTCACCTGATCTTGGCTACCTACCGCTCGGGGCAAGCCCTCCAAAAACTGACTCGATCCCGCATCCACCGCTAACTCGGCAGACAGTTGGGGTGAGAAACCGTTTAGCTTAAGATTGTTTTTAGCATTGTTGATGCTGACATTCGACATTAGGTGGGCTGAGCATGGCGATCAAAGAAGAAGTTTTTTTTGAGGGCGGCCCTCACACGGGCGATCTGGTGTTGAACTCCTTCCTCGGCCTCACCCTCGTTGGCTTGCCTCTGTTTGTGGGCGCCCTGGTGCGCAAGCTTTGGGTTCACTACCGGATAACCAACCGTCGCATCACTGTGATCGGCGGCTGGGGCGGCAAGGAGCGCTCTGATGTCATTTACAAAGAGATTGCCAAGGTGGTGACGGTGCCACGGGGCCTAGGCACCTGGGGCGATATGGTGCTCACCCTCAAAGACGGCAGCCGCCTAGAGATGCGGGCAGTGCCCCGCTTCCGCGAGATCTACGCCTACATCAGCGAACGGCTGGACGAGAAAGCCAGGCAAGTAAGCGGGCCCATCGGCAAAAGGTCCCCCTCGACCCAAGCCTAGCCATGCCTGCTTGGGATCCCTCCTGGGCGCAGCGCCTGGCGCTGGTGCACGAGTATTTGATCTGGCCAGGGGGATCGGAAAAGGTTTTGCAGGAGCTCCTTGCCTTTGCCCCACAGGCACCTCTCTACGTCAGCCTCTTCTCGTCCCACACCTTGCCGCCGAGCTGGCAGCAGCGGTCGGTTTACACCTCGTTTTTGCAGGGCTGGGCCCGCTGGCTGGGGGTGCTGCGGCGCAACTATCACAGCCGCCTTAAGTACCTGCTGCCCTGGATGCCCTTGGCCTACGAGAGCTTTGACTTCTCCGCCTATGACTGCGTCATCTCCAGCAGCCATGCCTTTGCCAAAGGGATCCTGACAGGGCCTTCCACTCTGCACCTTAGCTACATCCACAGCCCGCCCCGTTACCTCTGGGAAAACCAGGAGCTCTATCTGGAGCGGGAGAGGTTGACGGGGATCCGCCCGCTTGCCGCCCTCAGCCGCTGGCTGTTGCACCGCCTGCGCCAGTGGGACTTTGTGGCAGCCCAGCGGCCAGACCTATTGATTGCCAACTCGCAGCACATCCGCCGGCGCCTGGCCAAGCTCTACCGCCGCGAGGCTGTGGTTATCTATCCGCCGGTGCCGCTGCAGGGGTTTGAGCCGGTAACCCATCCCCAAGCCGACTACGACCTGGTGGTGGGCCGGCTGGTGCCCTACAAGCGGGTGGATTTGGCGATCGCTGCCTGTAAGCAGCTGGGCCGCCGCCTGGTAGTGGTGGGGGAAGGGCCGGAGCTGCCGCGACTGAAGCAACTGGCAGGGCCGCAAGTGGAGTTTTTGCCCCACCAGCCCCAAGACCGCCTGCAGGAGCTGCTGGCCAATTGCCGGCTGCTGCTGTTTCCCTGGGAAGAGGATTTTGGCCTGGTGGCGGTGGAGGCGCAAGCCTGTGGTCGTCCTGTGGTCGCCCTGAACCGGGGAGGCACCCGCGAGACCGTCATCCACGGCCAGACGGGGATCCTCATCCCCGAAGCCAGGGTGGAAGCCCTCGTCGAAGGGCTGCGCCAGGCGGAGCGCCAGGAATGGGATCCGCAGCGGATTCGGACCCATGCCTTGCAATTTGCGCCGGAGCGGTTCCACGCCCAGTTGGGATCCCTGCTGCGCTGGGCCTGGCCCCGTTTCCAGGCGGGAGAGCGCTTGGATCCGCAAGAATGGCAGCCTCAGTAGGGCCGCCGCTGTACAAAAGCCGGCAACTCGATGCGGCTGCGGCTGCCCCCTTCTCCCCCAGCCCGTGCAGCCGCCAAGGCGGAGCGTCTCAGCAGCTTCTCCGCCCGATCCTGCCGCTCCTCAAGGGCAAGGGGTGGGATCCCACCAGCGGGCGTTCTCCCAGTTGTGGGTCGGCTGGTGGGTGGGGCGGCAGCCACCGCTGGGGAGGGAGCAGGCCCTTCAGCTGCCGCCTGAACCCGTTCCTGAGCCGGGCGGCCAGACCTGAGCTCGACACCTGCTTGGGGAGGAGCCGCAGACGACTGCCGCAGAGCGGCTAGCTGCTCCTCCAGCTCCTGATTGCGTTGCAACAACAGGGCCACCTCTTTTTCCTGAGTTTGGGCATAGGCGTGGGCCTGCACACACTCGGTTTTCAAAGTCGCCAGCTGCTGCTGCAGCTTCTCGATCTGTTTCTGGCTAACCAGATGATGGGCCTCCGCCAGCTCCTGTGCCCGCCGGGCTTCTTCCAGGCTTTCCCGAGTTGGTCGCTGGGCCAGCTCCCGAAGCTGCTGCTGCACTTCCTGCCACTGGACAAGGGTGGGCCGCTGAGCCAGCTCTTGGAGAAGCTGATCCCGTTCGGCCCGCAAGGCGTCGAGCTCCCGGGTGAGAGCCTGCACTTGCTCTTCTAGAGCAAGGAGCCGCTGCGTCTGCAGAGACTCCGCCTCGCCGCTGGGATCCACTTGGGCTTTTCGCTCTTGGCGCAGAGCCTGCAGCTCCGCCTCCAGTTTGGCAATTTGCTGGGCCTGTTCTGCCTGGCGCTGCTGGCTCTGCTGCAGCTCCGCCAGCAAGGTGGTTCGCTCGGCCTTGGCAAAAGAGGCTTGTTGGCGCAACTGGTTCAGCTCCGCTTGCAAGCTTGCCCATTGCTCCTGCGAAGGGCGTTCTTCCAATTCGCGAAGACGTTGCTGCGCTGCATTCAGGTCGGCTTGCAGGCGTGCCTTTTCGCTTTCCAGCTCGGCTTTGAGACGCTGCCCCTCAGCCTCGGCCTGGCGGTGGGCCGCCTCCAGCTCCGCCCGTAGGGCTTCCATTTCCTGCGCAGAGGGCCGAGCGGCCAGCTCCTGGATTTGCGCCTGCAACTGCGCCTTCTCTTCCTCCAGCGCTCGAATGCGGAGCTGCGATTGGGCTTGTAAAAGCTGTACCTGCGGCAACTTGACGGCGTATTCCCCCAACTGGTTGGCCTGCTGTTTCAGCTCCCAGAGCTCCTGCTGCAGTTGATAGAACCGGGCCGGATCGACGCGCCGCTGCAGTTCTGCCTTCAGGGTTTCGATTTCTGCTTGGCTGGTCTGCAACTGTTGCTGCAGGATCTGGTAGTGCTCCAGCGTGGGTCGGCGCTCCATTTCCCAGAGAAGATTTTGTAACTCTTCAATGTGCTGCTGTTGGAGCTGAAAAGCTTCCAGGGTAGGACGTTGTTCCAGCCGCGCCTTCTCCTCTTGACAAGCCTGCAAAGCTTGCTCCCGCTCCTGCAGTTGGGCCTGCGCTTCCAGCAGTTGCTGTTCCAGGCGATGGGTACATTCAATCTGCTGCAATGACAGTGCCTCTGACTCTGCTAGGGATCGCTCCAAGTTGCGCACGCGCGCCCGCAAAGCTTTCAGCTCCTCTTCCACTTCCATAGCCCGGCTGCTCGACAGATTATGGGCTTTACTCTAGCAGATGCTCCGGGCAAATATCCAGCTTGACACCACCTATAGCGTGAATTTTTGAGTTCTCCCAAAACTAACGCTAGAGATGTTGCCTCCATCCTCTATACTTGGGGGATGGAGTTCTGAAGCGGGAGCCCTGTGATCAAGCTGGGATCCAAACCTTGGGGGTTGACGCTGGCCCTGCTGGGCGTGGCTCTGGTCGGTTGTGGTGCCGCCGCGCTCACTGCCAGCCCCCCTCTGCCGCCGCTAATCACCAGCAGCGACATTCCTGCCGCCGTTAGCCGGGGCGGCTTTTTGGAGGTTGGGGTCTCGGTGTCGGTGCCGGGGCGGCTCCCAGCGGAGCTGGCGTTTCAGGTGTCATGGTCGGGGATCGAGGTGCAGACGCTGTCAGCAGCCCAGGTCAACTGTGTCTCCGGCAACGTGTCCTGCACTACTCGCTTCCGCATCCGCCCCCCTTTGAACTTGGTGCCCGGCTCTTACCTGCTCAGTTTACGGGTTTTCGACCGGTTGGGACAAAGTGCCGCTGTGACTGCGACGGTGCTGTTGAGGGATCCCTGAAGGCTGCACCGGAGAGTTGCCTTTCAGTTGTTGGCTGGGCGCTTCCGCATGAACGAAAAATCGTTATTTCACCGCCTGGGCAAGCGCCCGGATCCCTGCTTGCAGACGTTCTTCAATGTCGGCCTCCAGCCGCAGGGTGCCGTCGGCCTCAAACTGGATCTGCGAGCTGAGGATGTAGATCCCTTTCAAGATATGGGTTGCGCCCATCACGGCCAGCACCGGCTTCATGGCAAAGTCGATGGCCAGCAGGTGGGCCAGGGTTCCCCCGGTGGCAATGGGGAGAATCACCTTGCCGGTAAAAGCATCCTGGTCTAGCAAATCCAGCAGCGCCTTCAACACGCCTGGATAAGAAGCTTTATAGACAGGAGCAGAGATGACGATCCCGGCAGCCTGGGCCACCTTTTCCTGAATCTGCTGGAGGTGAGGGCTCTCAAAGTTAACCCGCACCAGATCCTCTGGCGGCAAATCCCGCACCGAGACAAACTCCGTCGTCAATCCCAGACCGGACAGGATCCCGGCAGCGTGGTGCAAAATCGCTTCCGACCGCGGTGGCGGGCCAGCGGCTTCCCGAGAAAGAGGGCCAGGACTACCGGAGAGCAGGAGGATGGCCGGCATGGATCAACAAAAGAAGTAGAACGCTGCTTCTGTTGTACCAGGGATCCCGTCCAAGAAATGCTAAACTATGCGTTAGGAAAGTCTCCAGGTTGTCGAGCCTGGATCCCTGCGGGCGTAGTTCAGTGGTAGAACGCTAGCTTCCCAAGCTGGATGTCGTGAGTTCGAATCTCATCGCCCGCTTCCCCATCGAAAACACAGAGGGATAGCTGGCTGGCCCCGTACTTGAGTGCGGGGCGGAAAGGCCCGTGAGCAACTTTAGCTGCTCATCAATGGCATAGTTATCACCGAGGCGTGCCGTTCCCAGGCGAGCCCCTAAGACGGTGAAAAACCCGACCGGTGGCAAGCGTCCGGAAGAGACTGCCGTCTCAGCCAACCTGCAACGACTCCGTCCCGCTGACGCGATCAGAAAAGTCAGCAGAACCTTGGGGCCTTGCCTCCAGGAACTGTCTAGAGGTGTCTTGACAACGCCTCTGTGAGTCCGCTTGCGGACTGCGTAAAAATCCCCTGGGCGGTAGGAGGGTCAAACAATCTGCCCCACGCAGGGCCTTCACCCTAAGGCAGTGAGGAGCCTAGCTTCTGAGATCCCCGGCTGGCGAAGGATTCCGACCGAAAGGGGCTTCCATGCGGCTGTCCACCAGCCGCCGTAGCACCCCGTTGACAAAAGCGGCGGCCTCCGGATCCCCGTATTTTTTGGCCAATTCTACAGCTTCGTTGATGGCGACCTTGTCGGGGCTGCTGCGCAGGATCTCCATTTCCACTACCGCCAGGCGCAGGATATCGCGCTCGATCCGCCCCACCCGCTTCAGTTGCCAGCCTACCAAAACCCCTTGCAAACGGGCGTCGATAGCCTCCTTATGGGTGCGCAGGGCGGTCAACAGTTGGAGAGCGTAGGCGCGTACCTCTTGAGCTTGGGCAATGTGCAACAGCTCCGGCATGGAGAGGGCAACTCCCAGCCGGTTGACCGCCTTTTGGGACAACTGAACGACCTCATCCAGGATGCGGCGGACGCTGTACAGCCGCTGTTCCAGGTGTTCCAGGGCTTGGCCGGCGTTGCTGAGGGCCACTTGGGCTTGGTGGGCCAGCTCCAGCAATTCTCCCTGCACGGTGTCGCCGGCGTTGGCCTCCTTCAGAGCCGTTTCCAAGCGTTGCAGATGTCGTTGGGCCTGCTGAAGGCGGACAGTAAGAGAGCGAGCTCCGCCCTCTTCCTTGGCATCAGAAGCGGCCAATAACAGGGGATCGCTCTCGTGCAACAGGCGATCGCTGCGCTGGATCTCCGCCGCCGCTGTGGAGAGAGTTTCATGGGTCTCTTCCTGCAGAGCGCGGATGGCTGCCAGCAGCAAGTCCTCCAGTTGTTTTTCGCTCAGTTTGGCCGCTGTGGCCGGCAGTTGGTTGACCCCCAGCAGGGCCAGTTCGCGGGCAACACGCCGAGGTTGCATTGCAGAATACCCATGTTTTTAAACGACTGCCCCATCGCGCAAGGCGGCGCTATCGGGCTTAGCCATGCTAGCAGCCTGCCGCGGGGCAATGAAGAACCAGAGGCCCGGGCGCCTCGCTGTCAACTTGCCTCGCAAGGGCGGCTCAACACGCGAAACACCAACGATGCACTCTGCTCTTCGCCAAAGCGAGATTGGCTGGAGACGGAGAGGGTAAGCCGCCGTTTGCTGCGGGTGATGCCCACGTACAGCAGCCGCAGCCGCTCTGCGGCCAGATCCAAAAAGGCTTGCTCGGTGGCCGAGTCGGCCTGCTGCTCCCAACAACTTCTGCGGCTGAGCTGCCGCAACTGGGCCAGGGCTTCTGCTCTCATATCGACATCCTCCAAAAACCTCAGCCCCACCGGTCGCTCTTCAGAGTAGGTGGGAAACTCGTAGGCCGACACCTGGGGGATGAACACCTGATCCCATTCCAAGCCCTTGGCGCGGTGCAGAGTCGTAACGGTGATGCTGCCCGGCTCCGGGTTGAAGGCAAAGATCTCCGAGGGCAGGTTGTTGAGGCGGCGATCCAGAATCACCCGCAATTCTTGGGCAATCTCCTGCCAATCGACCTCGGGCAGGGATCCCAGCACCTGCTCCAACTGGTCGATGACGTAGCAACCCACAAACAGCTCTTCCGGCTTGCGGTAGAGGCTTTGGACAATCACATTGAGCACCTCCGGCCAAGGGGAGCGCCCGGCCCGCAGCCAACCGGCAAGGATGCGCAGCAGCCTGCCCAAGTTTTGCCAAGAGGGGCTATCCGGCAAAGTGGGGGCTTCCCCAAACTGGGGAAATAGCAGCCGCTCCGGCAGCGAGGCGCGGATCCAGTCCAGCATCGGCCCCAGCTCCAGGCGCGGGATCCCGGCCCAGTCGGCCAGGTGATCCACAGCAGCGGCCAAGCGGGCAGAGGAAATGGGCTGGGCCAACCAGTCGATGATTCCCTTGAGTTGCAGCAACACCCGCCGCTGGCTGGGGTTGCCCCGCAACAGATCGATCACCTGCTCTGCCCCCAGTTCCCGCAGGTAGTCGAGGGCCTTGCCCCCCAGCTCGTTGGTGGTGACCAGAATGGCCACCGTCTGGTCGGGAAAAGCCTGGGCGGCCGCCAGGGCCCACCGCGTCACCTCCTGCAGCTCCTGCTCCGGGGATCCGACTACCCGGCGAAACACCACCTCCCCTTCGCTGGCCGGGGGATTTAGGCCGCCAGCGCTGGCCGGGCAAATGTGCTGGGGAGCCAGGGCGGTGCGCAGGGCTGGGATGGGGTGCTTCTGGTTCACCCAGTCCACCAGGCGGTTGGCCAACTCCAGGATCTGGGGGGCGCTGCGGCTGGACTCTTTCAACGTCACCTGGGGATTGGCCTGACAAAAGGCGCGAAACAGCCGCGGCTCGGCGGTGGTGAAGGTGCCCATGATGCTTTGGTTGGGATCCCCGACCCGTACCAGGTTGCCGGTGCGCTGGCTGAGCAGCCGCAGCAGCTCTTCTTGGAGGGGGGAGCTGTCCTGGGCCTCGTCCTCGAATAGGTAGTCGTACCAATTTTGCACCTGCTGCCGCAGGGCCGGGTCGCGCTCGATTAGCTCCACTGCCTGCCAGCCCAGGTCGTCGTAGTCCAGCTTGCCCAGGCGACGCAGCTCCGCTTGGTAGGCAGCATAGATGGGGGCCGCCCAGCCCAGATAGCCCTGAGTAGTTGTGGGGATCGCCTCCGGCCCCAGACGCAGATTCTTGGCCGTGCTGATCACCGCCCGCACCATCTGCTGGAAGCTGCGTCGAAACCGCAGCCGGTTTCGGACCACCTTGTGGGGCTTCTCGGCAGGGATCAAGGGCTCCCAGAGGTGGGTGTGGTGGGCGAGCCAGGCGCGGCAGAGACGGCTGAGCAGGCGCTCCTGTTCATATTCCTCCAGGATGGACAGCTCTTCCCAAGGGCCGGGAACCTCCCGCAACACCCGCAGCGCCAGCGAGTGCAAGGTGAAGGCTTGGGTAAAGCGATCCAGATAGCCCGCCTGTTGCAGGCGTTGGTTGATGCGGTTGATCAAATTGCTTCGCGCCGAACGCATGTAGGTGAACACCCCAATGCGCTCCGGTGGAACGCCGCGATTCAGGATGAGATCGGCGATTAGCAGCTCCAGGATAAACGTCTTGCCGCTCCCCGGAACTGCCGCGATCCCCAGAGGCCCCGACCGATACGCCAATGCCCGTTGCTGTTCTGGACGCAACGTGACTTGGGGAAAAGGAGAATCTGCCAAGCTCACCATTGCATCCGCAACTAGCCGAGGATAAAGGTCTCAATGGCCACCGCCACCCCATCTTCGGTGACGGGGGGAGCAACCCAATCAGCGTGGGGCAGCAGAGCCGGCGAGGCGTTCCCCATGGCTACCCCGATCCCCGCATACTGGAGCATCTCGATGTCGTTGTCGCCATCGCCGATGGCCATCACCTGATCCGCCGACACCCCCAGCAGCTCTTCCGCCAGAAAACGAACGGCATTGCCCTTGTTCACCGCCGCATGGGTGGCCTCCAAAAAAATCGGCTCCGAGCGGGTGAGGTAGATCTGCTCAGGAGAATACCGCTGCCGCAGGGATCCCTGGAGTTGCTGCAGAAACTCCGTATCCTCCGAAACAGCCAGGATCTTGGTGGGGCTTTTCCCGTGTTGGGCGGGGGAGAGCATCTGGAACGGCACCTGGGAGCGCTCGGCATAGGCTTGGCTGAGGGGGCTGAGCTCCCGCAAATAGAGCTGATCGTCGATGTAGAGGTGCACCCCCACCGGCTGATCCTGCAGCACCTGCAGCAGCTCCTCCGCCAGCGACCAGTCCAGGCTCCAATGCTTCAAGGTCTTTTGGCTGTCGGGATCGCGAATGAGCGCCCCCTGATAGCTGCAGAGGGGCATATCGGCCCCAATGGCGTAGTGAAACCGCTCAGCAGAGCGATGCATCCGACCTGTAGCAATGGCTACCCGCACGCCTGCCGCCTTGGCTTTTTGAATGGCCTGCCGCACCGGCTCCGAAACCTGGTTGGAAGGCCCGGCAATCGTGCCGTCGATGTCCAATACCAACAGCCGAATGTCTCTCCAGGATCCTGCCTCCTTTTTTCGCTGTTGGACTTGAGCTTCTGCTCCGGTTTGCATTGCCCCTCCTCCTGGCAACCTCCCAGACACTAACACAAAAGGATAGCTGGGTAGCCCCGCACTTTAGTGCAGGGCGGAAAAGCCCGCTAGCCACTTTAGTCGCTTACCCATGATGGGGGTCGTTGATATAGTTTCATAGCTCAAACAACCTCTTCCTGACTTCTCCTACCAAGACCTTTTTCCTTCTCTTTGGCCAAAAAATAAGATAAACAACCGCTAGCCCCACACCATGGTTGTAGTGATTGTACCGTTGACTTTCCTCTCGCACTATCGCTTACTTAGGTTGGAACAAAGAACAAAAACAAGAATGCGGTTTTAACCAAAACTTTGTTTTCGTCCCAACAGGTCGGTTCAAGGAGCGTATTGCGCAATTATGTCGGCATTATGGCATGGAGTTTATTGAGGTAGAGGAGGCGTACAGCTCGCAGGCAAGCTTCCTAGATAGAGATGAGCTACCTAGTTATGGTGAAAAACCCGACGGGTGGAGACCCTCTGGAAGGCGTGTCAAGCGGGGCCTGTACCAAACGGCAAAGGGGTGGTTGGTCAACGCTGAGGCAAATGCTGCCGCCAACCTGCTTAAGAAAGTCAGCAGAACCTTGGGGCTTTGCCTTCAGGAACTGTCTAGAGGCGCTTTGACAACGCCGTTACGGGTTCTTTTGTGGACTGCGTAAGAATCCCC
>NZ_AXUW01000001.1:1982658-1999991 GCF_002760415.1 Synechococcus sp. 65AY6A5
AACTACCGATTGATATTCCTCCCCACTTTCGAGTCAGCCAAGATGGTTGCCAAGGCAGGGAGGAAGTTTGGTAGCAAGACAGCAAGGGCGATGCTCACCTGGGCGCACTACCGGTTCAAGCAGTTCCTGAAGTTTCAAGCCAAGAAGAAAAACGTGGTTGTCGTGGAAGTATCGGAAGCGTACACCAGCAAAACCTGTACCAAGTGCGGGCACATCCACACCAAGTTGGGTGGCGCAAAGGTGTTTAGATGCCCAAAGTGCAACCATAGGCTACCACGAGATTGGCAAGGCGCTCTGGGCGTTATGCTCAGGGCTTTGCGGGATACCGCCTTTCTGTTTGGACTCCGTCCCGCTAACGCGGTCGCGTCAGCATCGCGTAGTGACAACGGAAACGGACAGAATGCTATCGCTTCACCGCTGAGCAGTAATGCTCAGCAGTGTTCAGCGTAAATGTATCAGTACCGGGCAGACTCGCAGCAAGGCGACCAAGGCTCAGCGCTGTTCTACGACGGGAAGCTAGTTTACCTGTCAGCAGTAGGGCCAGTCGTTTCTAATTCTTGAGAGATTGAGCTCAGGGGAGTCGGCCCTCACCCCCAGCCCCTCTCCCAGGGGGAGAGGGGAGCTAGAGATAGTGCTTCGCGCTGCCGGCGCCTTCGCGACAGCGTTGCGTAGCAATAACGACGTAGAGAAACGTTGCATCTATTTGAAATGACTATATCTGTCAAGTCATTACAAAGCCACTGCAGGGGATATACAGTCATTCTGGATGAGCTTAAGACTTTTCCCCCGCGCTTTACAGCAAAATAGGCGATTGTTCAACAAGGGATCCGCCCAAGCGCTCCACGCTGCCATTGCGACTACCCCCAGCCCCTCTCCCAGGGGGGAGAAGGGCCAGGCGGCACTGTTTGGGTTTTGGCGCGATAAAGAAGCTGAGTGCCTTTCTCTAACTCAGGGTGGCTACGGGCTGGGCTTCTACCAAAAGCTGCTGGGTTTGCAAGTCGAAGATAGTGGCCAACAGCCGCCGCGAGGCATCGACGGCAAATTCCACCTTGAGGCGATCTTCTCCTGCCCGACCTGGGGGCTGCAGGCGGGCCAGACAAGCCGGCTCAGCACCCAGGGATCGAAAATCGGTTTGTCGGGTAAGTTGGCGGCTGCTCATGCGCCCCAGCTCGTCATAGACCACCTCAGCCTGGGCCACCTGGGCCACTTCCCCCACATCGAGTCGAATTTCGGTCTGGCCATCGTTGGCCACCTGCAAGATCAAGGGCTCGGAGCGTCGGCAAGGGTAGGGGCTGCCCCGCTCGAAGAGGGGATAGTAGATGTAACTTTTTTGCCAGGGATCCCAGAGGCGGATGGCGTAGCTGTGGTGCAGGCGATCCTCGAGCTTGACCTGGCGGCCCATCTGCAGAGCGCCCAGGGCCACGGCGTCGAAGGGGCGCTCGCAGCGGACTTTCTTTTTGCCGAAGTAGGAGCGGAGCAGCTCTTGGACTGCCGGCAGTTGGGAGCTGCCTCCCACCAGGAGCACCTGCTCAATTTGGCTTTTGCCCACTCCCCTTGCCTGGGCGCTGAGCAGCACCTCGTCTAGGCACTGGCGGATCTGGTCGAGGAGCTGGTGGGTTTCTAAAATCTCCTCCAGCGCCTGCCGATTCAAGCGCAGCTCATAGGCAGTTAGAGTCTCGTCGTCGAACCAACTGCCCACAGCCTCCGGCTGGGCAGAAAGGGCGATCTTGAGCTGTTCTGCCTGCTCCAAAAGCGTCATCCAGCTCAGGGCCCCCAGCTGCTGCCGGCTCAGCCCCAGTTGCCCCAGCAGGTATTCGGCTATCCAGATGTCGATATCCACCCCGCCCACGTAGGCGTCGGCCTTGGCGATCACCTCTGCCTTGAGGACGGGGTTGCCCGGCTGGGGGGCAAGGGTGCGCACCAGGCTGAGATCCAGGGTGCCGCCGCCGAAATCCACCACCAGCACCACGGATCCCGGCTGGCCGACCGCATAGCCCAGGGCAGCGGCAGTGGCCTCGTCCACAATTTGAACGGGATCCCCGGCCACCCCCCGCAGCCAGTTCAAGTAGCGCTCAAAGGAGCCGACGGGAGCGGTAAACACCACCTGTTGCGGCTGCAGGTATTCTTGCTGGACGGCTTCCATCACCGCCTGCAAAAAAGCCTGAGCCACCCTCTCGGCGTCGTAGCGCTCCCCATCGAGAATCCGCGGTGGGGGGACAAACTCCGCCACCAGATCCCGCTTGAAGCCCTGAAACAGCCGCTGCGGCTCCACTGCCCCCCAACGCCCGGCCCGCACCGTTTCCCCCACCAAGAGCTGGCCTTTTCCCTTGACATAGACCAGGCTGGGAATGGCCGAGTAGCCCGGGCGGGAAAGGCCGGGAAAGCTGAGCAGGCGGGGCGCTTCTTGGACGGGATCCCAAACTGCCACCACAGTATTGCTGGTGCCGAAATCGATAGCCAGCGTTGCTTTGGGGACAGGTGCCATCAGCTCAATCCTCCGGGCAGCGAGCGGCTGACTTTGGCCGGGCAGAGGATGTAGTCTTTCCGGCGGTAGCCGACAAAGCGGATGTAGACGGGATCCCCTGGCCGAATGTCCGGCTGATCCGGCTGGTGCAGTTGCGGGTCGAAGGGGACGGACTCAAGAGGGCTGCCGATGGCTTCATACCCCCACTGCTGCAGCAGGGCATCCAGCGACCGGAAGAGGGCCGTCACGTTTTGGGCCGGCCAATCGGGCTTGCGCCGGGCAATCTCGCGGACGGTGGGGTAGCTGGTCAGCAGCGGCTGCAGCAGGGAAAAGATCGCTTCTGCAGTGTTCGAGCCCCTTGGACTAGGGTCGCCACCGCCAAGCAGGGATCCCAACTCCCACTCTAAAGCGGCAGCCAGCTTCTGCAGTTGCTCCAGGCGCAGGGATCCCCACTGCCCTTGGCGCACCTGATCGAGGGCGCGGCGGCTGATCCCCGCCCGTGCTTGCAAGGCCCGCCATGAGAAGAGGCCAACGGCTTGCATCCGTTCCCGCAGCCAACTGTCCAGCGGTCTCTCGGCCATGGGGTTTTGCCAGGGATCCCTACGATCATGCCCCAACTTGGGCCTGGGTCAGGGATCCACAAAGCGCAGGGAGCGGGCTATGGCTTCCACGTCCCGGTCGTAGCGCTCGCGCCGGCTGGCCGGATAGACCAATTCAAAGCCAGCCTCTAGAGAGGGGCTGACGAGCTTTTTGAGGTAAAAAATCCGCTGGCCGTCTGGCTCGTAGCCGGAGACCACGAAAAAATCCCGACCGGCAACTTGATAGGTAACCCAGCGTCGGCTTTCCCGGCTGCGCTGCAGCTCCTCTTGCAGGGCGCTGGCGGGCGTTGCTTGAAGAATATTGTACCCACCCCAAACGCGCAGCTCGGCCCCCTCTTTGCCGATGAACACCTGGCCGTCGCCGCTGTCGGATTCCCCTTGGGGGACAAAATCAGCCGGATAGTCGAGGCGATAGCCAAAGCGGACATTGATGTAGGGCTGAAAGCCGGACTGGGCCAGCACCAAAAGAGCGGGTGAGGCCAGGGCCGGGATCCCTTCCCCCCCAAGGAGACCGGCGAGCAGACAGGCTAGGCAAGCAGCAGACTTCATGGTTTTGGTTTCCTCGGATCTGCGGCCATTCTAGGCTCCCTTGTCCTAACCTGCTGCTGGCAAAGGGATCCCTCACCCCCAGCCCCTCTCCCACAGGGAGAGGGGAGTAAGGAAGGGTTTCCAGCTTGTTGATTTGAGGTCGATTAAGTCTGCCGGTTGCTATCGGGGCTTTGCCCGGAGCGTAGCAGTTCAATTTTTTCTCTAGCTCGCTGGATGGCGGCGCAGTTGTCCACCGCTGCCCAGGTGGAGGCCAGAAAAAGTCCAGGGAGAGAAACTTCTCCTTCTTCATCGCTAAACAACACGCCGACAAAAATACACCACCCCAAAAAGATCATTAGCGCTTTCCATCGCCGCGTATAAATGTAGGCCGCAAAAGCCAGCAATAACGACAAAAAGACTGCCGCTCCCTGAGACTTTTGAGAAAGGGCATAGGTGCGGCGCAGCTCTTCGTCCCTGCGCTTTTGATCTTCTTGCTGGAGCAACTCTTGCAGATGCTTGTCCATAAAGGCCGCCCCCAAAATCGGACGGCCTGATCGTAAAAATCCTTGGAAGCCCCCTGTTCAAAGGTGATTTCGGCGGGATCCCACCATCTAGGGCGGCAAATAAGATAGCTTGGACAGTGGCCTTCCCGAGTTTCCATCTTCTGTAGAATAGGGAAACTTGTCTCCTATTGCCGGCTGTCAAGCCCGCGCCAATCCATTTGCCATGACCTCAACTCCTCTTGCTGCCCCTGCCACCTGGGATCCCCTTGACCCGCAGGTGCGTCCGGATCCTCGGGGCCGGTTTGGGCCCTTTGGGGGCCGTTTTGTGCCGGAAACCCTGATGAGCGCCCTGACGGAGCTGGAGGAAGCCTTTGAGCAGCATTGGCGGGATCCCGACTTTCGCGCCGAGTTTCACAGCCTACTGCGGGACTTTGTCGGGCGGCCCAGCCCCCTTTACTTTGCCCAGCGGCTGACCGAGCACTACGGCGGCCCCCAGATCTACCTGAAGCGGGAGGATCTCAACCACACCGGTGCCCACAAGATCAACAACGCCCTCGGCCAAGTGCTGCTGGCGGTGCGCATGGGCAAGCGAAGGATCATTGCCGAGACTGGCGCTGGCCAGCATGGGGTGGCCACGGCAACGGTGTGCGCCCGCTTTGGCCTGGAATGCGTCATCTACATGGGGGCGCTGGACATGGAGCGGCAGGCCCCCAATGTGCAGCGGATGCGCCTGCTGGGCGCTGAGGTAAGGGGGGTCGAATCAGGCACAGCCACCCTCAAAGACGCCCTCTCCGAGGCCATCCGCGACTGGGTAACCAACGTGGAGACCACCCACTACGTCATTGGCACGGTGGCCGGACCCCACCCCTACCCGAAGCTGGTGCGGACCTTTCACGATGTCATCGGCCAGGAGACGCGGCAGCAGTGCCAAGAGAAATGGGGAGGACTGCCGGACGTGCTGCTGGCCTGTGTGGGCGGCGGCTCCAATGCCCTGGGGTTGTTCAACGAGTTTGTTCAGGATCCCCAAGTGCGGCTTATCGGCATCGAGGCTGCCGGGGAGGGCTTGCACACCTCCCGCCACGCTGCTACTCTTAGCCGCGGTCGCATTGGGGTCTTGCACGGGGCCATGAGCTACCTGCTGCAAGATGAAGAAGGCCAGGTGCAGGAGGCCCATTCCATCAGCGCTGGCTTGGATTACCCCGGTGTGGGGCCGGAGCACAGCTACTTAAAGGAGATTGGGCGGGCTGAGTACTACGCCGTTACCGACGACGAGGCGGTGGAGGCGCTGCTATTGCTGTCGCGCCTGGAGGGGATCATCCCCGCCCTGGAGACGGCCCACGCCCTGGCCTACCTGAAGACCCTAGCCCCCCAGCTTGGCCCCCAGCAGCGGGTGGTGGTCAACTGCTCCGGGCGGGGCGACAAGGATCTGAACACCGTTTTCAAGTACTTGCAGAAGCGGGGGCATAGCCTAGCCTAGAGTTGGGTTGGCAAGATCCTCAGCTCGTGTCCACCTTTGCCATTCGATCGCTCAGCCTGCTGGCCTTGTTTCTGGGGGCAGGGCTAGGGCTGCTGGCCGGATCCCGGCCAGAGGTTTCTGGGCGCGTTGGCGGGATCCCGTCCCCGGCCACGAGTTCCCCGGCAGGCGCCTTGCCCCGCAACGGCGGGACGGAGGGGATCCCTGCTCCCGTCCAGCCGCAACCCTTGCCCAAGACGCTGCCGGCCCTGGCGCGGCAGGCCATCGCCCACTACTTCGCCACTGGCCAGGTGCTGCCTGCTCCAGAAGAGATCCCGCCCCACTGGCGGCGCCCGGCGGGAGTTTTTGTTACGGTGACCAGGGAGGGACGGCCCCGCGGCTGTTGGGGCAGCTTGGATCCCGGCGGCGAGGATCTGGCCAGGGCCACCATCCGGGCGGCGGTGGGAGCTGTTACTCGCGACTGGCGCTATCGGCCCCTGCAACCCGGCGAGCTGGAGTCGGCTTCTATTCAGGTGGCCATCGTGCGACGGGTGGTGCCCATCCCCTCTCTGGAGCAGGTGGATCCCACCCGCATGGGCCTGTTCATTCGCGCGGGGACACGGGGGGCGGTGTTGCTGCCCGGAGAGGCTCTGACGACGGCCTGGCAGCTCTCCACCGCCAAGCAATTGGCCGGGATCCCTGCCGATCAGCCGGTGGAGCTGTTTCGCGTGGAGGCGGAGCTGTTGCATGAGTTCTGAGGCAGAGCGGTGGCTGGCCGCCGTGGTGGGCAACACCCACGTGCGCTGGGGCTGGTTTGCTGGCGAGAGCTTGGTGAAGGTGGAGCAGTTTCCCGCCCACCAACCCCTATCCTGGCCAGAAGAGACGGAGCTGTGGCTAGCTGCCGTTGGCTCTGCCCCTTTGCCGCCCCGATCCCCCTGGGTGCATTGCCTTGAGCTCTCCCAGGTGCCGCTGCGGGATCCCTACCCAAGCCTGGGGCTGGATCGGGCACTGGCTCTGTGGGCCGCCGGGATCCGCTACGGCTGGCCCTGCTTGGTCATCGACGCCGGCACCGCCTTGACCCTGACGGGAGCTGACGCCGAGGGATCCCTGGTGGGAGGAGCGATCCTGCCCGGCCTGGGGTTGCAGGCGCAGGCGCTGGCCGACCACACCGCCCGGCTGCCCAAAGTGGAGTGGGATCCCGGCGCTCCCATACCCCCCCGCTGGGCCAGGAACACTGGGGCCGCCATCCGCAGCGGCATTCTTCATACCCTGCTGGCCGGCTTGCGGGATTTTCTGGCCGACTGGCGCCGCCGCTTTCCCCAAGGCCCGCTGCTAGTAACCGGCGGCGATGGCGAGCTACTCTACCCCCACCTGCGGCCCCTTGACGCAGAGCTGCGCTGGGATCCCCACCTGGTGTTGCGGGGGATTGCCGGCTGCCGTCAGTTGCACCGCGTCGTCCGCAAGCCTTCTGGTGCAGAATAGAAGACAGTCTCTCCCAGCCGCCTGCGAGCGGGCAGCTTCTTGCTCAGGGATCCCATGGCCAACGGCAACTCCTTCGGCGTCTTGTTTTGCGTCACCACCTACGGCGAGTCCCACGGGGGGGCGGTGGGGGTGGTGGTGGACGGCTGCCCGCCGCGGCTGCCCTTGAGCGAGGCCGACATCCAGGCGGAGCTGGATCGGCGCCGTCCCGGCCAGAGCCACATCACCACGCCGCGCCAGGAGGCGGATCGCTGCCAGATCCTCTCCGGGGTTTTCCAAGGCTTTACCCTCGGCACCCCCATCCACATCCTGGTGCGCAACCAGGACGCCCGCCCCCAGGATTACAGCGAGATGGCCACCACCTTCCGCCCTTCCCATGCCGATGCCACCTACCAGGCCAAGTACGGCATCCGCAACTGGCAGGGGGGAGGGCGGGCCTCGGCGCGGGAGACCATTGGCCGGGTGGCCGCCGGGGCCATCGCCAAGAAGATCCTGCGCCTGGCAGCAGGGGTAGAGATCCTGGCCTATGTGCAGCGGGTCCAAGACGTAGAGGCCCAGGTGGATCCCAGCTCCGTGACGGCGGAGCAGGTGGAAGCCAACATCGTCCGCTGCCCCGATCCAGCCGCGGCGGCGGCGATGATTGAAAAAATTGAAGCAGCGGCGCGGGAAGGAGATTCTCTCGGGGGAGTGGTGGAATGTGTGGCCCGCAATGTGCCCCGCGGGCTGGGCTGCCCGGTGTTCGACAAATTGGAGGCCGACCTGGCCAAGGCGGTGATGTCGCTGCCGGCCAGCAAGGGGTTTGAGATCGGTTCGGGGTTTGCCGGCACCTACCTGACGGGCAAGCAGCACAACGACGAGTTCTACATGACCCCCAGCGGCTGGCGCACCCGCAGCAACCGCTCCGGCGGCATCCAGGGGGGCATCAGCAACGGGGAAGACATCGTCCTGCGGGTGGCCTTCAAGCCCACCGCCACCATTCGCCAGCCCCAAAGCACCGTCACCCTCGACGGGCAGGAGACGGTTTTGGCGGCGCGGGGGCGCCACGATCCCTGCGTGCTGCCGCGGGCGGTGCCGATGGTGGAGGCGATGGTGGCTTTGGTGCTCTGTGACCATCTGCTGCGCCACCACGCCCAGTGCCGATCCCTGGCCTTGCCAGAGGTGCCCATTCCCGCCGTTCCCCTGCCCCACAGCTAGCGGCAGCCGGTCGGAGTCCTTGTATCCTAAGAAAGAGGCGGGATCCCTGTTCATGGCCAAGGCCAAAACCGTCTGGGAGTGCAGCCAGTGCGGCGAGCGCTACCCCAAGTTTTTGGGCCGCTGCGACAACTGTGGCGCCTGGAACACGCTGACGGAGGTGGTCGTCGCCCCCTCTTCTAAGTCTGGGCCACCGCAGCGGCTCGTTCCCCAGCGCAGCCGCGGCAACGGGATGCCCCTGTCGGCCCTTCCCCTCTCCCAAGTCTCCTCGGAGAGCCACCCCCGCCTCTCCTCTGGCTCCGGCGAGTTCGACCGGGTGTTGGGAGGTGGCATCGTGCCGGGATCCCTGGTGTTGATCGGCGGCGATCCAGGCATTGGCAAGAGCACCCTGCTGCTGCAGACTGCTGCGCATCTCGCCAAGCGGGGGCCCATCTTGTACGTGTCGGGGGAGGAATCGGCCCAGCAGATCAAGCTGCGCGCCGCTCGCATTAGCGGGACGGAGTCCTTGCGGCTGGGGATAGAAAGCGAGCAGCTCTACCTATTGGCGGAAACCGACCTGGAGGCCATTGTGGCCGAGATCCAGGCCCTACAGCCCCAGGTGGCGATCATCGACAGCATCCAGGCCATCTTCTGGGGGCAGCTCAGCTCGGCGCCGGGATCCGTTTCCCAGGTGCGGGAATGCGCCGGCCTCTTGATGCGAGTGGCCAAAAAACTGGGGGTGGCCCTGCTCATCGTTGGCCATGTTACCAAAGATGGATCCCTGGCCGGGCCCAAGGTGCTGGAGCACCTGGTGGACACCGTCTTGTACTTTGAGGGGGATCGCTTTCAGAGCCACCGCCTGCTGCGCGCCGTCAAAAACCGCTTTGGGGCGGCCCAGGAAATCGGCGTTTTCGAGATGACCGCCTCTGGCTTGGTGGAGGTGGACAATCCCTCGCAGCTTTTTTTGAGCAGCCGGGATCAGGCCACGCCGGGAACGGCCACCATCGTCGCCTGTGAGGGCACCCGCCCCTTGGTGGTGGACGTGCAGGCCCTGGTCAGCCCCACCAGCTACAGCTCCCCCCGCCGCACCGCCACCGGCATCGAGCTCAACCGCTTTTTGCAGATCTTGGCGGTGCTGGAAAAACGGGTGGGGATCCCGCTTTCCAAATACGACGCCTACATTGCCTCCGCCGGCGGCATCCAGGTGGCCGAGCCAGCTGCCGACTTGGGGGTGGCGGTGGCCGTGGCCGCCAGCTTCCGAGATCGCCAGGTGGATCCCTTTACGGTCTTGATCGGCGAGGTGGGCCTGGGGGGACAGGTGCGCCCGGTGGCGCAGTTGGAGCAGCGCCTCAAGGAAGCCGCCAAGCTGGGGTTCCGCCACGCCATCATCCCCAACAGCCCCGTTTTGGCCGACTCTGGCCTGCGCTTGAGCCGGGTGCAGCGGGTGTTGGAAGCTCTGCTGGTGGCTCTGCCCAGCTCCGAGCCTGGCCAGTGAGAAGGGATCCCCAACTTGCCCAGTTGGGCGGTCGAGCTCCGCCAAGAACCAAGCTACGGGAAAATGTCATAGAATAAAGGTTTGTGCGACAACAGCAACCGGATCCCGGCCCGGATGGGCACACTATCCTACAGACCCTGGCGCAAGAGACTGACCTAAGGATCGACCTATGGCGTTGGTAGCCCTGTTTCTTTTCGTGGTGTACCTGATCGTCTCCAGCTTGAACGCCCAGGCGGAGCGCTAGCTGCTTTCCAAAAGGGATCCGGCCAAAGCTGAGGAGGTCGGGCAGGATTTTTTGTCTCTTGCCCCGCTCCAGGAGGCAGGCCCTCGGCCCAGGGTTGGGCTTCTATCTCTGGTGTGGATTGGAGAAGCTCTCTGGTCGCCTTTTTCCCCAAAACCTTTGCTACCCTCGAGATGGTTCGATATCGGCTCGATTGACCAACAACCGAGCAGTCGCTAGCAGCGGCCCTGCAAAGGATCCCGGCATCATGGTTTCTGCACCTTCTAGCCCCCTCAAGCCCTCGACGCCGGCAGCGGAGTTTCCACCGCCGCCCCCACCCGATATCAGTGACCTGGTGATCGAGGACGACCAGCCTGTGGACAGCATCTACTCGGAGAAGCTGCAGCGCCTGCTCACGAGCGCCCTCTACGCCTCCTTTCAGCCCAGAGCCAAAGACAGCGGCGAGCCGATCCCCTTCCTGGCCACGGCCAACGTCGGCCTGTTCTACGCCCTCAAGCAGCCGCCGCTCGTGCCCGATGTCATGCTCAGCCTGGAGGTAGCTCCCCCCGCCAGCTTCGAGCGCAAGGAAGATCGCACCTACTTTGTCTGGGAGATGGGCAAGCCTCCCGACGTGGTCATTGAGATTGTCTCCAACCGCGAGGGAGAAGAGCTGGGCCGCAAACTCAGGGACTACGCCCGCGCCGGCGTGGGCTACTACGGGGTTTACGATCCTTTGCGGCAACTGCGGGAGCTGCAGGGATCCCCACTGGTTCTTTTTCAGCGGCGGGGGGGAGAGTTGGTTCCCTTCGATTCCACCTGGCTGGAGGAGATTGGCCTGGGCTTGACCCTCTGGCAGGGATCCTTCGAGGGCGTCAACACGGAATGGCTGCGCTGGTGTGACCGAGAGGGCCAAGTTTTACCCACCGGCGACGAAAAGGCCGCCCTAGAGCAGCAGCGGGCCGAGAGAGAACGCCAACGGGCTGAAAGAGAACGCCAACGGGCCGAAAGACTTTTGGAGCTGCTGCGTTCCCACGGGATCGCGCCGCCGGAAGCGTAAAAAAGGATCCCGTCCGTCCCTGAAATCCTCTATCCCTTTTACCCCTATGTCCACTCTCCCCAGCAGCAGCGAAGCTGCCCAACGGGCCGCCCGCCTGGAAAAGGCCCGCCACCTGCAGGAGCAAGGGATCCTGCCCTACGCCTATTCTTTCCCGGTTACCCACTTGGCTGCCGAGTTGCAGGCGCAATTTGCCGATCTCGAGCCCGGCGCCGAGCGGGAGGATGTGCAGGTGGCGGTGGCCGGGCGGATCCGGGCGCGGCGGGTCATGGGCAAACTGGCCTTCTTTACCCTGCAGGATCGCTCTGGCACCATCCAGCTCTACCTGGAAAAGCAACGGCTGACGCAGCACATGGGGGAGCTGGCCTTCAAGAACCTGGACAAGCTGCTTGACGTGGGCGATTGGCTGGGGGCCAAGGGCTGTCTCAAGCGCACCGAGAAAGGGGAGCTGTCGGTGCGGGTGGACGAGTACCAGGTGCTGACCAAGGCCCTGCTGCCCCTGCCCGATAAGTGGCACGGCCTACGGGATGTGGAGAAACGCTACCGCCAGCGCTACGTTGACCTCATCGTCAACCCCGAGGTCAAGCAAACCTTGCTCGACCGGGCCAAGATCGTCCGCTCCCTGCGGCAGACCCTGGAGGAGCGGGGCTTTGTGGAGATCGAGACGCCGGTGCTGCAGGTGATCCCCGGCGGGGCGGAGGCGCGTCCCTTCATCACCCACCACAACGCCCTGGATCTAGATCTCTACTTGCGCATTGCCACCGAGCTGCACCTGAAGCGGCTGGTGGTGGGCGGGATCGAGCGGGTGTACGAAATTGGGCGAGTCTTTCGCAACGAGGGCATCTCCACCCGCCACAACCCGGAGTTTACCTCGCTGGAGGCCTACCAAGCCTTTGCCGACTACCACACGATGATGGAGCTGACCGAAGCCCTGGTCTGCAACGCCGCCCTGGCAGTGCGGGGATCCCTGCAAATTACTTACCAAGGGGAGACCATTGACCTCACCCCACCCTGGCGGCGGGTAACGATCCAGGAGTTGGTGGAGGAGGCCACCGGCATCTTCATCGACGTGGAAAAGGGATCCACCGCCGAGCTCTTGCCCGCCCTGGCCCAGCAGGGGATCCCCGATCTCTCCCCCCACGACTCCCCTGGCAAGCTGTTGGTCAAAGCCTTCGAGCACTGCTGCGAGAGCCGCCTGCGCCAGCCGACCTTTGTTCTCGACTATCCCCTGGAGGTGTGTCCGCTCACCAAGCCCCACCGCAGCAAGCCGGGGTTGGCGGAGCGCTTCGAGCTGTTTATCGTCGGGCGGGAGACGGCCAACGCCTACTCGGAGCTGACCGACCCGGTGGATCAGCGGCAGCGGCTGGAGGCCCAGGCGGCCCTGAAGGCAGCCGGAGACGAAGAGGCCCACTTTTTGGACGAAGACTTCCTCACTGCCCTGGAGTACGGCCTTCCCCCCACCGGTGGCCTGGGCATCGGCATCGACCGTCTGGCGATGCTGCTGTGCGACGCTGCCAGCATCCGCGATGTCATCGCCTTCCCCCTGCTGCGACCGGAGACGGGAGAAAGCCCCTGAATAGGGGCCTAGGCCACAAGGGCATGGTTTAGGGGAGTTACATCATCCCCGCACCGCCGGAGCGGCTCGCTCCTGTTTTCGTCTTGGGTTCGGGCTTTTCCACCACAATGGCTTCGGTGGTGAGGTACATGGCGGCGATGGAAGCGGCATTCTGCAGCGCCGAGCGTACGACCTTGGCCGGATCCACGATCCCCTGAGCAAACATGTCCACATAGGTGCCCGTCAGGGCATCAAAGCCAAAGGGCATCTCCTTCTCCAGAACCTTTTCCACCACCACCGACCCCTCCAGGCCAGCGTTGTGGGCAATCTGATAGAGCGGCGCCTGCAAAGCCCGGCAGACAATGTCCGCCCCCACCTGCTCTTCTGCGTTCAAGTTGGCCTTGAAGGCCGGGATCCCTTTGGAAAGATGCAGCAACGTTGCCCCGCCACCGGGGACGATCCCTTCCTCCACTGCCGCCCGCGTGGCGTTGAGGGCATCTTCAATGCGCAGCTTGCGGTCTTTAAGCTCCGTTTCAGTGGCAGCTCCCACCTTGATCACCGCCACCCCACCGGCCAGCTTGGCGATCCGCTCCTGCAGCTTCTCGCGGTCGTACTCGGAATCGGTGGTCTCCAGTTGCTTGCGGATCTGGGCCACCCGTTTCTCCACCGCCGCCTTGGTGCTGCCGTCGGTCACAATGGTGGTCTTGTCTTTGGTAACGGTAATCTTGCGGGCCACCCCCATCATGTCCAGGGTGACGTTCTCCAGCTTGATGCCGATATCCTCGGAGATGAGCTGCCCACCGGTGAGGATGGCAATGTCCTCCAACATGGCCTTGCGCCGATCCCCAAAAGCCGGCGCCTTCACCGCCACCGCGTTCAACACCCCCCGCAGCTTGTTGACCACCAAAGTGGCCAGGGCTTCTCCCTCCACATCCTCGGCAATCACCAGCAGCGGCCGTCCCTCTCGCGCTACCCGCTCCAGAACAGGCACCAGATCCTGAAGATTGGAGAGCTTATTACTGGTGATGAGCAGATAGGCATTTTCGTATTCGGCCACCATCCGCTCCGTATCGGTGACGAAATAGGGGGAAATGTAGCCGCGGTCGAACTGCATCCCTTCGACAACTTCCAATTGGGTTTCCAAGGACTTGGACTCTTCGACCGTAATCACCCCATCTCGCCCCACGGCATCCATGGCCCTGGCGATCATCTCCCCCACTTCCGGGTCGTTGCCGGCAGAGATGGTAGCTACCTCGGCGATGTTCTTGCGGCCTTCCACAGGCTTAGCTTGAGCGGCAATTTGCTCCACCAGGTAGGCAGTGGTCTTCTCGATGCCGCGCCGCAAAGCTACAGGGTTGGCTCCTGCCGAAATATTCTTCAACCCCTCCTGCACCATGCTCTGGGCCAAAATGGTGGCTGTGGTGGTGCCGTCTCCGGCCACGTCGTTGGTCTTGGTGGCCACTTCCCGCATCAGCTGGGCACCGGTGTTCTCCAAAGGATCCGCCAATTCAATTTCCTTGGCAATGGTGACCCCGTCGTTGACGATCTGGGGGGCGCCGAACTTTTTCTCCAGAAGGACGTTGCGCCCTTTCGGGCCAATGGTAACCTTAACTGCATCCGCCAGTTGATTGATGCCCTGCTCCAATGCCTTGCGGGCCTCTTCCCTAAACAGAATCTGTTTTGCCATAGAATCCCCGATCCTCTTAGTTTCAACTGGGCCGCTTAGCGCTGCCAGGCGGAGTGGGATCCCAGAAGGGCCCCGGCGATCCATTGGCTTGGCCGAGCCCAAAGTTAGCACTCTGAAATCCCGAGTGCTAATCTAGCCCAAAAGCAGGATCCCCATCAAGATGGGTTGGGTTTGGAGTCGCGGCCTCGGCGGGGAGGGGAGAGCTAGGCGTTGCCGCCGATGAGGATGTCGGGGAACTGGGCTTGGGCTTCGCTGATGGGGCGCTCGCGTCCGCCGTTTTGCCAGTAGTTGATCAGTTCAGTGGCTTGGTTGAGTAGAGTGATGCGATCTTCCTCGCTGATCCAAGTTTTGCTCTCCAGCTCGGCTTTGAGCTGTTCCCAGGCGTCATCCCGCGGCCAGAAAAAGTAGCGGGTGAGGGGGCTGCGGTTTTTGGCCACCACCTGATCCACGGCGATGGCCAAATCGTTTTCCAGCCAGAGGGCTTTCAGGGCAAATTTCGGCAAGGCTCTTTTCTCCTTTGCAGGACTCGACAGATCACACACTGGCCCGGCCTGAGCCGGGCAACCTTCTATTCTGACATAAGTCTTGCTACCTCAGTGGATAGGCCAGCTCAGCCCTGTTTAGGTCTTGGGGCAAAAGCGCTTAGATCGCACAGGGCTGTTTCCCCTTTCAGCACCAAATCCCTCAGGATGGCGGCGCTAATCGGGGCCAGCAACACTCCATTGCGGTAGTGGCCGGTGGCAACCAAAAGATTGACATAGCCGGGAGCCGGCCCCAGAATGGGGGCGCGCTGCCCCAGCGGTCGGGGTCGATGGCCGGCCCAGTGCTCCAGCAGGGTGGCTTCGGCTAGGGCCGGGCAGATGCCGATGGCGTGGGCCAGCAGATCCTGTAAGGCCAGCAGCGTCGGCTGGGGATGGGGGGCCTGAAACTCCACGGTTGCCCCCACCCACAGGGATCCATCCCCCAGGGGGACCAGATGCAGATCCTCGTCGCTGACCACCGGCCCCAGGGGGATCCCCGCCGCTTTGACCCGCAGAGCCTGGCCTTTGACCGCCTGCAGAGGGATCCGCAAGCCCAGCTCCTCGGCCAGAGGGGAGCTGTCCAGGCCGGCAGCGAGAACGACATGGCCTGCCGAGAAGGCGAAGGCTGGCGTATAAACTGCCTGTAGGCGAAAGGGAGGATCCGGGCTGCGCTGCATCTTCTGAACCGGCTGATGGAAGAAGAAGCGGCAGCCTCTGCGTTGGGCTGCTTCCACAAGCGCCTGCGTAAGGAGGCGGGGTTGGATCTGCCGATCTTGGGGAGAGTAGAGGGCTCCCCCCAGGTCGCTGCGCAAACCTGGCTGCAGGGATCCCACTTCGCCAGGGCTGAGAAACTCCAGGCGGTAACCTGCTTGCCGGCGAGCCGCCAGGGTTGCTTGCCAAGCGTCCACTTCCTCCTCCCGGAGGAGCTTGAGGATGCCGTGCCGATTGACGGGCAAAGTCCGACCCAAGTCGGCTTCCAGCCGCGCAATCAGGGGATCGAACTGCTCCAGGCTTTTCAGGCGCAACTGCACCACCTCCCCATCTGGCTGGCGGCTGCAGATCCCCATCAACACCCCCAACGAGGCCCCGGTGGCGCCTGAGGCCGGATCCCTGGCGTCGATCCCAACCACCGATAGCCCTGCTGTGGCCAATTCGTAGGCGATGGCACAGCCCACCACCCCACAGCCGATCACCAAAACGTCGCAGTTCAAGGTTCCTCCTCAAAGAGAGCCCTTTTGCCGTGATACCCCATTCTGCGGGCGGGATCCCTTCTGGAGAGCGGCCAGCTTTGCCGCCCTTGTCCTCTGCGGCAAAAAGTAGGGGAAACGGCGAAGATGTCGACATCCCCGACTGCCTTTGCCCATGGATACTGAACTGCTGCTGCCCGATGTCGCTGATCTGGTCACTGAGGACGATACCCCGGCGGATAACTTTGCCTCTGAAAAGCAACAGCGCCTCCTGACTGGCTCGCTCTACAGCTCTCTGCCCCACAAAACCTTCCTGGCAGCAGCCAATGTCGGGATCTACACAACCCCCAGTCGCCCCCCGATTGTGTCGGATGTTTTTCTCAGCCTGGATGTCACGGTGCCGGAACAATGGTGGGAGAAGCAGAACCGGTGCTATCTGCTCTGGCAATTTGACAAGCCGCCGGATGTGGTGATCGAGATTGTCTCCAACCGCGAAGGCGACGAGCTAGGTGGCAAGTTCAGCCGCTACGAGCAGATGCGGGTCAGCTACTACGTGGTTTTTGATCCCAACCACGAGCTGGGATCCGAGGAGCTGCGCCTTTTTGAGCTGCGGGGCCGCCACTATGCGGAAATGACCGAGACCTGGCTGGAACAGGTGGAGCTGGGCCTGAGGCTGTGGGACGGAGTTTTCGAGGGGAAACAAGCCCGCTGGCTGCGCTGGTGCGATGCCAAAGGGCAGTTGCTTTTGACGGGAGATGAGCGGGCCGAGCTGGAACGCCAACGAGCCGAACAGGAACGCCAGCGGGCCGAGCGTCTGGCAGCAAGGTTGCGGGCTTTGGGCGAGGATCCGGATCTGGAGAGGTGACGTACTCCCGCACTTATGCTGACGCATAGAGTGCAGGCTTCCCAGTGACTCCTGCCCAATGGCAGGACATTTCCTGAGCTTGAAGAACGGGACGCCCCACCGCTCTGGATTTGATGACCCTCGCCGAGTTGTGATCCCTACCAATCCTCAACCCACAGTGCGGACAATCGTGCCACCGCTCATGCAGCTCTTTGGGCACCTCACGACCGCACCCCGAGCACCCTTGACTGCTGCCGCGGGGATCCCCTGCAATCGTCAACAGCCCAGCTCTTTCAGCCTTGGCTGCCAGAATTTGCAGGAACTCACCCCAACCGGCGTCATGGATAGATTTGGCCAACCTTGTCCTTGCCAGACCTTTGATGTTCAATGCCTCATGGGCTATGTGTCTCCCTTTTTGCAAAAGCTGATGAGCAACTTTGTGGTGGAAATCCCGGCGCTGGTTGGCTACTTTCTGATGTGCCTTGCTCAACCTCTTGACCGCTTTCTGGTAGCGGTTTGACCCCTTCTGCTTGCGCGATACAGACCGTTGCAGCCGCTTGAGGGGCTTTTGCGC
>NZ_AXUW01000001.1:2000371-2001905 GCF_002760415.1 Synechococcus sp. 65AY6A5
TCTCATGATGAATGCATTGTACCTGTTGAACGCTCCCGCCTCTCATCCCGACTCTGACCGGCCCGCCCCCCCTATATCCCCCCGTATACGGGGGGACTGGGGGGCTGGGGGACTGGGATATAGGGGGGTACAGAGCGGGGCTTCCAGGACTACGTCCCGCTAGCGCGAACGGCGGATTAGCTAAAACTTGGCGCAACGTTTTCCCGGCGTCTCCCCTCGCCGCATCCCACCCTAGGTGAAGGTCTTCGGAAAACCTGTCTCCAAAGTCCTTAGGGATCCCCCCCTTTCCCCTACACTCAAGAGGGAGCTACCCTTAAGTTGGGAAATCGTCCAGATGGGCTATCGCCGCCGCGATTGGTTGGCCTACTGGCTGCTCAAGTGGCTGGTGGTCAACCCTTTATTTCGGGGACTGTATTTTGGCCGCACCTATGGCCAGGAAAACGTGCCGCGCCACGGATCCCTGATCATCGTCAGCAACCACGCCAGCCACTTGGATCCGCCGCTGGTGGCCAATGCGGTGCGCCGCCCGGTAGCCTTCATGGCCAAAGAAGAGCTGTTCCAGGTGCCGGTGCTGAAGCAGGTGATCCGGCTCTACGGGGCTTACCCGGTCAAAAGGGGAGGTGCGGATCGCAGCGCCTTGCGGGCCACAGAGGCAGCCCTGGCCCAGGGCTGGGCGGTAGGGATCTTTCTCAACGGCACCCGCACCCCCGATGGCCGCATCCCCCAGCCTCACCTGGGGGCAGCCTTGGTGGCAGCGCGCACCCAGACACCCTTGCTCCCCGTAGCCCTCTGGGGCACCGAGAAGGTGCTGCCCAAGGGATCCCGCTGGCCGCGCTTGTTTTGCCCCATCACGGTGCGCATCGGCAGGCTGATCCCCCCGCCGGCTTCCAGCGACAAAGCTGAGCTGCAGCAGGCAACCGCGGCCTGCGTGGAGGCCATCCATGCCCTCCTGGATCAGGGGCGCTGAGGGGCAATCAGAGTATCTTGAGCAACCAGATACTCGGCCACCGGCTTTCCCCCCAAGATGTGCTCTTGCAGCACCCGCTCTATCACCGGCGGCGTGGCCGAGTGGTACCAGAACCCGCCGGGGTACACCAACAACACCGGCCCAGGAACACCGTAGTTGCAGGCCCGCAGACAATTGGCCTTGGTGCGGTTGACGCGCAGAGGGCCCACGCCCGCCAGCTCCAGGTTCAACTGCTGGATCCGCAGCCTCAGGTATTCCCAGGCTTCCAGCCCCACCGCCTTTTCACAGCACTTGGGCTTGGTCTGGTCGGCGCAGAGGAACAGATGCCAATGGTAAGACGGAATCGGATCCGGCTGAGGTTCTGCAGATGGGCTTGCCGGCGTGGGAAGGGGAGCGGAAAGCTGGGTCATGTGAGGATCCGTGTCTGATACATTTACGCTGAACACTGCTGAGCATTACTGCTCAGCGGTGAAGCGATAGCATTCTGTCCGTTTCCGTTGTCACTACGCGATGCTGACGCGACCGCGCTACTCGGACGGAGTCCAAACAGAAAGGCGGTATCCCGCA
>NZ_AXUW01000001.1:2002469-2056500 GCF_002760415.1 Synechococcus sp. 65AY6A5
TCTGATGTAGCTGTCGAGGTCATACCTTTTCGCCCTACCGGATGGTGTACGTACTGCATGGATCCAGCCCTTCTGTTCCCATCGCCTCAAGGTGTGGAGACACACCCCAAAATAATCCGCCGCTTCTCTCGGTTTTACATACCTAGCCATACCAAGCAGCCATACTGAACATACTGGGCATTATTTTCAGTATAGTCCAGCATATCATTGACTAGAGTCATGCTCCTACTGCCACCGAATAATCACTAGATAATTATATGAGTAGTTAAAGAAGACGTCGGGCATCCCGACAAACCTTCTGACCCCTAGGAAATGGGGTAGAGGCCTGGGGATGTGCTGCCCTAGCCTGGATAAAAGGATCCCTCACCTGTCCGGCAATGCTGATCGATGCTCCCCAACAGCGGCTATTTCTCGCCCTCCTTCCCCCACCAGACCTGCAGGAGCAAGTGACCGCCATTAAACAACAGTTTGCCGAGCAATTCGCCAGCCGCGCAGCCCTGCGCTCGCCCCCTCACATCACCCTGGTGCCTCCTTTCGAGTGGCCCACTGCCCAGCTGGCGGCCCTGACAGGATCCCTAGAAGCATTTGCTAAGGAGCAGGCGCCAGTTGCCGTTGAGCTCTGTGGCTTCGGCGCCTTCCCGCCACGGGTTATTTATATTCACGTCGAGCCCTCCCCCGAGCTGCAACAGCTTCAGGCCAAGGCCCAGCGGCACATGAGCCTCCTTCTCAAGCAAGAAGAAGCAACGGCTCCAGCCCGTCCCTTTGTGCCCCACATGACTGTGGCCTTCCGGGATCTCCAGCCGGCCCAGTTCCGCGCCGCCTGGCCGCAGTTCAAGGCTCGCCTCTTCCAGGGATCCTTTCTCGCCTCTGCCCTGACCCTCCTCCTCCATGACGGCAAGCGCTGGCAGGTTTTTGCCGAATTCTCCCTCTCCGCCTCTGAGGGATTGAGGCAGGAAACAACAGCCTACTCAACCCAGTGAGCAGCCATATATTCAGCTAGATCCAGCACCCGCTGCGAGTAGCCCCACTCGTTGTCGTACCAGGCCATCACCTTCACCAGATCCCCGTCCAGCACGCTGGTCATCTCGGCATCCACAATCGCCGAGCAGTCGTGGCCGCGGTAGTCGATGGAGACTAAGGGGATATCGGAGTAGGCAATGATCCCTTTCATCGTGGTCTCTGAAGCGTCCTTGAGAGCCGCGTTCACCTCCTCGGCAATCACGCGCCGCTCCGTTTGCACCACCAAGTCCACCAGCGACACGTTGGGCGTGGGCACCCGTACCGCCACCCCGTTCAGCTTGCCCTTCAGTTCGGGGATCACCAGCGCCACCGCCTTGGCCGCCCCGGTGGTGGTGGGCACCATGCTCAACGCCGCCGCCCGCGCCCGTCGCAGATCGCGGTGGCCGCCATCCAAAATCCGCTGGTCACCGGTGTAGCTGTGGGTGGTGGTCATCGTGGCCCGCAAGACGCCGAACTTGTCCAGCAACACTTTGAGGATGGGGGCAAGGCAGTTGGTGGTGCAACTGGCGTTGCTGACAATGTTGTGCCGCACCGGGTCATAGGTGTGTTGGTTAACGCCATATACAAACGTGGGAATGTCGCCCCCCTTGGCCGGAGCGGTGATCACTACTTTTTTGGCTCCCGCCTCAAGGTGCTTAGAGGCCCCTTGATAGTCTACGAACACCCCTGTAGCTTCAATAACAAGATCCACCTTCCACTCTTTCCAGGGCAGGTTGCTGGGGTTGCGATCGGAAACGGCGTGGATATGCTTGCCGTTAACCAGCAGGCCACCCTCGACGGCCTCCACTTCCGCCCCTTGCAGCGGCCCGAGAATGGAATCGTATTTGAGCAGATGGGCAGCCGTGCGGGCGTCTGATGTGTCGTTGATGGCAACAATATCGAGATTGGACTGGGAGCGACCCAGCCAACACCGCAAAAAGTTGCGACCGATACGACCAAATCCGTTGATGGCTACCCTGACCACTGCTCTTAACCTCGCTGCTTGAAGTGCTTTGGGGCTGCTTAGCACATAATACCGCAACCCCTGGCTATTCTGAAGATAAAATTTGGGATCCCACCGCTTGATTTCTGGCCTCTTTTTTGAGTAGTATCAACTAATATTTAACTTTAGGGATCCCGGCCTGCCTGCAGGGGTTGGCTTTCCTCAAGCGGGGTAGCGCTGCTGCAGCAAGGCCATAGCCGAGGCCACGTTTTCGGCTCCCCGCTGTTCCAGCAGATCCGCGAACATGCTGTCGAGCCAAAAGACGCGCTCGCCGATGATCTGGGTCCAGGCGCGGTAGAGCTTCAGCTGGACTTCCAGGGGCAATAGGAGCAGCCCCTCGCGGGAGAGGTGCAGGGTTTGCACTTCGGTCAGGCTCACCGCGGTAAAGGAACGTCGCCGTCCCGTCAGCAAGGAAAGTTCCCCAAACACGCGCCCGGCATGCAGCGTGGCCAGCCAATAATCGCCGGGATGGCGCATGTACTGGCGACGCAGCTCCACGATCCCGCTGAGAACTACGTATAGGTCGCTACTGGGATCCCCTTCTTGGAAGATCACCTGGCCGGGGGAAAAGCGGCTGGGCAGTAGGGCAGCCGTCAATGCCTTCCACTCAGCATCTTCCAAAGACTGAAAGAGCAAGTGCTCGCGAACGCGCTCAAACGGATAACGGCTGCTGCTCATCGGGCAAGCGGCTGGAAGTGCTTGGGGCCAGCTCTGTTTCATCCTACCGTCACCCCACGTTTTGGGTAGGAGGGATCCCTGCAAAAGGCTTGGGCGAGACCCAACTGGGCCATTTTCCAACACGTAGAATTTTTGCCGGCCATGGCGCCGGCAGAAGTTCTGTCCAGGCAGGCTGTAGGGGGTTCTCAAAAAAGCCGCAGAAGCTCGGCAGTCATTCCCGGAAAGCGGCAAAGATGTATACAAATCTCAAATGGAGAAAGCTCTCTAGGGATCCCGATCGATGCAGCCTGGCTCAATTGTTTGCTGCCGCCACCGCGAGTGGGTGGTGCTCCCCGCTGATTCCGAAGAAGGGGTAGTGCTGCGGCCCCTTACTGGTACGCCAGAGGATGCGATTCACATTCACCGACAACTGATGAACCTTGTAGGCGGCACCTTGCCCTTTGAGCGCATCGAGCCGGCCTTCTTCCCGCTGCCCTGCGCCGACCGAGTTGCCGATGCTGCAGCCGCCCATCTCCTCTGGCAGGCAGCGCGGCTTATCTTGCGCGAGGGCGCCACTCCCTTTCGCTCGCTGGGGCGCATCTCCATCCGGCCCCGAACCTACCAGTTTGTGCCGTTGCTCATGGCGCTGCGCCTTGATCCGGTGCGGCTGTTTATTGCCGACGACGTGGGAGTGGGCAAGACCATCGAAGCGCTGCTGATAGCCAGAGAACTTCTGGATCGCGGCGAGATCCGGCGCTTTTGTGTCCTTTGCCCGCCTTATTTGTGCGAGCAGTGGGCCAGGGAGCTGGCCGAGAAGTTTCACCTCGAGCCGGTAGTTATCCGCTCGGGGACGGTAGGGCAACTGGAGCGGCAAACCCCGCTGGGACAGAGCCTCTACGAATACTTCCCGGTGCAGGTGGCCAGCATTGATTTTGTCAAAACAGAGCGCAACCGCCCTCAATTTTTACAGTTTTGTCCTGAGCTGGTCATTGCCGACGAAGTGCACGGTGCGGCGGCGGCCAGTTCCGGCAGAGCTCAGCAGGAGCGGCATGCCCTTTTGAGAGCCATTGCCCAAGCGCCCAACCGCCACCTGATTCTGCTGACGGCTACTCCCCACAGCGGCATCCCAGAGGCCTTCCGTTCCTTGCTGGGGCTGCTGCGGCCTGAGTTTGAGGCGTGGGACTTTCAGGATCTCACTGAGAGCCAGCGCCTCGAGCTGGCCCGTCACTTTGTCCAGCGCACGCGGCGGGACATTAAGGAGACCTGGCAAGAAACCGCCTGCTTCCCAAGCCGAGAAGCTGAAGATGAGACCTATGACCTTTCGCCCCGCTACCGCGAGCTGTTTGAGCGCACCTATGCCTTCTGCGCGGAGCTGGTGCGCACCGGCCAGCAGATGGAACAGCGGCGGCGGCGAGTACGCTACTGGGGGGCGCTGGCTCTTTTGCGCTGTGTCATGTCCAGTCCGGCAGCGGCCTTGGCAGCGCTGGCCAATCGCGGTGCAGGCTCCCGGGAGGAAGAAGCTGAAGAGGCCGAGGAGAGCTTTAGCCGCTGGGTGTTCGAGTCAGCAGAAGAGCGTACTGACGACGAATTACCGCTGCCAGCCCTCGAAGCAGCAGATCAAACTCTGCCCGACAGCGACCGCCGCCGGCTGCGCGAGCTCGCCCGCCTGGCTGGTCAACTGCGTGGCGTAGACCAAGACACCAAGCTGGCGCGGGCCATCGAGCTAGTGAAGCGGCTCCTCAAAGAGAGCTTTCACCCCATTCTCTGGTGCCGCTATGTGGCCACGGCGGAGTATCTTGCCGACCACCTTCGACAACACCTGGGATCCGCAACTCAGGTAGCCTGCGTAACCGGCCGCATGGGCGACGAGGAGCGGGAGGCCAAGATTGCGGAAATGGCCGTTGACCAGCCACGGGTGCTGGTGGCCACCGACTGCCTCTCGGAAGGGATCAACCTGCAGGAAAAATTGACAGCCGTCATCCACTACGACCTGCCCTGGAACCCCAACCGGCTGGAGCAGCGGGAGGGGCGGGTGGATCGCTACGGCCAACGGGCCCCCCGGGTCAAGGTCATTCGTTTTTTTGGGCGAGATAACCCTGTGGACGGCGTGGTGCTAAAGGTGCTGCTGGACAAGGCGCGGGAAATTCGCCGCACCCTTGGCACCCACGTGCCTGTTCCCGAAGCGAGTGAAAGCGTTACCCAGGCGGTGCTGGAGGCGCTTTTTTTGCGCCAGGGATCCGGCTCAGGGGAGCGCCAGTTGGAGCTGGATCTGGGGATGGCAGAGGTGAGCCGGTTTCACGCCCGGTGGGATCGCTCTGCCGAGCAGGAGCGGCGCAACCGCACCCGTTTTGCCCAGCGATCCCTCAAGCCTGAAGAAGTGCAGCGGGAACTGGAGGCTACAGACGCCGTGCTGGGGGATCCGCAGGCAGTACAGCAATTTTTTCTCGCTGCCGCCCAGCGCCTGGGCCTGGCCGTGATCCCTGACCGGCAGTCTGGAGTCTTCCAGGTCAACCTCAGCCGAGAGGGCACGGCAACCCTGCCGGAGGCCATTCGTTCAGCCCTGCCCCAGCCCAAGGGTGGACACTGGCGGATTAGCTTTGTCTCCCCCACGCCAGAAGGAGCGGAGTACGTTGGCCGCAACCACCGCCTCATCGCTGCCCTGGCCCACTTTTTGCTGGAGAAGGCTCTAGATAATCCTGAAGAGGCCGTCGTCTCCCGCTGCGGGGTTGTGCGGACGCGGGCTGTGGCCGAGCTCACCACCCTCTTGTTGCTGCGCGTGCGCTACCTGGTGGAGCAGCCGCTGGCTCAGCCTCTGCTGGCGGAGGAGGTGCTGGTGCTGGGAGGGGTTGGCCTGGAAAGAGGCGCAGCCCGCTGGCTGGAAACTGGGGCAGCGCTCCAGCTTTTGGCCAAAGCCACGCCAGATGCCAACCTGCCGCTCGCGGAAAAGCAGGAGTTGGTGCAGCATGTGCTAGACAGCCTCAGCCCCTGGCCGCCGACTGCAGAAAACTGGGGCCTAGGACACCCCCTTCAGCAAGGGATCCGGGAGGCCATTTGCCGGCGGGCTGGCGAGCTGGCTGATGCCCACAGGCGCATCCGACAGGCTATCTCCCAGCGCGTGCGCGGGCTGGAGGTTAAGCCGCAGTTTCCCCCGGATCTGCTGGGAATTCTTGTCCTACAACCTCTGCTGTCCAGATGAGCCAATTTCCTGCACTACGCCTTGAAGGGGGCCTCTTGGGGCCGGACATCCTGGAGCAGCTTTTGGCCGGCGAGCTGCCGGGCCAGAAGCCGAGAGACTTTGGGCTAGACGACAAGCGCAGCCTGACCGAGGAGATGGCCAGCGTCTTTGCCGATGCCCGCACCCAGTGGGAAGTTTTCCGCCGTCGGCTGGCCCGTCTGCCAGAAGGGGATCCGGCCACGTCGGTTACCCGCGATGCCTGGGTCATTCCCTTTCTCAGCCTTCTGGGCTACGAGCTGCGCTACAACCAGCGGGCCTACGAGATTGACGGCGCCACCTTTGCCATCTCCCACCGAGCTGGCGAAGCAGAGGACGCTCCGCCGGTGCACATTGTGGGGGTGCGCCAGGAGCTGGGACGGCTGGCTCCTACTGGCAGGCCGCGTCTAGCCCCTCACTCGCTGCTGCAGGAGTATCTCAACCGCAGCGAGCACCTCTGGGGCATCGTCACCAACGGGCTGATCCTCCGCCTGTTGCGAGACAGCACCTTTGTGCGCCGGCAGGCCTATGTGGAGTTTGACCTGCAGCAGATCCTGGAGGAGCAGCGCTTTAACGACTTTGCCATCCTGTTTCGCCTGTTGCACCGCAGCCACCTGCCCCAAAGGGCGGAGCAGGCGCGGGAGTGTTGGCTGGAGAAGTACTACCAGCAAGCTCTGGAACAGGGGGGGCGAGTCCGCGAGCGGCTGCGGGATGGGGTGGAAGAATGCCTCAAGGGCTTGGCCAACGGCTTTCTTGCCCATCCCAAAAACTCCCAACTGCGGGAGCGGCTGGCCTCTTCTGGATTGAACCGCCTCACCCCGGAGGAGTTCTACCGACAACTGCTGCGGCTGGTCTATCGCTTTTTGTTTCTCTTGGTCTCGGAGGAGCGGGGGCTTATCAGCGCCAGTCCTCTCTACCGGGATCACTACGGCGTGGGTCGGCTGCGGCGGCTTTTGGAGCGGCGCAGCGCTTTTACGGAGCATGAGGATCTCTGGTGCAGCCTGCGAGTGCTCTGGCGGGTGCTCTCCCAAGAGGAGCTGGCCCAGCTTTTGGGGGCTGCCCCTCTCAATGGGGACCTCTTTGCTCCCCTGGAGCTGGATAGCTGCAGCCTCAGCAACCGGGATCTGCTGCAAGCCTTTTCGCACCTAGCCTACTACCGAGAAAACCCCACCTCTCCCCTTCGGCGGGTCAACTACGCGGCGCTGGATGTAGAAGAACTGGGATCCGTCTACGAAAGCTTGCTCGACTACCAGCCTCAGATTGTAACTGGGCAAGGGGCGCCTCGCTTTGAGTTGAGCTACGGCTCAGAGCGCAAGAGCACAGGCTCCTACTACACCCCGCCGGAGCTAGTGGCCGAACTCATCCGCTCGGCGCTGGAGCCAGTGATTGAAGAACGGCTGAAAGCCGCTCGCCCACCTGAGGAAAAAGAGCAAGCGATTTTGTCCATCCGTGTGTGTGATCCCGCCTGCGGATCCGGTCACTTCCTGCTTGCTGCCGCCCGCAGGTTGGGCAAGGAACTGGCAAAGATCCGCACCGGCGAAGAGGAACCCGCCCCCGAGCGTGTCCGCGAGGCCATCCGCGATGTGGTGGCGCACTGCATCTACGGCGTGGACAAAAACCCGCTGGCGGTGGAACTCTGCCGCGTGGCCCTGTGGCTGGAGGCCCACTGCGCCGGCAAGCCCCTCACCTTCCTGGATCACCACATCAAGTGCGGCGATTCGCTGGTGGGTGTCTTGGATTTGGCGATTTTGGAAAAGGGCATCCCCGATGAAGCCTTTACCCCGGTTAGCGCTGACTCCAAGGAGGCTGCCCGCTCGCTAAAGCAGCGCAATCGCACCGAGTGCCAGAGTTTGCAAACAGGGCAGCTTTCCCTTGCTTTTGACACTGACCAGGTGGTGGCTGAGCTTAGCCAGGAGCGACAGAAGCTAGAAGCCATTCCAGACAACTCCCCGGCAGAGGTTAGCCGCAAGCAGCAGCTCTACAGCCGCTACTGCCAAGACCCGCAACACCAAAAGCTAGTGGAAGCCTGCAACCTGTGGACAGCCGCTTTTTTCCAGCCCTTGATCCCTGACTTCTCTAGGGCCATTACCACCCAAGCCGTGGCTGATCGACTGCAGGAGAGAACCCCCTCCCAGGCCCTTGCCACTGCTCAGGCCCTCGCCGTCGAGAACCGGTTTTTCCACTGGCCGCTGGAGTTTCCAGAGGTGTTTGAAAGTGGCGGCTTCGATGTCATCCTCTCCAACCCGCCCTGGGAGCAAATCCAACTGGAGGAAGAAGAATTCTTCGCCAGCCGCGATACCGCCATTGCCCGCGCGCCCAACGCCGCCGCCCGCAAACGCCTGATTGCTGACCTGCCCCAGACCAACCCCGCCCTCTGGCACGACTACCAGCGCGCCCTGCACAACGCCGAAAGCACCAGCCGCTTTTTACGGGGCAGTGGTCAATATCCCCTCGCCGGCCGCGGCCGTATCAATACCTATTCCGTCTTTGCAGAGCGTGTGCGCAACCTGCTTAGCCCGCGCGGACGGGCAGGCATCATCGTCCCCACGGGCATTGCCACCGACGACACCAACAAGCTTTTCTTTGCCGATGTGGTGGAAAAAGGGCAACTGGTGAGTTTGTTTGATTTTGAGAACCGCGAGGGGGTGTTCCCTGAAGTGCATCGCAGCTACAAGTTCTGCCTGCTCACCCTAGCAAGGGATCCAAAGGGGGAAATGCCGCCAGCCAGCTTTGCCTTTTTTGCCACCCGTGCCGACCACCTGCGCGACCCGCGTCGCGTTTTCACCCTCACAGCGGACGACATTGCCCGCATCAACCCCAACACCCGCACCCTGCCCGTCTTCCGCACCCGGCAAGACGCCGACCTCACCCGCGCCATCTACCAGCGCGTGCCGGTTCTGGTGAACGACTCCCCTCTTCCTAAGGGAGAGGGGCTGGGGGTGAGGGTCAATCCCTGGGGCGTGCAGTTTAAGCAGGGGTTGTTCAATATGTCTTCTGACTCGCACCTCTTCCGCACCCGTGCAGAGCTGGAAAAGCAAGGTTACCGGCTGGTGGGGAATGTGTTTGTGCCCTCACCCCCTAACCCCCTCTCCCACGCTGCGGGAGAGGGGGGAAGGATCGCAGCCCCCGACCTCTCTTCTCGCGCTGCGGGAGAAGGAGGGTACGAATTACCCAAGGCCAGCCAGGAACTGATTGCCAGGGCGCGGCAGTTGCGTCGCGAGGCGACGACCGCCGAAAGCCTGCTCTGGGAATTGTTGCGTGACCGTCGGCTGCTAGGCCGAAAATTCCGACGTCAACATCCGATTGGACAATTCATCGCCGACTTCTTCTGTGACGATGCCCGCCTGATCATTGAGATAGATGGCGCTGTGCACCGCGAACCCACTCAGCAGGAACGCGACCGTTTGCGGGAGGAAATCCTGCGCGAACATGGCTTTGCCATTCTGCGCTTTACCAATGAGCAGATATTCGACCACACAGAACAAGTCCTGCGAGAGATTGCCGCCTTTGTTACTGCCCATTCCTACGAGCATCCTTCTCCCCTCTCCCAAAGCCTTGGGAGAGGGGCCGGGGGTGAGGGCCGCTACCTCCCCCTCTACGAAGCCAAAATGATCTGGCACTATGACCACCGCTACGGCACCTATGAGGGCGTGCGCGACCGCTCCAGCACCCAACTGCCCACGCCTGATGAGCACCAGCACGCCGACCCGCACTTTGTTGTCCAGCCCTGGTACTGGGTGCCCGCCGAAGAAGTGCAAGCCCGCCTGGGCGACTGGCGGCGCGGCTGGCTGCTCGGCTTCCGCGATGTGGCAAGGTCTACTGACGAGCGCACCGCCATCTTCAGCCTGCTGCCCAGGGTGGGGGCGGGACATAAAGCACCCCTTATCTTCTCTGAATCCCAATCTGCTGTGCTTGTTACAGCATGGTTGGCAAATTTCAGCAGTCTGGTCTTGGATTTTGTCACTCGCCAGAAAATTGGCGGTACTTCGCTTGGATTCTTCATCCTCCGCCAACTCCCCGTCCTGCCGCCCTCCGTCTACACCGCCGAAGATTTGCGCTTCATCGTCCCGCGCGTGCTGGAGCTGGTCTACACCTCCTGGGACATGAAGCCCTTCGCCGACGACGTATGGCGAGAGGCAGACGAAGGATTGCGGGCTGTGATTAGACCTCACCCCCCGACCCCCTCGCCCGCAGCACTGGGTGAGGGCTTCCCCTTCCCGCCGTTCACCTGGAACGAGGAACGCCGCGCCATCCTCCGCGCTGAACTGGATGCGTACTACGCCCGGCTCTACGGCCTGACGCGCAAGCAACTGCGCTACATCCTCGACCCGGCGGATTTGACCGAACGCGAACTTGCCGACATCCTCGACCCGCGGGAAGAGGTGGCAGACCCGCTCGACCCGGCTGGCTACACTACCCGCGCTGCTGCTAGCACCTTCCCCGGCGAAACCTTTCGCGTGCTGAAGGAGAAGGAGATACGTCAATACGGCGAATACCGCACCCGGCGGCTGGTGCTAGAGGCATGGGAGAAGCTGGCGCAACACTAATTTCATTATGTGTAAACAGGGGAGCTTCCCATGCGGACTAACGTTGTCTTGGATGACGAGCTGATCGAGTTGATCGAGCGGGCTCGCCAGCTAACCGGCCTCAAGACCAAGCGCGAGATAATTCACGAAGCGCTGCGCACCCTCATTCGGCTCTACGAGCAAGCCGAGATCCGCAACTTACGCGGCAAGTTGAAATGGGAGGGAGATCTGCACGAGCAACGCCTCTCCTCTCCCTAAGATCTCCCAGCCCAAGCCTCAGGGCGATCCTCTTGCAGTCGCTAGAACACCTGCTAGGCTTAACCTAGCCAAAATGGCTTTGGAGAGCCCCGATGGCCACCATTTTTGACCTGCACGAGAGGGTTCTAAAGGACTACGCCAATTTCGTCCGCTCCTTTTTTCTCATTGCCGACCCACGGGCACAGGCGTTTGTAGACCAAGCTCTGGAAGAAGGGATCCACCTCTGGCCAGAGCCGCTTGTGCAGCTTAGCCCTGCCTACGTAGCCGGCCCAACCGTTGATGAGTTGGCTGAAACGGGGCGGATTACTGAAGAAACAGCCCGCATCTTCCGCTCTGAGGACGGCAGACCCTTTCGTCTCTACCGCCACCAAGAGGAGGCCATCGCCAAAGCCTTGGCCGAGGAAAGCTTTGTGGTAACCAGCGGCACCGGTTCCGGCAAAAGCCTCTGCTATTTCCTACCCATCATCGACAACTGGATTCGCCAGGGGGGATCCCTGGGCCAGGTGACGGCCCTGGTGGTCTATCCCATGAACGCTCTGGTGAACTCCCAGTACCAGTCTTTACAAACTCTGCGCGAGCGCTACGAGCGCGCCTACCATCGCCCCTTTCCACTGCGCTTTGCCAAATACACCGGCGAAACCGAGGAAAGCGAGCGGGAAAACCTGCGGCGGGATCCACCCCAGCTCCTGCTGACTAACTACGTGATGGCCGAGCTACTGTTGGTGCGCCCCGAAGATCAGCGCTTCCTCAGCCCCAACGGCCTGCGCTTTCTGGTCTTTGACGAGCTGCACACCTACCGGGGTCGGCAGGGGGCCGACGTGGCCATGCTGGTTCGCCGCCTCAAGGGACGCTGCGCCGCCAAGAACCTGGTGCACATTGGCACCAGCGCCACCATGATCTCCCGCCCCGAGGCCAGTGCCCTGGAGCGCCGCCAGACCGTGGCCGACTTCGCCAGCCGCTTCTTTGGCCATCCCTTCACACCGGAGCAGATTATCGAGGAGACCCTGGCCCCTTTGAGCGAAGGTGGCCCGCCTTCACCTGAAGAGCTCAAACCCGCCCTCGATCCCCCCTGGCCTACTGACCTAGCCAGCTTGCGCCGCCATCCCTTGATGCGCTGGTTGGAGTACGAGCTGGGCCTGGAGTTAAGTCCTGACGGCAGCCTCAAGCGCCGCGTGCCCAGGGAGCTTTCCGAGGTGGCCGCCCAACTGGCCCAACTGACCGGCACCGCTAGCGAAAACTGTGCGGCAACGCTGCGCCAGTTCCTTGCCCACGCCAGCAGCCTCAAAGACGACCGCAGCCGAGGAGTGGCCTTCAAGCTGCACCAGTTTATCTCCCAGGGCCGCACCCTCTACGCCACCCTGGAGAGTCGGGAAAAGCGGCAATTTTCCCTAGAAGGGCAGATGCAGGCGGGGGAGGGCAAGCTCTTTTTCCCCGTCAAGTTCTGCCGCCACTGTGGCCAGGACTACTACCACGTCCTCAAGTCCAGGGATCAGTTCCTGCCCTATCCCGTGGGAGAAGAGGTAGAGCAGGACGAAGACCAGCAAGCCGGTTACCTGAGCTTGGATCCTCTTGACAACGAGTGGTCGCTGGAGCAGATCCCCGAAGACTGGTACACCCCTGAGGGCAGACTCAAGACCGACTGGGGAAAGCGCGTCCCCCAAGCCGTCTGGGTGCGCCCGGATGGCTCCTTTTCCGAGTACCCCCAGGCGGAGGCGCAGAAGATGTGGTGGCAGCCCCACCCCTTTTCCCTGTGCCTGGCCTGCGGCGAGTACTACCGTGGCCGCGAGCGGGAGTTTGTCAAGCTGGCTTCCCTCTCCAGCGAAGGCCGCTCCAGCGCCACCACCATCCTTGCCACCTCCCTACTGCGCCATGCCGAGCAAACCCAGGCCGCTTGCAGCAAGCTGCTGACTTTTACCGATAACCGCCAGGACGCCTCCCTGCAGGCCGGCCACTTCAACGATTTTGTGCATGTGGCCCTTCTGCGGGCCTCGCTCTATGCTGCCCTCCTCAAGAAAAAAGAGCTGGGCTTTGACGAGGTGGCCCAGGAAGTGGTGCGGGCTTCTGGCCTGGAGCTTGCCGACATTGCCCAAAACCCGGCTTTGGATCCCGACTCGCCCAGTGCCGAGGAAGTGTGGCAGACCTTTAGCGAGCTAACCGAATACCGGCTCTATGAAGATCTGCGGCGCGGCTGGCGGGTTACCCACCCCAACTTGGAACAGGTGGGCCTGCTGAAAATCGAGTACCGCGGCCTCGGGGAGCTCTGCCAAAATTCAGCCCTGGCTTCCCTTCACCCCTGGTTTGCCCAAGCCAGCCCTGAGGAGCAAGAGCAACTGCTGCGGGCTCTGTTGGATCGGTTTCGGCGCCAATTGGCCATCGATGTGCCCGTGCTCAAGGCAGAGCCCCAGAGAAGGCTGCGCCGGCGCGCCCAGCAATATCTCAATGAGTTTTGGGGCCTGGAAGAGCATGAGGAGTTGCGGACGGCTCGCTGCTTTGGCCAGAACCCTTCCCGGGAAAACGGGCAAATGCTCAGCCTGGGCCGCCGCAGCACCATTGGTCGCTTCCTCCGCAGGCGCCTTGATCTGAACCAAGAAGCCTACGACAGGTTTTTGGAGTCCCTGCTGTCTCTCCTGGTCAGACAGGGCCTGCTACGGCGCCACGTGGAAAATGGCCAGGTAGCCTACCAGCTAGACGCCGGCTGTCTGCGCTGGTGTCTGGGGGATGGCCTGCCGCCGCCGGATCCTCTGTATTCCCGCAGCGCCCAGCAGGAGGGCTACACCTCTGTCCGCCGTCCCATCAACCCCTTCTTTCAGGAGCTCTACCGAGCCGGGGCAGCAGGGCTAGGATCCCTGGAAGCCAGAGAGCACACCGCCCAGGTGGTCCAGCCGGGGGAGCGGGAGCGGCGAGAGAGACGCTTCCGCAATGAGCCCGGGGAGCGCCGCCTTCCCTACCTCATTTGCTCTCCCACCCTAGAGCTGGGGGTCGACATTGCCGATCTGGATCTGGTGCACCTGCGCAACGTTCCCCCAACGCCAGCCAACTACGCCCAGCGCAGCGGTCGGGCCGGTCGCCAGGGGCAGCCGGGGCTCATCCTCAGCTACTGCGGCGCCTTCAACAGCCACGACCAGTACTACTTTCGCCGCCGGGCCGAAATGGTGGCTGGACGGGTGCGACCTCCCCGCCTGGACCTGGCCAATGAGTCGCTGCTGCGGGCCCACATCCACGCCGTCTGGCTGGCCCAGGTGCGCTTGCCCTTGGGCAACTCCATCGAAACGGTCATCGACTCAGCTCGGCCAGAGCTGCCCCTGCGGGAAGAGGTGGTTGCTTCCATTCAGCTAGGGGAGGCAGCCCGCCAAGAGGTGGCGGAGCGGGTGGAGGCGCTCTTGGCTGCTGACCGGGAAGTGCTAGAGCGCAGCGGCTGGTTTAGCCGGCGCTGGATCCAGCAGGTTATTGAAGAAGCCCCCCGCGCCTTTGACCGCGCTTTTGACCGCTGGCGGGAGCTCTATCGGGCCGCCACGCAACAGTTGGAAGCCGCTAACCAGCAACTGCAGACGGCTCGCCGCCGGGAAGACCAGCAGGAAGCCAGGCGCCGCCAGCAGGAGGCTCTGCGCCAGCGGAACCTGCTGTTGCAAATCGATACCCAGCGGGAGGAAAGCGACTTCTACCCCTACCGCTACCTAGCCAGCGAAGGGTTCCTGCCCGGCTACAACTTCCCTGCCTTGCCCGTGCGCGCCTGGGTGCCCCGCGGCAGCGAAGGGGAGTTCATCGCCCGGCCCCGGTTTTTGGCCATTCGCGAGTTTGCCCCCCACAACTTCCTCTACCACGAGGGCTGCCAGTGGGAATCGGTGGCCTTTCAGGCTCCGCCCGGCGGCCTGGAGGAGCGCAAAAGCAGCCACAAGCTCTGCTTTAGCTGTGGGGCCTTTGGGGATCCCTCCTTGGATTGCTGCCCCGTCTGCGGTACCCGCTTCGATGGGCAAAATAGCCTTTTAACGCAGCTTCTGGAAATGCCTAATGTGCGCATGCGGCGCCGGGATCGCATTACTGCCGACGAAGAAGAGCGGCGGCGCCAGGGATACGAGCTGCAGACTTTCTTTCAGTTTGCTCCCGAAAGTTCAGGCTACCGCGTCCAGGAAGCCGACGTGCTAAGGGGCGAAACTCCCCTGCTGCAGTTGCGCTATGCCCCAGCCGCCACGCTGCTGCGCATCAACTGCGGCTGGCGGGGCAGTGGGGGGCGAGGTTTCCTGGTCAACTTTGACAATGGCGAAGTCCCTTCTCGAGCTCAGCTTGGGGGCAATAGGGCTAGCTCGTCTAGCCAGATGTCCTTGCAGCCCATCCGCCTGGCAGTGCGCGCTACCCAAAACCTCTTGCTGGTGCGGCTGGTTCAGCCCAGCCTGGGGAATCTGCAGGCCCTAGAAACGACCCTGCGCTATGCCCTCAAGCGGGGAATCGAAGAGACCTTTGAGCTGGAGGAGACAGAGCTGGCCGCCGAGTGCATCGGCCAGGGATCCCATCGGGCCCTGCTGTTCTACGAGACGGCAGAAGGGGGAGCCGGCGTCCTGCGGCGGCTGGTGGAGGAACCCCAGGCCCTTGCCGAAGTGGCCCAGGCGGCGCTAGAGATCTGCCACTTCCAGCTCTCAGAAGCCGGGATCCAAGACCTGCGGCCCGAGTGCCGCGCAGCCTGCTACGAGTGTCTGCTCAGCTACGCCAACCAACGGGAGGCGCTGGAGCTCGACCGATACAAGATTCGAGATCTTCTGGGGGAGCTGGCCCATAGCCGCACCGAGCTGCGTCCCCTGGGCCGCTCCCGCCAAGAGCAACTGGAGTGGCTGCGCCAGCTCATCGATCCCCGCTCGGAACTGGAGCGCCGCTTCCTGGAGCTGCTGGCCGAAGGGGGCTATCGCCTTCCCGATGAGGCCCAGAAAGCCCTCGCCGAGCCCCGCTGCGTGGCCGACTTCTTCTACGATCCCAACATCTGCATCTTCTGCGACGGCGCAGTGCACGACGATCCCGCCCAGGCTGCCCAGGATCGCCAACTGCGCTCTCAGCTTTTGGGGCACGGCTACCGAGTAATTGCCCTGCGCTACGACCAAGACCTGCGGGAGCAACTGGCTCGCTACCCAGAGGTGTTTGGCAAGGGCAACTAATCCTGCTGGTGGGAAAACAGGTAAGCTCCCACCAGGGCCAGGATGGCCGCCAACCCTGCCAGCACCGCCACGGTGTACCAAGGGAACTCCGCCAGGGGCTGGTAGGCGGCTGCCCGCATGCCGATGCTGGCGTAGGAAAGGGGCAGGCAATAGACCAAGACCTGCAGGTAACTTGGCAACTGACTGGGATCAAAAAACGTGGCCCCCAGAAAGGACATGGGCGTAATCAGAAAGTTAGTCAGCACCCCCACACTCTCCAGGCTGGGCACCTTCAAGCCGGCGATTACCCCAATGCCGGCAAAGACGGCGCAATCCAAAAGCAGCACCAGCAGCGACAGGGGATGGAGCAGGCCCCAAGCACCGGTGCCCAGCACCCCCACCGCCAACACCCCCAAAGCCGTGAGCAAGCCGCGGACAATGCCCGCCAGCACCTTGCCCAAATGCAGCGCCAGCGGGTGTACCGGCAGCAACAGCAATTCCTCAAAGCTTTTGGTAAACAGCCGCGATCCGCAAATGGAGAAGGTGGTGCCGGCAAAGCTGATGGTCATGGCCGAAAGAGCCACCATCCCCGGCAAAATGAAGCGCAAGTAAGAACCGGCTGCGGTGGTTCCGGCCACGTCGGCCAAAGCCTCGGCCCGCAGGGATCCGCCCAGCCCCACCCCAAAGGCGACGATGTAGATGAGGGGGGCCACCAGCCCCGAAGCCACCACCTGCCAGACCCGCCCGCGCAGATCCAGCCAGTCGCGCCAGAAGATGGTTAAACTGTCTTCCCAGATTTGCCGATAGGGTCGGTGCAAGGCCTGGTTCAGCATAGATCTTCCTCTTGCCAGCGCAGCTAGTAGCCGTAGTAGTTGGAGCGCCACGACCGCCACCAGGCCACCGGCAGCGCCAGCGCCTTGCTCAGGGTAGACACATAGGCGCGGGTGCGAAACACCTGGTAGTGGTTGCGCTCAATGGCGTTGAGGATCTGCCGGTAGAGCATCAGAGATGCCGCCACCGGCCAGCGGGAGTCCGGCTGCAGCGTGGGGATCCCCCGTTCCGCTTGGGCATAGAGCTCTCTAGCCCGCCGGATCTCGTAGTCCATCAGGGCCATCCAGCGCTCGTCGATGACGTAGTTAAACAGATCCCGCTCCGAGTAGTTGAAGCGGCGCAGATCCTCTAGAGGGAGGTAGATCCGCCCGCGGCGGGCATCTTCCCCCACATCGCGCAAGATGTTGGTCAGTTGCATGGCGATCCCCAGCGCCACCGCCTCCTCGCGGCCATCCCGGCCCGGCACAAACCCCATGATCTCCGAGCACATCAGGCCCACTACCCCGGCCACCCGGTAGCAGTAGACCCGCAGCTCTTCCCAAGTGGCATAGCGCCGAATGTCCAGATCCATGCTCTGCCCCCGCAGCATCTCGCGGAAGGGCTCAATCGAGAGGCGGTAGGTGCGGATGGTGTGGATGAGGGCCAGGTCGGTGGGAACTTGCGGCTCCCCCCCCTGGAACAAAGATTCCAGGTGGGATCCCCACTGCTCCAGCTTGCTGCGGGTGACCTCCACCTCAGCCTGGCTGGCCTCCAGCCCGTCCAGCAGCTCGTCCGTCTGTCGCAGCCAAGCATAGATAGCCCAGATGGCCCGCCGCTTAGGTCGGGGCAGGAGCAGGGATCCCAAATAGAACGTCTTGGCGTGCTTGGCCGTAATCTGGCGACAGAGGGCAAAAGATTGCTCCAGCGGACTCATCGGGCTTATCTCCAGGGGCGCGGGGCCAGATGGGGACAGCGAGGGCACATCTCAACACTACGGGAAAGCGGACAGGCTGGATAGCCCAGACGCTCAAGTTCCAGGAAATTGCCTTTCGGCGGCATTAAACCCCTGCTGTCGCCAAGCTCGCAGGCGAAGCAGAAGCTGGCTGAGACGGGATCCCTTTGCTGATGGCCTCAGCCGCCCACTTGCCGGAGAGGATAGCCCCCTCCATGCTGCCCAGAAAGGGCTGCAAGGTGTAGCTGCCGGCCAGGAAGAAGTTGGGAATGGGGGTGACTTGGGTGGGGCGGTATTGCTGCCGACCTGGCGTGGCTTTGTAGACCGAGCGCGGCGTTTTCACCACCACCCATTTGCGCACCCGCGCGGGGTTGGGGCCGGTGAGGTGCTGGGGGAAGAGTTTTTTCAGCTCCTCCAGCGTGGCGGCAAAGATCTCCTCATCGCTGCGCTCGATCCACTCGGCAGCCGGGGCCAGCACCAGCTCCAGCATCGAGCGCTTTGGATCCGCATAGGCGCGGCAGGTGTTGCTCATGTCGGCATACACGCTCAAGAGCGGCGAGCGGGAAAAGAGCGAGTGGTCGATGTGGGTGAGCTTGCGGTCAAACCAAATCTGCAGGCTGATCACCGGCACCCCTTCCAGCTCGCGCAGTTGCTGGAAATAGGGCATTTCCCACCACCGAGCCGGCAGCAGCTCCTTGAGCGCATCCACCGAAAGGGCCGACACGTAGGCGTCGGCAGTGACCTGCAAGGGCCCGGCAGGGGTGGCGAAGCGGAAGCCAGCCACGCTGCCATCGGGGTTGAGGTCGATGGCCTGCAATGCCGCATTCAAATGCACCTGGCCGCCGCGGGCCACGATGGAGTCCACCATCGGCTGGCAAAGCCGCTCCGGCGGGGCGCCATCCAGATAGGCAATCTTAGAGCCGTCCTTTTGCCGCAAAAAGCGGTTCAGAGCCGTCAGGGGCACCATGGCCGAGATCTCGTCCGGGTTGATGAACGCCAACGCCTTGGAGACGGCAATGAAAATATCCGTGTTGACCCGCTCATCGATGCCCTGCCGGCGCAGCCATTCTAAGAGGCTGTAGCGATCCATCTGCTCCACGTAGCGCTGGCCGCGCACCATGGCCGGCACCAGCCCCAGGGCAAATTTCACCTTTTCGCTCCAGGTGAGCATGTCGTTGTTGCGCAGGATGCCGACAATGGCGTTAAAGGGAGCGGGAATGTCCGGCAGGTCAAAGCGGGAGTAGGTGCCCGGCTTGTCCGGCTGGTTGAAGATCAAGCTGTGTTCCTTCCACTGCAGGCGGTCGGAGATGCCCAGCTCCCGGAACAGTTGCAGGGTGTTGGGGTAGGCGCCGAAAAAGTTGTGCAGCCCCGTCTCGATCCAGTCCCCGTCGGCATCTTTCCAGGCGGCCACTAGCCCCCCCAGCACCTCCCGCCGCTCAAACAGCAGCGGCTGATGCCCGGCATCACAGAGATACTTGGCACAGGCCAGCCCCGCCAGCCCTCCCCCAGCAATGGCAACACGCATGATGATGACGATCAAGCAACACTTTCATTCTATTTGCAAACCGTTACAATCGCTCAGGCCGCAGGCAGGGAGGAGAGGATTTCCAGAGCCCGGGTTTCCCGCCGGGATCCGATCCCTGGTAGGATACGGGAGAAAAACTAGAAAAAAATTCTCTTGGCTCCAGGGGGAGGGACGACGATGGCCAAACAAACACTGGGATCCCTGCTGTCATCCGGCTTTGATCTCAAGGGCAAGCGTGTGCTGGTGCGGGCCGACTTCAACGTCCCTCTGGATCCCCAGGGCAACATCACCGACGACACCCGCATTCGCGCCTCCCTGCCCACCATCCAAGCCTTGGCCCAGGCGGGCGCCAAGGTCATCCTCACCAGCCACCTGGGCCGCCCCATCCAGAAAGACAAGGCGACCGGCGCCATCCAGATCGCCCGCGAGGGCAATAGCCTCGCCCCTGTGGCCGTCCGCCTTGCCCAGCTCCTGGGCCAGCCGGTGGCCTTTGCCCCCGATTGCATTGGCCCTGAGGCCGAAGCCGTGGTCAGCTCTCTGGAAAACGGCCAGGTGGCCCTGCTGGAAAACGTCCGCTTCCACCCCGAAGAGGAAGCCAACGATCCAGAATTTGCCCGCAAGCTGGCCTCCCTGGCCGACTTGTTTGTCAACGACGCCTTTGGCAGCGCCCACCGCGCCCACGCCTCCACTGCCGGCGTCACCGCCTACCTCCAGCCCGCTGTGGCCGGCTACCTGGTGGAAAAGGAGCTGCAATTTTTATCAGGCGCCATCGAGAACCCCCAGCGACCGCTAGCGGCCATCATCGGCGGCTCCAAAGTCTCTACTAAGATTGGCGTCATCGAGCGCCTGCTGGAAAAAGTGGACAAGCTTCTGCTGGGCGGCGGCATGATCTTCACCTTCTACCAAGCCCAAGGGATCCCAACCGGCAAGTCTTTGGTGGAAACCGACAAGCTGGATCTGGCCCGCTCCCTGATGGAGAAGGCCAAAGCGCGGGGCGTGGAGCTGCTGCTGCCGGTGGACGTGGTGGTCGCCGATAGGTTTGACAAAGACGCCAACGCCCAGACGGTTTCCATCCACGCCATTCCGGAAGACTGGATGGGCCTGGACATCGGCCCCGAATCGGTCAAAGCCTTCCAGGCCGCCCTGCAAGGGTGCAAAACCGTAGTCTGGAACGGGCCGATGGGTGTGTTTGAGTTCGACCGCTTTGCCGCTGGCACAGAAGCCATTGCCCGCACCCTGGCCGACCTCACCCAGGCCGGTGCCATCACTATTATCGGCGGCGGCGACTCGGTGGCGGCTGTGGAAAAAGTGGGCCTAGCCGACAAAATGACCCACATTTCCACCGGCGGCGGCGCCAGCCTGGAGCTGCTGGAAGGCAAAGAGCTGCCCGGCATCGCCGCCCTTAGCGAAGCGTAGGGTAGCTCGGCTCATTAACCCAAAAGCAGCAAAAAGCAAAAAAGTAGGGGCTGAGTTCAGCCCCTCTTTTAATCTGCTCGGCGCAGATGGCCGCAGCAATGGCGAGACGGGATCCGGCTTAGTGCATCACCACTTTAACGTTGGCGTTGTTCAAGCCAGGGCGCTTCACCTCGGCCAAGGTCTTGTTGACGGCGTACTTCTGGTTGATGGAGTTGATCAACTCGGTTTGGTTGTGCTTCTTGGCCACGCCCCACAGATCGGCGATCAGGTCGTAGGAACCGTCGGGGTTCTTGGACCAGCCCAGATCGTAGTCGCCCTCCAACTGGGCCACGATGTCGGCACGAACACGCTGGCCGTTGTAGCCACGCACATCGGCGTTCAGCTTAACGGTGTAGCCGAGATCGCGCAGGGAGTTAACCAGGATCTGGCCATCGGTGATCTTGGTGCGCAAGGTGCTAAAATGAGACATGGTGTTTCTCTCCTTTGTGTATGTGTAGGGGTTGGAACATCAACACAAACAATGGGCAACGCCTAGCGGGGAAGGTTAAGCTTTAGCCGTCTCTGCCTCTGCCAAGGCGATTCTGGCCTTTCACCCCCCTGCTAGAACTCCAGCCGCTGGTACTCGGCTACAGAGGCTGCTGCAGGCCGAGCCCGCTGCTGGGCCCATTCCCTCAACGCTACCACTTGCTCCGTCATGGTGCGAGATAGCGGTTGAGTTGCTTTCGTTGCTGCCAAAATGTCCAGTTGGGTAAATTCGCGGTTCTGGGCAAACGCTTCGTACATGGCAGCAATCAAAACTTGTTCGATCTCCGCGCCGGAGAAGCCCTCGCAGGCGGCGGCTAGCTGGCGCAGATCAAAGCGGCTGATGTCGCGCCGCCGCTTCTTCAGGTGGATCCGGAAAATCTCCATGCGCTCGTTAATGTTGGGCAGATCCACGAAGAAAATCTCGTCAAAACGGCCTTTGCGCAGGAATTCGCCCGGCAGGCGATCCACGCGGTTGGCCGTGGCCATGACAAACACCGGCGAGCGCTTCTCCTGCATCCAAGTGAGAAAGGAGCCAAAGATACGACTGGAGGTGCCGCCGTCGGAGTCGCTGGAACCTGCCGCTCCGGCGAAGGCTTTGTCCAGCTCGTCGATAAAAAGGATGGCCGGCGCCAGCGATTCAGCAGTGCGCAGGGCGCTGCGCAGGTTGGCCTCCGACTTGCCGACCATAGAGCCATCGTAGACCCGGCCCATATCCAGGCGCAGCAGCGGCAGGCCCCAGAGGCGGGCGGTGGTCTTGGCGATCAAGGACTTACCACAGCCAGGTACGCCCAGAATCAAGAGTCCCTTGGGCTGAGGCAAGCCATAGGCGCGGGCCCGCTCGGTAAAGGCCTCAGAGCGCTGCAGCAGCCAGCGCTTTAACTCCTCTAGGCCGCCGACGGCGTCGATGGTCTCGTCTTCTTCGATGAATTCGAGGATGCCGTTGCGCCGGATCAGCTGCTTTTTCTCAGAGAGGATGATATCCACCTCTGCCTCGCTGAGGCGGCCGTGCATCACCACCGCCTTGCGGTAAACTTTTTCCGCCTCGTCTTGCGTTAGGCCAAGGGCTGCCTTGACCAGCTTTTCCCGCGCCTCAGGGCTCAGGGATCCGCCGCGGGGAAGCTGCTCCAACTGCCGGTTGAGGGTGCGCTCCAGGGTGGCCATGTCCGGCAAGGGAAAGTCCACCACGCAAATGTCTTTTTCCAGCTCGACGGGAATTACCTGCACCGGCGACATCAGCAAGATGGTTTTGTGGGATCCCTTCAAGCTGGCGATGGCATCGCGCAGCCAGCGTTTGACTTCGGTGTTGTCCAAAAAGTCGTGCAGATCTTTGAAGACGCAGATGGCGGGATCTTTTTGCTCCATCACCCACTGAATAGCCGGCTGGGGGGATTGGGTGTTGTGCTGGGTGAGGCTGCGGGGGTTGCCGTATTCAACAATGCCGTGGGTAACCGTCCAGACAAACAGGCGCCGCTGCGGCTTGAGGGTGCGAGCGATCGCCGCCAGAGCTGCCTCCGCCCGTTCTTCCTCTGGAGTGACCAGGTAGAGCAGTGGGTATTGAGCTTGGATGAGAATGCTGAGCTCTTGCATGGGAAACACCAACTGCGCGGAGGGAAATCTAAGCGAAACCGACAGAAAGGAAGGAAAACGGCGTCTGGAGTTTGCCTGTCTTCAAAGTACTTGAGATATCCTGACTTGCTCTTTACTAACCCTTGTTTTATACCCCTCCTGTCTGCTCAAGCTCACAAAGAGGCATACCTTTGAAACAGCGCAAAAAGCCTTAGCAGGGCACCAGCTCGTCTTGTCGTTGCTCTTCGGAGGCCGAGGCCGCTCCCCAGTATTCCGGCTCCACCTCTTCGAGGATGGCTTCAGAAGCGGACTGCTGGTGAAGCGAAACCACCTCCCCATTGCGGATGACAAACGGATGGCCGCACTCAGGGCAGCGGTGGACGCGGTAGGCGCTGCCTTGCACCCCTTCGATGACCTCCGGGTGAAGCAGGTAGAAGGTGAGGGCCTTCTCCGCTACTGCCGACATCGGCTCCCGCTCCACGGCAGCCCGAATCTTCAGATTCCGGTGCAACTCGGGTGGGAGATACAACGTCACCTTTTGCTTGGCCTCTGCGCCTTCCAGAACCTCTGGCCGCTGACTCATGGCTAACTGTTTCTCGTTGTATGCCGGACTTGCGGTTCATGATAGCTAGTCTGCCGCCTTGACAGCAAGTTTTTAATAATCTGTAACAATTTTCTCGGGAATTGCTCAGGCTTGCGGAGATCGCTTGCCGGCGGAGTAGGCTAAGTAGGAGACTCAAAGCGGAACGAGCAGTCCCCATGGAACGCCTGATCAACACCTTCAGCAAAAACTTCTCCACCTGGAGCCGTCGGTTTCTGGTGCAGGCCGGCGACGGTTTGGCCAGCCTGAAAGACACGGCTTTAGATAATGGCAATCTGCTCCTCTGCAAAGCCCGCATCGCGCTTGCGGATGCCAGCTTCACCACCCTGCGGGCGCTTCGGTCTCGCTTTGGTTCTGGTCGCTAGCTGCCCAAATCTTGCAGCCGGTAGAGGTGGGCGTAGAGCCCGTTGAGGGCCATGAGCTCGGCGTGGGATCCCTGTTCTTTCAGTTCCCCTCGCTGCAGCACGAGGATGCGATCCACGTGGCGGATGGTGGAGAGGCGGTGGGCGATGATCAGGGCGGTGCGATCCCGCAGCAGGGTTTCCAGGGCGGATTGGATCAGGGCCTCGGTGCCCACATCTAGGCTGGCGGTGGCCTCGTCCAAGACCAAGATTTTCGGATCCCGCCACAGGGCCCGCACAAAGCTGATGAGCTGTTTTTGGCCGCTGGAGAGGTTGCTGCCCCGCTCCCGCACGGGGGTGGCGTAGCCCTGGGGCAGATCGCGGATGAGCTCGTGCAGGTGGAGTTGACGGGCCACCCGCTCCACTTCTGCCAGCTCGCCCTCCTCTCCTAGAGTGATGTTTTGCTGGATATCTCCAGAGAACAAGAATCCATCTTGCAGGATCACGCCCAGGTGACGGTGCAGCTCGGCCTGAGGCAGGTGGCGAATGTCCACGCCGTCGATGCGGATGCAGCCGCGAGTTACTTCGTAAAGGCGGCAAAGTAGGCGAATGATGGAGCTTTTGCCAGCGCCGGTGGGCCCCACGAGGGCGACCTTTTCGCCGGGGCGGATGGTGAAGCTGAGGTCTTTGAGCACCCACTCGCCGGGGTTGTAGGCAAACCAAACATGCTCGAACTGCACCTCTCCTTTGGCGGTTGGGGGCAGGTGGCGGGGGCTGACGGGATCCCGGATGGCGACGGGCAGGCGGAGGATGTGGTCGATGCGTTCCACGGCGGTGAACCCCGCCTGCAGGGCGGTAAACTTTTCCGCCAACTGGCGCAGCGGGTTGAAAAAGCGCTGGGAAAAGAGGATGAAGGCGTAGAGGCTGCCGAAGGTGAGAGGTTCTCGGGGCAGGGATCCCAGCCACTCCCCCCTGCCGGCTGCCAGCACCTGCTGCCCGCCCACCCAGAGGAGAGCGGCCACCGCCAGCCAGGCAACCCACTCCAAAACGGCGGAAAGGGCAGCGTCGTAGAGGATGGTCTGATCCACCTCTTGGATGTAGCGGCGGTTGATGGTTTGAAAAATCTCGCTGTTGAGCCGCTCCCGCCGAAACAGTTGCACCACGGCAATGCCCAAGACGTTTTCCTGGATCCAGGCGTTGAGCTTAGAGAGCTCTTCCCGCACGCGAAAGTTGGCATCGCGAAAGCGGCGCTGCAGCTCGACCACTACAGCGCTGGCTGGCAGGACGATGAGGATCAGCAGCAGGCCCAGATCCCAGCGCTGGCTGAGCATCACCACCCCGATTACCAGCAGGGTAAAGAGGTCGCTGACGATGCCGACCGCGCCGGTGGAAAACACATCTCCCAAGGCCTCCACATCGCTGGTGATGCGGGTGATCAACTTGCCCACCGGGGTGCGATCGAAAAATTGGGCCGGCAGGGCCAGCACGTGGGCGAAGAGATCGTTGCGGATGTCGCGGGTCATCAACTGCCCCAGCTTCTGGCTGCTATACCCTTCCAGGGCCTGAAAAACCCAGCGGGCCAGCAGGGTGAGGATCAACAGGCCCGCGTAGGGCCAGAGGCCGGCGAGGATCCCACTGTCGCCTTGGGCAAGCGCTTGGGCGATGGGGCCGTCCAGGGCCCGCTGCAGGATCAACGGCTGCACCGCATCGGCTAGGGCCAGGGGCGGCAAAAAGGCCAAGGCCGCCAACAACAGCTTCAGGTGCCGACGGGCATAGGGCCAGAGCAGCCGCAGCAGCCGCCAGTCGCTGCGGGGATCCCTGGAGGAAGAGGTAGCAAGGCTCACGGACTTCTACCCAAGAACGCTGATGACACCTCGTGGAGATTGGCGCGCGCCAGCAAGGAGCTGGGGCCCAGCTAAACCCGACAAGGGTCCGCCAAGCCGTGGTTCAATGTCTCAGCCATGGGCGCAGATCCCATTGCCGCACCGCTGTCGCGAACGAAGACTAGAGGGAAGCTCCGTTCCCCAACTGGGCAGAGAACTGAGAAGGGATCATCTTGGTGCCCACACCGGCATCGGTCAGCAGCTCCAGGAGCAGGGAGTGAGGGGAGCCGCCATCCAGGATGTGGGCAGCGCGCACCCCTTGGGCCAAGGCGCGAATGCAGCACTGCACCTTGGGGATCATTCCCCCTCTGACCACCCCTGTCTGGATCAACTGGCGGGCCGTCTCGATATCCAGGAGCGTAATCAGGGAGCTGGGATCCTCAGGATCCCTGAGAATGCCTGGGGTATCGGTGAGGAGGATTAACTTCTCTGCCCCTAGAGAGGCTGCCAGCTCCCCGGCCACGGTGTCGGCGTTGATGTTGTAGGCTTGGCCGGTCTCGTCAGCGGCCACACTGGCAATGACCGGGATCTGGTTGCCCTCTAGCAGAGTGTGCAGCACCTGCGGGTTGACGCTGCTCACCTCCCCCACAAAGCCAATTTCCGCTCGACCCTGGGAGCGAGCTTTAATGAGGTTGCCATCCCGGCCACACAGCCCCACCGCCGATCCGCCAGCCAAGCTGATGAGCTGGACAATCTGTTTGTTGACTTTGCCCACCAGCACCATCTCCACCACCTCCATGGTGGCGGCATCGGTTACCCGTAGGCCGTCGACAAACTTGAAAGGGATGTCCAGCTTCTGGAGCCAACTGTTGATTTCCGGCCCCCCGCCATGCACCAGCACCGGCCGAATGCCGACACAGGCAAGAAAAACAATATCCCGCAGCACCTCAGCTCGGCGCTCCTGCTGCACCATGGCGGCGCCGCCGTATTTGATGACCATGATGCGCCCCTGGTACTGCTGGATGTAGGGCAGGGCTTCGAGGAGAATCTGCGCCCGTGTTAGGGGATCACAGGCCACAGCCTGAGAGCTGGTTGCTGCCGAAAGAGAGGCGTTGCTCTGCACGGCCAAAAGTCCCGTGTAAAACTTCCCGAAGATCGTACTAGAAACTAGCAGACGGCTAGCTGCGCAAGGTAACCGGAAAGTGCTTTTCTAGCTGGGCCCTCACCTGGTTTTGCGCAGCTTCCACTTCGGCATCGGTGAGCGTGCGATCCAGAGCGCGGTAGACCAGCCGGAAGGCCAGACTGCGCTGCCCCGGCGGTACCCCTTGGCCGCGGTACTCGTCGAAAAGCTGTACCGACTGCAGCAGAGGGCCTGCCGCCTGGCGGATTACTTTCTCGATGTCTGCCACCGACAGCTCCAGCGGCGCAAAGAAGGCAATGTCCCGGGCGGAGGCGGGGAAAGGGGAAAAGGGGGAAAATTGCACCCGGCCCCGCTTCTCCAGGCTGGCCAACAAGGGATCCAGATCCACCTCAAACCCATAGACCTCCTCCGGCAAATCCTTCTCCTGGCAAAGGCGGGGGTGCAACTGCCCAAATAGGCCAATGCGGGATCCCTCAATCCAGATGCCGGCCTGTCGACCGGGGTGCAACAGCGGCGATTGCGCCTCGGGGGGATCGGGGCGAAACTCAGAAGTAAACCCCAGCCGCTCCAGCGCCGAGACCAAGAGCCCCTTAGCCTCAAACCAGTCCATGGGCCGGCTGTGGTGCCGCCAGTCATTGGGGTTGAGGTCCCCGCCCAGGATGCCGCCCAAGTGCTCCGCCTCCTGATAGGGCTCAGGGCTGGAGGGAGGGGCATAGGCAAAGACGTGGCCAATCTCAAAAGCCTGCAGCGGGCCGTTGCCCTGATCCCAGTTGAAGCGAAAAGCCTCCACCAAGCCCGGCAACAGCGCCTTGCGCACAGCGGAGTACTCGGGGGAAAGCGGATTGGCGATTTTGACCAAGGAGCTGTCCTCCTCTGCCGGACAGAGGGAGATGTGGTACACCTCCGTCAGGCCGATGCCCCGCATCACCTCGCGAATTTGCCGGGTCAAAGTTTCCCGTGCAGAGAGGGATCCCACCTGCGGCTCCGTGGGCAGGGTTTCCGAGAAGCGGTCGTAGCCGTAGAGACGGGCAAATTCCTCAATCAAGTCGATCTCCCGTTCGACATCCCGCAGGCGGTAGGGGGGAACAGACACCTGCCAAACGCAGCCGGCCACGCCCGCTGTCTCCGTAGCAGGGAGGGGGGGAGCCTCCGGGGCAACTGCCTGACAGCGGGAAAGCTGAAAGCCCAAGGCCGGCAAGATCTCCTCCACATCCTCTGGCCGCACCTCTTCCCCCAACACGTCGATGAGGCGCGACAGCCGCAGCTTCAGCGTCCGCTCCAGCGGTGGCCGTTGGTCAAAGGTGGTGAGGCCAACCACCGATCCTCCCGCCAGCTCCAAAATCAACTGCACCGCCCGATCCCGCGCCAGGTCGAGGGTGGCAAAATTAACCCCCCGCTCATAGCGGGCCGAGGCTTCCGTGCGCAGTCCCTGCGAGCGGGCCGAGCGGCGCGTCACCACCGGGTCGAAGAGGGCGGCCTCCAAAAAAATGCTGGTGGTGGCCGAGCTCACTTCTGTCTCTTCTCCCCCCATCACACCTGCTAGGGCTACCGGCTGGCCGCCGGCCACGATGAGATGGCTTTCAGGGTGCAAGGTGCGGGTTTGGCCGTCCAGGGTTTTCAGGGTTTCTCCCGCCTGGGCAAAGCGCACCTCAATAGTGGGCTTCTTCTTGCCCATGACCTGCAGCAGGCGATCCCAATCGAAGGCGTGCAGGGGCTGGCCCCATTCCAGCAAGATCAAGTTGGTAACATCGACAACATTGTTGATGGAGCGCATGCCAGCGGCGGCCAGGCGATGCTTGAGCCAGTCGGGAGAAGGGCCGACCTTCACTCCCTCGATCAACACGCCACTGTAGGCGGGGCAGGCCTTGGCGTCGGCAATGCGCAGGTTGAAGTTGGGGATGGGCTTGGCCTGTAGGGGCTGAACCGGCGGCAGGCGCAGCGGGTTGCGGGTGAGGGCGGCCACCTCGCGGGCGATCCCCACCATGCTCAGAGCATCGGCGCGGTTGGCGGTGGAAGTGAGATCCAACACCACATCGTCCAGGCCTAGCAGCGGGCGGGCGTCAGACCCCAGCGGGTGGGCCTTGAGATCCAAATCAGGCGGAAATTCGTGGATCCCTTCCGAAGCCCTCTCCAGCCCCAGCTCGGCCAAAGAGCAGATCATGCCTTCCGAGAGCACTCCCCGTTTCTCCGCTTTGGCAATGGTCAGGTTCACAGCGGGCAGATGAGTGCCCGGCGTGGCCACAGGAACCAGCAAGCCGGCGCGGGCGTTGGCCGCTCCGCAGACGATGGTGGCCGGTTGCTCAGATCCCAAGTCCACCTGGCAAACGCGCAGCTTGTCAGCATTGGGATGGGGCTCGGCGGCTAGGATCCTGCCCAGCACCACCCCTTCTGCCCAACTGCGGCGATCTTCAATCTCCTCCACCTCAAACCCCACCAGAGTGAGGGCTTCTGCCAATTCTTCCGGGGAAAGCTCAAAGTCCACCAATTCCCGCAGCCACTTCAAGGAAATGCGCATCGCTGAGCCATCGCTGCAAACGCCGCACCCATTATCGCTCACTCCGAGTTCGGGCCAAAGGCAAGCAAGGCGCGCAAACTTCCCCTCGCAGGTAAGATGGTTACGCCGTGCCGAGGTACTGGCATCGAGGCAAGACGGCGCGTCTTTCAGGCTGTGGATGTGGGTATGGGACAACGGCAACTCTTGCGCGGGATCCTGATCGGTCTGGGCCTTCTGGCTGCCCTGGTGGTGTGGGCTATCACCTGGCTGCTCACCCAAAGCCCTCTGGCTTTGTTGCTATCTCGCCCGGCGCTGCCGCCGATTGTGGGCCTAGCTCCCCGTTCCACCCAGGCGCTGTTGCTGCTGGCCGCCCCTCTCGAGGATTTGCAGGCATTTTGGCAAGCGGCAACCCCCGCTTCCCAGCGACGCGCCACTCGTCAGCAGTGGCGGAAGTTTTTCTCCGGCGCAGGCCCGGGCTGGTTGGGAGCCATGCTGGCCGGGGGAGCCCTGGATTTCGAGCGGGAGGTGCAGCCCTGGCTGGGGAAAAGCACCCTCTTGGCCAGCTTGCCGGAGTGGGGCACCTTGGTTGCCTTGGAAACTCGCGACGCGGCGCTTGCCCAATTCGAGCTGAACCTGTTGTGGGAGCGGCAGAGCTTGGCCGGCTTGCCAGTGCAGGTGGATACCTACAAGGGCATTCAGGTGGTGTCCAGCCCGCTTCCGGAGTTGCAGGGGTTCACGGCAGCCCTTTTCGGCGAGCGCTATGTGCTGCTGGCAGAACAGGCTGCTGCCATTCGCGCCGCCATCGATGCGTGGCAGTTGCCGCAGTTGTCGTTGGTGAGCAAGCCGCAGTTTCGGCAGGTGATCCAGCCGCTACAGGAGGCGCATGTGGGTTGGGCTTTCTGGCAAAATCCGGAATCGCCCTCTCCCGACGCTCTGGCGTTGCAGGCAGTGGGGCTGGGGCTAGGGGTCAACTTTCGGGGGTTGGTGGCCGAAACTGCCGCCCTTTGGCATACGCCTGCTGAGTTCGCTTTGCCGACGGTAGAAGCTTTTCATCCGCAGGTTATTCGGCATCTGCCCGACGAGACGCTAGCGCTAATTTCCGGACAGAACTGGGCCAACCTTTGGCAGAGCTTGGGGCGGATGCAACCCCTGAGCCTCTTCGGCCTGCGGCTGGATCCCGGCCAATGGCTGCAGCAGTTGCAATTGCAGGTGGAGCTGGACTGGCAGCACTTGTTGCCGGAAAGGGGAGAGTTCGCCCTTGCCTTTTTGCCCACGGATGGGGAACTGGCCTGGCTGTGGGTTGGCAAGAGGCCGGATGCGCCAACGCTGGATGAGCGGGCAATCGCCCAGGGCTGGCAGGTGGTGTCGATTGCAACTAAGCATGGCACCGCCACTGTCTGGAGCAAGCCGGCGGCCCAGCCGCAACCCCAGCCAAGCCACTCCACGCCGCGAGAAGACATCCCCCTCTTGGCCGGTGGGCTGCTGCAGGTCAGCGGCAGGGGAGGCTCTCCCCGGGTGCAGGCGGCAGAGGCTCTTCCCCAAGCCCTGCCCGCCATCCCGGAAGCATCGCCTCTCTCGGCCCAGGTGTACCACACCGACCGGGAAGGCTACTCCTACCTGGCTTCTTCTTTGGCGGCTTTGGAAGCGGCCCTGGCGGATCCTCCCTTGAGCGCCAGCCGCGCCTGGCGCCGCCTGGTGGCCCCCCTGCCCCACCGCAACCTGGGCTATGGGTACGGATCCCTGGGGGTTCTACCGGAAACTTGGCTGCCCCAACTGCAGGGATCCCGCTGGTCGTCCACGCGCCTGGCCTTCGCCACCACTGCCCTGACGCTGTCCGAGGCTCCCTATCCGGATCGGGGGCACTGGCTCCTCCAGAGGGGCAAGCTATTTTGGCAGTGGTACTGAGTGGAGCCCGTCAAACTATCCAGGGATCCCGGCAGCCGGGGTGAATGTACTTGCCCAAGTAGAGCTGGTTGCCCGTCTCGTTCCACTGCACAAAGTCGAAAATTTGGGTGAGCAGGAGCATTCCCCGCCCTGACTCTTCCGTTTCCAGGATGCCGCAGCGGCAGCGGTTTAGCTCCTCCTGGGGACGAAAGCCGGATCCCTGATCCCGCACCAGCCACTGATAAAACGGCTCGGAGCTGGCGTATTCGACGATCACCCTCTTGTTGGGATCCAGGCCATTGCCGTGGCGAACGGCATTGATGATCGCCTCTTGCAGGCCCAAACGCACCTCCGCCCTCCAGGGGGGGGGAACTTTGGCAATCAACAAATCCAGAACCGGCTGGGTATAGAGGGTGGAGGGAAAGCTGATAACGCTCCAGGAGCAGTGGGCTGGCTTGAGGGAGAGGGCAATCACAGGGGCAGTCGGGGGCACAACGCTCTTTTTCCATCCTAGCCAATCCCCGTTGGCCTCAGCCCGGTCGGGCCAGATTCCGGCAGGGATCCTTTTTGGCGTACCATCTTGAGTGGTAAAGCTCTTCGCGGTTACCCTGATCGACTATGGTGATCAAAGTTGGGGATAAGGTTAGGGTGCGCTCTATTCAGGATCGCGGACAAGAAGAGGTGAGCGCGCTGGTGGGCAAGGAGGCTGTGGTGCTGGCACGGCGGGTGGTCGATGGCAGTGGCATCGGCTACATTTTGGAATTTCCCGATCGCTCCCGGCACTGGTTTTTCGAGAGCGAGCTGGAAGTGGTCGATTCCGGCCACGCCAAGGATGAGCCGAGTTGAGCAGTCTGGCTACCGGCTAGACAGTGGATTAGTGGCAGTTGCGGTGTCGGATCCTCTCTGCGTGTAAGTTGCCGCAAGGTGGCCGCCCCAGCTCTCAGTTTCCTCAAGCCTACATTTCAGCTTCAGGTAGCCGGCCTGGGAGATGCCGTTCTCTTTTCCGATGGAGTTCTCGCCATATCAGGTTGGGAGCATCAAGCTCAGGGCCGCTGTTGTCCCGTTGCCATTGTCTGGATAAGTGGTCGTGGCTTCTCTTCCCCATTTGAATCGTCGTTTGCTGGCCCGCCAGATGGCCGCCCAGGTGGATGGCCTGACCGTCAAAATGGCTGCCGCTGCCCTAGAGGCCATGCTAGACAGCATCAGCCAATGTCTGGCGGAAGGAGGATCGGTGCGGCTGGCGCGCTTTGGCACCTTCTCGTTGCGCTACCGCCCGGCCCGGCAAACCTATCACCCGCGCACCAAGGCCCCCATCCACATCCCCGCTGCCCAGGTGCCCCATTTCGTCCCCAGCCCGGAACTGGGGCGACCCAGGAGGGATCCCCAAGAAGAAGCGGAAGCGCTGGCATCCGTCTAGAATGGCCGTTTTGCTCTGGTTTCGCACCGATTTGCGCCTGCTGGATCACCAGCCGCTGACGCGGGCTTGCCAGCAGGGATCTCTCCTCATTCCCCTCTATTGCCTAGATCCGCGCCACTTTGGACAGACGGCCTTTGGCTTTCCCAAGACCGGCTCTTTCCGCGCCCAGTTCCTGCTGGAGAGCCTGGCCGACCTGCGGCAGCAGCTCCGGGCCCGCGGCTCTGACCTAGTCATTCGCCAAGGCCAGCCGGAGCAGGTGATCCCGGCCCTGGCGCGGGAGTGGGGGGTGGAGGCCGTCTATGCCCACGAAGAGGTGGGCACCGAGGAGGAGGCGGTTGCTGAGGCCCTGCAGCAAGCGCTGCAGCCCTTGGGGATCCGGCTCCATCTGGACTGGGGTCACACCCTCTACCACCCCGAAGATCTCCCCTTTGCCCTGGCAGACCTGCCGGAGGTGTTCACCCGCTTCCGCCAGCAGGTGGAAGCCAAGGCCGCCATTCGCGCTCCCCTGCCCATCCCCTCCCTGCCGCCCCTGCCGCCAGGGCTGGACCCTGGCCCTCTGCCCACTCTGGCGGAGCTGGGGTTGAGCTTGCCGCCGCCGGATCCCCGCGCCCGCTTTGTCTATGCCGGCGGCAGCACCGCCGCCCAGGCCCGCCTGCAGACCTATATCTGGGATCTGGACCGGCTGCGCGTCTACAAAGAAACCCGCAACGGCATGCTGGATCCCAACGACAGCTCGCGCCTTTCTGCCTGGTTGGCGTTGGGCTGCATCTCCCCTCGCGTTGTCTACGCCGAAGTCAAGCGCTACGAGGAGGAGCGGGTGCGCAACGAATCCACCTACTGGCTGGTGTTTGAGCTGCTGTGGCGGGACTACTTTCGCTTCATCTTGGCCAAGCATGGGGCCAAGCTGTTTCGCCCCGCAGGGATCCAAGGGATCCCCATCCCCTGGCAGCAGGACTGGGACCGCTTTCAGGCTTGGTGCCGCGGCGAGACCGGCTACCCTCTGGTGGATGCCAACATGCGGGAGCTGGCCGCCACTGGCTTTATGTCCAACCGCGGGCGGCAGAATGTGGCCAGCTTCCTCACCAAGAACCTGGGGATCGACTGGCGCTTGGGGGCGGAATGGTTTGAATCGCTGCTGATTGACTACGACGTGGCCAGCAACTACGGCAACTGGAACTACACCGCCGGCGTGGGCAACGATGCCCGCGGCTTTCGCTACTTCCACATTCCCAAGCAATCCCGCGACTACGATCCCCAGGGCCACTACCTGCGCCACTGGCTGCCGGAGCTGGCCGGAATCCCGGGGGACAAGATCCACGAGCCCTACCGCCTCAGCGCTGCTGAGCAAAAGCAGTTTGGCGTGCGGCTGGGGGTAGACTATCCCCGCCCCGTGGTGGATTTGGGAAAGTCCCTGCAGGCCAGTCGGCGGGCTTACGAAGCGGCCCTGGCCCGTCACCGTCGCACCTAGGGGGATCCCCTCGAAACGGGAGTGGCGGGCTGGGGGACGACGCGGCTAAGACGCCGCAAGCCAGGCAGGCCAGCATCCACCACCACCAAGCTGCCGTCTGGCAAGGCAAGTAGAGAGCCAGGCCGCTGGAAGCGAGCTGAGACCACCGGGCCATCCTGCCAGCCCGGCTCATCCCCCCCGGCCAGGGTAGAGACCTGCCCGCTGGGCTGAAGACGGCGAATGCGGCGGTTGTCTTGGTCAGTCAGCCAGAGGACCCCCGCACTGTCGAAAGCCAGCCCCGCAAGGGTTTGAAAACGGGCCTCCGCCAGAGGGCCATCGCGGTAGCCTGCTTCCGCCTGGGAGAGGGTGGTCAGGTGTCCGTCGGCAGAGAGCCGGCGCAGGCGATGCCTATCGGCAATCCAGAGGCTACCCGCCTTGTCCACTGCCAGAGCTGTCGGCTCCAGAAGCTGGGCTTGGTCTGCCGGCCCATCCGCGGATCCCGGCTGGCCGGTGCCAGCGGCCGTCGTCACCTTGCCCGTGGGAGTGATGCGGCGGATGCGACGATTGGCGCGATCGGCCACGTAAAGGCTGCCGTCTAGACCCAAGGCCAGGCCAAAGGGCTCGCGAAACTGCGCCTCGTCGCGCTCTCCATCTCGGTGGCCGGCTGAACAGGTGCCGGCAAAGGTGCTCACCCGCCGCTGTCGGCTGATGTAGCGCAGGCAATGGTTGCCGCTGTCGGCCACCCACAACCCCCCCTTGGGATCCCAGAGCAGCCCCTGGGGAGAGTCGAACTGCGCCTGATCCGCTGCTCCGTCTCGATGGCCGGCCTTGCCACTGCCCGCCCACACCTCCAGTTCCCCTTCGGGAGAAAGCCGAAAAATCCGGTGCTGGGCCGGGTCAGCTAAGTAAAAGAATCCTTCCGGGTCGACGGCAATGCCGCCGATCTGTCCGAGGGAGAGTCTGGACTCGCCGCCGCTATCGGAGGCGCTGTTCCCGGGGTTAACTGCCGAGGAGGTGCGGCCATGCAGCAAGGTCTCCACCCGCCAGGCTGAGGCTGCTGCCGCAGTAGGGGTGGGTGAGGGGGTAGGGGCCGGCCACTCGTAAACCAGGGTTCCCAACCCCTGCCCTGCAGCATCGGCAACGGCCACCCAAACAGTGCCGGCAAGGGAGGCCGGCGGCATCACCGTTAGGCGGTCGTTGCTGCGGGAGCGGATCTCCCCTCTCCAGCTGCGCTCGGGATTGGCGGCTGAAGCGAAGAGAACCGTTTCTGCCCGCTCCAGATTTTCCCCCGACAGCAGCAACGGCTGGCCGGGCGCCGGCACCCCCGATCCCGTGTGCAGCAGCGGCACCTCTACCCCGGAGAGCACCAACATAGAAAGGCGGCGATTGGCACCGCCAGAGCCCCCAGAACGGGCAGAAAGGGTCAGGGATCCCTTCCCTTGTGCCAAGGTGGTGGATCCCCGGTAGGCAATGGCGCTGAGCTCCGCTTCCCCGGCAGGTGGGTTGGTAAAAGTGAAGGTGGCCGGCTGCCCTAGGCGCAGGGGCGCGTTGGCGGTCTGGCGATAGCTGCCCAGGGTAATGCTGAGATCGATCCCCTCCACCCCCGGCCAGGTGGGGGTACGAGCCAGCCAGCGATCCACCTCGGAGGCAGGGAGCTGGGCCACCAGATCGGATCCTTGTTCCTGGAGGAGCAGGACGATGCGGTTGTTGGGCACCGCCAAACCCGATTGGCGGGCCTGTTCGAGTGTGAGAGCGGCGGGGGCGAGGGGAGTTGGGGTGGAAACCGGCTGCAGGGCAGAAGGGGAAACGACGCTGGGAGACAAATTAGAGGAAGAGAGCTCGCCGCAGGCCGAGAGGGCCAGCACCAGAGCACTCAGCGCCGGCAAAGATAGCGGTGCAGGGGAAGCCCGTCGTGGCATGATGCAGCTCATCCTCTCCCACAAACTGGGAAGCGGCGGGAACCCAAACCTCCATGTCGATAGCAACTCACGTAAAAGCCGGCAGAAATTGCCCCGCTACTTTTTCTGCGGACAGCCGCGCCCCACCGCCTGCTCGGCATAGGGAAACCCCTCAGCCAGCCTCGCAGGCCTTGAACCCTAACCCTATCCATGCTTAAGCCGTCTCACCCAAGGGTGAGTTGCACTCCTCACTTCTTATTAATATCCTTACTCAAATCCCCGTCGAAAAGCCAGATGGCAATCGGATGCTCGCCAAGCCATGTTCGTTTTTGTCCGCTCGATATCCCAGCCTCTTCGAGCAGAAGCCTCCAGCCCGGTGGAAGGCCGGGGCTAACCTATGGGTCCGGAATTGGCCACCCTCGCGGATAGATCAAATAGACGGTACCCCCGGAGTGGGCCAACCACAAAGGCTCTAGCTGGTCGCGGCGGTAGGTGCGGCGAACTTCTTCGTTGGTCTTGGCCGCCGGATCGTGGAGGATGGGATCCCCTTGGCGGTCGAACCCCACCAGCACCGCCAGATGGCCGTTGCTTTTGGGGATCGGCGCCCCCTCCAGCTCGCCCTCGCCCCAGGCATAGCTGAGGATAGCCGGCACGCCGGCCGCGATCCAGGCTTCTGCCTGGGCCAGGCTCTGCAGCCGCGCCACCACGCCGGCCAAACCCCGCTCGGCGGCATGAGCCACGTTGAAGGCCCAGTTGCCGTGGCCCTGGTAAACCCGGTCGTACACCCCGGCCGCCGCGGCGCGCACCAACGGCTCACAGGGGGGGGGGATCCCGCTGCCAGTAGGCCATCACCATCGCCAAGGCAGTGGGGCTGCACCAAGCTGCTCCCCCGTCGGCATAGACCATTTGGGAACACAAGGGCAGCTCCAAGACCTGGCCCCAGCGGCTGGGATCCCCAGGGGAGAGGCGGTCGGGCTGGGCCGGCTGGTTGGAAAAGGCAACCGCCACCTGATCCACCAGGGGAGAGCGGCCCGCCTCTTGCGTGAACAGGCGCACCCTGACTTGGAAAGCCTCTGCCCCGTTGTGGGTATCCTTGAGCACCAACAAGTCCGTGTGCAGGTTGCCATCTGCGTCTTCCTGCCCGCGCACGGAGTGGCTGGCCAGGGTGGGCGGATCGGCAGCCCACACGCCGGCGTGATACCACTTCGTCCAGCGCCCCGCAAGCTTGGCCCGGATCTCCACTTCTAGCCAGGTGCCGGGAGGGGTGGTGGCATTCCAGGAGACGATTGCTTCCACCAGAGGAAAGCTGGCGGGAACTTCCGGGCTGATGGCTTCTCCCACCCAATAGCTGCCGGGGGGATGAAAAGGACGTCCGCGCAATGGCGACTGCGGCTCCTCAAGGCTGACTTCTTGCCGCCAGCTCTCTGGATCTAAGACCAATTGCCCTTGGGCGTTCAGCCGGATCCCGCGGGCTGACCAGCCCTGAAAACCTTGGGGGGCATGCCAGCGCTGCAACCTGGTGCGATAGGGGGAGTGGCGCTGGGCTTGCATTGTCAAGAGTCCTGGAGAAGTTGCAACCGGCTGGGCCAACGCGGGCAGGAGCAGCACAACGCCGCTGACCAGCCCAGACAGCCTTTGCCAGGAGTCTTTGCCTTGCGGCAGCATTGTCGGCTTGCCCCCACTAATAGTGCGACACCGCCGGATGCCCCTTAATGTACCAGCGCCACGGGAGCTCCGCACCGCGGGTAATGCCGATGCGGGTAGTTTGGACAATGGGGAACTGTGCCTCCCAAGCAGGGGATCCCTCTAGCCAAATGCCTTCCTGGCCGGCTGCCACCGGTTCCAGCCGCCAGCCATTGTGGGATCCGTCGATGCGCAGCGCTTGGCAGAGCAGGCCCGGCCCCGCCGCCACCCGCGCCGGTTTCATGCGCTTATTGGCCGGGATCCACTCCGGCAGGCGATCCAACTGGGCTGCCCGGATCAAAACCGCTGACGCGATCCCTTCCGCCTCGGTGACGATGTTGAGACAGTGGTAGAGGCCGTAGATGCGATAGACGTAGAGATGGCCGGGCGGCCCGAACATCACCTGGTTGCGGCGGGTCTTGCGGCGATAGGCGTGGCATGCCGGATCGCCGGCGGTGTAGGCTTCCGTTTCCACAATCTGCGCCCGCACCTGCAGCCCATCGGCAAATTGCCGCACCAGCACCATGCCCAGCAACGTAGGCGCCACCAGCGGCGCCGGCTTGCTCAACCACTCCCAAGCAGCCACAGCCGGCTCGGCAACTTTCATCCCCCGGCAACAGCAGGGACGATGCTCACCTCATCCCCATCCTGTAGAGGCGTGTCCGATCCCTGGAGGAAGCGAATGTCTTCGCTGTTGACATAGAGATTGACAAAGCGGCGCAATTCCCCCTTTTCATCGCACAGCCGCGCCTTGATGCCCGGATAGGTCTGCTCCAAGGCCTCCAGCAATTCCCGAACGGTGGATCCCTCGCAACTTACCACCTCCTGATCCCGGGTGAGCACCCGCAGCGTGGTGGGAATTAACACCTTGACTGCCATAAGCCAATGCTTCGTCCAGCGACCAACCTTAGAAGACTAGGGTAGCAGCACCCCGTCAATGCCGTGAATCACCCCGTTGGAAACCGGAATATCCGCCAAGTTCACATTGGCCCCGTTGACCCGGATGCTGCCATCGGCTCCCACCTGCACCCGCAGCGGCAGCCCCGCCAAGGTGGTCAGAGTGGCCGATTGGCCAGGCCGCAGGTCAAACGAGGTAATCCGCCCCGGCACCACATGATAGGTGAGGATGCGGGTGAGCTGATCCCGATTGGCCGGCTGCAACAACGTCTCCACGGTGCCCGGCGGCAGTTGCCCAAAGGCCACATCGGAAGGGGCAAAGACCGTGAACGGCCCCGGCCCCGCCAACGCCGTGTTCAGCCCCGCCGCCCGCAAAGCCGTCGCCAACGTCGAGTAGCTGCTGGGCAAAGTTTCCAGCTCAACGGCAATGGTGTTCAGCCCCTGAGGCCGAGCCGTGGGAGCCAAAGCAAGGGGGGTCAACACCGCCACTGCCACCGGCAAGCAGCGACGCGCAAAGTGACGGACAGAACGGAGGATAGGCATGGTGCAGAGCTCCTGAGCGAGTGGGTCTGTGCCAGGGATCGTAACAGTTCTTCACTAAGACGCCGTTAAGAGCCCAGGGGGATCCCTCTCGCTTCAAACCGAAGCCTCCTGCCAGTCCAGCCGCTCCAGAGTGCGGGCGCGCTCCAATGCCTGTTCAAAGCTCTCCAGCTTGGGCGAAATTACCAGCGGGTGGCCCACATGCGCCTGCACCGCCTCCTGAGTTTTCAAGCCATTACCGGTAATATAGGCTACCGTAATCGCCTCGGGATCGAGCTGGCCCGATTCGGCCAGGCGTTTGAGCACGGCAATGGTGGTGCCGCCAGCCGTCTCGGTGAAGATGCCCTCAGTCTCGGCCAGGAGCTTGATGCCGGCAATGATCTCGGGATCCGTGGCCGTCGCGATCTGGCCGCCGGTTTTGCGGGCAATCTCCAGGGCGTAGATGCCGTCGGCAGGGTTGCCGATGGCAATAGACTTGGCGATGGTGTTCGGCTTAACGGGAGTAACAAAATCCCGCCCCTCGCGGAAGGCCTGGGCGATGGGCGCACAGCCCCGGGCCTGGGCGCCGTGGAAAATAACCGGCTTTTCTGCCACCAGGCCCACCTTCACGAACTCCTGAAAACCTTTGTAAACCTTAGTGTACAGGGATCCCGACGCTAGCGGGATCACTACCTGATCCGGCAGTTGCCACCCCAGTTGCTCCGCCACCTCGTAGGCTAAGGTTTTCGAGCCTTCTGCGTAGTAGGGGCGCAGGTTGATGTTGACAAAGCCCCAGCCGTAGCGATCCGCCACCTCGGCGCAGAGGCGGTTGACCTGGTCGTAGTTGCCCTCCACGGCCATGACGGTGGGATTGTAGATGAGGGATCCCAGCACCTTGCCCGCCTCCAGATCCGCCGGGATGAAGATGGTGCAGTCCAGGCCGGCGTGGGCGGCGATGGCAGCCGTGGAGTTGGCCAAGTTGCCCGTGCTGGCGCAGGAAACGGTGGTAAAGCCCAGCTCCTTGGCGCGGGTCAGGGCCACCGACACCACCCGATCCTTAAAGCTGAGGGTGGGCATGTTGACGGCGTCGTTCTTGAGGTAGAGGTTTTTTAACCCCAGCCGCCGGCCCAGCCGCTCCGCCTTCACCAGCGGCGTCATGCCGGTGCCCACATCGATGGGCCGCTCCGAAAGGACCGGCAGGAAAGGTCGGTAGCGCCAGATGGAGAGCGGCCCGGCCTGGATGCTCTGCCGGCTGACAACGCTCTTGAGCCAGTCGTAGTCATAGACCACTTCCAGGGGGCCAAAACACAGGTCGCACACGTGCTTGGCCACCGGCTCATACTCGGCCCCACATTCCCGACAGCGCAAGCGCCTAAAGCCCACCTGGAGGGTGCGCAAGGCCGAGCTGGGCGGCAAATCGGCAGGGCTGAGCGGGCGGTGGGAAAGGGTTTGGGTCATAGGAAGCCTCAGACAGGAGAAAGGGCTGGATCTTGTTTACCCGTCGTCGAGGGCAATCTTATCACCCGCGATCGACCCCGTCAACTAAACCCGACTAAAATAGTCTGAATTAGATCCGGCTGGGGAGAGCGGGATCGTAGCCGGTTTGGGCAACCTCGGAGCGGCAGACTGGTGGAGGTCTGGCTTTCTCTTGCCGAGATTTGGGGATAGCCCTCTATCCGTCGCTAGACTGGAGAAACAAGCTGTAACAACCTAATTGGGATAGGGGATCCCGGTATTCCGCGGAGGCGATCCTATGCTCAAAGTTGGACGGGACAACGTGGACTTTCTCGACCACTACGACGTGATCGTCGTGGGTGGGGGACACGCTGGCTGTGAAGCGGCCCTGGCGGCAGCGCGGCTGGGCTGTAATACCTTGATGCTGACGTTGAACCTGGACAAGATCGCCTGGCAGCCCTGTAACCCCGCTGTGGGGGGCCCGGCCAAGTCGCAACTGGTGCACGAAATCGACGCCCTTGGCGGCGAGATGGGCAAAGTTACCGACCGCACCTATTTGCAAAAGCGGGTGCTCAACCGCTCGCGGGGGCCGGCGGTATGGGCCTTGCGGGCGCAAACCGACAAACGCGAGTACGCGCGGGTAATGCGCTCGGTGGTGGAAAACCAGCCCAATCTGAGCATCCGCGAGGGCACTGTCACCGACCTGGTGCTGGGGCGCAACGATGAGGTGGTGGGCGTGGTTACCCATTTTGGCAGCGTCTTCGGCTGTGGGGCGGTGATCCTGACCACGGGCACCTTTCTGGGAGGGCGCATCTGGATTGGCCGCCACTGGCAGCCTGCTGGCAGAGCGGGGGAATTTGCCGTCGAAGGCCTGACCGACACCCTGCGCCAACTGGGCTTTGAGACAGGTCGGCTGAAGACGGGCACCCCTGCCCGTGTGGATCGCCGCAGCGTCGATTTTTCCGTGATGGAGCGGCAGCCAGGGGATCCCGACCTGCGCTGGTTTAGCTTTGACCCGGAGGTGTGGGTGCCGCGGGAGCAGATGGACTGCTATCTCACCCGCACCACGCCGGAGACCCACCGCATCATCCGCGAAAACCTCCACGAGACGCCGGTCTACGGCGGCTGGGTGGAGGCCAAGGGGCCCCGCTACTGCCCCAGCATCGAAGACAAGATCGTCCGCTTTGCCGACAAGGAAAGCCATCAAATTTTTATTGAGCCAGAGGGGCGGGATCTGCCGGAGCTCTACATCCAGGGGTTCTCGACGGGGATGCCAGAAAAGATCCAGATCCAGATGCTGCGCTCCCTGCCCGGCCTGGAGCGGTGCGTCATGCTGCGGCCTGCCTACGCCGTGGAATACGACTATCTGCCGGCCACCCAGCTCTACCCCACCCTGATGACCAAGAAGGTGCAGGGGCTGTTCTGTGCCGGCCAAATTAACGGCACCACCGGCTACGAAGAGGCAGCAGCCCAGGGTCTGATCGCCGGGATCAACGCCGCCCGCCTGGTGCAGGGGAAGCCGCTGGTAACCCTGCCGCGGGAGTCCAGCTACATCGGCACCCTCATCGACGACCTTTGTACCAAAGAGCTGCGGGAGCCCTACCGCATGCTCACCAGCCGCTCCGAATACCGCCTTATCCTACGCGCCGACAACGCCGACCAACGCCTCACCCCCCTGGGGCGGGAATGGGGCCTCATCGACGACCGCCGCTGGGCCCTCTTCCAGGCCAAGCAGGCCCGCATTGCCGCCGAGATCGAGCGCCTAGAAACCCAGCGGGTCAAGGCCCACGACCCCGCCGGGATCCACCTCAGCCAACTGACCGGCCAGGGGATCAAAGGATCCGCCACCTTGGCCGAGCTCCTGCGCCGCAACCCGATCCACTACGCCGACCTGCTAGAGCTGGGGTTGGGAAATGAGGAGCTGGATCCCTTTGAGCAGGAGGCAGCAGAAATTGCTGTCAAATACAGCGGCTACATCCAGCGGCAACAAGCCCAGATCGAGCAGGTGAGCAAGCAGTACCACCGCCCCCTGCCCCCCGATCTGGACTACCACTCCATCCCCACCCTCTCCAAAGAGTCGCGGGAGAAACTGGCGGCAGTCCGGCCTCTGACCGTGGGCCAGGCGGCCCGCATTGGCGGCGTCAACCCCGCCGACATCAACGCCTTGCTCATCTACCTCGAGGTGAGACAGCGTCAGAGAGCGACGGCAGAACCTGTTGGCAGCTCGCGGTAATCTTTGCGCCCAGCCGTGTAGAGAGCAGGGATCTCCTCCAGCGCCATGCGCGAAGCCACGCCCAAATCCAAGGGGGAGACCTCCCCGCGCAGCCAGTGACAGAGGCCGGCTGCCCCAATCATGGCGGCGTTGTCGGTACAGAGGTTTGGGGGCGGGATCACCACCCGCAGGCCCTTTTGCTGGCCCGCTTCCAGAAGGCGAGCGCGCAGCTCCCGGTTGGCAGCTACCCCGCCAGTCAGCAGCAGGGTTGAGAGGCCAAGAGCTTCGGCGCAGGCCACGGCTTTTTCCGTGAGGACGCGCGTTAGGCAGGCCTGAAAGCTGGCGGCAATGTCGGCAATGGGCAGCTCCTGGCCTTCCTGCTGCAAGTGCTGGACGAGGCGCAGCACAGCCGTCTTCAGGCCACTGAAGCTGGTGTCGTAGGGGTGGTCCAGCTTGCCTTCCGGCAGGGGAAAGCGATGGGGATCCCCTTGTTGCGCCCAGCGGTCGATCTGGGGCCCGCCCGGATAGCCCAGCCCCAACAGCCGCGCCACCTTATCAAAGGCTTCGCCGGCAGCATCGTCGCGGGTGCGGCCCATTGTCTGGTACTCCCCGTAGTCCTTCATCCAGATCAAGCTGGTGTGGCCTCCCGAAACCAAAAGGCACAGGCAGGGAGGTTGCAAGTCGGCTGTGGCCAAAAAGCCGCTGAAGAGATGGCCCTCCAGGTGATGTACCCCAATCAAGGGCTTATCGTAGAGCAGCGCCAAGGTCTTGGCCGCCATCAGCCCCACCAGCAGGGATCCCACCAGGCCCGGCGCACAAGTTACGGCAATGGCATCCACCTCGGCTACGCCTAGCCCGGCCTGCTGCAGCGCTGACTCGAGCACAAAGGGCAGAGTTTCCACATGGCGGCGGGCAGCCACCTCCGGCACCACGCCCCCGTAGGCTGCATGGAGGTCGATCTGGCTAGCCACCACAGAGCTGAGCTGCCGTGGGGCAAAGGTCGGCCAGGTTGGCTCCGCCTCCACCACCGCCACAGCCGTTTCGTCGCAACTGGTTTCAATGGCAAGGACACAGGCCATGGGAAAAAGGGGTGGGAATGCCTCAGGATCCTTAAGAATTGTGTGAGCTAAAACCCGAGATCCCTCCGGATAAGGCGCTCAGGAGTATGATACTAACCGTTTGGTGCTCGTTTCTGCACTGAGCATTCCTCCCCATTGAGTCCCTAGCTCAAGGACACATCCTGCCATGCGAACCCTTTTGAGTCTCCTTTTGGCCCTTTGCCTAGCGCTTGGTTTTACCCAGGCAGTGCAGGCAGAGCCTTTGATTGGCTTGAAGCCTTGTAGCGAAGTTCCTGCTTTCCAGGCTCTACGAGATCAGCGCCTGAGCAGCCTTGAAGAGAAAATCCGCAACGCTAGCCCTGAGTTGGCTCCCCTTTACCAGCAAAAGTTGGTCCAAACCGAAAAGCGTTTTGAGCGCTACAGCAAGCTGCTCTGTGGCGAAGAAGGCTTGCCCCACCTGGTTACCGATGGCCGCTGGAGCCATGCAGGCGAGTTTCTCATCCCTGGCCTGCTTTTCCTCTACATCGCCGGCTGGCTGGGCTGGGCTGGGCGCTCCTATCTGATTGCTGTCCGGAATAGCGACGAGCCGGAGATGAAAGAAAGCATCATCGACGTCCCCTTGGCGCTGCGCTGTTTCCTCACGGCTTTGGCCTGGCCTGCCGCTGCTTTCAAGGAAATTGCCAGCGGCGAAATTCAGGAGCCGGAAGAGGCCGTGCCCATCTCTCCTCGCTGAAGAAGGGGCTTCTCCTCGGCTTTTGGCTTAGCTTCACCCATCCAACTTGAGAGGTATGTATGTCTGATTTCACCAAGTTTCTCACCACGGCTCCAGTGGCCTTTATCTTGTTTTCCAGCTTCGTTTTTGCGCTGTTCATCGAGATCAACCGCTTCTTCCCCGACATTTTGACGTTCTGAACTCGCAAGCCAGGGATCCCCAGCCGCGCCAGCAACACCCACAGGGATCCCTGGTCTTTTAAGCCAGACTTTTTGGAATTTGAGGTTTTTCTAACCCTTTTTGCACTGGAACCAGAGTTGCCGACATGGTTGAACCCACTGCCGATACCGTTTCTCCTAATAGGGGATATATCGCCGTCCCGGAAGGGGATCCGCAGATTGGCGATTTCTGGACGCCGATCAACCACGCGCCTGTTGTCCGTCTGTTGATAGACTGGTTGCCCATCAACCGGCCGGGATTGAGCTCCATTTGGCGGGGTTTGGAAATTGGCATGGCCCACGGCTATTGGTTGGTGGGGCCTTTTGCCAAGCTAGGGCCGCTGCGCAGCGAGCCCATCGGCCTGCTGAGCGGTTTCCTGGGAGCCTGTGGCCTGATCTTAATCATGACGGCAGCTCTCTCTCTCTACGGCACCGTCTCCCCGCAGCGCAACGACGGGCCGGTGCAGGGATCCCAATCTTGGAGCGAACTGGCCGCCGGCTTTTTGGTAGGGGGCATGGGCGGGGCAATCGTCGCCTACCTGCTTCTGCTCAATGGAGATCTGTTGTTTCCCAATTTTGGTTAAGCGGCTTCCCCTCTCCATCCATCCCCTTGTCTTGGACGGCCTTGCGAGTCTCTCCATCCTCTGCTGAGCGGCGGCTTGGCCAGATGGGCTCTGCTTTCCAGCTTTTCGCGTTGATGCCGGCCCGCTTGCCCACAGCTTCCCTGGATTTTGCTCTCCAGCTTCTTGACGGGGTTTCAGCTGGCTTTTCAAGGCTTGCAGCGTCTTTGTGATCCAATAACCTGAGCAGGCGAGGGAAAAGTTCAGGGCAGCAGTGAGACTGGCAGAAGGCAGGAAGCTTGCCCTAGCATAGACTGAGCCAGCCAGTGGAGTCTCGAATTTGCTATGAACCGACGGCAGCGGTTCTAGGCATTTTTCCAAATAGCCAAATAGTTTTTGTAAGCTGTCGTGAGCGATCTCCTGTCCGATCCCACTTCTGCAAGCTTCTCTTTGGCTGAGATCGGTCGCCTGTCGCCTGCAGCCCTGGCCTACCTGGGAGATGCCATTTACGAACTGCACGTGCGACGGCAGCAGTTGTTTCCTCCCACTCGGCCAGAGCTTTACCATCGGCAGGTGGTAAGGCGGGTACGCGGATCTGCTCAGGCCAGATTGTTGTTGGCGCTTTTGCCCTATCTCAGCCCTGAAGAGCGGGAGATCGTCCGCTGGGGCCGCAACGGCTGCGGTCGTCCACCCCGCCACTTGCCCTTGGCCGACTACCAGAATGCCAGTGGCCTGGAAACCATCTTGGGCTACCTTTACCTCACCGATCCCGAGCGGCTACGCCACATTCTCGCTCTCACCGATGTTTTGGCCAAGACGATAGGCGAGGGGGAAGGTTAAGATCGGCTTTTACTCTGCACCGTTCTCTGCCCATGCCCAAGCCTTCCCAATGCAAACCTCCCTTACGGCTGTCTCGCCGGAGCAAGCTGCAGCGGCAAGGGGCGGGGCAACCCTTCAACAAGCCCAAGCAGACCAAACGGCGCGAGGGGGGCTCCCCGCTCCATCTCCAGCCGGCGGCGCAAGAGCCGCCCGTAAAGCCGCTTCGTCGCAAGGCTGAGCAGGAGCGCCCCCAGCCAAATCCCAGCCCTCCCGTTGCCAGTCCAGAAGACGGGGAGCTGCAGGTTAACCGGGATCCCGAAGCCGAACCTGAACAAGAGATCATCTACGGTCGCCAAACCGTGTTGGCTGCGCTGAGAAGCCAGGCCACCCTTAACCGAGTGTGGGTGCTGCCGCGGTTGCGCTACAGCCCCCAATTTTGGTCTTTGTTGGAAGAAGCCAAAGCACGGGGTACCGTCATCGATGAGGTGTCTCTCCAGCGGCTAAACCTTCTCACCGCTGGAGCCAACCACCAGGGGATCGCCGCCCAGGCCACCCCTTACCGCTATGTGGATCTGGAAGAGCTGGTGGAACAGAGCCGCCAGTCCGGCCCCCATCCGGTGCTGGTGGTGCTGGACGGGATCCAGGATCCCCACAACCTGGGGGCTATTGCCCGCAGCGTGGAGGCGTTTGGCATGCAGGGGATGGTGATCCCACAGCGGCGGGCGGCAGGCGTCACTGCGACGGTGATGAAGGTGGCAGCGGGGGCCCTCTCTACTTTGCCGGTGGCGCGGGTGGTGAACTTAAATCGCGCCCTGGAATATCTTAAAGGGCAGGGGTTTTGGGTCTATGGCACCACCAGCCAGGGGGCTGCCCCTATCTACAGCGCCGACTTTCGCCGACCTATTGCCTTGGTGGTGGGATCCGAAGGGGAAGGCATCAGCTTGCTCACCCAGCGCCACTGCGACCAACTGCTGTCGATCCCCTTGGCGGGCCGCACGGAAAGTTTGAATGCTTCGGTGGCGGCGGGCATCGCCCTCTACGAGATCCACCGGCAGCGCTCCCCCCACCGAGGTCGAAACATTTCTCAACAAATCCTCAACGAAGGCAGTAGAATCTAGGTGATTGCAAAAGATCCTGAGTCATCCTTTGCGCTTAATAGGGGGGATGGATCCCGTGGGCAACCCTTTGGTCTGGCTGTTGGATAGGCTGCGGGGCCTAGCAGTCTGGGTTGAGATCACCACCGACGACTGCACCTATTACTACGGCCCCTTCGCCAGCGAGAAAGAAGCAGAGGCGCATAAAGGTCGCTACATCGCCGACCTGAAGGCGGAGGGGGCTGAGAAGATCGAGGTTCAGATAAAGAAAATGCGCCAGCCGCAGTCGCTGACGGTGGTCTGCACTCCTTCGCGGGTTCGTTCCTGATGACGGCTATGGTTTACCAGGTAACCGTTCATCACCGGGGCCAAACCTACCGGTTTACCGCGGCGGCAGATCAGACAGTTTTACAGGCGGCTCTCGAACACGGCCTAGAGCTGCCCTCTTCCTGCCAGGCGGGAGTCTGTACCACCTGTGCAGGGAGGCTGAAGTCGGGATCCGTGGCCCAGCCTGACGCCATGGGGATCGGGCCGGAACTCAAGGCTCAGGGCTTTGTGCTGCTGTGTGTAGCCTATCCTACTTCCGATCTAGAGGTGGAGACGGACCAAGAGGAGGAGGTCTATCGTCTCCAGTTTGGCTCCTAGCCCTGCTTGGATATCCACCCCCGTTGAGGGCAATTCTGTGCGGGTTACTCAAAGGAGTTCTAACGGCCTGTGAAGCTGCACTTTCTCCGCCTTTCCCTGCCCCTAAGCCTGCCGGTTTCTGCTGCTCGACTGGAGGGATCCCTTACCGAGCAGGTGGCCCAGGAGCTAGGACAGCCAGCTCAGCTTCTGCGCTGGAGCCTGACGGCGGTGGAGGGGGATAGGGCTTGGGTGGAGGTAGTAGCTACTACCGACGATGGCCATTCCGATTGAAGACAGCCCACCCCTCTCCTTAGGAAGAGGGGAGTTGGGGATAGCGCCCGCGCCGCCGGCGCGTTCGCAACTGCGTTGCCTATCGGGTCTGAAAGAGTTTTCCCAAGACCTCAGAGGCTAGCGGGAATCATTTCGTTGCTACGCTGAAGGACAGAAATGGCTAGCGGTACCCTCGGCAGTTTTTGTCCTTTGGCCAATGTCTGTCCCCACATCTGAACCAATGTCGGCTCCAATGTTGGCCGAGCAGCATCCCCCTGTTGCCCTCACCATTGCCGGATCCGATAGCGGCGGCGGAGCGGGCATTCAAGCGGATCTGCGCACCTTTGCCTTCCAGCGCGTCCACGGCACTTCCGCCCTCACCTGCGTAACTGCCCAAAACACCCTCGGGGTCAACCGCGTGGATGCCCTGCCGCCGGAGGCGGTGGCCGCCCAGATTGAGGCGGTGGTGCAGGATATCGGGGTGCAAGGGATCAAAACCGGCATGTTGCTCAATGTCGAGATCGTGCGGGAGGTGGCCCGCCAAGTGGAGCGGTGGGCCCTGCAGCCGCTGGTGGTGGATCCGGTGATGGTCTCCCGCACCGGGGCCAAGCTGCTGGCAGAAGACGCCATCCAGGCCATCCGCGAGCGGCTGATCCCGCTGGCCCAGGTCGTTACCCCCAACCGCTACGAGGCCCAGATTTTGGCAGGGATGGAGCTGCAGTCATTGGCGGATATGGAGGAGGCGGGCCGCCGCATCTACGCCCTGGGCTGTAAGGCGGTTTTGGTCAAGGGGGGAGGTATGCCAGGGGAACTGCAGGGGGTGGATGTGTGGTTTGACGGCGAGCGGCTGGAGATCCTCAAAAGCGAGCGCATCCCCACCCGCCACACCCACGGCACCGGCTGTACCCTCTCGGCAGCCATTGCGGCGCAACTGGCTTGGGGCAAGGATCCCTTGGCGGCGACGCTAGCAGCCAAGGCCTATGTTACCGAAGCCCTGCGGCATCCTCTGGCCATCGGCGCAGGACAAGGGCCGGTGGGGCACTTCTACCCGCTTCTCCAGTCTTAGCCCCCTTCTTCGCAGCCGGCAGCCGCTCAGGCTGCCGGGGGAGGTTGAACGGCCCCGCTGGCTAGAGCAGTTCCCGCACGTCCACCACTTTGCCGCTCACGGCCGCCGCCGCCACCATGGCCGGGCTCATGAGCAGGGTGCGCCCACTGGGGGATCCCTGGCGACCCTTAAAGTTGCGGTTGGAAGAAGAGGCGCTAATCTGCCGGCCTACGAGGCGGTCTGGGTTCATGGCCAAACACATGGAGCAGCCGGGATCCCGCCACTCAAACCCTGCCGCCTCAAAGATCTCGCGCAGGCCCTCGCGTTCCGCCTCCTGCTTGACCCGCTCCGAGCCGGGCACGACAAACGCCTTCACTCCAGGCGCTACTCGCCGTCCTTTGGCAATCTTGGCCGCCTCCCGCAAATCGCTCAAGCGGCCGTTGGTGCAACTGCCAATGAAGCAGACATCCACTGGCGTGCCCACGATGGGATCCCCCGGCCGCAAGCCCATGTAGGCATAGGCTTCCTTGGCCAGCTCCCGCTCGCTTTCCGGCAGCTCTTCCGGTGCCGGGATCCGCTCGTCCACCCCAATGCTCTGACCAGGGGTGATTCCCCAGGTTACGGTGGGGGCGATCTCTGCGGCCTGAAACACCACCACGTCGTCGTAGACGGCGTCGGGGCCGCTGGCCAGGCTTTGCCACCAGGCCACTGCCTCCTCCCAGTCGGATCCCTGAGGAGCAAACTCCCGTCCCTTTAGATACTCAAAGGTTACCGCGTCGGGATTGACGTAGCCGCAGCGGGCTCCCCCCTCGATGGACATGTTGCAGAGGGTCATGCGCTCCTCCATGCTCATGGCCTCGATGGTGCTGCCGCCGTATTCGTAGGCGTAGCCCACCCCGCCTTTGACCCCCAGCTTGCGGATGATGTGGAGGATCACATCCTTGGCGTAAACCCCCGGCCCCAACCTGCCGTGCACCTCGATGCGGCGCACTTTGAGCTTGGACAAGGCCAGAGTTTGGGTGGCCAGCACGTCCCGCACCTGGCTGGTGCCGATGCCGAAGGCAATGGCCCCAAAGGCCCCATGGGTAGACGTGTGGCTATCGCCGCAGGCAATGGTCATCCCCGGCTGCGTCAGCCCCTGCTCCGGCGCAATCACATGCACGATCCCCTGCTGGCCGGAGCCGCTGTTGTAGAAGCGGATGCCATATTGGCGACAGTTGCGCTCCAGCTCCTGGATCATCTCCTCCGCCAAGGGATCCGCAAAAGGTCGCGTCCGGTTGTCTGTAGGGATAATGTGATCTACCGTCGCCACCGTCCGCTCTGGAAAAAGAACTGGCAGATTGCGCTCCCGCAGCATGGCAAAAGCCTGGGGACTGGTGACCTCGTGGATGAGGTGTAGCCCAATGAACAACTGCGTCTGCCCTGAGGGCAAGATCCGCACCGTATGGGCGTCCCAGACTTTGTCGAACAACGTCCTCTCGCTCATCTTCCTCTCCGGCCTGCGGCCAAGCCAGTTTTGAGCTGCTTTCCGTAGAGCTTCAATGTCCTACTTGTTACCAAAGCTTGTCAAGTCAGAGGTCGGGGCGGGCAAAGCACCTTTCCCAAGGCCGGGCTAGCCCAGTTGAGCTGACCGGCCCTAGGGGAGACGGAGGGCCTGGGGATCCGGCTCCAGCAGAATACCGGTGGGAGCAAACTGGGTTACCCAGAAATCCACCTCTGGAAAGTGGTGGCACAGACTGTCACGGGCTTGGGCGGCCCTCTCCAGGCTGGCCATGATCCCAAACACCGTCGGCCCTGAGCCCGACATCAGGGATCCCAGCGCTCCTGCCTCGAGCAAGGCCTGGCGCAATTTTCCCACGATAGCGTGCTCGGCCAAAACTGGTTGCTCCAGATCGTTGCGCAAACTGCGGGCCAAGCCCAGCAGATCCCGACGCTCCAGAGCAGCCAGCACCTGAGGCAAGGTGGGCCGGGAGGGCGCGCCAGAAGGCGAGGCAGCGGCGTGGCGAGCCCGAAAGGCCTGATAGGCCCAGGCGGTGGAAACCCCTAGATGCCGGGGCTTGGCCAACAGCAGCGGGATCCCTTCCCAGTCGGCCAGCGGCTGTAAAACTTCTCCCCGTCCCGTAGCCAACTGCGTCCCCCCCTGCACACAAAAGGGAATATCGGATCCCAAACGGGCCGCCAAGCTCTGCAGTTCTCCTACCGTCAGGCCCAGGCCCCAAAGCTGGTTCAGACCCACCAAAACTGCCGCCGCATCCGCTGAGCCGCCCGCCAAGCCCGCTGCTACTGGGATCTGTTTTTCCAGCTGGATCTCCACTCCCAGCTCAGCCCGACATTCCCTTTGCAGCAGCTCAGCCGCGCGGTAGGCCAGGTTGCGGGCATCTGCCGGCACTTCCGGGTGATCGCAAATCAAGAGGATCCCGTGGGGACGGCGCTGGAGATGCACGCGATCCGCCAAAGTGATGCTCTGTAGGATCATGGCCACCTCGGAATAGCCATCGGGGCGGGAGCCGAGGATTTCTAGGTAGAGATTGATCTTGGCGCGGGCAATCAGGGTACAGGCTTGCATGGGGAAAGGAGCGAGGTTGACAGCAACTCCCCTCAGCCTGTCCAAACCAAGGGGAAACCAGACCTTGCTGGGGAGGCCTTCCAGCCTGATTCTAAGGCAAGGGATCCCTGGGCGGAGGAAACAGCATGGGATTGGCTATGGCCATCGGGCCGGCCACCGTTTGCTGCAAAAGCGCCCGCAAAGCGGGATCCGCTGCCCAGCCCAAGGGCGAAGCTGGAGGCGAGCCCAGGGCACCCCGGAACGGAAGCTAGGTTTACTTCACCAAAACCCGAGACCGCTGCCGTCCTGGTTGCAGAAGGGATCCCAGAGCCGATCCAGAACTGATAGAGTTTTGGCACCCTCTGCCTCACCACTGCCCCATGAGCAAGCCCAAAGCCGGGATCCTCTACAACGACGCCAAGCCCGCCGCCAAGCGCAGCAGCGAAACCCTGTCCCGCTGGTTTCAGGAACAGGGTTGGGAAGTCTGTGTCGCACCCAACTGGGGCGGCATCCTTGGCTACGCCAAGCCCGACAGTCCCGTCTGCTTGACCAAGGTGGACAGCCTGGCCCCCGCCGGCTTTGACGAGAGCATGAAGTTTGCCGTGGTGCTGGGGGGAGACGGCACCGTTTTGGCAGCAGCCCGGCAACTGGCCCCCAAAGGGATCCCCTTGCTGGCCGTGAACACGGGCCACCTGGGCTTTCTGACAGAGACCTACCTAACCCACCTGGAGGAGGCGGCCAAGGCAGCCATTGCTGGCGAGTACATTCTCGATCGCCGCAGCATGTTGCTGGTGCAGGCCTACCGCGGCAACGAATTGCGCTGGGAGGTGCTCAGCCTCAACGAGATGGTGCTCCACCGCGAGCCCTTGACCAGCATGTGCCACTTTGAAGTAACCATTGGGGATCACTCACCGCTGGATGTGGCTGCCGACGGCATTATTTTAGCCACCCCCACCGGTTCCACCGCCTATGCCCTTTCTGCGGGAGGGCCGGTCATCACTCCCGGCCTGCCGGTGTTGCAGTTGATCCCTATCTGTCCCCACTCGATGGCCTCACGGGCTCTGGTCTTTCCCGATTCGGAAGAGGTATGGATCAGCCCCGCCAGCCCTCAGCCGCTGGTTTTGGTAGCGGACGGCAATGCCGGCTGCTACATCCTGCCAGAAGACCAAATTCGCGTTGTCCGCGCCCCCTACTGCACAGATTTGATTCGCCTACGCCGACCGGAGTTTTTCCGCGTCATGCGGGAGAAATTGGGCTGGGGCCTAACCTACGCCTCCAAGCCCACCTCGGTAGAGCTGCCTTAGTTAGAAAACTTAAATGAGGAGGGGCTGTCGACTTCGATGGGGCCCAGCCCTCTTTTTTGCACCAGGGTTTGCAGCTCGTGCACAAGGTGTTGATCTCGGGAGGCCGTTCGGGCCCCGGACTCGGCAGCCCACGCTTTCAAGTCTTGAATCTGGTCGCGGGCGATGGCGGCCAGGGGAACGGTTTGGCGAATGGCGCCGAGAATATCCTCCTGGGTAAACTCGCGGGGCGGATCCTGGTTGAAGGCCATGTGCATGGCATCGTAGATGGTCTGCTCAATTTCTGCGCCGCTGAAGTTTTCGCTGGCCATGGCCAGCTCAGGGTAGGCAAAATCCCGCACGCGGTTGGGCCGCAGCCGCTGGATGTGGACTTGGAAGATCTCCTCCCGCTCCCGTTGGTTGGGCAAATTGACGAAGAAAATTTCGTCAAACCGGCCTTTGCGCAGCAGCTCGGCCGGCAAGATGCGGACATTGTTGGCGGTGGCAACAATAAAAACGGGTTTGGTCTTTTCCTGCATCCAGGTAATGAGGCTGCCGAAGACCCGCTTGCTGGTGCCCGAATCCCCTGAAAACTCGCTGTTGACGCCGCCAAAGGCTTTATCCAACTCATCAATCCACAACACACAAGGGGCCATGGCTTCGGCAATTTGGATCATCTGGCGCACGCGGCTTTCGCTTTCGCCGACGATCCCGCCGAAGAGTCGCCCCACATCCAGCCTGAGCAAGGGCATGCGCCACTCGCGGGCTATGGTTTTGGCACATAGAGACTTGCCGGTGCCCTGGATCCCGGCCAGCAAAATGCCCTTAGGACTGGGCAAGCCATAGGCACGGGCCTGGGCACTAAAACTGTTGCGGCGCTGCCGAATCCAGGCTTTGAGGTTTTCCAGGCCGCCGACATTTTGCAAGGTCTCGGAGGGGTTGTAAAACTCCAGGATTTCCGTCTGGCGGATGTATTGTTTTTTCTCTTCCAAAACGAGATCAATATCCCCTTCGCTGACCTTGCCCTTGGCGGCTAGGGCGCGGGCCAGGATGCGCTCAATGCGCTGCCGGGTCAGTCCTTGGCAGGCTCGAACCAGTTGTTCCCGCGCCGGGCCGCTTAGCTCCAGTTGACGGGCAGGGATCGCGCGGGTAATGATCCGCTCAATTTCGGCGATGCTGGGCAGGGGAAAATCATAGACCACAATTTCCTCGCGCAGCTCGGCAGGGACAACGGCTTCTTGGCCCAAGAGGATGATGGACTTGCGGCTGTGGCGGCTCTCTCTGGCCAGGGTTTTCAGGTAGCGGATGACGGGGTAATTGTCCGAGCGTTCCGGATTTCTCAGGGTGGGGTTTAGGTCTTTGAGAACACAAATAACCGCCTCGTCCTCTTTGATGGCGCCGATGCGGCCCAGAGCAGGCATCAATT
>NZ_AXUW01000001.1:2058350-2078488 GCF_002760415.1 Synechococcus sp. 65AY6A5
GGCAAGTCTTGCTCCCCTCAGGTCTGCTTGAGCCAAGTTGGCCCCACTCAGGTCAGCCCAATCCAGGTTCGCCCCGCTCAAGTCTGCCTGAGCTAGATTTTTCCCCTGGGCGTGGCCGTTGACAATTTCCCAGATCAGTTGCCACTTGCGGTCAATTTGCGTTTCGCGGGAAATGACGACCCACTTCAAGTTGGCGTCTGCTAGATTGGCTCCCCGCAGGTTGGCCCCAATGAGATTGGCCCCCATCAAGTTGGCTCCGCTTAAGTCGGCTCCCCTCAAGTCTGCACCACTGAGGTCTGCCTGACTGAGGTTGGCTCCAACCAGGCTGGCGTGGCTTAGATTGACCTGGCCCAGTCTCGCTCGACTCAAGCTGGCCCCGCTTAAGTCCACCCCCCTTAGGTTTAGCCCGCTGAGGTTGGCCCTCCTCAGATCTGCCCAGCGAAAGTCCCGCTCGCCGGCTCTATATCGTTCTCGGATGTCTCCAACCGGACGCAGGGGAACTTGATAGGTTTTTGCTACTTGCACCAGTTGAGGTATGCCAGAGCTTAGTAAGGTCTTCCAAACTGCAAACTGCACCTGCCAATCCAGATGCTGCTGCGTTGTCTGTAGAAGAATCTTTCTGCTTTTTTCACCAAAGCTTCCAACAGTCCCGTTTCCCCCATAAGGATGGCCACTCCTAAGGACTAGCTGAACGGCTCCTGAACTGCCGGCAACTCCTTCAGCTTTAGTCTTTCCATATCCAGTTGTAGCCACAGCCCACTCCCTGTCGGCTAACTTCGTTTCTATTTTTACTTTGGCCCTGGATAAAGACAAGGTCAGACTTGGGGAGTTCTCACCGGGAAGGTATTCTTCGATATACTAATATTTCGATATGCTAATATGTTCAACTTCAACCTTTCAAACGTGCCAGCTTTGAGGATAGGAATTCAAACTTGGCAAAGGGATCCCTTGGGCCAGGCAGATAAGTATTGCAGTTTACAGAAAAAGAGCTTCAGTCCTTTTCTGCCAAGGGATCCCGGCAGCGCTCACAGACAGCCGGTAGATAAAGGGTGTCACGGCGGCCAAACCACTCGTAGCGGTGATCCCGGATCTGGGCATAGCTCCAGTCTCCCAAAAGCTTGAGGCCGGGAAGGTTGTGGTAGAGGGCCAGCCACAGGGATCCGCTGGGCAAGAGGGCGGCAATTTGTTCGACGGCGGCGGAGCCCTGCCAGCGGCGCTGCGGCTGCTCCAGGTCGATCAGGATCATCCCCAATTCCATCTGCTCTGGCGGGATCCCCCACTGGGCCAGGGTAGCTCCATCCTGCATGGGGGCGTAGCGAAACTGCTGGCCGCGATCCAGGCGCTCCAAGAGCTGGACTCCACTGGCGCAGAGGTTGCACAGGCCGTCGTAGATGACCAGGTAGGGCATGTTGGGATCCTCAGGCAGGGGGCTGGGCCAAAATCTGGGCTTGGTAGTCGGCCTCAGAGAGCAGTTGCTGCGGCTGCCGATCTAGGAACAATCGGCCCCTGAGGTGATCGTATTCGTGCTGGAAGATGCGCGCCGGAAAATCCCGCCAGACCACCCGCTGCCGGGATCCCTCAGGGGTGTGGTACTCCACCTCCACCTCGCGGGAACGGGCCACCAGGCCGCGGCAGTTGGGCACGCTCAAGCACCCTTCCCACCCCAGCACCTGCTCCTCGCTGCAAGCTAGGGGGCGGGGGTTAACCATGACCAGCGGCTCCATCTGGGGTGCATCAGGATAGCGAGGGTTGGGACGGGAGGCTACGATGATGACCTGGAGGGGGAATCCCACCTGAGGGGCCGCCAAGCCCACCCCTTGGGCCTCTTTCAAAGTGGCGAGCATCTCTTCAATTAGGTTTTGCAAAGCCGGCGTCCCAAACTCGGCGACCGGCTCAGCCACTTGAGTCAGGATGGGATCCCCTAGCTGGCGCAGGCGTAAAGTCATGGCGATTGCAGGCATTCAAATGCAAACTGCGGCGAACCCTCCTCTCCCCCCAGGCTCCTAGCGGTCTTTGCGGCTGGCTGCCGTTTCCAAAGCCAGCTTGAAGCGCTTCAGCCCCTCCGGGATGGGGATGGGGTAGTGGCCGGTAAAGCAAGCGGAGCAGAAGGAATTGGGATCCCGGCCCGTAGCGGCCAGCATGCCTTCCCAGCTCAGGTAGGCCAAAGAGTCCACCCCGATTTTCTCGGCAATTTCTGCCACCGAGTACTTGGCGGCAATAAGCTGATCTTGGCTGTCGGTGTCGATGCCGTAGAAGCAGGGATGGGTAACCGGAGGGCTGGAGATGCGCATGTGGACTTGGGTGGCCCCCGCCTGGCGCAGGGCCTTGACGATCTTTTGGCTGGTGGTGCCCCGCACAATCGAGTCGTCCACGATCACAATCCGCTGCCCCCGCAGCACGTCTTCCAGGGGGTTGAGCTTCATGCGAATGCCCCGCTCCCGCATCGACTGGGTAGGCTGAATGAAGGTGCGGCCCACATAGCGGTTTTTGATCAGCCCCTCCGTGTAGGGGATCCCTGTCTGGCGGGCATAGCCAATGGCTGCCGGGGTGCCAGAATCGGGCACCGAGATCACCCAGTCGGCCTCTGCCGGCGCTTCCTTGGCCAGTTGTTCCCCCAGCCGCACCCGGTAGGAGTAGAGGCTCTCCCCGTGCATGCAACTGTCGGGGCGGGCAAAGTAGATCATCTCGAAGATGCAGAGCTTGGGGGTGGCCTCGGCCCAGCGCACCGATTGCAACCCTTGCCGGCTGATCCACACCAGCTCTCCCGGCTCCACCTGGCGCAGATACTCCGCCCCGATGATATCCAACGCACAGGTTTCCGAAGCCAACACGCAGTGCAGCGGCTGGGCTTCGGGGTGGTTGGGCTTGCCGTCGCTGCAGAGGATCCCCAGCATCTGCGGCTGCAGCAGCTCCTGCTTAGCGGGGTTGCTGCTCAAAAGCCCCAACACGAGAGGGCGCACCCCATAGGGATCCCGTGCCCCGATCAGCCCTTCTGGCGTGCCGATGACCAGGCTAAAGGCCCCGCGGCAGCGGCGCAGAGCCTGACAGGTGGCTTCCACCCAGCCTTGGCCCTGATTGACCGCCTGGGCAATGGCGTGGGCAATACACTCCGAGTCGGTGCTGCCGGTGAGGTGGCGGTCGGCAGCTTCCAGCTCTTGCCGCAGCTCTTCGGCGTTGACCAAATTGCCATTGTGGGCCAAAGCCAGCGGCCCCAGGCGGGTTTCCACAATGATCGGCTGAGCGTTGGCGGCGCGGCTGGAGCCGGTGGTGGAGTAGCGGGTGTGGCCCACCGCCAAGTCGCCGCTCAGTTGGCCCAGATTTACCGGGTCAAAAACTTGGGAAACCAACCCCATCGCCTTGTGCACTCGGCAAAAGGCCCCCTCAAAGGTGGCGATGCCCGCCGATTCCTGGCCTCGATGCTGCAGGGCAAACAGCCCAAAATAGGTCAGCTTGGCCACCTCCTCGCCGGGAGCCAGAATGCCAAACACCCCGCAGGCCTCTTTGGGCCCTTCCTGGCTGTTCCAGAATTCAGCAGGTCGCTCTTGCAGCCCTGCTTGCGCTGAAGATGGTTCTGCTCCCGCCTTCGCTGCCATGGATCCCCTCTTGCTGTGGCACTTACCAGTCTAACCTGAGCGCCCTTGAGATCTCACCGCCGAGGCGGATCCCATGCGGTAGATGTCACCCGTAGTGTTTACAAAAAATTGAGGCTCTATCTATAGTGTTAGGAGCACCCGCGAGACTCTGCTTTCGCAGTTGAGGGAGCAGGGCTGTGTGGGTTTTGAGTTGAACGCTGCCGAGACTCAGTTCTCCCAACAAAACCCCAAAGCTTGTGTTATGAGGAGCCAAAGCCCATGAAACAGCAGCCCCCTAGGTTCCGCCAGAGCTGGATGTTCTCCGCAATGAGAGCGAGTGTAGCCGCTTTTGTGTCGTTGTCACTGGTGGCCTGCCAAGAAGATGCCCGCGAACAGCCCTCGGTCACCATTACGCCTGTGCCAGTAACGGTTGTGGCACCGACGCCCACGCCTTTTCTCGTCCCCAGTCCGACGCCTACTCCCGTCCCGACGCCTCTGCTCACCCCGACCCCCACCCCACTCTTGAATCCGTTCCCCAGCCCTTCCCCCACCGCTTCCTTCTCGGCGGAGCCACCTTCGATTGCCGTGGTGGCACTGACGGACGCGCGACAGACGGTTCCCTTCAATGTCTTGGTGGCTGTAACAACTCCTGCGGGTTTGGGCAGCGGCATCAGCTTCCGGGTGGAAATCCGACAAAACCCTCTCACCCTCACGTTTGATTTCACTGCCGCTGCCGCCGGCTGTCAGGTCAACAGCAGAACCTGCATCGGCACCCTTCCCATCACCATTCCGGCCTCTGTCCCTCCTGGAGATTACGAGGTTACGGCCATGGTAGCAGACACTCAAGGCCGCATTGCCTCGGCCAAAGCCCCTTTGCGGGTACTGCCGCCGCCTTCACCCACCCCAACACCAACCCCGACCGGCACGCCCAATCCTTTTCCCTCTGTGTCGCCTTCGCCCAGCCCTTCCCCTCGTCCCAGCCCTTCGCCCACCCCAACGCCTAGGCCCACCTAACCAGCGGAGACAGTTCCTTGGCTGTCTGGGGAGCCGAGGTTGTTTTTGAAATGCTTGCCGGGCAGCAGGTGTTCAAGGTCTGCAAGTTGAGGAGGCTGCTGGGCTCCGGCACGGGGGTAAGCTAGGGTTTGCAAGAGGCGCCGCCGACGTTTCTCCCTCCAGGGATCCCGGAAAAGTTCGGCCAGATTCGGGAATTGGGGTGTTTTCTTGCCAGCCCCTGTAGCAGGCTCAGCCGGCTAGCATAGAGGCTAAACCTGGCTCTGACTGGATCCTGTTTTTATCCTGCTTTAGCCAAGGGGTTGTTAGCAGCAAGAAAATCTGCGACCGACTGTCAAACAACTGTGCTGCCGGGATCAGCGCCCGGAAAGCGCCTTTCAGCTCGGCGCAGCCAACAGCCCCGAACGGCTGCCAAGTTTTTAGTTCGGAGGATAACGATGCGCATTGCTCAGATTGCCCCGTTGCACGAGAGCGTGCCCCCCAAGCTCTACGGCGGCACGGAGCGGGTGGTCTCTTGGCTAACCGAAGAGCTGGTGCGGCGCGGGCACGAGGTGACTCTATTTGCCAGCGGCGACTCCCAAACCCAAGCCCGCCTGATCCCCTTTCGGGAGCGGGCTCTGCGCTTGGATCCCACGGCCATCGACACGGTGGCGCCCCACATCCTGATGGTGGAGAAGGCCTTTCAGATGGCCGACGAGTTCGACATCATCCACGGCCACATCGACTACTATCCCTACGCCCTGGCCCGCCGCCATCCTCAAGTCTCTTTTTTGGCCACCCTACACGGGCGACTGGACATCCCGGAGCTGCAGCCTCTCTACACTGAGTTTCAGGACATTCCGGTGGTCTCCATCTCCAATGCCCAGCGGCGGCCGCTGCCCCAGGCGCGCTGGGTGGGGACGGTCTACCATGGCTTACCCCTGGATCTCCACCGTTTCTACCCAGAAAAGGGGGATTACCTGGCCTTTCTGGGCCGGGTCTCGCCGGAAAAAGGGTTGGACACGGCCATTGAAATTGCCGCGCGGGCAGGGATGCCGCTGAAGGCTGCTATCAAGATCGACGCGGTGGATCGCCAGTACTACGAGTTGGAAATTAAGCCTTTGGCCAGCCGCCACCCCAATGTGGAGATCGTGGGGGAAATCACCGAACAGGAGAAAAGCGAGTTCTTGGGCAAGGCCTATGCGGTGCTGTTTCCCATCCGCTGGCCGGAGCCTTTTGGGCTGGTGATGATCGAAGCGATGGCCTGCGGCACGCCGGTGATCGCCACCCGCTTTGGCTCGGTGCCTGAGGTGATGGCGGACAGCCGCTCCGGCTTTATTGTCGATTCGGTGGAAGAGGCCGTAGAGGCAATCGAAAAGGTGGGATCCCTTGACCGAGCCGGGGTGCGGCAGGTGTTTGAGGAGCGGTTTAGCGTCGAGAGGATGGTGTCGGAATATGAGGCCCTCTACCGGCAACTGGTGAACGAGCGGCAGGAGATCTCGAAAAAGGTGGCTTAACAGATGCCGACCCTGCCCAGTGGAAGCTGGTGCTGTTTGGGAACCGCTTTTTCGCCTTATTTGGGCCAGATATTGGGAAGACCGAGATGGCCGAAGACATTATCCAGATTCAGGATCAGTACTACATCCGCGCCAGCGCTTCGCTGGTGGAGGCGCGTCCCCACGTCCTCAAGCAGGACAACTGCTTTGCCATCTTTGACCGGCTGGGCAACATGCGCCCCCTCGGCATCCGGGATCACGGCCTGTTTCGGGATGATACCCGCTTTTTGTCGCGGCTGGTCTTGGATTTGCAGGGGAAGCAGTTTTTGTTGCTTAGCTCGGAGGTGCGAGAAGACAAGGATATTCTGGCGGTGGATCTGACCAACCCCGAGTTCACCACCTCGAAGGGGCAGTTTATCGGTCAAGATACCCTGCATGTTCTGCGGACTACTTTTTTGTGGAACAACGTGGCCTACGAGCGGATTCGCATCCACAACTACGGCTCGGAGCCGTTTCGGGTGCCGCTGACCCTGCGCTTTGAGGCCGATTTTGCCGATATGTTTGAGATTCGCGGCATCCGGCGCTCGCAGCGGGGACAAGTGCTGCCACCCCAGGTGAGCTCAGAAGGGGTAACTTTGCGCTACCGCGGCCTGGACGGGGTGGAGCGGCAAACCCGGATCTTGTTTTCTCCTGCGCCGGAGGTGGTCTCGGAAAAGCTGGCGCAGTGGTGGGTGCCGCTGGCGCCCCAGGAGGAGCGGGATTTGGAGGTGCGGGTAGTCTGCAGCTATGGCGGCGAGGAGATCCCGCTCTTGAGCTACCAGGAGGCCCTGCAGGCGGAGCGGGAGCATCGGGCGGCGCTAAGAGCTCTGGCCCACCGCATCGACACTGGCAACGCCCAGTTTAACGAGTGGCTCAACGCCTCGCGGGACGACCTGGTGATGATGCTGGCCCGCACCCCCTACGGGCTCTATCCCCACGCCGGGGTACCTTGGTTTGCCACGGTCTTTGGCCGCGACGCGCTGATCACCGCCTTGGCCACCCTCTGGTGGTTTCCCGATTTGGCACGGGGGGTGCTGCTGTACCTGGCGGCCCACCAGGCCCAGGAGGTGGATCCCAGCCGCGATGCCGAGCCGGGCAAGATCCTGCACGAGCAGCGCTACAGCGAGATGGCCAAGACCCGCGAGATCCCCTTTGGCAATTATTTCGGCAGCATCGACGCCACCCCTTTGTTTGTGGTGCTGGCGGGGCGCTATGTGCGCCGCAGCGGCGATCTCGAGCTGTTGCGGCAGTTGTGGCCGAATATCGAGGCAGCCCTGAGCTGGATGGACACCTACGGGGATCCCGACGGCGACGGCTTTTTGGAGTATGCCGGCAAGGCGCGGCGGGGCCTGCGCAACCAAGGCTGGAAAGATTCGGAAGACGCCATCTTCCATGCCGACGGATCCCTGGCGGAGCCGCCCATTGCCCTGTGCGAGGTGCAGGGCTACGCCTACGAGGCCAAGCGGTTGGCGGCGGAGATGGCGGAGCTGTTGGGGCGGCAGGCGCAGGCAGCCCAGCTGCGACAGCAAGCAGAAAAGCTGCAGCAGCGGTTTTGGGAGCAGTTTTGGTGCGAGGAGCTGGGGGGGTATGTCCTGGCTCTGGACGGGCGCAAGCAGCCCTGCCGCGTGCGCAGCTCCAACATGGGCCACTGCCTGTTTTCCGGGATCGCCCACCCGCAGCATGCCGAGCGCATTGCCCGCCAACTTGTGGAGCCGGCTTTTTTTAGCGGCTGGGGGATCCGCACGCTGGCGGAAGGGGAAGGGCGCTACAACCCCATGTCTTACCACAACGGCTCCATCTGGCCCCACGACAACGCCCTCATTGCAGCCGGGCTCTCCCGCTATGGCTACAAGGCGGAAGCGGCCCAGGTGTTGACGGCCTTGTTCGATGCCAGCCAGTTTCTGGAGCTGCGGCGGCTGCCGGAGCTGTTCTGTGGCTTTCGCCGGCGCCAGCGGGAGGGCCCCACCCTTTACCCCGTGGCCTGTCTGCCCCAGTCTTGGGCGGCAGCCAGCGTGTTCTTGCTGCTGCAGGCCTGCCTGGGGCTGGAGATCGACGGGCTGGCCCAGCGGGTGCACCTGACTCAGCCCACCCTGCCCCTATGGCTGCCTCATGTAACTCTTGAGAACATTCAGGTGGGGCGGGGATCCCTGGACATCGGCCTGTATCTCCAGGCAGGAGGGGTGGGGATCAACGTCCTTAGAAGCACGGGGGAGGTGGAGCTGACGGTGAGGTAGGCTACCGCTCCTGCAGCACGTCCTGGATGGAGAGCTGATCCAGGTTCCAGAGAGGGCCGAGGATGGGGCGGGGATCCACCCCTTGCAGGCGGTTGCGCAGGGCCGAGAGCACCAGGGGATTGAAGGTGCCGATCTGGGGCAGTTGTTCCTGGATGATCACTTGAAAGCGGTCGTAGAGGGCCTTGCGCTTTTCAAAGTCCAGCTCCCGCACCCCTGCGATAAAAATGCGGTCGATCTCCCGCTCCCAATCGCTCACCTCCACCCCTTCGGCGGGGTTGCCGGGCAGATCCCCCAGGTTAAACAGGTGCAGGCGGCCATCGCTGCGCCAGATGTTGGAGCCGTTGTTGGGCTCGGTGCCGCCGCCGCCAAAGCCCAGCAACAAGGTTTCCCAGTCGCGGCTGTCGGTGCGCTGCACCACCGTGTTGAAGGCGATGGGGGTGAAGTCCACGGTGATGCCGATCCGCGCCAGGTCGGCCTTGATCAAGGCGCCGGTGGCCTCCCGCTGGTTGTTGCCGGCGTTGGTGATCAGGCTGAAGCGGACGCGGTTGCCGTCGGGATCCCGCAGGTGGCCTTCGGCGTCGTAGGTATAGCCGGCAGCCAAGAGCAGTTGCCGCGCCTTCTCGGGATCGTAGTCGTAGGTGGGCAGGCCCTCTGCTGGGCTGAGGTAGAAGGGGCTGGCGGGGGAGAAGACCGAGTGCTGGATCTCGCCCAACCCCTGCAGGACGCTCTCGACGTAAAACTGGCGGTTTAGGGCGTGGGCCACCGCCCGGCGGAAGTTCAAATCGTTGAACCAGCGGCTTTTGACGGGATCCACAAAGGGCCGTCCGGTTTGGGGGTTGCGGGCCCGGCTGAGGTTGAAGGCAAAGAAATTGTTGTTGAGGGTGGGGCCGAGATTGTAAATCGTGAACTGATCCCGCTTTTCTTCCCGCTTCAGGAGCTGAAAGTCTCTGCCCCGCACCGAAAACACGTCGGTCTCGCCGGAGCGAAACTGCAACAGGGCCGTATCTTCCGAGTCCACGATGCGCAGGATGACCCGCTCGATGCGCGGGATCCCTTCCCCTTTCCAGTAGTAGGGGTTGGGGCGGTACACCAGCCGCTGGCCGGGGGTATATTCCTGCAAGACGTAGGGGCCGGCCCCCACCAATTCCTGCACCGGCGTGTCAACTCCCCAGGTCTGCAAAAAGAGGGGGTTGCCCTGGCCGTCCACCTGCTCCACGGTGGGCTCCAGAATGTGCTTGGGCAAGAGAGGGGATCCGGCCTGCAACAGGAAGGGGGCGAAGGGCTCCGGCAGGACAAACTCAACCCGCCGCTCGTCCAAGGCCCGCACCTGGGGCAGCGCCCCCGCCTCGCCGATGCGCAACACATCCCGCGCCGAGGTCGGGATCCGCTCGTCGAAGATGATGCGGTTGAAGGTAAAGTCCACATCTGCCGCCGTCAGGAGCTCCCCGTCCGACCAGCGCAGCCCCTCCCGCAAAGTAAAGACATAGCGCAAGCCGTCCTCAGACACTTCCCAGCCTTCCGCCAGCTCCGGCTTGGGCAGGAGGGTATCTTCATCGAGGGTGACCAGGCCCGCCTCTAGGTAGGCGATGGCGTCGCGGCTGGAGCTCTCGGTGGCCAGATAGGTGTTGAAGGTTTTGGGATCCGAGGTAACGGTGGCAATGAGATGGGGCGGGCGGGCGGGAGCAGCACAGGCGCCAAGCCAGAGGAGGAGGATCCCTAGGAATAGGGGAACAAAAAGGCTTCTCTTGAGCTGCTCTGTTGAGGTGGTGTTTTGGCCTGCCATTTCCTTGGCTGAGTATCCGAGCAAGTTTGAAAGGGCCCGCCAGCGCCCCTCACCCCCAGCCCCTCTCCCAATCGAGGCAGCAGGGGGTTGCACGGCAATTGGGGCAAACTTTTGAAGCGGTTGCTTGCCAGTTTGGCAGCTTGGGCAGCGCGATGACCAGGTGCTTCCCAGAAAGCGGCGGCTCAGCGTTCCAGCAACAGGACGACGGCAAAGGCGGCCATGGCTTCTCCCTGGCCGACGGGGCCCAGTTTTTCGTTGGTGGTGGCCTTCACGCCTACTTGTTTGGGCGATAGTTGCATGGCCTCGGCCAGGCGGGCCTGTATGGCGGGGATGTGGGGCTTGAGCTTAGGCTGCTCCGCTACCACGACGCTATCGACATTGGCAATGCGCCAGCCCTCTTGGCCTACCAGTTGCACCACCTGCTGCAAGAGGAGAATGCTGTCTGCCCCCTTCCAGCGCTCGTCTTCGGGGGGAAAGTAGTAGCCGATGTCCCGCAGGGCGGCGGCCCCCAGGAGAGCGTCCATGATGGCGTGGGTGAGCACGTCGGCGTCGCTGTGGCCCAACAGCCCTTTTTCGTAAGGGATCCGGATCCCACCTAGGATCAGGGGGCGCCCCTCGACGAGGCGGTGGATGTCATAGCCCTGGCCAATGCGCACTGTTCCGGCTCCCTTGGGAAAACCATCGAGACCTCTGCCACTTCCTCCCAAGAGCTTGGCTCACGGGGAGAGGACAAGCGGCTTTTGAGAACGACCTCTCTCTATTCTGCCGACTCGAGAGGGGAGTAGCAGATGGGACAAGAAGAGCCACTGTAGCAGTCGAAGCAGATGAGGTGGGATTTCCCGTAGGGATTGGTACAGCGCTTGGCCCACTGATAATCGCTGTAGCTGAGCTCTTTCCCGCAGACATCGCACCTGGGCATCTTTTTTCTCCGAGACTTCTCCCCCTTGCTTAAGGATACAGCGCTAGAGGGATCCGGGGATCCCTGCAGGCGGGGGGAAATCATCTGCCGGCAGAGGGTTGTCCAGAAGGGGATCCTGCCGCCCGCAGGGGATCCCGTCTTCCAGCGGTGCCCAGCCCGGCTGCCAGAGATCCCGGTTCTTGAGGGTGGCGGCGTTGACCCAGAGGCGCACCTGGGGATCGCAGACGGCCCTCAGCTCGGCAAACACCAGCCCCCCTTCTCCCTCTTGGCGGGCGGCGACCTGAAAATGTCGCCAACCCATCACCGGCTGAACGGAAGTCCACTTGGAGCCGAGGAGGTGGGGAAAACGCTGTTTTTGGCGGGGTTTGCTGCGAGCCACGGGACGGACGGGTGCTGGCAATTGTTTTGAGATCGGCCAAGCTTTTTTGACGGTTACAAGAACCCTGGGGAGCAGGCAAAACGAGCAGAAGCCGTCCGCTTTGGATTCTCCTGCGATCGGTATGATCGAAGGGATACCTTTAGCCTATCCAACCATGGGGCAACACTGGCAACGGCTTCAGTTCTTTTCTCGTCAGATATTTTTAAAGGGAGGCCTTCTGTTTCTGATCCTGGCTGGCCTGATCTTGGCAACAGGACTGCCCCTGGTCGCGTCCAGCGCTTGGGCGGCCACCCAGCCGGCACTATCCGGCAAACTGACGGGGCCGGAGTGGCGCCAGGCGGATCCTGAGGCCAAGCAGGCCTTTTGTCGCAAAGCCTTTCAGGCCTTTCGGGCCTCTCCTGCCCAGAGCTACATCATCAGCTCCAACGTGCAGGCTTTGACCCCAGAAGGTTTGTGTCAGCGGCTGGATCAGTTCTATCAGTACGCCATCCACGACGAGATCCCGCTCAACCAGGCAGCCAACATTGCCCCCCTGCTTTTTTCAGATCAGCCCCTGGAGCAGCCCTGATCCGATAGGGATCCGGAAAACCGCCGGCAAACGGATCCCGGCGCCTGAGGGAACCGCTTGAAACAGGCGCGCTCTTCTGGGCCCCGTTCCTGGGGCAGGCCTTGCTGCTAGGGTCGATAATAGAACTGTTCTCTTGCGGATCTCAAGTTTTCTATGGCCGGCTCCGTCATTTCTCCTGAAAACCTGCTGGATCTCTGCGAACAGGGTGTGCAAAAGGCTTTGGCTGCCGGAGCTGACCAAGCAGAGGTGTTCGCCAACTCAGGCCGCGAGACGGAAGTCACCTTTGAGAAAAATGACCTCAACCTGGCCCGCAGCAGCAGCGAGACCCTGTTCGGCATCCGGGTTTTCTGCGGCGGCAGGCTGGGCTTTGCCACCTCCAACCGCCCTGAGGATCTGGCGGAGACGGCTGCTGAGGCGGTGGCCATGGCCAAGGCTTCGCCGGCGGATCCCCTCAACGGCCTGCCAGATCCCCAGCCCCTGCCCCAGGTGCCTTTTGCCCTCGACCCGGGCCTGCTGGAACTGGATGCCGCCGAGCTGACGCAACTGGGATCCCAACTGGTGGAGTGGGTGCGCTCCCAAGACCCGCGCATCACCATCGACAGCGGCTCGTTCAGCGTAGAAGAGGATACCGTGGCCATTGCTTCTTCCACCGGCATCCGCGCCAACTACCACAGCGTCGAGGCGGGCGGATCCCTGTTCGGCATGGCCATCGATGGGGACGAGGTGGGCAGCTTTGCCTACGACGGCGACAGCGTCCAGAAGCGGGCGGATCTGGTGCCGGCGCTGGAGCGGGCTTTTGAACGCTTTGTCCAGAAATGTGTGGGGGCCTTGGGAGCTACCGAGGGAGAGAGCTTCCGCGGCCCCATCGTCCTGCCGCCGGATGTGGTGGAAGAGTTTCTGGGGGATCTCGTCTTTGTGCTGGGGGCGGACGCGGTGCGCAAAGGCAAAAGCCCGCTGGCGCAGAAGATGGGATCCCTGATCGCCAGCCCCCTGTTGACGTTGGTTTCCGAGGGGCTGGGCTTGCCTGGCTACCCCATCGAGCCCTTCGACCGCGAGGGGATCCCCCGCCAAATTACCCCCCTGATCCATGAAGGGATCCTCTGCAACTTCATGTACAACAGCTACGAAGGCCGGGCTGCCGGGATCCCGTCCAACGGCCATGCCACAGGGGGGGCGGGCAGCTTGCCGGGCGTGGGGCCGGCCTGTTTGAGCGTGGCCCCGGGGACAACCCCTTTGTCTGAGCTGTATGCGATGGAGCGGGGCATTATCGTCACCCGGCTTTCCGGCAGCAGCAACCCCATCACTGGCGATTTTTCCGGGGTGGTGAAGGGGGGCTTTTTGGTTAAAGGCGGCGAAAAACGCCCCATCCTGGAGACCACCATTGCCGGCAACCTCTACGATTGTTTGCGCAATATCTCCGCCATCTCACAAGAGGTAACCGTTTTCAACGGCACCACCGCTTTTCCCGCCCTGCGCATCGAAGATGTATCGGTAACGGCGGGCTAACGTAAAGTCGGTTGGGCATTCTGAAAGGGCAGGCTGGCAAGCCTGTGAGCAGGCAAAGGCAAGCTGAGGGATCATGATGTGGCCAACGGAAGGTCGGCAACGCGCCATCATCGAGGCGGTGACGCCGGAAATCGACGGCGGGCGCTACGCCATCAAGCGGACGGTGGGGGAGTATGTGGTGGTGGAGGCGGACATCTTCGCCGATGGCCACGACCAACTCTCGGCGGTGCTCAGTTTCCGCCAGGCCGGGGCAACCGACTGGGAGGAGATCTTCATGGAGCCCCTCGGCAACGACCGCTGGCGGGCCCAGTTCCAGGTCACGCAAATCGGCCAAGCTTTCTACCGGATTCTGGCCTGGGTGGATCCCTTCAAAACCTGGCAGCAGGATCTGCACAAGCGGGTGGCTGCCGAGCAGGATGTGGCGGTGGAGCTGTTGATCGGGGCGGAGCTCGTGGAGCGGGCCGCCCAGGCTCAAAGCGGGGATCTGGCGGCGAAGTTGCGCAACTACGCCCAAATGCTCCGCCAAGGCGGGGATCCAGCTATCGAGATCGCCCTTTCCCCGACGCTGGGATCCCTGATGCAGCTCTACGGCGAGCGCCGCTTCGTCACCGCCTACCCGGAGCGACGGGTCTGGGTGGATCCGGAGAAGGCCCGCTTCAGCACCTGGTACGAGCTGTTTCCCCGCTCCTGTGGCCCTGACGAGCACACCCACGGCACCTTCCAGGATGTGATCGCCCGCCTGCCGCAGATTGCCGAGATGGGCTTTGATGTGCTTTACCTGCCCCCCATCCACCCCATCGGGCGCACCTTCCGCAAGGGCAAAAACAACGCCATGACGGCGGAGCCGGATGACGTGGGCTCCCCCTGGGCCATCGGCGGGCCAGAAGGCGGGCACAAGGCCATCCATCCCCAACTGGGATCCCTGGAGGATTTTCATCGCTTGGTGGCGGAGGCCAAAAAATTCAACATCGACATCGCCCTCGATATCGCCTTCCAGTGTTCGCCAGATCACCCCTATGTGAAAGAGCACCCGGAATGGTTTAAAAAGCGGCCCGACGGCACCATTCAATATGCGGAAAACCCGCCCAAGAAGTACCAAGATATCTACCCTCTCGACTTTGAGACGGAAAACTGGCAGGCCCTCTGGGAGGAGTTAAAAAGCGTTATCGAATACTGGATCGACCAAGGGGTAACCATCTTTCGGGTGGATAATCCCCACACCAAAGCCTTTGGCTTCTGGGAGTGGTGCATCGGCGAGATCAAGGCCAAGCACCCGGAGACAATCTTTTTATCCGAAGCCTTTACGCGCCCCAAGCTGATGAAATCCTTGGCCAAGCTGGGCTTCACCCAATCCTATACCTACTTCACCTGGCGCAACGACAAATGGGGCCTGACCGAGTACTTCACCGAGCTCACCCAAACCCCGATGCGGGAGTACTACCGCCCCAACCTCTGGCCCAACACGCCGGATATTCTGAACGAGTTTTTGCAAAAGGGGGGACGCCCGGCTTTTATGCTGCGCCTCATCCTGGCGGCTACGCTGGGGGCCAGCTACGGCATCTACGGCCCCGCTTTTGAACTCTGTGAAAACCGCCCGCTCCGCCCCGGCAGCGAAGAGTATCTGGACTCAGAAAAATACCAAATCCGCCACTGGGATCTGGACGCGCCGGATAACTTGCGGCCTCTGATCGCGCAGGTGAACCAGATCCGGCGGCAAAACCCGGCTTTGCAAAGCGACTGGAGCCTGGTGTTTCACCCCACCGACAACGAGGCCCTGATCTGCTACTCCAAGCGCACCTTTGATGGCAGCAACCGGATTTTGGTGGCGGTGAATCTGGATCCGTTTCACATTCAATCTGGCTGGGTCACCCTCAACCTGGGGGCTTTGGGTTTGGAACACTGGCAAACTTTCAAGGTGATCGACCTCTTGGACGGCCAGCAGTACTCCTGGCAGGGATCCACCAACTACATCAAGCTGGATCCCTGGACGATGCCGGCCCATATTTTTCTCGTCGAAAGCTGAAGCCCGATACCAGCAGTGCAGTGATCTCATCCACGAAAGCCGCGGAGTTGTCTCGATGGGCCAAGAGATTGCCTCCCTCAGCTTTGGCGCAGAGGACTTTGCCGAGTTCAAAGCTCGGCTGCAGCAGGAGACGGATCTGCTGGACCGCTGGCTGGCCGGCCTGCCGGGGCTGGATCCCATTTGCCGGCCTTTTGCTCAGGGATCCCCGGTGGGCGGGTTTGAGCTGGAAGCTTGGCTGGTCACCCCCCAGGGAGATCCGGCCCCGATCAACTCAGCTTACCTGGAGGCCGTCAACGACCCGCTGGTGGTGCCGGAACTGGCCCGCTTCAACATCGAGCTCAACAGCCGGCCCCAGGTTTTGGTTGCATCCGCTCTGCAGCAGCTCCGCCAAGAGCTGGAACAGAGGTGGGATCGCTGTTGCCGAGTGGCCGAGCAACTGCAGGCAGGGCTGATGACCATCGGCATTTTACCCACGCTGCAGCAGCAGCAGCTAACCTTGGAGATGATCTCCCCCCGCAAACGCTATCTGGCCCTCAACGAGCAGATCCTGAACCTGCACCGGCGCGAGCAATCCTCGGGGATCCCGCCCCTGGGGCTAGATATCGAAGGACCGGCTGGGCGGTTGCGGGTCACCCACCCAAACGTCATGCTGGAGGCAGCCACCACCTCTTTTCAAATCCATCTGCAGGTGGCCCCCCACCAAGCGGCCCGTTACTTCAACGCTTCCCTGCTCGTGTCGGCCCCCTTGGTAGCGCTGGCGGCCAATTCTCCCTATCTGTTCGGGCACGACCTATGGGCGGAAACCCGCATCCCTGTGTTTGAGCAGGCGTTGGATGGCCCACCCCCCCTTGCCCCCACCCACCAACCTCGCGTCACCTTTGGGCAAGGCTATGTGCAAGAGTCCCTGATGGAGTTGTTCTGGGAAAATCTACGCTGCTATCCGGTGGTGTTGCCGCAGAGGCTGGCCTCACCTCCTACTGAGCTAGCCCATCTGCGCTTGCACAACGGCACCATCTGGCGCTGGAACCGCCCTCTGGTGGGGGTGGATCCCTATCCCCATCTGCGCATTGAACAGCGGGTGGCTGCAGCAGGTCCCACTCTACCCGACATGATCGCCAATGCCGCCTTCTACTTTGGCCTGGTGCAAGCTCTGGGATCCCAGCCCGTCCCCCCCGAGCAGGAGCTGAGCTTTGCCCAGTGCCGCGCCAATTTCTACGCGGCCGCCCGCTTCGGCCTCGAGGCCCCCATCACTTGGCTCAAGGGTTGGCAGGGATCCCTGCGCCAATTGCTGCTGGAAGAGCTGATCCCCCAAGCAGAGGCGGGTTTGGTTCAACTGGATCTGGCCCCCTCCGATATTCAGGAGTACCTGGGCATTCTCCGCGCCCGGGTGGAGTCGGGGCAGAATGGGGCCACCTGGCAGCGCCGCTATGTGGCTCGGCATGGTAAAGATATGCAACAATTAACCTGTGCCTACTGGGAACGGCAGCGGCAAGGCCAACCGGTACACACCTGGGATCTCAGCTAGGGCTCTCTCCACAGCCGGTTGTACCAGCGGTGGGCCACCGCGGCGGCAGGGCGGATCCCTGGCCCGCATCTCGAGTGGGCAAACTCTCTCTCAGATGGCCTTGTTGCGACCCGAGCTACCGCAGCGAAACGGTTCATTCGCGACCAAGGACTTCGTTGGACTTCTGCTCCCTCCTACCCCAGGGAGAGAGGCCAAAAGCCAGAAGTTTGAGTCGAGCCTCTTAGCCCAAACAGTATGCTCACCGTTCTCGATCATCTACCGGATCAACTGCTGGATCTAGAGGCCCATCAGCTTTACGACCGATTGGGTGGGCCAACCCTCATCCATCTGCCGGGGCGACGGGATCCCGCCCTGTTTGTCTCTGTGCTGCTGCACGGCAACGAAACCACCGGTTGGCAGGCGGTGCGGCAGCTCCTCCGCCACCACGCCCAGCGGGAATTGCCCCGTTCTCTGTCTCTCTTCATCGGCAATGTGCGGGCCGCCCGCTACGGGCAACGGCGCCTGGACGGCCAACCGGACTACAACCGCATCTGGGGCCCCGGCTCCACCCCCGAGCACGCCATGGCCCAGGCCGTCCTGCAGCAGATGCAGCAGCGGGGCGTGTTTGCCAGCGTCGATATTCACAACAACACCGGCACCAACCCCCACTACGCCTGTGTCAATTACTTGGATGCCTCTACCCTGCACCTGGCCACCTTGTTTGGGCGCACCGTCCTCTACTTCACCAAGCCGGAAGGGGTGCAGAGCATGGCCTTTGGGCGCTTCTGCCCGGCGGTAACCCTGGAATGTGGCAAGCCGGATCAGCCCCACGGCACCCAACATGCCTGCGAATTTCTGGAAGCCTGCCTGCACCTGTCGGCGCTGCCGCAACGCCCCGTCCTCAGCCAGGATATCGACCTGTTCCACAGCGTCGCCATCGTCAAGATCCCAGACGAGGTAAGCTTCGGCTTTGGGGAAGAGGCGGGCGACCCGCACCTGCGCTTTCCCCCCGATTTGGATCTCCTCAATTTTCGGGAGCTCCCTCCCCACACCCGCATCGGCTGGACGAACAACGGCTTCCACCTGGAGGTACAAGACGAGCAGGGCCAAGATGTGGCGGATCGCTTCTTCTATGCCCAAGATGGCGAAATTCGCACCCGCGTGCCCATCATGCCCGGCATGCTCACCCTCAACAGCCGCATCATCCGCCAAGATTGCCTCTGCTACTTGATGGAGCGCTACTCCCTGGCTGGCTAAACTTCCGCGCTACTCTCGGGCGCAGTCTACGTGGCGCCAGCGACGGACGTTCTCGCCTAGCTCGATTGGCCCATCCCCGCAAGAGGCAACAAGGCAAGCTCTTGTCCAGAAGCCGGGCTTGCTGCAGAATGGGCTAGGAACGGCGAAGCAGCCACTCTCCGGCTGTGTGAAGATCCTGAGTAAGCAGCAACTCTGAGAAATCATCCAGGGATCCTGTCCTGCTGGCGTGAGCGGAGGTTTTTGCCCCAGTCCGTCAGGGCTTAGCGGGAGAAGGTATACCTGGGTTTATTCTGGACATAGCCGTTCTTCCGGAGTTGTACCCCGCCCAAAGCGAAACCCAAACCCCAAAAAAGCTTCGCTCTTCGGGATCCCAGCAGTTGCTAACTCTGGAAGCTCTTGTTACTCCGTTGATGAGAGGGGGATGAAACTATGGATATGGATCTCCGTCCGCTGATCGTCCTGGCACCCATTGTTTTGGTGGTTGGCTGGGCCGCTTACAACATCATCAAGGCTGCCATCAAGGGGGAAGCCAAGCTCTTCGGCGAAAGGGGCAACAACCCCTTTGGCAAGAGCGGGAGTTGAAGGTGGGATCCGGTTGCAGCCGATAGGCCCTGTATGTCAGACGAAAATCTCCAGGGGGCAAGGCCAGGCCTGGGCAACGCAAAGTCGGCGGACGTCGTTGTCGTCGGGGCCGGGGTGGCTGGCCTAGCCTGCGCACGGCAACTGCGGCGGGCGGGGCTGGAGGTCTTGGTGCTGGAGAAATCGGTGGGTTTGGGTGGGCGCATGGCCACCCGGCGGGTTGAGCATGCCGGACAAACAGTGCCTGTAGATCACGGGGTTCAATACCTGACCGCCGATTCCGACAGCTTTTATCGCTGGCTGAAGGAGCTATTGGGCCTGGGGCTGCTGAGGGAATGGACGCGCTCGTTGCACCTGCTGGATCGAGAGGGGTTGCGCCCAGAGGACTCCAACGCCGAGAAACCCCGCTACATCTGCCCACAGGGCATGACGACGCTGGCCAAACAGCTAGCCACCTCCTTGTCCATCCACACCCAGACGCGTGTGGTCGGCCTCAGGCCGCTGGCAACCACCTGGCAATTACAGGCCGAAAACGGCCAGTGCTACGAGGCCGCGGCAGTGGTGATGGCAATCCCAGCTCCCCAGTTGTTGCCTTTGCTGCAAGAGGGGATCCCTCCTGCCGACAACCTGCTCTCTCTGCCGGGATCCGCCGCCTACCAGCCCTGCATTGCCGTTTTGGCCGGCTATTCGAAGAGCACGCCGCTGCCGCCTTGGAAGGGGATCAAGTGTTTGCAGGATCCGATGCTGGCCTGGCTGGCCCTGGACAGCAGCAAGCGCCTACAGCCCTTGCCGCCGCTGGTGGTCTTGCACGGGGGGGCGGAGTGGTCGTCGCGGTATCTGGATGCCGGCCCCGCCGAGTTGGAAAAAGCTGGTCGAGAACTGCTGGATCACGCCGCCAAACGGCTGGATCCCTGGCTGGCCTCGCCGCAATGGATGCAGGTGCATCGCTGGCGCTACGCTTTTCCTGTGGAAACGATAGGTTTGGCCAGCCTGGGCACCCACGTCCCTGCCGGTGCCGGCAAGGGGTTGCCGTTGGTCTGTGCCGGCGATTGGTGTGCCGGGGAGCGAGTAGAAGGCGCCTGGCTCTCCGGCCAGGATGCTGCTAAAACCTTGCTGGAAATGCTGGGGATCCCTGCGCACGCCCGCTAACGGCGCCATCAGAACCTCCGGGGTACTCCCGCCACAGCGCAGCTTGGCGGGCTGGAGGATAGGCGGTGAGACGAAGGGGTTCAATGCCCCTGAGTCTCACAATCTGGGCGTTGCCTGCTGCTCGACATACTTCTTCAACT
>NZ_AXUW01000001.1:2080043-2132708 GCF_002760415.1 Synechococcus sp. 65AY6A5
CAGGTCCCCCCGTATACGGGGGGATATAGGGGGGCGGTGGGACTGCCGCTCTCTGGCTGTGGAGGATCCTGGTTTACCAGTCCGTTGAAGCAGCAACTCCGGGAAGTGATTCTCGGAAGCTCCCGTCTACAGCCCGTCAGGGCTTAGCGGGAGAGGATGTCACGTTTCGGCGTGATTTGGAGTAGCTATATCAAGCTGGGGCTGAAGATGGCGGCGGGATCAAACTGCTGCTTCAGCTTGCGCATTAGGGTCGCCGTCGGGCCGAAATCGTGGGCCAGAGCTGTCTTCAGGGCTGCCGGTGCCTCCAGCAGCAGGAGAAACCCGCCCACCGACTTGAGGTGGCGCTGTAACTGTAGCAGGGATCCCACCTCAGGCTGGGAGATCCAGGCTCGCCCCAATCCACAGCCGCGATGCAGTTGCACCTGAGCGTCGGGAAATAGAGACTGAAACTGCTCTAGAGTAGCCAGGCTCTGGCTAGGCAAGCAGCCGAACTTGGCCAACACCATCCCCGCACGGCGGGAGGGCAGAGGCGGGGCTTCAGGTCTTGCCTCTTGCCAGCTCAATCCTGCAGGAGCTAGCTGTTGCACCTGGGTCATCTGTTGGGCAATTACCCGCTCGGAGCCGTGGAAATGGAGGCAGAGCTGGGGCCCTTCTGCCTTCAGCCAGAGATCCACCCCCACCGGGCTGACCGGCGCCCTCAGCACCTGCCGAGCCAAGGCTTCCAAATCGGGCAGGGATCCTGTAGCCACCAAAGTTGCTTGGGCTGCCGGCAGGGGATAGAGCCGTAGGGTCGCCTGCGTCAGGATCCCCAAACTGCCCAGGGATCCGGCGAACAGTCTCGTCAAGTTATAGCCGGCCACATTCTTAACCACCCGCCCACCCGCTTTGGCCACCTCCCCATCGGCCCGTACCCAGGTGATGCCCAGCAGCAAATCGCCGATCCCACCGTAACGCCAGCGCAGCGAGCCCGTATCGGCCGTGGCGACGATGCCCCCCACTGTGGCCCAGTCAGGGTAAAGGGAATCCACCGGCCACCATTGCCCCCGCTCTGCCAAGATGGCTTGTAGCTCCGCTAGGGTCATACCGGCCTCCACTGTCGCCGTTAGGTCGGCAGCCGCATGGTCGATCAAGCGGCGCAGCCCACGGGTACTGAGGATGAGATCCACAGCCTCCAAGCGAGGAGCCCATCCCCACTTGCTCCCCTGCCCGAGCGGCAGCACCTTCCGCTCGCGGCACTCTTTTAGGAGCTGCGCCAATTCTGGAACCGTCGAGGGAGTTTGGATGGGAATAGGAGCGGCCTGGCCGGAGAGAAAATCTGTCAGCGGCGGAGAAAAAGCCATCGAGAAGAGCTAAGCCCAAAACGCCGGCAACATCTGATCCCCTAGCTATCGGGATCAACTTGCCCAATTTCAGTGTAGGGGGCAAACTCCTCACCTGGGCAGCACAGCCACAGATGGGTACTTGATGAGGCTTAGAATGCAGCCAGCTTCCCAAGTTCCCTCGCCGGGAGCGGAGGGCTGAGAGGGGTCGCGGCAGCACGGGCTGAACTCAAGTAATCTGGCAGCCGCTCAAAATCTGTCAAATCTGTCTCCAATGAAACCAACCCAAGCTCAACTCGATGACGCGAAGATACTTGAAAAAAACAGAGCAACAGGATGGCGATTGCCCCTTTTTAGATGAAGGAAAAACCTCGATAAACCGGAAGAGCCGCAACTTAGATCGACAATTCCTGTTAACAGCGAGCTAAGAGCTTAACTTGCTCCCCAAGTCTCGGCACCAGCAAATTAAACAGCAGATAGATGTAAAGATTTATATCAAAATTCGAAACTTCTTTGCGCGACGTGGTACTCTAACTTGTAAGTAAAGTTAAGCTTGGGTTAAAGCTATCAAATGCCTAAAGCTAAAACTGCCTGCAAGTAAGTCCGTAAGTAAGTATTTTGTCTGGTCTTGGCTAAAGTTTCCCTCTGCCATACTGTTTGCAAATTTTTCTGACTGCAATTTAAGGTTCGGTTATCCCCTGACACCGACATGGTGCAAGACTTGCGCTCTTCATCGGGATCCCTGGAACAGTGCTTTGGCCAGATGCCACTCTTGGTCGGGTTCGACAGCCCTCTTGCCGAGGTTCTCTCCCTGTTGGCGCAAAAGAATGGCTCCCGGCCCTACGCCTTGGTGGTGGATGCAGGCCGAGTGGTGGACATTTTGACGGCTGTGGATTTGACACTCCCACCCAGGGGATTCTTACGCAGCCCAAAATGGACTCGCAAAGGCGCTGTCAAGACGCCCCTAGACAGTCCTTTGAGGCATAACCTCAAAGTTCTGCTTACTTCGGACTTAAGTTCCTCCAGGTTAGTTATTGCCGCGCCGGTTTTGCACCGCAGTAGGTTGTTTTCCTGGAGAAGCTCTGTACTAACTATAACAAAGAAGCAACTAAAGTGGCTCAAGGGCTTTTCCGCCCCGTCCTCAAGTACGGGGCTACCAAGCTATCCTTTTGTGTTGCGGTGGGTGGCCAGCGACCGATCTTGGCAGGGATCCACCCTGGCTGAGGCGATGACCGCCCCTGTTGTAACCTTGGCCGCCGGCGACTACCGGGATCCGCTGGCGTTAAGGATCCCCCTTTTGTCTATTGGCCCCCGGAGGAGATGGAGAAGATCGCCACCGCCTTCGCCCAGGGGCTGGCTCAGGGTCGGCCCCCGCAGGGTTGGGAGCTGACCTTTATGCGTCGCAACGGCGAGCGGTTTCCGGTGCGGATTTTGGATGCCCCCTGGCAGGATGCCCAGGGGAAGGTAATCGGCATTGCCAGCGTACAGGATTTGACCCAGGAAAAAGAGTTGCAGAACCCACAACAAAAACGGCAGCACTCGCTGCACGATCAGCCAGATCTGTTTCAAAACCTCTTTGAGCAAGCCCCGGTGGACATGGCAGTTACGGATGCGGCGGGGCAGATCGTCAAGGTGAACGAGAGCTTTTGCCAGCTCACCGGCTACACCGAGGCCGAGCTCTTGAGCATGAATTACGCCGACCTCACCCACCCTGAGGATCTGCGGCAGGAGGCAATCTATGTCGAAGAAATACGAGCGGGCCGCCGCCGGGGCTACCGCATGGAAAAACGCTACATCCGCAAAAGCGGCGAGATCCTCTGGGTTGACCTCTCGTCTTTTGTGGCGGAGACTCCCGACAAACAAATCTACGGCATTGCCTCCATTGTCGATATTACCGAGCGCAAGCGAGCCCAGGAGCAGGCTCAACTGCAACTCCACCAAGCCCGGCTGCTCAACCGCATCGCCCAAGGGATCCGGCAATCGTTGCAGGTGGAGTCCATCCTGGGTTTTGCCGTAGAAGAAGTCCGCCGTTTGTTGGATGTGGAGCGGGTGGTGATCTACCGCTTTTTCCCCAATTGGGTGGGCGAGATCGCCATGCAATCGGTCAGCCGGCCAGAGTTGAGCCTGCTGGGCCTGGTTATCGAAGATCAATGCTTTGTTAGCCAGTGGCACCAGGCCTATCAGCAGGGCCGCATTTCGGCCATTGAAGATATCGACACCGCCCCCATCCAGCCCTGCCACCGCGAGCTGCTGGCCGGTTTGGGGGTGCGGGCCAACTTGGTGGTGCCCATTTTGCAGGCGGCTGGCCCTGACGGCAAAGACAGCGAGCCGGCCCGCTTCTGGGGGCTGTTGATCGCCCACCAGTGCAGCGCCCCCAAACAATGGGATCCCTGGATGCCGGATTTTTTGCGACAAATTGCCGATCAACTGGGGCTGGCGCTGCAACAGGCGGAGCTGTTTGAGCAACTCCAAGCTGCCAACGCCGAGCTGCGCTACCAGGTGGAGGTGCGCAATGCCGAGCTGGCCCAGCGGGTGAGATACGAGCAACTGCTGCGGCTGATTGGCGACAAGGTGCGCTCCAGCCTGGACGAACAGGAGATCTTGGCCACCGTGGTGCGGGAGCTCACCCAGGCTTTCCAACTGGGCGCCTGCGGTGTGGCCCTCATCCATCCGGAAACCCAGACCTACACGCTGGCCTACGAAGCGGCGGGATCCCTGCCCCCCCTGGGCAAGGTCACTCTGCCCTTGGATCCCGTGCTTTTGCGCCAGCTCCGCCAAGGCCAGACCCTCTACCTCAGCACGGATCACCCGCTGCGGGGGCGCTGTACCCTGCTTGCCTGCCCCCTGGTTGTAGAAGAGCAAGAAGGGCAGCTTGTCTCAGGCACCGGCTCGTTGCTGGGCTTTCTCAAGTTAGTTCGCCTGCCCCAGGAGGGCTTTACCGAGGCCGAGATCCACTTTGCCGAGCAGGTGGCCACCCAGTGCAGCATCGCCATTCGCCAGGCCCGCCTCTACCAGGAAACCCAGGCTCAGCTCCAGCAACTGCAGCAGCTCAACGAGCTCAAAGAAGAGTTTCTCAGCATGGTCTCCCACGAGCTGCGCACGCCTCTGACCAGCATGAAAATGGCCCTGAAAATGCTGGAGGTGCGCGGCCTTTCCGAGGCGCAGATCCCCTATTTCAACATCCTCAAACAGGAGTGGCAAAAAGAGCTGGACTTGGTCAACGACCTGCTGGACTTGCAGCGGCTAGAGGCCGGCAGCCGCAGTCTGGAGATCGCCCGCTTCGAGGTGCGCGAGTGGCTGGAAAAGCTGTTGCCGCCCTTTGCCCTGCGCTTTCAAGAGCGCCAGCTCACCTTTATCTCCTACCCCCCCTCTGAACCCATCTTGTTCAACACCGATGTGGGGCTGCTCACCCGCATCTTGAGCGAGTTGCTGGCCAACGCCGCCAAGTACACCCCTGCCGGCCAGCAGGTTCATCTGGAAGTGGCGGTCGATTCGTCGGGTCTCCATTTGCAGGTCACCAACACCGGTGTCGAGATCCCAGCGGAGCACCTGCCGCGCATCTTCGAGAAGTTCCACCGCATCCCGCACCTGGACTACGCCCACCAGGGGGGCACCGGCTTGGGCCTGCCGCTGGTGAAAAAGGCGGTGGAGCTGTTGCAAGGGATCCTGCAAGTGGAAAGCGGCGAGAACCGCACCCTGTTCGCGGTCAGCCTGCCGGATTTGGGCAGTTCCGCCCTCACCCCCAGCCCCTCTCCCTCAGGGAGAGGGGAGCTAGATGACCCTGGGCAGCGTTGCCGGTCAAACAGCCGCCATGGCTAGCCGTTGGCTAAGGACTCCGTCCCGCCGACGCGAGCGGCAGGAGGGGGTTCTTTTGCCGGCGAAGGGGGAGAGGAGAGCAGTTGCTGCTCCACCAGGCGGGCAAACTCCCGCTCGAAGCTCACCAGGGCGCGGTTGGTTTTGCCTCCCAGGTAGAGCCCTGCTTCCGTCTCCAGGGCCCAAACTTGGCTGTAGCTGAAATAGCTCATCGCCACCCCCAGCATCAGCAGCCCAAAGCCGAGATAGACCAGCGGGATCCCTGGGTCGGATTTAATCTGCAGACCGGTGGCGCCGATAACCTCGTCTAGGTGCAGGGTAAGACGGTTGGGGAAGCGCTGGGGGGCAACTTCGTCCAGGGCCAGGCTCATGCCCTGGCGCAGGGATCCTATCCACTGGCCTTGGGTGTCGTAGAGCAGGGCCGTCCCCTGCAAATCGGGCAACAACAGCGTCAGGCCCTCGCTTAGGTCTGGCCGGGTGGGGACAAAAGCGCCCCAGAGCTTGCTGCCCGCTTGGGTGGGCACCGGCACCACCGGGATTTGAAAGGGAGGGCTGTTGTTGAGGCGGATGCGGATGCTGTCGATGCTCCAATCAGCCTGGTAGAGGGTCACCCCCCGGTAGGAGAGGGGATGGTTGACGGAAATGGTCTGGCGTTTGACCTCCTGGCCCCCATCCAAAATCGAGAGATCTGAGTAAAACTGCTTCACCCGGCCATCAGGAGCATAGTCAATCCAGAAGCGGTTGACCCGAATTTGCCAGGTGGGTAGATGAGCCAGATCCCCTGCCCCGGTTACCTGTTCAATGGCGGCGACGCTGCCGCTGGGGATCAGCGCTTGGGCCTTGAAGCCGGCAAGGCTGCCCCAGATGGCCCCCAGCAGGATCAGCAGCAGGCTGACGTGCACCAGGATAGGCCCAAACCGCCCAATCAGACCCTTGCGGGCGTAAAGTCGGGATCCGTCCTGAAACACCGCATAGCCCCGCTGGCGCAGCCGCTGCGGCAGCCCCTGCAGGGAGCGTTGGGGCAGATAGGTCCAAAAGGGCAGCCGCTGGAAGGAGTGGGGACGGGTGAGGTAGCTCCAGCGACGGGCCACCTTGAGCATCGGCCACTGGCGCGTCAAAGAACAGGCGGCCAGGCTGCTGCCAAAGAGGATCAACAGGGCCAGAAACCAAGAGGTGCGATAGACGTGATCCAGCCCCAGCTTGAGGATCAGCCGCCAGGTGAGAAAGCCAAACAGGGCCGGATGCTCGGGGTAGTGGGCCTGATAGAAGGCCACGGTTTCCTCTTGCTCGATGACCGTGCCAACCGCGCTCAAAAGGGCAATTGCCAAGAAAAGGCCGATGGCCAGACGCAGATCCGCCAGCAGCGGCAGCAGCTCATGGCGAAAGTACCGACGCAAGGGGGAAAGCCACCGCGACAGCGGCAGAGAGGGGATAACCATGGGAAGTTGTCAGCTCAAGATCTGAACTGCCCCCCAACTGGAGGGCAGCCCCATCTTAGCTTGCAGCAGGGATCCCTTAGGCCCAAGCGGAGAGGATCGTCACGGTGCCAAAGCCCACCAACACCACGCCACTGGCATAGGTAAACCAGATCGACCAGCGCCGCAGGGCCAACAGTTGCTTCATCGAGCCGGCGAACACCCCCGCCAACAGCAGCGGCGAGACCAGCCCCAGCGCATAGGCCAGCAGCAGCCCGCCCCCCACCCAGGGCTGCCCTGTGGTGGAGACCCAGCCGAGCAGGGCCACCAAAACCGGCGTGCTGCAGGGAGAAGCTACCAGGCCAAAGGTGGATCCCAGCAACACCGACCGGCCTAGCCCAGGCCACTGGCCAGGGATCTCCAACCGGTTAAACCAATCAGGGAAGCGCAAGGGGACAACTTCCAGCAGGTTCAGGCCCATGAGGATGGCGATCCCTCCCGCCACTAGGGATCCAAAGGCAGCGGTTTGTCCATAAACCCGGCCTAGCAAAGCTGCTCCCAAGCCCAGCCCGCTGAGCGTCAAAGCCACGCCAGCCGCAAAGCCTAGCGATTGCACCCAAACCTGCCAGCGCACTTCTCCGGCAGCGGCGGGGGTAGTGGGAGCGTAGCCGCCGATGTAGCCGATGGTTACCGGCAACAGGGAGAGCATACAGGGAGAAAGGCTGGTGACCAGACCTGCCAGACCCACCAGCAGCAGGCTCAGCGGAGAAAGGTGCTGCAGTTGGCCTTGGACAAGTTGCGTTGCCCATTGTTCCAGGTGGTAAAGCCAAAGCTGAAGGGTATCGGCCATAGCAGAAGCCATCGAGTCCAACCCTAAGCTAGCTCGAGGAATCCAAGCCAGAACAGATTGGCGCCAACTGGGAGCTTCAGTCCAGAAAAGTTGGGGAGCTACTTGGACTGTTGGTAGGTGGCAATGCTGCTGGCGATCACTGCCTCGGTTTCGGCTAGGCCTTTCCAGCCCAAGATCTGGGTTTCTTTCTTCTCCAGGCGCTTGTAGGTGGCGAAAAACTCGGCAATCTCGTCCAGGCGGTGCTGGGCAATATCTTCCAGCCTGGTTACGGAAGCATAGCGAGGGTCCTTAGCGGGCACGCACAACAACTTCTCATCCGGCTCCCCCGCATCGATCATCTGCAGCATGCCCAGCGGGCGCACCGCAATCACACACCCTGGAAAGGTGGGCTGATCCATGATCACCAGGCCATCCAAAGGATCCCCGTCCCCTGCCAGCGTATTGGGCACAAAGCCGTAGTCGTAGGGGTACTGCACCGAAGAGTAGAGCACCCGGTCTAGGGCCATTACGCCCATGTCTTTGTCAAACTCGTACTTGTTCTTGCTCCCGCCCGGAATCTCAATCAGGAGGTTAAGTAGGCCTGGCTTTGGTTGGGCAGGGATCCGCGACAGGTCGATCACAGCAATTACCCTCGGAATAGGTGAAACGGCCAGAGGGCATTATAAATCGAAGCGTTCCTTCAGCAGCGGCATCCCAACCCCAACTAGGGGTGACCAGCAAGTCGGGAGGCACAAGCCCCGGACTTTAGTCCTGGAGATAAGTCTCCCCATCTCGACATCCTGCAGGCTGGAGTCGACTGCCCACGCTTTCGATGTCCCTGCCGTCGCCCACGAGTCGGGGTGATGGCGCCCCCGGCCTCCCTTTCATCCCCCCGTATAGGGTGGGAAAAAGGGGGCGCGGTGGCAGCGACGCCAGCCCGTCCGCGTAGCTTGCGACAAGCGAGAAAGAATCCTCGTCCTCTCGGGCTGAGGAGAACATCAAGCTTGCATCCCCCCGCCCAACTCCTCGGGCAAGATTCGAACTTGCGACCAATCGGTTAACAGCCGACCGCTCTACCGCTGAGCTACCGAGGATCGAAGTATTTTCCATCGTAGGAAAAAAAAGGCCATCAAGCAACTCCCGCGGAGGAAGAAATTCTTGGCTCTGTCCAGGCCATGGTTCAAGCGGCTGTAAAGCTGCTGCCCACCGGCGCGCCAAGGCAAGCTGGGGAATGGCGTCAACCTCAGTTGTGAAAGGGGATGGCCAACAGAGGCAGGAGAGCCAGCCCCAGCCAGGCCCAACCCTGCAGGGAAAGGTGGGAGGCGACCGGGCCTGACTCCTCTTGCTGCAATAGGGCATCGATGCGCTCTTGCAGCCGTCCCCCCGCACCGGATCCCATTTCTAGGGCAAAGCCAACCCAAGCCGCTGCCGGTTGCTGCGCCATGCCATAGCCCACCACCTGCACCAGAGCCTCTCCCAGCACCAAGGGATCCACCCGTTGGGCCGCCCAGCGATCTGCCCGCAGCTCCCGCAGGGTGAGCAATTCCTGCCAGAGGACCTCTGTATTCGGCAGCCAGCTGCTGAGATGGCGCAGCCAGCCCACCGCAAACATCCACAAGGTATCGCCGTAGTGGCGGTGGGCCTCTTCGTGGGCCAGCACCGCCCGCAGGTGTTCTTCATCCAACTGCTCCAGCAGGCCGCGACTGACCACCAATTGCGGCTTCCATACCCCCACTTGGGCAGCAAAAGGGATCTCCAAATTCAAGACATAGGCCGAAGAGCCATACAAATTGACTTGGGCCAGAGCCCGCAGGCGGGCGCGTCGGCAGACGCGCCAGTACTCCCAAGCCCAGCGCAGGGCCACGCCTGCAGCCAGCGCCAGCAACAGCAGCGCACAGCCGTAGCAGAACCAGCCTCCTGCCCCGGCCATTTGTCCCCACGGCCCCATCCAAGCCAAAGCAAGGGCAGTCATTAGCAAAAACAGCGGCGGCAGCAAGAAGTGGATCCAGGCCCACTGCCAGCGCTGGGCCCAGGAACCAGCTCGATCCAGCCGCACCTGGGCCCGCCACAGCCAACTCAGGGCCAAACCCAACAGCAACATGCCCAAGTGGCTCATTGGGGATCCCTCCTGGCCTCGCGGGCCGCCCGCAACCGCTCGGCAATCGCCTGCAACTGGGACACGCTGGCCTGATCCAGGCTATCGGCAAAGGCTGCCACGGTGTCTGGGTCGCCCACCGCCAAAAACTGCTGCAACTGGGCAAAGGCCCTGAGGCTGGCAGCTTCCTGGCGAGAAAGACGGGGCCGCCACAACATCGGCAGACTCCGCCCTTCTGCATCGGTGCGACGTTCACAGCTCACCCAGCCCTTCTGGCTTAGGCGCCGCAAAACGGTAGTTACAGAGGCATAGGCCAACTCTCGGTCGGGATCGGCCAAGATGCGCTCGTGGATTTGGCGGGTGCTGGCACTGCCCAGCTCCCAAAGGATATCGAGGATCTCGGATTCCAGAGGGCCTAGTGAGAGTTGCTTGGGACGATGCTTGGGCAACATAAACCCTGGCAGGGTAGGGATCCCTATCTAGATTGACATACTCTCATACTCTCCACAGCTATGGCTTGCTGGAGCACCGCGGCAGAATGGCTCAGGGAGCAGTCCGGAGAGCGCCGTCTTCCGAGAGGAAGCGGGAGCTGAGGAAAGGACGCAGCGCCTGGGGGATGCGAATCGAGCCGTCCGGCTGCTGGTGATTTTCCAACAGGGCGGCCAGAGCCCGTCCCACCGCTAAGCCGGAGCCGTTCAAGGTGTGGACGAAGTGGGTGCCCTTTTGCCCTGCTTCTTTGTAGCGCAGGTTAGCGCGGCGGGCCTGGAAATCCCAGCAGTTGGAGCAACTGGAGATCTCGCGGTAGCGGTTTTGGGAGGGGAACCACACCTCCAGATCGAAGCAGCGGGCTGCTGAAAAACCTAGATCGCCGGTACACAGCTCCACTACCCGGTAGGGCAGCTCCAGCATCTGCAAAATGGCCTCGGCATCTTGCACCAGCTTTTCGTGTTCTGCCTCCGACTGGGTGGGGTGGGTAACTTTGACCAGTTCCACCTTTTGAAACTGGTGCAGCCGGATCAGGCCCTTGGTGTCCCGGCCATAGCTGCCGGCCTCGCGGCGAAAGCAAGGTGTGTAGGCACAGAAATAGAGCGGCAGGCGCTCGGCTGGGATCACCTCCTCCCGGTACAGGTTGGTGAGGGGCACTTCCGCCGTCGGGATCAGCCAGAGGTCGTCGTCGGCACAGCGGAAGCTCTCAGCGGCAAACTTGGGCAGTTGCCCTGTCCCCTCCAGAGCAGCGCTGTTGACCAAAAAGGGAGGGATCACCTCGGTGTAGCCAGCGGCAATGTGGCGCTCCAGCATCATGGCGATCAAGGCCCGCTCCAGAGCCGCCCCTGCCCCTACCATAGCCACAAAGCGGCTCTGGGCTACCTTGACGGCACGGCCAACCTCCAAGAGGCCCAGCTTCTCGGCAATCTCGTCATGGGGAAGAACGGGGTGGGTGGGTTTTAGCGCATCCCCCCAGCGGCGCACCTCCACGTTTCCCGTCTCATCCTGGCCCACTGGCACGTTGGGTAAGGGCAGATTGGGCAGGGTGAGGAGAAGAGTCTGCATCTCCTCCTCCAGCTCCCGCTCCCGCTGTTCCAGCTGGGCAATCTCAGCCTTGAGATCTACTCCTTGCTGCCGCAGGGCCGTCACTTCCGCTCCCTGGGGATCCGCCCCCTGCCGGATGAGCTCGCCCACTTTCTTGCCCAGGCTGTTGCTTTCGGCCTGCAGAGAGCCGCGTCGGGCCTCCAAGCGGCGGCGCTCCCGATCCAACTGGAGAATGCCGTCCAGGTCGACACTGGCCCCGCGCTTGTCCAGGGCTTGGCGTACCTCTTCTGGGCGATCCCGCAGCAGCTTCAGATCCAGCACGAGACTTGCCTGTGAGACGACCTCTGGCTATTGCTTCAGCCAGCTAAACATGGCCCTTAGCTCTTTGCCCACCTTCTCGATGGGGTGCTCCGCCTCGCGGCGGCGCATTGCCGTAAAGCCGGGCTTGCCGGCCTGGTTTTCCAAGACAAACTCGCGGGCAAACTGGCCGCTTTGGATTTCTGACAGGATCCGCTTCATTTCAGCGCGGGTTTGCTCGGTAATAATGCGGGGGCCACGGGTGTAGTCGCCGTATTCTGCTGTGTTGGAGATGCTGTGGCGCATCTTTTCCAGGCCCCCCTCGACGATGAGATCCACGATTAGCTTAACCTCGTGCAGACACTCGAAGTAGGCCAGCTCCGGCTGGTAGCCTGCTTCCACCAGGGTCTCAAACCCCGCCTTGATCAAAGCCGTGAGGCCGCCGCAGAGCACCACCTGCTCGCCGAAGAGATCTGTTTCAGTTTCCTCGCGGAAACTGGTCTCCAAAATGCCGGCCCGCGTGCCGCCAATCGCCTTGGCATAGGCCATGGCCCGCTCCCGCGCCATCCCGGAGGCATCTTGATGGACGGCAAACAGACACGGCACCCCCTGGCCTTCCTGGTAGGTGCGCCGCACCAGGTGACCGGGGCCCTTGGGAGCGACCATGATGACATCCACGTCTGCGGGCGGCTGGATCTGCCCGAAGTGGATGTTGAAGCCGTGGGCAAATAGGAGCACCTTCCCCGGCTTTAGATGCGGGCGGATCTCGCTCTGGAAGACGGTCTTTTGCACTTCGTCCGGTAGCAGGATCATCACCCAGTCGGCGGCAGCCGCAGCATCTGCTACAGTCTTGACCGTCAACCCGTCCCGCTCCGCTTTGGGCCAAGAGGGGCTGCCGGGGTAGAGGCCGACGAGGACGTTGACACCGCTGTCGCGCAGGTTGAGGGCGTGGGCATGGCCCTGGCTGCCGTAGCCGATGATGGCGACGGTCTTGCCGTCCAGCAGATCCAGGTTGGCGTCAGTGTCGTAGTAGAGGCGGGCCATAGTCGGGCTGGGTAGTTCGGTGAGCTGGCGTTTGATTAGGATAGCAGGATCTGGGGGATCCCCAACAGCAGAACTAGAGGCCATGGTGCACCGTTTTTACCCACCGCAACCGCTTGGGCTGCACACACATACGAGCCGTGGTCACGATCATGACCGGCAGCCAGTGGAGCATGTACACCAAGCCCAGAGCCGTACGCCACCAGAGTTTTCGCCCGCGCAGCCCCTCCACCTGGCGCAGGCCGCGGTAGAAGGCCACCGTCACAGATCCCATGACCAGGGCGTTCAAGGGGAGCAGCACCGAGGAGTGGCCCGTCAACAGCACCCAGAGGGTATCGGGAACTAAGGCCATCGGCAGCAGGTACTGAGAGATGAAAAAGGCCCAGAGATCGACTGTCTTGGCCATGCCCAGGCGGCGGCTGAGGATCCCTGGCCAGTAGTCGAGGTAGCGCTGGTAGCCCCCCTCCGCCCAGCGGCAACGCTGGTGCCAAAGGCTTTTCCAAGAGGTGACTCCCTCTTCGACGATGGCCGGCTCCGTCAAAAAGGCAATATCCACCCCCGCCAGGTGCAACTTAAAAGTAAGATCCAGGTCGTCGGTGAGGCTGTTCTCGTTCCAGCCGCCGCACTTTTCCAGGACATCCCGTCGCACCAGTTGGCCGTTGCCTCGCAGCTCCCCAATCCCGCGGATGGCCACCCGCTGCTGCTGCAAGTAGGCATCGGAGGCCATCTCCGCCACCTGGCCCAGGGTCCAGAAGTTGACGTTGGGGTTGCTCAAGGCTTTGCGCACCTGAACGGCGCCGATTGTCCGTCTGCCGGGGCGGGGGGTCTGGCCGAACAGCGGCAGGGTGCGAGTCAGCAAATCCGGGGGCACAATGGCGTCGGCGTCGCAGACCAAGATAATCTCCCCCCGCGTCAGGGGCAGCACCTCGTTGAGGGCGCCAGACTTGCCGCCTCCTCGCCCTGGTGGCCGTCGGTAAACTCGCAGGTGAGGGATCCGCTTTTGGGCTTCCTGCAAGATGTCGGGGGTAGCATCGCTGCTGGCATCGTCAATGGCCCACAGCTCCAGGTGGCTGCTGGGGTAATCCAACTGGGTGAGGCTGTGCAGCAGCCGCGGCAGCACTGCGCTTTCGTTTTTGGCCGGGATCAACACCGCCACTCGCGGCAGAGGAGAACCCGCCAGCGCTAAGGGCTGAGCCCCGCCCACCTCAGGCAAAGGCAGGGAGGCCGTTTCGGCGGCGGCGGGATCCCAGGCCATTGTTCCAGGAGGGTAAAGCCTCAAGGGGGGCGGCAGAGCCGCCGGTTGCAGCCGGAACAGGCGGTTGATGTGGATGACCATGAAGGTGGCCAGGCCAACGGTAAACCAGCGGGCTACCGCTACCTGGTGCATCAGGCTGACCAGCCCCCACACCGTCGCCAGAACCAGGAAAGCTTTGAGACGGCGGCGCTGAGCCGAGGTGAGCAACCAATCGGGAAGATGTAGGTCCTCGAGGGGGGCAGGCTCTGACCAGACAAACTCAGACATGGCGAGCATCTCGTAGGTAACAACTTTGCCCGTACGCACCAGCCGTCCCAAGCTTGAGCCCAGCGGCTGTTAAGAGGCCGTTAATTATTGTCACCTATTGTGTTGCCACCGACTTGGGTTAAGACCAAAGGTCTTGATCTGCTACCCCACAGCAAGGGATCCCTGTCCTCCCAAAGGATATGAAGAGCTTATGGGTTGCCGCGAATTTCCTTGATCACCCCATCTTCCAGCAGGATCTCCACCTGCATTTTCTGGATCAGGTTGTCTCCCTTTTGCACGCGGAAGAAGCTCTCCACGCTGCCCTGGAGCACCTCTTGGTTCAGCTCCAGGTTGTTCAGTTGGTTGATCTGCTGAAGCAACTGGTTTTTTTGATCCAAGAGCTTGATCTTTTGCTCGTTCACGCGGCTTTTCACCGCTTCCACCTGTTGGAGCACCTGGGGGCTGTTGGGGTTAGGGCTTTGCTTCTCCAGCTCGGCAATGGCCCGCTTGCCCTGAAACTCCAGTTGCTGCATCTGAGCATCGGTGGCTTCGATCTGCCGCTCCAATTGCTCCTGCATTTCTTTCTTCCAAAGGGGGGTGACCACCACCTTGACAGGGATGGTGCGCTTGAGCAGTAACTGAGTGCCGTTGCCGACGTTGTTTTCTTCCATAAGACCTATCCAGGCAGACTACCAAGCAAATCAGGGGGCCCTGTGCTTACAGAGAATTGTCCTCTAGCAACCTTGGAGAAGGAGGCTTGACAGACCACAACTCTCCCCGCCGCGGCGGAGAATCCGTCTACTTATCCTACCGGCTGGGGTCCCCGTAGTAAAGTCTGGATCGGGGGGAAATGGCAGTTTTGGTTAAGGATCTTGAAGGCCGCTGCCGTGCGGCGCCGCAAAGTCAGTTAGCGTGAAAGACGGTGTTCTCGGATTTTGCAGCAGCCATGAGCGAACTGGCCTCAACTCCCTGGCAACCCTCGGCAGGGGCTGCCCAGCCGGTGCGGATCGCCTCCCGCAAAAGTGAGCTGGCCTTGGCCCAGACCCACTGGGTGATGGAGCAGTTGCAGGCCCACCATCCGGGATTGCCGCTAGAGCTGCACACCCTTTCCACCCAGGGAGACATCATCCTGGATGTGGCGCTGGCCAAAATTGGCGATAAGGGCCTGTTTACCAAGGAGCTGGAGGTCAGCCTGCTCAACGGCAGCAGCGATCTAGCGGTGCACAGCCTTAAGGATCTGCCCACCCGTTTGCCGGAAGGCCTGGTCCTGGGGGCGATTACGCAGAGGGAGGATCCTTTGGACGCGCTGGTGCTGCGGGAAGAGCTGCGCGGCTACCAACTGGCCACCCTGCCAGCAGGAACGGTGATCGGCACTTCATCTTTGCGGCGATTGGCCCAACTGCGCCACGCCTTTCCCCACCTGCACTTCAAGGATGTGCGGGGCAACCTCAACACTCGCCTGGCCAAGCTGGATCGGGGGGAGTACGACGGCCTAATTTTGGCGGTGGCGGGGCTGAAGCGCCTGGGCCAAGAACAGCGGATCCACGAGGTGCTGGATCCCAGTGTGTCTCTGTACGCGGTTGGCCAGGGATCCCTGGGGATCGAGTGCCGGCAGGGGGATGAGCGGATCCTGGAGCTCATCCGACCCTTAGCCGATGCGGAGGCCACAGCCCGCTGTTTGGCCGAGCGAGCTTTCCTGCGGGCCTTGGAGGGGGGGTGTCAGGTGCCCATCGGCGTCCACAGCCAAGTCCAGGGGGAAGAGCTGCACCTGACCGGCATGGTGGCCGACCTGGAGGGGCGACAGCTCATCCGCGATACCCAAACAGGCTCCCCTGCCGATCCGGAAGCGGTGGGAACAGCCCTGGCGGAAAAGCTGAAGCAACAGGGGGCTGACGAAATCCTGCAGGCCATTTTTGCCCAGGCTCGCCGCTAAATTCTGTGGGCTAGCTCTGAAAAAAGCCAGCCAAGGGAGAGAAAAACGGCAGGGAGAGTTTCAAATCCTCCCCTCTGCCGTCGCTGCTGCCAAGAACTTACCTTAGATAGGGAACTCACATTCACAGCAGCAGTAGTTGAGCTCTACCTTAGCTTCCAAAACAGCCGTGTCGTCTTGAACCACCAACGTAACTCTGTTGTTGGCAACTTCAGCGGGAGAGAGCGTTAGGGTTTTGGTAAAAGTCTGACCGGCCGAACTCACAGGTGAAGCATATAAGAACCCCGATTGAGTTAGAGTGCCGCCGTTGTACACGTAGTACTTGTCGTTGCCCGCATCCGGAGCACTGCTACTGCTAGCCGGCAGATTGTTGCGGTAGGCAAATGTCAGGGTACCTCCCAGCCGGCAGCCTGTTTTACAAGGAGGATCCCATTGAAAAGTATGGGCAAAGACTTTGTTGGGGCTTGGTTCTGCCCAGTTGGTAGTTCCGTAAGAACCCTGGAGATTGCTCCAAATGGTGGCCGGGATCTCTGACTGCAAAGGAACAGCAGGGCTGGGTGGCGGAGCCTGCAGCCTTACCGATTGCAACTGCATAGGCTGAGAACAGGGGAGTTTGGGCAACGGTCTTGAGGAAGGGAGAATAGGGATCTGGCGGAACAGCTCATCGAGATCCCCAGTTTGGGGAACGGGCGAGGGTGCGGCTCCTGGAGACCTAGGCCTTGCGGGCACAGCCGGCCTTGGAGCTTGCGCTACTGGGAAATGCTCCCAAAACGGATCTCCGCCCGCAGCAATTGAAGAAGAGCTATAACTCCAAAAACTAGAAAAAGAGAGTAGAGCCAGTATCCCTAGACCCAGGCCTGTTTTTTTCATTGACGTTCTCCAGGAAACCTTCTACCAACAAAGACTTTTCAGGGAAGAGTAAGTTCCCGATGTATCCCGATTTCTTGTAAACTTTTATCGACCTAGGCATTACTCTTAAAGATACGTCTCTCAAACTTCAGCCCCATCCAGATCACTCCGATCCCACAGGCCACCAACACTGCCGACTTGGCCAAGAGGCCGGTCTCGTACTCGAAAAAGCGGGTCAGCACCACCAAGGTCAGGCCCAATAGCCCCTGCCAGAAGCGGCTCCGCCGCCCCTGCTGCAGCCCTTCCCAGCAGAGCACCACCGACAATCCCACGAGCAAAAGGGTCACGATCCAGGGAGCAAAGAAGGCCAAGGCTACCTTTGCGGTTAGGTTCAAAGGCAGGGCGCTGCGGATCCCCAGCAAAAGCACCAAGGCAACCAGCGAGAACAGAACGGCAGCATCCTTCAGCCAAGCAGAAACGGGCTGGGAACTCTTTGCCTGCCAGCCCTGCCACCAGCTCCAACCGGCTAGCAATAGCAATCCTGCTGCCGACAGGCCCGCCCAGGGATCCCCAGCTTGGAACAAGGGCAGGGGTTTGGGATCCCAGTCCCAGGCGTCACGAAAGCTCCAAATGTAGAGCAAGAAGCCCAACCCCAGCAAAGCCAGCCCCTCCGCCGTCGGGATCAGATCCAAGCCCTGCTCCTGCTCGCCACCCTGGCCCTCTTCTCCGGTCCAGATCCGGCTTAGCCAGTGCCCATGGCGTTGGTGCCCGACTCCCAGCCCCCAGACGACGGCAAGGCCAAGCAGCAGCCAGAGGGTCCAGCTGTCCCAGCGCTCTGCCAACCTTTGTAGCGCCAGGCCGAAGTTCACCAGCGCCAAAGCCAAGATCCAGCGGGAGCGGCACCCATAGGCAAGAGGCAGCAACAGGCCCAGGGCCAGCCAGGGGTAGAGGGGATCCAGAGCCGAGCCGATCCCTCCTTCCCAGACGGCAGTCATTCCAGCCAGGGCAAACAAAAGACAGGCCAAGACGCCACTGGGGGTGTGGACCAAGCTGTAGGCCACGGCCAAGCTGCCCAGCCCCCAGCCCAAAAACAAGCCCGCCAGGGATCCCCCGATTTGAACCCACTGGGCCATCAGGCCAATGGCAGCCCCCAAAGACAGCTCGCCGGCAATCAACAAGGCGCTGCCCAAGCGCGGGGATCCCTGCTGCCTAAGCCGAAAGCCGGCCCCCTGCAGCCCCAGCGCGAGAGCCAGGGATCCCAAGGCTCGGGCCGAGCGGGGAATGGCGTCCCAGTTGGCGGCCACGAAGGAGATCACCCCCAAGCCCACCAGCACGGCGCCCAACAGCAGCAGCAACAGGGCAAAGCGGCTGCCAGCTGTTCGCGGCAAGCTGTCCAGTTGGTAGTGCTCGCGCAGGCGATCCCGCTGCGCCGGCTGGATGAGCCCCTGCTCCACCCAGGTGTCCAACAGGTCGGCCAGTTGGCGGCGGAAGCGCTCGTCAGGGCCGGGGGGGCGGGGAGAAGTCATGGCACCCTCACCCCCTGCCCCTCTCCCGCGCTGCAGGAGAGGGGAGATTGGGATCAGTAGCCTGGAGCACTCGCTGCAGCACCTCTTGGTAGCCGGCTGCCGGATCGCCGAGATCAAAGCGAAAAAGGTCTTTATCCAGCACCCGCGGCTCGGTCCCTTGGAGATCCCACAGGCGGCAGGTGTCGGGGCTGATCTCGTCCGCCAGCCAAATCTGCCCTTCCTCGTCCAGGCCAAACTCCAGCTTAAAGTCCACCAACTCTAGGCGGCAGCTTCGCCAGAAAGCCTGCAGATGGTTGTTGATGGCCAAAGCCAGGGATCCCAAGCGCTCCACCTGCTCCGGCGTGGCCAACTGCAATAGGCGGATGTGATCTGGGGTCACCAAGGGATCCCCCAAGGCATCGTTTTTGTAATAGAACTCCACGAGCGGCGGCTCGATGGGAAGGCCCTGCTCCAGGCCCAGCCGTCGGCAGAGGCTACCCGCTGTGCGGTTGCGCACCACCACTTCCAAAGGCAGGATGTGCAAGGCTCGCACCTGCATCTCGGTGGGGCCGGTTTGGGCCAAGAAATGGTTGGGGATCCCTTGCTGCGCCAGGTAGGCAAACACATGGCTGGAGACGGTGCAATTCACCTCTCCCTTGCCGGCGATGGATCCCCGCTTTTGGGCGTTGAAGGCGGTGGCGTCGTCCTTGTACTGGCAAAGATAAACTTGGGGATTGGCAGTGCGGTAGATGCGCTTGGCCTTGCCCTCGTAGAGCAGCTCTTGGGGGGAGAATGGCATACGCTAACCCCTAGTATCCGGCCAGCCGTCCGCGGATCCCTTGCCAAAGGGTAATGGCCAGGATGCGCAGATCCAGCCACAGGGACCAGTTTTGCACATAGTAGAGATCATACTGGGTGCGGCGGGCGATGCTGGTGTCTCCCCGCAGGCCGTGGATCTGAGCCCAGCCGGTGAGGCCGCTTTTGACCAAATGCCGATCCAGATACTTGGGGATCTCCTGGCTAAATTGCTCGACAAAGTAGGGCCGCTCCGGGCGGGGGCCCACCAAGCTCATTTCCCCCTTCAAAACGTTCCAAAGCTGGGGCAGCTCATCCAGGTTGGTGCGGCGCAAAAAGGCTCCTATCTTGGTTCGGCGCGGATCCCCGGGGCGCGTCCAGCGCGGCTGGCCGGGTGCTTCAGCATCCACCCGCATGGTGCGGAACTTGGCAATCCAAAAGCGACGCCCATCCAAGCTCACCCGCTCCTGCCAATACAGGATGGGGCCGGGGCTGCTGCAGGCCACCAGCACGGCGATGACCACAAACAGGGGGCTGAGCAACAGTAAGCCCAGGGAAGCTCCCAAGATGTCCATAGCTCGCTTGAGGAAACGGTTGTGGGCGTAGCGCAAAGGGGGGTGGCGCAGCGTCAGCAGCGGGATCCCGTCCAGAGAGTGGAACTGCAGGTTAACCGTTAAGAAGCCAAGAATATCTGGCACCAGGCGCACCTGCACCGACAGAGCCTGCAAAGTAAGAAGCAGGGGCGCGTTGGCCAGCTCCGGCTGCCCAAACCACACCTCTTGGATCTCAGGGTGAGCTTGCACATAGGCCACCAGATGAGCGGGATCCAGGCGCTCCAGCTTTTGCAGAGGCCCCGCTTCTGGCGCCGAGGGATCCCCGGCCACGGCCCAAGCCTTGATCTCAAACCCCAAAGCCGGGCAGCGCTCTAGCCGCTCCAGCACCTCGGCCAACAGCAAGCCGGATCCCACCCAGATCACCCGTCGCCGCCCCTGGCCGCGGGCATACAGCCAGCCCATGCCCAGCCGCAGCGCTAACCGCATCCCCGTCAGGCCGAGCAGGGCCAGCAGGCCGGCATAGCCCACTACCAAGCGCGACAGCGAGACAGAGCGCACGAAGAAGGCCCCTGCCAACACCAGGCCAAAGGTCACCCCCAGCCCCAGCAGCAAACTGGCCCATTCCTCAAAGCGGGATAGGCGCTTCGATTCGCCATATCCGCCCAAACCGGCCTGAACGCCCCAGTAGCTGAGAACGGTCAGCAATCCCAGGCCGGCATAAACATCCCACGGCAAAAGCTGGTGAGGGCGCAAGCTGCGCAGCCAGTAACCTGCCCCAAAGGCCAACCAAATACAAAGGCCATCCCCGAAGCAAGCTAGGGGCACCCACAGACGATGCGGATCCAAGCGAAGGGCGTAGCTGCGCAAAGGTTCCGTCTCCCTGGTGCGAAAGGACTCCGTCCCGCTAGCGCGATCGGCCAAGAGCTATCTCCTCCAAAAACGAAGACTGGGAACAATCTTATGAAAAGATTATCCCCTTGAGGCTGCAAGGACTCCGTCTCGCTAGCGCGATCGGCCAAGTTGACTCAAAAAACTGGTAATAACGGCGAGAAGTTGAGGATTAAGAGGCTCAGTTTCCCAGAGGAGCAATTTTCAAAGGGCTCCGTCCCGCTGCCGCAATAGGGCTGGCTACCGCCAACAACGACAGGCCAAAGGGCAACGAAAACTTGGGGATCAAATAGGCTTCCGCGGCAAAAATCTCTGCTAGAAGTTGATTGAGCCAAAGGGGCAGCATTTTCAAGTCTGGACTTTCCCGCAGGCGAAGTATTTTCTGGGCTAGGCGGATCCCTGCTGCCAGAGGGAAGAGAAAGCTGTTGAAAAAGGTAAAGGTATGAATTTGCAAGCCGGCGCTCTTGAGTAAGGAGAGAAGTTGTGCCGCTGTGTAGCGTCTCTTGTGGTGATTGAGCTCGTCATGGGCGCTCCACAGCCAGGGATAAGCCGGCACCGTGATCACCATGTAGCCAGATGGCTTTAACCTCTGGATGAGGGCTTCCAGAGCTGCTGTGTCTTCGTCTAAATGTTCCAGAACGTCCAGCAGAGCAATTAAATCAAATTGTTGAGAGCCAAAAGGGATCCGATGCGGCAATTCGCCTTCTTCCACAATCGCAATGCCACGAGCCCGGGCCAAAGGCAATGCTATTTCGCTTCTTTCCATGGCCCAGACTTGGCCAAACTGAGACAACATTTCCAGGTTGCCACCGCTGCCACATCCCGCTTCCAAGATACAAGCTGAGGGAGGAAGAGGGATCCCTGCAATAACCCGGCTGAGAATCTGTCGGCGGCCCACAAACCACCAATGTCGATCCTCTAGGCCTGCCATTTGTTCATAAGCTTTGGGATCCATAGTCGTCCCCAATGGTTGGGAACTTGTTAGGGAGAAAGCCTGGCCTTGCCCCAGCGGTTTTGGCGGTACCAGGCGGCCACATGGGGGCACCAAGCCTCGAAGTGGGGCCACATCAACTCGCACAGCTCGCGGATCTCCCGCTGGGCATCCTCCTTAGCCCGCAAATCCAGAAAGTGCATCAAGCTGCGGCAATTAAAAGACACTACAAAATGTTGGCGGATCCCGTAGCCGATGATGTTACGAGCATCCTCATAGGGCACCCCACACTCTTCGACCAGGCGATAATAGGCAATGGCCTGGCTGCGATACTGCTCAAGAATGATGTTTAGGGCCTCGGGAGAGATGGGCTTGAAGCCTTGGCGGGTTTTGGCTTTGCCTTCCTTGACGCTGGCGGGAACGTAAAATAGAGTTTCCAACTCTTGCAAAGCTAACTCTGCCCCGGTTTTGTCGGCAAAAGCAGAAGTTTCGTCCCAGCCCCCCGTATACGGGGGGCTGGGGGGCTGGTTGGGGGGGCCGGGCGGGGGGTTGGGGGGCGTTCTCCGGGGCCCAGACAAGAGTCTTTTGCCCAAATCGGCAATTTGCTGGCCTGTATATCGAAAAGATTGAACGTCGAAAGAAATTCCCACCCGATGAGTACGGGCCTGTTGCATGACAGCATGGGGAAAATAGCCTACCCCAAACGTGATCTGAGGGTGCTCCAGCGGCCCATAGTGGCCACGGTTGCCCTCCAGCAGATGCCGCACCACGGCCTCGCCATATTTTTCCGGGATCCGGCTCTCTGGGGTAACAAAATCAGGGCTGTGATCTTGGTGCATCGCCTGGTAGATCACCCGTTCGGGATCTGGGGTTTGGCTGAGCACCACCACTTGAAATAAGGCATCCACGGGCTGTGTCCCCAAAGCTAGAGACGACTGGCTAGTCTCACAGTATAGAGAGGATCAAGCCGCAAGCAGCCTTGCTATAGGAGCCTACGAGCCCGCGTTTCCTCTGCCAGCACCAAGTTTAGGCCCGGATTGCTGCGCATCAGCCCCGCCACGTAAAGGGTATAGACTTTCCCTGCCTCTAACTGGAGGTCAAACCGTTGCAAGGGAATGCTCCGGCCAGGAGACGACTGCCCACCTGGCGCGGGGGCTGAAGGAGCTATGGCCACCTGAATTTGGGTAAAGCCGGGTCGCATGGCTTGAAAGGTGGAAACTTGCCCGAAGGCCAACTGAGGTATCAGCACCCGCCCTTGCTCCCCCTGCCATTGCAGGGCCGGCGCATCAGGGGCAGCGTGAACAAACCGAACCAGGGCTTGGTCAAACAGCGAGTTGATGTTGTCTTCCAAAACTAAGGCCGTCACGCGATTGGGCTCGTCAGCAGCCACCACCGAGAACACTCCCCCGCCTCTGAGGTTGGCCACAGTTCTGGCCGCAACCGTTCGCGCTAGCGGAACGGAGTCCTTAAAACTCGCGGGCTGGCCAGGGCTGGTCGTCTCAGGGGTTGAAAACAAAACAATGTCGTACTCGCCCGCCGGCATACGCACGTACTCGCTCACCGAGCCATAGGCTACACCTTGAGCAGCCCTTACCCCTCCCACTTCCAAGTCGATCCGAGGGGCATTGGGGGCCACATGCACCAAGCGCACCTGGATCTCAGAAACTCCCGCGGATGCCGAAGGCATCGGGATGGCACAGCCGGACAAAAGCCCCGGCATTAAAGCCCCGCCCACCACGCAGAGGACTGCGCTCACCCACTGTCGCACCATGTTTACACTCACTCCTACTCCTCACACCCAGGGTTCATAAGGGAGATCGAGCGGAAGAGCCCTCTCGCTCCCCAAAAGTTCGGGTTAGCGCAAGGGATCCCATCCCCTGCCGCCAAGGAACCTGCTCTTGTCTTACCCCAGTTTTGCGCCTGATGCCATAGAGCCGGGCAGGATTTGCGGCCCCCCTAAATCAAAGGGATCCCGGCGGCCGGACCCAGAAGAGCTGGGCGAGAAGAGCGGCGGCTGAACAAGCGGAAATAGGTGCTGACGGCCAACTCTTTCAGCGGGAAAAGCAGGTAGGTGAGGGGGTTGATGGTAACGATGATGTTGCGGCAATCGCGCTTGGCCTGGGCCAGGATCTGGGCGGCCACCCAATCGCCTGACATGACTCCAATCGGGTTGAGCTGGCTCTTGAAGGGCCCGAGGATGAGCTTGCGCACCACACAGGGGGCATCGAGACGGCGTAGGGTAACCAGATCGCCCAGGGCCCGTTTGGAGAGCTCGTAGAGAGGGCTAAAAGCAGGGCTGACCTCGGCTTCGGAGGTGTTCACCCAAACCTCTTTGGTGGCCATTTCCCGATTGCCGCGCACCGTTTGGAAAAACAGCTCCATCAGGCGCCAAGCGGAGAAGGTGTTGACAGCATAGGACTGGCGAACCGATTCGGGATCCCGCTCCCCATGCACGTTGAGGCCGTGGTTGATCACCAAGATATCGACTCGTTCCAGGAGCCCGGCCAGGGATCCCTCCTGACCCACCTGCCAGTGGATGGTCTCCACCGGCTGGGGCTGGCCGTCCACTTCGATGGCGACCGAATCCGCATGGGAGCTGAGGGCGATGACTTTGGCCCCATGGCGGGAAAAGTGCTTCAAGAGGGCCCGGCCCAGAGTGCCAGAGGCACCGGTGACGGCCACGCGCTTGCCTTTAAAGGAGAGACTGGTGCCCATGATCCGATCCACTAAGGTCAGGGTGCCGCAAAAGTAGGCGTTGGTATCGTCGAAGTGGTGCCGCCAGTGGTAGGCGCGGTTGACATGCCACTGGGCAGGAGGAGCAGGGAAAGGCCCGGGTTGGTGGGTAATGTCCGTCTGCAGGGCCAGCCCCCAGCCGCGCAACATGCCGGCAACCAGAAAACTGGCCGAGTAGAGTACCCCCACCGCCGCCGCTAGGCCATACAGCCAGGATCCCTGTCCCAACAGCACCACCCAAGGGATCCCGGCCAGGATCATCGTCGCCGCTTCGGGGACATCGTGGTGCCACTGGGATTCTCGGTACAGCTTCGGGTCTACCACGCTGAGATCGGGGCGAAACAGGCGGTGGTGCAGAGTGTGCTTGGGCATCAGCCAGGGCCACTGGTGGGCCAGCCAATGGCGCTCATCCCGCACAACCTCGGCCCAAAGGACGGAAGCCAGGGCAACGACCCCAACCCCCAGCCACTGAGTTACGCTGCTAACATCCATAGGGCTTTGCCGGCAGTAGCCAAACCATCCTGGGCTCGCGGTCGCCTCTTGGCATCAATCTCAAAGCAGTTGGCGACCCTCAAAAATCATCGCAAAGATCCCTGAAAAGATCATCCCAGGCCGCAAGCAAGACGGCCAACGGCAGCTTTTGGGATCCCAGGAGCATGGTCTCAACCTCTTCTGCAAGCTTGTCTTCCCTCACCCCCAGCCCCTTTCCCAGCCCTCACCCCCAGCCCCTCTCCCAAAGGGAGAGGGGAGATAGAGATCAAGGGGCGGAGCTGGGAAGCTCGCGGATCTCAACCGTATCTCCCACTTGCAAACCTAAGGCCGCCGCCGTCCCGCCGCGGAATTCCAGCACGCCATCTACCAACTGGTCAGAGGGTGGCCCATAGACGGGGCAGGGTTGGGCGGGGCAACCGGGCACATCGGCAGCGATGTACACCACCTGGCCTTGGCGGAGAAAGATAATGTCCAGGTTGAGCAGGGTGTTAAACATCCAGAAGGCAGCCGGCTGGGGCGGGTCGAAGGGAAACCACATGCCGCGATCAGGCGGCAAATCGGTGCGAAACATCAGGCCCAGCCGCTGTTGCTCAGGGGTGCGGGCCACTTCCAGCTCAAAGCGCCGGCCAGCGATGGTGACTTCTGCTGCCACCGGCAGGTGCTGGGGCTCTCCTTTGGCCGAGGTCGCGTTGGCAACGGCTGCCGTCTCCTGGGCTTCTAAAGATGAGGATCCCCCAGCAGTACATCCCAGCAGCAGAGCCAGGCCTAAGGCAATCCCGCCCGCTGTGGCAACCCGGCGAGAGCGCCGCCCCTCCCTTGCCCGCAAACTCATCCCTTGTCTCCTGCCGAGCTAGCTGTGCAGGCTTGATCCTACCCTGCTCTTTAGGTTGAAGAGGGAGGGGATCCGTAGCCAGTTTGGCCGGGATCTCCTGCGGGCTTTGGCCTGTCGATCTCTCCTCAAGCGCAAAGAGCCATCCACCCCCAACCCGATACCATAGCCATAGAGTCTATCTATCGTTCCCCACCCGGCCAGGAGAGACCCCATGAAAGACCTTTTGAGCAGATCCTCGCTGAGCCGGAGCTCGCTTCTGGCTCTGTTTGGCCTATTGCTTTTGGGTCTCTGGCCCGCACAGGGGATGGGATCCCAGGAGGCCCCGGTGCGGATCCCGTTTGAGCCGACCGTGACCTATGGGGAAGGCTATGGAGAAGAGGCTGTGGCCCAACAAGCCCAAAGTCGCTTTGCGCTAAAGCTGTTTGATCGCCTGCTCCAGCAGCAGCCGCAAGAGAACCTCTTTTTCTCTCCTTTGAGCATTCACTTGGCTCTGAGCATGCTGTACAATGGCGCCGCTGGGGAAACGCAGGCGGCCATGGCCGAGGTGCTGGAGGCCCAAGACCTCTCCCTCCATGAGTTGAACTGGACCAATGCCCAGATGGCGCGCTGGCTGGTGGAGCGATCCCAAGCAGAAGGGCCGATCCAGGTGCAAATTGCCAACGGCCTTTGGGTCGATCAAACCCTCACCCTGCGGCCTCCCTTTTTGCAGGCGCTGGCCACCTATTACCAAGCAGTGGCCAATCGGGTGGAGCTGGGATCCCGCCAGACGGTGCAGGCGATTAACCGTTGGGTAGCCGAGCGCACCCAGGGCCAGATCGACCGCATCGTGGATCGCCTCAGCCGGGAAGACAGGCTGGTTTTGCTCAACGCCATTTACTTCAAGGGAGAGTGGACCCAACCCTTCGATCCGGCCCTGACAGAGCCCCAGCCCTTTACCCGCCCAGATGGCCGCCGTGTCCAAGTGCCGCTGATGGCCCAATCCGGTCGCTACGGCTACCGGGAGACCGAGCAGCTCCAGGTGGTGCGCCTGCCCTATGGGGAAGGGGAACTGGCTATGGTGATCCTGCTGCCCAAGCCAGGGGTGAGCCTGGAAGCCCTGCGACAGGAGCTCAGCCCAGAAACTTGGCAAGAATGGACGGGATCCCTGCCCACCCGCCCCGGCTCGCTGCGGCTCCCCAAGTTTAAGCTGGCCTACGAAACCGATCTGGTGCCGGCTTTGCAACAGTTGGGCCTGGGGATCGCCTTTTCCCCTCAGGCCGATTTCAGCCAGATGACCCCAGAGCCGACGCAGGTCAGTAGAGTCTTGCACAAGGCGGCCATCGAAGTAGATGAAAAGGGATCCGGGGCGGCAGCCGCCACCGGGGTCATCGTCTCCCGCACCGCCAGCGACCGGCAAGAGCCCTTCCAGTTCGTAGCAGATCGCCCCTTCTGGTTTGCCATTGTGGCCTCCGGAGCCAACCGGGAGGCGCAAACTGTGCTGTTTATGGGATCCGTAGTCAACCCCAAGTAGAGGGCTGTAGCTCTGCTGGAACCTCCGGCTTGGGCGCCCCCTCCTTTTCCACAAGCAACTGGGCACGGCTGGGACGGCCCCACAGCACCTGCTCCTGCTGGTAAACCACCATGCCGGGTGGGGATCCCTTGGGTTTGAAGACGCACTTAGGGCGGGTATACACCACCGGTACCTGGTCGCTGAAGCGACCGCGGCTAAAATACGCCGCCAGATCGGCAGCCGCCTGCAGATCTTCACTTTCGGCCACCGCGCCCGGAGGCAGGCGCAACAGCACGTGGCTACCGGGGATCTCTTGGGCGTGAAACCACCAATCTTGGTCTTGGGCCACGCGGAAGGTCAGCCGATCATTTTGCCAGTTGTTGCGCCCCACCCAGATGGAGAAGCCGCTGGGGCTAGTGAAGCGATAGGGGTTGAAGCTGGCTGAAGAGGCCCGTCTGGATCCCTCTGCCCGGCTGGGGCTCTCTAGGTAGCCTTGTTGAATCAGCTCGGTCTCAACTTCTCGAAGGGCGGCCAAGTCCTGGGGATCCCGATAGGTTCCCAGATGCTGCAGGGTCGCTTCCACCTGCTCCAGGTAGCGGATCTCTTGCGCTACAGCTTCTAGCAAGGGCTGGACGGCCTCCTGGGCTCGTTTTTGTTTGCGGTGCTTGCGGTAGTAGGCCTGGGCGTTGAGAACAGCGTTTTTCTCCGGATCCAGCGGGATCTTGACCATCTGGCCGCTAAAAAAGTCTGGCAGCTCCATCAAGCTCAGCCCTGGCCGCCAGAGGTGGAGATGGGCCATGAGCAGATCGGCAGCCTGCTTGGAGGCTTCCGCTTGGGCCGAGTCGGCCAGCATCCTCTCGAAGTGCTCTTGCCGCTGGCGGAGTTTTTTCAGCAGGGCAGCCAGCTTTTGCCCCAGGCGCTGCCGCTCTCGCTCAAAGCGTTCGCGGTTGAGCTGGGCTTGGTAGTAGGCTTCCAGGAGCTGATGCAAGTTGGGTGTAGAGGGATCCCCGCCAGAGCCCCTCCAGCCGAGAACAGTGTACCCCTGGGGGGTAAGGGCCGGCTTAAACTGAGCCGTTTCCAGGCGGGCCAGCCAGTCCTGCCACCAAAAAAACAGGGCCTGCCACTCCTGGGGCGAGAGTTGGTTGGTGGGGGTTTGGGGTGGGATCCCGGCCTGCAGGCACATGGCCTCTGCCAAATGCCGGCTCAGGCCGCGGTAGCAGCGCAGCAGCCGCTGAGCAATGGGGCCAGGGATTAGGGCAAGACGCTCTTGCCACTGGGAGAAGGGCTCGGCTCGCTGGGGGATGGGATCGCTGAGGGCAGGGGGAGCTTCGTAAAGTAGACCCGGCTGCACCGGCCGTACCCGCGACTGTCGCTCGCTTACCCCGTGGCCGCAGGCCAAGATCATGCCCCCCTCGTCCACCAAGATGGCGTTGCTGTACTTGCCCATCACTTCCAGATAAAGGTGGCGTTGAGGGGGATCCGCGGGGCGAGGGGCAAAGCGAAAGTCAATCACCCGCTCCCACTCGTCCAGCAGCGCCAGCTCCGTCAGCGCCAAACCCCGCAGGTGCCGTTGCAGGTGTTGGCTAAAGGGCAAGTCCTCTGCTTCCTTGGGGGGAGCCTGACAGAGGTGAACTCGGGCCGCCTGAGGATGCCAAGACAGTAGCAAGCAAGGACGCGCCTTGAGGGTGCGCAGGCCAATCACCACCGTCCACAGATCCGTCTGCTGGATCCACTCCACGCGGGCAGGCAGCAAGGGATCCCCCCCGGCCTCAGCCCCTTTTAGATCTGCCAGCACAGCACGGAGGGTGGTCAGGTCAACCGGTTGCATCCCTGCTGCTCCTTGGGATCGGGCAACGCCTGGGGAACTGAACGAGGGCCTCCTTCCATTATCTGCCGCTCCCCTAGCTGGCGCTGGCAACAAAAAGACTCCGCCCAATCGACTTGAGCGGCAACCAAGGGGCTGCATTGGGGCAAGAGGCTTGGTACTTCCACCTTTGGGCTTTTTGGCCCAGGTGCCTTCAATTCTCAGGCAGAAACCCCGAGCTGCCTAGTCCTCGTCTTCATCGTCATATTCTTCATCATCGTACTCCTCCTCTTCCACTACCTCGTCCAGATCGAGCAGCACAGCATTGAGTTGGTCGAACAGGGCTGGCGAGTCCTCTGGGTTCAGTAGGTAGGGATCCCCCTCGTCAGGCAGGGCCACGTAGACCAGAACTGGGTCGAGGGGCGTAAAGATGCCGTATTTCTTGTCTTTGTAGAAGAAGGTAGCCAGCAGTTGGAATTCCTGGGCATCTTCCTCGCTTTCGCCCAGCTCGAACACATCTTCCTCTTCAACAGGGGGCAACTCTCCCTGCACCGTCAGGATGTCGAAGCCGTTTTGCTGCAGAGTCAAGTTCAACTCCTCCAAGACGGCCTGGATGGTGGGGATAGCAGCCTGGAGCTCCTCTGGATCCGGCTCATCCAGGATCCCTTCCATGTCCGCATCTCCGTTCACCGCTTGGCCGGGCTCTTCTTCCCCCTCCCAAACCAGAACTTTGATCACGGCGTCCACGGGCGTGGCCAGTGCATAGGCTTGTTCCTCAATGACCACCTGCCTCAGGATCTCGCATTTCAGAGGCTGGTTCTGCTCGTCGCGGAGCACTAAGGTTTCGCGGGATTCGGCCATGGAAAGCAACCCAGGGTAGGAAAATGAGGTCAACCAAAGCTTATTCTCCCATGTTCTGATCCCCCGCAGAACTCAGGGATCCTCGTCGGCACTGCCGGCTTCGGCCTGGGCCAGGGCTTCCAGAGCCAGCAGGATCTCCTCTTCTCGCTGGCTATAGGTCTCTTCATCGATCTCCCCCAGATCGAGCTGAATCTGGAGAGCGGTGAGTTCTTTCTGGAGGTTTTCTTTGCTGTCGAGTTGTGCCTCGGCCCGCTCGCGAATCTGCTCCGCCAACCACAGCAAGCTCTGGGCCGGCCACGTCAGCAATTGCCAAACCATCCCCGCGCCTCTCCCGTGATTTAGGTCAATCCTAACAAGCGGATCCCACCTCCGCCTAAAGCCCGATAACCGATGCTCAGACCCTCCCAAAGGTGGCGCCATAGACCCGAAACAGAGGGATCCCTGCCGCTGGACTCTGCTGCTGGTTGCCGTTGCTCCTGTTCCAGCAACTCCAGCAGGTGGGTGTTGTTGGCTGCCCTGGCTGCTTCTAGACGATGGGCCAGAGAGACAGCGATGTTCCGCCGATGGCGGGCCAGAAAGCTAGCTCCACTCGCTTCAGCAGTTGCGCTCATAGAAATAGAAAAAGGCCGAGGCAGTTGAACGGGCTATGGAGGTGTTGAGACGAGTGGGGATCGCCGAGCAAGCCGAGAAGTATCCTGGTCAACTTTCGGGGAGGCAGCAGCAGCGGGTGGCGATTGCCCGCGCTTTGGCCATAAATCCGGCGGTGATGCTCTTCGATGAGCCCACCTCGGCCTTGGATCCGGAGATGGTCAAAGAGGTGCTGGACGTGATGCGGGAGCTGGCCCGCTCGGGCATGACCATGGTGTGTGTAACCCACGAGATGGGCTTTGCCCGCGAGGTGGCGGATCGGATTGTCTTCTTCGACCGCGGCAAGATCGTGGAAGAAAACACCCCCCAAGAGTTTTTCAGCAACCCCAAGGAAGAGCGTTCTCGCCTTTTCTTGTCGCAGATCCTTTCCCACTAAGGGGCTGCGCTTAGAGAGGCGCAAGCCGTGCCAGAAAGGCCCCCTCCGGCTCTTGGTAGAGAATTTGTCCCTGCCAGCCGTTGGCGTGGGCACAGCGCAGCAGGGTTTCCGGATCCACAAACAGCCAGGGAAAGGGATCCCCGCGCTGCCCGCCGTACTCGGCCACAAAGTTCACCACCCTGGCTTTTGCCTCGCCCGCTGTTCTGCAGTCTCTCCCCTTCTCCCGATCCTCGGCTTCAGAATTAGCTGAACTTTCTACCTGCGGCAGATCCGCCGCGTCGCCCTCTTCACTGAGATCGGCTAGATCGGTGGAATCCACAAGCAACTGGCCGGTGGGCTGAACCCAGTGGCGGGCCAAGCTTAAAAAGCGCTCCAACCCCGCCAGGGATCCCACCAGGCCGGCGCCGTTCATCAGCAGCAGCAGCGTATCGAAGGGCTCTTCCGGCCCCTCCCAGTGGAACAGGTCGGCGGCGATGCGGCAATGCACCCCCCGTTCGGCCATGATCTGCAACGCCACCGGCGAGCGATCCAGGGCGGCTACGGCAAACCCCTCCTCCTGCAACAGCAGGCTGTGGCGGCCCGTGCCGGCGCCAATGTCCAGCACCCGACCGCGGCAGAGCTCTAAGGCCAGGGCCTCCACCTCCGGCAGCTCTTGGGTGAAGAACACCTCCGGCGAGACCACCTGGGGCTCCTCTGCCAGCGGGATCCCCTCGGCGCTGTAGGCGTGCAAGAGCAGGGATCCCCTCGCCTGGCCCCGGTGCCAGTCCCACAGGGCTTGCTCGAGCGGATCCTGAGGCAAAGGGTTTTCGACAACCTCTATCATGGGACTCTATCATGGGAAGGGAAAGCTAGAGTCTTGCCCCAATGGCCATTGCCGCATTTCTTTACGCTGCCGCTTTGGTTCTTTTGCTGATCGCAGGAGTCGTTTGGGCCACCTCTCAGCCGGCTAACTTGGAGACCGAGCCACAGGCCGGCGCACCTCCAGAAGAGCCCCCGGCAACCCCATCTGTTCCTGTTTCCATTGTGGAGCAACTGGAGCGCCAATACCGCAACAGCCCTTCCTACCGTCCCGATCCTTAGCGTATGCTTCAAGAAAGTTCTTGAAGATCCTTGAAGAGGGGGGGTCCAAGAGCTTCCTGAAGGCGTGAGCGGTACCCCTGCTGTCCGGATTCTGCTGTTCTCTTCCTTGGGGCCCATGGCTGCGAAGTCTCCACCCCCTATCGTCTACATTGCCCTAGGGCTATTGCTCCTCTGGGGTGGTCATCGCGCCTGGCAGGCGGGCTACATCCGCTGGCCAGAAGGGATCCCTCTGCCAGGGTTGGGCGGTAGGGCCCAAGATCTGCTCTTAACCAGCGGCGAGCGCACCCTGTTTGCCGATAGCAGTCCCGCCGCCGTGGCTGCAGCAGAGCTGTTGCGCCAGGGCAATTTCGGCGCGGCGATCCCGCTCCTAGAGATGGGGCTACAGAACAACCGCAACGACCCGGAAGCTCGCATTTTCCTCAACAACGCCCGCGCCCAGCAGCAGGGCAACCCCTTGAGCATAGCCGTGGTGGTGCCCATCTCCAGCAACCCCAACCGCGCCAAGGAGACCCTGCGCGGCGTGGCCCAGGCCCAAGAGGAGCTATTTCAGCAAGGGGGTATTGCAGGGCGGCTGCTGCGGGTGGTGATTGCCGACGACGGGGATAACCCAGAGCGAGCGGCGGCAGTGGCCAAAGCCCTGGTGGGCCAGCCCGAGATCCTGGGGGTGATCGGCCACAACGCCAGCGATGCCACCCTGGCGGCGGCTGAGATCTATCAGTCTGCCGGCCTGGCCATGATCTCCTCCACCTCCACCAGCACCCGCATCAGCCTGCTGGGGAACGCCATCTTTCGCACCGTCCCCTCCGACCAGATTGCTGGCACGCAACTGGCCCGCTATGTCCTTAACAAACTGCGCCTGCAGAGGGTGGCCATCTTCTACAACCCCAACAGCGCCTACAGCACCAGCCTGCGCGACGCCTTTGCCGCTACCCTGACCAGCGAAGGGGGCGTTGTGCTGGCGACCTTCGACCTGTCGGCAGCCGATTTCAACCCCCAGGCCAGCCTGCAGACAGCTCTGGGGCAGGGATCTCAGGCGGCTTTCTTGGCGCCCACGGCTTCCGTGGCCGAAAAAGCGCTGGCCGTTGCCCGCGAGAACGCTGCCCTTGGCCAGCCCCTCGCCCTGGTGGGGGGGGATGTGCTGTTTAGTCTCACCACCCTCAAGGAAGGGGGGGCAGCAGTAGAGGGGCTGGTGGTGGCGGTGCCCTGGCATCCCGACGTGCCCCGCAACCGCGGCTTTGCCCAGAAGGCAGCCCAGATGTGGGGAGGGCAGGTGAGTTGGCGCACGGCACTGGCCTACGACGCCACCCGTGTTTTTCTCCAGGCTATTCGGCAGGGATCCCCCAGCCGCAGCGGCATTCTCACTGCCCTGGGCGACCCCAACTTCCGCTTGCCAGACGGCGCTTCCGGGGAGGTGCGCTTTTTGCCCTCCGGCGACCGCGATGCTCCCCATGTGCTGGTGCGCATTGAACGGGGCAACCGCTCCGGCACCGGCTACGATTTTGTGCCCCTCCCCTAGGGCAGGCGCTACAGTAGGGGGTGCTCTCCATCTCCTCAGCTTGGACAGATCCCATGCCCAGCCGGATCACCGCGTGTTTTCAGGCGCTGCGCAGCCGCGGCGAAGCCGCCCTCATCCCCTACCTCACCGCCGGGGATCCCAACTTGGAAACCACCTTTGCGGCCCTGCAAGTTTTGGAGGAGAACGGCGCCGACCTCATCGAGTTGGGGGTGCCCTATTCGGATCCCCTGGCCGATGGGCCGGTGATCCAGGCAGCAGCCACCCGCGCCCTCAGCCGGGGCGTCACCTTGGGCGACATCTTGCAGGGCTTGCGGGGCCTCTCGCTGCGGGCTCCCCTCGTCCTGTTCACCTACTACAACCCCATCCACCAGCTCGGCATCCCCACCTTTGTGCGGCAACTGCGCCAGGCCGGCTGTGCCGGCTTGGTCGTCCCCGACCTGCCCCTGGAAGAGGCCGGATCCCTGCGGGAAGCAACGCAGGCGGAGGGGATCGACCTCATCCTGCTGGTGGCCCCCACCAGCCCCGCCGAGCGAATGCGCCGTATTGCCCAACAGTCCAGCGGCTTTATCTACCTGGTCAGCACCACCGGCGTCACCGGCGAACGGGCCACCCTGGAGCAGCGGATCCCGGCCTTGCTGCAGCAACTGCGCCAATACACCTCCCTGCCGATTGGGGTAGGCTTCGGCATCTCCACCCCCGACCAGGCCCGCCAGATTGCTCTCTGGGGAGCGGATGCGGCGATCGTGGGCAGTGCCTTTGTGCAACGGCTGGCCAAGGCCCCCACCCCCGCCCAAGGGCTGCAACAAATTGCCCACTTCTGCCGGGATCTCAAAGCTGCCCTGCAAGGCATAGGTACCCCGCAACATTGACTGCTGCAGTGTGTGGGCAAGAGGCTTGCCTTTATCTCAAAACAAGTGAAACGAATGTTTACATTTTTTTACTGCCCTCGCCGACCAGTTTCTGGCCTGCTGACCCAACAGAGCCAGAGGATTGGCGGCCAAGCAGACACTCTGGTGCCTGTTTATTTGTAAATCTTCACAAAACACTCATCCCTCCCACGCTATAAAATTGACCTGGATGCTCGGCTGTCTGAAAGTCGCAGAGGTTCTTGACCTGTCTCAAAATCTGGGGCTTCGGTGGGGGTAGTTTTGAGCAACCCGCTCCACAGGATCCCCGGTTTTTGGGCAAGGAGGATCCCGCAAACAACAGAGTTTGGGATCCCACTTTTGAGAGGTTCAGCCAGTCGCCCATCGCTTTTTGGAAAGACCAGAAGGAGATCCATCATGCAAGACGCCTTTACCCGGGTGATCGCTCAGGCAGATGCACGCGGTGCCTTTTTAAGTGATCAAGACTTCGACCGTCTGGCGGCTTTGGTGGCAGAAGGCAACAAACGCCTGGATGCTGTCAACCGCATGACCAGCAACGCCGCCCAAATCGTAACCAACGCGGCTCGTTCCCTGTTTGCCCAGGAGCCGGATCTGATCGCCCCTGGCGGTAATGCCTACACCAACCGTCGCATGGCCGCCTGCCTGCGGGACATGGAGATCATCTTGCGCTACATCACCTACGCCACCTTGGCGGGGGATAGCTCGGTGCTGGAAGATCGCTGCCTCAACGGCCTGCGGGAGACCTACATTGCGCTGGGGGTGCCCACCAGCTCCATGGCCAACGCCATTGCGGCCATGAAGAAGGAAGCCCTGGCCAAGATCATGGATCCGAACGGCATCACCCCTGGCGACTGCTCGGCGCTGCAAAGCGAGGTGGCCAGCTACTTCGACAAGGCGGCTGCCGCCATTGTTTAAGTTAAAAGCGGTCGTCCCTCTTTAAAGCTCCGTGAGATCGCCTAGATCCCTTTTTTCCGACAGGCAGACAGGCATTCCCAACTTGGAGGAGTGCCGGCTGCTCAACTAAGACTTTTGCTAACAGTCAACGCATTTAGGAGTTGCAAGGTGAAAACTGTCATTACCGAAGCGATTGCCGCTGCTGACAATCAAGGGCGTTTTCTCAATGCCAGCGAGCTGCAGGCCGTTAATGGTCGTTACCAGCGCGCTGCTGCCTCTCTGGAAGCGGCCCGTGTCTTGACCCAAAACCAACAAACGCTGGTGCGCGAAGCGGTGCAGGAAGTGTTCAAGCGCTTCCCCTACCTGACCCAGCCGGGCGAAATGGGTCACGGCGATGTGTTTCAGGCCAAGTGTGCCCGCGACATTGGCTACTACCTGCGCTTTATCACCTACTCGCTGGTTGCAGGCGGCACGGGCCCCCTCGATGAATACCTGGTGGCGGGCCTGCGGGAGGTGAACCGCTCCTTTAACCTCTCCCCGAGCTGGTACATTGTAGCTCTGCAGCACATGAAGAGCCGTGCTCTGGGCATGCTGAAGGGCCAAGCGGCGAACGAAGCAGCCATTTACTTCGACTACGCCATCAACGCCCTTAGCTAAGGGATGCCAGAGTAGAGATCCCGTTTTTGGGGGAGCGATCTCTTTCTTCGTCTTCCAATTGAGTGCCCCTACAGAGCAGGCAGCAGCCCAAGTGGAGCTGAGCTGGTCGTTTCCAGGTTTTCGGCGCCGCGGCTCTCTTCGAGCCAGCTAGGTTGTCTGCCTGCTTCCCAAGCTTTTGTGCCTGGGTACAGTTCTGCCTCTAGAGGTGGCTTTTGCGGCCTCTCTGGCGGTCAGGAGGTCTTCGTGCCCAGGTGCCGCACAAAGTTGAACTCGACTCGGGGGAAAACGATGTTTGGTCAAAGCACCAGCGGCCCTGAAACTTTGACGGAAGCCGGCAGCCGGGTTTACAAGGTTGAGTACACTGGCCTGCTCAACCCACCCGATGCTCTGGCCACCTCGGCTAAGGTGCGTCGCAGTACCATGAGCATCACAGTTCCTTACAGCCGGCTGTCCACGGAGATGCAGCGCATTCTGCGGATGGGCGGCAAAATCGTGCAGGTCACTGCTCTATCGGCGGCCCCTGCCCAGAGCAACGGCGCTGCTGAGTAAGGGATCCCTCTGCTCAACGGCAGTCATCGGCAAGGTGGCCTCGATTCCATGGACGGCTCTGCAAGGGTTCCCATGACATCCAACACAGCGGTGCTGCCCCAGCCGCTCACCTGGGAGCAGGCGATAGCGCGGCTGCAGGGGGATGACCCGCAAGATCGGTACTATGCCGCTTGGTACTTGGGCACGGTTCGGGATCCGCGGGGGGTAGAGCCACTGCTGTTGGCGTTGCGAGATGAGCGGGATCGCACCGCCTTGGGGGGCTACCCGCTACGGCGCAATGCGGCCAAAGCCCTTGGGCAAATTGGCGACGTGCGGGCCGTGCCCGGCCTGATCGAGGCCCTTGGCTGTAGCGATCTGCATGTGCGGGAAGAGGCTGCCTATGCCCTGGCCCAGTTGGGAGACCGGCGGGCGGTGGCTCCCTTGCTGGCCTTGCTGCAGTCGCGGGAGCAGGAGCAGCCCTGGGAAGCCTTCATCGAGGCGCTGGGCCAGCTCAACGCCACCGAGGCCGAGGCGGCGATTCGGCCTTTCTTAAGCCACCCCTCGGAGCGGGTGCGTTCGGCAGCCGCTTGGGTGCTCTATCGCTTTACACAAGCCGAGGAGCTGACCCAAGTTCTGGTGGCGCTGCTGGCCCACCCCAATTTCAGCCTGCGCCAGGCGGCCCTTTTCGATCTGGCAGAATCCGGCTGGGTGGCAGGGGCGCCGCTGTTGGCGACAGCCGATGTGGCGCTTAACCTGCGCATCAATGCTCTGAAGCGACTGTTCGACGTGGCGCTGCAGTTAGGGCGAGTGCCGCCGGATCGGGTGGCAGCAGCGATCATCCCGCAACTGGACAGGCTGTTCTAGACGTGAAAGGGCTTGGGGCTCTCCCCCCCTATTGGCTCGCTTGGATGTTTCGTTAGTTTTTTACTTACCTTGGCCTCTGGGTTGTCTATGTCCTCTTCCTCGGCTGCGCAAGTGCTTCCCGCTGCTGTGGCTCAACTGGCCGCTGAACTGGAACAGGCCACCTCAGCGGAAGAACTGTTGCGGGTGGTGAGAGCGCTGGGATCCTTGGGCCACGTGGAAGGGATCCCCCTGCTCATTCGCGCCTTTGGCTTCAACCGCCCTGCCGTGGGGGAGGCCGCGCTGGAAGAGGTGTTGCGCTTTGGGGAGGCGGCGGTAGGGCCTTTGCTGGCCAACATCGATGGCTTCGACTATGGGGCGCGCGCCTATTCGGTGCGGGCGTTGGCCCGTATCGGCCACGGCGATGCCTACCCCTTTTTGGCGGAAGCCATTGTGGCGGACTTCGCCCCTAGCGTGCGGCGAGCGGCGGCCCGTGGGCTGGGACAGGTAGCGGCACGGCGGCCCCTCTCCGATCAAGAGCGAGCCTTGCACCTGTTGCGGCAATGCCTGGGCGACGCCGACTGGGGAGTTCGCTATGCCGCCGTCGGATCCCTGACGGATTTGGCTCGGCTGGGAGAGGCGTCCCTGCGATCTGCCGTCGAGGCAGCCCTGCAAATGGCCTTGCAGGATGCGGATCCCTTGATTCCCCTACGCGCCCGCCTAAGCCAGCAGGAGCTGGCTGCTGATCCATAACCCCTGCCATTTTGTTGTTTCGTTTCCTCAGGAGCATAACCTATGACTCTTCCGCTGCTTGCCGATCGCCCCACCACGCAAAGCGTGCGGGTGGAGCGCTACTTTGTACCCAGCGACGAAACCCCGCCCGCCTATCGCCCCGACGACCCGACGGGCATCGAAAATGTCATCCGCGCCGCCTACCGGCAGATCTTCAGCGAACACCTGATGCTGGAGAGCTACCGGCAAAAAGCGCTGGAGTCCCAGCTGCGCAACGGGGCGATCTCGGTGAAGGAGTTTATCCGTGGCCTGGGCAAGTCGGAGGTGTACCGGGATCTGGTCATGGTTCCTAACGACAACTACCGCTTCGTCGAGATCACCTTCCAGCGCTTCCTGGGCCGGCCCACCTACAGCCAGCAGGAGCGCATCAAGTACTCCATCATCCTGGCCACCCGCGGTCTGAACGGCTTTATCGACGCCGTTGTCGACAGTGAGGAGTACAACGCCGCCTTCGGGGACGATGTGGTGCCTTACCAGCGCCGCCGCCTTTCCGAGAAGCCGACCAACTTGCTCAACCCCCGCTACGGGGCGCGGTGGCGGGATGTTTCCGGCGTGAAGCGCTCGACGCGGGAAGTGGTGCGCACCTACCGGATTACTCGGCCTCCCAAGCCCGGGGATCCGGAAAACTTCCTCAACATGGCCCGCATGCTCAATCCCAAGCCGGCAGCGCGGCAAAACATCAGCGTCTTCGATCTGAAGATCCCCGACATGACCACCAACCGCCGCTGAGGGTTGGGCCTCCTACCCACTGCGCCCTTGCCAAGCTCTCAAGCCGATCATCCGACGCCGTTCGGGTGGATCGGCTCTTCGGCTTGGTTGGGGCAAGATTCGTTATAATCTGGGTGATGCTTCTTAACACTTGGGTTACATGAACAATCCAGTTGTGCGGGCTTTTTTTGTCGGCAAGGCGGTGGCCGACGTGCTGCGAGAGCGCCTGGAGAGCACCCTTGCCGACCTTGCCGGGGAAGTGGGCAAGGTGTGGGCGGAGCTCCAAGAGGGCTGGCAGACCTTTGCCCAGGATGTCATGGCCCGGGCTGAGGCGGAAGCATCGCTAGCTGCCCAGGAAATGGCGGCACCCCCCTTCAAGGCAGAAGACCTGCAGGCAACCCTAGACGACCTGCGGGCAGAGGTGGCGCAGTTGCGCTCCGAATTGCAGAAGTATCGGAGTCGAAACGCTTGAACGCCAGCACACTCCCATCCCGAGCCGTTTTGGGATCCGAACCCGCCAAGCCCTATACCGCCTACCGTTGGGCCCGAGAAAACTACACCCGCTGGGGCCGCCTCATTGATATTTGGCGATTTGTGCTCACCTGGCTGTTTTACCTCTGGCTGGATCAGCAGGCGTGGAGCTACGGGGGGCAGCCCACAGCGGAGCGCAAAGCCAAACGCCGCCGCGCCAGGGCCATCTGGATCCGCGAGACGCTGCTCCACCTCGGTCCTACTTTTATCAAGGTGGGGCAGTTTTTCTCCACCCGGGCCGATCTCTTCCCCTCCGAGTACGTCGAGGAGCTGTCCAAGCTGCAGGATCGGGTGCCTGCTTTTGGCTACGAACAGGTGGCAGCCATCGTGCAGCAAGAGTTGGGCAAGCCCATTGAGCAGATCTACAGCTATTTCGATCCCACCCCCTTGGCGGCGGCCAGCTTGGGGCAGGTGCATCGGGCCAAGCTCAAGACCGGCGAAGAAGTGGTGGTCAAGGTGCAGCGTCCGGGCCTGACCCGCCTGTTCACGATCGATCTGGAGATCTGCCGCGGTATTGCCGAGTTCTTTCAGTACCACACCCGTTGGGGCGGGCCGGGCCGCGACTGGATCGGCATCTACGGAGAGTGTCGGCGCACCCTCTGGGAGGAAGTGGACTACCTCAACGAGGGCCGCAACGCCGACACCTTTCGCCGCAACTTTCGGGACATGCCACAAATTGCCGTCCCCAAAGTGTACTGGCGCTACACTTCCCCCCGCCTGCTGACGCTGGAATACCTGCCAGGGATCAAGATCAGCGACTACGAAGCCCTGAGCGCGGCGGGGCTGGATCGCAAGCTCTTGGCCCGCTTGGGGGCAGAGGCCTATTTGCGGCAACTGCTCAAAGACGGCTTTTTTCACGCCGATCCCCACCCTGGCAACATTGCCGTCAAGCCGGATGGCACGCTGATCTTCTACGACTTCGGCATGATGGGGCGCATTCGCCCTGGCATCAAGGAAAAGTTGGTGGCCATGCTGGCGGCTGTGGTGGCCAAAAATGCCGACCTGGTGGTGGCCTCGCTGGTGGAGCTGGGCGTGTTGGTGCCCACTGCCGATCTGGCGCCAGTACGCCGCTCGGTGCAGTACATGTTGGATCACTTCATGGACAAGCCCTTTTCCAACAGCTCCGACGAGATCTCGGTGATGGCCATCAGCGAAGACCTCTACGAGCTGGCCTACGATCAGCCGTTTCGCTTTCCCGCCACCTTTACCTTTGTGATGCGGGCCCTGACCACGTTGGAGGGGCTGGGGAAAAGCTTGGATCCGGAGTTCAATTTCCTGGAAGTGGCCAAGCCTTTCGCGGAGGAGCTGATGAACGGCAGCAAACCGGAGACGGAGACTCTGCTAGCCCAGGTCAGCCGCCAGGCGGCAGAGTTCACCAGCAGCAGCCTCAGCTTGCCCCGCCGTCTTGAAGCGACCTTGAGCAAGCTGGAACAGGGGGAGCTACGCCTGCGGGTGCGATCCAGCGAGGCAGAGCGTTTGCTGCGCAAGCTGAACAGCACCGGACGGGGAGTTATCTACGCGGTGTTGTTTGCAACTTTTTTTCTCAGCGCAACCCAGCTATTTTCGGCTGGGCATGCTACTTTAGCGATCGTCACCCTGGCTTTGGCCGTTCTCGCCGCTTTGGCGCTGGTCAGGGTACTCTTAAAGGCAAATGGATCAGAGCCACTGATGTGATGCGACGATATGCCTGCGCTACGGATCCAGGCAAGGTCCGCAGCAGCAATCAGGATGCCTACTACTGTGATCCAGAAGGACGTTACTTCATCGTTGCCGATGGCATGGGAGGGCACGCTGCCGGAGCAACAGCCAGCCTGTTGGCGGTCGAGGTCATTCGCGAGTGCCTTGAGCGGGGTTGGCAGACCGTGCCAGCGCCCAAGCTGCTCAGCGAGGCGATAGAAGCGGCCAACGAGGCCATTCTTAAAGACCAGCGAGAAAACCCGGAGCGGGCCGACATGGGCACCACCGTGGTGGTGGCTCTGGTGGATCCCAACAACAATTGCTGGAGCGCTCACATCGGCGACTCTCGCCTTTACCGCCTCCGCGGATCTGAGATGCAGCAGATGACGGAGGATCACACCTTGGTAGCTCGCTCGGTTCGCCAAGGGGAGTTGACCCAGGCGCAAGCCCGCATGCACCCCTGGCGCCACATTCTCGAGCGCTGCCTGGGCCGCCCCGATGCAGGGCCGCCTGCTGTTCAGCCGATTACAATGCGCCCTGGGGATCGCCTGCTGTTGTGTAGTGACGGGCTCACCGAAGAGCTAGATGACGAGGTCATCGCCGAGTACTGCCTGAAGGTGGAGGATTTGGATCAACTGGCCTGCCAGTTGGTCGAGGCGGCCAAAGAGCGGGGCGGTCGGGACAACATCACGGTGGTGATCGCCGAATACGCCTAGTTCGCGGCCAGCTAGAGACGGTATTGCCGGTACACTTCGCCGGCAGCCCGGTGCAGGAGCGAGTGGCGGTAGACAAGCTGAGCGAGGTCGTTGCCGTAGCCGCCGCCGATAACGCAGGCAACGGGGTAGCCTCGCTTTAAGCAGGTGTCCAGCACCTGCATATCGCGGCGGAAGAGCCCCTCGTCGCTGAGGGCCAGCTTGCCCAAGAGATCTTCGCGGTGGGGATCCACCCCCGCATCATAGAGCACCAGATCCGGGCGCACCTGAGCCAACAGATCGGGCAGGTAGTCGGCCAGGGTTTGCAGATAAGCTTCGTCTTCCAGGCCCACCGGCAGGGGCACGTCCAGGTCGCTGGCCTGCTTGGTGGCGGGGAAGTTGGCGGCGCAGTGCATGGAAAAGGTAAACACCCGCGGCTCGGAGCGGAAGATCCAGGCGGTGCCGTCGCCCTGGTGCACATCCAGGTCTACAATCAGAACCTTTTGCACCAGCCCCTGCTGCAGCAGGACTTGGGCGGCGATGGCCAGGTCGTTGAAAATACAGAAGCCGGAGCCGTAGGCGGGAAAGGCGTGGTGGGTGCCGCCGGCGGTGTTGCAGGCCAAGCCATGGCGCAGGGCCAATTGGGCGGTCAGGACGGTGCCGCCCACCGCGCGACAGGTGCGCTGCACCAGCTCGGGACTCCAGGGCAGGCCGATGCGCCGCTGCAGTTTGGCCTCCAGGGATCCCTCGCAGTAGGCCCGCACGTATTCTGGCGTGTGCACCGATTCGATCCAAGCCAGGGGGGGGAGTTCCGGCTGATGCACTTGCTGAGGGCGGATCACCCCTTCCCGCAGCAGCAGCTCGTGCAGGAGGCGGAATTTGGGCATGGGAAAGCGATGGCCCGGCGGCAGGGGGGCGCTGTAGTCGGGGTGGTAAACGACGGGCAAAGACATTCCAAGCAACCGGATCGACGGGGGTGAGCATAGCCTATTGGGGCCCCAGTGCTTATGGTAGAGGTAGCCCACTCTGGCCGGATCCCTGCGGGGGCTCTGCGCTGTTCTCTCTACCGCCGCGATTCCCTATGTTTACTGCGTCGGATCCCTTTTTGGGTCGCCTCTTGGCCCAGCGCTATCGCCTGACCCATCTGCTGGGGCAAGGAGGCATGGGGCGGGTCTACTTGGCCCAGGATCTGCTTTTTGGCGGGGTGGAAGTGGCCGTTAAGCTGCTCTCCCAGCCGGCGATGGACGAGCAGGCCCGCCTGCGCTTTGAGCGGGAAGCCAAAGCCTGCGCCGCTTTGGGCCAGAAAAGCCTGCACATTGTCAAGGTAAGCGACTACGGCATCACTGCCGATGGGGTGCCTTTCTATGTGATGGAATACCTCAACGGCCAAACCCTCAAGGACATTCTGGCGACGGGATCTCTGCCGCTGGAGCGCTTTTTTCGGCTGGCCCGCCAAATTGGCCTGGGGCTCAAAGCAGCCCACGAAGGGATCCTCCTGGAAGGACAGCGGATCCAGGTGATCCACCGCGACCTCAAGCCGGCCAACGTGATCGTGCTGGCCGACGAAAGCTTGGGGGAGCTGGCGAAGCTGGTGGACTTTGGCATTGCCAAGCTGCTCAACACCCGCGAGTCGCTCAGCCTTACCCACGCCTACCTGGGGACGCTGGCCTACTCCTCCCCGGAGCAACTGGAAGGGTTGCCGCTGGATGCCCGCTCCGACATCTACAGCTTCGGGATCATGCTCTACCAGATGGTGTCCGGCCAGATGCCCCTCCAGCCTACCACCGAATCTTTCCCGGGCTGGTACCAGGCCCACCACAAGCAGCGTCCCCTGCCTTTGGAAGAGCTGGGACTGCCGTTGGCGCTGCCCGCCGGTTTGTCGGATCTGATCCTCAGTTGTTTGGCCAAAGATCCGGCCGCCCGTCCGCCCACGGTGGCCAATGTGTTGGCGGAGCTGGAGCGCATCCAAGCCAGAGCGCAGGGATCCCCCAGAGGAGCTTCCCAGGCTGTTGCCCTTCAATTTCCAGCGATCCCCTCTGGCCCGCTTTTTCCCTCGGCGCCCCCCCTGGCCACGGCCGGCACGCTGCGGCTTGCGCCCCCGACAATGGCCAGCGAGAACAGGGGATCCCTGCTCTGGGCCCGCCTGATCCCCTTCTTGGGGGGCAGTTTGCTGGGCTTGGCCTTGGTGAGTTGGGGGTTGGGACGGTTGCTGCAGCGCCCTGCGGCTCCGGTGCTCTCCGGCTCTCGCCCCTCGCCAGCTGCCACGGAGTTAGAGGATGAGCGCCCAGGAGCGGAGGCGCAGCCCGATACGGCCCCTGAAGTTCTCGTTCCGGATATCCTTGGCAGCAGTGCTGGGCAGGACGAGGGCGCAACCCGTCGGGATCCGGCACCGGAGCTAGAACCCTACAGCGGGCCGGTGTTGCGCGCCTTCCCTCTCCAGACTTCCCGTGAGGTGGTGCGGGCCGCCCTGGGATCCCCCAGCCAGCAGGGGCGAGGCGCTCGGCCCAACACCGTCTACGACCTGTACCGCTTGGGCAGCATGAACTTGAGCCTCACCTACGACGAATCCAGCCTGGCGCTGCAACAAATCGAGGCCACCGTCGCCGACGACGTGCCCGCCCCGCAGGCGGAAGGGCTGCTGGAAGACATGCTGCAGGCCCCCTTGCCCCCCCAGTTGCAGCGAGAACTGCAGGCGGTGCGGGAAAACCGTTCTGAGCGCGTCCAGTTCCGCGTCGGCCCCTGGTCTGGCGTGGTCGAGCGCACCCCCCAGGGCCACCTCTACATGGCCGTTTGGGATCCCCCGCCCACCGTCCCCGTTGCCCAGCCCCGCCCAGCCCCCAGAGCCACTCCAGCCGCCGCCGGCCCTCGTCCCGGCCAGACCCTGCAGGAGCTGCTGCGCCGCGCGCGCGAATTGCGGGGAGATTGAGCCATGTCTGCTTCTGAAGACAAGAATTCCCTACGGGGCACCGTCGCTCGCTTCTTCAAGACCCTGGCGAGGCCCTTTCCGGTCGGGCCTACGGCCCTCCTCAAGCCTGCCGAGCCCCCTCCCCCCAAACGCCCGGTGCGCCTGCAGATCACCTGCCCAGGAGAGCCTCCCCAGGTGTTTGTCCTGCAGGGATCCGACATTCTTGGTCGCAGCCAGACGGTGGCCACCATCCGCATCCCCGCCCCTGCGGTGAGCCATCTGCACGCCCGCATTCGCCCGCGTCCGGGCTGGCGTCTGCCTGGCTTGGGGTGGCGGATCCCTCTGCATCCCCTCCTCTACTGGCTGGGGTGGAACGCTGGTCGCTACCAACTGGAAGATCAAGACTCCACCAACGGCGTCTTTCGCCTCAAGCCCTTTGGCGGCGCCGAGCGGGTGCGGCGGGTGATCCTGCGCCACGGCCAGCGACTCAGCCTTGGCCCGCCCCGGGATCCGGAGAGCGTGGTTATTCAGGTGTTGGATCCACCGCCGCCGCAGGTGTACGGGGTGCGCGGCTGCCTGATCCTGATGGCGCTCTTGGGGCTGGGGGCGAGGCTTTGGATCGGCCATGAGTGGAGCAAGTTCTCAGTAGAACCGCCGCTGGCCGCCGATCGCAACCCCCTGATCGTCCTGGCCGGGGATCGGCAAACCGAGCTGCGCCGCCACCAGGGGGATCTCTACCGGGAGCTGCCCAACCTGGAAGCCTTTGGCCCGATTCTGCCCAAAGTGGTGGTGGCCGCCGAAGATCACCGCTTCTACTCCCACTTCGGGGTCGATCTGCTGGGCATTGCCCGCGCCTTTTGGGTCAACCTGCGCTCCGGGGAGGTGCAGCAGGGGGGCAGCTCCATCAGCCAACAACTGGCTCGCACCGTCTTGCGCGACTACACCGGCTCAGGCAACACCTTTGGCCGCAAGCTGCGGGAGGCCGTCGCCGCCCTCAAGCTGGAACGGCGCTACAGCAAAGACGAAATCCTCACCCTCTACCTCAACAACGTCTACCTGGGCAACGGCCTCTACGGCTTTGAGACCGCCGCCCAGTTCTACTTCGGGATCCCCAGCCGCCAGCTCAGCCTTTCCGAAGCCGCCACCCTGGCCGCCATTCTGCCCGCCCCCAACGCCTTCAACCCCGTCGCCAACTACGAGGCCGCCGTGCGGGGCCGGGATCGGGTGTTGGATCGCCTCAGCGAGCTCAAAGTTTTCCCGGAAGAGGAGATTCGGCGGGCCCGGCGCAGCCGCCTCACCCTCAACCCCAACCTGCGCTCCCAGACCTCGACAGTTGCCCCCTACTTCTACAGCACCGTCTTCCAGGAGCTGCGGCAGCTTTTGGGGCAAGATCTCTCGGCAGAGGGCAACTTCGTCATCGAGACGACGCTGCATTTGCCCTACCAGCGGCTGGCGGAGCAGGCCCTGGCCCAAACGGTGCGCGAGGTGGGATCCCGCCTGGGCTTCAACCAAGGCGCCTTGGTCAGCCTCGACAGCCGCAACGGCGAGATCCTAGCTCTCGTGGGCGGGATCGACTACACCGCCAGCCCCTTTAACCGTGCCACCCAAGCCCAACGGCAGCCCGGATCCACCTTCAAAGTCTTCGCCTATGCCGCTGCCCTCAGCCAGGGGATCCCGCTGTCGCAGGTGCTCTCCTGTGAGCCGCTTACTTGGGGCAACCTCACCTTTCAGGGCTGCCGCTCGGGAAGTGCCCCCATGGACTTGGCCCGCGGCCTGATCCTCTCCGAAAACGTGATCGCCCTGCGGCTGGCCCAACAGGTAGGGCTGGAGCGGGTGGTGGCCATGGCGCGGCAAATGGGCATCCAATCCCCCTTACAGCCCTATCCTTCCCTGGTTCTCGGCACGATGGAGGTGAACCTGCTGGAGCTGACCGCGGCCTTTGCCCCTTTGGCCAATCGCGGCCTTTGGTCTAGGCCCCACACCATCCGCCGCATCCTGGATAGCAGCGATTGCGCCAACCCCGACGACTTTCGCACCTGCCGCGAGATCTACCCCGGTCGCGAGGATCCCCGCTCGCAGCGGCTGGTTTTGTCGGAGAGCGTCGCCCAGCAGATGACCGCCGTATTGCAAGGGGTGATCCGCTCCGGCACCGGCACCGCCGCCCGCCTTGGGATCGGGGAGGCGGGCAAAACGGGCACCACCACCGCCAACAGGGATCTGCTCTTTGTCGGCTACACGCCCAATCCGCCTCTGGTAACCGGCATTTGGCTGGGCAACGACGACGCCAGCCCCACCCGCGGCAGCAGCAGCATCGCCGCCCAAACTTGGAGAAACTACATGAGCCAAGTCATTCAATAGGCGACCTTGGCAAACAAGTTCTAACAACTTGACAGAAAACCTCTCCCCCTTCTCCAGGGGGAAGTGCCCGGTGGGAGCGTTGCAAGCTGTCGCGAAACCGTCTGTCACATCTCCTCCCCCGAAGGAAACGGGCTTAGGGGCGGCAGGGCTGCGGCCCGGCAGCGTTGCGAAACGCTTGGGAGGTTTTTCAGTCGAGTGATAGCTACACTTAGCCGGCCAGAAAATGAACTGCAGCCAACTGGGCGATGGGATGATTTTAAGATGGGAGTGACTTGGTCATCACTGAATGAAAGCCTTGGGATCCCTGGCTTTGCCTGTTGGAGCGAAGCTGTATGACTGTCCCTCTGATTCAAAACCCTGAGGTTCTAGAAAGCCGCCTTAAGGAGATTCCTGCCGAACCTGGTGTCTATTTGATGCGGGATGCCACCGACCAGATTCTCTATGTGGGCAAATCCAAAAAGTTGCGATCTCGCGTGCGATCCTATTTTCGCTTTACCGGCGACCTGTCTCCTCGTATTCAGCGCATGGTAGTTCAGGTTTGCGAGATCGAGTTTATCGTCACTGATAACGAAAGCGAAGCTCTAGCCCTGGAAGACAATCTCATTAAAACCTATCAGCCGCCCTACAATGTTCTCCTCAAAGAGGATAAAAAATACCCCTATTTGTGCATTACGTGGTCAGAGCCTTACCCGCAGATTTACATTACCCGCCACCGCCGTCTCAACCAAAATCAAGATAAGTACTACGGGCCCTATACCGATGTGGGCCTGCTGCGTTACACCCTCGGTCTGGTAAAGCGCATTTTTCCCTTGCGCCAGCGCCCCAAGCCGCTTTACAAGGACCGCCCCTGTTTGAACTATGACATCGGGCGTTGCCCTGGTGTCTGTCAGGGCTTGATTAGCCCGGAAGCGTATCGCAAGACCGTTGCTCAAGTGGCGATGATCTTCCAAGGCCAGACGGACGAGCTTATCCGTGAGTTGAAGGAGAAAATGGCCCAGGCAGCGCAGCAAGAAAACTATGAGGCGGCGGCGCGCTATCGGGATCAAATCCGCGGCCTAGAGCAACTGGGCCAATCCCAGAAGGTCTCTTTGCCCAACTCTACCGCCAGCCGCGATGCCATAGCTTTGGCCATGAACGACTCGCGGGCTTGCATCCAGTTGTTTCAGGTGCGGGCGGGCAAGTTGGTGGGACGGCTAGGGTTTGTGGCCGAAAACCGCGGCGACGACCCGGCTCTTATTTTGCAGCGGGTTTTGCAGGAACATTACCAATATTGCGACCCGGTGGAAATTCCCTCCGAGATTTTGACCCAGTATGAGTTGCCGGATCGCGATTTTTTGGAATCTTGGCTGAGCCAGAAAAAGGGGCGCAAGGTCAGCCTCCTTGCCCCGCAGCGGCAGAGCAAAGCCGAGCTAATTGAACTGGTGGAGCGGAACGCCCAGCTAGAGCTAGCCCGCAGCCAGCGCCTGGCGGAGCGGGAGGCAGCAGCGCTGGAGCGCTTGGCGGAAGTTTTGGATCTGCCAGAGCCGCCCCGTCGCCTAGAAGCCTACGACATCTCCCACATCCAGGGATCCGACGCTGTGGGCAGCCAGGTGGTGTTTATCGATGGCCTGCCGGCCAAGCAACACTACCGCCGCTACAAGATTCGCAACCCCCAGGTGCGGCCTGGCCACTCCGACGACTTTGCCAGCCATGCCGAGGTGGCGCGGCGTCGCTTCAGCAAGATGACTTCCGAGGATCAGCCGGACTTGGTGCTCATCGACGGGGGCAAGGGGCAACTGGCAGCAGTGATGGCCGTCTTGGCAGAGCTGGGGCTGGATCACCTGCCGGTCTTTGCCCTGGCCAAGCGGGAAGAGGAGATCTTTCGGCCTGGGGATCCTGAGCCGCTGCGGCTGCCGCCCCAGGATCCGGCCCGCCTGCTGTTGCAGCGTCTGCGGGATGAGGCCCACCGCTTTGCCCTTGCCTACCATCGCCAGCAGCGGAAACTACGCCAACAGGCTTCGGTTCTGGAGGAGATCCCTGGTCTAGGCAAGCAGCGGCAAAAGCTGCTCATGGAGGCGTTTCGCTCCCTTGCCCGCATCCAGATGGCTACTGAGGAGCAGTTGGCCCAAGTACCTGGCATTGGCCCCAAGCTGGCCCGCCAGATCTACCGCTACTTCCATCCAGAAGCCGAAACAGAGTTGCCAGCAACAGCGGAGTAGCCGACCCGCCTGTGGGCAAGCCGAACGACCTGAGCTGGCCTATCATCGTGGAGTCCGCCATTCTCGGCCAAGGGGGCCAAGTGAAGGTAGCGCTGTTGCAACTCAACTATACCGTTGGCGATCTCAGCGGCAATGCCGAGCGCATCCGTGCGGCGGTCGAGGCGGTGGCAGCGGCAGGAGCGGAGCTGGCCATTACTTCTGAGCTGGCCCTGTTGGGGTACCCGCCCCGGGATCTGTTGCTCTACCCTGCTCTAGTCGAGAGGGCAGGCCAGGTTTTGCAGCAGTTGGCGGCCCGGCTGCGGGAGAGCATTCCGGTGGTGGTGGGATCCGTGCAGCCCAACCCCCTGCCGGAGGGGCGGCCTCTCTACAACGCCGCGGCCTGGCTGGAAGGGGGGCAGATCCGCCACTGGTTCCAGAAGTCGCTCCTGCCCACCTACGATGTCTTCGACGAAGACCGCTACTTTGAGCCGGGATCCCCGCCCCAGCCCATTGAGTACCGTAGCCGCCGAGTGGGCTTCACCATCTGTGAAGACATCTGGAACGACCGCGACTTTTGGCAACACCGCCGCTACCACCGGGATCCGGTGGAAGAGATGGCCCGCTGCGGCGCCGATGTGCTGATCAACCTGTCGGCCTCTCCCTTTAGCCTGGGCAAGCAAAAATTGCGGGTGCAGATGCTGGGATCCCTGGCCCGCAAGCACGCCCTGCCCATCCTCTATGTCAACCAGGTGGGGGGCAACGACGACTTGATCTTCGACGGGGCCAGTTGCGCCCTAGACTGCCGGGGCCGGGTGGTGGCCCAAGCCGCTGCCTTTGCGCCGGATCGGCTGATTGTGGATGTGGAGACGCTGATCCATCCCTTGGACGAGAGCCTGGAAGTCCAGGGATCCCGCTGGCCAACGGAGCCGGAAGCAGAGCTCTACGAGGCGCTGGTTTTGGGCACCCGCGACTACGTCAGCAAATGCGGCTTTCGCGAGGTGTTGCTGGGCCTGTCGGGAGGGATTGACTCGGCTGTTACTGCCGTCATTGCCGCCGACGCCCTAGGGCCGGGGCGGGTGCTGGGGGTACTCATGCCCTCTCCCTATTCCAGCCCGGGCAGCCTGACGGACGCCTACCAACTGGCGCAAAACCTGGGGATCCCTACCCTGAAGCTGCCCATCCAGTCGATTATGGAGAGCTACCAGCACCTGCTGGATGAGCCCTTTGCCGGCCTGCCCCCCGACATCGCGGAGGAGAACCTGCAGTCGCGCATCCGCGGCACCCTGCTCATGGCCCTCTCCAACAAGTTTGGCCGGCTGCTCTTGACCACGGGCAACAAGTCGGAGCTGGCGGTGGGCTACTGCACCATCTACGGGGATATGTCCGGCGGCTTGGCGGTGATCTCCGATGTGCCCAAAACCTGGGTCTACCGCCTGGCCCGCTGGATCAACCGCCACCAGGAACGGATTCCCCTCCCCATCCTCACCAAGCCCCCCTCAGCAGAGCTGCGACCTGGCCAGAAAGATAGCGATAGCCTGCCTCCCTACGACTTGCTGGACGCTATCCTCCAGCGGCACATCGAACAGCACCAGTCGGCCGGTGAGCTGGTGGCCCAGGGGTTTGAACCTGACACGGTGCAGCAGGTGCTGCACCTGGTGCAGAGTGCCGAGTTCAAGCGCCACCAGGCTCCCCCTGGCCTGCGCGTGACCGATCGCGCCTTTGGCACTGGCTGGCGCATGCCCATTGCCAAACGCCAGGAAGGGATCAGTTGACCTTCACCCCCGGCCCCTCTCCCAGAGGGAGAGGAGGGTTGGGAGAGCGCAACCGGTTTCGCTTTTCCTGCAAGGATTGGGGTAGGGGTGCGGGTATGTTTTCTGTGAATGAGGGCCTGCCGGCCGGCAGACCCCAGAACAAAGCTTTTCCTCAACTCAACAAAAAACAGAGAGAGCAGGGCTTTCAAGCTTGCCTCTCTGCTCACAGGGATCCCAGAATCTCGCGTTTACCGCTTCGGGAGCGACTCCATAGCGCGGCAAGCTGAGTTTTCTAGATCAGGCCCAGCCAGGAGGCGACGCCTTGGCCCGTCACCGCTTCGATGACAATGGCCAACACAAAGCCGATCATGGCCGCGCGGCCGTTGAGACGCTCGGCATATTCGTTAAAGCCAAACTTGGGCTCAGACAAGTTGGGGTTGGACATGGAAACCTCCAGTTAGGGCTTGGGAAGGGCTACAAGAGGAGCACCTGCCCTTCAGTATAGTTTGCATTTCTTCACATCGCAACACCAGCCGCTTCCGACGGCAGCAGGGGAGTGGCAGCCTTGGGGGCTGGGCTTTGCCCTAACGCAGGGGCGGCACCAGCGTCCAGAAGATTCCCACCTGCAGGGAAGCCACAGGGATCCCCGTTACAAAAATTCGGAAATCGCAGCCTTCTCACGGACTAGGGTAATCTGAAGGGCAGGTCAATGGAGAGAACCTCTATGGCGATTCAGCGTGGTGCCAAAGTCCGGGTGTTGCGGAAAGAATCCTACTGGTATCGGGATGTGGGAACGGTTGCGGCGGTGGATACCAGCGGCATTCTCTACCCGGTGATCGTCCGCTTCGACAAGATCAACTACTACAACATCAACACCAACAACTTCCGCGAAGATGAGCTGGAAGTGGTGGAGGAGCCCAAGCCCAAAGCCAAAGCTTCCAGCTAAGGCTGCCCCTGCCAACTCAACCAAGCTCTTTGGCTTCCTCTTCCTGTGCCCGAGCTGCCGGAAGTTGAAACCGTCAGGCGGGATCTGCAGCGCCTCACCCTGGGTCTGTGCATCCTGGCGGTGGAGGTGCTTCTCCCTCGCACCGTGGCCTACCCCGGCAAAGACGAGTTTGCGCAGGGGCTGGCAGGCAGCTGTTTGACCCAGTGGCAGCGGCGAGGCAAATATCTTCTGGGATCCCTGGACTCTGGAGCGGTTCTGGGCGTGCATCTGCGCATGACCGGGCAACTGCTCTGGGTTCAGGGATCCGCGCCTTTGCCGATCCACACTCGCGTCCGGCTGCATTTGGAGCAGGGGTGGGAGCTGCGCTTTGTTGATCTGCGCACCTTTGGCCAGATGTGGCTGGTGCCTGCCGGGGTGGAGCCGGAGGCGGTGATCACGGCTTTGCAGAGGCTGGGGCCGGAGCCGTTTTCGCCCACCTTTTCAGAAACCTATTTCCAAGCTGCCTTGCAGAAGAGCCGCCGCCCCATCAAAGCCGCCTTGCTGGATCAGTCGCTGGTGGCGGGGGTGGGCAACATCTACGCCGACGAGGCCCTGTTTCTGAGCGGCATCCACCCCTCAACACCCGCCGCGCAGCTTTCCGACGCTGCCAAGAGCCGCCTGCGAGAAAGCCTGATCCAGGTGTTACGGGCCGGGCTGGAGCAGCGGGGCACCACCCTGCGGGATTACCGGGATCTGCGTGGGCTCAACGGCAACTACCAGGGGCAGGCGTGGGTGTACGGTCGAGAAGGGGATCCCTGTCGCCTCTGTGGCACCCCCATTCAGCGGAGTAAGCTCTCGGGCCGCTCGGCCCACTTTTGCCCCCGCTGCCAGCCGCCTCCAGGCTGGGTTGAGACTTGATGGCGTATCTGATACATTTACGCTGAACACTGCTGAGCATTACTGCTCAGCGGTGAAGCGATAGCATTCTGTCCGTTTCCGTTGTCACTACGCGACGCTGACGCGACCGCGCTACTCGGACGGAGTCCAAACAGAAAGGCGGTATCCCGCAAAGCCCTGAGCATAACGCCCAGAGCGCCTTGCCAATCTCGTGGTAGCCTATGGTTGCACTTTGGGCATCTAAACACCTTTGCGCCACCCAACTTAGTGTGGATGTGCCCGCACTTGGTACAGGTTTTGCTGGTGTACGCTTCCGATACTTC
>NZ_AXUW01000001.1:2132893-2164069 GCF_002760415.1 Synechococcus sp. 65AY6A5
GATCCCGGTGAGTGACCACAATTGTTCCGACATCTCCCGTACGAACTCGTTCCAATAAGGCAAGGAACTTTGGTCTTTTGAAGTTGAGACCGCCGCCAATCTCTCCGACCACTTCGGCTCCAGGATAGAGGTCAACCAGTCTTGCAATCTGTCTCTCCAAGTCTGGCTTCTGCCCTCGACTTTTGACTCGGGCGTACAAAACGACTCGTTTAGCCTTCTTGGGCGCTCTGATGTAACTGTCGAGGTCGTACCTTCTTGCCCTACCGGATGGTGTACGTACTGCATGGATCCAGCCCTTCTGTTCCCATCGCCTCAAGGTGTGGAGGCACACCCCAAAATAATCCGCCGCTTCTCTCGGTTTTACATACCTAGCCATACCAAGCAGCTATACTGAACATATTGTACATTATTTTCAGTATAGTCCAGCATATCATTGACTAGAGTCATGCTCCCGCCAACGGCTATAGTTCTAGGTTGATCTCCAGCTCCCCTCTCCCTCTGGGAGAGGGGCCGGGGGTGAGGGTCAGCCAGGAGGGATCCCCGTGAAAAAAATGGCATGGTCCCAGTGCTGGGTCGGTCTCCTCGGCGGGGTGGTCGGGATCGCGGCACTTCCTGTTTTTGCCCAACTGGAGCTGGATGCCCAACTGGGCCGATCCCAGGTTGTTGCCCCCAGCAAAGATTGCCCCGCCTGCGATCTGACGGGAGCCGAGCTGCCGGGAGTGGATTTGAGCGGCGCCAACCTGAAAGAAGCCATCCTCAGGCAGGCCAACCTGCAAGCTGCCGACCTCTCTCAGGCGATCCTCAACTTGGCCGATTTGCGCGGCGCCAACTTGCGCGGCTCGGATCAGGGCGGGGCCTTTCTGTGGGAAGCCGATCTCAGCCAGACCAACCTGCAGCAGACCAATCTCACCGGCGCCAACCTGCAGGTGGCCAACCTCAGCGGCGCCGACTTGCGCGGGGCCGTCCTCGTCGGTGCCGACCTCACAGGAGCCAACCTGCGCCAGGCCGATCTGCGCGGGGCCGACCTGCGCGGCGCTTTTTTGGAAGCAGCCGATCTGACAGGCGCCCTTTACAACGCCCAAACCCAACTGGATCCCACCCTGAACCCCGGCGCCCGCGGCATGGTCTTTGTGAAAAACTAGCTCCCCTGTCCCTGAGGGAGAGGGGCTGGGGGTGAGGGCTAGCTCCCTCTTTTGGGCAGATTAAGCTTAGCCCTCTCATAGGCCGGGATCCCCTGCCATGAGTTCCCCTGTCCGGGTTCTGATTGCCGACGACCATCCCCTGTTTCGGCTGGGGCTAAAGTTTGCCCTGCAAGCGCAAGGATTTGAGGTGGTGGCCGAAGCCGAGACGGGATCCCAGGCCGTTGAGTACTGCCGCCGTTGCCCCGTCGAGGTGGCCCTTTTGGATGTGCGCATGCCGGATGGGGATGGGATCGCCGCCTGCCAGCAAATCACCGAGCTGGGCCTGCCGGTGGTGGTGGTGATGATGACCACCTTTCAGGAGCCGGGTCTGATTGAGGCAGCCCGCCGCGCCGGGGCCAAAGGCTACCTTTCCAAAGAGACCGACCCGGCGGAATTGGCCCGCGTCATCCGTCAGATTTTGTCCAACCCTGAACGAGACTGGCTGCCTGCCCGACAGGAGCTGCCCAAGCTCACCCCCCGCGAGCTGTGTGTGCTGCAACTGATGAAAGAGGGCTTGGCCAACAAGCAGATCGCCCGCCGCTTGGGCCTGAGCATCGAAACCGTCAAAGAATATGCCAGCACCGCCTACCGCAAGCTGGATGCCAATGACCGCGTCACCGCCCTGCTCAAGGCGCAGCAACTGGGGATTTTGTGAAAGGATATTGAGGATTCTTAAGAATCTTGCAGAGAGGGGGCTGGCAGCTCCCCCCAGCGGTGGGGATGTCCGAAACTCCGGATCCCTTGCATACTGTTGCTATCTTGGCATCTGCCCAAGTGCCCCTTCTCACCTGCGTTATCTGAGATACGGCCATGTCTGCTCCTTCCCCGCTGCTGCTCAAACTTGTCTTGCGCCTGCTCAGCTCCTTGAAGGTAGAGGTGAAGCGGCGCCAGATGCGAGAGCGCGGTTTCGTCCTGCCGGTCGCTATCTTGATCGTGCTGGTCTTGAGCTTGGTGACGGTGGGTCTGCTGACCCGCTCGACCCAGCGCAGCATCCAAACCCAGGTGGAACGGGCAGGGCAAACCGTCAGCCGGCAACTGAATGCCGCCATCGACCGGGCCAGGGCCAAGATCGAATATCTGGTACGGGATCCTCGCCTTCCCGCCGGTACCCCCACCGATGCGCAGCTTGTCGCAGCCTTGATTAATGACGGGGAGGAAGAACTAATCCCTAGGGATGAGAATAATCCCTACATCCTCCCCGATGAAACTCAGTTTGTGATCGAAAGCAACATTCAGCAAGTGCGGGCGCCAGCCTGGTGGTTTTTGGCGGACACCGACAACAACGGCGTCAACGACTCCGTAACCGCCTATACCATCCTTAACACCCGTCGGGCTGCTGGCGCCGGCTTTGAGGATAGCCAGCTAACGGATACGGAGCGGGCGCGGCGGCTGCTGATCCGCAGTGGGCCACTGCAGGGATCCGCTCTGGGCCCTTGTACCGATAACCCCGCTCAGCAGACGATTAACCCCAACGTGGGGGACTGGTTCCAGGTGGGCACGGCGCTGTACAAGCCCTTTCAGGTGTACGCTGTAACTTTGCCCATTGAGGGGGCCGACTCCACCACCCGCGCCATCTCGGCCTTGCAGTTCCAGCAGGATCGGAAGCGGGATCTGCTCAACAAGTGGGGGATCTTTAGCCGCGGCGATGTAGAGTTCTTCTTCACCCCCGGCTACAACTGGAACGGCGCCATCTACGCTGGGGGCAGCCTCTTTTTCCGGTATGGCTCCAACAACTTGTTCCGGGCTTTCGCCATCAGCTCGGAGCAATCCTGCTTCTACATGCCCGCTGACAACTCTGAGATCACTGCCTTTGGAGAGCTGGTGGCAGGGGCCATTGGCTACGCCGGCCAGCAGGTGAGCGATACTCTGATTTTCGATGTTCACTCTGGCCAGCAAGACGTAGCGCCAGCGGTGCTGGCTCGGTTGAACAACCGAAATTTTGACTCGGTGCAGAACCAGGTAGAGCCAGAAAATGTGGCGCTGGATCCGCTGGAGCTACAGCTTTTTGGCCGCATTCGTACCCGCGGAACCTACGCCCAGGATCCAGAGAGATGGTCAGTCTCTCCAATTAATGTCAGGCGGAATTCAGCGAGTGGCCCACCAGGACGAGTTCAAGCAGGCGGCTTTCAGTCAACGGAAGACCAAGTCTGCCCGCCCTACGTGGACGATGTGTATCGGGCCGACAACCGCTTTGGCCCCAAGGCCAGCTATGACCGTCCACCGGTCGAACCTGACCCGCAGAGGGGCTGCGATGTGGACACCTTTGCGGAAAGGTATCGTCCTGCTAGTCGTCCTGCTAGGGCCGGTGATCCCATTCCTGCTGATGCCAGGAACAACCAGAATGAGTCTTTGACCGAGGACACCCCACCCCCAGGCGCCCTTTCCGAGGTGGGCTTGGATGGCTACTGGGAGCGGCGGGCCCGTGTGGAGGGCTTGCGGGTAATTGTTGGGCAGCGGCTAGAACTAACCCGCACCGATTCTTTGCCTTTGCCTCTGGTGCCGCCCGGGGATCCCAACGATCCCACCAAGTTGCAGCCCATTTTCATCAGCAACGAGGCGCGGCAACGCCTAACGCTACGGGATAACCCGGCGGCAGTGCAGGCCACGGCCGTTTACCACTACAGCCACAGAGATGGCCGCTTTCCGATAGCCTGCCTGGCTACGGTGGCTCACCCCGGCACTCCCTGGAGCTTGCAGCGGGCTTCCACCTTCCCTACCGGCGACCAGCGTACTCAACTGGGCATCAACTTCTTTACTGGAGAGGGCACCAACGTTTGGGAGTATGACCCCGGGCCGATGCGGGAGCAACTGCGGCCTGGCACTCCTTTGTGGACAGCGCTCACCAACCTGGCCAATTTTGCCGGCGATCCTGACGGGGCCTACCCACCTAGGCAAGAGCCGGGCCGCATTCATCCGGATCCGTTTATTACGGCTTTTGGCAACTTCTCCGAGCTGCGGCGGGCGATTGGGCAGGCGATTGATCTGGTCAACCGAGGCACTCCCGCTGACCAAGTGACTGACCAACTGAGCCTAGCCGACCAAACCACGCTGCAAACGGCAGGCTGCATGTTGGGCATGCTGGCCGATAACATCCTGCGCATTCGGGATGCCGCCAATGCCAGCAATCCTGATCCCACAGCTCAAATCCTTTGGAACGACATCCAAGCCAGCCGAGCTGGGGACCGAGAAGCGGCCAACCGGTTTTATCTGCCGCTGCGCTACATCTTCCCCCGCGAGACCTTTTACCACAGCGTGCCCCCCAACCCCAACGATCCCCTTGAAGATGAGCGGAGGCAGGCCTACCCCTTCTTACGGGAGTTACCGTTCTTAGGATCACAGCAAAGAGGATCAGTAACCTACCGAACCCTTTGCGATCCCTCAACGTGCAACCTGGACAACCTAGGAGATCTGGAACTGATAAGGCTGAGGCCCCAGCCTAGGATCAACGACTGGACCTTGCCCAATGCTCGTTTAGAGGAATGCCCCAGAAGCCCAGTACTTGGCAACCACCCCAACAGCAACCGATTTGAGTTAATTCGGATTGGCGACCAGTGCTACCGCGTGCCCTTTAAGGATTCCGTCTTTTACGATGGCCGCGAGGCGATGGCAGTGCGGGCCCTCAACATTGACCTGGCCCTGCTGACCAACAATGTCAGCGGACAGGCCAGGGGGTTGATTAACGGGGACACTTGGCTGCCTGCCGGCATTGGCGAGAACCGAGAAGGGGGGATTTTCTACGCCTTCCGGGAAGATGCGGTACGGGAGGATGCCATTGCCCGCCCGCCCTTGGGCACTTTTGATAGCTACCTAACCAGCTGGCGCAACAGAAATGCCCGCGGTGACTTGGGCAGCGCCGGCATCATGAACGCCGGTCAGCCAGGTCGCGGCACGGCTAACAACCAAACGGTCTGGGATCCCCCTGTTTCTGATCAAAACCTCAGCCCCAAGCCGGTGGACTACTATGCCGATCCGGATCGGCGGCCCTATGGCTTCCGCCTGCGCAACGGGGCGGTGCTGGCCCGCGGCGGGTTCAACCCTAATGACGCGATTTTTGGCCTCTCCTTCGTTTCCGACAACCCCGTCTACATCCAAGGGGACTTCAACCTGCATCAGACAGGGGACGGGAGACGGCTAGAGGAGTTCACCACCCTCCTTGAGTTCGACCCGCAAACTGGCCTCTACAGCAACTTCTACGGGCGGCCGCGATTCCGATCCAATCAAGAGCGGGAAGACCGGAGCTTTGCCCGGGCGGCGCAGGATCTCTGGCGGCCCAGCGAGGTCTTGGGCGACGCGGTGAACATCCTCTCTGCCGATTTCTGCGATGGCAGCATCGACGACGGCTTTGTGCAGGATGCTACGCTCAACGGCGGTGGCACTAGTTTTGTAGCCGATCGTAACTACCAGGGTAGCCCACAACGAGCCTCGGCTCCTCGCCGCAACGAACACTACGGCTGCAGCGGGCCAAACCTAGGAGCCAACACTTCTTTCCTCAACCAAGCGCTGGTGATCCGCGGCAACAACTGGCCGGCTCCGGATCCCAACAGAGATGGTGCTGGCGTTCTGCGCTTTGACAACACGAACGGGGCCCAGAACCTGGGTGACAATACCAACCAACCGGGTTGGCCGGATGTGTTTGCCCGCGACACCATCTTTGCCCGCCGCAACAGTACCGATGCCAGCTCCGGTCAAGCTGACCGAACCGCAGGGCTGGGCGTGCCCGAAGTGCGGCTCTTGCGGGCACCCGATACGGGCTATGCCAACTTCGGCACCCGCATCTCCGCTTTGGGCAACCCGGTGCTGGATACCTCCCGCTGGGTGATGGTAGCTCCACCTGGGCCTTGCCCGAGCCCTGGTGGCTCTGGGTTGCTGGCCGAGTACTACAACGGCTGGCTGACCAGCCCGCAGAACCAGTACAACCGCAACACAGGGTTTGCCACCAGCGGAGCCGTAGGCCCCCTGTCTTCGAGCGCTCAAGATGCCAACCTGCCCTACTTGCGGGCGGTGCGCTGGCCGGATCCGGTGTTCCCGGCGCAAGGAGTACCTGACGCCATTGGTCAGTTTAACAGCAGCGTTACCACCAATAACGGGTTTACCAGCGGTGCTCACACTTGCCCCACGACCAACTTGGGCAGCGCCAACAACGACCAACGCTGGGCCTGTGTGCGAGATGCCATCAATAATCCGAGCAACCTAGCCCCCTTTGCCCGCAGCGGTAGCGGTTTCCCTGGGTGGGGAGGCTTCCAGTACTTTTTTGGCAGCGATAACAGCATAGACTCGCGCTCCCCCTTCAAACGGCGGCTGTACAACAATCCCCCCAGCTGCAACGGCTCTTTGTCTGACATCCTGCAGCCCCTCTGCAGTTTGTCACTACCGCCTCCGCCTGGCAACCCCGATCGGCGGGATCGCGGCGATTGGTTCTGGATGCCCAGTTGTGGGGAGCCCGATGGCAACAACAGCCTGCCGAACCGGCCCATCGACGCGGATGACCTCAACTTTCCAAGTCACTTCAACTTCCAGCGCTCCTGCTGGCGGCGCAGAAGTGGTGGGACAAACAGCGGCAACAACAACGGCAACGACTTTTTCGTGGTGCGCTGGGTAGGGGAGCTGTATCCCCGTTGGCCTGGCCTACAGAGCTACCGTCTCTTCAGCGACGATGGCGCGCGGATTATTATTCGGCGCCGCGACGGCTCTACAGCCACCTTTGCCAATGCGTCCGCCTCGAATGGCACTTTCCTCAACCTAGGGCCAAATGCTGCAGGCGCCGAAACTTGGCAGGATGGCGGCAGTAACCTGACCACCTTGCGGGTGGAGCTGGAGTGTGCACCTCCATCTGGGCCTTCTCCCTACTTGGTGGAGATCCAAACTTACGAAAATACCAGCGGTGCCTCCCTGCGCTTTGCCACTCGCGATGGCAGCGATCTAGAAGACTACGACCTGCGGTACCTGAAGCCGCTGCAGGGGGTGAACAAACCTTGCCAGCCGGATCGGAATAAACCTCTGTTACCCAACCAGAAGTACTGCGCAACCCCCCTCAACTGCGATCCCATCTGGCCAGACTGGACTCCTGCATGTAAAACCGACATCTGTGTGGCCACCACCATTACCCAAACCAAAACGGCCACCTTGCCTGCCGGTTGCCCTGGCACTCCGCCGACGCCGATGACTCGCCAGTTCACCTGCAATCCTCAATTTAACTATGGGCCCTGGTCGAATTGGTCGCCCGACTGTACCCCAACCCAGCAGTGCAACAAAACCACCATTACCCAAACCCGCAGCCGCACGGTAACCCCGCTCTGTCGCAGCCAAAGCCCCTTCACCGAAAAAGAAACCCGAGCCTTTACCTGCCAACCTCCAGGTGCTAGCTGCGGTGCTTGGTCTGAATGGACTCCTAAGTGTACGGTGGCCAACGGCGGCACCAAAGTCACCCAAACTCGCAGCCGCACCTGCACAGTGGCAGTTTGCGGAACCAGCTACACCGAGACGCAATCCCAGACGGTCGACTGCCCGCAGACCTGCAACTACAACTGGGGCCCTTGGTCACCGGCCAGTTGCGATGAGGTCATCAACCAGATCGCCTGCGGCACAACCAAAACCTTTACCCAAACCCGGACGGGCACCCTCATCGCCAGCACCAGCAGCCCCACCTGCTCGCCCACTGCAACGCAGACCCAACGTTTGACCTGTCAAGGGCGTCCCTGCGGGCCCAGCACTTTTGCCCCAGAAACTCCTTCCAAGAGCCCCTTGGACGAGTGGATGGCGGCCAAGCCCAACACGGTGGAGCTGCGCCCCGTCTGGGAAATCCAAGCGGATCCGGAGCCGGAGACCATTGGCGTGAACATGGTGGCTGCGGCTCCTGCCGAAGGCGTGACGATCGCTCTGCAGCCGGAGCTTTCCCCGGTGCTGGAGGTGAAAGCCGGGGTGCCCAAGCTGCCCAAGTGGCCCAGCCCTGCCGAAGCTTTGCAAGCGGCCTTTAACTGGATGTTTGGCGAGCCAGCTTATGCCGCCCGCAATGGCCTGAAGGGCAACTTGCCCTCTCAGATTGCAAATCCTAGCAAGGAGCCTGGCATCCGCCCTGCTGAGAGGACCAGCTCCAAGATTTCTGGAAATCCTGGTGTGGGTAGCCCTGACTGGGCACGGCAATTGCGGCGGCAACTGCTCAACAAGAACGGAGAAATTCGCTGTGGCGATGAACAGGTCACTCCCTCAGACGGTGGCTTCTGGGTGCCCGGAGTGTTTCGCCCCAACTTCAACGACCGCTTCAAGTACACCGCCTACACCGGTGACAGCCGACCCAGCACTCTGCGTACCTCTCCTAAAGGTGCCGATCCTACCTTCGAGGATCTCAACAAGAATGGCATTTGGGATCCGGAGGAGCCTTCAAATGTTTTGGAGCGGGATCCACTGTTTGGGTTAGACTTGCCAGATCGGCCAGAGCTAGAGATCCAACCCCAGATGGCGCTCAACCCTTACGCCCGCGTCAACAAAAGCGCCGCGACCCAAGCCTACACTCCCGCGTCCAAGTATGCGGACGGATACTACATTGACCACAAGGGCAGTGAAGATATTCGCAATGGCCTCTGCTTCTACGTCAAGCCCAACGGCAACACCATCCAGGTTCAGATCGACCGTAACGGCGGCGATGGCGATGGCCTGGTCTGGGTGGATGTGGAGCCGTTCACCCTGGACCTGAACGAGACTCCCACTGGCTTTGCCGGCAGCAACCCGGTGCTGGGGGTAATCCTGGATGAGGTGACCCGTCGGCCCATTCCCATTCCCGGCTTCCAAGAGCTGGCTTCAACCAATGTGAACCAGCGCCGCCGCAACGACGATGGCAGCCAAAACCGGCAGCTGCAGCCGGCCAGGGAAACGCGGGTGAATGCCATTGCCATCAGCGGCACCCTGCCCTCGCGGCTAGACCAAACTGCCGGCGGCATGCACAACTTCCTGCGGCTCAACGAGCTGTGGAGAAATACCAACCTCTTCTTCAGCGGCTCGATGATCCAGCTCAACTACAGCACCTACGCCACCGGCCCCTTCCTACAGCACAGCTTCGAGCCGCCCAGCCTAGTGTCAGATCCAACCTTCGTGCGCGGTTACGACTACTACTACCCACCCAACCGCCGCTTCGGCTATGACGTGGGCTTGCAAATTGCCCGCCGCCCCGGCCCTGTGTCGTCCCGCTTCCAATTCCCCTCCAATGCCCGCACTGAGTTCTTGCGGGAGTTGGATCCTCAGGATCCGTATGTGCGGCGGCTGCGCTGCGGGCTGCAAGCTCAGCCAGATGTGCCCCTGCAGGCGGCTGCTCGGATTGAAGGCTGCAACGAATTCGACTGATATCGACTTCCCATGCCAGGGGTAGATTCAAGGTAGGCAGATCTGGGCGAGCGCTGGAGGGGATATGAAAAGGTGGCGGCTTTTGCGGCAGCAATTGGAAGCAGAAGGCTTCACGCTCATTGAGGTCTTGGCGTCGGTGGTCATTGTGGCTTTGGCCATGGCTGCCCTTGCTCCTGCCCTTACCTTGATCGCCTATCGGCGGGCCATGACGGAGCGGATAGAAGTGGCCAATCAACTGGCCCGGGCTGAGGTGGATCGCATTCGCACGCTGGTTGACCTGGAACTGGCCGACGACCCAGCTGCTTTCCAGAACCCAGCTCAGTTGGCTCGTCTGCCCAGGATTGGAGCAAGCCCCTTGGCCAATACCCCGCCTCCTGCTGATATGGACAACCCCGGCCCCAACTACTCCATTCGTTTGGCTGAAGTTCAGGTGCCGGGGCGAAACCCCGAGGTCTATGTCATCCAAACCTTTCGGGATAGGGGCGGGGAATGCATCGACCGAGGTAGCAGAACCATCATTGCAGGGGTTCCCTGCAGCTTTATGATGGGAGTCAGGGTCTACCATCGCTTTTCCTTTAACCCAAACACTCGGCAAGCTCTTCCTGGCCTGCGCACTGAGACGGTCTCCGCCAATCAGAACTTGGCCAATGCCGATGTGTGGCTCTTTCCCATGGCCAGCTCGATTGTAGAAGTCAACCTGGCCGCCAATTTGGGGTATGTTTGCCGGGCCATTTTGGCCGATGTTCAAGCTAGGGGTGAGATCCCGACCAACAACTGCAATGCCTTCCCGCTGCCCTGACCAAGCCCTACCTCTTTGTAAAGTGACGGGTAAGCTCCCACTGGGGGTTTGCAAAAAAAGGTGGTGTTTTCCTATGTTCAAGGTTTTTCGCCACAGGGTTTACCAGAGTGCGGGTTTTACCCTCATCGAGCTTTTGGTGTCGCTGGTGGTAGCCTCGATCTTTCTGCTGGCCACCGGCATGATCGTCATTGAAACCATGCGGCTGGATCGGGAAGAGACGGGGCGCACTCAGGTGCAGGCGGAGCTGACCCAAGCCATGGAATTCATCCAGCAGGATTTGGCGGAGGCTCTTTACATTTACAACGACACTGAGCAGAACCCACAGCAATCTGATCGACTTGGGGACGGGATCCCGGATGTCATTCAACGGCTCTACGCGCCGGGCTGGATCCGCCGGCCCGATGACGCTATCCCGGTTGTTGCCTTTTGGAAGCTAGAGCCGATCCCGCAGGGATGTTACCGTACTCAGCGAGAGGACGGTACTCCGGGAGACCAAATCCCCAACTTGCAACAGATTCGAGAAGGCCGCGCCATCCTACCTGTCCAACCACCTCGCGAGTTTCCGCGCGATCGGAACGATAGAAATGCGGATTGGGACACTCTTGTCAGCCGCCGCGGCATCTACACCCTGGTGGTGTACTACCTACGCCGCAACTACAACAACGCCGGCAACCCAACGGGGGGCACTCCCTGGGAAGGCAACGCGCGGATCGACCGTTTTGAATTGCGACCCTTCAACATTCAGGGTCAAAACAACTGCGCCGGTCGCAGCCCGTTCTTTGTTGAGGATCCCGATCCGTTCCGAGATGGTTTCCTTGCTTGGCCTTCCGAGCAAGCTCGAGCGCGCCAAATCCCCATTGCCGGCAGGACAGATGGCCCCCGCCTGACAACTTTGGTCTCCAACATCTTCAGCAGCCGGCAGGGCAGCCCGCAGGTTGCACCCGCTTGCCCGCAGGGCTATGCCTTTGGTGGCGGCAGGCCCAACGGCGTCATCTTCCCAGGGCTGGGAGATAACCAAAACGACGTGGGCTTCTATGTCTGCGTGCGGCAAAGCGTCGGCGCTGACCGACCGCAGGATGTGATCATCAACATCACCGCCACGGCCATGGAGCGGGCCAACCCTGGCCTTTTCCGTCGCTACATCCGAAATGCCACCAGCGTCGATATCTCAGAGGTGTCGCGCTACTTGCTGCCAATGCAAACACGGGTTCTTGCCCGCGGTGTTATCAACCGTCAGCTCTCCTAGGGGGAATGTCCACCATGTTGGCCTTGGAGAAAAAGGCAATTGTCCGAGCTCAGCCTTTTCGATCCCGGGGCTTTACGCTGACAGAAGTCCTAGCGGTGGTGGTCATCATCGGCATCTTGGCTGTGCTGGCGGTTCCTTCTGGGATCAACATCTGGGCGCGGATCCAGCTTGAGGATGCGCAGAACAGGGTGGAGCGCGCCCTGCGCACCGCCCGCACTAACGCCAGAGCCTCTCTCCTGGGCCGAGCTTGGGTGGTGGGGGTGGACAATTCGGAGCCAAACGTGCCGACTCTGGTTATCCAGGATGAGGAGGGCCTCTGCGATGAACCTACCCCCTGTCAGCGGCTACGCCTGAACAATTTTGTAACTGTGGCTAACACCTTCAATGACGGAAGGGCGGTTTTTGAATCCGATGGCCGCGCCCGTCAACTGGGTCGCTTTGTAGTTAGCAGCACCTACTCCCAGAGAGAAAACCGCTGTGTGGTGGTAAGCACCTTGATAGGCACCATCCGCAAGGACAACGACCCGGCTTGTGCAAGTAGAACAGATGCAGAAGACTAGCCAGCCTTGCAACCTCCTTGAAAGGGGGTAGGATGGTCAGGCCGATGTTTTTGGGTAGCGCATGGCCCCTTCTTCCCCAATCCTTCAGGAAAAAACCTTTCCTTGGCAATCTCGTCAGCCGGCTCTGCTGGTGCTGGCCGATGGCACTTCCTTTGCCGGCTGGTCTTTTGGGGCGCCGGGCACGGCAGCAGGCGAGGTGGTGTTCAACACGGGCATGACCGGCTACCAGGAGGTGATGACCGATCCCAGCTACCGGGGGCAGATCGTTACTTTTACCTGCCCTGAGTTGGGAAACACTGGAGTCAATGAGCTGGATCAGGAATCGGCCCGGCCCCAGGTCGCGGGAGTGATTGCCCGCAACGTGTCGCGCCTAGCCAGCTCTTGGCGGGCCACGGGGACGCTGCCTGACTACCTCAAACAGCACGGGATCCCGGGCATTGCTGGGGTGGACACGCGGGCCCTGACGCGGCGGCTGCGCTCCCAGGGGGTGATGAATGGGGCCATCTCGACGGAGATCCTGGATCCGCAGGCGTTGCTGGAGCGGGTGCGCCAGGCCCCTTCCATGCAGGGGCTGAGCCTGGTGGCAGAGGTAACAACCCCTAAGCCCTACGAGTGGCTGGAGCCCACCCCCGCCGACTGGGACTATGGCCGCAGCCAAGGGATCCCGATCCCGGAGCCGCCCCTGCGGGTGGTGGCCCTGGATTTTGGCGTTAAGCGCAACATTCTGCGCCGCCTTACCCGCTATGGCTGTCGGGTGATGGTGTTGCCGGCCCACGCCAGCCCCGAGGAGATTTTGAGTTACAACCCCGACGGGATCCTTCTCTCCAACGGGCCTGGGGATCCGGCGGCAGAGACCACGGCCATCCGCACCGCCCAGGCGCTGCTGCAAAGCGGGAAGCCCTTGTTTGGGATTTGCCTGGGCCACCAGATCCTCAGCCTGGCCCTGGGCGGATCCACCTACAAGCTCAAGTTTGGCCACCGCGGCCTCAACCATCCCTGTGGGCTAGAGCGGCAAGTGGAAATCACCAGCCAAAACCATGGGTTTGCAGTAGACGCTGCTTCGATCCCGGCTGAGGACGTGGAGATCACCTACCTCAACTTAAATGACCGCACTGTGGCCGGGATCCGCCACCGCCAGTTGCCCCTCTTTTCGGTGCAGTACCACCCAGAGGCCAGCCCCGGCCCTCACGATGCCGATCACCTCTTCCGCGAGTTTGTGGAGCTGATGCTGCAGCACCGCCGTTTAGCGGGATAGATGGGCTAGACGCAGAGCAAGGGCCTCGCGCGCTTCTTCCCGGTCGTCAAAGGGAATCTTCTCAGTGCCTAGGATCTGGTAGTCTTCGTGGCCTTTACCGGCAATGACCACCGTATCCCCTGGCTGAGCTTCGAGGATGGCTAGACGAATGGCCTGCCGCCGATCCACCTCCACGGCCCAGGGGAATCCAGGGATCCCAGCCAAGATATCCTGCAAGATCCGCTGCGGATCTTCAGTGCGCGGGTTATCTGAGGTCACGATCACCTGATCTGCCCAGGTGGCGGCAATGCGGCCCATTTGCGGGCGCTTACCCCGGTCGCGATCCCCGCCACAGCCAAAGACACAGATCAGCCGGCCTTGAACTTGCGGGCGCAGCGCCTTGAGCAGGTTTTCCAGCCCATCGGGGGTGTGGGCATAGTCCACGATTACCGTGATGTCCTGCCCTGGCAGGCTCACCCGCTCCATTCGCCCCGGTACTCCGGGAAAACGGGGCAAGGCCGACTGGATGGCCTCAGGGGGGATCCCCAGGTGCAGTGCTACCCCTACTGCCGCCAGCAAGTTGGAAAGGTTGAAGGATCCCACCAGGGGCGCCTCCACGGCAAAGGTGCCCATAGGGGTGTGCAGGGTTGCCTTGAGGCCGGTGGGATGTAGGTGAACTTGGCTGGGCCATAGGCCGGGGATCCCTTCTAGGGGCTTGAGGGAATAGGCCCAGGGCTCCAGAGAGGCTGAAATGGCTCCAAGCAGCCGCCGTCCCCCCTCGTCGTCGGCGTTGACCACCGCCCGCCCCTGCAAATACTCTGGCCGGAAGAGAGTGGCCTTGGCCTGCCAGTAGTTCTCCATGCTGCCGTGGAAATCCAGGTGATCTTGGGTGAGGTTGGTCCAGACGGCAGCGGCAAAGGCACAGCCCCACGCCCGATCCTGGGCCAAAGCGTGAGAGCTCACCTCCATCACCGCCACCTCAGCGCCGGCTTCCTTGGCCTGTCTCAGGCTGCGCTGCAGTTCCAGCGGAAACAGCGTGGTGTGGGGTGTAACTTCATAGTGGCCTGGCCAGCGGTTGTAGAGGGTGCCCAGCAGGGCTACAGGACGGCCAGCAGCCTGCAGCAGGTGCTCGATGAGGTGGGTGGTGGTCGTCTTGCCGTTGGTGCCGGTAACTCCCACCAGGGTAAGCTGGCGGGCGGGAAAGCCGTAGAAGGCCGCCGCCACCTGGGCCAGGGCCCTGTTGATGCCGCTGCGGGGCAAAACCAGAATGGGCTGACTGCCTCCTCCAGCCTCTCCGCTAACTTTCTCCCAAGCCTCCTGGGCAATAAGGGCCGCCACGGCTCCTCGGGTGAGCGCCTCGCGGACAAACTCGCCGCCGTCAACGCGGGATCCCGGCATGCCCAAGAAGAGATCCCCAGCCTGCACCTGGCGCGAATCGGCACACAGACCCCTGACCTGCACGCCCTCTAGGGATCCCTGAACCACCTGGGGTCGGATCCCGGCTTGGTGGAGCAATTTGGACAAAGTGATCCCAGCAGTTTCCATCGTTGCCACTCCCCACAGCTTTGCCGGTTAGGGTAGCGGCCAGGGATTGCCGCCGTCAAATTAGGCCAGGGCTTCCTCCAGCTTCTGCTTGGCCCACAGGGAAGCGTAGAGGCCCTTCTCGTCCGCCAGCAATTCGGCATGGGATCCCTTCTGCACGAGGCGGCCCCTGTCCATCACCCAAATCTGATCGGCTTCCACCGCAGCCGTGAGGCGATGGGTGATGAAGATCACCGTTTTCTGGGCCGTGACCCGACGCAGATGGCGAAGAATGGCCTGAGCCGTCTGATTGTCCACGCTGGAGAGAGAGTCATCCAGGATCAAGATGGGAGCATCCACCAGCAAAGCCCGGGCCAAGGCCACCCGCTGCCGCTGGCCGCCAGAAAGGGTGATGCCCCGCTCTCCCACCAGCGTGTCGTAGCCCTTGGGAAAGGTGAGGATCTCGGCGTGGATGTGGGCGGCTTTGGCAGCCCATTCCACCTCCCAATCTTCGGCATCTGGCTTGCCGTAGCGAATGTTATCCCGGACCGTGGCGCTGAACAGGAAGCTCTCCTGGGGCACATAGGCGATGGCCCGGCGCAGGGATCCCAGTTGGAGCTGGGTGATGTCCTGCCCATCCAAAAACAGTTGCCCCGGCTGGATCTCCAGCAGGCCGGGCAGGGCATTGGCCAGGGTGGATTTGCCCGCCCCAATCGGCCCCACCACCGCCACCAATTGGCCCGGCTCGACGCAAAAGTGCAGATCCTGCAGCGCCGGCGTTGCGGATCCTGTGTCGGCATAGGCAAAAGTCAGGCCCCTGGCCTCGATACGCCCCTGCACCTGTTCCAGAGGTAGGGGTAGAGCCTGGGGAGCATCGCGGATGGTGGGCTCTACCCGCAGCAGGGCGTCGATCCGCTCCAGGCTGACCTGGCCCCGCTGGTAGGCAGTGATGGTAAAGCCCAGCAGAGTGGTGGGAAACACCAGCCGTTCCACGTAGAGGGTGAGGGCAGAAAAATCCCCAATCGTCAGCGTCCCGGCGGCAATCTGGGGTCCGCCCACCGCCAGCAGCAGCAGCAGGCTCAGGCTGACCAAGGCCACCAGGGAAGGAAAAAGCAGGTTGCGGGTGAGGGCCAGGCGCAAATTGGCCTGCAGCAGCCGCTCGTTGCGGCGGCGAAACTCCCTCTGCTCGTGCTCTTCCTGGGCATACACCTTGATCAGGGCAATGCCGTTCATGTCCTCCTGGATGAGATCGCTTAGATCCGCCAGCTCCTGCTGCACCTGGAGCTGCTCCTGCTGCAGACGGGAGCTGCTCAACTTCACCAGCACCAGCATCACCGGAAACACCGATAGGGCCAGGGCGCTCAGACGCGGCTCAATGCCAAACATGGCCGGCAAGGTGGTGCCGTAGGCAAAGATTGTGTTGGTCGAGTTGAGCAGGGCAAAGCCCAACAGGCGGCGGACATTTTCCACATCGCTGGTGATGCGGGTGAGGATATCCCCAACCGTCTGCTGGGCAAAGTAGGAAGGCTGCAGCGTCAGCAAATGCTCGAAGATGGCCTGCTTGAGGCGGAACTCCACCTGCCGCCCCACGCCAAACATCCACACCCGCGAGGCAATGCGAATGCCCATCATCAGGCTGGAGACGATCAACACCGTCAGGGCGTAAAGTGCAATGCGCTGCGGCGACAGGGCGGCCAAGTTCTGGCTGAGATCGTCGATGGCCAGCTTGACGTACCAGGGCAGGAACACCCCCAGGCCGTTTACCACCAGCAGGGATCCAATGCCCAGAGCCACCTGCCGGCGATAGGGGCGCAGATAATGGGCCAGTTGTCGGAGATGGGATCCCGCCACTCAGGTGCTCCTCAAGCCTTTTCCCACTCTAGCCCTGTGCCGGATCCCCCCGGTAGGGATCAGGCCAGAACTTGGGCCGGGGCCTGCTGCGCCAGCAGCTCCACCTGTTGCCGCGCCCAGGCATCCACTTCCAGAATGTCCTCCAGGCTGGGGGCAGGGATGACCTGGTGCCGCTCGCACACCTGCTCCAAAAGGCGAGGGATGTCCAAAAAGCGGATGCGCTCCTGTAGGAAGAGGGCCACCGCCGCTTCGTTGGCGGCATTCAACACTGCCGGCAGGGTTCCTCCTGCCTGTCCAGCAGCATAAGCCAGTTGTAGGCAAGGGTACTTGCGGTGATCCGGAGCCTTAAAAGTGAGGGATCCCAGCTTGACCAAATCGAGGGGATCCCAAGGGGTGGCTAAGCGCTCCGGCCAACTGAGGCCATAGAGGATGGGCAGGTGCATATCCGGCCAGCCCAACTGGGCCAGAACAGAAGTATCTGCCAGCTCGATCAAGGAGTGGACAATGCTCTGGGGGTGGATGAGGACCTCGATCCGGTCATAATCCAAACCAAACAGCCAGTGGGCCTCGATCACCTCCAGGCCCTTGTTCATCAGGGTGGCTGAATCAATGGTGATCTTGCGCCCCATCACCCAGTTGGGGTGTTTGAGGGCGTCGGCCAAGGTGACCTGATCTAGTTTTTCGGCAGGCCAATCCCGAAAAGCTCCCCCGGAAGCCGTCAACAAGATCCTGCGCAGGGATCCCGGCGGCACCCCCTGTAGGCATTGAAAGATGGCCGAATGCTCCGAGTCCACCGGGATGAGCTTGACGCCGTACTCTCGTACCAGGGGCAGCACCACCGGGCCGCCTGCCACCAGGGTTTCTTTGTTGGCCAGGGCAATGTCTTTGCCGGCGCGGATAGCGGCCAAGGTGGGCAAGAGGCCGGCACAGCCAACGATCCCGGTCACCACCCGCTGGGCCGCCGGGTGGGCCGCCACCTGACACAGCCCCTCCGTTCCCGCCACCAGCTCCGGCAGCGGCCGCATCCCGGTCAGCAGGGATCGCAGCTCCGGCAGCAGCTCCTCCCGCCCGATGGCTACAATTTGAGGCCGAAACCGCCGCACTTGCTCGGCCAAGAGAGTGACGTTGCTGTAGCTGGTCAAGCCGACAACCCGAAAGCGCTCCGGATACTGAGCCACCAAGTCCAGAGTTTGGGTGCCGATGGAGCCGGTGGAGCCGAGCAGGGTGATGGCTTGCATACTTTAAGGATCCCTTTGCACCTAGCTAAAGAGCGTAACACTCTTTCAGCGCAGACTCACCCTCCCGCAGCCTGCCCAAACAAGGAGTCTTGGAGGCTGGGCGCAGGAGTCCCAATCTTTAGGCTTCCTCGGTTGGCAGGATATGCTTGGCTAGCATAACCGTCTGGCCTTGGAGAATGACCATGCTTTATCCTTTGCGCTCCCATTTTCCCTTTGGCCTGGCCCACTTTTGGTCTGTTCTGGTGGGGTTGGGTTTGGCCCTGAGCATAAGCGCCTGTGGCGGCGGGGGTTCCAGTCGCCCGCTTCCCCCAGTCTCAGCTCCTCCCACAGGACGAATTGAGGGATCCCATTTCGACGATCTCAACGGCAATGGGCTGCGGGATCCGGGGGAGCCGGGGCTGCCGGGCATCACCACCTTTCTGGACTTGAACAGCAATGGACGCCTCGATCCAGGGGAACCCAGCACTGTCAGCGATGCCAACGGCAACTTTCGTTTCTCCAACTTGTCCCCCGGCACCTACCGGGTTACTGCCATCTTGCCTCCAGGGCGAGTGTTCACCACGCCGCGCCCAGGAGCGGGGCGGATTGTCGGTGGTAGGCCGGCTCAGCCGGGAGCCTTTCCCTGGATGGTGGCCTTGCTAGACGCGACTGAACCGGATCCTTTTCAGGCGCTGTTTTGCGGGGGATCCCTGATTGCCCCGGAGTGGGTGCTTACCGCCGCCCATTGTTTTTTCGACTTGGAGCAAGGCCAGCAGGATGTGAATGCACGCAACCTGGATCTGTTGTTGGGAACCACCCGTCTGCAATTGGGCGCTGGCCAGCGCATTCGCGCCGCGCAAATTGTTATCCACCCCAACTTCGACCCCCGACGATGGCCAGAGGGGGGGAATGACATTGCCCTGGTGCGCCTCTCTCGGCCAGTGGCCCTGCCTACCCTGCCGCTGGTGCAGCCCAACCAAACCAATCTGACTGCCCCTGGTACTCTCGCCACCATCCTCGGCTGGGGAGCCACCTTCCCCCTCGTCCCTGGCCAAAGGCCCAGTGGCTTTCCTCTGGATCTGCAGCAGGCTGAAGTTCCCATTGTCGCCAACGAGGTGTGCAACGCGCCCCAGTCTTACGACGGCATCATTCTAGACACCATGCTCTGCGCCGGTTTTCCTCAGGGGGGTGTGGATACCTGTAAGGCCGATAGCGGCGGCCCTTTGCTGGTGCCCAGCGGCGCTGGCTTTGCCCTAGCCGGGATCACCAGTTTTGGCAGAGGCTGCGCCCAGCCCAATTTCTACGGGGTGTACACGCGAGTGTCCAGCTTTGTGGGTTTTGTACAATCCGTAATCGGCAGCGCCCCCAGCCCAGCGCCAACGCCTTCTCCGCCGCCTTCCACCGGAACAACGGCCTCGTTTGTCGTAAATTTGAGAGAGGGTGAGGCGGTTTCGGGCCTCAACTTTGGCAGCCGCGCCCTGTAACCGTCAGCAGCAGGGCGGAGATGGTTTAGGATAGGGATCCCGATTGTGCTTTCGTTCTACTCATCGACGGAGGAGATAGCTTCTTTATGACTCAAGTGACGATTGGCGAAAACGAAGGGATCGAATCGGCGCTGCGCCGCTTCAAGCGCCAGGTCTCCAAGGCGGGCATTCTGCGGGATCTGCGCAACCATCGCCACTTTGAAACCAACCTGGAAAAGCGCAAGCGCAAAGCGGTAGCCATGCGGCGCAACCGCCGTAAGTCCATGGCCTAGGCAATTCTCAGTAGTCTGAACTTGGCTTGTGGCTATACAAGGTAGCCAAACCAGGGTTCGGCTTAGTTTTTCGGATCCCCAACGAGGCTAGCCTTCAGGGATCCGCTCAACACCTTAACTTCCAGCACCAGTTTCTCGCCGGCAAACCTCTTCGGCAAGGGAGGAAAGGGGGCGGAGCGCCGAATAGCGCTGAGCACGCCTGCATCCAGAAGGGAATCCGCCGAGGGGGTTTGCAGGTGCAACTTCCCCTAGGGTTCTTTTGAGCCAGGTGCCCTCTTGCCTGGCTGGCTCCTTCTCAGCAGGGGAAGCAGGAGAGTTTAGGTTCTTTGACACTCCCACCCAGGGGATTCTTACGCAGCTCAAAATGGACTCGCGAAGGCGCTTTCAACACGCCCCTAGACAGTTCTTTGAGGCATAACCTCAAAGTTCTGCTTACTTCGGACTTAAGTTCCTCCAGGTTAGTTATTGCCGCGCGGGTTTTGCACCGCAGTAGGTCGTTTTCCTGGAGAAGCTCTGTACTAGCTAAAAGAAGCAACTAAAGTTGCTCAAGGGCTTTTCCGCCCCGTACTAAAGTACGGGGCTACCAAGCTATCCTTTTGTGTAGGGGAGCAAGGCGCTATAGTAGAAGCCAAGTTGTGCAGACAGGTTTCGTGCTTCAGACTTCTCCTCCGCTCGGACGGATGGGCGCCTATCCCTTGGGGCAGGGCCGCTATCGCTTCTCGGTATGGGCGCCCTTAGTCGAACAAGTGGAGCTGAAGATAATCAGCCCTGTCCAACAGGTTATCCCTCTCAAGCAGGAGGAGCAGGGCTATTGGCAGGCGGAGGTGGAGGGGATCCCGCCGGGGCCGGTGGACTACCTCTACCGTCTGCACACCGCAGCGGGGGTGGTGGAGCGGCCAGATCCCGCTTCCCGCTGCCAGCCCTACGGCGTCCACGGCCCATCGCGGGTGGTGGATCCCCACTTCGACTGGCAGGATCAGGGCTGGCGGGGGATCCCGCTCTCCCAGTGGATCCTCTACGAGCTCCATGTAGGCACCTTTACCCCAGAGGGCACCTTTGCCGCCCTGATCCCTCGCCTGCCGCACCTGGTGGAGCTGGGGGTCAACGTGCTGGAGCTGATGCCGGTGGCCCAGTTTCCGGGGGAGCGCAACTGGGGCTATGACGGCGTCTATCCCTATGCCGTGCAGGCCAGCTATGGGGGAGCAGCGGGCCTGAAAGCACTGGTCAACGCCTGCCATCAGCAGGGCCTGGCGGTTGTTTTGGATGTGGTCTACAACCACCTGGGGCCGGAGGGGAACTACCTGCGGGACTTTGGACCCTACTTCACCGACAAGTACCGCACTCCTTGGGGAGAGGCCCTCAACTTCGACGACCGCTCCTCCGACGGCGTGCGGGAGTTTTTCCTGCAAAATGCCGAGTACTGGCTAGAGGAGTTTCACCTGGACGGCCTGCGGCTGGACGCGGTGCACGCCATCTACGACTTCAGCGCCCACCCTTTTTTGCAAGAATTGGCGGAGCGGGTAGATGCCCTAGAAGCGCGCAGCGGCTGGCCTAGGGTTCTGGTAGCGGAAAGCGACCTCAACGATGTCCGCCTCATCACCCCCCGCGAGCAGGGGGGCTACGGGCTAGATGCCCAGTGGTGCGACGACTTCCATCACTCGGTTCACACCCTGCTGACCGGGGAAAAGACAGGCTACTACCAAGACTTTGGCCAATTGGAGCACCTAGCCAAGGCCTACCGCGAAAGCTACGTCTATTCCGGCCAGTACTCCCCCTACCGCGGCAGGCGCCACGGCAATTCCGCCATCGGCAGGCCGGGATCCCAGTTTGTAATCTGCATCCAAAACCACGACCAGGTGGGCAACCGCAGGCTGGGAGAGCGCCTCAGCCAGCTGACTTCTTTTGAAGGTCTCAAGTTGGCTGCCGCTGCTTTGCTGCTGGCCCCCATGCTGCCGCTGCTGTTTATGGGGGAAGAATACGGGGAGGTGGCGCCGTTTCTGTATTTTGTCAGCCACGGGGATCCCGACCTGGTGGAAGCGGTGCGGCAGGGACGGCGCCGCGAGTTCAGCGCCTTTGCCTGGCAAGGGGAGGTGCCGGATCCCCAAGCGGAAGAGACTTTCTTGCACTCGAAGCTCAACTGGGAACTGGGCCACGCCGGCCATCACCAGGTCTTGCGGCGGTGGTACCAAACCCTCATTCACTTGCGCAAGACCCTGGCGCCGCTGCAAAACCTGGAGCGGAACTCGGTGGAGGTGGAGCTGTTTGCCCAAACTGGCCTGGCCCTGCACCGCCACCAGGGATCCCAAGCTGTCCTGGCCCTGTTGAACTTCAGCCCCGACCAGGTGGTCACCTACGCCCAATGGCCCGGCGGCAGTTGGCAGAAGCTTCTAGATAGCGGCGACCAGGGATCCTCCCTGCCGGCAAAAAACCAAGGGGAGCCCGTTGAGATACCGCCCTATGGGGTGGTGGTGTACGGCCAGAACACCTAGGAGAGGTGATCCCGGCCGCAGCCGTAGCGCCAGGCCTCGCGCCGCCGCTTCCAAAAGTAGTCTTGCGGGGTTGCTTCTGGGCGGTCAGCTAGCCTTTGCAAAAGCTCGTAGAGGCCGAGGGCGCCGAAGTGGCCCGCCCATTCCACCAGCTCCGGCAAGCCCAGCCGGGGCAAAAGCTCGACTACCAGCCAGGGATCCCGCCTCATCACGCCCCACAGCGCTTGGGCCAAGCCGCCCAACTGCACCACATCCTGCAAAAAGGGCTGCACCACCTGGGGGCCGGCGGCCATCATGGCCTCAAACACTCTGCTCAACAAGCGGTTAATGCTGTTGGGATCCCAGTTTTTCTCCGCCAAAGGGGGGATCATCGCCTTCTGAAACAGCCAGGTCACCGCCAAATTGGGCTGGTAGGGCTGCAGCAGGGCCAGGGCCGCCCGGTCGAGCTGCCGCTGCGCCAGGGCCTCGTGGATCCCCTGTTGCAGGCGATCCAGGTGGCGCAACATCGCCCCAAAGCCGCCAAAGCTCAAGGGCGACTGGCTGCCGCTGCTGTCTCCCACTGCCAAGAGGCGATCCCAGGGCAGTTGCAGCGGGCTGCGGCGGTAGGCGGGGAAAACGCCACCCAGCTTGCGCACCCAGCGGATCTGCGCCAGCTCGGCCCCCTGGTAGGCAGGGAGCAGCCGGCAGTAGTCCTGCCACAGCCTCTCCAGACTGGGTCGGCGGGGATCCCGGTCGCAGTAGGTAAACAAGTAGGTGGTGCGCCCATCGCGGGCGGGGAAAGCTTCCCAAAAGGGCTGGTAGCCGTTCTGGGCGGGGGTAAAGCTGTAGAACAGATCCCCAGTGGGTTGGTCGGGCAGCCCCTGGGCACAGGATCCCACCACCAGACAGACGCTGTCCGGCGGCTGCCCTTGGCGGGCCTGGGCCACGATGGGGGAGCGGTGCCCCATGGCATCCACCAGGAGCTGGGCGCTGAGCTGGCCGGTGGTGGTCTGGATGCGGATCCCGTCGGGGTGGATTGTGGCGCCAAGAAAGCCAGTTTGCTCCTGCAACTGCCCTCCCCAGTCTAGGAAGTGCTGCTTGAGGAACTCCAGCAAGCTGACCGGATCCACGCCCACATTGAGCACCCCTTCCACCCACCAGGTGGGGCCCTCCCCAAAGCCAATGCGCCCTCGGGGGTAGTGGGTCACCTGGATTGCCTCCCACTCTGTCGGGGTGAGCAGCTCCAGTTCTAACAACACCTGCAGCTCCTGCCGCGAGGTGTTCCACTCCTGCTCCCGCCCCCGCAAGATGCCGCGCTCGATCAGGATCACCCGCCAGCCTCGCCGGGCCAAAGCCGCCCCCAAGAGAATCCCCAGGGTGCCGCCGGCAATCACCACATCGGCATCCCGGCTGCCCAGGCGCTCAGAACAGCGGTGCACCACCGCCGGAGGCAACACCGTTGGCCCCTGCCGCAGGGATCCCCACCAGGCCTCCAAGGCAGGCAGAGCTTCAGGGGGGGAGATGAGTTCAGCCATGGTGATTTCCTCCAGGCTAGACTAGCCCGCGGCTGTGGAGGCGACGGTGGATTAAAACCAACGTATCCGCCTCGCCCACGTTGCCCGGAAACAGCACCACCGGCAGGTTGGGAAAGCGGGGGTGATCCGCCGGCGTGAGCACCATGGAGATCCCTGGGTAGATCTGCCCCAGCAGCCGCACGGCCGGCAGATTGAGGCCGAGGCTGAGGGTGTCGTTGGAGGTGATGCCGCCCTTGCTGATGAGATAGCCGATCCCTTCCGGCAGCCCCTGCACAATGGCCATCAACAGGCGGGAAACTCTCTGCCCAAAGGCCAGGCGTGCCTCCGGGTTGGCGCCGTCAAACCCCACTTCTTCCCGGCTGGTGTAGACCACCGGTGTCAGGCCCTGCCCGTAGGCGCGGTGGACTTGGCTCAAGAGGGCCGGCAGCAGCTCCGCTTCCCTCCCCGCTTCCAACAGGCGCTTTACCTCCACCTCGATGCCCTGGATCCCTGGCTCCTGCAACAGCCGAGCCAACTGCTGGCTGGACTTTTGCACATGGGATCCCACGATCACCACCCCTGGCCGGTCGGAGCGGACAAACTGCCCCATCTCCTCTGGCGGAACCGGCTGCGGCGGCAACTGGGCCAGGGCCGTCAAGAGGCTGGCGGCGCTGCGAAACAAAAAGCGCTTCCCCTGCTCCAGAGCCGCCCAGACATCCTGGGCAAAACGATCCAGATCCGCCTGGGTTTCTCCATCCACCACACAGCAGACATTCCCCTCCAGCCTCAAAAGCCGCTCCAGACAGCCGGCGCGGATCTGCTCCAGGGTCAGTCGCACCACCTGCTCGGCCCGGATCCGCCCTTGGGTTTTCTCCTGCACATACTCAGGCAAATAGCTGTGGTGGTAGCCAAACACCGCATCGCGGGCAAACTCCGTCTCATGCACCGGGATCCAGCGCTCCCCCACCCGTAGGTAGTGGACACTGTTGCGGGTGATGCGCCCTCCCTCAAAAAAGGCCGGCACCAGAAAATGAGCATCGAAGGGCCCCAGCTCCGCTGCCATCACATCGGTTTCCAAGGGGTAGTGCCCCCGCAAAGTCGAGTCGGAGCGGCTGACGAAAAGGGCCCGCTCCCACCCCAGCTCCCCCATCACCTCCTTCAACGCCCCACATACCGACCGCGTCACCTCCGCTGCCTTCGCCGGGGGCAAAGCCCGAGTATTGGTGAGGATGAAGCGAATCGGCGAACGATCCTGCAACCCCAGCTTCAAGGTCTCCGGATCCCAGCGGGTGAGGAGCAGGCAACTGTGAACGGTTTGGGATCCGGTGGGATCATCGTCCAACACAACGATAGGGGGGAGAGCCATGAGACCGTCTCAATGACAAAGCAACCCGAGAACTCCAGACAGACGAATCCCCCTCAAAGGGCAACCGCTATTTTCATCTTCCCCCAAGTTGGCCATCTTCCCTGCCCCTATTCCAGGCGAAGTTTGCCATGATTGAGATCAACTGGCTCTGGTGATCCAAAACGACTGCAGACATTTCCCCCCTGCCCACATTCATGGGAGAAAGCCATGGGGCAAGCCGAGCTACAACTTCACATCAAACGGGTACAGCAGGATGTGCTGCGCATGGGGGCGCTGGTGGAAAAGTCGGTGGTCTTGGCCCAGCAGGCCCTGTTTGAACAGAACTTGGCCGCCGCCGAACAGGTGATCGCCCAAGACAAGCAAATTGACCGTTTTTATCGTCAAATCGAGAAAGACTGTATTAATTTGATTGCCTTGCGCTCCCCGGTGGCGCGGGATCTGCGCTGGATCAGTACCCTGATGCAACTGGTACGCGATTTGGAGCGGATTGGCGACTACGCCAAAGATTTGGCCGAAGTGGCCCTGCGCTTGGTCATGTACCCGCCGCCCCCGGAGCTGAGCTGCATTCGCCTGATGATGCAGCGCTGCCAGAAAATGCTCAGCCACAGCCTGGCCGCCCTGACGGAGTTGGATGCCGAGCTGGGCCGACAACTGAAGCGGGAAGACGACGCCGTTGATGAAGACTACACCAACCTTTACAATACGTTGGCGCAGCAGTCTGACATCAAGGGATCGATCGAGCCTATCCTGTTGATGTTGCTGGCGATCCGCTACCTAGAGCGTCTGGCCGACCACTGCACCAACATCGGTCAGCGAGTAGCCTTTATCGTCACCGGCCACCGCGACTAATCCAAGTGGCTGCGCCTGTCCCTTAATCGCGGCTCTCATTCCCCCTGGATACCCGCAATGGATTTCTCTCGGATTTTTCATCACTTTTTCTCTCAACCTGCCGAGCAATGGACCGATAAAGACGCGCTGCTTGCCCTCCTGCCAGCCTCAGACCCAGAAGCGCCGGAAATGCTCGAGATTGCCCTCGATGGTCTGGTACGGGCGGGGTTTCTCGAACGGACAGGGGATCCGCCCCGCTATCGGCGTAAGCCGGATGAATCCTTGGTGGTGGGGCGTTTGCGCTGTTCCAGCAAGGGCTTTTGCTTTGCCGTGCGGGATGAACCGGGGGCAGAGGATGTGTATATCCACGGCAGCAACCTTAGCGGCGCTTGGAACGGCGACCAAGTGATAGCCCGGATTACCAAAGAAGGCAATCGCCGCCGCAGCCCAGAGGGAGAGGTGGTAGCTGTTGTGGAACGGGCCAATCCCACTCTCGTGGGCCGCCTCAAACAGACGGAAGAGGGTTTCCGGGTGGTGCCTCTGGATGACCGGCTGCTGTTCGAGCTGGCCTTGACCGAGGGATCCCCTGCCGAGCTGGCGGAAGGTCGGGTGGCCTATGTGGAAGTGGAGCGCTACCCGCTGGGCAACTTGCCCCCCGTGGGCACGATTCGCAAGATCTTGGGCAATGGCCCGGAGGCGTCCATCGATGCGGATCTGGTCTGCTGCAAGTACGACCTGCCCCAGGAGTTTCCCCCGGCGGTGCTGGAGGCTGCGGCAACTCTGCCCAAAAAGCTGAGCCGCTCCGACCAAAAGAACCGTCGCGATCTGCGGGACTGGTTTTGCGTCACGCTGGAGCCGCTGGACTTGCAGCACCCCCACGGCCTCGAGCCCAACGTGGCCGTCTCCCTGCAGCGGCAAGAAGAGGGCCACTGGCTGCTGGGGGTGCACATTGCCGATGTAGCCCACTGGCTGGATCCGGATCACCCCCTGGAGCGGGAGGCGCAGCGGCGCACCGCCACGGTTTACCTGGATAGCGTGGTGCTGCCCCTTTTCCCGCCGGAAGTGCACAGCCGCCTGGCTCTGTTGCCGCAGCAGGAGCGTCTGGCCTACTCGCTGCTGCTGACCATTGACCCCGAAGGGGTGGTGCGCAACTTCGAGATCCACCCCAGCCTGGTGCAGTCGCGGGCCCACCTCTCCTACGGCCAGGTGCAGGCTCTCTTGGCCACCGCCGCGGATCTGGGCCCCGATGAGGAGGTGCCGGAGTTGATGGCCCTGCTGCAAAACCTGCTCCGTCTCAGCCAAGTCCTGCGAGTCAAGCGCCACCAGGCAGGCGGGTTCGATCTGCCCCTGTTGGATTTGCTCACCCCCTACTCTGCCGATGAAAGCGGCTATGGGCCCCTGCTGGTCAGCGATCGCCTCGGCGCCCACGCCCTGATGACCGAAATTCTGCTGCTGGCCAACCAAACCTTGGGCCACCATTTGCGCCAATTGGGGATCCCTTCGTTGGCCCGCGTGCAGAAGCCCCCCACCGCTGAGGCCCTGCAGAACTTTTTGCGTCTGGCCAACGCCATGAAGCTGGATCTGAACTTGCAGGATCCAGAAGCTGTGACGTTAGCCGATTGGCAGCGGATCTGTGCCCGCATCACCGCCCCCGATGTCTTGGCCGCAGGGACTAGCCCAGCCTTGGTGGCCTAGTTGTTGGCTACTCTGCCCCCCGTCGAGTATTGCCTGCAGCCGCTGCAGGAGCCGCTCGGCCATTTTGGCCTTGGCCTCAAAGAGCCCTACGCCTCTTTTACTGCCCCTTTGCGCCGCTATGCCGATTTGCTGAATTTGCGGGCTCTGCACCTAGCCTTGAGCAAAGGACGGGATCGCCGCAGCCCGCGCTCCAAAACCGTGGTGGATCTGCATGGCCCCGGCAGCTACGACCAAATTGATTGGCAGGTGCTGCCGCCAAAAGTGCATGAGGAGTGGCAGGCCTTTCTCCAAGCGCAACTGCCCAAAATCCAGGCGGGATATCAGCTCCATCAACAGGCAGAGCGGGAGCTGATGGGCTTGAAGCGGTGCGAGTTCATGCAAAAACACCTGGGGGAGACGTTCCCCGGCCTGATCGTCAGCGTCCAGAACTACGGCTTTTTTGTGCAGGTGGATCCCATCTTGGCGGAAGGCTTGGTGCGGGTCAGCACCCTGAAAAACGACTGGTACGAATACCGCAGCCGCCAGCAGGCCCTGGTAGGGCGCAAAAGCCGGCGCCAGTTCCGCCTGGGGGATCGGGTGGAGGTGCAGATTAAAAACGTAGACTACTACCGCCAACAAATTGACCTGGCGGTGATCGGCGAGGGACGGCCCTACGAAGAAGAGGAATAAGGCGGGGATCCGTCCATCAATCGCGGTAGGAGGGGACGGTTGTTGCGAACTCCGGCTTTGGCAAAATAGGCGATACCTGGATCGTAGGATGCCAGCAGCGCTTCCCCAAGTCGGCAGCAAGGGCTGAGAGCCCCTTGGCTGCCCCCTGCATTGTCTTCCTATACACTGTAAAAAAACTCCTGCCAAACCCCTATGCAGCCCACCAATCCCAACCAATTTACCGAGAAAGCCTGGAGCGCCATTGTCCAATCCCAAGATGTAGCCCGGCGGCACCAGCAGCAACAGTTGGAAACCGAGCATTTGCTGATCTCCCTTCTGGATCAAGAGGGGGGTCTCACCCAGACCATTTTGCAGCGGGCCGGCCTCGATCCGAGGCTGGTGCGGGATAGAGTGGAAAGCTTTATCAACCAGCAGCCCAAGCTGGCGCGGGTGGATCAGCTCTACCTAGGCCGCGGCCTGGAGACCACGCTGGATCGAGCCGAGGAGTTTCGCAAAGAGTATGGCGATGATTTTATCTCGGTAGAGCACTTGCTTTTGGGATCCCTGGACGACGAGCGGGTGGGCAAGCGCGTTCTAGCACCCCTGGGCTTGACGGTCGAGCGCCTCAAGCCCGTTATCCAACAGGTGCGAGGCAAACAGCGGGTTACCGACAAAAATCCCGAGTCCCGCTACGAGGCCCTGGAGCGCTATGGCCGCGACTTGACCAAGGCCGCCCGCGAAGGGAAGCTGGATCCGGTGATTGGGCGGGACGACGAGATCCGCCGCGTCATTCAGGTGCTCTCCCGCCGCACCAAAAACAACCCCGTCCTCATCGGCGAGCCGGGTGTGGGGAAAACCGCCATCGTCGAGGGCCTGGCCCAGCGCATCAACCGGGGAGACGTGCCGGAGTCGCTGAAAAACCGGCGGGTGATCGCCCTGGATATGGGATCCCTGATTGCCGGCGCCAAGTACCGCGGCGAGTTTGAAGACCGCCTCAAAGCCGTGCTCAAGGAGGTCACCGAATCGGAAGGGCAGATCATCCTCTTCATCGACGAGCTGCACACCGTGGTGGGGGCAGGGGCGGCCGAAGGGGCGATGGATGCCGGCAACCTGCTCAAGCCCATGCTGGCCCGCGGCGAATTGCGCTGCATTGGCGCCACCACCCTGGATGAATACCGCAAGCACATCGAAAAAGACGCCGCCCTGGAGCGCCGCTTCCAGCCGGTGTATGTGGATCAGCCCTCCGTGGAAGACACCATCTCCATCCTGCGCGGCCTCAAAGAGCGCTACGAGCTGCACCACGGGGTCAAAATCAGCGACTCGGCCCTGGTGGCAGCGGCAGTCCTCTCCAACCGCTACATCTCCGAGCGCTTCCTGCCCGACAAGGCCATCGACCTGGTGGACGAAGCGGCGGCCAAGCTGAAGATGGAGATCACCTCCAAGCCCGTCGAATTGGATGAAATCGACCGGCGCATCATGCAACTGCAGATGGAGGAGCTCTCCCTGAAAAAAGAAGATGATGCTGCCTCTAGAGATCGCCTCAGCAAAATTGAGCAGGAGCTGGCCAACCTGACGGAGCGACAACGGGAGTTGAATGCTCGCTGGCAATTTGAAAAAGAGGCTATCGAACGCCTGCAAAGCCTTAAAGCCGAGCGGGACGCCGTCAAGCTTCAAATCGAACAGGCTGAACAAAAATATGACCTCAACCGCGCTGCCGAGCTCAAGTACGGCAAGCTGATGGAATTGGAGCGGCAAATCCAAGAGCAGGAGGCTCACCTGGCCAAGCTGCAGACCAACGGCGAGCCGCTGCTGCGGGAGCAAGTGACTCCTGAAGATATCGCTGAGATCGTCTCCCGCTGGACCGGGATCCCGGTCACCAGCCTGATGGAGTCGGAAAAGCAGAAGCTGCTGCGCCTGGAAGCCCACTTGCACCAGCGGGTGGTGGGCCAAGACGAGGCGGTAGCCGCCGTAGCGGCAGCCATTCGGCGCGCCCGGGCCGGCATGAAGGATCCCAATCGGCCCATCGGCTCGTTCCTGTTCATGGGCCCCACTGGCGTCGGCAAAACCGAGCTAGCCCGCGCCTTGGCGGAGTTCCTCTTCGACAGCTCCGAGGCGATGGTGCGCCTCGACATGTCGGAGTATATGGAGAAACACTCGGTCTCCCGCCTCATCGGTGCTCCGCCGGGCTATGTGGGCTACGAAGAAGGCGGGCAGCTTTCCGAAGCGGTGCGGCGCCGCCCCTACTCGGTGGTGCTCTTTGACGAGGTGGAAAAAGCCCACCCTGATGTCTTCAACATCCTGCTGCAGGTGCTGGACGATGGCCGCATCACCGACTCCCAAGGGCGGACAGTGGACTTCAAAAACACCATCATCATCATGACCAGCAACATTGGCAGCGAGCTCATCCTGGAAATTGGCGGCGACGAGAGCCGCTACGAGGAGATGAAAAGCCAGGTGCTGGCCATGCTGCGGCACCACTTCCGGCCGGAGTTCCTCAACCGGGTGGATGAACTGATCATCTTCCACGCTCTAACCAAAGAGCAAATCCGCCAGATCGTCAGCCTGCAGATGCGGCGGGTGGAGCAGTTGCTGGCGGATCAGCAAATTGAAATTGTCCTCACCGAAGAGGCCAAGGACTACCTGGCCGAGCTGGGCTACGACCCCGTGTTTGGCGCCCGCCCGCTGAAGCGGGTAATCCAGCGGGAGATCGAAAACCCCCTCGCCACCAAGCTGCTGGAAAACGAGTTCCTGCCCGGCGACCGCATCCTGGTGGAGGTGGCCAACGAGCGGCTGATCTTCCGCAAGATCGGCTCTCAGCCCCGCCAAGAGCCGCCTGCTGCTGTAGCCGTCAGCTAGGCCAGTTGGCTAGAGGCTGATCACCTGGTCAGGTGGGTTGTCTTGCAAGGCCGCGTAGAGGTCGGGGAAGCAGCCCACCTGCACCCCTTTGACCACGTTTTTGGG
>NZ_AXUW01000001.1:2164622-2165662 GCF_002760415.1 Synechococcus sp. 65AY6A5
GTCCAAAAGCCGTTGAGAAACTATGGCCACTTTAAACCAGATATAAGACACTCTCCAAGGGATCCTCGCCACTACCCAAGCGCTCTGCGCCGCCGGCGCGTTCGCGACAGTGTTGCGTAGCAATAACGATGTAACAAGCCGTAGTCTGGCCAGAGTGGATCCCGTCAGAGGGGGTTTCCAACTGGATGAAAACGGCGGCGTTGCTCCTGAAGTTAGGGTTAGCAGGGAGAATCGGAGAGACTACGCTTTAGTTTCTGTAAATTGTCAAGCAGTTGGGGCATGTCACTTTGGATGATACTCCACAAAACGTCGTTGTCTAGAGCAAGATAAGCATGAATGATACGGTTACGAGTGGCAATGAGTTGTCGCCAAGGAATATTTTCGTTCTGGTTACGGACTTCTGCAGGAATGTGAGTGGCTGCCTCACCAATCAACTCGATGTTTCTCAAGGTCGCATCATAGGTTCGGCGATCCCGTTCAAAGTCTTCTTGAGTGTACCCCTCTGTGTATTCAAGGACTCGCTTGGCAAATTCAATCATATCATCTAGGTAGAAACGCCATTCACGGGACATAGATTGCTTCTTTTTCTATCAATGGACGAAGTTCGGGGCGTAGAGCCTTGTCGGTCACAAGGTCTAGGGGGCATCCAAGTTTGTCTTCCAAGTAGAAGAGCAGACCGAAGTAACGCTTGGAGTCGGCTTTACCAATAAATTCAACTAGGATATCGATGTCGCTGCCGGCTTGATCCTCGCCACGAGCAGTTGAGCCAAACAGGGCCAGTCGCCGCACACCAAATTGCTTTTGAATCTCGGCAAATTGCTCGCCGAGCAATTGCAATACTTGTTGTTTCCTCATGGCTGGTCAGATTGGATCATTCACTTGTCAACTCTCCAAGTGGGAACACAGGTTGGCCGCTTGTTTTGATCTTCCAGGCTCACACAGGCAGGTGTTTATTCTAGCTATCTTTAGGAAGTCGGGTTCAAGGGATCCCTGGCCGTCCAAAAGCCGTTGAGAAACTATGGCCACTTTAAACCAGATAT
>NZ_AXUW01000001.1:2165672-2194631 GCF_002760415.1 Synechococcus sp. 65AY6A5
TCCAGCCGCATTTGGTCAGCAGCTCTTCCCGCCGCACCGGTTTGGGTGTGTGGCGATCCACCAGCACCAGGTCGGCGTCGTAGCCCACCTGCAGCCGCCCTTTGTTGGGGATCCGGTAGAGGCGGGCCGGCGCCTCACACATCCACTGCACCACCTGCGCCAGCGTGCAGCGGCCCTGCTGCGCTGCAGTCAGCATCAGGGGCAAGGCCGTCTCTACTCCCGGCATACCCGAGGGGGAGTGGGGGTAGGGCTGAGCCTTTTCTTCCAGAGTATGGGGGGCATGGTCAGTGGCAATGCAATCCAGGATCCCGTCGTGCAGCCCCTGCCACAGTTGGGCCAGGTTAGCGGGATCCCGCAGGGGGGGGTTCATCTGGGCCAGGGATCCCAGGCGGGCGTAGTCGGCAGTGCTGAGCAGCAGGTGTTGGGGGGTGACCTCGGCGCTGACCCAGGCGGGCTTGTGCCGGCGCAGCAGCTCCACTTCCAAGCCGGTGGAAAGGTGCAAAATGTGCAGGCGATGGCGATAGCGGGTGGCCAGGTCCAAAGCCCGCCGCGAGGCGATGAGCGCCGCTTCCTCGTCCTGGATTTGCGAGTGAACGGCTACGTCCGTGCGTCCGGCAAAGAGGGCCCGCCGAGCTTGAATCCGCGAGTGATCTTCAGCGTGGACAGCGATAACAAAATGGGGATCCGTCTCGGCAAAGATCTGCTCCAGCACCGCCTGGTCGTCCACCAGCAAGGGACCATGCATGGATCCCATGAAGATCTTGATGCCGCAAGCCCCCTGCACCGTCTGCAGCTCCTTCAAGTTATCGGCGGTAGCGCCGATGAAAAAGCCGTAATTGACCACACACTTGCTGGCGGCCCGGGCCAACTTGTCATCCAGCGTTGCCTGGTCGATCGTCAGCGGGTCAGTGTTGGGCATCTCCAAAAAGCTGGTTACCCCGCCGCGGGCACAGGCCCAGGATCCCGTCTGTAGGTCTTCTTTGTGCTCCCGGCCCGGCTCGCGAAAGTGAACCTGGGGGTCGATCACCCCCGGCATCAGGGTATGGCCCTCGGCGTCGATGACCCTGGCCACCCCTTCTGCAGCCAGATGCTGGCCGATCTCGGCAATCTGCCCGTTTTTCACCAGCACATCTCCCAGCCAGGGATCCCCTTCCGGTACCACCAGCTCGGCATTGCGGATCAGCAGGCTACTGGCCAAAGCTCCGCTTCCCCTTTCACAGGCGCTTTCAAGATAACACCTGTCGAGCAGGTTAAGAACCGGCCAATCGATGGAACAGCTAGTCGGCAGCTCAAGCTCAAGTTGCCCGAGTCTTGTCTTCCTAGCGATAGAGGTTGCAAGAGCTGCGCAGGTCGTAGCCAGAGGCCAAAACCTCTTGCTGGCGATCCCCTAAGCCAAGGTCGCAGCGCAGGAGATCCCCACTAACAGTTGTATGTGTGTGAGACTCAGTCATCCAACGAACGCCGCTTGAGCTGGCAGTGGGAGGAACAACTTCAGGAAGACGATAGTTGGGGGCTTGCCAAGGATCTTGCAAATAGCGATCCCTGTGGATCCCGCCAAATTCAATATCGGCGTAGGCAGGAGGATAAACCATGAAGTCCATTCGGAAAACTTCTGAAGCACCGCCGATAGCTGCTAGAGCTGTCTGGGCTTCTGCAACTCTGGAACGGCGAATGTGGTTAAGAAAATTGGGAATGCTAATAGCAGAGAGAATGCCGACAATTACGATTACCGCCAGCAGCTTGATCAAGGTCATGACGTGCGGAGCTTTAGTTGCTCGACGGCAGAGCATTAGATAGGCTTTATGAAGAGAAAGTCAGCTCATAGCAGCGTCTGCTTCCCCTTTGGAGCGTCAGTATCCAAGTGCAAACGACTCGGGGGCCTTTCTCCCCTATGCAGCTTGATCTCAGATCTCAGGTTGCCCTTTACAGACCTAAAACTTTCCTCGCCTCGTCTAGCGGGACGGAGCCTTTAGGAGCACTCCTTGCCTGTTTCTCCCTTGCTTTGCCTAGAGACCTAACCGCAGTTGGCAGGAGGTGGCTATGCTGCTCAAGCATTCCTCCTATGATGTTTCCGCATAGTGAGGAGCAAAAAGTAACGCAAGCTACAAAAGTTCCAGGTCAATGTCTCTAGGCTGGGGCGTTGGAACTTGTGAGAACCGCGGCAAGGACAGCTAGATAAGCAGGCCTTAGGCCCAACACCCCTAGCTTCTTTCCCTACGGCCGCCTTGCCCACACCAAGCCAAGTAACAACAGAGGGGGAACATGGATAACGTACGCAGCCTTTGTCCCTACTGTGGGGTTGGTTGTGGCCTAGAAATTCTGGCCGACGGCACAAAAATTCGCGGCGATCGAGCTCATCCGTCCAGCCAGGGCATGGTTTGCGTTAAGGGTGCGACTCTCCTGGAAACCCTCGATTGCAATCGGGCTACGGTGCCTCTCTATCGCCCTAGCCTCAGCGAGGATTTCCAGCCGGTGAGCTGGGATCAAGCGCTGGATTTAATTGTCGAGCGCATTCGCCAGACCTCTCCCGAAAGGATTGCCATCTACGGCTCAGGGCAGTTGCTAACCGAAGATTACTACATTGCCCAAAAGCTACTTAAGGGGTGTCTAGGAAGCAATAACTTCGACAGCAATTCCCGCCTCTGCATGTCTTCTGCCGTAGAGGGCTACAGCCAGAGTCTCGGCTCGGACGGCCCCCCCTGTAGCTACACGGATCTCGATAGCTGCGAGCTGACTTTTTTGATCGGCACCAATACCGCTGAATGCCACCCAATTCTGTTCAATCGCTTGCGCAAGCGCCACAAAAGCGACCCAAGCCTAAAGATTGTTGTGGTGGATCCCCGTCGTACGCAGACGGCTGAGGAGGCCGATTTGTATCTGAGGATTACTCCAGGTAGCGATATTGACTTGCTCAATGGCATTGCTCACCTACTCATTCAGTGGGGCGCCATCAACCATGACTTCATTGCCCAGCACACCGAAGGCTTTGAAGCCTATGCTGCCCTGGTTGCCGACTACACCCCTGAGCAAGTAGCCAGCCGCTGTGGCCTAGAAGTTGAGGAGGTACTTGCTGTTGCGCGACTGTGGCAGCAGTCGCAGAAAACGCTTTCCATGTGGTCGATGGGGCTTAACCAGTCCAGCGAAGGCACGGCCAAGGTGACCAGCCTCATCAATCTCCATTTGCTCACCGGCCAGATAGGGTTTGCAGGGGCAGGGCCCTTTTCGCTAACAGGTCAGCCCAATGCTATGGGCGGTCGAGAAGCGGGCGGCTTGGCACATCTATTGCCCGGCTACCGCAAGGTTACGAATCCAGAGGATCGGGCAGCAGTGGAGCAGCACTGGCAGCTTGGCCCAATTAACCCTGAACCTGGCCTTGATGCGCTGGGGATGATCCGTGCCCTCGAAGCCGATGCCCTCGATATTTTGTGGATTGCCGCCACCAATCCCCTGGTGAGCCTGCCTGATCTACGTCGGGTAGAAGCAGCTCTGGCGCGGTCGCCCTTTACGATTGTCCAAGACGCCTACTTCCCCACCGAAAGCACTGCCTATGCCCATCTGGTACTCCCTGCTGCCCAGTGGGGCGAAAAGACAGGCACCATGACCAATTCGGAGCGCCGCGTTACCCTCTGTCCAGCTTGGCGTAACCCTCCTGGTGAAGCGCGGGCTGATTGGGAAATTTGGGCGGAAGTAGGCCGCCGCCTGGGCTTTGCCAAGGCATTTGACTTTGCCGATAGCGCTGAGGTCTTTGCCGAATATGTGGGTCTAACTGCCGGGCGTCTCTGCGATCAGTCTGGCCTCAGCCATGAGCTCCTGCGCCAGGGGCCTCAGCAATGGCCATATCCGCGCACAGGTTCAGTGGAGACCCGCAACCTCTATACCGATCACCGTTTCCCAACGCCCACAGGTCGTGCCCGCTTTATCCCCAGCCATTCCCGCGGCCTTGCCGAGCCGCCCGACCCTGAATATCCCTACATCCTCACCACAGGACGTCTCTATGGCCATTGGCACACCCAAACCCGCACTGGACATGTCGCCAAAATCCGAGCAATGCACCCCCAACCCTTTCTCGAAATCCATCCCCGCGATGCCAGCAAGGTAGGGCTAACTGAGGGTGACTGGGTGAGGATTGAATCACGGCGCGGCAAGGCTACCCTGCCGGTTAAAATTACCTGCGCCATCAGCCCTGGCACAGTGTTCATGCCCATGCACTGGGGGGCATTGTGGGGCAATGATACAAGCTGTAACGCTCTCACCCACCCGGTTGCCTGCCCCAGCTCAAAGCAACCTGAACTCAAAGCCTGTGCCGTCAAGCTTAGTCGCATCGAGCGGCCACCAAAATGATCTTTAAGTTTGAGCAAGACTTTGCCGACAGCCTTCGCTGCATTCCCATGATCGTGCGCTTAAAGCTCGATCAGTGCGGCATCAAGCTCAAGTTACATCAGTGGCTGCGTTTTAGTTACCAGCAGCGCCAAAGTTTGGTTGACCTGCCAACGGATACTGCTGACAACCGAGCTGCCTACCGCGCCTACCTAATTCACCTTATCGAAAGTGTCTGCCAAGAGCAGGCCGCTGAGGTAACTGTTGATCCAAACCCTGCCTGGGAAGACGCTACCACCATCCCTGACTGCGTTCTTGAGCAGGCGGCAGCCAAGGGGGTCGTGCTGACTCTTGAGCTATGGCAAAAGCTGACCCCGTTGCAGCGCTTTGCCCTCATTAAGCTCAGTCGCCCTGGCCACGAAAACCGCAATTTCCTACCCGCCTTTCAGGAATTTTCCGCACCCCACACCTATGGTCACTGTCCAGGAAGCTGAAGCCATTATTAAAGACCACTGGCTGCCAGCCAAAACCGAGTCGATCCCGATTGCAAGCTGTGTGGGCCGGGTTTTGGCAGAGCCGATCTACGCCGATCGGGACTACCCGCCAATTAACCGGGTCCTGATGGACGGTATCGCCATCAACTATGCCGCTTATGCTGCTGGGCAGCGAAGCTTTGCTGTTGCAGGCATAGCCCCTGCGGGGACAAGCCCTGCCACCCTGCCCGATCCGCAGCAGTGCTTGGAAGTGATGACTGGCTGTGCCCTGCCGCTGGGTAGTGATCTCGTCATTCCCTACGAGCAAATTCGTATCGAGGGAGGAATTGCCACCATCACCCAGGAAGTCGAACGCAACAGGGGTGATTTTGTTCATCCCCAAGGTAGCGATTGTTCTGCAGGAGCGCTGGTTCTCCGCCCCGGCATTACCCTCAAGAGCATCCACGTCGGGATCTTGGCCTCCTTTGGCTACAGCCGCATCCAAGTTGAGAGGACTCCTCGCATCAAAGTTGTGGCAACTGGCAGCGAATTGATTCCCATTGAGCAAACCCCTGCACCCTACCAACTGCGGCGCTCCAACGCTGAGGCCCTCCGAGCGGCTCTTCTTGCCTACGGGTATACCGAGGTTGAGACCGATCACCTTCCGGACGATCCTGCTGCCATTGCCACCCACTACCAAGCCAATACCCCAAACTACGACCTCTTGATTTACTCTGGGGGTGTTTCAAGGGGAAAGTGTGACTACTTGCCGGCCATCTGGCAAAGCTGTGGTGTTACTGCCTACATCCACGGCGTGGCGCAAAAGCCAGGCAAGCCAATGTGGTTTGGCATCGACCATCAGGCCAATACTATAGTTTGGGGCCTCCCAGGCAACCCCATCTCAGCTCTTGTATGTTTGCATCGTTATCTCCTCAACCGTAACACTGACTCTGGGCACCTAAGTGAAGTCATTACCTTCAAACCCAATCTCACTCTTTTTGTGCCCGTTAAGATGAGCGCCAACCGAGTCTTTACACCGATTATGCCTAACAACTCCGGAGACTTCATCGCTCTAACAGACAGCGATGGCTTTGTAGAGTTACCCCCGGCTCAAACTATCCTCAGCCCCGAGCAAAGCATCCAATTCTATCCGTGGTACTAAGATGCAGCTAGTGGATCAATGGAATCGTCGCATTCGCAAGCTAAGGGTTTCTCTAACCGATCAATGCAACCTTCGCTGCCGCTACTGCATGCCTTTGCATCCAGAATTTCTGGACAAAAGTAGCTACTTAACTCCGCAGCAATACAAAGAAATTATTGGCGAGTTGCTGGACTATGGCATTGAAGAAGTTCGCATTACAGGTGGTGAGCCTCTGGTTCGGCAAGACTTTGATGAAGTCATTCAGGAACTTGCCAAGCTGAAGATCCCGTCCCTCAGCCTAACAACCAATGGCCTGCTGCTCCACCGCTACTGGGACGTTCTCAAGGCTGCCAACGTTCTCAACCTTAATGTTAGCCTCGATAGCCTACAGCCCTCCACCCAAGCTGCAATTGCCCGTCGCGACTGCCTGGCGGATATTCTCCGTAATATCCAGGAGGGTATTGCCCGGGGATTTAGCCTCAAAGTCAATACGGTTGTAATGCGGGGGATCAACGATTGCGAGCTATTTGATTTCGTTGAGTTTGCCCGCAAGACAGGCGTGACAGTTCGCTTTCTGGAGCTGATGCGGGTCGGCTATGCCAACTCTCTCTATGAAGAACACTACGTTTCAGCACAAGAGTGCATTGCCCGTCTGCAAGAACGCTATACTCTAACCCCCCTTCCAGCGGCACCTGATTCGACAGCGTTTTACTTTACAATCGACGAGAATGTTAAAGTTGGATTTATTGCCTCTGAGTCTCAGCCCTTCTGCAGCAGCTGTTCCCGGTGGCGCTTGACAGCTGATGGTCGTCTCTTTGCCTGCCTATTTAGTGAGGAGGGTCTCTCGGTTCGAGACAAAACACCAGGCCAACGTCAGCAAATTTACCAGCAGCTTTTGGGGATGAAACCACTGCGCCGGGTTGAGCAGGTCTCACACCCAATGTACGGCTTAGGGGGCTAGCTCTATGGACAAAGCTGATCGTACATGGGCCCATCTTAATGCTCAAGGCCATCCGCATATGGTAGATATTAGCCACAAATCGGTGTCTTTGCGAACGGCCACAGCACGGGCAAGAGTTCAACTGCCACCTGCTCTCAGATCCTATGTTGTTGGCCAAGATATCCACCTGAAAAAAGGACCGGTATTTCAGACAGCAACCATTGCCGGTACAATGGCTGTTAAAAGAACTGACCAACTGATCCCCTTTTGTCATCAGATCCCTGTTGAAGACTGCACCTTTGATATCACAATTGATGATCACTTGCTTGTAACCATCCACTGCACTGTCAAGACCAGCGCTAAGACAGGGGTTGAAATGGAAGCTCTCTGTGGTGCGGCAACAGCAGCGCTGACAATCTATGACATGTGCAAGTCGGTGTCGCCCCATATCTGCATCCAGGAGACCCGCCTAGTAACTAAGTCCGGCGGCAAAAACGCCCTCCTGGAACGTCCCCTCTATGGCTTGGTGCTCACAGGGGGACGTAGCAAGCGCATGGGTCGCGATAAAGCGCTGCTGAACCCTTTTGGCAAACCCCACGCCGCCTATCTCTATGAACTGCTGCAGCCCTACTGCCAGCAGGTTTACTTGTCAGCGCGTGCCGGTCAGTGGTCGGGCACAGCTCTAGAGCTCTTGCCCACACTACCAGATCTAGTAGAAAGCGTTGGCCCGATCAGTGGCCTATTGACTGCCTTGAATACTCATCCTGAAGCTAACTGGTTGGTTGTTGCCTGTGATCTACTGAACCTTCGGTCAGAAACAATCCAAAAGCTGCTGGATCACTACCAAGCCGAAACAATCGCAACTTGCTATGTTAACCCCGAGCGCGGCTTCCCGGAAGCTCTTTGCGCCATCTATACTCCTCAAGCTGCAGCGGTACTAGAAAGGGCTTACGCGGAAGGGGTGTACTGCCCTGTGGAAATCCTCAGCAGGCAGCCCTGCACCCTAGTTACCCCCAACCATGAGGTCGAGCTCATGAACGTCAATACCGCCGAGGAGTATGCCACTTTCCAATCAGTTTGGGGTAGTTGCAGCCATGGTAACTCAATCTGTCCTAAGTAAGACCGTAACAATTCAATATGTAGCAGTGCTGCGGGAACAGGCTCAGCGGAGCAGCGAAGTGCTGCAAACCAGTGCAGCAAACTACCTAGAGCTCTATCAGCAGCTGCAAGCAAAGTATGGATTTTCGCTAGCAGCGGAGGACGTTAAGGTTGCTGTCAATCATGAGTTCTGTGACTTGACTAGGCCGATAGATGAAGGTGCCTTGGTAGTTTTCATTCCACCAGTTTGTGGGGGCTAAATGCTGCGTTTTCTAATTGTGGATAGCACCATCCAGCCAGCTGAACTCAGTCGTTTGCTCGTCAATAACACAGCGGGTGCCTTAGTAACCTTCGAGGGCTGGGTACGCAACCACAGCCAGGGCAAACCTGTTCTCAGCTTGGAGTACGAAGTCTACGAGATCCTTGCCCAGAAGGAGGGCGAGAAGATCCTCCGAGAAGCCCACGCCAAGTTTGGCCTCTGCGGTGCTGTTGCCTGTCACCGCCAGGGTCATCTTGCAATTGGTGATATTGCGGTTTGGGTTGGTGCTACAGCTGAACATCGCGGCGCCGCTTTTGCTGGAGCACGTTACATCATTGATGCAATCAAGGAGCGCTTGCCCATTTGGAAAAAAGAGTACTACTGGGGTGAGCCGCCGCGTTGGGTTTTGTGTCAGAAAGCAAAGCCTTTGTTCCAGCAATTCCATAAGAACGCTATTGCTCGGCAGCCTTGCGGCGATACCCCCTAGCCTCTCTGCTAGTATCAGTGAGGTACCTGACCTGGGGCTGTAGCTCAGCCTGGATAGAGCAAGCGCCTCCTAAGCGCTAGGTCGGCGGTTCAAATCCGCCCAGTCCCGCTAAAACCAGTGATAGGATAAAGTCTACTGTCGGTTCTGACGGGGATCAGCCGTCAGAGGCAACGGGGAAAGTGCAGTGAGAATCTGCCGCTGTCCCGCAGCTGTGAGCCGGTTTTGGACTTGGGATCCCTAGTTCGTTGTTGCAAGAGGCCTTGAGACGCAAGCCAGCCCCTCCAAAACTGAGCAAGTCAGAATGCCCGCCGGCGGTTTTTCCACAGTTCACCATATCTGCGAGGTACAGATATGCTCCCCATTTTGACGTTAGCCCGTTCCCGTCTCGAAGTTTTTTCATCGGCCTGCTTACGGATTTTCGACGCTCTCGGATCGTAGGCACTCAGTCAAAAGCGCGGACAAGAGAGCTGAGCAGTTAGCTCAGGGGCAGCTAGGAGGACGGTTGCTCGCTTTGGTTGCACAAAAGAGTCCTCTGGGCATCCCCCTGTGCAGAGTGGGCAAGCCGCCAGGGTGAAGGAACGCCTTGACAGCTCCGGCAGGTTTCCTGGCCTAGGGAAAACCTTCTGCCGGGATGCCACCGATAGGCATGTCGGCGGCCATCTCTTGCTGCCTAGGTTGGATGACAACTGGCGGCAACCTCAATTACCGAATTCGATTCAGGACAAGGTACCTTATGGCCATTGAAACTCAAACCCTAGGCTATGCCCGCATGGGCAAGCGCCGCGAGCTGAAGAAAGCCCTGGAGGCCTTTTGGGGCGGCACCCTGGAGGCGGAAGCCTTGTTGGCGACGCTGCAGGATCTGGAGAGTCAGGCCTGGCGAACCCAGCGACAGGCCAACCTCGACCACATTGCCGTAGGAGATCAAACCCTCTACGACCACGTTTTGGACTGGGCCACCTGGCTGGGGCTGATTCCCTCCCGGTTTCAGAGCTTATCAGGCCTGGAGCGCTACTTTGCCATGGCGCGGGGGCAGGAGGGGCTGCCGGCCTTGGAAATGACCAAGTGGTTTGACACCAACTACCACTACCTGGTGCCGGAAATTGAGGCCGACGCGATCCCTCAGGCCCATTTCGACGACTTCCTGGCCACGGTGCGACGGGCGCAAGGGATCCTAGGAAACCGCACCAGCCCCGTCCTCCTCAGTCCGGTTACCCTTCTTGCTCTAAGCCAGCGCTCTGGCGAGTTGCGGGGGGATCTGGAGAAGCTGCTTCCTCTCTACAGAGAACTCTTGCAGGAGCTGCAGCGCCTGGGGATCCGGGAAGTGCAAGTCCATGAGCCCATCTTGGTGACCAGCGAAGGCAAAAGTCTTCAGGAAGCGGTGGAGCAGACCTACCGCTGGCTTGCAAGCGTGGGGATCCCTCTCCACCTGGTTACCTACTTTGACGACTTGGGGGAGACTTACCCCTGGGCGGTGGAGCTTCCGGTAGCTGGCCTCAGCCTCGACTTCACCCGCGGCCACAACCTGGAACTGGTCAGAGCCCACGGCTTCCCCGCCGACAAGATCCTGGGGGCGGGGGTAGTGGACGGGCGCAACATCTGGCAGATCCAGCCCAAAGCCGTTCTGGCCACTCTGCAAGAGCTGCAAGCCCTAGCCCCCAACCTGCGGGTGCAGCCTTCTTGCTCGCTCCAATTTGTGCCCCACGACGCTGCTCTGGAAACCCACCTGCCAGAGCCTTTGCGCAATGTTCTCAGCTTTGCCGAGCAGAAGCTGGCCGAGGTGGTTCTGCTGGCCCGCACCCTCAACGGCGAAGACACCGCCGCCCAGCAGCAGGAGCTGGAGCAGCAGTGGCAGGCCTTCCAGGACTTCAATCCCCCCAACTCTACAGTGCGCCAGGCCTTGGCCAACCTGACGGCGCAGGACTTCCAGCGCTCCCTTCCCTACGAGCAGCGTATAGGCCGGCAGGTCAAGCTGCCACCGCTGCCGACCACCACCATCGGCTCTTTTCCCCAAACCCCCGAAGTCCGGCAGTGGCGGGTCAAGTACAAAAAGGGCGAGATCTCCCAGGCCGAATACGAAGCTGCCATCGACGCCGAAATTGCCAAGTGCATCCGCATCCAAGAAGAAATTGGCCTGGATGTGCTGGTGCATGGTGAGTTCGAGCGCACCGACATGGTGGAATACTTCGCCCAACAACTGCAGGGCTTTGCCTTTACCGAGCACGGCTGGGTGCAGAGCTATGGCAGCCGCTGCGTGCGTCCCCCCATTCTCTACGGCGACGTGTCTCGCCCTCGCCCCATGACGGTGCGGGAGTTCAAGGTGGCCCAATCTCTGACTCAAAAGCCGGTCAAGGGGATGCTGACAGGGCCGGTAACCATGCTCAACTGGTCCTTCCCCCGCGTTGACGTTTCCCGTCGCGAGCAGGCCCTGCAAATTGCCCTGGCCCTGCGGGCAGAGGTGGCCGACTTGGAAGCTGCCGGAGCCGCGATGGTGCAGGTGGACGAGCCAGCGCTGCGAGAGGGGCTGCCCTTGAAAAAAGAGCGCTGGCCAGAATACTTAAGTTGGGCGGTGGAGGCCTTCCGCCTGACTACCGCTGGCGCCAAGCCCGAAACCCAGATCCACACCCACATGTGCTACTCGGAGTTCGGGGACATCATCGAGCACATCGAGCGTCTGGATGCCGACGTCCTCTCCATCGAAAACAGCCGCAGCAGCAACAAAACCTTGCTGCAGATTGCCCAAGCCGGCTATCGCCACCAGGTAGGCAACGGCGTTTACGACGTTCACAGCCCGGCGGTGCCCGACACCGAGCAGATTCTCCGGCAACTGCGCCTGGGAGTGGCCCACTTGCCGCTAGAGCAAACCTGGGTCAACCCCGACTGCGGCCTAAAAACCCGCCGCTGGGAGGAAGTGATCCCTGCCCTGAAAAACATGGTGGCAGCCACTCAGCGTCTAAGGGAGGAGCTCCAGGCCACCTAGCCCCCGGCAAGGTTGCTCAGGCCAGCGTCTCCTCCGCGGGCAACCGTGCGGCTACGACACTCCTAGGCCGCCTTGCGGCTGGCAAATAGGGCAAGATGAGAGTGGGGCTTTGCTCCGCTGGATCAACGGAGGCCAGAAGGGATCCCCGCTGTGTCTGTTGCCACCGCAGCAACAATCATCAATTGCCATCTCTAGCCATCTCAAGGTAGTTCTAATGAATCCAACACTCTGGGTTTTTTGGGGCCTAGTCCTGCTCCTAGCTATAGGATTGGGAGCCTACCTGTTGACCGCCCGCAAGTACCGCTCTCCTGAATCGGTAGCCCGCGCCTACGACGAATGGACGCGAGACGGGATCCTGGAGTTCTACTGGGGCGAGCATATTCACCTGGGCCACTACGGATCCCCGCCGCGGCGGAAGAACTTCATCCAGGCCAAGCACGACTTTGTCCACGAGATGGTGCGCTGGGGCGGGCTGGATCGGCTGCCGCCGGGGACGACGGTGTTGGATGTGGGCTGCGGCATTGGCGGTAGTTGTCGCATCTTGGCCCGCGACTATGGCTTTGTGGTGACCGGCATCACCATCAGCCCGCAGCAGGTGCAGCGGGCCCAGGAGCTCACCCCCCCCGATCTGCCCGTCCGGTTTCAGGTGGCCGACGCCCTCAACCTGCCCTTCCCCGACGCCAGCTTTGATGTGGTCTGGTCCATCGAGGCGGGGCCCCACATGCCGGACAAGGCTCGCTACGCCAGCGAGATGCTGCGGGTGCTCAAGCCAGGCGGCATCTTGGTGGTGGCGGACTGGAACCAGCGCGACGACCGTCAAAAGCCCCTCAACTTCTGGGAGCGGCTGGTGATGCGGCAGTTGTTGGATCAGTGGTCGCACCCCGCCTTTTCCAGCATCGAGGGGTTTGCCGAACAGTTGCAAGCCACGGGCCTGGTGGAAGGACAGGTGCAAACTGCCGACTGGACGCAAGAAACTCTTCCTTCTTGGCTGGATTCCATCTGGCAGGGGGTTGTCCGTCCCGAAGGGTTGCTGAAGTTTGGCTTGGTGGGCTTGATCAAGTCGCTGCGGGAGGTGCCCACTTTCTTGCTCATGCGCCTGGCCTTCGGCACTGGCCTCTGCCGCTTTGGCATGTTCCGAGCGGTGCGGGCCGCCACGCCGGCAAACTCCGCCCGCCCAGAAGTAGTTGCCCACAGCACTCAGCACTAGAAATGACAACCCTTGCTCCCACTCCGACTACCTTGGCAGCCGTTTACGACGTGATCATCGTCGGCGGCGGCATTGCGGGCTTGACCCTAGCTTGTGCCCTGCAGGGATCCGGCCTGCGCTTGGCCCTCATTGAGGCCCAGTCGGCTGAGGCAGTCAGGCAGCGCCCCTTGGCCTATGCCCTTTCGCCGTTGTCGATCCGCATCTTTCGGGCCATCGGGGTGTGGGAGGCGCTGGCTCCCCACATCACACCCTTTGCCCAGGTGATTCTGACCGACGCCGACGCTCCCCAGCGGGTGACGTTTAGGCCGGAGGATGTGGGGGAAACGGCAGTTTTCTACTGCGGCGAACATGCTCGGCTGCAGCAGGTGCTCCAGGAGCGGGTGGCTGCCGATCCCCAGATCACCTGCTACTACGAAGCCAGGGTGGAGAGCGTAACCTACGGGGAGGCTGCGGCTGAGGTAGAGCTGGAAACGACCCAAGGCCGCCGCCGGCTGGCCGCCTCCCTGGTGGTAGCCGCCGATGGCCTGCGCTCCCAAGTGCGCCAGCGGGCAGGGATCCCGAGCGACGGCTGGGACTACTGGCAGTCGTGTATCACCGCCCTGGTGGCCCCTGCCCAAGACCACCAAAACGTCGCCTACGAGCGCTTTTGGCCTGCCGGCCCCTTCGCCATCCTGCCCCTGCCCGGCAACCGCTGCCAGGTGGTCTGGATCCTGCCCCACGAGCAGGCCAAGGCCACGCTGGCCCTTTCCCAGGCCGACTTCTTGGCCGAGATGCAGCGCTACTACGGCGACCAGGGCGGCTACCTTACCTTGCTGAACCCGCCCCAAGTCTTCCCGGCCCGCCTGCGCCAGAGCCGCCGCTACTATCAGCACCGCCTGGCTTTGGTGGGGGACGCCGCTCACCACTGTCATCCCGTAGCTGGCCAAGGGCTGAACCTCGGCATCCGCGATGCCGCTGCCTTGGCCCAAGTGTTGCTGGACGCCTGGAGACGACAGGAGGATTTGGGAGAGGTCCAAGTCCTGCGGCGCTACGGTCGCCGTCGCCGCTGGGAAAACTGGGTGGTGTTGCTCTTTACGGATCTCCTCACCCGCACTTTCTCCAACTCCTACTGGCCCCTGGTGGTCTTGCGGCGCTTGGTTTTGATAGGGATGATACGCTTTCCGCCGCTGCGGCGCTTTTTGCTGCGCCTGATGACCGGGCTGTGGGGCAGCCCTCCCTACAGCCCCAGTTCCTCCTTGGCCTTCTGAGCTGCCCAAAGCACCTCCGCATCGGCGGCCTCTGACCAATCGGGATCGGCGATCTCGGCGTAGAACCTCTGGTCGTAGGAGCGGGTTTGCACCACCACCGGCATGGGCACGGCATGGCCGAGAACCAGGGCCTGCTGTTTGGAATCCAGCTTGGCCAGCACCGTTTTCAAGTTCTGGCTGCCGGCTACACCCGTGAACACAGCCTCGATATCTTGGTCATCGTTGAGAAGGGCCGTGATGCGGGTGCCCAACTGCGACATCACCTCGCGGTCGAGACTGGAAGGGCGCTGATCCACCACCAGCAGCGTCACAAAGTACTTGCGCATCTCGCGGGCGATGGTGCCGAAAATGGTCTGCTTGGCCGCCCGCGGATCCAGAAAGCGGTGCGCTTCCTCGATGGTGATGCACAGTTGCCGGGGCCGGTCGAGGGGATTTTTGGACTGCAAGTACCGCTCCGTCTGCTGCACATAGGCCTGGTGAATGCGGCGGGTGATGACGTTGGCCGCCAACATGTAGGAGAGCAGGTTGGACTGGGATCCGAACTCGATGACCACGTGAATGCCGCGGCTGAGGGCCTCCAGGATCTCGCCGATGTAGTTGTGGGGCAGGCTGTTGCGGATGTACTTGAGGTCGTCGAGACGGGTGAGCTTGCGCTGCAGGGCCAGGATCGAGGCCTTGTTGCCCATTTTTTGCTCGCAAAACTCCTGAATCTCGGCGTTGGAAAGGCTCAAAAGACGGCTGATCCAGTCGCGGCCAAACTCGTTGCGCAGGATAATGGCGTTTTCCAGACTGGCCTCGGAGAGGTTGAGCTCCTCTGCCAACAGCGCCAGATCCTCCACCTCGATCTGGTTGTAGGCAATAAACAGCTCGCGGGCATCCCGCACCCCTCGCCGCCGCGTGGAATCGGGATCCAAGGTATAGATTTGCACCTGGCCGGGGAAGAGCTGCCGCAGCCCCTTGACGGTGGTGGCCTGCCTATCCTCGCTGGCCGCCTCCCAGCCATACTCAGAGTGCATATCAAAAACCAGGTTTACCGCCGCCCGTTTGCGGATGATGCCCGCCAGGATCAGGCGGGCCAAAAAGGATTTGCCGGTACCGGACTTGCCGAAGATGCCGTTGCTGCGCTCCACCCAGCGATCCAGATCCAGACAAATGGGCACCGCCATGTCCAAGGGTTGGCCGATGGCGAAGTTGCGCCGAGTGGGGTCGTCTTCCCAGCCGAAGACGGTGCGAAAGTCCAGCTCCCGCGCCTCGTACACCTGGGAAAAGTGGGCCGGCACCGTTTTCACCGGCAACAGCTCCATCGCCTCGGCAGCAGGAGGGGCTGAGCCGCAGTCGTCTGGCCGCTTGGGATCGATGAGGGGATACAGCCTCTCTGCTTCCGTCTGCCGCGGCACCAGCATCAGCATGGGCGTGAGGGCGATAACCCCGTAGGTGCCGGTACCCGCCAGCACCTCCTGCAGCAGGGTCTCTTCCGGGCGGGGGGGATTGACCAAGATCTGCGGGTTGCTGGTTGCTAAGGTAACGTCGGTGAGCAGGCCGAAGAAGCGGTGGCGCTCCCCCTGGATCACCACAAACTTGCCCACCCGCAGGTCTTCTACCGAGACACCGGGGTTGAGGCGAGCTTCCAAGCCCCGACTCAGGGATCCCTGGATGACGGTGGCTAGCGGTTGGGGAGCGGTCATGGCGGTGAGACTAGTTGCCCGCCTGAGCGCGGGCGCTGCTGCGGGGGGCCCCATCTTGGACGATCCAAGTGCGGACGATCTCCACCTCCTCCGGCGTCCAAAAGCCCAGACGAGAGAGGGGCAGCCCGCGGGCCTGGAGGTAGGCGATCTCCGGGGATCCGCCGCGGGCCTGAGGGCGGTTGGGGTTGTTGGCGTTGAGGATGGTGGCGTGGCGGCGCGTCCAGCGGGGATCGATCAACTCGCTGTTGGGATCCCCTGGCTTGACGTAGGCCAGAACCGCTTCGTAGCTGTCCAGCAACTGGGTGCGCTGTCGCCCTGCCGGCTGGTGGCAGCCGACACAACTGGCCTCCAGCAACGGCTTGATGTCCCGCTCGTAGGTAAACTGCGGCTCGGTGCGAAAGCGCAGTTGGATGGTCTGCTCCAGCGGCAGCCCCTCCTGCGGCGCGATCGTGAGGGTGTAGTCGGTGCTAAAGCGCAAGGGATCCCGAGGTTTAAGCAACAACTCGTCTCCCTGCACGTCGAAAATGACCGCTGCCGGCGGCTCCAACTGAACCGCCAGCCGTTGTAGATTGGGATCCAGCGGCCGATCGAATTGCAGCCGTAGAACCCCGTCCACAAAAACATCCTGCTGCTCGGGGGCTGGCTGAGAGGAGACCCACTGCAGCGGCGCATTCGATTGCGACTCAACCTGCAGATGAGGCTGAACGGCCCAGAACACCACTGCCAACACCACCAGCCCCACCCAAATTCGCCAGCGTCGCCACCGACGGGCCAGGTTCTGTGCAGTTGGAGTGTACATTGCCGCCGCCCTCATGAACTTTAACTTTTGTCAGAATAACGAAGCCCTCTGCGCTTCAGCCATCAATTGATACCTATTGATACAGATGATACAGACAGATAGGGATCCTCAACGAATACGAGGATCCCTTGTCCGCCTAAAAACAGGGTGACGATGGAGGGAAAGAAGCATCTCGCTCTTCCCTAACCATCGAGGGCTTTACCCAAGCTGAAACGCTGTTATCAGCAGAGAGAACCTCGACAAGGCAGGCGACAGGAAATCAGTCGATGCGCTCTAGCTTGATGTTGTGGTGGCCCAACTTGATCTCGAACTGATCCCCCGGCTTGAGGCCCATCTTCTTGGTGTAGGCAGCTCCGATGAGGAGGTTGCCATTCTTGTGAACCGAAACCCGGTAAGTCGGAGCCCGACCGCGGGAACCGTTCTCATCACTAGCATCGAGATCCACACCGACTGCCTTCAGCAAGGCATTGTTGAACTGCATCAGATTCACTCGCTCCTGACCATTCTTGGTATAGGTGACGTAGCCACAGGCGCGAGCTTTTTCCTTGCGATCCGCATTTCCCATCGAAGTTACCTTGTCGAGGAGCTCTTGGCCAGTGAGTGGTTTTGGTTTACCGGTCGTAGTCATATCAAGATGGCTCAAGGACAACAGTTAGTGTAGCCAAAAACAAATAGCGATTGCAATAAGTTGCCTTCAACTCTTTCTTATTAGAGGAGACAAGTTCGGCAAGCGGAATGGGATCTGAAGAGGCGAGTGCGCAAAACAGCAGTAGCGAATTCCCCCTGCGGGACAGAACCTGTAGAGTCGAGGTCGGACTTGCGAAAGAGGGGTTCTCCCCAGGCAAGCCCTAGGCTCGCAAGTGCTGTTCTCGGCGGGATCGGCGGCCTGAGCCCTAGCACTTTGGGCGAGGGATTCCTGTTGTGTTGCTGGCAAAGGCAGGGAAACTGGAAACAGGGCTGTTTGAGTATTCGCTGATATGGATCCCTTTTGGTCGGGGCGGCGTCTGCTGGTTGGGGTGAGCGGGGGAATTGCTGCCTACAAAACTGCGGTTTTGGTGTCTGCTCTGGCCCAGCAGGGGGCAGAGGTGAGGGTGGTTTTGACGCAAGCTGCACAACAGTTTATCTCCCCGCTGACGTTTGCCACTGTGTCCCGTCAGCCGGCTTTTACAGATGCCGAGTTCTGGCAAGCTGCGCGGGGACGGCCGCTGCACATCGAGCTGGGGGAATGGGCCGAGGCTCTCCTGATTGCGCCGCTTTCGGCCAACACCTTGGGCAAGCTGGCCCAGGGGCTGGCGGACAATTTGCTCACCAACGTGGTTTTGGCCTCCCACTGTCCGGTGGCCTTGGCGCCGGCCATGAATACCCACATGTGGAAGGCTGAAGCAGTGGCCGAGAATTGGCAGCGGCTGCAACGGGATCCCCGCTTCTGGGCCTTGCCCACGGCCAGGGGCCGCCTGGCCTGCGATGCGGTGGGGGAAGGGCGCCTGCTGGAGCCAGAGGCGCTGCAGGAGTATGTGCGGGCTCTGCTCTGGACAGGGGGGCAAAAAGACTGGCAAGGGAAGCGGGTGTTGGTGACGGCAGGAGGCACCCGCGAGCCCATCGACGCGGTGCGCTTTATCGGCAACCCGGCCAGTGGGCGGATGGGGGTGGCGCTGGCGGTGGCCGCCGCCTGTCGGGGGGCCGAAGTCACGCTGGTGCATGGGCCGCTGGGGATCCCCTTTGATCCAGCACCCTTCGCCATTCGGGCCATCCCGGTGGAGACAGCAGCCCAACTGGAGCAGGTTTTGCGGGCGGAGTTTCCCCAGGTGGACGTGCTCTGGATGGCAGCGGCAGTGGGGGATGTGCGGCCCACGCAGACCTATGCGGGCAAGCTGGCCAAGGCCGAGCTGCCCCTGCTGCTGCCCTTGGAGCCTGTCCCCGATTTGGTGGCAGCCCTAGCCCGTCACCGACGTCCCGGCCAGCTTCTTATCGGCTTTGCTGCCCAGAGCGGGGATCCTCTCCCCCCGGCCAAGGAGAAGCTGCAGCAGAAAGGGCTGGACGCCATTGTGGCCAACCCCATCGACCAGCCGGAGAGCGGCTTTGGCAGCAGCCACAACCAAGGCTACTGGATCCCGCGGCAGGGCAACCCGGAACTGCTCCCGTTGGCCACCAAATCGACCCTGGCTCACCGGCTGCTGGATCTGGCCCTGCGCCTAGGCTGACTTGGATAGCCGGCCAAAATCAGGTACCTTTGAGGCTAAGCGCAGAGGGATCCGATGGCGATCATTGTCTTGAGAGCCTGGTATTTGGATTCGGTGTTGTCTGCCTCCCAAGTGCAACAGCGAGCCCCTGACTTGCGCCTAAGCCGTACCGGCCTCCTGAAAACGGCGATGCGAGCCGATTTCCTCGACGATGTGGAGCAGGTGAAGGCCTCTGTCTGGTGGCAGCGCTACTTGGAAGGGGAGCTGGTGGAGTTTTACATCGAGGGCAGCGGCGCCTACAGCATCTCCAACCTCGATTTAATCAGCCGCGAGATCTACTTCAATAAGCGGGCTGCCCTAAGCATCACGGAGCCGGCCATCTACTTCTGTGGCCAATCAGATTACCCCGACTCCAGCGCCACGCTGCACCAGGCGTTGCAGACGGTGGTGGAGGCCATTAACCGCCATCATCAGCCGGTTCTTCCGCTACAACTGCAGGGATCCCCAGAGACACCCCTCATCGACGCAGCGCTGATTCGCAAGCTCAAGCAGGCGTTGCTGGTGGTGGCCGATGTCACCCCTGTGCAGGTCAATGGCCGGGGGCGGCCTCTGCCCAGCCCACAGGTCTGTCTGGAGCTGGGCTATGCCCTGCAATCGAAGCGCCCCGAGCAACTGCTGCTGGTGCAACTGCCCCGCCACGGCATCGAGGGATCCTTTCCCTTTGAGGTGGAAGGCAGCAGCTTTTTGAAAATCGGCGATCCGCAGCACCTGGTGGATCAACTGGGAGCCGAGCTCCTCCGCCTGCTGCAGCGCCATCGAGTCATCTCCCTCTAATGGCAGTACCTACTCAAGCCTCCCTGGCAGCAGCTAGACTGCTTTGGAAGGCCGCTGCTGCCGCCGCCACACTTCTGAAACTATCTATCAGCCTCTATTCCCCGGAACTATGACTCTGGCCGATGCAAATTCTCTGGTTTCCTCAGTTCGCCCTGCAGCAGGCTGGCAGAGAGCGCTGAACGGCTTGATGTTCCTGCTGCTGCTGGGGGTTCCCCTCTCGTGGACAGGCCACTTGCAGGGCTGGGATCCCAATCTGGTCTTCCTTTGTGCGGCCTTGGCGGTGGTGGCCTTGGCGAAGTTTATGGGTCAAGCCACCGAGGAGATCGCTGCCTTGACCGGGCCGACGATCGGGGGACTGATCAACGCCACCTTTGGCAACGCCACCGAGCTAATCATTGGCCTGGTGGCGCTGCAGGCGGGACTGGTGGAGGTGGTGAAAGCCTCCATCACCGGCTCGATCATCAGCAACCTGCTGCTGGTGGCCGGGCTGGCCATGTTTTTGGGCGGCATTAAGTTTCGCGAGCAGAGCTTTCGGCCCGAAGTGGCGCGTATGAACGCCTCGGTAATGAACCTGGCGGTGGTGGCCCTGATCTTGCCCAGCGTGGTCACCTATGCCGACGCCAACTTGGGCGCGCTCTCCATCCAAGAGCTCTCTACAGCGGTGGCTTTGGTGCTGATCGGGGTTTATGGCCTTACCTTGCTGTTTTCCCTCAAAACCCACAGCTACCTTTACACCATTCACGAGGCAGAGGCGGCAGAACATGAAGCCGCTGCCCGTCTCGCCCCCAATCCGGTTTTGCAGGCAGAGGGATCCATTCCCCAAGTGTTGACGGCCCCGCCCGAGCGGGCCGGTTTGGGGTTTTGGCTGTTGGCCCTCTTGGGGTTGACGGTGTTGGTGGCGCTGGAGTCGGAACTGTTGGTGAGCACCCTGGAGCATACTCTGGAGCACTTGCACATTACCTCGCTGTTCATGGGGGTGATTTTGCTGCCGATCATCGGCAATGCGGCCGAACATGCGACGGCAATCACGGTGGCCATGAAAGACAAGATGGATCTCTCCTTCTCAGTATCTCTGGGCTCGACGATGCAAATTGCCCTGTTCGTGGCGCCTCTGTTGGTGCTGGCCGGGAACGTGCTGGGCCAGCCGATGAACTTTAACTTCGGCACAGTGGAGCTGGTGGCCATTGCCGTCTCGGTGTTGCTGGTCAACTCCGTCAGCAGCGACGGTCGCTCCAACTGGCTGGAGGGGCTGTTGCTCTTGGCCACCTATGCCATTCTCGGCATTGCTTTTTTCTTTTTGGAGTGAGGTTGTTCAAGTACTCCACACCGCGGACGCAAACGATTCATGTTGCGCCAGCTGCGACCGGTAGATAAGTCGGGGAAAATGGGATCCCTGCTGTGGCCGCTCCTTTTCGGCGCGTCCCTCGCCCTATCTCCGGCCATCGAGCCTGCCTGGGGGCAGGAAACTTCTCAAAACCACGGCACCGCCTCCAACGTGCCTTTGCTCAGCCGCTTGGATGCTCTGGAAGAGCTGCGGCAAGCGCTCAGCCTGCCCACCGCTTCCATCCAAACGGAGGCCGTGACACTGGATGGGCGGCGGCTGTTCTTGGTCGCCGCGCCACAGGGGGATCCCGGCAGCCTGCCGCCGGTGTCGCAGCGGGCCCGCTCCATTCCCAACAGCGCCATTCGGGTGGTGGAGAACCTCTCCAACGGCTGGTCGCGGGTGGATCTGGGGATCGTGATCGCCTACGAAAACGACCTGGAACAGGCCATCCGCATTACCGAGCAGGTGGCTCTACAGATGTATCGGGAGCCGGCCTGGCGGGACAAGATCCGCGAGCCCCCCGAGATGCACGGCGTCGATGACCTGGGGGAGCGGGGGATTACATTGCGCATCTGGATCAAGGTGCAACCGCTGCAGCAGTGGCGGGTGACGCGGGAATACCGCCGTCGCCTCAAGCATGCCTTCGACCAAGCCGGGATCCAGATCCCGTTTCCGCAACAAGCCCTCTGGTTCCGCAGCCCACTGGAGATGCGCATCCAGGGCCTCAGCCCGGAAGAAACCCACCGCCTTTTGCACCCAATGGAGTCACGGCTGAGCAACCCCGATCCCATTTCTGAGGAGCGAGCCGGCCAACTTCCTCCCTAGCTGGCCATCGCAGCTCCAAGGGGGCCAGGCGGCTACTCGTCGCCGATGATTTCCGGCTCGGTCAGCTCATCGGACATTTCGATGATGGCGCGGCGAATGGGCTTCATCCAGCCCTCTTCCACATCGTTGGGGTCATCGTAGCGGCGACGCTTGGCCCGATTGGCCACCTGCACTGTGATGCGATAGCGGTTTTTGGAAGCGTTAATTAACGCCTCTACCCGACGCATCAGCTCGTCGTTGTCGATGCCCAAGTGAGGGTTACGCAAGGTCATGGTCGGCGTCTTGTTACCAGGTAGCCTTTTATCTTAGCAAACCTCTCGCAGCTCATAAGGGCGTCAGCCCGGCCCAGGGCGAGGGATCCCCGATCAAAACCAACGCCCCGCCGACTTGCGCACTGCAATCAAGCTGCTGCTGGTGCCCAGAAAAACCCCCATCCCCAGCAACAGCAGCGGCAGAAACCAAAACTCCGCCTGGCCGGGATCGGCCTGCATCACCTTGAGGAAGGGCAGCGCAATCAACTGCTCCAGCGCCTCCTGCAGTAACTGTTGGGATCCCAGAACCAAGCCCCAAGCCCCCAGCGCACTGACTACCCCGAACAGGCAGCCCTGCAAAATAAAGGGCAAGTAAATCCAGGTCGCCGTCGCACCCACCAGTTGCATCACCTCAATCTCCCGCCGCCGCGCCATGACAACCAGGCGAATGGTGGTAGTGATCACCGCCACTGCCGTCAGGGCCAACACCCCGGTGATGCCCAGGGATCCCAGACGTAGCACCTCCTGGATTTGGGCCAGTTGCTCCACAATGCGGTCGCCGTAGTACACCTCGTCTACCCCCTCCAGTTGGCGGATCTGCTCGGCCACTTGACCTAGGATCTCGGCAGAATCGGCCTTGACTCGCAGGGCATCCACCAAAGGGTTATCCCCCAACTGGGTCTCCAGGGCCGCCTCATCCTGGATCCCCATCTCCAGCAAAAGGTCGCGCCAAGCTTGCTCTTTGGTGATCACCCTCACCTCCGCCACATGAGGCAGTTGGGCCACTTGGGGCTGCAAATCCACCCCCCGGCGTTCCGGCTCCAGATAGACGGAGATCTCCAGTTGCCCCCCCAGCGACTGGACCGTTGCATCCACCCCCCGAGACAGCTCCACGCCGATCCCCACCAGAAACAGCAACACCAACAGGGTGCTCACCGCCGCCCAGTTTAGCCAGCCTCCTCGCCGCAACCCCAAAAAAGTTTCCTGCAGGAGGTAGCGGATTTTGTTGAGAAATCGGGAGAGAGAGTGCATGCTGCCTACCGTCCAAGAGTTTGCCCGCTCTAAGCTTTAGCGTCGCAGTTGTGGAGAGGAAGATGGGGCTGCGCCGCTCTGGCGGGAGCCCCTCAGCGCATATCGTACAGATGTCCTCCCTCCAGGCGCACCACCCGGTGACCCGCCCGCTCCACCAGATAGGGGTCGTGGCTAGTCATGAGGATCGTCACGCCAAAAGAATTGAGCCGCTCCAGGATTTGGAGCACCAATAGGGAGTTTTCCCGATCCAGATTTCCCGTCGGCTCGTCGGCCAGCAACAAGACGGGCATGTTGACAATGGCGCGGGCCAAGCTGAGGCGCTGTTGCTCCCCTCCCGAAAGCTCGTCCGGGAAGCAATCCCGCTTCTCGGTCAGCCCCACCATCTTCAAAGTCGGCCCCAGGCGGCGGCGAATCTCTGCTGGGGAAAGTCCCTGGGCGCGCAGCACAAAGGCCACATTTTCCGCCAGGGTGCGATTGGCCAAGAGGCGATAGTCTTGAAAAACCACCCCCAAGCGCCGCCGCAACATGGCTAGGGGGCGGGGCGGGATGCGGTAGGGCCGTCGCCGACCTTCCGAAGAAAACAGACACACCCCATCCACTATCACCGTGCCCTCGGTGGCCTGTTCGGCCCCGTAGAGCAGCCGTAGCAGGGTGGACTTGCCCGCCCCCGACACCCCGGTTACGAACACAAACTCGCCGCGGCGCACCTCCAAGTTCACATCTCGGAAAACCCAGTTGCCGTTGGGAAAGACCTTGCTCACCCCCCGCAGCGACACCATGCTCTCAGCGCTACCTAGGGCTGGCAGGGATCCGGTCTGGGGCTTGCGGTAGAGGCCCAAGGTGGTTTCTGGGTCGGTTGGGACGAGGAGGGAGGGGTTTGGGGCTGTACCAGCCCAAGGGTGAAGGCGGGGAGCGTAGCCGATGTGCTGACCAAGCATCGTGGTAAAGCGCCTAGAGAGAAGGGAACGAGTGGAGCTGCCAGGCTAGGAGCATGACTCTAGTCAATAATAAGCTCAACTATACTGAAAATAATGTATAATATGTTCAGTACGGATTACTACCAGTTGATCTTTCTGTTTACTTTCGAGTCTGCCAACATGGTAGCCAAAGCAAAGCAGAAAATTGGTAGTAAGACGACACGGAAACTGCGCTTTGGGTATTCTACTCAAAGCTTTGCGGGATACCGCCATTCTGTTTGGACTCCGTCCCGCTAACGCGAATGGAAACAAGCAGAATGCTATCGCTGCATAGTTGAACAGTGATGTTCAGCAGTGTTCAGCGTAAATGTATCAGCGATCCCACAGCACCCGCCAGGCAAACCTGGGCAAAGCCAACATGCGTCGCCAGCGCCAAGGTTCCTGATAGAGACGATACAACCATTCCAGGTGATGGTCACGCCACCAGCGCGGGGCTCGCCGTTTTTGGCCGGCCCAAATGTCGAAGCTGCCCCCCACCCCCATCCAGATGGCCTGGGGCAAGAGGCTGCGCCATCTCTGGATCCACAGCTCCTGGCGCGGGGATCCCAGCCCCACCCACACCAGTTGGGGTTGGATTTTCTGGAGAGCTTGCAGAAGTTTTTCCTCTTCGGCGCCAGAGAAGTAGCCGTGATGGCCCCAAATGGACAGAGAGGGAAAGTGAGCTTGCCACTGCTGAACCGCTGCCCGGTTGACTGCCGGCCTTCCTCCCACCAAGGCCAAGCGCCACCCCCGTTCTGCTGCCCGCGAGATCAAAGCTTCGGCCAGCTCGATCCCCGGCACCCGCTGGACACGGATCCCCTGCCGCCGCAAAGCCCACACCACCCCCGCCCCATCTGGGATCACCAGCTCAGCCTCCTGCAGCACTTGGGCAAAGGCCGGATCCCGCTGCGCCTGCATGATCATCTCCGGATTGCAGGTGACTACCTGAGCACCCAGGCCCTGGCTGATGCGGGCTTCAATCCAGGCGGTATAGCTCTGCAGATGGGTTTCCGGCAGGGTAAGGTGCAGGTTGACGCCCAAAAGGGAGTAGGTTACCAACGACATTGCCACGGGCCTAGGGAGAGAACTTGCTTCCCAATCCAGATTGTGCCAACAAAAAAGAGCGCTATCCTTCGGGGTGAGATAGGGATTCCATGCTCTCTGAACAGCCTTCTACAAGCGTCTTGGCCCCCCGCGAGGGGCGCTGGCTCTGGCAGGGCCAGTCCATCCGCTACCAACAGGCGGGATCCGCCGGCCCGGCGGTGGTGCTTATCCACGGTTTTGGGGCCAGCAGCGACCACTGGCGGAAAAATTTGCCGGAGCTGGGGCGGCACTGCCGCGTGTACGCCCTTGACCTCCTGGGATTTGGGGGATCCGCCAAGCCCTTGCCGGGATCCCCTTTCCCCTACACCTTTGAAACCTGGGGCGCCCAGGTGGCCGATTTTGGGCGGGAGGTGGTGGGGGAGCCAGCTTATCTGGTGGGCAACTCCATTGGTTGCATTGTGGCCTTGCAGGCGGCTGTTTTCGAGCCAGGCCAGGCCTTGGGGGTGGCGATGTTGGATCCCTCACTGCGGCTGTTGCACGAGCGCAAGCGTCGCCAGATCTCTTGGCTGCGCCGCCGAACCACCCCCCTCATCCAGTCCTTGCTGGGGTGGCCCCCCTTCGGCCGGTTTTTCTTTGCCCAGATAGCCCAGCCCTGGGCCATTCGCAACATCCTCCTCCAAGCGTATGGGCGCAAGGAAGCGGTTACGGAAGACCTGGTGCAGCTTTTGCTGCGACCGGCCCTCGATCCGGGAGCGGCAGAGGTGTTCTTGGCCTTTGTGCGCTACTCCCAGGGGCCCTTGGCCGAGGATCTCCTGCCCCAGGTCACCTGCCCCGTCCTCATCCTCTGGGGAGAGGTGGATCCCTGGGAGCCCATTGCTTTGGGGCGGGCCTTGGCCGAGTTCCCCTGCGTGGTGGGGTTCATCCCCCTGCCGGGAGTTGGCCACTGCCCCCAAGACGAGGCCCCGGAGCTGGTCAACCCGCTGCTGCTGGCTTGGATCCGGGATCCCACCCGAAAACCTGAGCTCGGGATCCCCTAGCAACTCCCGCGAGGAGGAAGGTCTGGGTTCTCCCGCCTAAGAGCGACCGAGGTGCTCCAGTTGATCCAGGTTGGGGCCGCTCAGCCGGAAGGCCTGGCCAAACCCCTGAATGAAGCTGCCGCCGGTGGGGGTGATCTGGCAGAAGTGGAAGTCCGCTAGGCCCAGGATCATCTCGGCAATCTCGTACTTGGCGCGATAAAGAGCCTCGAACCCCTGGGCTTGCGCTTCCTTGCGGCTGAGGAACTGGGCTTTTCCGCTCACCATCACCCGCGGCAAAGCGTGGTTGCTGCGGGGATCCCCCGGCGTGGGCGGCTCGTGGATGAGCAGGCTGGCTCGCGGATCCGCCCGCAAAGCCTGGGTGTGGGAAGAAAGGTCGCTGATGACAATGGCAAAGCGCAAGGGATCCCACTGCACCACGAAGGGCACCAACGATACCGCCGGGGATCCGTGATCCAGCACCGCCAAGCTGGCCACCGGCTGGCCCTCCAGCAGCGCCTTCAACTTTTCCTGCGCCGACATCGCTTTTTCTCCCATTGCCCCTGCTATTATCCCCAAGCCCCCCTCGTTTGAGAAGGGTTGGATCCCTGGGATAATATCCATTGCCCGTTTGAGCAGCCCGCACCACCGGGAGCAACGTTTTTCGACATTTTTCAACCCTATCGACGTCGATACATCCCGATGTATTGTGACTATCTTGTTCAGATCCTCACGGCTCGCGTTTACGACGTCGCCCAAGAAACCCCCCTGGAGCCGGCTTTTAACCTCTCCCGCCGCCTGAACAACCAGGTCTGGCTCAAGCGGGAAGATCTGCAGCCGGTTTTCTCCTTTAAGCTGCGGGGGGCCTACAACAAGATGGCCCACCTGCCTCCGGAGCAACTGGCGCAAGGGGTGATCGCGGCCTCTGCGGGCAACCACGCCCAAGGGGTAGCCCTGGCAGCGCAGCAGCTGGGCACCCACGCGGTCATCGTGATGCCCGTCACCACCCCCCAGGTGAAGATAGACGCGGTGCGGGCGCGGGGGGCCCAGGTGGTCTTGCACGGCGACACCTTTGACGATGCCTATGCTCACGCGCGGCAACTGGAAGCCGAGAAAGGTTTGACCTTCATCCATCCGTTCGACGATCCCCTGGTGATCGCTGGCCAGGGCACCATCGGCATGGAGATCCTGCGCCAGTCTCAACAGCCCATCCACGCCATCTTCGTCGCCGTCGGCGGGGGCGGCCTGATCTCGGGCATCGCCGCCTACGTCAAGCGCCTGCGCCCGGAGATCAAAATCATTGGGGTAGAACCGCTGGACGCCGACGCCATGTACCGCTCCCTACGAGCTGGCCGAAGGGTGCGCCTCTCTCAGGTAGGCCTGTTTGCTGATGGGGTGGCGGTGCGAGAGGTGGGGGAAGAAACCTTCCGCCTCTGTCAGCAGTACGTGGACGAGATCCTCTTGGTGAGCACCGACGACACCTGTGCCGCCATCAAGGATGTCTTTGAAGATACCCGCTCTATTTTGGAGCCCGCCGGCGCCTTGGCCATTGCCGGCCTCAAAGCCTACGTCAGCCGCACCGGCATCCAGGGACAGACCCTGGTGGCGGTGGCCAGCGGGGCCAATATGAACTTCGACCGCCTGCGCTTTGTGGCCGAGCGAGCCGAGATCGGCGAACAGCGGGAGGCCATTTTCGCCGTCACCATCCCCGAAGAGCGGGGCAGCCTGCGTCGGTTCTGCGCCCACATCGGCCAGCGCAACCTCACCGAGTTCAACTACCGCATTGCCGATACCCACGAAGCTCACATCTTTGTCGGCCTACAGGTGCGGGATCGGGCCGATGCCCAGGCAGCGGCCCTGGATCTGGAGCGGGCTGGCTTTAAGACCTTGGATCTCACCGACGACGAGCTGGCCAAGCTGCATCTACGCCACATGGTGGGGGGGCGCTCCCCCCTGGCCGAGAACGAGCTGCTCTACCGCTTCGAGTTCCCGGAGCGGCCCGGGGCCCTGATGCAGTTCTTGTCTTGCATGAGCCCCAACTGGAACATCAGCCTCTTTCACTACCGCAACAACGGCGCCGACTACGGTCGCGTCCTCATCGGCATGCAAGTGCCCACCTCGGAAATGCCCGCCTGGCAGCGCTTTCTGGATACCCTGAACTATCGCTACTGGGACGAAAGCCACAATCCGGCCTACAAACTCTTCCTAGCCTAGTCAGTGTCGGCTTGTTGCGGGGGTGAACAAAGTTGTAAACAAAACTTTACAGTCCTATGTAGAGCGCGCTACGCTAGTAGAGAAAAAGCAAGGAGAATCCTATGAGCAGATATCGCTCCGTCGTAGTCGAAGAAGGTGGCCGCCTCAACAACTACGCCATCGAGCCGGAGATGTACGTGGACACCGTTCCGCGGGTGGGCTTCACCGACTATGCAGAGCGCTTGAACGGGCGTTTGGCGATGATCGGTTTTGTTGCCCTGATCCTGTTTGAAGCCTTGTCTGGCACTACTCTCATCGGCTGGCTGCAGTCCCTGGGGCAGTAGAAGAGGGGAAAGCAAGCCGTGGCTTGTGAAATCCGAGGCGGTCAACCTGGGAGTACAGGCGATCTTTGCCTGAACAAGCCCTTCCTTGGCTGACTTTGCACACAAAAGGATAGCTTGGTAGCCCCGCACTTGAGTGCGGGGCGGAAAAGCCCGCTAGCCACTTTAGTCGCTTACCCATGATGGGGGTCGTTGATATAGTTTCATAGCTCAAACAACCTCTTCCTGACTTCTCCCACCAAGACCTCTCTCCTTACTCTTTGGCCAAAAAATAAGATAAACAACCGCTAGCCCCACAGCATGGTTGTAGTGATTGTACCGTTGACTTTCCTCTCG
>NZ_AXUW01000001.1:2219395-2272291 GCF_002760415.1 Synechococcus sp. 65AY6A5
TTATGGTGAAAAACCCGACGGGTGGAGACCCTCTGGAAAGCGTGTCAAGCGGGGCCTGTACCAAACGGCAAAGGGGTGGTTGGTCAACGCTGAGGCAAATGCTGCCGCCAACCTGCTTAAGAAAGTCAGCAGAACCTTGGGGCTTTGCGTGAAGGAACTGTCTAGAGGCGCTTTGACAACGCCGTTACGGGTTCTTTTGTGGACTGCGTAAGAATCCCCCGCCTTCAGGCGGTGGGAGTGTCAAGACTGCGGTCGCCTCCGTCGATAGTCTCGATGGGCCAGATTGAAGTAATCCTGAGTTGGATGCTGAGGAGTAAATCGGTGGGGATTCACAAGCAATGGCTCAAATAGCCCGCTAAAAGGTTCGGATCCCTGCCCTCTGCTGTCTAAGGAAAGAGCATACAATTGAGGAAGACTAGCCCCGTGATGGACACGTGAACATGCTGAAACGAATCAGTCGAAGCTGCCGGCCCCTGCTGGCCATTGCCCTGGCTTTGATCTTGGCCTTGGCCCCCGTCAGTGCCGTCTGGGCGCGCAGTGGTGGTCGCATTGGCGGTGGCTCTTTCCGCTCTCCGACCTTCTCTGCCCCCCGCTCCGTTGGCCCCCGCTCGGCTCCGGTGTACCCCAGCTATGGAGGGGGGTTCGGCTTTCCCCTGGTGGTGCCCTTTTTCTGGGGTGGTGGTGGCGGCCTGCTGACACTGCTGCTGCTCATCGGGGCAGGTAGCTTTCTGGTGCGCAGCCTGCGCTCGGCTGTTTCCGAAGATGGCGACGAGGGGGTTGCTGACCCGCCAGTAACCCTGGCTCAGGTGAAAGTGGGCCTGCTGGCCAGCGCCCGGCAACTGCAAAAAGACATGAACGCCCTGGCTCTGGAAGCGGATACCCAATCGCCGGAAGGGCTGAGCCAACTCCTGCAAGAGGTCACCCTCGGCTTGATGCGCTACAGCGACTACTGGGCCTATGGCCATGCCCAAGCAGAGAAGCTGCCTCTCTCCCGCGCCGAGTCTCTGTTCTACCAAGCCTCTTTGCAAGAGCGCAGCAAGTTTAGCGCCGAAACCCTCAGCAACCGCAACAACCAAATCCAACAGGTTCCCCAAGCGGTCCTTAAACGCGCTGCTGCCGGGATCCCGGATGTCGGCGAGTATCTGGTCGTTACTCTACTAGTTGCGTATCGCGGCAACTTAGGTACACTACCTGTAGTTAAATCTGCGGCGGATCTGCGGCAGTGCCTGCTGCAGTTGGCCTCCATTCCGGCGGAGCGAATTGTGGCGATCGAAGTGCTGTGGACGCCGCAGTTGGAAGGAGACACCCTGTCGGCAGAGGCGCTGTTGACCGAGTACCCGGAAATGCGGCTCCTGTGAGAGCGCTGGAGTGAGGAGACGGCTGCTGTCGGCTAGGGGTCTCGCCGCCAAGGGAGGTTCTATGTCCGGGTTTGATGCTTCGGCAGACAGGAGCCGTCGTTCTCCTTGGGCTGTATTGCGTTACAAGAGTCAAGCAGATTCCCTGCTGGATGAGCTGCTTGAGGATTTGGAGCACAGCCTTGAAGAAGGGCTGGTGGAAGAGTACCCCTATTGGGGCACGCGCCCGCCGCTGCCTTTGCGGCGCTCTTCTATGGCCTCAGGGATCCTACTGGGTTTGGCCTTGGCGGCCACTCTGGTAGCAGGGCTAGCCTTCTGGACGACCCTGCGCCGCCGGGCGGGAGTCTTTTCTCAGGCCAATTCTCCTTGGCTGAGGGATCCTGTGACTGAGGCCTCCGATTCTCCCAACTCGGATTTCCGGCTGGCCCAGGAACAGGAACCATCTCGGCCCCCAGAGGCGGGAGGTAAAACTCCTCGAGATCCCTCTGAGGAAGTTTCGTCTCAGGAGCCACCTAGGATCACCTTAGCCGAGCCAGAGGCGAAAACAACCCCCGTAAGGCCGCCAGCGGCCACCGCTCCTACCCCTGCAGCGGCAACCAGCGCTTCTCCTCCCTCCCTCAGGTCTGCGCCGGTGCGGATCCCGCCTCAACCGCCGCCGCAGATGAAGCTGGTGGGGTTGATCCACGATCCGGGCGATCCCAAGGCTCTGATTCTGATCGACAACGTGGTGCGACAGGTGCCGGTTGGCCAGGCGGTGAAAGCAGAGTGGCGGGTCACCTCCATCAGCCCCTACGGGGTGAGGGTAAGCAATGGCGCTCAAAGCGTCACCTTGCAATTGGGGTTGTCGCAACGGCTCTAGATATCTCTCTTGACATCTGGAGAGGGATCCCTGTGGAAAGTTGGATCAAATCGAAAAAGGGAGAAGGGGCAGATGCAATTTACCAAGCTGGGGCGAATGAGCCGCTGCAGAGTGGGGTTGGGCTTGGCTTTGGGGTACCTCTGTCTTGGTCTGTTCGCTTGTCGCCGTGCACTCCCCTCCTCTGGCTCTCCATCGGGGATCCCACCGGCCTACGCCCATCGCCCGCAACTGCAGGGCAAGGCGCTGGTGGAGCTAGAGGTGCAAACTGCTGAGGGAGCGGGCAAGGTGATCTTGGAGATTCACGGGGAGGAGGCGCCCCTCACGGCTGGCCAGTTTGTGGATTTGGTGCAGCGGGGCTTTTACAACGGTCTCACCTTCCATCGAGTGGAGAAAGATCCCCAACCTTTTGTGGTGCAAGGAGGGGATCCGCGGGGAGATGGCACCGGTGGCGCTACCGAGCCGGGCAGCAACCGCCTGCGCACCATCCCTTTGGAGATTCAGGTGCGTGGGGAGCCTCACCCCCGCTACAACACCTTGATTGAGGATCCCATCGCCCTGAGCAAGCTGGCCTTGCCCCATCGCTTGGGCGCGGTGGCCATGGCCCGTTCTAGCCCGCTGGATTCGGCCTCTTCCCAGTTTTACATCGCCCTCTCTGCTCTGCCGATCCTGGATGGGCGCTATGCGGTGTTCGGCTATGTCACCAGTGGCATGGAGTGGGTGGAGCGCCTGCAGGTGGGGGATGTGATCCGCTCGGCGCGGGTGCTGGAAGGAGCGGACTTGCTGCAGGTTCCCGGATCTCCAGATTCAACTGCAAACTAGGGACCTCGGCGGCTTATGATGGGCTGCAGCCAGGATTTGCTTGCTTGGCTGCTTTTTCCGCCTTCATTCTGGCCTTTTGCCTGGGGAGAAGAGATTTTCGTGCTCCTGCCCTCCCCGCCAACGGCACCAATCTGCCCGCGCCCCTTCATGTACCAAGATGCCTTTTCTCCCCTAGACGAGCTGCCACCTCACTCGCCGCCGGAGGTAGATGTGGAGCGGATGCTGCAGCAGTTGCAGGATCCGGATCCCCGTTTGCGGATGCAGGCGGCCCGCGCCTTCTGTGAGATCGAAGAGCCCCGTGCCGTGCCGTCCCTGTTGGCTCTGCTCAGGGATCCCTGCCCATTGGTGCGGGTAGGGGCGGCCTATGCCCTAGGTCGAAATTCGGATCCCTGTGAGGTGGAGCTGCTGATCGACAGCTTGCGCCGGGATTGGAATGGCTATGTGCGCAAAGGGTTGGTGTGGGCCCTGGGCAATGCCAAGGATCCGCGGGCCTATCCGGTGTTGCTGGAAGTATTGGCCGGAGATATCACAGCCGTGCGACTGTGGGCGGCCAGCGCCCTCGGACAATTGGCCCAAGCTCAGGTGTTGCCCGGCCCGGCCTTGCAAGAGGTGGCGGCAGCCCTCTGTCGGGGCTTGGCCCACGATCCGGTGGCGGCAGTCCGCGGCAACTGCGCCTGGAGCCTAGGGATCCTAGGGCAACATCTGAAGCCGGCGACGCCCTATACAGCTCTCTATCAAATGCTCACCAAGCAGTTGCTGGCCAGCGCCAGCGGCGACCCTGACTGGGGAGTCCAGGATGATGCGCGACTTGCCCTGCAAAAGCTGGCAGATCCGGATTTGCTGGAAAAACTGGGTAACTTCGACTGACCTGGTCGAGCCCAGGCAGCTCGGCCCCAGAGCAAGCTAGGAGCGACGGCTTCAGCGAACCAGGTCAAGCAGCCAGGCAAAGTAGAAGCGGCTTCGAATGGTTCGGCGTTGTTGCACTTTCCAGCCCCACTCGGCCAGGTGGCCCACCAACGTCGCCTCGCGGTGTTGATAGGCGCGGGTGGTTTTGCTGGGGCCAGGGAAGAACTCCCCTACTTTCTTCAGCAGCGTCAGCCAGGGGGTTTTGGGAGCAAAACTGAAGATCAGGCGAGAGCGGGCCAGGCAAGTTAGGTGGTTGAGCATGCGCAGGGCGTCGGCTTCGGGATAGTGGATCATCACATCCAGGCAGACGACGACATCGTACTCCCCCGTCAGTTCCTCCAAATCCAAAACCTGAAACTGGGGGTTGTCTGTGGATCCCAGCTCCATCTGTTGGCGGCGACGCGCTTCGTTGACCATTTGCTCGGAAATGTCGCTGGCAAACACCTGCGCCCCTCGGGCGGCCAAAGGCAAGCTAAGGCTGCCCACTCCGCAGCCGGCATCGCAAATGCGCAGACCGGAGGGATCCCCCAGCCATTGCAACACCGTCTCGACTGTGCGGGCATGGCCCAGTCGAATATCTTTCTGGACAAAATTGACTTCCTCGTTGCCGTAGATGCGCCGCCAGCGCTCGAAACCGACGGTGTTGAAGTAATTGCGGACAATGGCTTTTTCTTGCATAGAACTTCCAGCTACACGACCTCCTCAGGGGCCTTCCTTGCCGATGCGGATACATTCTACCCCGAAGCCGCTGCCGCCACTCCCAGCGCCTGTCCCATGGCTGTATTAGAATTAACTTGCCTTCACTGGAATAAAACTCAATGACGGAAGCTGAGATTGCCCAGGCGTTGCAGGCTCGCTTGGCCGTCCCTGTCAAGATCGCCGTCAAGCGTCGCCAGGCTCACCTGCACGTTCTCCTCAACCGCTCCCCGCAAACCCAGCTCGACTATCCCCATCTCACCCAACAGGTGCGAGCCGCGCTGGAGGCGTTGGGCCTATCCGGCCTGGAGCAGGTGACGGTCTATGGGCGAGCGTCAGGACATTCCGAATACGAGTGGCAGCAAACCCAGCCGCTGCGGGATCCTCTCTTGAGCGCTGAGGAGACCACGCTCGTGCTGGAAAAGCAAGGCAACCGGCTGCTGCAGGATCTAACGCTGGTTGCTCCCGATTCCGCCGGCCCCCAGCCTGAGCCCAAAGAAAAGGGTCCCGGCCAAAAAGCTGCTGGCAAAGGCGGATCCCCTATTGCCTGGCTGTGGCCGGCAGGAGCAGTGCTGATGGTCGGGATGGCGGTGGCGGTTTTGCTTCTTTTCTTTCTCTAGAAAGCAGTCTGGCTGGGGATCAGGCCGGCTGTGGCGAAGGCCGGGATCCAGACGGGGCCGAGCGAGTCAATGCCGCCCTCTGCAGGGCATCCTGCAGCATCCGCTCCACCAGCTCCGTAAACGTCCAGCCCAGAGCTGCCGCCGCCTCTGGGCAAAGCGAAGTGGGGGTCATCCCGGGCAGGGTGTTCACCTCCAGCACCCAAGGGTTCTCGTCGGCATCCACCCGCAGATCCACCCGCGCCAGACCTTCACATCCCAACACCCGATAGGCCCTTAGCCCTGCCGCCTCGCAGCGGGCCAGCCCTGCCGCGCTGAGGGAACAGGGGATCAAATGCCGTGAGCCGCCGGGGGCGTACTTGGCTTCGTAATCGTAAAAATCTCCCTGGGCAGGGATGATCTCAATGGCCGGGAGAACCTGGCCGGAGAGAATGGAGAGGGTGATCTCCTTGCCGGGAATGTAGCGCTCCAGGAAGACCCGCGAGGAGACCGAGCTGGCCAACGCCAGCCCCTGAGCCAACGACACCTCATCCCGCGCAAGGCTAATCCCCACCGTCGAGCCGCTGTTGCTGGGCTTCACCACCAGCGGGGATCCCAAACGCGCCACACACTCGGCCCAGGAGAGCGGCTGCGCTTCATCCCAGACCAGCCACTCAGGAGTGGGAATCCCTTCGGCCCGAAAGATCTGCTTGGAGACCAGCTTGTCCATGGCCAGAGCGCTGGCCAACGGCCCGGATCCCTGATAGGGCAAGCCCAGCCACTCCAGCATCCCCTGCACCACCCCATCCTCACCGCCGGGGCCATGCAGGGCAATCCAGACGAAGTCGCAGCCTGCCTGCCGTTCCTGCCAAAGGCGCAGCGGCAGATCCTCCTCGGGGTCGATCAACTTCGCCCGATGCCCCAGATCCTCCAGCGCCCGCTTACAGGCTTTGCCCGTTACCAAAGAAACCTGACGTTCTGCCGAACGACCCCCTGCCAAGATAACAATGTTCATGGCTTAACCCCAAAGCACTCCCCACTCCCAGCAACCGGCACCAGGATAGCCGCATTCCCTCACTCTAACCTACGAAGGAGGACGGCGGCGGCGCAAAAACTCGGGAATGTCCAAGCCCCCGGATGCAGGGGGCTCAGGCTCAGGGGGCTGTCGAGGCGGTGGCTCAGAGCCAGAGGCAGTGGTCCTACGCGTCCCCACCCCCCCCTTGTTGGCGACCGAGGCTTTGGATCCAGAAGCGGCAGCCGACCGCGATCCGTCAAAACCGGTGGCGATGACGGTGATGCGCACCTCCCCTTGCATGCGCTCGTCCTGGACGGTGCCGAAGATGATGTTGGCTTCTGGATCCACTGCCTCAGCGATAATCTCAGCGGCTACCGTGACCTCGTGCAACGACAGATCCAGCCCGCCGGTGATGTTGAAGAGCACGCCCTTGGCCCCTTCGATGGAAGTTTCCAAAAGGGGAGAGGAGACGGCGGTAATGGCAGCTTCGCGGGCGCGGGACTTGCCGGATCCCATGCCAATGCCCATCAAGGCAGTGCCGGCATCGGCCATGACGCTGCGCACATCGGCAAAATCCACGTTGATCATGCCGGGGATGAGAATGATGTCCGAAATGCCCTGCACCCCCTGACGCAAGACATCGTCCGCGACGCGAAAAGCCTCGTGCACAGGAGTTTGCTCAGAGATCACCGAGAGCAGCTTGTCGTTGGGGATCACGATCAGGGTATCGACCGCCTCCTGCAGCGCTTGGATCCCTTCTTCGGCCTGCTTGGTGCGCCGCTTGCCCTCAAAGGAAAAAGGCCGCGTCACCACCCCCACCGTCAGGGCACCGCTGGCCTTGGCAATCTGGGCGACGATAGGGGCTCCACCGGTGCCCGTGCCCCCTCCCATGCCGGCGGCAATAAAGACCAAATCTGCCCCTTTGAGAGCCGCTGCAATTTCTTCGCTGGACTCTTCGGCGGCTTTCTGACCAATGGCCGGGTTGCCGCCTGCCCCCAGCCCGCGGGTTAACTTTTGCCCGATTTGCAGGCGGTTCACCGTTGATGTCGAGCACTGCGCAAGGGCCTGAGCATCCGTGTTGATACTCCAAAACTCAACACCCTTGAGGTTGCTGGCCGCCATCCGACTGACCGCGTTGCCACCTCCACCCCCCACGCCCACCACCTTAATTTTCGCGGCATTGCTCAGCATGTTCTCCTCTGGATGAGCCGCTGCCTTGGTCTGGGCTCCGTTTCTTTCATACTCGACCTGAGAGTCCTCCCCCGTGTAGCGCTCACTCCAATGGGAAGGCGTTGACTGAGTTTGCTCCAAGCCTTGCCCAGGACTGGGAGGATGGAAGTCTGACCAATGGTTAGATGGCATGTCAGCCCTCAAGATAGCTTAATTCTGGCAAATATCGAACATGCTAGCTGATTTAATATAAGGCAACTCTCTTCAGATGCCAACGGTGAAGACGTTTGCGGATCTTCTAGCTAGGCGGATGCGGCCCCCAAAAAGAGCCTCATCCGGATAATCTGGGCGCTTTCATGTTTCGTACTTTGCCTATGAATCTTCTCTCGCAGTTAAGCTTCCTCTTTTGTACAAGCGAGGTTCCTATCGAAGGGTACGTATTCCCGAACACCTAGTAGATAGAGCCCAAATTAGGACGAACTGTTGCCCCCAGCGCGCTTCGGTCGGAGCTGAGCTTGCGCTTGCCTAAAAGCTAACTTTGCGTTTTCTTTTCGGAGTATTCGAGAATACTCACCCCTCCCAATTCGAGCCTGGCAGACCAACCGCCAATTTTTGCCGATTTTTAATGCTGAGGTTTGGGTATTCTGCAAACTACCCCACGGCTAAAGCCGAAGGCTTCTGCGCCGAAAGAGCCGGTGGGGGGGTGCCGTCGGGGATCCGCGCCATGGGCTTAGAGCGGCTGCAAATGGATCTCGGCGTTCAGCCGCTGGCACAGGGATCCCCCTGATCCTGCGCCGTCGTCCTGCTGGCCAGGGCCTCTACCACTTCGTCGGAGTTGGCAGTCAGCACCACAACGGGGCGCTCGCAGGCGAGGGGGAAAGCGTGCCAGGTGCCGCGGTGCAGCAGCAGCCCGTGCCCAGGGGGGAAGCGCAGGGCTTGCACTTTGTCTAGGTCGGGGAGGGTTTTGGGGGGAGCCATGACCATGATGAATGGCTCCTGTCCCAAGGCTATAAACACATACGCAGGTGGCGCTCCGGCAGAGCACGGCCGGGTAGCTGGGCAGGATCTTGGCGGTGCGGATGACGGCTTTGCCGGTGTACCAGCAGTCGATCCTAGTTTTTTTCGGGGCAGCCGAAGAAAGGGAGGAGCAGGCAACGGTTTTCTCACCCCAGTCTGAGTCTCTGCGGGCCTTATTCTGGTGAGCTGGGCGAGTTAAACTGCCTCTCGATGATGTGGCAAATTTGCCTGGCAGCGGTGCCGTCGCCGAAGGGGTTTTGAGCCTGGGCCATGCGGGCGTAGGCCTGGGGATCCGTGAGCAATTCTCGGGCCGCCTCCAGGATCTTTTCGGGATGGGCGCCCACCAGGCGGGCGGTGCCGGCAGCAATCGCCTCAGGGCGCTCGGTGGTCTGCCGCAGCACCAGCACCGGTTTGCCCAAAGCTGGCGCCTCTTCTTGAATGCCGCCGGAATCGCTGAGGATGAGAGTGCAGCGCTGCATGGCGCTGACCCAGCAGGGATAGTCCAAGGGCTCGGTAAGAAAAACTCGCTCCCGGGATCCCAACAGGGCCTGCAGGGGCTCTCGCACCGCGGGGTTGGGGTGGAGAGGCAAGAGGAGGGCCGTGTCGGGGAACTCCGCCAAAATCTGCAGCAGAGCCTGGCCGATGGCTATTAAGGGATCCCCCCAGTTTTCCCGCCGGTGCACAGTAACCAACAAAACCCGATAGCGCCCCCAGTCCAAGCCAGGGATGGGGCAGGGGATCCCAAGCGCAGCTACCTGTAGCAGGGCATCGATGACGGTGTTGCCCGTGCAATAGATAGAGCCGATCACGCGGCTTTGCTTCAGGTTATCCACCGCTTGCGGCGTGGGAGCAAAGTGCAGGCTGGCCAACTGAGAAATGAGACGGCGATTGGCCTCTTCGGGAAAAGGGTGGTAGAGATCGTCGGTGCGCAGGCCGGCTTCCACATGGCCTACTGGAATGCGTTGGTAAAAAGCAGCCAGGGCAGCGGCAAAGGCGGTGGTGGTATCGCCCTGCACCAAAACCAGTTGGGGCCGCTGCGCCTGCAAGTAGGGTTCTAGACCCCGCAGGGTGGCTTCGGTGATGTCGGTCAGGCTTTGGCGGGGACGCATGATCTCCAGATCCCGATCCGCCCGTAGGCCGAAGAGCCGCATCACCTGATCCACCATCTCCCGGTGTTGCCCTGTCAGGATCACCTCGGTGCGCAGGTGGGGACTGGCCCGCAGGGCCTGGATTACCGGAGCCAGCTTAATGGCTTCGGGCCGCGTGCCCAAGATCACAGAAACCAGAGGAAGGGAGGTCATAGGCTCAAGGGCATCGGCGCCTGGGGGAAGCGAGCAACTCTGGCCCCGCTCCAGACAGATCGGCCGTCAAATCGGGTTTTGGAAAGGCCCTGACTGGGATCGGAGGCTCCCGCCTGCCTGGTTCTCAAGTTACGGCAGCACAGCCTCTGTAGATGGGGATGTTTCCGGGGCCAACTATAGGCAAAGAGAAACCAGCAGAGGGCGCTCCCCCCGATCTTAACCCCCGATTGCTCTACCTTTTGCTTCGCCGAAGCCAGCCCTGGGCAGGGATCCGGCAAAAAACATCAAAACCAAACAGCGCTGCTCGCTCCCTGCCCACCTCGCCCAAGTGGGCCCAGAGGCTGCCGGGCCGGGGACAGTTACCAGGGCCTCTAGATCCAGCCAAAAGCCTGGAGAGACAGGAATCCGTATCCGCCCTCTTCTACTGCCCTCCAATAGCTTGCCGAGGGCTATGGCTCGCCGAAACAAATTGCGCAGGGGCGGAGAGACTCTTAGCGGCGTTTGATCCGTGGGTATCTTGCATGTCGTTCGATGGTTGCCTCAGAGGGGCTGAGAGCCCAAAGCTGACCCCGAGCCTATATCCAGCCCATCTCATCACAAACGAGGGTAAACACCGTTGCACAACTGGCCACTAGCAGCGATATAAAGGGCGGCTGGCCATGAGCCATGCAAACAGCCGCTGCCAGCGAAGCGCCCACAGCAGCAGAAAAAGTGCGACCTGCCCAGTTGCCTTTGGAGGGTTTGTCAGAGGGATTAAATTTGTTAAACATTTTGACGCAAGCAATGGGGTACAAAAGGGATGATTCACAAGGATTTCGCCTCAGGCTATCACTCTCAGATGAAATTTCCGCGGGATTCAGGACTATTCTCAATACTTCTTCGCTTAGGCTTCAATCTTTCGTAAAATTGCGCTAAGGTATTCGTAGTCGTCCCGCAACAGCGAGCTCAACTGCCGCCCTGCTTGCACCAACCAGTGGCGATCCCGGTTCAAGATCCGGTAAGTCTGACGGATGACAGCGGCCACCAACTCGTCGCTGGGGATCCCGTTGACACGCAGCAGGGTGCGCAAAAACTCAAAAGAGCGGCAAAACTCCCTTACCTCGCTTTCAGAGCAGGGGTAAACTGGCTGGTGGATCTGGGGCGGACGCGGCGGCAGATACTGATAAACCCGCCCCCCGCCAACGAAGCCGACAATGGCAGCGCGGAAATCGCTGCGCAACATGGCGAAAATCTGGGGTTGCTGCTCCCGCAGTTCCCGGGGGGAGAGGCCCAAGGCCCTGGGACGGTGAACGGTGTCGATGGGAGTGATGGCGGCATAGCAGACCACTCCATAGATCCAGTTGCCGGTCTCCTCGTCTTGCGAGCGGATCCAACTGCCGAGGGCGGGCAGGGGCGGGAAGCTCAGGCGTTCTGGCTCTAGGCACTGGGCCACAAGGGTGGTGGTGTTGGCCTCCACCACTTCTCCCAGGGCAGAGGGGGGTGGGGAGATGGCTTGGGATCGCATCCTTCCTCCGCTTTCTCAAGGCCAATGGCTGGGAGGTCGCTCTGGGGTCGCGGACAGAGGGGGCAAGCGGGAATGGAGGCAGGGCCGCTGCTCAGCTCTCCAAGGGCAGCCCAGAGCCAGGTGAGGAGGGGGGCAGCGGGGGTTCTTCTGCCGGCTCTGTCTGTTGGTAGCGGGCCTGGGCCCGTTGCAAGGCTTCCCGCACCACCGCAAAGCCAGTGCCTCCAGCGCTGAGCCGCGCGGCCACCACCTGGCGGGGATCGATGGCCGCAAAGATATCCTCCTCAAAGGCTCGATGAAAGCTTTTCCACCGCTCCAGGGGCAGATCTTTGAGCAGAATTCCCTCTGCCACACAGGTACGCACGATCTGACCCACCAGATCGTGGGCGGCGCGAAAGGGGATCCCTTTTCGCACCAGATAGTCGGCCACGTCGGTGGCGTTGGAGAAGTCTTCCTGCACCGCGGCCTCCATGCGTTGGGTTTGGAATTGGATCCCTTCCCGCAGCAGGATGGTCATCGCCTCCAAGCAAGCCTTCACAGTATCGACGGTATCGAAGAGCCCCTCTTTGTCCTCTTGCAAATCTTTGTTGTAGGCCAGGGGTAGCCCCTTCAAGGTGACCAGCAGAGCTTGGAGATGGCCGAACACCCGCCCTGTCTTGCCCCGCACCAATTCCAGCACATCGGGATTCTTCTTCTGGGGCATGAGGCTGGAGCCCGTGGCACAGGCATCGGTGAGGGCGACAAAGCCAAACTCCTGGGTGGCCCAGAGGATGAGCTCTTCCGAGAGACGGCTGAGATGCACCAAGATCAGGCTGGCGGCAGCGTGGAACTCCACCAGGTAGTCCCGGTCGCTGACGGCGTCTAGGCTGTTGGCACTGATGCGCTCAAAGCCCAGCAGATGAGCAACCAGTTGCCGGTCGATGGGCAAGGAAGTGCCGGCCAAGGCCCCGGAGCCCAGGGGACAGACGTTGACCTCTTCCCGCACCCGTCCCAACCGTTGCCAGTCCCGCCAGAGCATTTCTTCATAGGCCAAAAGGTGGTGGGCCAAGCTGATGGGCTGGGCCCGCTGCAGGTGGGTGTAGCCGGGCAGGATTGTCTCCACATGCTGGCTGGCCAAGTCCAACAAAACCCCCCGCAGCTCCCAGAGAGCCTGCCGGATGGTGTCGATTTCATCCCGCAGGTAGAGGCGCAGGTCGGTGGCCACTTGGTCGTTGCGGGAGCGCCCCGTGTGCAGTTTTTTGCCCACTTCCCCCACCAAGGCCACCAGACGGCGCTCGACGGCGTAGTGGACATCTTCCGCCTCAGGGTCAGGCTGGAAGATGCCCTCGGCAACTTCCTTCTCGATCTGCTCCAGCCCCTGCCGAATTTGCTCTGCCTCTTCGCGGCTCAAGATGCCGCAGGCCCCCAGCATCTGCACATGGGCCAGGGATCCGGCCACATCGTAGGGCAAAAGGCGAATGTCGAAGCCAATGCTGGCGTTGAAGCGGGCAATCCTAGGGTGGAGGGCTCCCGCAAAGCGTCCGCTCCAGGGGCGCGGGGTGGAAGGTGCCGTCGGCTTAGCCATGGGCTTGGAACGGGGAGAGAGATGACCACCACAGAAAGACTTGGCTGCAGTTGAGGCGGAAAAGAGCAAGCAAGGCAACGACAGCCAAAACGCCGCCACCTTGGGGCCAGGGAATCCGGGCGCCACCGCCTTTAGTGAGAGCTGGTGATGCTCTTGAGCATGTAGCCTGCCACGATCCCTATCAAAAGGGCCCAAATTTGGCCCGATTCCACGAAGTTGTTCCAGCCCTTGCGGATATCGCCCAGCACGTCCTGCCGGAACACCTGGGCGACGATCGCTTCCGTCTGCAAGGCCGGCGAGGCCGGCAAGTAAACTAAGGAGGGCTCAGAGCCAGAAGCAGTGGAGTGCATGCATGTACCTCAGGCAAAGGTCAACTGGGAAAGCGGGCCGCCACCTAAGTGGCCTCCCTAGCTAGAGGGTACCCTTAGTTTGAACCTTCGTAGCTAGGTTGGCTCAGAATCGGGCAGTACTTTCAACACCACCAGCGTCGTATCGTCCACCGGCTCAGGCCGCAGGGAAATCTCATCCTGAAACAAGAGCCCTGCATCCACTGGCGGCCCTGGGACAACAGGGTGGGATCCCTGGCGGCCCCGGAAGGCGTCCATCTGCTCAAAAAGGTTCTCCAGGATCTCCTCGGGCGACTCGTAGCGACTGGCAGCCCGCTGGATGGCCTCCATCAGACCTGAAGTCTCCAGCCGCTCCCCGCGGGTATTGGCGGCCTCGACATAGCCATCGGTATAATAAACTACAACATCTCCCGGCTGCAGGTGCACGCAGCTTTCCGAGTATTGGCTGTGTTCCTCCAAGCCGATCAGCGCTCCCTCTGTGTCGAGGGGCTGGATGTCGCGGCTGCGGGCCCGCCACCAGAGGGTGGGGTTGTGGGCGGCGTTGCTGAAACAGAGGCGACGGGAGCGGGGATCGTACTCTGAGTAGAACAGGCTGATAAAGCGATTGGAGTTCTCCAGATCGCTGTACATGGCCCGGTTGAGATGTTGGAGAACGCGGGCCGGCGAGTGGCGGTTGAGGGCTTCTGCCCGTACCATGGCGCGGGTCATGCTCATCAACATGCCGGCAGGGACACCTTTGCCCATCACGTCCCCAATTACGATGGCCAGGCGAAAGTCTTCGGATGGCTCAGGGGAAGGGGCCAGGGATCCAACCGGCTCATCGGCGGCGGCCCTAGAGTTTTCCGGTCGCTCGCTGGGTATCTTAATGAAATCGTAGTAATCGCCCCCCACCTTGCTGGCCACACGGCAGCGGGCTGCCAGCCGAATGCCCGGAACCTGGGGGTACTGGCGGGGCAACAGTTGGGTCTGGATGTAGGAGCCGATCTCCATTTCTTTTTCCAGGGCCATTTTGCGGCGCAAGGCCGCCGTCAAGCGCTCGTTCTCGATGGCCACGCCCGCTTGGTCAGCCACCAACCGCAGCAGTTGTTGGCGACGTTCATTCCACTGGTAGCCGGGCTGACGGCTGAAGACGTACAGGCGCCCCTGGACGGAGCTGCGAATCAACAGCGGCGTCCCGAACAGGCGGACATCTGGCCCCAGACTCTGGCGCAGGCGCTCGTCCAAGAGATGTTCCAGGGCTGGGATCTTCACAGACAGGGATCCCTCGGTTTTTAAAATGGGCTCCTGCGCAGACAGAGCTTGGGCGATCTGCTCCATCTCGGCGCGAATCTGCTCGCGGCGGTCGAGGTCCGAACAATGCAGTTGATCTAGCTGGATGGTGCCGTTGGGGTTGAACAACACCAGCGCGCCGCCGTCGGCAGCGGTGAGTTGGCTGGCCACAAAAGCCGTGAGCTCTAGGATCTGGTTCAGGTTGTTGAAGGAGCGCAGGGCAAAGGCCAATCCCCCCAGCAAATACAGCATCGGCTGCTGGTCTGTCCCCAGCTCTGCCACCGGCTCCGGCTTCGGCGGGGCGGGCAAGATGGCCGGTTTCACTTCCGTCAGCTTTCTCTCCTCCGAGGCCGCCTTGGGCGCACCGGCGGGATCCCCATCTGGGCCAGCTTGGGCCGAGCGCAGATCGCCCTGCTCGTCGGTGGGCGGCAGCGACGCAGCCGGAACGTTGGCGGGAAAGGAGTTTCTGTCCGCGCCTTGGGCAAGCAAAGACTCCGTCCAGGACGAACCCGACAGCCCGGCAGGGGGCTGCGCCGGAAAGGCTTTTTGCGGGCCGTACTCATCCATCGGGAACTTAGAGGCAATCCCTTGGAAACATAACGATGCAGTTTAGCAAAAATATCAAAAGCTTTGTCGCAAAAGTTTCAGCCCAATCCCAATAGTCTTCCTTACGCGCGGCGGCGCTGACGGGATCCCCGGCACAGCTCCTGGTAGAGCTGCTCCAACCGGCTGAGGTTGTGGCTGAGGGTGTAGCGCTCCAGCACCCGCTGGCGGGCTTTCATCCCCAGCAGTTGCGTAAATTCCCGTTGATCCCGCAGCAGGGGCAGCAGCGTTTGCAGCTCCACCGTCACCCGAGCCGGATCCAACAGGATCCCGGCTCCATCGGCCAAAACCTCGCCGTCGGCCCCGACGTCGGTGGCCACCGCCGCCACCCCACAGGCCATCGCCTCCAGCAACGACAAAGAGAGCCCCTCGATTAAAGAGGGCAGGATAAACACGTCGGATCCGCGCAGGATCTCGATGCGCTGCTGCTCGTCGGCAACGTAGCCCAGCCAGTGGATCCCGTGCTGGCGGGTGTAGAAGGGCTTGAGGGTATTGAGCAGCGGCCCATCCCCCACAATGAGCAGGCCGCACTTCTCGCCCATTTGAGCTTGCTTCCAGGCTTTGAGCAAGGCCTCCACATTTTTTTCCGGCGAGATCCGCCCTTGGTAAACGAAGATCCGCTCCAGCCCCAACCGTTGCTTAAGGGTGGAGGGCCCCGGCGAATACTTATCCACGTCGACGCCGTTGGGAATGACCACCACCTGCTCGCGGCTCACCCCTAGCCTGACCAAGATCTGCCGCTGTGTTTCCGAGAAGACGATGGTGCGGTCGTAGTGGGCCAAACAAGGAGCATAGAGCTGGTAGGCCAGGTATTGGGTGCGGGAGGCAATGTTGCGCCGCCGCCGGTCGAAGGCCGGGTGGAAGGTGGCCACCAGCGGCTGGTTGAGCTCCGCACAGATCTCCGGCAAGACAAAGTCGATGGGAGAAATCGTCAGCGAGGCATGCACCAGATCCGGCTGCAACTCCCGCAGCGCCTGGGTGAGCAGCCGCCTGGCGTTGGGAGCTGGGATCGTATAAATCTGCGACTTGTACAGACAGGGCAGGGAGACATCCCGCCCCGCCAGCTCAGCACGCCAACGGCTCCCCGGACGGGATCCCTCTACAGCAGGGGCCTCCAGGCTGGGGGAGGGGCTTTCGTTGGTGAAATGGAAAAAGCTCACCTGATGTCCCCGCTCCAAGAGGCCGTTGGTCACCTCACGGCCATAGGTGACGTTGCCACAGAAAGGTGCCTTCTTGCCTATCCAGGCGATGTGCATGGGCGGATCCCTACGGCGCCAGAACGCTGATCTACAAGGGGATGTGCGATTCCAAAGCCTCTATAAGGGTAGCAGACTCGCATCCCACCTCGGCCCGCTCCTCCCCTCTCAGGGGAGAAACCCAGACCGACAAGGCATTGACAGATACCCAGCCCTACGTCGCAGCTATCCAGCAGAAAAACTTATCTGTGCCCCTCTCTGCCCAGCAGACCCCAGAGGTACAGCCCCGCCGACCCGGTCAGGGCCGCCAGGCCGAGAAACGTCCAGGCAAGGCCGAAATAGGTTTCCGCCACCCCCGCCAAAACCAGCGGCAAACTGAGAGCAATGTTGACCGCATTGTTCTGCAGTCCAAAAACCTTGCCGCGCAGATGTTCGGGGGTCTCCTCCTGGAGCAGGGTTTGCATGGGCACCGCCACCAACGCCCCTCCACAGCCCAGCAGGGCAATCCAAGCCAAGCTGGGAAACAGCTTCCCCTCCGTCCAGGACAAGGCCGCCAAGGACAGACACAGCAACAGGGATCCCAGCCCACTCCAGGCGCGACGGCTCACCTGCCGGCCCGTATGCCCCACCCAAAAGGCCCCAATGGCCATGCCCAGGCCGGCAGCCGCCAGCAACACCCCAAACTGATCTGCCTCCAGCTCCGCCGTCACCTCGGCCATGCGCACCGCCAAGACCGCCAGCGCCGCAAACAGCGAGTAGAGCACCACCATTTGCAGCAGGGCCGCGCGGATCAAGGGCATTTGCCCGATGTATTCCAGGCCCAGCTTGAGATCTTCCCAGAGATGGGGAGCCTCCCAAGGTCTGGGCTCCAGCTTCTCGTGGGGTTGCAACAGCAGCAGCAGGGCTCCCGCCGACAGGTAGGCTCCCCCCACCAACAGCTCTGGCCCCACCTCCCAGCCGGGCAACCACGCACGCCCCCAACGATCCGCCAGCGTTAGCAGCGGCTCGCCGATGGCAAAGCCGGCGATCAGCGAAGCCATCATCGTCGTGGTGTAGAGGGAGTTGGCCGCTAACAGCTCCCGCCTGGGCAGGATCAGGGGCAGAGTGGCCTGTTCGGCAGGGGCAAAAAACTGGGTCAAAACAGACACGGCAAAGCTAATCAACAGCAGCCCGCCAAAGCCCAAAGGGATCCCTGGCCAAAAGTTGCGCCCCGCCGTCAGCCAGAGCAGCGGCGGCAACAGCAGCACCAGGATCCCGCGCACCACGTTGGAGAGCACCAGCACCCCCTTCTTGGGCCAGCGATCCACAAATACCCCCGCCAGGCTGCCCAACAACACCGCCGGCAGCGTAAAAGCCAGCATGATCGCCGCCACCCAGCCGCTGATGGAGGCCCCTTCCGGCTGAAACTGCCTCGAGATCAACCCAATCAGCAGCACCAACAACACCTTGTCGGCCAACTGGGAAAACACCTGCCCTATCCACAGCAGCAGGAAATTGCGTCGGCGCAGCACGGCCAGGAAATTTCTCAGGCCTGGCCCGGCCAGAGCAGCATCCTCCTGCTTCAGCTTCTCGGTTGGGCCGTCGTCTTTGGGATCCTCAGGGAGCGGCTCCGGCAAGGGATTCCCGGACGAACACGCCAGCGAGCCGGAGGGAGGACTTGCCGGCGGCTCAAGTGGGGGGGCCTCCGACTTTAGCACCTCAGTTGAAGGAAATGTGGGAGGAAGATCCCGAAGATGAGGAGTCCGCTGGCAGACCTCCGCCTCCCCTTCCGGCCAATCCCCTCGTCGCTCCAAAGTCATAGTGCCCCGTGTAACCTTTCTCCCTCCCCCGCCTTGGCCCTGACAGGTGCTTTTCATGCCGGCTCGTGCCGCCACTGCTGCTGGACGGAGAGAGGTGCCCTGATCTTAATCTTGGCCCATCCCGCAATCAAACTTGCGCGCCCGTCTCGAGGAGGGGGCGACACCTCCCATCGGTCGCGCCGGCAGGATCTCATCAACCCTCTGCCAAGGACAGGGAGCGCAAGGGATCCGGGATCGACTCGCTGGGGGCCACGAAGCTGCCCTTTTCCACAAAAGTGAGGCGCACCGCCAGCCAACGGATGAAATCCTCATTGGTCGAGACCACTGCCCCCAGCGGCTCCTTTAACTTGTGGCGCAGGGGACGCAGCTCTGGAGCTTCCATGAAAGCCGGCTGGGGCACCCAAAAGAAATCGATGGAGCGATGGTGCTCCTCGTAGTGTCGGCGACGCTCCTCCAGCACTTCCTCCAGAGGTTCAGAGCGCAAAAAAGACAGACTGGCAACAATAAAGTGGTAGGTGGTGGGCTCAGCAGCAGGCATACTCTACGATTAACATGTGAGACTCGAACACCTAGAGGCGCGCTCCTGGCGAAAACACAACTTCTCCTGTCGGCTCTTCACCCAGAGTTGCCAACTTCAGCCTACTGGCAGGATTAGTTGGCAGACTTGAGTAAATGCGGGGCGGGATCGCGGGAGCTACACAGGGTCTGACAGTCTTCCAACTGCCGGGGGACGGGCAGCCGCGCCATCACCTCCTCAGGCGGCATAGACTGCTCTGAAGCCTGCCTGAGGGTGGGCAGAGCTTGAGCTGCCCATTCCTGCGCCCAGAGGGGTGTTGTTGAGGAGGGTTCCCCCTGCTCCAACAGCTCCTGACAGAGCGCGGTCGAGCGCTCCAAGTCGCCGCTGCCCTGATAGGCCATGACCAGGGCTACCCGCGCCAAAGCGCATTCCTCAGGGTTTATCCTGGAACCGTTGCGCTCCTTCTGGCGGGGCGAGCTCTCGTGAATCGAGCAGCAGTAGCAGAAAGACTCAAGGAGGTTGATCGCCTCTAAGTAGCGCTCCTGCTTGAGAGCAGTGATGCCGGCACGAAGGGATCCATACGGAGGGGACATGAGCCTAAGTATAGAAAAGATTCTGACGCCTTGCACTTAAGGGCGTTGATGACCTAGCTTTTTATCCGAGGTTTCGTGTCTGATACTACTATACAGCCTTTGGCCAGGCGACCGCGAATCTCCTTACCCTCTTAAGCTTTTGGCAAGGGCGCTCAACTCTTACGGGCCAAGATATAAGTGCTGACGTAGTGGGTTTCTCGGCGCAACACCTCACAGCCTGCCTGCTGCAGGCGCACCCCCAGGTCGTCGCGGATGTAGTCCCGGTAGTAGGGTTCGTGGAAGGTTTGCACAAAAGCTTCCATCGTCTCCTCCAGCTCGGGCGAGTCCAGCAGTTGCACCGAGTCGCAGATGACAATGGCGCCCCCCGGCTTCACCACCCGGCTCATCTCGTTGATGACATTTTGGCGGGCCGGGCCGGGCAGCTCGTGGAAGAGAAACACGCTGACAACCGCATCAAAGGTGGCGTCGGCGTAGGGCATGGCCTCGGCATTGGCGCGGATGAGCTGGGGCAGCTCCCCGGGCAACTCCTGCAACAGCCGGTTGGCCTTGCGCAGATAGGCAGGGGAAAGATCCAGGCCGTACAACGCCGCTTTGGGCAGGGATCCCCGCAGCAGGCGCAGCGTGCGCCCGGTGCCACAAGCTACGTCGAGGATGTGGGGGTCGGATAGAGCAGGATCGAGACCATCCTTGAGCAGGCGGATCACCCGTCGCCGCATCGCATCTGCCGCGCCACCAAACAGCAGTTCCACCTGCAGGTCGTAGAGCTCAGCCGAGCTGTCGCTCAGGTAACCGTTGGTTTGGTAATGAAAATTTTGCAGGTAGTATTTTGGATAGCCCTCGGTGGAGATGTCTGGAGAAAACTCTTGGTAGCGCCGGCTGTGTACCCGCTGAGTGATCTGCGGCAGATCCAGCCATACCTGCGGGTAGTAGCGGGCAAAGTCCAGCCAGGGGTTATCGAAAAGAAGGGCGTGAGGGTAGTAACCTGCCTCGGCGTCTTGCCAATCGACCTGTAGCAGCCGTTCGTAACGAGCCCGCAACTCTTGCAAAGTAGCTGGGCTGACCTTCACCCGCTCCCGCGGCGGTAGGGGCTTCCCAGAGGAAAAACTTTGCAGCTCCCTGAGCACAGAGAGCATCAGCTCCAAAGCCTGGGTGGAGAGAGCCTTGTGGGCAAAGCCAAAGAGATTTTTGCCCCACTGAAAAGCGCGGTAAGCAGCTTCTCCGACTGGAGATGGGATCGGCAGCGACAGCTCGGAGCTCAACTGTAAGCTCATAACCCTGCAAGGTGCGAATGCTTAATGTTTGTTTACGTTAGATTATAGCAAGGCAGCGATGCGAAACCGGCAAGTTCTGGGCCTTGGGAGAGTCGGCGAAATTGGAGCTGTAAACACTCCACTTCCCTGAGAGGGAGAGTACTCTATTGGTGTCCCAGGAAGGACGCCTCTGATGCTTCATGCGCTGGAGGAAGAGGCTGAGCAGGTCGAGTAGATTGGGAAAAGGGGGCGCCCGAGCATGACAGCCAAGACGGTGTTGGTCATTGACGATAGCATCATGATCCGCAAGATGGTGGCCAGCATCTTGGCTGACCAGTTTCAGGTGCTGGAGGCCAAAGACGGCCTAGCGGGCCTGGAGGCTGCCAAAAAACATCACCCCGACCTGATCTTGCTGGATTTTGTCATGCCCAAGATGGACGGCTATGACACATTGCAGGCCATCCGGCAGGAAGAGAGCCTGAAGAATACCCCTGTCATCATCATGTCGGGGATGAAAGAGCAGGTAACAGCCCGCGTCCCTGAGCCTTTTGTCGATTTCGATTTTATTGAAAAGCCGTTTGAGGCGGAGGCTCTTCTGGCTCGCATTCAAAAGGCCCTGCAAGTAGCCCCTGCGGCGGCAGCAGAGCCGGGATCGGAAACCAACACCCAGTTGCTCTTGAACAAGCTCACCGCCATCGAGACGCTGCTCATCCAAGGCACGGAAAACCTTATCCAGCGGGAAGTGGTGACGCGGCTTTCTGATCTCAACCAGCGCCTGGAGCGTCAGGAATCCCACAGCGCTAACCTGGAAGAGCAGATCCGTAAGCTCACCAGCGAGGTGGAACGGCACAGCCAGGGCTTGGCCTTGATCGTCAAGGAGCTAAAGCACATCCGCAAGCTGTTGGGGGGATCCTGATGTCTGAGAGGGTTTTTGAGCGCGCCTATCGGCACCTGGATGCGGTGACGGCCCTGTTTGTGGCTGTGCTGCTGATCTCCAACATCGCCTCCACCAAGATCGTGCTCTTGGGGCCGTTTACGTTCGATGGCGGCACCGTCCTTTTTCCCCTCAGCTACATTTTCGGCGACATCCTCACGGAGGTCTACGGCTATGCCCGCTCGCGGCGGGTGATCTGGCTGGGATTTATCTCGGCGGCCCTGATGTCGGCGACCTTGATGATCGTGGGATCCCTGCCGGCAGCCCCCGACTGGCCCTACCAGGAAGCCTACAAACAGATTCTCGGCCTTACCCCGCGCATTGTACTGGCCAGCCTAATTGCCTACTGGAGCGGCAGCTTTGCCAATGCCTATGTGCTGGCCCGCCTGAAGGTGTGGACGCGGGGACGCTGGCTGTGGACACGCACCATCAGCTCCACCCTGGTGGGCCAGGCGGTGGATACGGGCCTGTTTATTCTCATCGCCTTCTGGGGGGTGTTTCCCGGTCTGATGAGCCTCATTGTCTCCAACTACGTGTTCAAGTGTGCCGTTGAGGCGGTCTGTACGCCCCTGACCTATGTCATCACCGGCTGGCTGAAGCAGCAAGAACAGGAAGACTACTTTGACGTGGCAACCGACTTCAACCCTTTCCGAATGCAGTCCGTATCTGGGTAGTTCATTCGTCCATGGCTGCCCCGACGGATATGGCCAAAAGAGGGATCCCAGTTTTGGTATAGTCAGCTAGAAACCGCAGGAGCCCCGCCCTGTACCCCCCTATATCCCCCCGTATACGGGGGGACTGGGGGGCCGGGGGCCGTGCCGGTCAGGGTCGGGAGGAATGCGGACGACGTATAATCGTGACATGGCCCAAGTCCTGACTATCTCCTGCAAACTCAAGGTGTCTGTGTCGCAAGCCGCCAAGCTGGATGCGACCCTGGATGCCTTCGCAAAGGCACTGAACTGCGTGAATGAGAACACACCAGAGAAGATAGTCAACGCCGTCAAGCTCCAATCTCTCTGCTACCGCGAGATTCGTACCCGCTTCGGACTATCCAGCAACCTGGCACAACAGGTGTGCAGAAGGTTAGCCGGTGCCCGCAAGGTTGCCCAGCAGAAAAACCGTCCAGTCAAGGCGTTCAAGTCTGGCTTTGTTACCTACGATGCCCGCATCTTCTCGTTCCGTGAGAAGGACTGGACGGTGTCGCTGACCACCGTTGAGGGACGGGAACGCTTTGAACTGGATATAGGTCACTACCAGCGCGGCCTGCTAGCGGGTTCAAATCCCAAAGCAGCCACGTTGGTCAAGCGCCAAGGCGGCTCCTACTCCATCCAGATTGGCGTGGAGTCTGAGGTGCCGGAGCCGGAGCACGCCGTCAAGGCCATTGGTGTGGACTTGGGTAGGAGAGATATTGCCCACACCTCTGAGGGAGATAACTGGAATGGACGGCAGTTGAACCAGGTCAGAGACCACTACTCCCGTTTGAGAGGGGTTCTCCAACGCAAGGCCAGCAAGGGCACACGCAGTACACGACGTCGGTGTCAGCAACTGCTGCAACGGCTGTCTGGTCGGGAGAGACGCTTTCAAACTTGGGTGAACCACTGCATCTCCAAGTCGATTGTTGCTAGGGCACTGGCCACTCACCGTTTTATTGCCTTGGAAGACCTGACCGGGATCCGGGAGCGGGTCAACCGGCAGCCGCGCAGCAAGACGGAGCGGCGGCGGGCAAACAGTTGGGCGTTCTACCAGTTGCGGCAGTTTGTGCACTACAAGGCGATGCGGGCAGGGGTGAAGGTTGTGGTGGTTTCGCCGGCCTACAGCTCGCAGACCTGCCACCAGTGCCTGTGGATTGGGCAACGGGAAGGGAAGCATTTTCGCTGTGTGAACCCGGCTTGTGGTTGGGAAGGGGATGCAGATTTGAACGGTGCCAACGGGATTGCACTTTTGGGGGTCGCTGTAAACCAGCCCCCCTACATCCCCCCGCATGCGAGGGGACAAGAGGGGGGTTCGTGGTTGGCTTGCCAGCTGCAGGGCTACCAAAAGCCCGCTCCGTACCCCCCTCAATCCCCCCGCCCCCCTGCCCCCCGTATACGGGGGGTTGGGGGGCTGGAAGGGGGGGCGGTCGGAGCCGGGTAGTTTACAGCGTTATCCTATCTACCCTGCCGCCGGTGCGCAGCGAGCCGGATCAGGTTGGGCAGCCCGGTGTCGTCGGGAGCTTTTATCCAAGACAAGACTTTTGTGAGGGATCCAGACCATGATGCTCATTTTCCAAATTGCTTTGTTGGTGTTGGTGCTTTACAGCTTGCTGTTGGTGGTGGCGGTGCCGGTGCTCTTCAGCTCGGCCAGCGACTGGAGCCGGGCCAAGAATGTGATTTTGGTGGGATCCCTGCTCTGGGTGCTGATGGTGATCGGGGTGGGGGTACTTAGTTTCTTTAAGTGATATCCTTCGACGCCCATCCCCCAGGCTCCTGGACGTTGCAGAGCATCAGGGTTGCGACTGCAAGGTTCTGGGGGCGGGGAAAACTGCGCATCTCCGCACCCGCGTGGGCCTTGAGCGCTCTCGGTACAAGGGATCCCACCCCTTACGATGGATAGCAATTTAATTTAATCTCATGGCCTTGCTGCTCCCTAGGTCAGCGGCAAGTTGTGCCTACACTGATGTCTTTTGGGAGGTTTGGGTGTTGAGAGCAGTGAAGCGTTCGTGGAGCCTCCGCTTGGCCCGGCTGGGGACGAGGCTGATTTTGGCAGGCTTGTTGGTAGGGGTGCTGTCCCCTTCGGCAGCGGCGCAGTCGGGCCTGGTGATCACCGGCAGCGAAGGGGTACCTGTCCTCAGCTACCGGCTGGATTTTCGCGGCATTCGCGGTCGGTTGGATCGCTATCGCCTGACGATCCCGCCTCAGAACGTGGCGGTGGCAGAGGTGCAGATCAACGGGGATAGAAATTTCGATGCCGTCATCGACCCGGAGAACGTGCGCCTAGAGGTGGAGGGCAAGCCGGTGGAGCTGGCGGAAGTGTACTGGAACGAGGAGTTTCGCTCTTTGGAGGTGGTGGCCCGTCAGCCCATTGCCGCCGGCCAGGAGATCCGCTTGGTGCTCTCCAATGTGCGCAATCCTTCCGCTGCCGGCATCTACCGGGTAGAGGCGCGGGTACGGGGGACAGAGCCCAACCCCCTCTTCCGCAATGTGGGCAACTGGCTCATCACCATCGACGATCCGGAGCGGCTCACTTTCTAAGGGCAGCTCCCTTCGAGCGGGGGAGAGTTTTGAGAGTGGATCCCTGAACAGGGGGTTTCGGGCGTAGCCCTTTTCAGAGACAGGGCAAGGCTGGTGAGGTACTGCGGCATCTCTATCTCCCCTCTCCCTAAGGGAGAGGGGTTGGGGGTGAGGGAAACTCCCCTCCAGACAGTAGCCTGGCGTACTGGGAGAGGCTTTCTTTGGTGCTGGCCGATATCTGGTATCCCAACTGGTGGCAGGCCCTGGTCTTGGGCATGGTGCAAGGGATCACGGAATTTCTGCCCATCAGCAGCACGGCGCACCTGCGGGTGTTTCCAGCTTTGCTGGGCTGGCCGGATGCGGGGGCTTCCTTTGCGGCGGTGATCCAATTGGGCAGCCTGGGAGCGGTGTTGATCTACTTTGCTTCTGACCTGCGCCAGTTGCTCCTCGGCTCCTGGAAGGCTTGGCAGAAGCGAGATTTCCAGGAGGAGTCTTGGCGGCTGCTCATGGGGATCCTGGTGGGAACGCTGCCGATTGTCATAGCGGGCTGGGCCGTCAAGGCCATCTGGGGATCCCCGCCCCGGCAGTTGTGGGTGGTTGCCGCCGCCGCCATCGGCTTGGCCCTGGCTTTGGGCTGGGCAGAACGGGTGGGGAAGCGCCGGCGCGATCTGCACAGCCTGGGCATTGGGGATGGGCTCTGGGTGGGGCTGGCCCAGGCTTTGGCCCTGATCCCAGGGGTATCCCGCTCTGGTGTGACGCTGACGGCGGCTCTGTTGCTCGATTTGCAGCGCTCGGCTGCCGCCCGCTACTCCTTTTTGCTGGGGATCCCGGCCCTCTTTTTGGCCGGGGTGGCGGAGTTTATCGCCGAGTTCAGGGCAGAGGCGCTGCTGTCGCAGGGGCTGGGGACGCTCTCGGCCTTTGTCTTCTCCTACGGGTCCATCGACTGGCTAATTCGATTTTTGCAGCGCAGCAGCACCTGGGTGTTCATTGTCTATCGGATTGGTTTTGGCCTGTTCATTTTCCTGGGGCTGGCCCTGGGGTTTTTGCAACCTTAAGTGGGCTTTTGTTGCCGCAGAATCCGCAGCGCTTTCGGCAGGTGCTCCGCCAGGTGGGCCGGATCCACGCCCGTTAGACCCCGTTCCCCCGCCAAATGGATGGCTGCTTGAGCATGCCACCACACCCCCGCACAGGCGCAACTGAGCAGCTCCGCGATCCCCATCGACTGACCCAGTTGAGCCCTTCTGCGCGCCACCAGGCCGCCGATCAGGCCGGTCAGAACATCGCCGCTGCCGCCGCGGGCCAAAGCCGGTGTGCTTTCCGGGTTGACCCAGCATTCCCCCGTAGGAGAGGCGATGACCGTCCGCGCCCCCTTCAAGACCACTACTGCCCCGCTCTGGGCTGCTGCTCTCTGGGCTGCCTCCATGCGATCTGAAAGCGGGAGGTGCGGAAAAAGCCGGCGAAACTCCCCCAGGTGCGGGGTGAGGATGGCTTGGATCCTGTGTTCTGGCAAGCGCTCCACCCCTATTTCCGCCAAGGCGTTGAGGCCATCGGCGTCGATCACCCAAGGGATCCCGGCCCAATCCTGCAGCAGGATCTCCAGCAGCAGACGGCGGGTTTCTCCCACGCCCGGCCCCACCGCCACCGCCTGAAAGGGTTTCTCGGCCAGCAGGGAGGGGATCCCTTCCCAGGCGTGAACCAAGACTTCCGGCAAAGCGCTGTGGACGAGCCCTTTCACTTCTGCCGGCACCGCCAGGGTTACCATGCCCACGCCGCTGGCGCGGGATCCCAGCCCGGCCAACACCGCCGCCCCGGCATAGGTTGTCGATCCCGCCACCAGCAACAGGGATCCCTGGCGGTATTTGTGGGTATCCAAAGGCGGATCGGGGGGGAAATGGGGCCAGGGGTGCAGCAACACCTGGGGAACTTCCACCTCCGGCCAGGCCCAAGGGGGAATGCCGAAATCGAGGCGGCGCAGACGTCCCACCCAAGGCAGAGCCGCCTCCTGCCACAGGCCCCGCTTCCAGAGGCCCAGGGCATAGGTGTAGCTGGCGCGGATGCAGCAGCCCCAGATCTCGCCTGTCTGGTCGTTGAGGCCGGAGGGCAGGTCCAGGCTGAGGATGGGAATGCCGCTGCCGTTGGCCCACTCCACCGCCTCCGCCCAGGGATCCCCCAGGGGCCGGTTTAGGCCAATGCCAAAGAGGGCGTCGATGAGCAGGTCGCAGTCGGCCAACGCCTCCACCCGCTCCACAAACTCCGCCCCCAGGGCCCTGAGGTAGCGGGCGTGCTCGGCGGTCAGGGGTTTGAGATCTGGCTTGCCCAGCCACACCTTCACCGACCTTTGGGCCAGCCGCAGCTCTCGTCCAACCACCAAGCCGTCGCCGCCATTGTGCCCTGTCCCGCAGAGGATGCCGATGCGCTGGGCCTGGGGAAAATCCTGTTGCAACTGGGCAAAAGCGGCCAGCCCTACCTTTTCCATCAGGGCGGCCACGGGCATGCCGGCAGCGAAGATCTCCTCCTCAAGGCGCTGCATCTGCGCCGCGCTGACCAGGGCGGTGGCCGGGTCGAACTGGCAGCGGGGATCCCTATCGCCACGCCGCGCTGGTGTTACAGGCGGTATCGCTGGGGGGAGAGGGTTCATGGCTCAGTTGCGCCAATGGCGCTTAGCTCGATTACATTCCCATCCGGATCGCGGACAAACACAGCCGCCCGCCCGGAAGCGCTGGGCTGCACCTCATAGCCTGCCTGCAGCAGGCGGGCTTTCACCGCCTCCAGATCTTCCACTCCCAGCGCCACGTGGGGAAGGCGCCCCCACTTCGCCCTGCTGCCACGACTGGCTTGCTGCCCCTGGTCAAGCGGCTCCTCAGTGACGATCAAGTGAATCTGCGAAGACCCCACCTGGTACCAGGCGCCGGGAAAGTCAAAGGGAAACCGTTCTGCCTTGGGGATCCCGAGCACCGTGCCGTAGAAATGCTCGGCCCTGGCCAGATCGCTGACCCAAAGGGCGGTGTGCAGGTGCTGGTAGGCGGGCTTTGGGGAGGCGGTCATGACATTGCTCCGGGAAAGTGCTTGCATCTGTCGAGGGAAACCATATTTTCTCCAAGAGCCTGCTCCGCCTGTGCGCTAAGTTGGAGCTAGGGCAGCGGCGAGGAACGTACCTTTGTCCTATCTTGGTTCTTACCCAGGAGTTGGTCTATGGGATCCCGCACCAAGTTTTTCGGCACCGTCTTGGCCATGCTGGCTGTCAACAGCATCTATATGCAGTTGCAGCAGCTGGCCCTGCGGCTGGAAGAAGAGGTGAACCCGGCTCCCTCAGAGCAGGCTGCTCCAGAGCCTCAGAGCAACGCGCAGCCACCGGATCTCTGGGGACATCTGGCCTAAGTTTTCCGGGGATGGCGGTGGGTCGAGGCCAGTGCTGGCTCCACCTCTCCCCTGCAACCCTAGGCTCCGAGCCAAGAGGCAGTTTGCAAAGGGGATCAAACTCCGTACCATAGAGGAGCGAGCTCCCCTATTTTGCGGTTTACAACTTGGATACTCACCATGACTCAGCCGTCAGCAGCTTCTGGGCAAAAGCCGATCGTCGTCGCCCCCTCCATCCTTTCAGCCGATTTTAGCCGCTTGGGGGAAGAAGTGCGGGCAGTGGACGAGGCAGGAGCCGACTGGATCCACGTAGATGTGATGGATGGCCGCTTTGTGCCCAACATCACCATCGGCCCGCTGGTGGTGGAAGCGCTGCGCCCGGTTACGGCCAAGCCTCTGGATGTCCACCTGATGATTGTGGAGCCGGAAAAGTATGTGGCCGACTTTGCCAAGGCGGGGGCCGACATCATCTCCGTTCACGCCGAGTCCAGCTCCACCATCCACCTGCACCGCACCCTCAGCCAAATCAAGGATCTGGGCAAACAGGCAGGGGTGGTGCTTAACCCGGCCAGCCCCCTGGAGCTGATCCAGTACGTGCTGGATCTGGTGGACCTGGTGTTGATCATGAGCGTCAACCCTGGCTTTGGCGGCCAGAGCTTCATCTCGGCGGTGGTGCCCAAGATTCGCCAGTTGCGGGCCCTGTGCGACGAGCGGGGCTTGGATCCCTGGATTGAAGTAGATGGCGGCATCAAGGCCAGCAACGCCTGGCAGGTGATCGAGGCGGGGGCCAACGCCATCGTGGCTGGCTCAGCCGTGTTCAAGGCCAAGGACTACGGGGAAGCCATTCGTGCCATTCGCCACAGCCGCCGCCCCGAGCTGGTAACGGTTTGATTTGAGCTGATCTGGGAAAACCCTGCCCTTGGACTCCTCTCAGGCCAAGGCGCAAAAGAGAGGGGAGAAGGCCTGGCGCTCCTCACCCTCAGCCCATTGGGAAGGGCCACGGCTCAGCGGCAGGGATCCCTTCTGGTGGGAGGATGGGCTCGAAATTCTAGCGCAGAGCGTTGGTCTTCTTCTGGGCAGCCAAAGGCACGGTACCGTCCTCACCGGCGGCCTGGACTAGGCAATGGGGAGGTGTGGAAGGAGGCGTGATGGGCTGGGGCGAAGTGGGGCTGAAAAAGGTCTGGCAGAAGGGCAGGCGGCTGTTGCGCTGAATGGTGGCAAGGTAAGGGGGAGGGACAGTGCCCCAGTAGGCGCCCAGCACCTGCTGGTCCGGATCCTCCGGCAGCACCTGGTAGTACACCATCAGGCGATTATCGGGGAACCAGGCGCGAACAAGCCTTTGCAGTTGCCTTAAATTGAAGCCCGGCTCTTCTGGATTGTCAATTAGGTGCATCCCCGCCAGCCGCCCGCCCATGAAGTAGGCCTCCACATAAAACCCACGGGCATAGAGGGGGGGCTCTAAGGGATCCCGCGACGAAGGGGCATCCGGCAGGTAAAGGGCCTCACCGCCCGGGCGCAGTTGCCAGCGGCTCCAGCGGGGATCCTCCCGGTCGCTGGAAATAGTCTCCCAATTGTTGGCGCGGGCGTAGCTCAAGAAGCGCTCCTCCACCATGCCCAAATAGAGCATTTCCATCTGCAGGGGCAGCCGGGCACTTGTTTGCAATAGGGGCAAAGTTCGCACTTCTCCCTGCTTGAGCACCAAAACCTCTGCCAAGGCAGGGCGCGGTTCCCACGCCAGCAACGCCGCCAGGATTCCTGCTCCGAGGGCTCTGCCAAGGCCGGCCAGACCTAGCCGTGCCGAGGCCCGCAGCAACAGGAAAAGCAGTTTGACAAGGGGCAGTTTAAACCGAGGCCGTGCCCCGCCCCACATGGCAACGGAAGCAGGGACATAAGATGAGATCACGGGGAAATTCGAAGAGCTGGGAAGACGATAGAGACTATGGATGTTCTATTCTAGCCACAGCGCTAAGGTTCTTTGAAAATTTTAATCTGCTGCCCTGGGTGAACTTTCTTGCCGGCGGATGGATCAAAACCGGTCTCCAAATGGGCGCGACTGTCGAGAACCTCCCTCCCCCTCCTCGACTGCAAGGCCGGGGCTTGTCGTCATCGCTGGCCCCACGGCCACCGGCAAGTCGCGCCAGGCGCTGCTGTTGGCCCAGCGGCTGGGATCCCCCCTGTTGAACGCCGACTCTCGTCAGGTGTACCGGGAGTTCGACATCGGCACTGCCAAGCCCACTCCCGCCGAGCGGGCCCTCTGGCCCCACGAGTTGATTGACTTTGTGGATCCCCGCCACACCTATACAGTGGCCGAGTTTCAGCAGGCGGCCCAGGCGCGCATTGCCGCAGCCCATCGGCAGGGACAGACTCCTATTCTGGTGGGGGGCACAGGGCTCTACATTCAGTCGATCACGGCAGGCTTAGGGATCCCGGCAGTTCCCCCCCAGCCTCAGTTGCGCGCTCAACTGGAGACGTGGCCGCCCGAGATCCGCTACGCCTGGCTGCAGCAGTTGGATCCTGTGGCAGCGGGGCAGATTCACCCTCATGATGAAGTGCGCACCCTGCGGGCTTTGGAGATCATCTACACCACTGGGAAGCCGGCTTCCTACCTGCGGCAGGCCCATCCTCCTGACTACCCCATTTTGCTCTTGGGGTTGCACTGCCCAATGCCCCGTCTGGAACAACGCATTGCCCGGCGCACAGCAGAAATGCTGGCGGCAGGCTGGATTGAGGAGGTAAAAACGCTGCGGCAGCGCTACGGGCCAGACCTGCCCCTCTTGCAGACCTTGGGCTATGCGGAGATCGGCGCTTACCTGGAAGGGCGGATCCCGGCAGCCGAGCTGCAGCCTCTGATTGTGCGGCGCACCCGCCAGTTTGCCAAGCGGCAGATGACCTGGTTTCGGGCCATGCCAGGGATCCAGTGGCTGGACTGCGAGGCCGAGGATCTGCCCGAACAGATCTGGAAGCGGGTTACAGCGTGGATGGCAGCTCAGACCAGCGCCGGAACCACTCCTGCCGTCGCCGCGCGTCCGCCCGCCGATCCGTAAGGATCTCCAACACCCGCACCCCTTGGGCGGGCAAGGGATCCAAAGCCTGGGCCAGCTCTTCCCAGGTCTCTATCCGCTGCTGGGGGATGCCATGGGCCTGGCAGAGGAGGGCAAAATCCACCGCCTGGGGAGTCGCAAAGTAGGGCTCAAAGGGTGGGCCCGCCTCGGCAATGGGCAGCAGCTCGAAGATGCCGCCCCCCTGGTTGTTGATGAGAAGAATGGTCAGGGATCCCTGGAGGCATTGGGCAAGACGCAGGCCGCCGCAGTCGTGCAGAAAGGCCAGATCCCCAGTCAGCAGCACTGTTGGCCGATGGCGGTAGGCCACCCCAAAGGCAGTCGAGAGGATGCCGTCGATGCCGTTGGTGCCGCGGTTGAAGTAGGGCCGGATGCGGCGATCGTTGGGCGGCCAAAACCACTCCACATCCCGCACCGGCGTGCTGTTGGCAATAAATAGCGGCGTCTCCGGCGGCAGGTGGTGGGCCAGCCACCAGGCAAGCTTGCCCTCAAACCACTCCGGCAGGTCAGCCAGCAGCCGATCCAGCTCAGCCCGAGCTTTGGCTTCCGCCCGCAGCCAGGTTTGTAGAAAAGCGGTTGCTTTGGCCTTGCCTGCCGGGATCCCTGCCGCCACCTCCTCCACGACAAAGGGCAAGTGGGTGGTGGGGTTGTGGAGGGGATCGGCGTTCTGGGCCCGGGGATCGAGCAGCCAGGTGCGGGGTCGGGCTTGGGCTAGGGTTTGCCGCAGCGCCTTGCTGGTGGGCAAGGATCCCAGTTGGATCACTTGCTCTGGCCAAAGAGGAGGTTGCTCTCCCTGGAGGAGAAAATCGTAGGTGGTGATGAGGTAGGGGTTGAGGGAAGCGTAGTTGCGCAAAGGGGAGAGTCCCTCCGCCAACACCGGCCAGCCCAGGGCCAGCGCCAAGCGGGCCACCGCCTCTGCATAACGCTGGGGGTCTGCCGGTTGGGCCGGCCCTGCCAAGATCACCCCCCGCTCACAGCCACACCACTCCCGCCAAAAGGAAGCTGTTGACGCGAATGCAGAACCGCCAGCCGGGGTGACCAGGCCAGATGGGGAGATAACCCCGCGGAAAAAGGTCTTCTCAAACTCCGGATCTTCCTGCAAATGAACCAGCGGCGCCGTGCTGCCATCGGCAACGGGAGCTAAGGGATCCCGCAAAGGCACGTTGAGATGCACCGGACCCGGGAAAGGGTAGAGAGCACGCTCCCAGGCGTGGATGATCATTTGGCGCAGGTAGGCCAGAGCTTCCAGGTCGGCGCTGGGCAGGGCCAGCTCCGCCTGCCAGTTGGGGTAGTGGCCGTAGAGCTTCACCTGGTCAATGGTCTGCCCGGCGCGGCAGTGGCGCAGCTCCGGCGGCCGATCCGCCGTCAACACCAAAAGGGGCCAACCACTTTCTGCCGCCTCGATGAGAGCAGGGAAAAAATGGGCGCCGGCGCTGCCGGAAGTACACACCAGAGGGATGGGCTGCCGAGTTTGCTGGGCCAAGCCGAGGGCAAAAAAGGCCGCCGACCGCTCGTCCACCGCTGGAATGGCCTCGATCTCAGGGTGCTGGGCTAGGGCATAGGTGAGGGGGGCAGAACGGGATCCTGGACAGACCACGGCCACCCGACAACCCAGCCGGCTCAAGGTCTCGGCCAAAATGGATCCCCAGAGGGTGTTGAGGTTGCGCCAGTCCAGCCGTTGAAGGGAGTTTGCGCCAGTCACTCCAGCTATCCCAGCCAGCGGGGAGATCGAGCAAGTTGGGTAGGAAGCTCAAAATAGGCACATCCTAGTAATCTATAGCCATCCCCAATCGCAGGGGAACCACTTGCTTTGGCCTTCCTTCGCCTTTCCTCTCTTTTTGGGAGGGGAGCTGTGGGCCGGGGAGGCGCCCGGGAAACTGCCTCAAGTCGGTTGGTCGCGCCGCAACTCCAGATTTCCTGGCGGGGGCAAGGGTTGGCCAGGCCTCTCCGATGGGGGAATAATGTTCATGAGAACGCCCCTTATCGACCTTCGCTGCACCCAATAGGAGCACCCATGGCCAGAAAACCCGATGGATACCTTGTCCACATCATGCTCGAAGGTGGACAAACCATGCAGGTACGGGTCAAGGAAGCTAGAGAATACACAGAGCTGATCAACCAACTGATGGTGGGTGGGGACGAGTTCATCACATTGCCCAAGCAAATGGACAACGAGTACATGATCGTGCGTCCGCAGCGGGTGTCCGGCGTGTCGGTGGAGGCGATCTACACTTCCAGCGTCGGCATCGACCTGTAGAGCTCAAGGCCAGGGTCGCCGGGCTGGGTTGCAACGCAAAGCCCCCACCCCTGAGGGCAGGGGCCGGACTAGACCCCCCTGGGATCTAGAGCCTTAGCACCGACAAGTTAGCTTTGCGGGGGCAGGATCACCTTGTCGATGACGTGGATGACGCCGTTAGAGGCCTCAATGTCTGCTTGCGTCACTTTGGCATCGTTGACCTTGACTCCGTCGCTCAAGGAGATCTTCACAGAAGATCCTTCGACCGTCGTCACTTCACCTTCCTTTAGATCGCTGGAGAGGACTTTGCCGGGCACCACATGGTAGGTGAGAATCCGGGTCAATTTCTCGCGGTTTTCCGGCTGCAGCAGCTCCTCTAGAGTGCCTTGCGGCAGCGCCGCAAAAGCTTCATCGGTGGGAGCGAAAACGGTGAAGGGGCCTTCCCCGGAGAGCACCTTCACCAAGTCGGCAGCTTCCAAGGCTTGGATCAAGGTGGTGAAAGAGCCGGCCTCGGCAGCAACATCTACTATGGTTTTGCTGGCAGGGGCAGCGGTTTTCACGCTTTCAGAAGTCGCGCCGTGGCTGCCGGCAATGACCGCAGGGGCTGCAACCAACGTGGTGGCCGAGGCAACAGCCAAGGAGAGAGCGAAGAGATTGCGAATCATGCAATGTAACCCTCCGTGAAGAGTAGGTTCACATTTCTATGTGACGGACGGGATAGAGCTCGGGTTCCTCAAAATCGCAAAAAGTCCCCGAAAAAGATATTTCTACTACCCCAAAATACCTTTTTGACAAGGCTTACAAGGCTACTCTCCGCTGAGGTTAGATTTGCAACAATCATCGCGAGATGGCGGTGAACCATCCAAAACACGCCCGATGAGGATCCCTTGAGGCTGAGGGATCGTTACGTTTGTTTACATTGTTTGTTCAAGTTAGCGTTCCATTGGCATCGCCAAAGTGGGCACCTCTGCGGTGCTGGGCAGAGGGGTAAACGAGTTGGCGATCTCAGCAGGCATGCCTACTCTTCTTCCGCCTCGAAGTCTTCGTCGTAGTCGTCCCCGATCAAATCGTCGATGTCGTCGATGTCTTCTTCCAAAACAGCTTCAGGGACTTCAAGAGGCTGCTCGATCAGCCGGCCTTCCTGGCGCAACCAGTCGAGGATAGAAATGCTACCGGGCAGGGGCAGCACTACTGGAGGCTGATCGCGAGGTTCTTCCCGCAGAGAAGGGTTGTGGTACATGCTGTCCAGAAGAAGTGCAGCTGTGAAGAAGGTGTGGGCAAGCTTCGGGTCGATGGCCTCGATAGGGCGCCACTTATCGACTGTCCTTTAGCTTAGCTTATCCCTGCCAAGCCTGCAAAAAGCGGTGCAGCACCCGCTCCAGCTCGACGGCTCGCGCCGCCTTAAACAGCAGTCGATCCCCTGCCCGCACCTGCTGCTGCAAACCCTCCACTAAGGCAGAAGCTTCCTCAAAGCGTTCAACCTCGGCGGCTGGCTTTTCGTCAACCAGTGGCTGCATCTCCCCGTCGGGATCCAAAAGCCAGACCCGCTCCAGTCTCAAGGAGGCAGCCGCCCGACCCACCTCTGCGTAGAGCTGTGGGGCATGCTCTCCCAGTTCCCGCATTGGGCCGAGGATGGCCCAGCGCCGTTTTCCCGCAGTCTGAGCCAGCAGGTGCAAAGCCGCGATCATCGCTTCCGGCGAGGCGTTGTAGGTCTCATCCCAAATCTCCACGTCCCCAGCCAGCTTGAGATGGCGATTGCGCCCCTCCAGAGGCAGCGGTAGGTCAAGGGGCTCTTGCAGGCGCTCCCAATTCAGACCCAAGCTGCGCACAGCCGCCAGCACCCCCATCCAGTTAAGGGCGTGATGCCTTCCTGGCAGGGGCACCGGCAAGGTCAAGCCCTCCACGGTTACGGTTTGGGCTTGGGGATCCCATTCTCCTCGCAAGTCCCCTTGGGCGAGGCCATAGGTGAGGGTTTTTCCCGACCACAGGCTGGCGGCAGTGGCCAACAGCAAGGGATCCTCACCATTGAGCACAGCTATCCCCTGCCCCAACTCCTGCAGCAGCTCACACTTGGCAGCAGCAATGGCCTCGCGGGATCCCAGCCTGCCGATGTGGGCGGTGCCGATGTGGGTAATCAAGGCATGGGTGGGGCGAGCCATCTGTGCAAGGCGGCGAATCTCACCAGGGCCGCGCATGGCCATCTCCAGAACGGCAAACTGGTGTTCTGGTTGTAGCCGCAGCAGCGTTTGCGCCACCCCAATGTCGTTGTTGTGGTTGGCCTCGCTTTTGAGAACGCTGCCGTAGCGCGAAAGAGCAGCCGCCAGCATTTCCTTGGTGGTGGTTTTGCCTGCTGAGCCGGTGATGGCCACTACCGGGATGGAAAATTGCTCCCGCCAGGCTCTGGCAATGCGCTGATAGGCAGTCAAGGTATCGGGAACCTGGAAGTGGGGACCCTCCACCGGCCGCTGGCTGATGACAGCAACGGCCCCCTTGCTCAGGGCTTGCGGAATAAAATCGTGCCCGTCGAAGCGTTCTCCCCGCAGCGCCACAAAAACGGATCCTGGCTGCAACCGGCGGCTGTCGGTGCAGAGGGCCTGAACCGGCAACCCCAAGAGGTGGGGATCTCCCTGCAAAGGGGCTTGCAGCAGGTCGGCCACAGTTTGCAAGGTCAGCATGGAGCAGCAGTCGGAGCATGACTCTAGTCAATAATAAGCTCAACTATACTGAAAATAATGTATAATATGTTCAGTACGGATTACTACCAGTTGATCTTTCTGTTTACTTTCGAGTCTGCCAACATGGTAGCCAAAGCAAAGCAGAAAATTGGTAGTAAGACGACACGGAAACTGCGCTTTGGGTATTCTACTCAAAGCTTTGCGGGATACCGCCATTCTGTTTGGACTCCGTCCCGCTAACGCGAATGGAAACAAGCAGAATGCTATCGCTGCATAGTTGAACAGTGATGTTCAGCAGTGTTCAGCGTAAATGTATCAGACCGGCTATCGCGTAGGATACCAACAAAAGCCCAATCCAACGCCAGGCAACGACCCAGCCCTTGCCATCCAGGGCTCAACGGTTGCCTATGCCCGATTTCACCTGCTTGGATCCCCTTGTCCGGCACTTCCATCTGGGGGATCCGGAGCCACCCGCAGCCATTCAAGGGGGCCTTATTCATCAGCTATTCTCAAGAGGGGTTCTCCCGCTAGCATTGCGGAAGAAAGCTTGGGGTGTGAGGCAAAACTAAGGTGAAGACGGCCGGTAAGGGGATCCCAGCGGCGCGGCAGCAACTCAGGCGCAAACAAGCTCTGGGGCTGGGGATCCTGTCGCTGCTGGGCTTTGTGGCGGGGATGGGGTTTGCCGCCCTCTCCCAGCCGGAAGGGGGATCGCCCGTCGCCGCTCCAGAGCCGGAGGTGCCCCGTTTTACGGCCCACGGCTGGCCGCTGCTGGATCCCCTGCCCCAGCCGGACGAGATCTGGGAGTGCGAGCTGGTGGTGGTGGGCGGATCCCTGGGGGGCGTGGCGGCGGCAGGCCAGGCCATGCGGGGGGGCGTGCAAACCTGTCTCATCGAGCTCACCCCTTGGCTGGGGGGCCAGATCACCTCCCAGGGGGTATCAGCCATCGACGAGTCGCTCCCCATGCGGCAGCGGGGCAATTTTTCCCGCCACTGGCTGGAGTTTAAGGCCCTCATCGAAAGCCAGCCGGTGCATCTGCCCGCCTGGACAGGGATCCCGCCGGGAACCCGTGTCTCCAAAATCAACAGTTGCTGGGTAGGGGGGCTGTGTTTTCCGCCCCAGGCTGGTTTGCAGGCGGTGGAAACCTGGCTGCAACAGGCCGCCCGCAGCGCCCCCCACAGTCGCTGGGCCACCCAGACCGCTTTTAAGGGGGCCACCTTCAGCGCCGACGGCTCCCGCCTCGAGAGCATCTACGCGGTGCAGCGGCAGCCGCGGGATCCCGATTTTGTGCCGCCGGGGCGGCTGTGGCGGGAATTGGTGAGCTGGTATAGCTGGCAGGAGACGGAAGTCTTTGCCAAGCGGGTGCTGCGGCTGCAGGCGCCGCCGGGCCGCCCCTTGTTCGTGATCGACGCCACCGACACCGGCGAGCTGGTGGGCTGGGCCGGGATCCCCTACCGGCTGGGCTCAGAAGGGCGAGATCTAACCGGGGAGCCCAACGCCGCCCCGGCCAGCAACCCGGAGTGCACCCAGGCTTTCACTTTTCCCTTCGTGCTGGCCATCCACGACGACGGCGGGCGCTCCCGCGCCGAGCTGGCCCAGTTGCAGCCGGGCTACTCCCGCGCCGAGCACCGCCGCCAGTTCGACCTGGAGGGGTTTCCCACCTTCAGCGGCCAGAGCTTTTTCAACTACCGCCGCATCGTCAGCAAAGGCCGCACGGATCCCTTTTACGGCACCCCGCTTCCCGGCGATCTCACCCTGGTGAACTGGAACCGCGGCAACGACTGGGGGATCATGAACCCACCCCTAATCCTAACGGAAGAGCGGCTGCTGGCCTCAGGGCAGCGCCACAACTGGCTGGGGGGGCTGGATGTCTCGGCCATCAAAGATGGGGAGAACCACGCCCTGCTGTTTGCCGAATGGCTGATGGAAACCCAGTCCCGCGCCGGCTATCCCCTCTCCTTGCTGTTTGGCGAAGAGTCTTTGCTGGGCACCCGCTCCGGCCTCAGCCTCTACCCCTACATCCGGGAGGGGCGGCGTATCCTGGGGCGGGCTGCCTACGGCCAGGCGGAATTCCTGATGCTGGAGCAGGATATTCGCGTCGGCGCCAGCGGGGGACGGGACTTTAGCCCCACAGCAGTTGGGATCACCCACTACGCCATCGACATGCACGGCTGTCGCTACCGCAACTGGGAGCCTTCCCTGTCGGCCAGCTCGGCGCCGGTCAACGAGTTTTCCGTCCGCCCCATCGTCATCCCCCTAGAGGCCCTGATCCCCCAGAAGGTGGATAACCTGCTCATCGGCGGCAAGGGGATCGCCGCCAGCCACATTGTCAACGCCGCCACCCGCACCCATTACGGCGAGTGGACCATTGGCTCGGCAGCGGGGCTGACCGTGGCTTGGCTCCGCAGCCAGGATCCCGGCTTGACCCCAGCCCAGATCGTGCCCCAGGGCAAAATGGCCGATTTGCAGCGCTACCTGGTTGCCTACGGCCAGCGACTGCACTGGTAGGCCGTTGCCGCCGCTTTACCCCTGGGCTAGGGAAGATCCTACCCCTCTGCGCCGGAAGGCAGGGGATTGGGATCCCTGTTGGCGCCATAGCGCCGCTGCCGCCACCACACCAGCAGGGGGCTGGCGATGAAGATGCTGGAATAAACCCCCAAGCTGAAGCCGATGAGCAAAGCAATGGCAAACCCCTTCAGGGTGGCTCCCCCAAAAATGGCAATGGCCACCAGGGGCAGCATCGTCGTCAGGGTGGTGTTCAAAGAGCGGGCAAAAGTCTGGTTCAACGACAGGTTCACCACCTCGGCAAAGCTGACCTTGCGGCTGACCAGACGCAGATTTTCCCGGATGCGGTCGTAGATAACCACTGTGTCGTTGACGGAAAAGCCAATGATGGTTAGCAGCGCCACCAAAAACAGGCTGTCCACCTCCATGCCCACCGTCAGGCCCAAAAGGGCAAACAGACCTGTTGTCAGCACCACATCGTGCAGCAAGGCCACAATGGCAAACACTGCGTAATCCCACTGGAAGCGCAGGGCCAGATACACCACAATGAGCCCAAAGGAGATGAGCACCGCCACAAGGCCGGAGCGCAAGAGCAGACGCCCCACCGTCGGGCCTACCGTCTCCACCAGCTTGCGCTCAAAAGGGCCTATCTGTTGCCGCAGCGTGGCTTCTACCGCCAGGCGCTCCTGCTCCGTCAAAGGGGGCATGCGGATCAGGGCTTCTTGGCCCGTCTGGGTGTCCAGTTGGATGATGCTGGTTCCCAGGTCATGTTCCTGCAGAGCCCGCCGCAGCTCGTCGGTGGTGACAGGCTGCTCAAAACGCAGATCCAACAAGGTGCCGCCGGCAAAATCCAGCCCCAGCCGCAGGGGGGTTCCCAGAGAGGCCAGGGAAAAAGCCATGCTGACCAGCCCCACCAGCAACACTGCCAGAGACAAGCTAAACCACAGCCTGCTGCGACCCACGATGTCGAAGCGGTAGTCAAGCGACCGCCGGGATCCCACCGCCGGATCGGTGGGGGATAGCTCTTGAGCTGTCATGATTGAGCCGCCTCCATGCGAACGCCGTAAAACTCAGGTTTGCGCAGGGCGGGGATCCCCATTGCCGCCAAAAGCAGCGTGCGGGTGCAGGTGATGGCCGTGAAAAAGCTCACCAAAATGCCAATGGCCAGGGTTACCGCAAAGCCTTTCACCAGCCCCATCCCCAGCCAGAAAAGTACGCCACAGACCAAAAGGGTGGTGACATTGCTGTCGAGGATGCTGCTGAAGGCGCGGTTAAACCCTTCCGAGATGGACTTGTAGATGGACTTGCCGGCCCGCAGCTCCTCTTTGATGCGCTCGAAAATCAGCACATTGGCATCCACCGCCATGCCGATGCTGAGGATGAAGCCGGCGATCCCGGGCAGGGTCATGGTCACCCCCAGCAGTTGGAACAGAGCAAACGTACAGAGGGCGTAGATGAGGAGGGCGATATCGGCAACAAGCCCCGGCAGGCGGTAGTAGGCCACCATGAAGACGAAAACCAGCACCAGGCCGGCAATGCCAGCATAGAGGCTGCGGCGCACGCTCTCTTCCCCCAACGTGGCCCCGACGGTGCGGTTTTCAATGACGCGAATGGGAACGGGAAGCGCCCCCGCCTTGAGCTTCACCGCCAGATCGGTGGCGGTTTCCACTGTGAAATTGCCCGTGATCACCGCCGTCCCGCCGGTAATGCCGGTGCGGGCAAACTCCGGCCCCACAATTGGCGCGCTGATCAGCACGTCGTCCAGAAAAATGCCAATCGGGCGCCCTGTTCCGGCCAACTCGCGGGTGAGCTGAGTAAACTTCTCTGCCCCTGCCGGCTTAAACTCCAGCAACACTTCCCAAGTCTGGGATCCGCGGCGGGGGGCTTGGGGATAGGCGTTGCGCAGCAGATCGCCGGTGAGGCCGACCCGTTCAAACAGGGCGTCGGGATCCTCCCCCGCCGTTATCTCTCCCCGCTCGTTGCGGGGCAGGGCACTGACCGGCACCAGGCCCTTGCGAAACTCCAACCGGGCCGTATCGCCCAAAAGAGCAATGGCCCGATCGGGATCTGCCACCCCCGGCAGCTGCACGAACAGGCGATCTTGGCCGCTGATCTGCACCAGAGGCTCGGCCACCCCCAGGCCGTCGATCCGCTGCTGGATCACCGCCTCTACCCCCTGCATCACCTCAGAGGTAATCTCAGGCACCTCTTCCGTGGGCAAAGCCTGCAGGGTGAGCTGCGTCCCCCCTTTGAGGTCAAGGCCAAGACGAACTTCGCGGCTGAAGCCCAAGTAGACGAGAGCAACCACCACCGCCAAGATAAAGATCAGCCCTCGCAGAACAGCGAGGCGACTGAGCCACAAAGCTGGAGATCTGGCCATACTGCTGAAAGGGTGAGGAACACGGGCGCACTCGATCCGAGGCTTTCAGGATTTTGGCACCTTTTGATCCTATCGCACACGGGATCCCTCACCTGACAAGTCGGAAAACGGCAGCGGCAGGAGCGTCCAAGTAGGGTCTCTGGGGAGCTGCTGCAGAGACAACCGCGAGTTTCTCAGAAGATGGGCGCTCGGCTGCCGAGCCGAGTAAGGAGAAGGTTGAAAGCCGTTAAACCAACGCTGTCTCCTCTTGGTTTGTGCTAGCCCTGGGGCTAGGCTATTGCCATCTCGGGGCAGCAGGCAACATCTGGGTGGGGTTTGGCTCTACCCCGACATCTGCGAGTTCAAGGAGGGAAAGTTGAGGTGAATTGGAGACGGACTTACTATCTCCCTGGATTGCTCTCGGCCCTAGCTTTATGGGGATCCCCCGCCTGGGCCGGAGAGTATTTCACCGAGGAAGTGACCAGCCCTAGCCTGGAGATCATCCACGGCTGGCGGCAGGAAGTGGACGGCATTAACGTCACCATCACCAACACCAGCCTGGGATCTTTTCGGGTGCCGCTGGAAATCGATATGGAGGATCGAACTAGCTGTGAGCGAGCCGACTTAGTGCTGACGAACAATCGCGTTATGCCAATGGGATCCTTTCAAGACTGCATTCTCAACATCTTTCCCTACTTGGATAAATTCATCAACCAAGAAGTCGCCAGCATTCGGGTCGCCCTCAAAGGGCCGGCCCCCCTCCTGGAGATCCCCCTGGAAGAGTCGGATCGGCTGATCTTGGCCCAGGTGGCCAACCAATCGCGGGAAGCCTTTGTCTTCTTTCAGCAGGAGCTGGCCCGCGTCTTGGCGCTCTTGAAGCAGCCCGATCCCGGCCAGGCCGAGACGGCCCCACCGACGGCCAGCCCAACGCCGACTGCTGCCGCCGAATCTGCACCCAACCCGGGAGATTTCGTGATCGTGGGCTCGATTCAGGAAGAACGGGTGGGGGCTGGCAGCCGCCTGAGCGTAGAGGCGATCAACCGCAGCACCCGCACCGTCCTCAACGCTCGTGCTCGCTTCACGTTCTACCGGGGAGAGGAGGTGGTGGAGACGCGGGTGGTCGCGTTTGAACCCAGCGACGTGCCGCCGGGACAACGCGCCTCTGCTAGGGTTCTGAAAACCGATGCCAATTGGGATCGGGTCACCGTCACCTTCCAGTGGCAGTAGGGATCCCTAAGGTGCCAGGGCGTTCCCTCGCAGCAGGCTGCCTAGAGTCTTAACCGTGATCTTGAACTGCACCCAAGGGTTCATGGGCACCACCGTCTTGTAGAGGTAGCTGTCAAAGGTCATCCGCTGCACATCCCGGTCAGCGCACATCTCCACAAAGGCCTCGCGGGTGGCGTTGGAACGGTAGAACACCCGTTGCAAAATGTCCAAAACCTTGTAGGTTAGGCCGTATTGGCGATCCCAGCGCTTGAGGTACAGCTTGAGATCTTCTTCGCTGGGGATGCGCTTCCCGCCCTCGGAGGTCTCGACGATGGTCTCGGCGCACATGCGGCCCGACTTGGCGGCAAAATAGATCCCCTCGCCGCTGGACTTGGTTACATAGCCTGCCGCATCTCCCACCAGGGCTGCCCGACCCACCACACGGCGCGGACGCGGATGCTCTGGGATCGGATGGGCTTCCACCTTGATCACCTGGCCGCCCCGAATCCGCTCGGCAGCGCGGGCGCGGATCCCGGCCTGCAACTTTTGGATCTGGGCTTGGTTGGCCTTCATGGTGCCGGTGCCCACCGCCACGTGGTCGCACTTGGGGAACACCCAGGCATAGAAGTCCGGAGAAACATCGTCCCCCACGTACATCTCTGCCCGCTCCTCGTAGTAGGCCATTTTGTCGTCCGGGAGCCGAATCCGCTCCTGAAAGGCCAGAGCATAGTTGTAGTCGCCGGCACCGATGGCTTCTGCCACCTTGGAGTGAAAGCCATCTGCCCCGATCACCAGATCCACCGCCAGCGAACGGGGTACTCCCCGATTTGAGCCGTCGGAAAAATCGCTGTAGTGCAGGATGTAGGGATCCCGGCCATTTTGGGGGATTTCCAGATGCATCACCTTGCCGTGGATCAGCTCCGCCCCTTTTTGGCGAGCGCGGTTGCGCAAGAAGGCATCCAGGATCTCGCGGCGGCACATGCCGATATACTCATTTTCCTTTTCGAGGGCGATATCCACCTCGTAGTTGGAAGGGGAGATCATCTTCATCTTGCGCACTTTGCGGTCGATAATCTCCTCAGGGAGGTCGAACTCTGAGACCATACAGAGGGGAATAGCGCCCCCGCAGGGCTTGGCGTTGTCTAGCTTCCGCTCAAACAAAAAGGTCTCGATTCCGGCTTGGGCTAGAACTTCGGCGGCAGAGGCTCCGGCTGGGCCACCCCCAACAACAGCAACTCTCAGGCTCAAGGCGCTCTCCTCGCTGCAAGTAGATCGGCTCGTCAGACAGCAGGCATCCTACCACAGCTCCCCAAAAGCGTTGCAAACCTTGACGAAGTATTGCAGTTCGGCGAGGCTCAAGGGAACGTGCTTTGGCGATGGGAACAATAAAAAGGGGTCCGCCCCGTCTGCTTGTCCAGGGGGCGGGGAGCGGAAACCTGCCCTGCAGTCCGGGCTCAGCGCTAGAGGTTCTGAATCATGAGCTTAATTGGCAACATCATTTGGCTGATCTTCGGGGGGTTGCTGACCAGTCTGGGCTATATCTTGGGGGGGGCTAAGCCTTTGCCTGACCATCATCGGCATTCCTTTTGGCTGGCAGAGCATCAAACTGGGGTTTGCAGTGCTTGCCCCCTTCGGCAAAGAAGTGGTGGAGTATCCCGATGCCAACAGCCCGCTGCTGCTGATCTTCAACGTGATCTGGCTGTTGCTCTTCGGCTGGCCCCTGGTGCTCAACCACCTCTTCTGGGCTGTGATCCTGGCCGTCACCGTCGTTGGGATCCCCTTTGCCAAACAGCACCTGAAGCTGGTCATCCTGTCTTTGTTGCCTTTTGGCCGGGATCTGCGCTGAAAGAGGGCAAAGTGGGGATCCCTGCAGATTAAGATCACTGCCAAACTCTACCGCGACGGCAAGGGGAGAGGGCGAGCGGCCAGCCGTTGACTGTGATTTGGATCGCCTTCGAACCTCTCATCCGGTCACCAAGACACGGGCGGAAAAGCGAGAGATTGAACTCATCGCAGATGGGGAGAAAACCATGCGCAGCATCTGGCTCGCGGGGGTAGTCGCTGCTTTGGCTCTGCTGGCGGCTATGTCTTTGGCTCAATCGGATCCCCAGGAAGAGTGGCTGCACGGCGAGCAGTGTGGCACAGAGGGGCCGGTCATCTGTCTGGAGTGACGTTCTCCTCAGCCCGGATTTCAGAGGGGCTCTATCTGGGTCACTTCTACCCGGCTCTCTGGCCCTAGGCTGATGCGGAACTGTTTGGCACCCGTCGGCAAGGGATCCGGCGGCAACTCCGGCAGGTCGGCAAGAGGAGTTTCGGCGCGGCGTTCCCGGGCCAGCTCATTCTCCGGCTCGGCAGCCAGCAGGGATCCCGCCGCATCCACCGTTACTCGATAGATCAAGCTCTCCTGCAAATCGGGAGGAGACTGCCATTGCTGGGCCAGGGTGTTTTGCAGCCGCAGCAGAGGATCTCCAGAGGCTTCCGGCGCGGTGAGCTGCTCCTGGGCCGAGTTGAAAGCAGTGGGAGCCCTCTTCTCCGGGGTGCGGCTGGCCCAGATCCCGACCCCGGCCACCAGGGCGATCCCTCCCACCAGCAGGGCAGCGATCCCGGCAGGCTGTCGATACCAAGCCCGCGTTACCGGCGTTCCCAGGCTGGCCAGTTGGGGAATGTCATCGGCCACCTGAGAGAGGTTCTCCAACAGGTCGTACAACTGGGTCATCGACAGATCCACTTGGGCAATCTGATTCTCCCCTTGGCGCACCGTGAGGCGATGAAAAATAAAATCCAGCGGACGGATGGCCACAGTACCGCTGAAGGTTCCCTTGGGCGCGCCGCTGAGCTGGGATCCGACGTAGCGGTCGATCACCGCGATCAAATCGCTGAGCCAAACACTGTCCCCCTGCAGAGTTTTGGTGGTCTCCCCCTGGCGAATTTCCAACTGACACTCGAAGTTCTGCTGGATGGCTCGCAGGGGCGGCGTTGAGGAACCCTCGGCAGCTTCGGGCAGGCCAGGTGCCTCTCCCCGCACCGTGAGGGTCGAGGTGGGCTGTTGATAGGTATGACTGATAAGGGTGAGACTGGGCATGGCAACTGGCGGGCAAACAACACAAGCAAGGAGCCTATTTCAGGAAGAGGGCAAAGCATCCGATCCGGAGCTATGGGCTACCTCCCCTTCTTCGTCGCTGCCGGCGGGCAGATCCATCTCAGGGCGGTTGAGCAGGGCTTTCCATAGACGCTGGGCCCCTCTTGGGCTGCTGTAAAACATCAGCTCGATCAAGATGCGCAGAGCCAGCTCGGCGAGGCTGTTCTCGTCACGCACATCCCCATCCACCATGCGGCTGCGGTAGTGGGAGATAAACTCATCTAGATAGTCGCCCACCAGTGGCTGACGGAAAGGGCTGAGCTCCTGTTCAACAGCAGCTTCCAGTTGCTCCAAGGTGCTGCGGATACGGGCCTGCTGCTGAGCAGCCAGATGAGCAATCACCAGCACCAGGGCGCGCGCCTCTTCGATATCGACTTCTTTTCGCCCACCGCTGCTGCGGCGCAGAGGGTTGGCGTTGCGCAGCCGCCAGAGAGCCACCCGATCGCCGATCTGCTTTTCCAAGTTCAGGGCTTTGGCTGCAGCCAGAACCGCCTCGGAAATTTCTCCGCTCAGGGACTCCAGCCCCAGCAACAGCAAATCCAACTGGGCTTTGATGGTTCCGGTAGCTGTGGTGAGGCCGGCGGGCCGAGGGTCTAGCTGAGTCTGCTTAGGTTCCACCGTCACGCTGTCAATGGGAGCTTTTTGCTTTGATAGGACTCTATGATCTCCTGTCTGGGGCAAACCTGCAACCGGATCCCTCCTGCGCTTGATTCTGACCCTTGCCAAGGGCTTGGATGACGACATCCGGCAGGCGCTGGGCATTGTCCCGCTCTTTCTCGCTTCTTGAGAGTTCCCCAACCAGATTAGAAGTCAGACCGAGTTGTTCTGGGTCAGTTGTTGTTTTTGCAACGAACCCATTTTCTCAGCCTGTTTGCCCTTGAGAAAAAGAGGGGGTAGGAGGCGCTGTCGGTATGGGTTGACCTAGGATAGTGTATGATTCAAGCCTATAGCGGGTGAGAAGAGAGGGGGATCCGCATTTTGCGGCTTGATTGCCTGACTGTTCCCAGTCTGCCCTTTCTGACCACCTCAGCTCCGGGCGTATCCACAGATGAGCATGAGCGCTCCTGCTGCCCAACCCAGCCCTCCTCACTTGGTCTTGATCTTCACGGATCGGATGGGTCGGCGCGGCGTTGTCTTAGACAAGATTTACTACTCGGTGGGCCGGGCAGCCAGCAACCACATCCGCCTCTACGACTCTTGTGTTTCCCGCGAACACGCCCTGATCATCCGCATCCCGGAAGAGAACCGGGCTGGGTACGGCTATATGATCTTTGACGGCAGTTCCGCATCCCGCCGCAGCACCAATGGTTTGTTCGTCAACGGCAAGCGGGTTTTGTCTCATCGGCTACAGCTTTTGGACAAGATAGGGTTTGGGCCCAATGTAACCGCCATCGTGGAGAGCACCGACCGCCTCAGCCCGGAGACGCTGGCAGCCCTGTTGAGGCCGCCGGCCCTCGGCGACAATGTAACCCCAACCGGATCCCAGAGAGAAACCTTGAAAGAGACGCCCAGAGAGAACGACGACTTCACCGCCGCTTGATGGCGTGAATGGTTTTCAATCCAACCCCCTGCCGAGTTTTGGGTTCCCGTGACTCCCACTCCCCCTGCCCTGAGCGGCTACTGGCAAAATGGCTTCGACCTGGAAGCTCACTTGGGATCCTTTCTCGGCCTCAAGGCCGCCGAGCTGCGGGAGAAGCTGCGGCTTGGCCAGCAACAGTTGGCAGAGCTGGGCCGGCGCGACTTCATCTGGGATCAGGCGGAGATCTTTTACCGGGATCGGGTGGGATCCGCCTATTTGCTGGACTTGGCAGCTTGGCACCTGAGCAGCACCGACTACATCGGCGATACCCTGCGCCTGGTGGCCGACCATGCCCGTGGGCGGGTGTTGGATTTTGGCGGCGGCATCGGCACCCACGCCATTGGGGCGGCCCTCTGCCCGGCGGTGGAGCAGGTGATCTTCTGGGATATCAACCCCATCCATCGGCAGTTTGTGCAACTGCGGGCGGAAAAGCTGGGCCTAAGCGAACGCATCCACTGTCCAGACACCTTCCCGGAAGGGATCCGTTTTGACACCGTCATCTGCTTCGATGTGGTGGAACATTTGCCGGATCCGGCGGCGCAGTTGCGGCAATTTGACGACTGGCTCCAGCCGGCAGGTAAGCTCTTGATTAACTGGTATTTTTTCAAGGGGTTTAACGGCGAATTTCCCTTTCATCTCGACGATTCACAGCGGATCGAGGAGTTCTTTCAGGTGTTACAAAGCCATTTCTTAGAAGTGTTTCACCCCTATTTGATTACTGCCCGCTGCTACCGCAAGTGGAATGAACGCTGAGATGGGAGAAAACCCAAGTGCTGCGCTATTTGCAGGTGTTGTGGTTGTTTTGGAGCACTTCTGTAGCTGCAGAAATGGAGTACCGGGCCAATTTTGTCTTTGCCAGCCTCAGCAGCTTGGGCGGCCTGGGGTCAGCTTTGTTTGGGCTGTCGCTGTTCTACCAGCAGGGGCACCGCCTGGGGGGCTGGAGCTGGCCGGAGGCGCTCATCGTCTTGGGGGTGTTCACCATTTTGCAGGGGGTGTCGGCCAGCCTTTTTAACGTCAACTTAAACCGCATCGTGCAACAAGTTCAGGAAGGCACCCTGGATTTTGTGTTGCTCAAGCCCATCAGCAGTCAGTTTTGGCTGTCAACTCGGGTGTTTTCTCCCTGGGGCCTGGTGGATATTGGCTGTGGCCTGTTGTTGATTCTCTACGCCGGGATCCAGTTGCGGCTGCCGGCCTGGGCCTATGTTCTGGGTCTAGTGCCCCTTTTGCTGGGGTTGGTCATCCTCTACAGCCTCTGGTTTATGCTGGGGGCCACCAGCATCTGGTTTGTCAAGATCTACAACGTCACCGAGGTGTTGCGGGGCTTGGTGGAGGCGGGGCGATTCCCGCTGGTGGCCTATCCGGTGGCCTATCGGTTGTTTTTTACCTTCGTCGTGCCGGTGGCTTTCTTGACCACCGTGCCGGCAGAAGCCTTGCTGGGTCGGATCCAGTGGCCCTGGCTTGTGGGATCCGCCCTGCTGGCGGCGGGGCTGCTGTGGGGATCCCATTTGTTCTGGCGCTTTGCCCTGCGCTTTTACACCAGCGCCTCTAGTTAAAATCTCCGTCCAAACCTCTCCATCCTGAGCATCCAAGCAGGGAGGATGGGAGTAATTGCTACAGAAGCGCCCCACGCGCTCCCCTTTGGGAAGAACAATTGGCCTTCCCCCTCAATGGAAGGGCAAAGGCGGATTCTCGGCTGGGGGATGGGATCCCTCTAGCCTGCCTTTCTAGCGGCAAAAGAGAGTGCTGGTTGCCGCAGCAATCTGCAGCCACCTGTCTTGTGGCGCAGAGGGGTGTTTTGTTGTCAACAATCCTGACACCGACTGAGACAATTTGTCAATTTTTTAAGGAGCATTTTCCATGCGCAGGCACCTGCAGTGTGTGGCCGTATCTGTGGCAGCCGGTAGCTTAGCTCTGCTGGGCTGCAGCAACAGCAATGCTTCTCCGATGGCGATGATCCCCTCCCAAGCAGATTTGGTGGCCCTGGGCAGCGGCAACCGCCTCACCTTCATCCGCTCCACCGATGCCTCGGTACAGGGATCCCTGACGGTGACGGGGGTGAGTGGTAGTTTGATCGGTATTGATGTGCGTCCTGCCAATCGCCTGCTCTACGGCCTCACCGACGCCAACATCCTCTACACCATTAACTTGCAGACCGGCGCCGCTACGGTGGCCAGTACCCTGTCGGTTCCCTTTACGGCGGGTACGCTGTCCGGCATAGATTTCAACCCCGTTCCGGATCGGCTGCGCCTGGTGGGAGCCAACGGCCAGAACTTCCGCATCAATGTGGACACGGGCGAAGTGATCCAAGATAGACCTTTGGCCTTTGGCCCAATGGAACTGCAGGGATCCCGACCGGCTGTTACCGCCGCCGCCTACACCAACAACGTGGCCGGCACCCAATCCACACGGCTGTTGAACATCGACGGCGAGCGCAACCTGCTGCTGTTCCAGAATCCGCCCAACGAGGGGGTGCAAATGCCGATTGGCCCCCTGGGCGTGAACTTCGGCCCGGTGGGCGGGTTTGACATCCGCACGGTCGGCGGGGTGGATACCGGCTTTGCCATCGGCGGCTCCACCCTGTATCGAATTGACCTGAATACAGGTCGCGCCACCTCTGTGGGCACGCTGCCGGGTGGGCCGTTCTTTGGCTTGGCTGCCTTCTAGATCGGCCAGGTTGTTACAATTCCAGTCATTTTTCTGGCCAATTGTTGCTGTTTTGTTTCGGCCCGATTCCAGCTCGGGATTGGGCCTTCTGTACTTCTTCAAGTAGGGTTGACCTCCATCTATGCAGGCGATAGATTATGGGAGCCGCTGTCCTTTCTGGCTTGCCTTAGGCAAGGCCTGCTTCTTACTAAGTGCTTTCTCGTCGCCGTTTTGTTTTCTCCTTCCCCCCATGAAGATCGAGGATGACAAAGCCGAGGGATCTCTGCAGGAGAGAAGTGATGCAGAGGTATTTTCAGCCCTCAAGGCAGGCCAGTCGCAAGCTTTGGCTATCCTCTACGACCGCCACGCCGGTTTGGTATACGGAATCGCCTGCAAGATGCTGGGCAACTCTGCCGAGGCCGAAGATCTGACGCAGGACATTTTTTTGAGTTTGGCCCGTTCTTCCTTCGATTCCAAGCGGGGATCCCTGCGCACTTACCTGGGCATTTTGGCCCGCTCCCGCTGTTTGGATCGGCTGCGCTCTTGGCGCAATCGACAGCGATCCCTGGAACGGGGCAGAGTGGAATTACAGGGCGATGCCGCCGAGGATCCGGCCCTGGAGCAGTTGGCCGGGGCAGAGCAGGCGGTCGAGGTGCAAACGGCTTTGGCCCAGCTATCTGAACATCAACGCCAAATCCTCAAAATGGCCTATTACGAAGGCATGAGCCAAACAGAAATTGCCAAGCAATTGAATCTGCCTTTGGGAACGGTTAAAGCCAGAGCCCGCCGAGGCTTGCTGCGGCTGCGCGAGTTGCTGGGAGGCGCCCCATGAAAGCCGAGTCTGTGTCTCCCGAAGAACTGCAACTGTGGCTGGCCGGCTACGTGCTGGGGGATCTCTCCCCGGAAGAGGCCGACCGCCTGGAAGCGGTGCTCAAGCTGCGCCCGGAGCTGCAGCAGGAGCTGCAAGCCCTGCAACAGACCCTGGAAAGGGCCTACGGCGTCGAAGAGAAGCAACCTCCCCCCGCGCTGCGGGCTTCTCTGCTGCAAGCCTACACAGAGCCGGCGCCCAAACCCCTCTCCACGACAATTCAGGGATCCCCTCGCTGGCGGGGCCTGGCGGCATTGGCAGCAGGGTTAATCGTGGCTTTGGGACTGGGGAATCTCTACCTGTGGCGCAGGCTGCAACTGGCCCAGACGCAAGGGATCCCGGTCGAGGTGGTGACATATGAATTGCAACCGACGGCAGAAAACGTGACTGGCTCGGTTACGGTGGAGGTGGATCCGCAGCGCTTGCAGGGGAGGCTGGTAGCCCGCGGTTTGCCGCCGCTGCCGGAAGGCCGCGTCTATGCGCTCTGGGTGGTGCTGGAGCCGGAAGCGCCCTTCACCAAAGATAGGGCGGGGGCGATCCTCACCACAGCTTTCCGGGTGGATGCGGCGGGAAACCAAGAACAGGAGCTGCGCTTGCCACCGGTGTTCGCATCCACAGAATGGGTGCGGGCAGTGGCCATTACCGAAGAAGACGGCAGCCGGCCCCAAGAGCACCAGGGATCCCCTCTGTGGATTTCCGGCTAGCGGGAGCAGTGGCCAACCAACATAGGTTCGTCGGCGGAGGCAAGGCATGGATCTAGCCAGGATCCCTCTGCTTAAGCGACTGGCGGAGCACTCTCGCCGATGTGGATCGGCAAAACAGGGATCCCGAGCCACCCTGCCGTTGGGAAAAGTTGTGGGCGCACCGGAAGCGTAACAGCATTAAGATGATGGTCACTACCCCGGCACAGCAAAAGCCAACTTGGAGGCCACCCTATGGGCGAAGCCAAGCGCCGCAAAACCCGAAACAGACCGACTCCCGACCAAGAGCTGCTCTTTCCCCAGCTCAAAGACATTCCTCTCACCAAAGCCCAAGCCCGCACGATCTACAATTGGACAACTCGAGGCGCTTGGGCCGGCATTATTCTCCTGGCCATTGTCTGGGTGGTGGTGCGATTTGTGGGGCCTGCCCTGGGCTGGTGGCACCTGGTGGGCTAGCCGGCTGGATCCCTTGAGTCTCCTTGGAGTTTTCCTATGCGATCCTACTTGGCAGCCGCCCTGCAGATGACCAGCACCCCCGATCTGGCCGGCAACTTGCAACAGGCAGAGGAGTGGATTGACTTTGCGGCGCGCCGGGGCTGTGAGCTGGTGACCTTGCCGGAAAACTTTGCCTTCATGGGGCCGGAGGAAGAAAAAGCCCGCCTTGCGCCGGAGATTGCGCAGCGGGCCGAAGAGTTTTTGGCCAAGATGGCCCAGCGCTACCAGGTGTTTGTGCTGGGCGGGGGATACCCGGTGCCGGATGGACAGGGCAAGGTGTACAACACGGCGGCCCTCTACAGCCCCGAGGGCAAGGAGCTGGCCCGCTACCGCAAGATCCACCTCTTCGACGTCAACCTGCCCGACGGCAACACCTACCGCGAGTCGAACACGGTGGTGAGCGGCAACGAGGTGGTTGTCTGCCAGGAGGAGCGGCTAGGCACCCTTGGTTTGTCGGTCTGTTACGACGTGCGCTTTCCTGAGCTATATCGCTCCTTGGTGGATCGAGGGGCAGAAGTGTTGTTGATCCCCGCCGCCTTTACCGCCTACACGGGTCGGGATCACTGGCAGGTTTTGCTGCAGTGTCGGGCCATTGAAAACACCTGCTACGTGATCGCCCCCGCCCAGGTGGGCACCCACTACGAGCGGCGACAATGTCATGGCCACGCCATGATCGTGGATCCCTGGGGGACGATCCTGGCGGATGCCGGCGGCGAAAAACCAGGAGTGGCCATTGCCGAGATCGCCCCAGAGCGGCTACAGCTTATCCGGCGGCAGATGCCCTCGCTGCAACACCGCCGGCTGGCCTGTGCCGTTACTCCCTAGGGATCCCCTATGCCTTGGCCGCCGCTGATTCTCTACAGCAAGCCCGGATGCCACCTCTGCGAGGGCCTAGCGGAGAAATTGCGGCAGATCCCCGAAATCGGCGAGCTGGAAATCCGCGACATCACCGCCAACCCCGCCTGGTGGGAGCGCTACCACCTGGAGGTTCCCGTGCTGAAGGTGGCCGGGGATCCCGAACGGCTTTTGCCTCGCCCCTCGCCGCGGCTGACGGCGGCGCAGTTGCGCGCCTGGCTGGGACAACAGTTGGGTTGCCTATCGGGAGGCTAGCGCTTCGCTGCGGGCGGTATAGCCAGCTTGGCGCAAAGCTGCCACGGTGGCCTCGGCATCTTTAACCCAAAATTGGGATCCCAGCCTCACCCAGAGCGTGTGGGGAGGGGCGACGATGGCCGCCACAACAGGGATGCGATTTTCTTCCTTGGCTTCCGAACGTTGGCGGGCAAGCAATGTTTGCAAACGGTATCGATCCTCCAATGTCCCAGCCGAGTCCAGAGGGAGTTCCACCGTAACCCAACTCACCGATTCAATCGGCTGTAAGTCCTCGACAATCAATTGCACCTGTTCATCCCGCTGATCCACCTTGGCCCAGATAAAGAGCCGTTGATCCACCTCCAGACGATGGCGCAAACGTTCGTAAGTTTTGGGGAAGATCACCGCTTCGCAACTGCCGGTGAGATCTTCCAGTTGCAAAATGGCCATGCGATCCCCTCTCTTGGTGGTT
>NZ_AXUW01000001.1:2272301-2293114 GCF_002760415.1 Synechococcus sp. 65AY6A5
TTGGTGGTTACCGTTTTAATGGCGGTCAGCAGGGCCAGAATGCCTACAGAAGTATCGGCTGCGTAGCCGCTCAAATCGGAGAGGTTAACAGGAGCCAACAGCCGCGCCTGCTCTTGAATCCGCCGCAGCGGGTGATCCGAAACATAAAAGCCCAACAGCTCCCGTTCTAGCCTTAACTTTTCTTGCGGTGGAAAATCTTCAGTTGCAGGCCCCCGCGGAGCTTCAATAAATCCCTGGTCGTTGCCCAACAAATCAAACAGGCTGGCTTGGCCAATGGCTTTGGACTTAGCCTGCTCCGCTGCCCAATTGAGGATGGGATCCAGATCCGCCATTAGCTGTTTGCGGTTGCCGGAAATACCATCAAAAGCGCCCGCACAGATCAACGACTCGATGGCGCGGCGGTTGACCACGCGCAGATCCACCCGCTGGCAAAAATCGGCCAAAGAGGTGAAGGGGCCTCCGGCCTGGCGGGCAGCCAGAATGTTTTGAATCGCCCCCTCGCCCACATTCTTCACTGCTCCTAGACCAAACAAAATGCTGGATCCCTGAGGGGTAAAGTCCAGGCCAGAACGGTTGATATCCGGCGGCTCAATTTGGATCCCGATCGACAGGCAATAGGTGATGTAGCGCTGGACCTTGTCTTGATCCCCTCCCACAGAAGAAAGCAGCGCCGCCATGTATTCTGTTGGATAATTGGCCTTGAGATAGGCTGTCTGGAAAGTAATCAGTCCATAGGCCGTAGAGTGGGATTTGTTGAAGCAATACTCGGCAAAAGCAACCATTTGGTCAAATAGCTCCGTAGCCACTTCCTTGGCCACACCTCGCTCTACTGCCCCTCGGACGAATTGCTCCCGGTGTTTCTCCATCTCGGAAACTTTCTTTTTTCCCATCGCCCGCCGCAATAGATCAGCCTGGCCCAGGGTATAGCCGGCCATGTCCTGGGCAATGCGCATGATCTGTTCTTGGTAGAGAATGGCGCCATAGGTATCTTGAAGGATTGGCTTGAGGAGATCGTGGGCGTAGGTTACCGGCTTGCGGCCATGCTTGCGATCGATAAAGTCCGGGATCATGCCCGTATCCAATGGCCCTGGCCGGTAAAGAGCTAAGACCGAGGAAATATCTTCCAAGTTGGAAGGCTTGAGCTCTCGCACCACCTGCTTCATGCCGGAAGACTCCAGTTGGAAGATCCCTTCCAGCTCTCCTTTTTCCAAAAGTTGGTAAGTTTTCTCGTCGTCCAATGGCAGGTTATCCAGGTCGATAGTGACCCCTCTGTGCTCTCGAATCAGCTCCACGGCCCGCTGGATCATCGTCAGGTTGCGCAGCCCCAAAAAGTCCATCTTCAACAGGCCCAGAGACTCGATATCTTCCATCGAGTACTGAGTAATAATTTGGCCTTCGTTGTTGTATTGCAAGGGCACGATCTCATCTAGAGGATCTTTGGAGATGACCACGCCGGCAGCGTGAACCCCAAAGGTTTTGTTGGTGCCTTCCAACAGGCGGGCCAGCTCGATCCAGCGGTGAGTGGTTGGGTCTTTCTCGTATTTTTCTTTGAACTCTGGAGCCGGCGTGTTCTCGCCGATCATCTCCTCCAATTTTGCCGGTTTGCCCCGCGAGACCGGGATCAGCTTTGCCATTTTGTCGGCTTCGGCATAGGGAATATCCAGCACCCGACCGACATCTTTGAGAATGGCCTTAGAAGTCATGCGGTTGAAGGTGATGATCTGGGCCACTCGCTCCTGGCCGTATTTGCGGGTTACATAGTCGATCAGCTCTCCCCGCCGCTCGATACAGAAATCGGTATCGATATCCGGCATCGATTGCCGTTCTGGGTTGAGAAAGCGCTCGAAGAGCAACCCATATTTGACGGGATCGATGTTGGTAATCTGCAAAGCATAGGCCACCAGGGATCCGGCTGCCGAACCGCGGCCCGGGCCCACCGGGATCCCGTGTTCGCGAGCATAGCGAACGTAGTCCCAGACCACCAGGAAATAGCTGGAGAAGCCCTTTTGTTGGATGATATTCAGCTCAAAGCGCAGGCGCTCCTGATAGTTTTCCGGAATCTGATCTGGATAGGCGACGCCGCAGCGTTTCGCCAGGCCCTGCCAGGCCAATTCGGTGAGATAGCTATCGGCAGAATGGCCCGGCGGAACCGGATAGTCGGGCATGCGCGTTTCCCCAAATAGGTCATAGCCCTCGATCTTTTCCAGCACCTTGAGAGTGTTGGCAATGGCTTCGTCGATCACCTCCTGCTCCAGGTGATCGCGGCAGAGGCGGCGCATCTCGTCCGGGCTTTTCAAGTACTCTGTGCCGCTGTAGCGAAGGCGGTTTTTTTCGGTGAGGGATTTGCCTGTTTGGATGCAGAGCAAAGCATCATGAGCCTCCACATCCCAACAGGAGATGAAGTGGCTATCGTTGGTGAGGATGATCGGGATCCCTAATTCGCGAGCAATGCGCACCAATTGCACATTGACAAAGCGGTCTTCTCGATAGCCGTGATCCTGAATCTCGATGTAGTAATCATCTCCAAACTGTTCCTGATACCAGGCGGCAACTTGGCGGGCAATTTCTGGCCGCCCCTGCAAAATGGCCTGGGGCACCTCCCCGGCCAGGCAGCCGCTGGTAACGATCAACCCCTCTTTGTATTGCGCCAAATACTCTTTGTTGATACAGGGCCGAGCGAAGATCCCCTTGCCTTGAACGCCTTGGAGATGGGAAATGGTGGTCAGCTTGACCAAGTTTTTGTAGCCCTGGGTATTTTTGGCCAAAACCACTTGGTGATACTTGGGGTACTTGCGGCTTTTGTCTCGAATATCGCCGTTGATAACATACATCTCATTGCCGATGATCGGCTTGATCCCTTTGCTTTTACACAGTTTCACCAGCTCGATGGCCCCGTACATAACGCCGTGATCCGTCAGGGCCAGCCCTGGGAAACCCATAGCCACTGCTTGCTCAATCAAAAGCGGCAGTCGGCTAGCCCCGTCTAGAAGGCTGTACTCGCTGTGCAAGTGCAAGGGAACAAAGGCCATGGCAACGGTAGGGATAAGGGATCCCTTCAACCTTAACCCAGCGCTCTCCTTTTCCAGTTGCCGGCAGAGGCCGCTACAGTGAAGTCAAGCCCACCTTTTCGCCCTTCGCCTGATATGGAGCCTCCTATTCGCCTCACCCAGTACTCCCACGGCGGCGGCTGCGGCTGTAAAATCGCCCCGGCGCTGCTGCAGCAGATTCTCAAAGAGCTGCCCCTTTTCTGGTCGGATCCGGCGCTGCTGGTGGGATCCGAGACCAGCGACGATGCCGCCGTCTACCAACTCAACGACGAGCAGGCCCTGATCCTGACCACCGACTTTTTCATGCCCATTGTGGACGATCCGGTGGATTTTGGCCGCATCGCCGCCGCCAACGCCCTTTCCGATGTTTACGCGATGGGGGGCACGCCCATTCTCGCCCTGGCCATTTTGGGCATGCCGGTCGACAGGTTGCCCCTGTCGGCCATTCGGGAGATCATGGCCGGGGGAATCAAGGTCTGTCAGGAAGCCGGGATCCCTTTGGCCGGGGGGCACTCCATCGATTCGCCCGAGCCCATCTTCGGCCTGGTGGCGGCAGGGCTGGCCCACCCGCAGCACATCCGCCGCAACGCCACCGCCCGGCCCGGCGACGATCTCATCCTCACCAAGCCGCTGGGGATCGGGGTGATGACCACCGCCCTGAAAAAGGGCCAGCTCAGCGCGGCAGGCTACGCGGAAGTTTTGCAGGTGATGACTCAGCTCAACCGCATCGGCCCGCAACTGGCGCAGCGAGCCCAGGTTCGCGCCCTAACCGATGTAACGGGGTTTGGCCTTTTGGGACATCTGCTGGAAGTCTGCCGGGGCTCGGGGGTGAGCGCCGAGCTGGATTTGGCTGCCATTCCGTTTTTGACCGAAGCGCTCTCCTTAGCTGAAGCTGGGATCTTCCCCGGCGCAGCCCGGCGCAACTGGCAGGGCTATGAGGGAGTAGAGGCCAACTCTCTGCCGGAGTGGCAGCAGTTGCTCTTGTCGGATCCGCAAACCAGCGGCGGCTTGCTGGTGGCGGTGGATCCCGCCTACACCGCAGAGCTTTTGCAAGAGCTCCACAGCGCCGGCTACTCTTACGCCCGTCGCATTGGCCGCTGCCAGGCCGGCGAAGGGATCGCCATCCGGGTTGTCGGCGAGATGCCGGTAGCTTGAGTGAAGCCTATATTCGGCCCTCTCCTGCCAATATGAAGATTCGGTCAAGCAGAGCTGCGAAAGTTGAAGATCTCATGTAAGGGTAAGGGGAGCTGAGATATCTTAAAGGGGTATGAACGAGCCCTCTCCCAACAGCCATAGCCTGGTTCAGTGGGTTGAGCCAGGTCAACTGATTCGCAGCCTCAGCAGTGGCCAATTGCTGATGGTGGATCCACAGCGGCCCAACGCCCTGATCATCTGCAAGACGTTTCATGCCGAGTTTGCCGGGCCGGGGGCTGCGGTCGGGGGGCCCTTGGATGTGGATTCGAGCGGCGTGCTCCCCATTGGGGATGTGGCTCTGTTGCATCCCCAGGGCTATCAAGAGCGGCAAAATGCCTATGCCAAGCGGCTGCACTGGATGCGCTGGCTGCAGCAGATCACCGATAATCCTCTGCCGGCCCAGCGGGCGCGGGTGCTGCTTTTTAGTTTGGAGGAATTTTTCTCTGCCGATTTGGTCAGCCAGTTGCCGGATGACATTTTGGCGCGGCTGGTCGGGGTGCTGCCGCAGACAATCGCCGCAGCTCGGATGGAAATGATGCCCCTCTACAGCCCCAGCTATTCCCTGGCCGGCTGAGCCGTCTTGGGGAAGAAGGGAGAGGGGAGCCTGAGTTGGGGCTGTTCGGGATCGGAGTAAGAGACCTAGACTACAGAAATCAGGCCTTCTGGCTCTCTAGATTTGATTGGAAAATAAGCGCAGTATCGCTACCCTGAAAGCTCGCCCAACCGGGATCCTGGCCTCATGCAGTGGTGGAAACGGCTTCGCCAAAATCGCTGGGCTCAAGCAGGAGCCTACATCCTCCTCGTTTTCTATACTTGCGCCATTTTTGCCGAGTTTGTCGCCCCCTACAGCCCGCTGGAATCGCAGCCGGGGGGATCCCTTCTGCCCCCCACCGCCATTCACTTTTGGGACGAGTCGGGGGCTTGGCTGGGACCCCACGTTTATCCAACTCGCCAGGGGCCGGTGGATCTGGAAACGGGCGAACGTCCGCTTTTGGTGGATACCAGCCGTCCCGCCGGGATCCGCCTGTTTGTGGCCGGCACCCCTTACCGTTGGTTGGGTTTGATCCCCTGGGATCGACACCTATTCGGCACTGTCCCTCTGCGGACGGAGGAAGGGCTGCCCGTAGCGCGGCTACACCTGCTGGGCACGGACGATCAAGGTCGCGACTACTTCAGCCGTCTGGTCTACGGTGGGCGCGTCAGCCTGTTCGTTGGCCTGGTGGGCATCGGCATCTCTTTTCCCATCGGTCTGCTGGTGGGGGCCATATCCGGCTACTTCGGCGGCTGGGTGGATACGCTGCTGATGCGGCTGACTGAGGTGTTGATGTCGATCCCGACGCTGTATTTGCTGGTGTCGTTGGCGGCGGTGTTGCAGGTGAACCCGCTGACCGGTGTGCCCTTCAGCAATGCCGAGCGCTTTTTGGTGATTGTGGCCATCCTCTCTTTGGTGGGTTGGGCGGGCTTGGCCAGGGTGATTCGGGGGCAGGTGCTGTCCTTGCGGGAGCGAGACTTTGTGCAGGCGGCGCGGGTGGCCGGGGCCGGATCCCTGTATCTGCTGGTGCGCCATATCCTGCCCCAGACCACCACCTACGTGGTGATCTCGGCAACCTTGGCGGTGCCCGGCTATATCGTGGCAGAGTCGGTGCTGAGCTTGATCGGCCTGGGGATCCAACAGCCGGATGCCTCGTGGGGGAACATGCTGTCGCTGGCCACCAACGCTTCGGTAATCATTCTGCAGCCCTGGCTGGTGCTGGCCCCCACCCTGATGGTGGTGCTCACCTCCCTGTCTTTTAACTTGCTGGGAGATGGCCTGCGAGATGCCCTCGACCCGCGGGATCCTGATCCTCGCTGAGGAGAAGTTGCTTCCTGGTTTGCCGGCTGTAGAGGCAATGGGGCGGCCTGCCGTTCACCGTTTCCCGTCGGGATAGAGCCGGTTGAGCCCCTTGCGAGCCTTGGCATGGACGTCCAGGGTGGTATCCATCTTCAGGATCTGGCGGTAGACTTGCTCGGCCCGGGCGATTTCCCCCTCCTGCTCCAACTTCTCGGCCAGCTTGAGCAAACTTTGGGCCGAGGGATCCGCCAAAGAGCCCTGCTCCTGCAGTTGCCGCAGCTCTTCCAGGCGCTCTTGCACCATCGGTCGCAACAGCCAGGAATCGTCCAGATCCAACACTTCTCGGTAGTAGCGCTGGGCCTCTTTGAAGTTCTTTTGCTCGTCGTAGGCTTCCGCCAGTTGTAAAGCCAGCTCCGCCGTGGGCCGATCCTTAAACTGGCGATGCAGTTGGTTCAGCCGCCGCAGGAAGGGGGATCCCTGCTGCGGGTTTTTCAAATCCGGCGCGTGTTGAACCGGCAAATAGTTACTCCTCTCCGCCGATTGTTGAGGGGAAGGGGCAGGCTCCGCGGCCTGAGGTCGAAGGGGCGTTTGCCGGCTGATGCTTTTGGGGTCAATGGGGGTGGGCTTGTAAACCCAAATTGGCTGATCCGGAGGAGATGCGGGTGGGGTTGGGCGTGGGATCGGCTGCGGCAAGGGAATGGTCTTGCGATCCGGCGGTTCAGGAGATGGCTGCTTCAGCTCCTCAAGGGTGCCGGGAGGTTTGGGGGCCTGAAATTGAATCGCTTTGGGAGTCTCCCTGCGCTCTTGGGCCAATTCTCGGTACAGAGCGGCCAATTGCAGGTACCCCGCTTCTTCATAGGCGGTGGCCAGCCAACGGGCATTCTCTGGGCTGGGATCCGCACGATAAGCCCGCCGGAGCAACTGCAAAGCAGTGCCGTAGTTGCGCTCTCGAATGGCTGCCCGTCCCAAACTCGCTGAGCTGACCCCGATGGTATCGCTGGCCATAGTCCCCCATCTGTCTTGGCGCCGACAATAGAGCTAAGAGTCAAGGCTGAGCTGCTGATAATTCATGTTTTCCAAGCCAGCCACGTGGGTTGACGCTTGCTTAATATAACTGGATTCCTTGGCCATAGCATACCCTCACCAGCCGGGATGTTATCTGCTCGGACAGCTCCCTCTTGTTGAGATCTCTCGCTTTATATCAATTCAATGTCGATATTGAGGGTGGGATTGGATTGAGATCTGGATGCCAAGTTAACTTTCGGGCTAACTTGTAGTCAGAGCTTCAGCAGCAACAGGTTCTGACGCCAACATGATCCAAGACTTTCGAGAGCGGTACCCTATGGGCAGTTTGCTCACCGATCTGTTGCGGGTGGAAGAAGGGATCTACATCGTCAAAGCCCAGGTGGTGGTCAACAACACGGTTCTGGGCAGTGGTATTGCCGGCTCCAACACAGTAGAAGAAGCAGAAGATGCTGCGCTGAAGCGCGCTTTAAACCACGCAGGATTCGGTCATTCCACAACTTCCCTGAGCTTGGGGGTGGATTCTGCTGCCGCCAGGATGCCCTACCTGCCCACTCCTGACTTGGCCAATGGGCGCACCCACTCTTCTGCTGCCCCTCAAGCTCCTGAGTCGATAGGGATCCCGGCGAAGCCGACTTCCCCAGAGTTGCCCAATCTGAGCGAGCCAGGGGCCTATGGAGATGATTTATCCGACATCATTGCTCAAACAGATGTCGAGATGCAGCGTATTGGCTGGGGCCGCAAGGAAGGACAAGAGTTCTTGGAGCGTCGCTTCCAAAAAAAGTCGCGCCACCAACTAAATGAGGCCGAACTGCGGGAGTTCTTGCGCTATTTAAAACAGCAGCCGTCCCGCCTCAACAGCGAGCCCCGTTTTTGACTTTTCCAGACTCCCTCGCTCCCGGCCCCTCTCCCAGAGGGAGTCCCCCCTCACCCCCAGCCCCTCTCCCAGAGGGAGAGGGGAGTTAGACTTGACCTTGGAAAAATCCCTTGCCCAAAGACAGGAGACTGCATCAAACCGCCAGTCTCTCTGGTGTCTCGTTGTGTTCTGGAATAGCCACGGCTAGGGCGCACCCACGATCACAGTGGTGTCTTGCATTGTCTTCACGACGGTCTCGCCTCCTTCCGAGAGCACAACCCGTCGCTCCGGCACCGACACTCCGGCCACCCTGGCAGTTTGGTAGTTTTGCCCGGCCTGCACCACAGAAGGAATGACGCCTGGGCCGGAAACCAAAGCAAAGGATTCGCCACCAATCTGGATCATCCCAGAAACCTGCACGCTGCGGGCAAAGGCCGCCGGGTCACGAGTGGGGGTCGGGAGCGGCGTGGTCACTGCTACGGGCACTTCGCCACCATTGCCGGGCGGCGGCAGCTCCGGCGGCGGAGGTAGAGGTGGCAGGTTAAGGGTTGGCTCAGGGGCACGCACGTTTTGGGGCACAAAGGGATCCGCCCGTCCCGCCCCACTCAAGGCCCGCTGGGTTTCCTGCTCCCGATCCACCGGTGGGATCAGGCTGGAGGCGGCTTGAGTGGTTTGCAAGAGGGAGGGCACAAGCGGGGGCGGAGGTTGGTCGGGGGCAGTCTGGCCAAAACCTGGAGGCAGGCTCGCCGTTTGTTGCCGGGCAAGAGCCTGCATCTGGCTGGCTCCGCGGGCCAGAGTAGCGTTCATATCCTGTTCCCAACGGCCTGAGGCGTTGAGCCGCATAACTACAGGGCTGCTGCCGCCGCGCGACTCCACCCAGATCTCGGCTTCTGTGTCGCTCAGCCGACGGGAGCGGAGGATGCGGGATCCCGGGGGCAAGAGGGGCTGCAGCGCCAGCTCCGCTTCGGGAACCGCTTGTTCGTTGGCCAACGCAGAAGACAAACGAGGGGACAAGCAGACCAGGCCCCCTGCCGACAACAAGAGGATCCCAAGTGAGAACAGTTGGCGAGCAGGTAGAGATTTCAGCATAGAGACCACCGGGAGAGAGCCTCGCATCACCAAAATAGCCAAAATCTTGGGGATGGGGCTCAATCGAGCTGCTTTTTTCGACAACAATGCTAGGATTTCCAATCAAAGCCTCAGCCCCTGTCAATAGAGATCCCGACCGGCGTAGGCAAAGCCGGCCCCTATCTGAGCGCAGCCCAATTTGCCATAATGAAGAGAGACTGTAAAAATTTGTTAACGCCATGACTGTCTCTGCTTTGGATCCTGTCAACCCCGCTCGTCTGGAGGAGATTGCCGAGCGGCTGCGCAGCCCGCGCCCTGCGGATCGCATGGTGGCCTTGGCGCAATTGCGGGATGTGCCAGCAGAGCAGGCGGTGCCGCTGATTTTGCAGGTCATCGACGACGAAAACCTGCAGGTGCGCTCTTTTGCCGTGTTTGCCTTGGGGATCAAGCAGACGGACGCCTGTTTGCCCAAGCTGCTGGAGATTCTCACCCAAGACCCGGACTACGGCATTCGCGCCGATGCGGCAGGCGCCCTGGGCTACTTGGAAGATCCGCGGGCTTTTGAGGCGCTGGTGCGTGCTTTTTATGAAGATGTGGAGTGGCTGGTGCGCTTCAGCGCCGCCGTGGCCCTGGGCAACCTGAAGGATCCCCGAGCCTACGACGTATTGCTGCGGGCGTTGGAGGGGCCGGAAGAGCTGCTGCAGCAGGCGGCCATTGCTGCTCTGGGAGAACTGGGGGATCTGCGGGCGTTGGATCACATCCTGCGGTTTGCCCAGTCGGAAGATTGGCTGGTGCGGCAGCGGCTGGCCCAGGCCTTGGGAAATCTGCCTTCGCCCAAGAGCGTTTCCGCCCTCAACTATCTGGCCAAAGATCCCCACGATAGCGTTGCCGCGGCGGCTTTGGATTCGCTGCGGCGGCTGCGCCAAAGGGGCTTCCCGGAACCGGGATCCCGGCCAGCCGATTCAGAAGCAAGCTAAGCTGAAGATCTGGGTTCGGCCTGATGTAGGGACGGGGTTCTCGGAGGGCTCCGTCGAGGATTTGCCGGCCTTTGGTTTTCCTGATCCTCTGCTCTGCGATGGCTACCAGCCCCTATCCTCTCGTTGCTCCAGAAATAGCCGGCTCCCCCTCTCGGCCTCGCATTGTGGCGGCTCTCTCTGGGGGGGTAGACAGCTCCACGGTGGCGGCCATTCTCCACGAACAGGGCTATGCCGTGGAGGGGGTGACTCTCTGGCTGATGCGGGGGAAAGGCCAGTGCTGCACCGACGGCCTGGTGGACGCCGCCGCCATCTGTGAGCAATTGGGGATCCCCCACCATATTGTGGATAGCCGCGAGCTGTTCCAAGCCAACATTGTCGATTACCTGGTGGCCGGCTATGCGGACGGGATCACACCGCTGCCCTGCTCGCAATGCAACAAGCTGGTGAAGTTTGGTCCCTTGCTAACCTATGCCCGCGAGACCCTGGGCATCTCTCAGATTGCCACCGGCCACTACGCGCGGGTACGTTTCAACAGCGAGCTGGGGCGATATCAACTGCTGCGGGCGGTGGATCGGCAGAAGGATCAGTCTTATTTTCTCTACGACCTCAGCCAAGAGCACCTGGCCCACAGCCTCTTCCCCTTGGGCAACTACACCAAGGCCCAAACCCGCCAGATTGCCGCGCGCTACGGCTTGGTTACGGCAAATAAGCCCGAAAGCCAGGATCTGTGCTTGATCGAGACCTACGGCTCGATGCGCAACTTTTTGGATCAGCACCTGGGTCAAAGGCCGGGGGAAATTGTCGATACCCAGGGGCGCGTGCTGGGATCCCATCAGGGCATTCACCACTACACTGTTGGCCAGCGCAAGGGGCTGGGCATTGCCTCTTCCCGCCCGCTCTATGTAGTGCGCATCGATGCGGCCATGAACCGCGTGGTGGTGGGGGAACGGGAAGAAGCCACCCAAGCCGAGGCCTGGGTGCGGCAGGTGAACTGGGTCTCGACCCCTGCGCCGGACGAGCCCTTAGCGGTAGAAGTGCAGGTGCGCTACCGTACCCCCGCCGTGCCGGCCACCTTGATCCCGGAATCGCCGGAGCGGGTCAAGCTACGGTTTGCCGAGCCGCAGTTTGGGGTCACTCCTGGCCAAGCTGCCGTCTGGTACCACGGGGATCTCCTGCTGGGGGGAGGGATCCTGGAGCGCCCTTCTCCCTAGGCCAACTGCAACTTCCCTCTCGCCAGGGGGGAAGGATTGGGGGTGAGGGCAAGCCAAACTACGCTGCTTGCGCTTGCAGCTGCTGCAGGGATCGGAACAGGAGCACCGTGTAGACATTGAAGATAGGCGTGACTGCCGTGAAAGCGGCAAACCCGACCACAACTGCTAAGAGAGCTACCACAGGCGCCCAAACCAGAAGCGCAAGTCCTATGATGTCGGTATTACCCCCAGTTACAACTGCAGCTAGGGTAGCTCCCAAGATCGCCACAACAAAAGGCAAAAGCAGGATTGAGATGCCGAAGATCAAAACCACGACCAGGAATGCCCAAAACACCCCCCACCAACGGCCCCTGACCAGGTTCCAACTGTAGCCCAACCCTTCTGTGGCACCCTTGTCCTCCAGGGCAATTGCGCAGAGGGTGAAAGCTAGCCTTACCCGGCAATAGATGCCGGGAAACACAAACAGCTGCATCCCTAGTGAGGAAATCAGATTCACCAGGAGGCTGCCGAATATCAGAGGCACTGCCTTAGAGAAAGCCTGATCCAAGCTATTGCCCAGCAAGGGAGTTCGCTGCTTCAAGTGCTGATCCACCAGCCAAAAGGCTGCTCCTGTCAAGATGGGCGCGCCGACTAGGACATAGGCCAGGAGGAGCAAGGAGAGGATCATCCCGAGGGAAGGTGAGGTCAGACCTACAACGAAGAACGCGATATGGCTAGAAGAGGTCAGGATCAGCAGCGGCCAGTAGATGGGACCTACCAACTCAAACGACCGCCGCAAGAGCAGAATCGGGCTAAGGGTGGCGCTTTGCATGGCAGAGGGATCCTCGTGGGCAGCCCAGTCCACCCCCTTCATACCACGGGATCTCACCTAGGACATCTTGGGTTGAGCCGAAATCCCAAAAAGGGATCCCTTCTCATCTCAAAGCTAGGCACGGGGAGCACCCTTTTTGCTATCCCCAATGGGGGCAAAAGCGGAAACTAGGAGGCTGCTTGCCCCTTCAATCGTTGCAGGGATCGGAACAGGAGAACCACATAGACCCAGAAGATGGGCACAACGGCTGTGGCAGCAGCAGCCGCAACCATTCTCACCCCAAAGTCGCCAACATCAGCCACAACTATGACAAATCCAACTATCAATACACCCGCAAAACCAAGAATCAAGCCCAGGACCAGAAGGGCCCAAAACACGCCCCACCAACGACCTTTGACGAGATTCCAACTGTAGCGCAGCCCTCCTGTAGTTCCTTGATTTTCTAGAGCAATGGCACAAGGTGTGAGGGCCAGCTTAACCCCTACATAAATGCCTGGAATGATCAGAAAGATGGAGGCAAGGCAAGAGAGGAGTGCTGCTAAGAGGGTGCCCAGAACTAGAGGCACTGCCTTCGAGACCGCTCGGTTGAGGCTGTTGCCCAGCAGGGGCGCTTGCCGCTTCAGGTGCTGATCCACCAGCCACAAGGCTGCTCCGCCTAGGATCGGTGCAACAACAATGCCATAGGCCCGTTGGAGGATCCCCCCGAGAAGTGGGGTCAGCTCCGTGACGATGGCCAGGATAAAGCCTGGAGAGGCCAGGATCAGCAGCGGCCAGTAGATGGGACCTACCAACTCAAACGACCGCTGCAGGAGCGGGATTGGGCTAAGGGTGGCGTTTTGCATGGCGGAGGGATCCTCGTGGGCAACCAAGTCCACCCCCTTCATACCACGGGATCCCGGCTTTGGTTCCGGGAGTAGAGTTAAGAAAGTCTACAAGGCCGATTTTTGGAGAATCCACGCCGCTGCCTGTTCGCCGCTGCGGAGAGCCCCCTCGAGGCTGCTCTGGTGGGTGTATTCCCCGGCCCAAAGGAGGCCCGGCAGGCCGCTAAAGGTGAGAACCAAATGCTGCTGAAAGCCGGGCGGCTGCACAAACTGGGCAAAAGGGATCCGATACACCCGCAGCAGGCGCCATTGTTCCAAGGGGGCTTTGGGAAAATAGGTCTGCAGCTCGGCCCGGCAGGCTTGGGCCAGCTCTTCATCGCCCAGAGGGGGATTTCCCAGCACCGTCACCGAATAGAGGTGCTGGCCAGCAGGAGCCAGCGCCGGGCTGAGGTGGGTGAGCTGCACCCAGTGGTTGATCCAGCCTTGGCCGCCGGCGTTGAGGTACAGATAAGGGCCGCGAGTTAGGGAAAAGGGGGCGCAGAAGTAAAGGCAGGTCACCGCTCGTCCCTGGGTGGGGATGGGTACAGCGGCGTGGGGGCAGAGCTCCGCTTGCCAGGCCCGCGCTTGAGGAGCATCGGTGGCGCAGACCACCCACTCGGCAGGGATCTCCTCGCCGTCGGCGGTGCGGATCCCGCGCACTTTTCCCTCTTGGACCAGGATGCGCTCCACCGGGGTTTGGTAGCGGATCTGCTCTGGGGCAAGGTGGCCGGCCAGTTGGCGGGCCAGTTCTCCCATACCCAAGGCCGGGGTGACGATGGCTCCCTCGGCCATCATCTTGAAATAGAAGGCCAAGAGGCGGGCGCTGCTGGCCAGCTCCGGATCCAAAAGAATGCCGCGGAAAAAGGGGTAGAAAAAGTGCTGGCAGATCTTGGCGGAGAACCCGTACCTTTCCAGAAACTCCCGCAGCGAGCAATCGGATCCCCCCAGTCCTTCTTGGAAAACCTGCTCCGGGGTGCGCCGCGCCAGCTCTGCCCGCAACTGCAGCACCTTGAGCTTGTCGCCAAAGCTGGCCAAGGGGTTGAGCAGGGAAGGAAAGATACTGGACAGATCCCGCAGGGGATCTCCCAACAGCCAGCAGCGACCGGGTTGGGCCAACATGGCTCCCGGACGGTAGGGGCGGGGATCGAGCTGGCTCAGATCCAGATGCCGCCGCACCTGGGGATAGGCCGTAAACAGCACCTGAAAGCCGCGATCCAAACGAAAGTCTTCCACCGCGTCGGTGCGCACCCGCCCGCCGGGGCTGTCGCTTTTCTCTAGGACCAGAACATCCCTTTGGCCCGCTTGGGCCAGCACCTTGGCGCAGGTCAAGCCGGCCAGCCCCGCCCCGATAATGACTACTCTGCCCATGCTCTGCCGGGATCCCTCCTCCGTCGAGTATTCTACCTGGCTTGATTCCTCAAGGCTGAGTCCCCTTCTCCGCTTCAGAGGCGGGATGTTCTGGCCCCCAGATGCGAATGGCGCCATCGGCGCCGCCGCTGAGAAGGGTCTGACCATCGGGGCCGAACAGCAGAGCGCTCACCATCCAGGTCTGGCCGCCCAGAGTGCGCAACTCTTTGCCGCTGCGCAGATCCCAGAGTTTGATCTGCTGGGCGCGGTGATCGGTGCTGCTGGCCAGCAAGCGACCATCGGGGCTGAGGGCAAGGGTGGCCAAGCCGGATAAGGGCTGGGGCAGGGTGCGCTCCCGGGATCCCGTGCCCACGTTCCAGATCCAGATGCCGGAAGCGCTGGCGGCGAGCAAGTGGCGGCCATCGGGGCTGAGGAGCACCTGCTCGATGGGGTAGTCGGCTTCGAGGGTTTTCAGCAACGCTCCACTCCTGGGATCCCAGAGATAGACGGCGGGATTCCCATTGGCAGCCACCAGGATCCAGGGCGAGCTCCCTTCTTCCGCCAACCCAGAGGGAGCAAAGGCCACTGCCGTAATGCCTGCCCCTTGGGTAACCGGGTAGGCGGCGCTGTCGATGGTGCGCACCAACTGGCCGTCCTCGGCTTGCCAAAGGCGGATGGTGCGGTCGGCGCTGCCGCTGGCGATCCAACGGCCATCGGGGCTGATGGCGACGCTGTTGATCAAGTCGGTGTGTCCTTGCAATTGCAGCCGTGGCACCCCCTCCCCCGACCGCAGGGCGGGATCCCCTAGAGCAGCCAGATCCCAGACCCGCACCGTCTTGTCTGCCCCTCCACTCACCAAAAAGGTGCCATCCGGGCTGATGGCCAGCGTCTCAATCGAGCCTTCGTGGCCTGTCCAGCTCTGCAGTAGTTGGCCGGCCTGGGGATCCCAAAAGCGGATGACGCCGTCATCCCCCCCGGCAACCAGGAGATTTCCATCCGGGCTGATGGCCAGGGCGGTGATGGCGGCGGGACCTTCCAGCTTGGCCTTGAGCCGTAAGGACTTGGCCCAATCTGCCAAGTCGAGGGCAGGGCTTCCAGTCTTGGAGGGATTGGGCGGCTGCTCTGTGAAGCTGAAGCTGTTGGGCCCAGCGGATCCCAAATTTGCCATTGTTCCCGCGGGCGGGACAGAGTCCCTAGGCACAACTGCCTTCTCTCCCCACCGGCTAAGGTTGGCCGCCAGTTGCCAGGCAGCAACTCCGAACAAAACCAGCAAAGCCGCCAGGCTGCTCCCCGCCCAAAGCGGTGGGATCCAGAAACGCGCCCGCAACGATACGGGAGAGCGCGGCGGCGTAGTCGGCTCCTGCCAGGGATCGACGGCAACAGGGTCGGGCAAGATCTCAGCGCCGGGAGAGACACCTTCTGCCAGAGACAAAGCCTGCAAGGCAGCCAGAGCTGCCGCTGCCGAAGCAAAGCGCTGCCGCGGGTCGCAACCCACCAGGCCATCCAAAAAAGCGGCGAAAGGAGCGCTGGTAGGAGCCAGATCGTGCCAGCGCAGCTCTCCCGTCAACGGATCGCGAAACAGCTTGTGGGTCGGGATCCCTGAGAGGGCTTGCAAGGCGAGGAGGCCCAAGGCATCGAGGTCGCCGCCAGCAGAGGAAGCCTCCAATCCAGAACCGGCAGAGGCCATAGCTTGGCCCAAGCCCAATACCATCCAACGGCCATCGGACTGTCGGCAGAGCAAGCAAGAGGGCCGCAAATTGCCGTGGCTCACCCCCTCACCCTGCAGAAAGGCTAGAGTCTGCAACACATCTTGCAAAAAGGCCCGCACCTCCACCTCTGACCAAAGCTGCCCTTGCTCCGTGGTCTGGCGCAGGGCCTGTTCCAGTGTCTGCCCCTGGATCCACTCTTCCACCCAGTAAAAGCCCCCTTCCTCCTCAAAATAGGCCAGCAGGCGCGGGATAGCGTCATGGGATCCCAGGCGTTCCCGCAGCGCCATTGCCTGTTGAAATCGCTGCCGGGCAGCAGAGGGCTCTTCCCCCTTGGGAGAGCGAGGTTGCCAACGCCTGATCACCACCCAGCTCTGTTCGGGGCAATGGCCATCTTGGGCCAGGTAGGTTTGCCCGCTGGATCCCAGTTCTTCTAGGATCTGATAGCGGCCAGCCAAGGTTTGCCCTACCATAAGGACTCCGGTCGCTCCAGGCAGATGTGGCTCACCCGTGGCCTATCCTCGGCCAGGCTACCAATTTTTGCTTCTGACCCATCATGCCACAGTGAGAAAACAGGGTCTAAGGTAACCCCCTCGGCAAGAGATGAGGTTTCTGGCTACTCGAGGCGGGAGAGATGGAGGTGACCTCCCTTCGGAAGAAGGAGATCTAGATCAGGCGCGAGAACCTAGGACTCAACCCTCCCCCCCAATTGGCGGCCCGCCCAAGGAAAATCCTCTACACTAAATAGAGCGAGTACAGGCAAAACCGCGTCCATCCTATTGTTTGCCGGTCTGTTCTCCAGGCTGGCCTCCCTGGCACCTTATGTCTTCTGTCAACCCGGCCTTGCCCATTCAGTGGATCGATGCGGATTCGGGAGAGGTGGTGGAGGAATGCCCCTGGGAGAGCAGCCCCCATCCGGGTACCTACATCCAACTGGCCGAGCAGCACTACCTAATTTTGGAAAAGCGTCATTCCTACCAATTGCGGCAGGGCAAGTATCACCTCTGCGGCATCCGCGCCCTCATTCGCCCGGTGAGCCCACCTCCCGAAGCAGGCCAGTTTCTGGGGGATCCCTCCTGCCGCTTCAACGCCCGCTCGCCCCTGTTGCGCTGCGCCGTCAACCCCAGCGGGCCCTGCCAGGGGTGTCGCCACTACGAGCCGGCCAAAGGGCGTTAGCTTTCCAGCTCCAGCGCCAGCACCTCGGTCAGGGCGCGGTTGGTGTTTTCCCGGAACTCGGCCACGCTCACCCGTCCCAGCAAGTACACCGCCAGCAGCATCACCGCCGCCTCCACCCCAAAGACGGTGGCATAGGCCAGCACCGAGGAAGTGGGGAAGAGGAGCCGCCCCAAATCCAGCAAGGCGCCGCCAATGAGGGTAGAAAGCGCCTGCGACATCGCCTGGGCCAGGCCCCAAGCCCCAATAAAGGTGCCGGCAGTCTCAGCCGCTGTCAAATCCAACATCAAGCTGATGGCGCCGTTGGTGGTGATCCCGGAAGCTAAGCCGAACAGGATCATACATAGCTGCAGCAGCCGCGGCTCGCCCGTAAACCCTGAGGCAATGGTTAGGCCAAAAGAAAGGGCCACCAGCAAGCAGCCCAGGCGGGTGGTGGTCTGCTTGCCCAACTTGGGCACGATGAAAAATCCGGTCACCACAATTCCCGCCAAAATGCCCAGGCTCCAGAAAGCGTTGAGCTGGGTACTTTGGGATACGGTCATGCCGAACACCTCGCCGCCATAGGGCTCTAGAATCGGCTGCTGGATAAACAGGCCCATGGTCATCAGGGCCAAAAAGCCGAAGAAGATCACGGTTTGGCGGCTGGCGGTGAGCACCTTAATGGCCGTGCCCAGGGTGATCTGGTCTTCCCGACCCACCAAGGTGGAACGGGATCCGTAGCGAGAGTAGCGTTCTTCCACCCCCCAGGTGGCGATCACCCCCAGCAGGATCACCACGGCAGGGATGATGATGAAAAGGCGGTTGATCGTGCTCTGTAAGTTCTCGGCATCCAGGCCGCGCAGCAGCACCGCCGAGCCAATCGCCCCCCCGGCGATGCCCACCATCAGCATCGACCAGACGATCCCCACCAACTGGGAGCGGTTGTGCTCATCGGAAACATCCACCAGCAGCGCCGCAAAGGGCGTGGAGCAGGCGCTCAGACACAGCCCGTAGAGAGCAAACATCAAGGCAGCCAGAGCAATCCAGCCGTAGGTAGCCGGCGACCAGCCGCTGTTGGCAAAGCTCTGCCCCAAGCCCCACACCACCTGCACCGCCAAGAAGATGCACAGGGCAAACAACACCGATCCCAGGCGCACATAGCCGCTGCGGTGCGTCCCCAACAAAGGCTTGGCATCGGAAAGCTGCCCAAACCAGACGCGGGCTGGAGACACCAACTGGTGCATGGCCAGGGATCCCCCCACCACCGTAGCCGGGATGGCCAGCAGCTCCGGGTCGATCATGACCCGGTTGAGCACCCCCAACGTCAGCAGCGACATCATCCCCAAGCCCATCTGAAATAGGCCCAGGCGAAACATAACCAGCAAAGGCAAGGGGGGCGCCGAAGGCTGAGGCTGTGAAGAAAGGGCGGTGGCCGCCGACCCGTTGACCTCAGGATCCCGCTGAATATTGGCCATGACCTGTGATGCTTCATGCAAAAGCCCTACAGCTTTTTATGGTAGCCCAGGCAGCCGGGGATCCCGGAAAAGGTATGGGATTGCCGAAAGCGAAACCGCCGCACCGGCTCTCGGTAACCGAGTTAGGGCCGGAGCATCGTTCCCTGCTAGCCTGTTGCCGCTGGTTTTGGCGGGAGCAAGTCGCAAAATCTTTCCGCGCCGGGGTTTCTCTACTACACTGACAACTGACCTGGTGCCAAGCGAAACGGGCCTTCCTGCCGCTGCGCTCGGCAAGTCAGCATTTGCAGACACAACAAACCCAATCTCGATCCTGTTTGAGACCGAGAAGCTCGTCCATAGCCAGCTTTTGCTCAAGTCGGCGAGGAATTTCTCCGGCAACCCTATGGCTGACCCAGTCCCAGTTCGGCGCTACGACCTGTTTGTGCAAGCCTCGCGGCTGCTGCAGCGTTACCGGCAGTTGACGCCGGAACTGCGTCCAATAGGAGTAGAAGTGGCCCTGGCCATCCAGTACCATCGCGCCCAGGCCGGCTCGGGATCTCTTCTGCCGGCGGTGGGATCCCCTCATGGCCTGCCTCTGCAGCAGGTGGCCCAGCGCATTTGCGACCCGTTTTACAGCAAAGTCCACCCCCTGCTGCCCACCCTGCCGGAGACGGGGGAGCCCTTGGTGTGGCCCCTGTTTAACCAAGGGGAAAACGGCCTTGTCCAACCCCTGGCGCCGAGCAAAGTGGGCGGCAAATTGGCGGAACGGCGCTGGCTTAAGGCTTGCAACAGCCAGGAGGGCATTGGTTGTCATGCTTTGGCCGCCCATCTGTGGCAGGACGAGCGTTTTCTGGCCGAAGACCGGGATCTCTGTCCTTTTCGCCTCTACGACGGGCGCTACCCCTTGAGCGTGGATCAGGGGCGGCAAACCTGTGGCTTCGACGACCACCCCTGTGGCTGGCAGGCGGGACACCCCAAAATGCTGCAGGTGGTGGGCAAGGGCAAACAGGCGGAGATTTTGCTCCCCCACTGGACTGACGCGATGTGGGCCATGCTGATCCCGCCCCATCGCCCCCTGCCCATCTATCCTCTGCTGGTGATGCTCTACTTTGGCCAGGAGACTCTGCAAAAGGGGCGCAGCAGCCTTTCGGTGGAGCAGTTTCGCCTGGATTTTCAGTTCAGCCACTCCCAACTCAAGCTGTTGTTTGACACCCACCCTGAGCACCCTCTCAATCGCCATCTGCTCGCCCTGGCTGCGCAGCCGGAGGTGGAGTGGGGATCCGCCGAGCTCCTGCCTCCTATGCCCCCCCTCTTGCATCACCCTGCTGGGGGCAAGGTGGTTTTGGATCCGGATGAGCCGCCCCAGTTTCGCAGCAGCGGGATCCCTGCCTGTGCCGGGACAGACCCGCTGATGGCAGAGCGCCGCCGTCGCCGTCAGTTGGAGCGCAGCGAACGCCACAACGAGATCTTGCACCACTTTCGCCGCTGGTTCCGCCTGGCTGGGCTGGAGGTGCGGGAAGACCAGCACACGTTTGACTTTCTGGCGGTGGCGGATGGACACCTGCTTTTGGCCGAGGTGAAATTGCTGCACCACAAAGATGCCGCAGAGGCGCTCCAGGAGGTGGTGGGGCAATTATTTTACTACGAGCGCTTTGCCCTCACCCCCTGGATCGAACAGGGCTTCTCCGTTCAGAAAGCCGCCGTTTTCGACGGGCCGCCGCCGGATCCCTACATTCGATTTCTGGAAGACCTGGGCATTGCCACCTACTGGATCAACGAGCAGCAGATGATCGACGGGCCGGAGAGCTCGCTGCGCCTGTTGCGCCAAATGGAGGTGCGGGTGCGGCCGGATCCGGAGTTGGGGGATTAGCCTCTTTTCCGGGCTCTGGCCTAATGGAGAGGGATTCTTAACCACCTCTTTACTCAGGTTCTCCCCTGAGGGTGGTACAGCCTGTTAAGGGCTCAAGGGGTACAATAGCAGCACTTAGCAAACCAACTTCGGAAGGAGGATGGATTGATCAGTAGTAAAGAAGTCTTCACTATCTGCTCCATGCTATATTTCCCAATTCTGCAAAGCTGCCGAATAAAATGCTTCAACACCGACCACATCATCTCAAGGGGATTCAACTCCGGCGCATACACAGGCAGGTATAGGATTCGTGCTCCTGTCCCCCTAATCAATTCCTCAACTTCCCGACTCTTGTGGATATTCAAATTGTCCATAATCACAACCTTCCTCGCATCTAGCTTCGGACATAGCTCGCTTCTCAAAAACT
>NZ_AXUW01000001.1:2293634-2370948 GCF_002760415.1 Synechococcus sp. 65AY6A5
TTGGTAACCATGAAGCGTTTAGCTACCTGGCGGATGGAGGTGTTACCTGCCTGATAGGCTGCTACAACTCTTTGCCGCAAATCCAAAGAATGAGTCGGCATTCCTTTCTCTCCTTCCTCTTGAATACCTGTACCCTATTTTAAATTAAAAGGCTGTAAGGCTGGCCATCGACTTCTTCTTCTCGTTAAAAGTTGAAAGGGGGTTGCGCAAGCTGCCCTTTTCCTTGTTGGTATGGGATCAGCTCGCCGGATCCTGCTCCACTCTAAAGTCCTTTGGAAGTTCCCCTTTCCCAAAAGCAAGAAGACCCAACCTTGGTCGGGTACTGCCCCAGGCAAGACGGCAGCGCGTCCAGAAACAGCCGCTGTGCCAAAAAGGGAGGGATCCCTTGTCTAGCTAGGGATCCCTCTTCCGAAACCCATTGAGATGAGAACCAGTTAGTCGCGCTCAATGTACAAAAAGAGCACAGCCATGGTTACTGCCGGCAGCAGCCAACCGACAATGGGGACGAAAATCCAAGGAAGATAAGCAGCAGCGTAAGAACCGGTCATGATCTTGCTCCTCTCCAGTGCCTTGACAAGTTTGACAACTCAATTAACCTTAATTCACCAACCCTCGAAAGATGGCGTCGATCCCGGCAAAGTTCTCCAACAAGAAGTAGGCAGCAAACACGCCACCCATACCTCCCAAGAAAAATCCTGCTGTCAGATCCCCCCAGCCACGGGCCGTAGATAGAGGATTGGCGCCCGGCGTTTCCGGCTTGTTTCCAAAGGTAACGCTGCCATAGGCGGACATACAGGCGGTTCCCAGCAGCACAATCGCCATCGCCGTGACCAGCCCGCCCAAATTGGCTGCCTCAGGATAGTCGCGCAGCGGGCCCACCACGATTTCTGGCCCCACCAAAAAATAGCCATGCGCCAACCCAATCTCCAGCCCTCGCAACAGCGGCGATAGGCCAGGCCGGTTAATGGGGAGGTTGTTGATAAACAGACGGGTGAGAGGAGAGTCACTGATGGGCGTTGAAAGATGGCCCTCGCAGGGATCGTCGTTAAAGGTGCGAATGTAATCCATGTCCGAAGATCCTGGCTGGAATTTTGGGATTCATTCTACGGGGCCTCAGTTCTCCTCTCAGCAGCCGCTATCCGGATCGTTAAAAAAGTTCATGCTTGCTTAACAGAGATACAGACCCTCGCGCTTTGGTTCAACGACGCCGTGCCACCCCAGAAGATAGAATGCAACTGCGAGCCGCGCTACACAAAAGGATAGCTTGGTAGCCCCGTACTTTAGTACGCGGCGGAAAAGCCCTTGAGCAACTTTAGTTGCTTCTTTGTTATAGTTAGTACAGAGCTTCTCCAGGAAAACAACCTACTGCGGTGCAAAACCCGCGCGGCAATAACTAACCTGGAGGAACTTAAGTCCGAAGTAAGCAGAACTTTGAGGTTATGCCTCAAAGGACTGTCTAGGGGCGTCTTGACAGCGCCTTCGCGAGTCCATTTTGGGCTGCGTAAGAATCCCCTGGGTGGGAGTGTCAATTTTCCCTGGCAGGCCATCCTCGGTTCCTCCAGAGGGCTCACGCTTCCCTTGCCATTCTCGCCAGAGAACATAGCTCCCGATTGCCAGGAAGCCGAGGCCAGCCAACCATTCTAGCCAGGCTGCCGGGATCACCTGCCCCAGGGATCCCCCTAAGGCTACGCTGAGCAAACTGGCGGTCACCAGGGCGCTGGCAGAGCCGAAAAAGATCGCCCAGGGAGACTTGGACTGGGCGCTTATGAGCAAGGTGGCCAACTGAGTCTTATCGCCCATCTCCGCCACAAACACGGTTAAAAAGGTAACAAGCCAGAGCTGTAGCGGGGATCCCTCTGGCGGGTTGTTGACGGCGGAAGGCGCTTCAGGGGGGGACGGCACCGTCTGCGCTTCCAGGGCAGGAGACAGAGCCAGGTTCTGGCCGGTGGGTTGCCAGTCCACAGAGGCGGCTTCGTTCCAGGGGAGATAGTGCTGCCCAACGGCCCAAAAAACCAAACCGAGAACCAAGGATAAGGCAGTCAGCCCCAAGCCTAAAGCCAGTTGCCTCTGCCAGGAACGCGCTGATGCCATGGTCTCTGCTGTCCGCTAACCACCGACATGCAGCTTATCCTGTAGCGGGGCTCTTTTTCACCGGTTCTGGAAAGAACAAGGGCGCTAGAGTAAAAAGTAGAAGAAGAAGGGGCGTTGGCCGAGCGGTTTAGGCAGCAAACTCATAATTTGCCTTACACAGGTTCGATTCCTGTACGCCCCATCGCCGCAACCCTCTCCGGAGAAGGGCTGTAAACTACCCGACTCCGACTGCCCCCTCAATCCCCCCTATATCCCCCCGTACACGGGGGGACTGGGGGGCGGGGCTCCTGCGGCTTCTGGCTGAATTGAAACCGGCTTGCGAGGGTTTGCCATCCCCAGGCGCTTTGCTGCTGAGGCGACCCCTCCCAGGCAAACCGTCAAAGGCGAGGGCTCGACTCCCTGCGGGATCTCGTATCTAAGGGACGAGGCAGCCAGCGCTCGGGCAAGGCGGCGGGGGATCCCCAGCGGGACTGGAGCCGGCTGAGAAACTCTCCCTGCCAGGTGCGCAAGTCGGCCAAGTTGGCCCCGCCGTTCATGACGGCAAACCAGATATCGCCCCGCTCAGTTGGCAACACGCCCGCCAAGGTGCTGACGCCGCTCAGGGTGCCCGACTTGGCGATCAAGATCCCCGGCAGAAGCCGCCGCTCCAGCACGCCCACATCCTGGCCGACGACGGCAAAGGCATCCGCCAGCGACAAGCCGCGCTCTTCCAGCAACGCCTGGGTTGCCCGCAACATGGCTACATTGGCCCGCGGGGAGATGCGGTTTTCCACCCCCAATCCCGAGCCGTTGATCAGGTGCAGCTCTTCTGCCGGGATCCCTGCTGCAGCGCGGGCTATTTGGGCAACCTGGGCCGCTCCTCCCATTGCCTCTGCCAGCATCTCGGCCATGGCATTGTTGCTGTAGAGGTTCATCAGCTTGAGCAGGTGAATGAGGGGAGGCGACTCATGCCTGAGCAAGACCTGGGCCTCCGAAGGGATCTGCTGGGCAACTCGCACCGACCCCAAAATCTCCACCTGCGGCCTGGGGGTGCCGGGGGGCAAGGTCTGGAATTGCGCCTGGGCTTCCGGGGGCCAGAGGCGGGCCTCCAGCCCCTGGCGCAGCAGGGATCCCGAACGGGCCCCATCCCGGGAAAAGTTCATGTAGAAGCGGCCCACCACCACCAGATCCCCGCGCACCTGGCGGATCCCCTGGGCGTTGAGGGCGTTCCCCACCGCGAAGGCTTCCTCCCAGACAAAGAAGGGATCCTCCCCCCCCAGCACCCAGAGATCGCCCTGCAAAACTCCGTCCGTTCCCAGCGAACCGGTTGCCAAGTAGGTGGTCACAAAGCGGTGGTGCGGGCCAAACTGCTGCAGAGCAGCCAGGGTGGTGGCCACCTTGGTCAGGGAGGCCGCCGGCAAAGCCTTGGATCCCTGATGTTGCCCCAAAACCTCGTCGCCCCTCTGCAGCCAAACCCCCTGGGCCGTGGAAGCAAAGCCGCGGCCGCTCAACTGGGCCAGGTAGGTCTCCACCTGAGGTTGCAGGGATCCCTGCGCCGTCGCCTGAGCTGAGCTCAGCAGAAGGAACGCCGCCGAGAGCGTCCCCCCCCAGATCGCAACCAGCCGCCAGCCCGGCCGCTGTCGTTGGCAATAGCGTTGCGGAGCACTTTTCACCCAAAATGCCCTCTAAAAACGCCAACCCACCCCCAGAGCGGAGCCCTCAGCTTGGCAACTCCCAGCCGCTTTCTTCTAGCGGCTCCACGTCGATGGTGCCGGGGGGCGTTTGCCGATAAAAATGGCCATCGGCAACAAACAGCGGCTCGCCACAACTGGGGCAAAAGAAGCGGCTGCCCTCGATGGCCTGAGACTCGGACCCACACACCGGGCAGCGATCCGTGGCGATCCAGCGGCGCGCCCACCAGCGAAAGGCCAGCAGCACCAGCACCGGCAGAGAGAGCAAGAACAGCAACAGAGCCACCAACCCGGCGACCAGCCACCCCAGCCCGACACGGGTCAGCAAAGCTGCCAAGGCCAGGGATCCCAGCCAGAAGCCCCAGCCGGTTAGAGAAATGGAATAGGTTTTGGGCTGCTCAAACCGCATCTTTGTTTTCCCTTCCCGTATTGACTACGCTTAGCAACGCCGCCGGGATGCCGCGGGCCTTTTCCCGAGTTATGTTAGCCCAGACTCACTCGAACTATAAGGCCACCTGGGCATACCCTGTAGGCTAGCTCATTTGCAATAGACGCGGGATCCGGTTTCCCGCACCCCTTCTTCTGCCGGCCCAGGCGCTGCCGTTGCTTCTCAAGAAGGCAACAGGATCCCTTTGGCAGCCGAAAGTCAGTGGCGCTATCTTCTAATGAGGCTATTATCAATTACAGAACTTATTGACTGTTACGGCGACGTTGCCCAACAGCGGAGGGGGGCATCATGGTCTACACGGAAGAAGCCTTCAAAGCGGAGCTAAATGCCAAAGGCTGGCGAGCCACTCGGCAGCGGGAAATCATCCTCCAGACCTTTCAAAACTTGCCTGAGGGGACTCACCTGAGCGCCGAGGAGCTGCACAAAAAGCTGCGGGAAGAAGGCCACAACATCAGCCTTTCCACCATCTATCGCACCGTCAAGCTGATGGCGCGCATGGGCATTTTGCGCGAGCTGGAACTGACCGAAGGCCACAAGCATTACGAGATCAACCAGCCGGCCCCCCACCACCACCACCATTTGGTGTGCATCAAGACCAACAAGGTCATTGAGTTCAAAAACAACGCCATCCTGAATATCAGCCAGAAGGTGGCTGAAAAGTACGGCTTTAAAGTGCTGGATTGCCAGCTCACCATCATCGGCATCAGCCCGGAGGGACAGCGCTCGATCTTGTAGCCAAACAATTTCTGCAGCTCAGCTCCTGGATAAATGCTTGCCCTGGGCGTTCTGTACTGGGTTTGGGGGGAGATGGGGATCCCTTGGTAGAGAAAATGCCAGAATAGCCGCTGTAAAGTCGAAAGCCATTGGCAATTGAAGCAATAGCTCAGCTTACCCTACCCCCTCCGGGAGACGGCCATGAACGAGCAGGAATTGGCGCAGTGGCTAGAGCAAGCTCTGGCAGACCTGCGTCTGAGAGTTCAGGTGAAGGCCCAGCCCCTCCAAAGCAGTCCTGGGGATTACGCTTTGGTGATCATGATCAACCACCCTGCTCACGTTGCTCTCGACCATGAGAGGCTGACGGCCTGGTTCCAGAAGGCAATTCCCAGCCGCTATCCCCAAGTCAAGCGCTTGGCTCTCTACAGCCGCCCCATCGGCCAACAGCAGGCCAACTGGAAAACTCAGGTGAGGCTGGCTCCGGAAGCGGCGACGGGCAGGGGGGATCCCGCCGACAGTCCAGATCTCAGCCGCTATTGCTTTGTCCAAGACCGCCAGTTGCTCACCGCTGACCTGCCTCAACCCTCCAGCGTGGTGCGCCAGGCGGTCTTGGGTTTTCATAACCTCACCGCTGGGCAAAAGGAAGAAGTGCTGCCCCTGTTGCCCACCTTGTTCCGCAACCCCGGTGCTGTCTCGACGGCAATGCTGTCGGTGGATGCGGCCCTGTGGCTAGAGCCCTTGAAAAGCCTCAATCCCCACGAGCTGCGCCTGTTGAGCGTTTGGCTGAGCCGCTATTGCTTCAACCCCAGCCGCGCCTTGGCCGACTTGGATCCCGCCACCTCCAATCTCAGAACCGGTCAGACCCGACGCCGGTACCGCGCTCCTCAGACAGGGGTCTCGCTGGTTTTGGCCAGCTTTGCTGGCAACCTCACTCTGGCCGCCGGCGTGACCCTGAGCCTGTTGTTCGGCATGGTGTTTGTGTTGGCCCTGGCCGTTTTCGGCACCTTGGAAGGGGGGTTCTCTTTTGGCTCTTTTCTTTCCGCCGTTCTGCTCACCCTGGCCTTCAACGCCCTAATTTTCTTTTTGTCTCCCTGGTTGATGGACTGGATCCAGCACAGCCTCTACAGCACCCAGTGGGTGAGCTTGGCGGAAATTGGGCGTCGCAGCCCAGAGAGCGCGGAGGTGATCGCCCGCGTCTGTCGCCAGTACAAGCTGAAGCAGCCGAAGCTGGGCTTGATCCGCGACCAAAACCCTACTGCTTTTACCTATGGCAGCCTGCCGGATACGGCCCGCATCGTCGTCAGCGAAGGGTTGTTCACCTACTTGGAAGATGAGGAGGTGGCCACGGTCTATGCCCACGAGCTGGGGCATGTGATCCACTGGGATTTTGCTGTCATGACCCTGGCTTCCACGTTGGTGCAGATTCTCTACCTCCTCTACGTCTACCTGCGCGACACGCGCCGAGACCGCAGAGGGGGCAAAAACATAGGTTCCTTGGCTCTGGTCGCCTACTTTTTCTACGTGGCCGGCTCCTACTTGGTGCTGTACCTGTCGCGGGTGCGGGAGTACTTTGCCGATCACTTTGCCGCCGAAATCACCGGCAACCCCAATGCCCTCTCGCGGGCTCTGGTGAAAATAGCCTTTGGCATTGTGCAAGAAGGGGAGCGGCAACAGGATGAGGAAACCCGACAGCGCAGCGCTCGCCTGCTGGAAGGCACACGGGCCTTGGGGATCTACGATGCCAAGGCGGCGGTGATGGCGGGGACAGCCTACCGGGTGGCCGCGGATCCCAGCCAGGTGGGCAGGGTGTTTTTGTGGGATCTGTTTAACCCTTGGGCCGGGTGGATGGAGCTGAACTCCACCCATCCCCTCACCGGCAAGCGGGTGCGGGCGCTGGGCACCTATGCCGAACAACTGGATCTGCCGGTGGAGTTCGACATGGCCAGCGTGGTGGCCCAGGGCAAGCAGCTCAACCGCCAGCAGCTCTACGGCAATTTTCTTCTGGACGTGGTTTTGTTAAACGCCGAGTGGCTGGGGGCGATCTTGGGGATGGTGCTTGGGATCCCCGCTCTGCAGGCGGGGTCTTACGGCATGTTTGCCGGCCTGGTTCTGGCGGGAGCCAGCTTGGGCCTGCTGCTGAAGATGACGGTGATGTACCCCAGCTTGGAAAACCCGCCGGCATTGACGGTGTTGAAGGCCATGAGCAACCCCTACGCCAGCCCCTTGCGCGGCTTGCCGATGCAGCTAGAGGGGCGGGTGATCGGGCGGGGGGATGCGGGCTATCGCTTCGGCTCCGATCTCAAGTTCCAGGATGAGACGGGGATGATTTTCTTGCGCTATGTTTCTCGGTTTGGGCCGCTGGGCAACTTCCTGTTTGGGGCCAGCCGGGCAGGCAGGCTGGTGGGTCAAGAAGGGACGGTGGTGGGATGGTTCCGGCGGGGGATAGCTCCCTACCTGGATCTGTCCCGCTTCCAGAGCCGCTATGGCGAAGTGGTGACCAGCCATCCGGCCTTTGGACAGGCGGTGCAGGTGGCGCTGGGCTTGATGGCCGCCTTGCTGCTGATGACCGTTTTCCCCTTCTAGGACGGGCTCAGGATGAGGTCGACTGCCCGCTGTCGGCGCGGGCGTAGTCGTCGCTGAAGCGGATAATGTCGTCTTCGCCCAGGTACTGGCCGTTTTGCACTTCGATGATCACCAGGGGGATGACGCCGGGGTTTTCCAGGCGGTGCTTGGTGCAGGGGGGCACGTAGGTGGACTGGTTGGTGGTGATCAGCCGCTCTTCGTTGCCGCAGGTCACTTTGGCGGTGCCGGCCACGACGATCCAGTGTTCGCTGCGGTGGTAGTGCATCTGCAGGCTGAGGCGATGCTTGGGCAGCACCACAATCCGCTTGATCTTGTAGCCGGGGCCCTCGTCCAGCACCGTAAAGCTGCCCCAGGGACGAGTTTCAGTATTGCTCTCGATGAGCTTGTTAAAAACTTCAGCCGAGAAGGTAGCTGGCAGTTTTTCCACTGAGGGCATGGGGGAATTGGGAGTTTCTAGCATAGGCTGCTCTCCTGGGGGCCCTGCCTTCAGCTTATCCTATGGAGCTGGGCAGTAGCCCAACTCCACTCAAATCTTGTGGGATCATGGAGAAGTCTCCTCATCGGGGGAAAAGGCCCTTCTTCTCCATGCATTCCTACCCGGTTCACATCCACGACCGCCAGAAAGACGCCCACTACTTCATCCAGGTGCCTGCCGACCAATACATCCTGGAGGCTGCCGAAGCCCAAGGGATCCAGCTTCCCTTTGCCTGTCGCAACGGCGCCTGCACCACCTGTGCGGTGCGGATCCGGCAGGGATCCCTCTACCAGCCGGAGGCAATGGGGATCTCGCGGGAGCTGAAGGAGCAGGGCTACGGGCTGCTGTGCGTGGGCTATGCCCGCTCCGAGCTGTGGGTGGAAACGCAAGATGAAGATGAGGTGTACGAGCTGCAGTTTGGCCGCTACTTTGGCCAGGGGCGGGTACGAGCGGGGATCCCCCTCGACGATGAGTAATTTTTCTGCCTCAGTTGCCTCTAAAGACCTGCCGCCGTCCCCCCGGCCTTGGCAGCTCCAGGGCTGGCTGTTGGGCTCGGCGGCGCTGATCCCGGTCAACCTGGCCCCTAGTCTGTTGCTGGCGGTGGTGGGGACGGTGCAAAGCTATGGCCGCTACTGGCAGCAAATCCGGCGGGATCCCGGCTTTTGGCTGGCGGGCCTGCTGAGCCTGGCGGTGGTGGTGACAGCGCTGCTGGGGGAGGACTGGCGGCTGAGCTTGCCGGGGATGTTCAACTACTGGCCTTTTCTCCTGATGCTGCCGGCCTTTGCTGCAGCGCTGAGGGATCCCCTCAGCCGCCGCTGCCTGGCGCAGGTGTTGGTGCTGGGCAGTGGCCTGATGCTGCTCTTGGGCTGGGGAGAAGTGCTGTGGGGGTGGCAGGGGCATCTCTTCTTGGGGCCGCTCTGGATTACGGGCGTGGCCGGTGGGGAGCGCCCGGCGGCAGCCTTCACCTCCCCCAATCTCCTGGCCATTTATCTTGTGATCCATCTGGGCTTGGCGGCGGGGCTGTGGGGGGCAACTCAATCTCACCCCACCAGAGCAGGGCTGGCGGCGCTGCTGGGGTTAGGATCCCTGCTGTTGCTGCTGACAGCCTCCCGCAACGGCTGGGGGGCAGGGGGGCTGGCGCTACTGATTGGGCTGGCCCTGCGGCGCTGCTGGTGGGGGCTCGCCTTCCTGGCCGGCTTGGGATTAGCCGGCTTGGCCGCTGCTTTGGACTGGCCCGGCTGGCGGGCGGTTGTCCCTTCCTTGATCTGGAGCCGGTTGGCAGACACCTTTGACCCCCAGGCCCCCTATTTCAGCTCGACGGCCAACCGCCTCGATGCCTGGCGCTTTGCCCTGCAGATGGTGTGGGAGCGGCCCCTGACCGGCTGGGGCTGGCAGAGCTTTCCTGCCCTCTACAATGCCCAGGATCCGCCAGAGCTGCTGGGCCACTGCCACAACTTGTACCTCCATCTGGCGGCAGAAGGCGGGATCCCTCTGCTGCTGGGCTACTTGGCCCTTTGGGGTTGGATCTTGGCGCGGGGCTGGCGAGCCTGGCGTTGCTCCCAAGACGAGATCCTCTTGGGAGTTTTACTGGCCTTGACGGCGTTTTTTGCTGCGGGGCTTTTGGATGTGGTGATCTTGGATGGCCGCCTTCACCTGTTGATCACCTTGCTCTTGGGCGCAGCTTGGGGGGCCAGCCTCGAGCTCCGCTGCAGCCAGGCAAAGAGGGTTCCGGCGGATCCCCAGGCACCCCGGTCAATGCCACAATAGAGTTCCTCCCTTGGGTTTTCTGGGATTACTCTGTTTCGGTTGCCGGATTTTCTTACGTATCGAGTTTAGCTTTGGATGGTCTCACCCGATTTCGATTGACCAAAACTTTGGCGGCGCAGGCCCCGCCCTGAGGACTCTGTCCCGCTTGCGCGAATAGGGCTGGGGAGAACGTTAACCACCTTTTTCCATGGAGCAGCCAATCCCTTCTCTGGCCCCTGATCCCATCAAGCCGGGGGATCTCCTATCCCTGGAGATCACCGACCTAACCCCTGAGGGCGATGGCATTGCCCATACGCTTGGCCACGGGCGGGGTCGGGTGGTGTTTGTCGCCCAAGCGGTGCCAGGGGATCGCGTGGTGGCTCAGATAACTGAGATCAAGCGCAACTATCTGGTCGGGCGAATTCGCTCCCTCATAGCTCCCTCGCCGCAGCGGGTGCGGCCGGCCTGCATTGTGGCGGACAAGTGCGGTGGCTGTCAGTGGCAGCACGTCAGCTACGCTCAGCAATTGGTTACCAAGCAGCAGATCCTCAGGGATGCGCTGGAACGAATTGGCGGTCTTACTCTGCCGGAGCCTGTCCCGATTTTGGGATCCCCGCAGCCGCTGCGCTACCGCAATAAGGTCACCTACCCCATTGCCAAAGCAGAGGGCCAGCCGCTGCGCATGGGCTACTACCGACCGGGCAGCCACCGCCTGGTGAACCTCAACCAGTGCCCTGTGCAGGACGAGCGGCTGGATGTGTTCTTGCGGGAAATTAAGCGGGATCTGCAGGAGGCCGGCTGGAGCGTCTACGACGAAAGCCGCCACCAGGGCCATCTGCGTCACTTGGGCTTGCGCATTGGTCGCCGCACCCGCGAGGTGCTCCTCACCTTGGTCAGTTGCAGCCGCGACCTGCCCCACCTAGAAAGGTGGGCCAAGCGCTGGATGCAGCGCTACCCCGACCTGGTGGGGGTTTGTCTCAACCTCAACCCGGCCCGCACCAACACCATCTTTGGCCCGCAAACGGAGGTGATTGCCGGGCGGGGATCCCTGCGGGAAGAATTGGCCGGTCTTTCCTTTTGGATTGACAGCACCTCCTTCTTTCAAGTCAACACGGAGCAGGCGGAGGCCTTTTTTACCTGGATAGTGGATCAGCTCCAGCTGCGCGGCGAGGAGATCGTCCTGGACGCCTACTGCGGCATCGGCACCCTAACCCTGCTCTTGGCCCGGCGGGCCAAACGGGCGATAGGGGTGGAAGTCCTGCCGGCGGCGGTGGCCCAGGCCCGCTACAATGCCCAGTTCAACGGCATCCCCTCGGCCCAGTTTTTCCAGGGCGCAGTGGAAACGGTTTTGCCAACTCTGCCTCCTGCCGATATTGTGGTGTTGGATCCGCCGCGGCGCGGCTGCGAGCGGCAGGTGCTTGAGATCCTAAAGCAGCAACGGCCCCGGCAGATCGTTTACATTAGCTGTCATCCTGCCACCTTGGCGCGCGACCTGCAAATCCTCATGGCCGAGGGATCCTACCGCCTAACCCAATGGCGAGCTGCTGACTTCTTTCCCCAGACAGGCCATGTAGAGGGAGTGGTCTTTTTGGAACGGGTCTGAGGAACCTTGCCCAGCTTGCCGCGGAGCTGCCCTCTGGGTAGGCGCACTAGCCGGAGGCGACAAATGCTAACGTCAAAGTAAAGTTTCGCAACGGACTTTTTCCCTCCCACTCTCAATGCTTAGAGCTGGAATTGTCGGCCTGCCCAATGTGGGCAAATCGACTCTATTCAACGCTCTCTGCGAAAATGCCAAAGCGGAGGCGGCCAACTTTCCTTTCTGTACCATCGAGCCCAACATCGGACGGGTGGCCGTGCCAGACGAGCGCCTGGAGGTGCTGGCTAAGATCAGTGGCTCGGCGGCCATTGTTCCCGCCCAAATCGAGTTTGTCGATATTGCCGGGCTGGTGGCTGGTGCCAGCAAGGGGGAGGGCTTGGGCAACCAATTTCTCTCCCACATCCGCCAGGTGGACGCCATCGTGCATGTGGTGCGCTGCTTTAAAGACGAGAACATTGTCCACGTGGCTGGCTCGGTGGATCCCGTGCGAGACATGGGCGTGATTAACCTGGAGCTGGCCCTGGCCGATCTGGCCCAGATTGAGCGACGCTTGGAACGGGTGCGCAAACAGGCCAAGTCCGACAAAACGGCTCAAGTAGAGCTGCAGGCCCTGGAGAAGCTGCAGGCCGCTTTGGACGAGGGCAAGCCGGCCCGCCTGGTGCCCCTCAGCCCAGAAGAGGAGGCCTCCATCAAAGGGCTAGGGCTGCTCACCCGCAAGAAGGTGATCTATGCCGCCAACGTAGCGGAAACGGAGCTGGCCACTGGCAACGCGTGGGTGGAGCAGGTGCGGCAAGTGGCCCAGGCAGAAGGGGCGCGTGTGGTGGTGGTCTCAGCCCAGGTGGAGGCGGAATTGGTGGAGCTGCCGCCTGCAGAGCGACAGGCTTATCTAGACTCGCTGGGGGTGAAAGAAGGGGGGCTGAAATCTTTGATCCGCGCCACCTACGAGCTGCTGGGCCTGCGCACCTACTTTACTTCCGGCCCCAAAGAAACCCGCGCCTGGACAATCCCTGCCGGTGCCACTGCTCCTCAGGCAGCGGGGGTTATTCACTCGGATTTTGAGCGGGGCTTTATCCGGGCGGAAACGATAGCATATGAGGACCTAGTGGCAGCGGGATCCCTGAGTGCCGCCCGAGAGAAGGGCCTAGTGCGCAGCGAGGGCAAAGACTACGTGGTTCAGGAAGGAGATGTGATGCTCTTCCGTTTCCATGTCTAGGACTCCCTAGCCTATTCAGCCAAGCCGTGGTTTCTCAGCAGTGCCTCTAGGCAAAACGACTTATCTAGCCAGGGATCCCTGCTTCCAAGGGGTCTGCTTGACGCAACCGTTTTCCTGAGAAAACTGTTGACGCTGTAACGAAACATCACAATAATTGGACTAGATAAACAAGTACTTTAAGGGATGTATTGATGGATCTGCTGCAATACGGGCCGATGGCCTGGGTTTACCTAGCAATTTTTGCCTCCATCATCTGGTGCATCTGGGGTCGTTCGGAAGACGACATCATGTTTTAGCTCAAGCGGGAGGGGTTCCTCTGCGAGCTAAGGCTACTCCTTGGCCTTAGGCTGGCAGGGGATCCCTCCTAGGTATGGCTTTTTGCCGACCTCAGGTGACGTTTCCCCTCACTCACTCAACCAACTGAGGGTCATACCAAGGCAGATACACAACCGCGGCCCGCGCCACGCAGCCACTCCTCCCCTTCACGGGAGACACCTAGCAATACCCCAAAACAAACGGAGCGAGGGATCTGTATAGATTACTGCCCCCTGCGCTTCCCTACTTCTAGAATTCAGCTAGGCACGCGCTGGTCCTATCTGGGGCGGCTGCTCTGACAGCGAATTAGCTTGCAGGAGTTATGGGCGTTACCAGCTTGCTCTCTCGCCGTCCCCTGCCTGGGGCAGAACAAACACCGGAGGGGTACTGCCTTTCCTGGCGGGGTGTGGCGGTGATGGGGGTACTCAATGTAACCCCCGATAGCTTTAGCGACGGCGGCCAGTGGGGATCCGTGGAAGCTGCCGTGCAGGCAGCCAGAGCCATGGCAGCGGCGGGGGCCTTGATTGTGGATATCGGCGGCGAGTCCACCCGTCCGGGGGCAGAGCCGGTACCGGTGGAGGTGGAATGCGACCGGGTTTTGCCCGTGATTCGGGCTCTAGAGGGATCCGGCATTCTCATCAGCGTCGATACGCGCCGAACGGAGGTGGCAGCGGCAGCTCTGGCGGCTGGAGCGCACATGATTAATGACGTCACCGGCCTGCGCGATCCGCAGATGATGCAGCTGTGTGCCGAGAAGGGGGTGCCGGCAATCATCATGCACATGCGGGGAGAGCCCCGCACCATGCAGCAGCTTACCCACTACGAGGATCTGGAGGGAGAAGTTTTTGGGTTTCTCAAGGATCAAGCGGAACGGGCCCTGGCAGCCGGTGTTCCCAGCGTGGTTTTGGATCCCGGCCTGGGCTTTGCCAAAACCGCCGAGCAGAACATTGCCCTCCTCAGAGCGCTGCCGCGGCTGGTGGCCTATGGCTACCCGGTGCTGGTGGGAGCCTCGCGCAAAAGTTTTGTTGGCCAGCTTGCCGGCATTGCTGTGCCTAGAGAGCGGGATAGCGCCAGCGTAGCCGTGCACCTCTTTGCCGCCAGCCGGGGCGCTACCCTGGTGCGGGTGCACAACGTCCCCGCTCATGTCTCGGCTCTGGCGGCCTGGGCAGGTCTCCACGATGAACCCAACTAGGCTGGTGCTGCGGGGTCTTAGCTTCCATGCCCACCACGGCTATCGTCCTGAGGAGGCCGTGTTGGGAGGGCGCTTTGTGGTGGATGTGGAGATGCAGCTTGGTTGGGTTCCCCAAGCGGATGACCTGGCCCACACAGTGGACTACGCCCAGGTGTACGAGGCGGTGCGGGAAGAGGTAACCCAGCGACGCTACCGGCTGATCGAGACGTTGGCAGACCGGATTGCTGAGCGGCTGTGGCAAAGCTATCCCCAGGTGGAAGCCCTGACGGTGCGGGTGCACAAGCCACAGGCCCCCCTGCCCGGTTTGTTCGACGATGTCTACGTGGAGATTGTCCGCCACCGTTCTCCCAATAGCTAACCCTCGATGCAGCCCGACCTAGCCTACATTGCCCTGGGCAGCAACCTAGGGGATCCGCTGCAGCAATTGCGCTCGGCTGGGCAGAAGTTGCTCAGGTTGGGCCAGGTGGTGGCTCGCTCCAGCCTCTACCGCAGCCCCGCCCAAGGGGGGCCACCCGGCCAGCCCGACTACCTCAATGCTGTGGTGGCGTTGGATCCCTTTCCCCCTTACCAATCGCCCCTGGAGTTGCTGAGGGCGCTGCTGGCCATCGAGCAGGAGGCAGGGCGAGTGCGGCGCATCCGCTGGGAGGCCAGGACCCTGGACTTGGATCTGCTGGCAATGGGCAACCGGATCCTGAAGAGCCCTGAGCTAACCCTGCCCCACCCTCGCATGATGGAGCGCCCTTTTGTCCTGGCCCCGCTGTGCGAGATTGCTCCCCATTGGCGCCACCCCGAAACCGGCATAGCCGCAGCTGAGGCGCTGGCTGCCCTGGATAGCTCCTGGCTGGAGCGCACTGACCTAGGCTGGGATTGAGCTCTTTAGCGCAGCCGCCATTTTCGCCGCCAGATCCACCAGCCGCGAGGCATAGCCGTACTCGTTGTCGTACCAGGAGAGCACCTTCACGGTGCGATCCCCCAGCGTCATCGTCGACTCCAGATCCACAATCGAAGAATGGGGATCGCCGATGATATCGGCCGAGACAATGTGCGGCGGGGCAATGGCCAGGATACCGCGCATCGGCCCTTCTGCTGCCTCCACAAAGGCTTGGTTGACCGCCTCTTTGGTGATAGGCTGCTCGGTGCGCACGACAAAGTCCACAATCGAGCCGGTTAGGGTGGGCACCCGCAGCGCCAGGCCGTCCATCTTCCCTTTCAGGGCAGGCAAAACTTCGGCAACTGCCGTGGCTGCCCCAGTGGTGGAAGGCACAATCGACACCGCCGCCGAGCGGCCCCGGCGATAGTCCTTGGGATCCGGGCGATCCACAATGGCCTGGGTGGCGGTGTAAGCGTGGCAGGTGGTGAGAAAGCCCGTCTCGATGCCGAAGCGATCCAGCAAGACCTTGGCCAGCGGCGCCAGACAGTTGGTGGTGCAGGAGGCGTTGGAGACGATATGGTGCCGCTCTGGGTCGTACTGGTCGTCGTTAACCCCCATCACCACCGTCAGGTCGGCGCCTTTGGCAGGGGCGGAGATGATCACTTTCTTGGCGCCGGCTTCTAGGTGTTTGGCCGCCCCCTCCCGCTTGGTAAACAGGCCGGTGGACTCTATCACCAGGTCAACCCCGAGGTCTTTCCAGGGCAGTTGCGCCGGATCCCGTTCTGCCAGAACCCGGATCTTGTGGCTGCCGACTTGCAGGTGGCCATCCACAACGCTCACCGTCTGGGGCAGGCGCCCGTAGGCGGAGTCAAATTGCAGCAAGTAGGCCAAGTTCTCCGGCTCGGTGAGATCATTAACCGCCACCACCTCCAGCCCTCGCCCCGGCTGGGAGAGCAGCGCCCGCAAAAACGACCGGCCAATGCGGCCAAATCCGTTGATGGCTACCCGTGTGGTCATGGCAATCCTCCGGTATCAGTTCATGGTCATGGGTCGAGGGCTGCGGCGCAGGAGACGCCAACCCCTTAGGGATAGGTTAGAAGAAGAACGGGATCCGCCTTGCCTTTGCACTTCAGATCTCCAGATTTGGATCCCAACGGAGATTTGCGATTTAGGCTAACCCAGGAATTGCCGGTAGAGGAATTCAGATGAAGGTATTGCTGACCAACGATGATGGCATCGAGGCGGCGGGGCTGGCACACCTCAGACTGGCCCTCAGCGCTCTCGTTGCCGAGGAAAACTGCTGGATTGTGGCCCCCCACCAGCCGATTTCCGGCTGTAGCCACCAGGTAACGACGGGGCGGCCCTTTCGCGCCTGGGCCCGCGGCGAGCGCACCTTTGCCGTCGAGGGATCCCCTGCCGACTGTGTGCGGGTGGCCCTGTTTAAGCTCGCCCCTGCCGTGGATTGGGTGCTTTCTGGCATCAACGAGGGAGGGAATCTGGGATCGGATGTGTACTTGTCCGGCACGGTGGCGGCGGTGCGGGAGGCGGCGCTGCGTGGGATCGGAGGGATCGCCATTTCCCAGTATCGGGCAGGGAGCCAACCCATCGATTGGGAGCAGGCCCAGCGGTGGACGCGGGAGATCCTGGCCGAGCTGATGGAACAACCCCTGCCAGCCGGCTCCTTCTGGAATGTCAACTTGCCCCACCTGCCACCGGGATCCCCTTTGCCGGAGCGAGTTTACTGCCCCCTCTGCACGCAGCCGCTGCCACTCGATTACGCCGTAGAAGCAGAGGGGGAAGGCTTGGCATCGCTGTGGTTTCGCTACCAGGGGCGCTACGCAGAGCGAGCCCGCGATCCCCAGACCGATACCGATATCTGCTTCTCCGGTCGGATCGCCATCACCCAGGTGCACCTGTGCTCAGGAGCTCCCAGGTGAGGGGGTGAGGTTGCGGGCGATGGTTCTCAGCCGCTGCAGCCGCAGTGCCGTCAGGATATCGGTGGGATCCAGCTTGAGAACCTGCTCCAGGGCATCTGCTAGGTGTTGGGCTGCCTCTTGGCGGGTGTAGCCGCGGAACTGGGCGCGGCGCAAGGCAAACTCGTCGGCATCGAAATGGGCGCTCTCCCGATTCAGGTTTTGCCAGATCTGCCGCACCGAGAGCGCCGTGATGCCCCCCGCCAACAGGGCAGAAAACGGGTGCTGCAAAGAGAGCTCTGCCACGGTGGTGATGCCACCAAGCAAGGCCAGCGACTGGTAAAACCCCGGCTGTAGCCAGTTGCGGTTGTCGAACCAGCCCACCTCCCGCAAAAACAGCAGATCCCGCTGCGGCTGCGGGATCCCTTGCCAGCGGCGAAAATCGATGGCAATGATGCCCTGCGGCTGCCAAGGGGCCTTGCGGCGGGAGAACAACAGGGCCTCACCTCCCGAGTGGGGGACAACGCGGATCAAGGCCCGGAGAGAAGCGGGAAGCAGATCCCGCAAGCGTTCGATCTCTTCTTTTTGAAAGGTTTCCAAGGGTTTGAAGTCTGAGCGGCTGGTCATAGTTTTACCTGTAGAGGCACGGAGAGAGAGGATCCCACCTACCCCCCGGCAGCCTTGCGGCCCTGAACACCCCAGACCTGAAAAACCCTGCCAGGATTAGTCTACCGCATCTTCAGGTCGCCAGTAGCAGCCCCCCAGGGCAAAAAGCGCCAGCAAGTTTGCTTAGACTGAGAGGAAAAGTCTACGCCTCGATCCGAGCCAATGCCAGTTTTACCGGAACCCAGCGAACAGAGCGCCGGCAGCCCCCTTTACACCTATGCCTTCTTGCCGATGCCAGACGCGCCGCTTTGGCATTTCATTCAACAAACTCAAGGGATCCGCGGGCCGCTGCAGGTGTTTTCTCCCACAGGAGGCCGAATTGCCGCTGCTGTGGAGCCGATGCCGGATCCTGCGTCGCTGCAGGCTTCGGATGAGGTGCTGCTGCGTTCTGCCCTGCGCCACGACCAGGTGATCTGCCGGCTGTTTGCCCAGATGCCGCTGCTGCCCCTGCGCTTTGGCACCTGCTTTCTCTCAGCCGAAAAGCTGGGATCCCACCTATTGGCCCAGCAGGCGGAGTACGAACAGGCCCTCGCGGCCATCGGGGGAAGAGCCGAGTACTGCCTGAAAGGAAAACTGTCGCCCCAGCCCCCCCCGGATCCCCAACCCGCTCCCAGCGGCACAGCCTATCTGTTGGCCCGCAAACAAGCCTATCTCCAGCAACGACAGGCCCAAGAGCGGCAAGAACAGGAGCTGGCGGCCCTGCAGCAGCTTTGGCCTTCTACCTGGCCAGTGCAAAGAGGGGATCCGCAGCCGGGAGAAGTCCTGCGGCTTTACTTCTTGCTCACCCCTGCCGAACGGGAAACGGCAGCCCAGCTCGCCCAAACCTGGGTAGCAGCACACCCCCACTGGCAATTGGACTGGAGCGAGTCCCTGCCCCCCTATCACTTTGTGGGTGCCCTGCGGGATCCCTCCAGATGTACTCAGTAGTGCCCTAGCAAAAGGATCCCGTTTCGCGCGCCCGGAAACCCTGACCCAGCGAGGATGCAATGTTTTGGCTGTAATTTTTCAGGGTATTACTTACGGATTCTGGTGAGGGATTGGACTACACTACTATTTTTGAAAGTGACCTCCCGTCCCCTCAGCCGTCATGACCCTGGAAACATTTTTTACCCAGCTCAACGCCAACGGCTTAACGATTGCCATCCTGCTCTTTGCAGCTCCTTGGTTGGTTTGGGTTCTCTGCTACTGGATCCCAGGGCAGTGGGAAGAGCCTTTTTTGCTCAGCTTGAACATTGGCTTAGCAGCGGCAAGCCTTGTCCTCTGGGCCGGTTACTTGGCCTATGCCACCAACACGGCCGGCTGGCAGGCGGTGGTCAAGCAGGCGGATATGTTCTTGTTGCTGGTGCCTCCCTACTATTTCCTTAGCTCCATCTGGGTGGCACGGCAGCGCATGCCCCTCTCGCGGGTGCCGGCTTTCCGCACCTTGCAAGGGATCAGCATTTTGGCGGCGGTCTATCTCATCCTCTCTTGGCTCAGCCGCCGGGTCTATGTTGTCTTTTTCTCTTACCTACCCTTTTCGGCCTTTCTGTGGATCCTGGCGGGGTTGTTGGGGGTGGCCTATATTGGCTATCGCATCCTCTTTGGGAATCCGCCCCAGTACCCGCCCGAAAGCTGAGGGGCTGGCCGACAGGGACTAGAATTCGAAAGAAACCCTTTGCAACGGCAATGGTGACAGTCCCTCTGATTTCAGCCCTGAACATCGACTACCGGCCTTTGCAGGAGTTGTTAGCGGCGGGAGCTTGGCTGGAAGCGGATCGGCTGAGCCTGCAACTGCTGTGCCGGGCGGCGGGGGAGGGGGCGGCGCGGCGGGGCTGGCTGTACTTTTCCGAGGTGAGCCGGATCCCGGCAGAGGATCTGCGCACCATCGATGGCCTGTGGCGGGCGGCCTCCGGGGATCGCTTCGGCTACTCGGTGCAGCGGCAACTCTGGCTGGGGGTCAACCGCAACTGGGAGCGCCTCTGGCCGCTGATTGGCTGGAAGCAAGGCTACCACTGGACTCGCTATCCCGACGAGTTCACCTGGGATCTGTCCGCTCCCAAGGGCCACCTGCCCCTTTCCAACCAACTGCGGGGGGTGCGGGTGCTGGAGGAGCTGCTTACCCACAGAGCTTGGGAAGACCTATCCGGCTGAGCGTCTTTTGAATCTTATTGAATCTAAGTTGGATTGGACTGTGGCCGAGCAACTGCAACTGACCCAATTTCCCCACCTGCCCGGCGATCTGGCCCAAGCCTGCGAGCAGGCCATCCAGGCCACACGCCTGGCCCTGCAAGCGGGATACCGCCGCTTGCTCATCGAGATCCTGGCCCCCGACATCAAGCCGGAAGTCTTGGCTCGTCCATTTTTGGAGTTGGTGCCGCCACCGGCTTTGGTGTTGTTCAGCGATGCCGGCGGAGCGGCCCTGGCCCAGCGGGAATGGGGATCCCTCCCCGACGGGATCCAACTGCAGAGCCTGACTGCCCGCACCCAACCTACGCCAGAACAAAGTGTCCTGTTCGTGATGCCGGCGGTTTACAGCCTGGATCAGGTGGAGCGGGTTTGCCAGTTGGTGAGCGGCGGCGATCCCTCTGGGCTGGCGGCCAAAGGCCGGGATCCCAAGCCCGTCGTTCTCCTCAACCCGCAACTTCAGGATGCCGCCGCAGTGGGGGTGGGGTTGGCCGGGCGCCGGCTGCGGCAACGCTTCCTGAGCACCTTTGAGACCAGCTACTACCTGCGCTCGCTGGTAGAAGGAGCCCTGTTTCGCGCCTACCCGGATCCCTGGAGCGTGTGGCAGCAGGAAGAGCCCGGCCTCTACAGCGTCCTCAAAACCTTTAGGGCTCGGCCCAGCGGCGAAGAAGTGGCCGAGCTGTTCAGGGCCAGCAAGAGAGGGGATCCCTGGTGGAGCTGGCGGCGCTGGCTGGGCGGGATCCCATGATCGACCTGCAGCTTCAAGACTGGTGGTCGCGGCAACGGCTCACCCAGCTTAGCTACCCCAACCTATCTCTCAGCGGCGCAAGTGTGTCTTTGCGAGTCATTTTAGAGCCATTTAAAAACGTCGGCGCGATCTGGTATTCAAAGATTTATGGAGAGTATCAGGATAATGTTTTATTGCTGGCCTGCTCTCCAGATTTAGAAGGACTATCGGATCGTGTAAGATGCCTAGAACAGTCTCCTATTCAGAAACTTTGCCGAGAAAATTTTTCCAAACATTTTACTGAATATTTGCTAACTGATGCCGTCGCCTATGAATTAGAAATCCGATTTGAAGGCAAAGACTTTCTTGTTGTCGACCAAGAGAGGCTTGGAAATAGAGTTGTCCACCAAATCTACATTCACGACAACTGCTTTTTCAAACCCGTAGAGGACGATCTCCTAAGCAAGATTATCGGTTGCGTTCTTGAGCAACATAGCTTCTACTTAGGGCAGGAAATCGACTGGTCAGAGATCTCGGCGAGATTAACTGATCACTTGCTCACTTCGAGCAAAATCGAGATCCAAAGCGATCCCAAGAGGCAACATGTGTGGATCCCACAGCTAGAAGAAAAAAGTATCCTCTCGGATCCCTTTTTCAAAAAGCTTTCGGCCAGGGCACAGTGGTTATTGAAGGCAGATAAGCCCGTTTTAGAAAGAAAAAAGCCACTGCCTGAAGGGTTCGCCAGCATCTAATGCTTCTGATGATATTTTTGCCCCCTAGCTGCAGCAACTTCCCCAGGGCAGACTGCTCGTATCGCTGCTCCTATCGGAAAGGGACTGGGGGTGAGGGGAGAGACTGGAAGGGTCAGCGGCGCGACGCGCCAGGGCATTGTCTCAAACTACTCTGATATCGATCCCAAAGTTCCAACCCAGTTCCAATTTCGGTGATAGAATCACAACACGCTAGGAGTGTCTGGGGGCTGCCCCCAGGCTGAGATTACATCCTCAGAACCTGATCTGGGTCATACCAGCGTAGGAAAGCGAGTACCGGAGTTGACACCATGCGCAGCGAATGGGTTGCCCGCCGTCGTGGGCAAGCAAATGTTACGCAAATGCACTTTGCCCGGCAGGGCGTGATTACCGAAGAGATGGACTACGTGGCTCGGCGAGAGAACCTACCGCCGGAGCTGATCCGCTCAGAAGTGGCGCGGGGCCGCATGATCATCCCTGCCAATATCAATCACACCAACCTAGAGCCCATGTGCATCGGGATCGCCTCCCGCTGCAAAGTCAATGCTAATATTGGCGCCTCCCCCAGCTCCTCTGGATTAGCCGAAGAGCTGGAAAAGCTGAAATTGGCCATTAAATACGGCGCCGATACCGTTATGGATCTGTCCACCGGCGGCGGCGACTTGGACGAAATTCGCACGGCTATTATCCAAGCTTCTCCGGTGCCCATCGGCACGGTGCCCATCTACCAAGCTCTAGAAAGTGTCCATGGCAATGTCGAAAAACTCTCGGCAGAAGATATCTTGCACATCATCGAAAAGCAGGCCCAGCAAGGGGTGGACTACATGACCATCCATGCCGGGATCCTCATCGAATATCTGCCATTGGTGCGCAACCGTCTCACAGGAATTGTCTCTCGCGGAGGTGGGATCCTGGCCCGTTGGATGTTGGCCCACCACAAGCAAAACCCGCTCTACACCCACTTCCGCGACATCATCGAGATCTTCAAGAAATACGATGTTTCTTTTAGCCTGGGCGATGCTTTGCGGCCCGGATGTCTGCACGATGCTTCTGACGAGGCCCAGATGGCGGAGTTGAAAACCCTGGGGCAGTTGACCCGCATGGCCTGGGAGCACGATGTGCAGGTGATGGTGGAAGGGCCAGGGCACGTGCCGATGGATCAAATTGAGTTTAACGTGCGCAAGCAAATGGAGGAATGCGACGAGGCTCCTTTCTACGTTTTGGGGCCGCTGGTAACCGATATTGCCGCTGGCTACGACCACATCAGCTCTGCCATTGGGGCGGCCTTGGCCGGCTGGTACGGGGCGGCGATGCTCTGCTACGTAACTCCCAAAGAACACCTGGGCTTGCCCAATGCCGAGGATGTGCGCAACGGCCTCATTGCCTACAAAATTGCCGCCCACGCTGCCGATATTGCCCGCCACCGTCCTGGGGCCAGGGATCGAGATGACGAGATGTCCAGAGCCCGCTACAACTTTGATTGGAACCGACAATTTGAGTTGTCTTTAGACCCAGAGCGGGCGCGAGAATATCACGACGAGACCTTGCCGGCAGATATCTACAAAACGGCGGAGTTTTGCTCGATGTGTGGACCGAAGTTCTGCCCCATGCAGACCAAAATGGACGCAGAAGCGTTGAGCGAGCTGGAGCGATTCTTGGCCAAGCAGCCAACAGCTTAGGCATTAGCTTGCCCTGGGCCTCGAACGAAGTTGGAATCGACCTTGGTTCCATCCCTGCTCTCGGGGGAGTGGGGAGGGGCTCTCTCTGCAAGCTATGCTGGGTTATAGAGAAACCCTTGCGGTTGTCTCTGTGGAGGAGAGAGAAGAGCATGGCACTGAAGCAACTTGGACATGTTGCTGTCCGCGTAGAAGACATCTCTAAGGCAGTAGAGTTCTACGAAAAGTTGGGGATGGTCAACGTCTGGAAGGATCCCGACTGGGCCTATATGAAAGCCGGAGACGATGGGCTGGCACTCTTGGGGCCGGGCTACCGGGCGGCAGGGCCCCACTTTGGCTTTGTCTTCAGCAGCAGGGAGGAGCTGGAGGAGCAGCATCGGCGCTTGCAAGCCGCAGGGATCCCGGTAGGGGCCATTCACAGCCATCGGGATGGCACTGCCTCCTTCTATGGCAAGGATCCCGATGGCAACCTGTTTGAGTTTCTGTACGAGCCGCCAGGCACTTTTGACCAAGCCAAGGCCAAGACAGCCGAGGCAAGTGCTTGAGCTCTGAACTGCTATCGCGCACAAGCAAGCTAGGGGCCGTGGGCGTCCTTCTGTAGCCCTAAGCAATCTTGCTGAGCAGCCCAGCTGCCCAATCGAGAAGACGGTTCACTTCTTCTGAGGTTCTGGCTTCCGAGTAGAGCCTCAGCAGAGGTTCGGTGCCGCTGCCCCGGATCATCACCCAACTGCCGTCGGCAAGGCTAAACTTGTGGCCGTCGCGATCGAAATGCTTGATTACCTTTTGCCCCAGGATCTCAAGGGGGGGATCCGTCTGTAGCTGCTGGAAGAGCCGGGTTTGTTGACCTTGATCCGCCAGGTGCAGGTCGCGGCGTAGGTAAACTGAGGTGAACCCTTCCCGTTCTTGCAAAGCTCGGTAAAGGGCGCTCAGATCTTGCCCGGTTTCGGTGACGGCTTCGATCAAGTACAGGGCAGAGAGGAGGGCATCCCGCTCGGGGATGTGGCCCAGATAGCCGATGCCGCCCGATTCTTCTCCCCCCAGCAACACCGGTGTGCTCAGCATGCGCTCGGCGATGTACTTAAAGCCCACCGGCGTTTCCGTAACTGGCAGGCCATAGCGCTCGGCCACCTTCACGAATAGCTCCGAGCCGCTGATGGTTTTGACGATCTCGCCCCGCAGGCCGCGCCGCCCCGCCAAGTGGTCGATCAAGATGGGAATGAGGATCTGCGGGCTGAGAAAATGGCCTTGCCCATCGAGGGCAGCAATGCGGTCGGCATCGCCATCGAAGACCAGACCCATCTTTAACGGGGCGGGATCCGCTGCGATGATCTGGGCAGAGGTCTGCAGGTTTTGCGGCAGCGGCTCCGGTGGGAACCCGCCAAACAAGGGATCCCGACGTGCCTGCAATTCGATCACCTTCTCCCCCAACAGGCGGCTGAGGCCCCCGGCGCCAGAGCCAAACATGACATCCACCCAGATCTTGGCCGGGGATCCTTTGAGCTTCTCCAGATCCACAAAGCGGCTGAGCTGAGCCAGGTAGCCGGGCCAGGGATCCCAGGTTTCGATGGGGGCTGGGTTGGATGCGAGAGGTTGCAGGTGGTGCAGCTCCTGCTCGATGGCGGCGGTAACCTCCGGCGGCACGGAGCCGCCAAATCCGCCTTTGACCTTGAGGCCGGAATAGTGGGGCGGGTTGTGGCTGGCAGTGATCACCAAGGCGCCGTGGCAGCCGCGCTCTTTGGCCGCCCAGCTAAAGGCCGGTGTCGGGGCCACACAGGCAGAGAGATAAACCGGGATCCCCAGCCGCGCCACCACCTCGGCAGCGTGGGCAGCAAATTTTTCTGAGAGAAAGCGGTTGTCGTAGCCGATCAGGATCCCTGCCCCAGGATAGGTGCGGGCCAGCACCTGGGCGCTGGCCTGGGCGGCAATGCCCAAGTTCTGGAAGGTAAAGCCATCGGCGATCACGGCTCGCCAGCCGTCAGTGCCAAAACGAATGGAGTTCCCGGCCATGATTGCACCCAGATCCACCCCGACTACAGAGAAGGATAGCTTGGTAGCCCTGCACTTGAGGGCAGGGCGGAAAAGCCCGTAAGCAACTTTAGTGGCTCGCCAAGAGTTGCCACCAAGGCGTACCGTTCCCAGGCGAGCACCGACCGGTGGCAAGCGTCCGAACGTCTCAGCCAACCTGCAAAGACTTCGTCCCGCTGACGCCATCAGAAGAGTAAGCAGAACCTTGGGGCTTTGCCTCGAGGAACTGTCTGGGGGCGTCTTGACAGCGCCTTTACGAGGTCGTTGTTGAACTGCGTAAGAATCCCCTGCCTTTAGGCGGTGGGAGTGTCAAATAGCACGGCGGAGCCGCCACCCCACTCCCCCGTTTCAAAAACGGCAGCGGCTGGGTGGGGTCGCAAAAGCTGCGGAAACGGCTACAGTAACCTGGAAAGCGTTCCGCTCCTAATGAGCCATGACTCAGCAACTGACTCTCGACGGACTGGGATCTGGATCGGGTGGGGGATCCCGTCTAGGGCGAGTAATCGTAACCGATTTGCAGGGGGAGATGCAGCGCTCCTACCTGGAATATGCCATGAGCGTGATCGTGGGGCGGGCCTTGCCGGATGTGCGGGATGGCCTCAAGCCGGTGCATCGCCGCATCCTCTACGCCATGCACGAGCTGGGCCTGACGCCGGATCGCCCCTACCGCAAGTGCGCGCGCGTCGTGGGGGACGTGCTGGGGAAATATCACCCCCACGGGGATCAGGCGGTCTATGACGCGCTGGTGCGCATGGCACAAGACTTTTCCAGCCGCTACCCCCTGGTGGCGGGGCACGGCAACTTCGGCTCGGTGGACGACGACCCGCCGGCGGCCATGCGCTACACGGAGTGTCGGCTGGCGGAGCTGAGCCACACAGCCCTTCTGCAGGGGATCTCCGAAGCAATTGTGGACTTTATGCCCAATTTCGACGGCTCCCAGGCGGAGCCCACCGTCCTGCCGGCCCGCCTGCCCATCTTGCTGCTCAACGGCTCTGCTGGCATTGCCGTGGGCATGGCCACCAACATCCCGCCCCACAACCTGGGGGAAGTGGTGGACGGCCTGCTGGCTTTGATCGACGAGCCCGATCTCAGCCCTGAGGAGCTGTTGCGCTGGATCCCGGGGCCGGACTTTCCCACCGGCGGCCAAATTGTCGATGGCCAGGGGATCCGCGAGGCCTACCTCACCGGCCGCGGCTCCATCACCCTGCGGGGAGTGGCCCGCTTTGAGGAGATCCAGCCGGGCAGAGGACGCCACCGCCGGCCCGCCCTGATCATCAGCGAGTTTCCCTATCAGGTGAACAAGGCTGCCTGGCTCGAGAAGGTGGCCGAGCTGGTCGCCCAAGACCGTCTCAGCGGCATCGCAGATTTGCGGGATGAGTCGGATCGCAGCGGCATGCGCGTGGTGGTGGAGCTGAAGCGGGAGGCCAACCCGCAGGCGGTTTTGCAGCAGTTGTACAAGCTCACCCCCTTGCAGAGCACCTTTGGGGTGATCCTGTTGGCCTTGGTGGAGGGAAAACCCCAGCAGCTCAGCTTGAAGCAGATTTTGCAGCACTTTTTGCAATTTCGCGAGGCCACTCTCAAGCGGATGTTTCGCGCCGAACTGCAGCAGGTACAGCGCAAAGCCGAAGAGGTGGCGGGGATGGTGCTGGCCCTGGCCGATCTGGAAGGGGTAATCGACCTGCTGCGGCAAGCGCCCGATAGCGCCACGGCCAAAGCCCAGCTGCAAACCCGCTTGGGCTGCACCTCCCAGCAGGCGGAGACGATCTTGGCCATGCCCCTGCGCCGCCTGACAACCTTGGAGCGGGAGCGCCTCTATCAAGAGCAAGCCGAGCTGCAGGCCCGCATCGCCGAGCTGCAGGGACTGCTGCAAGATCGCCGCAAGCTCTTGAATTACCTGAAAAAAGAGCTGCGACACTTGAAAAAAACCTTTGCGGATCCCCGGCGCACCCAGATTCTCTCGGCCTCGGAACTGGAAGCGGAGGCGGCCCAGATCCCCGGCGGCGAAGCCGGCGAAGACAGCCGCTTTCTGCTGCAACTCACCCGCAAAGGCTACGTGCGCCGCCTGCCTCTGCCTGGGCCTCGCTCCCGCAGCAACCCGGCGCAGCGGGAATTGGGAGAAGATACCCTGGTCAGCCTGGAATGCGTGACCCCAGAGCAGGCAATCTTGGTGCTCACCGCCAGCGGCAGGGCTTTCACCGTGCCCATCGAAGGGATCCCCCTCAGCACCGGCTCCTCGCGGGGGGTGCCTCTGGTCACCCTTCTCCCCAACCCCGAGCCGATTGTTGCCGCCTTCCCGTTGGATCCCGTTCGCGTCAGCGGTGCGGAGCACTCTCCCGGCGAGGCCAGCTTGGTGGTGCTCAGCCGGCAGGGGCGGATCAAGCGGGTGGCCTTGGCGGAGCTGGTGGGCCTCAGCCAACGGGGAGCCGCCGTCTTGAAGCTCAAAGAAGGAGACGAGCTGGGCTGGGCGGCCCTTTGGCATCCCGGCCACCAAGGCTACAGCGTTGTCCTGGCCACCTCCGGCGGGCGGGTGCTGCGGCTGGACGCCGAACAGATCCCCTTGATGGGTCGGGCAGCTATGGGATCCCCAGCTCTACGTTTGGGGCGCACAGAACAGATCGTCGGTATGGCGCTGCTGCCCCCGCAAGGGATCTTAGTTTTGGCCAGCCGGTCGGGGTATTTGAAGCGGCTACCCCTGGGCGAGATCCCCATCCTGGAGCAGGGTAAAGTGGGCGTGTCGGCCTTTCACTTCTCCAACAAAGGGGATGGCTTGGTGGGCTTGGTGGGTTTTCCCCCCGATCTGGCGGCGCACCCCCATCTGCAAGTGGATGTGATCGCGGAGTCCGAGCGGGTACACTCCTTCTCTCCTGAGGAAATTCCCCTGCAAGGCCGGTCCGGCGGCGGATCCCTGTTGGTCAAGGGGGAGCAGGTTAGGGAGTTGCGCCTGTTTTGGCCGCAGTGGCTGCCGGAGGGCGGGATTGGATAGCTCTGGAGCTTTTGGGGGAAAGCAGAAGTCTGGATCGCTAGGACAGAGAGCCATCCCCAGGCGAGGCAGAATCAGGCGGCTGGGAGCCGGGATCCGGCGCTTCGGGATGGCGGACAGGCTTAGGGAGAGTGCCACCTGACTTAAGAACCAGGCAGCGCACAGTTTGGTGCAGTTCCTCCAGCAAAATGCCGATGGCGGAGCGGAAGTCCCGGTGGTCATCCCGCATTTGCTCCAAAATGGCGCGGATGACTTCCTTACAGTCCTTCAGGATGTGCTGCTGCTGGGCGATGATCTGCACCAGCTCGCTCTGTTCCTTGAGCAACTCTCGCAAACAGGTACGCAGCTCGTCCACCTGGTTTTGCCAAAGGGCTTGCCCCTCTCGCAACTCCATGACGCTGGTGCGCAAATCGGCGGTGGCATCGCGCAGGGCTTCGCTGTGGCGCCGCTCGGCCTCCAGTTGGCGTTGCTGCTCCTGCTGCTGTTGGCGCAGCTCGGAATTGGCCCTTAGGTTGGCTTCCGCCACTCTGAGCAATCGATCCAAGCAGGCCTCGGCGAGAGCCCAGCGCTCCTCCGGCAAGGAAGATCGGCCTCGGCTAGCCCGCCTGCGGAAATATCTTACGGTCACTGCACCTCGTACCTGTGGCAAGGACATTAGACTAGGCGTACACTCGAGCGAGGGAGTTTGTCCCAGCAAGTTGTCCATCGATCATACCGCTTTTCCCAACCCCCCCTGCAATTTGGGCGCGAAAAACCGTCTGAGCAGCTTCTGGGCCGCAGGGATCCATCCATCTGGCAGAGCACCCCTTGAGTTAGAAACAGCGGCCCAGCACCGCAGCCCAAGGAGCGAGGCTGCCTCTTTCCAGGGATCCCGGAAGTCCCTCTAGGATGAAGAAAGTTTGCAGAGAGGAAAGCCATGCTTTCACTAGCCAATCAGGTGGTGCTGATTACCGGCGCTTCTGCCGGCATTGGCAAGGCCGTCGCCCTGGAAGCGGCCAAACGCGGGGCCCGCTTGGTGCTGGCGGCCCGCCGGGAGGAGCTGCTACAAAACGTCAAGGACTTGGTGGAGAAGCAGGGGACAGAAGCGCTGGTGGTGCCCACCGACATGGCCGATACAGCCCAGGTGGAGGCGCTGGCCCAAAAGGCCCTGGATCGCTTTGGCCGGGTGGACATCCTGGTGAACAACGCCGGCTACGGCCAAATGGGACCGGTGGAAGAGGTGGATGTGGCGGCGATGCGGCGGCAGTTCGAGGTGAATGTGTTTGGTCTGCACGCCCTCACCCGCGCCCTCTTGCCCCAAATGCGGGAGCGGGGCAGCGGCCGCATCCTCAACCTCAGCTCCGTGGCCGGCCAGATGTCGATGCCTTTCAGTGGGGTTTACAGCGCCACCAAGTTCGCCGTGGAGGCCCTCAGCGACGCCCTGCGGGTGGAAGTGGCCCCTTTTGGCATCAAGGTTATCGTGATCGAGCCAGGGCCGGTGGCCACCGAGTTTGGCCGCGTGGCCGAAGAGACCTTTGCTGCTGTTGTCAATCCCAACGGCCCCTACAAAGCGATCTTGGACAAGGCTGCCGAGCTGGCCAGCTCGTTCCACAAAATGGCCTGGCCGGTGGAGAAGGTGGTGGAGCCGATCCTGAGAGCCATGACGGATCCCCACCCTTCCGACCGCTACACCGCTTTTACGGGCGGCAAGCTGGCGCTGGGGCTGATGCGGTTGCTGCCCGCCGCTCTGGCCGACCAAATGTGGCGGCGCGTCTACGGCCTGGATGCCCTGGGATCCCCCAAATCGGCCTAGTCGCCGATTGCAGGGATCCCTTCCCAGCGCAATTCCGGGCATTTCGTGCGGCAGGGTTGTATCTTGGGGGAGCGACAGGTTAAGTTTGTTGAAGGACTTTTAATAACCAGGTGTTCCCCTTCCCCATGAACAAACCTCTATCTCCCCAGCGCTGGCTAATTGCCCTCATGCTGGGCTTTTGTCTCTGGCAGGGATCCGGCCTAGCTCCTGCCCACGCCGCTCTGGCCTCTGCCCTCACCTATGACCGCTTCTTGCGCTATGTCGAGGAGGGTCGCGTTACCGATGTGCGCCTCCTCGATAACAACCTGGTAGCCGAAGTGACGGCTGTTGACCCACAAACGCAGCATTCCACCCGCTACCGGGTCAACCTGCTGCCCAACACCGTGCCGCAACTGGTGGATCGCCTCACCGAGCAGGGGATCGAGGTGGCTGTAGTGCCCACCCGCGATGGCAGCGCCTTCTGGGCGATCTTGGGCAACCTGGTCATCCCGGTGCTGCTGCTGGGGGGGTTGTTCTTGTTCCTGCGCCGCGCTGGCGGAGGAGCAGGCGGTCCTGGACAGGCGATGAACTTCGGCAAGTCGCGGGCCCGCTTCCAGATGGAAGCCAAAACCGGCGTCAAGTTTGACGATGTAGCCGGGATCGAGGAGGCCAAAGAAGAGCTGCAAGAGGTGGTTACCTTCCTGAAGAAGCCGGAGCGCTTCACTGCCGTAGGGGCCAAGATCCCCAAAGGCGTGCTGTTGGTGGGGCCGCCGGGGACGGGTAAGACCCTCTTGGCCAAAGCCATTGCTGGCGAGGCGGGAGTGCCTTTTTTCAGCCTCTCTGGCTCCGAGTTCGTGGAGATGTTCGTCGGCGTGGGGGCCTCGCGGGTGCGGGATCTCTTTAAGAAGGCCAAGGAGAATGCTCCCTGCATCGTCTTCATCGACGAGATCGACGCGGTGGGCCGGCAGCGGGGAGCGGGCATTGGCGGCGGCAACGACGAGCGCGAGCAAACCCTGAACCAGTTGCTTACGGAAATGGATGGGTTTGAGGGCAACTCAGGGGTAATTGTTATTGCCGCAACCAACCGCCCGGATGTGCTGGATGCGGCGCTCCTACGGCCTGGACGCTTCGACCGCCAGATCACCGTGGATCGGCCCAGCTTCAAGGGGCGCTACGAGATCTTGCGCGTGCATGCCCGCAACAAGAAGCTGGCAGAAGAGGTCAGCCTGGAGGCCATTGCCCGCCGCACCCCTGGCTTTGCCGGCGCCGATCTGGCCAACCTGCTCAACGAGGCGGCCATCCTGGCGGCCCGCCGTCAGCACAAAGCCATCACCAACCAGGACATCGACGACGCCATCGACCGCATCACCATTGGCCTGACCAAGCCGCCGCTATTAGACGGCAAAAGCAAGCGCCTCATCGCCTACCACGAGTGCGGCCATGCTCTGTTGATGACCCTCTTGCCCCATGCGGATCCCTTGAACAAGGTAACGATCATCCCCCGTTCCGGAGGTGCCGGCGGCTTTGCCCAGCAACTGCCCAACGAGGAGCAGATCGACTCCGGCATGTACAGCCGCGCCTGGCTGTTGGATCGGGTGGTGGTCGGTTTTGGCGGTCGGGCGGCGGAGGAGATCGTCTTTGGCTACTCGGAAGTGACGACGGGGGCCAGCAACGACCTGCAGCAAAACACCAACCTGGTGCGGCAAATGGTGACCCGCTTTGGCATGTCCGAGCTGGGGCCCCTGATGTGGGATCCGCCCAACAACGAAATCTTTTTGGGCGGCGGCTGGATGAACCGCGTCGAGTACTCCGAAGATGTGGCCGCCAAGATCGACCGGCAGGTGCGGCAAATCCTGGAGAGCTGCTACCAAAGAGCGAAGCAAATCCTGCTGGAGCACCGGGCGCTGCTGGATCGCCTGGCCGACACCCTGGTGGAACGGGAAACCCTAGATGGGGACGAGTTTCGGGCCATTGTGGCAGAATACGTGCCCATCCCCGAGAAGATCGGCTTGCCCAGCCCGAAGACGGCTTGAGGGATCCCCTCTCGCTGCGGGATTGATTAACCTGGGAGGGTGGTTGTTGGGGCCGGCGCCCGGCAACTGCCCTTTTGTTTTGCGGCTGTCGTCAGGTTGTGTCATGCTCTCTTCTCTCTCTGCCTTGCCGGTTCACCTCTACCGCTGCCTGAGCTGTGGTCAGGAAGGGCTGAACCTGCCACCGGGACGTGAGCCGGGAGCCGCGGCGGATCGGGTTTACTGTCCCCGTTGCGGCCAGATCTACCCCATCACCGCCTTTGGAGCGGTGGATTTTTTGGCCGCCGCGCGGGACTTGCCGCTCACTCCCGCTCAGGCCATTGCCCATCTGCCCGGGTTTGCCTGGGGCTACGATCGCCTCTGGCGGCCTTGGGCGCTGTCGCTGTTGTCGGGGGAGCGTTTCGGCAGCGAGCGGGAAGGCCAATTGCTGGCGGAACTGGTGGGGGAGGCAGATCCCGTCTTGGATTTGGGCACGGCAGGGGGGTACTGGAGCCGCCTCCTCTTGGCCAGGGATCCGCAGCGGACGGTGATCGGCCTAGACAACGCGACGGGAGTGCTGGCGGAGGCGGCCCAGCAGGCCCAGCCCCACTGGCAGCGCTACAGCCTGGTGCGAGCCCGGGCGGAGCAGCTTCCCCTGGCCTCTGGAGCCTTTGGGGCGGTGATCAGCGGCGCCACCCTGAACGAGGTGCCGTTGGATCCCTGTCTGCGGGAAGTGGCCCGTGTTTTGAAACCGGGAGGGGTGTTTGTCTCGATGCACAGCCAGCAGGTGCAGGGATGGGGGCAGAGGGTGCAGCAGTTGCTGGAGGCGACCGGCCTTCGCTTTTTCTCCGCAGACCAGTTGCGCTGGCACTTTGCCCAGGTGGGGTTGCGCTTGGAGCGCTATCTCAGCTTCGGCTGGGTGGCTTTTGTGCAGGCAGTGCGCCTCTAGGGGATCCACTCCAGGCCAACGCCAAAGCTGGATTCCCGCGCCAAGGTGGAGTGGCGCAGGCTGTAGCGGGCAGCAAGACGAAGGGAAGGGCTAATGGCGTAGGCGGCGGTGATCTCCGCTAGGGTGGCCTGTCCTTCTTCCGGCTCCTGCGGGGCCACCCAAGTGTAGCTGCCAGTCAAGTCGGCGGCTCCGGGAGCCAGGGCCAAAACAACAAAGGCCCCATAGCTCACCCCGCTGAGGCGGCGGTTTTTTTCTTCCAAGGCTCGATAGCCCAGTTGGGGGGCCAGGTTCAAGCGGGAGCCCATAGGGGCGAGAAAGTAGCGCACCTCTGACCCGTACTGGCGGATTTCTGGGTTCTCAGAAGATTGGCGATAGTCGCCGCTGAGGGTGAGGCGATCTCCCAGGCGCAAGTCCTGCAGGCTGATTCGCCACTCAGAAGCCGACTCGAAACCCGCCTGCAAACGGGTGGGCAAGACGGGAGTATTGCGGATTTCTTCCAGGAGATTGGGCGGACTTTGCAGCCAGCGGCGCAACACGGGGCTATCCTCCACAATTTGGCTATCCAGCCCCAGATCTAAAACGCCTGAGAGCGCGGTTGGCCGCGGATCTGCTTCCTTGCGGCCCGCTTGGGTCGAATGGGCCCAGGCCGGCCATGCTGGCATCAGCCCAGCCCCAAGGAGCAGCATACCCAAGCAAAGTCCTTTGCCAGATTGCCCTACCACCTGCAACCCCCGCCCCTCCCGTCCTTAACTGTAGCTGCTTCCAATAGGAGCTTTCACGCCAGCTCGCGGGCGCCGCGGCTCTCAGCAGCGTAGGATGACACCCCAAGGACGGTTCAACAATGGCAAGGCAAAGACTAGCGGTTTCGGCTGTTGGCCATGACTCGCAGCCGCTGGGCCAGGTTTTGCAGTTGCCGCTCAAATTGCAGATTTTCCCGCTGCAACTGGCTAACTTTTTCACAGCTATAGAGAACGGTGGTGTGATCTTTCCCGCCAAAGTAATCGCCAATTTTGGGCAAGCTAAGATTGGTATGGTGACGCATCAAAAACATGGCAATTTGCCGCGCCTGGCTGATGTCCCGCTTGCGAGAGGATCCCAATAAGCTTTCTCGGTCGACGCCGAATTCTTCACAGACCACGTCAATAATCATGTCGGGCGTGATCTCCTTGGGCTCGCTGGGGGGGTTGAGAATGGGCTGAATCGTCTCCACACTCATCGGCAGGCCAGAAATGGAGACGTAGGCAACGGCACGGATGAGGGCGCCCTCCAGCTCGCGAATGTTGCTGGTGTAGGTGGTAGCAATGTATTCGATCACCTCAGGCGGTAGGATCATCCCCTCGTACTCGGCTTTTTTCTTGAGAATGGCCATGCGGGTCTCGATGTCCGGCGGCTGAATTTCCGCAATCAAGCCCATCGAAAACCGAGAACAGAGCCGCTCCTGCAGCCGAGGGATGAGGTGAGGGGAGCGGTCGGCAGCTAGCACGATCTGTTTGCCCGACTCGTGCAACGTATTAAAGGTGTGGAAAAACTCCTCTTGGGTGTACTCTTTGCCTTCGATAAATTGAATGTCGTCCACCAATAAAATATCCACATCTCGATAGTGCTCCCGGAAAGACTGCATGCTGTCTCGCCGGATGGCATCGATTAAATCGTTGGTAAAGCGCTCGGTGGACACGTAAAAGACCTTGGCCCGCGGATTCGCCTCCAGTTGGTAGTGGCCGATGGCCTGCATCAGGTGGGTTTTGCCCAGCCCTACCCCGCCGCAGAGAAACAAGGGATTGTAGGCCCGCCCAGGCTTGTCGGCCACGGCCAGAGCCGCTGCATGGGCCATGCGGTTGTTGGGGCCGACCACAAACCGCGAGAAGGAATACTTGGGGTTGAGATCCGGGGCTCGCATGGGCAGGCTGCCGCTCACCTCCAGCCCCAAGGGGGCGGAAGCAGGAAAACTGCCGGCCTTGCGGGAGGTTGAGGCCACAGCCGTTGAAGGAGCTTCTTCCTCGACCAAAGCCTGGGGAGCGACGGAAAACTCCACTTGCAAAGGGATTCCGGCCACCCGCTGCACCACCTCGGTGATGGTGGAGGCGTAGTGCTTTTGCAGCCAGCCCCGCGCCCATTCGCTAGGAGTGGAGATGGTGAGGCGGTTGTCCACCAAGGATTCAGCTCGCGCCGTCTTGATCCAAGCCTCAAAAGTTGGACGGCTGAGCTGCACCTGTAGATGCCCCAAAGCTTCGTCCCAGAGTCGATCTAGGGAGATGTCCACACCACACACCCAAAGCGACACAGCCAAAGCCCAGCAAAGACAGGGGCGCCAACCCGGTGCCTCTGCTCTCTCGACTGGGATTGTAGGATCCCCAATTTAGCTGCTCGGCGTGAGGCGGCCAATCTAGCGATTTTCCGTCGAGTCTGCTACGATAAAGCTTTGCTAATTGTCTGCCGGTGAACTGGGCTTCTCCCTCGCCAGTCGCAGCAGGCCTTGTTGACAGGATGAGTTGGTCTCCACCATGACTCAGCGTACCCTTCGTGGCACCAATCGCAGACGCATTCGCGTCTCTGGGTTTCGGGCCAGGATGCGCACGGCAAGCGGGCGGCAGGTCTTGCGGCGGCGGCGGGCCAAGGGGCGTTATCGCCTGGCGGTTTCTTAAGGGTTAGCAGAGCCGATCCCATCTCAAACTCTTGGGGTGTCGGCGTCCAAGACGGGTTGACTCCTGCCTGGGATTCCCTTTCAGTGCCCAATGCTGCCTGCTCCTTATCGCTTGCGAGATCGGCGAGCTTTCCAGGCGCTTTACCAGGCGGGGCAGCGCCGTTCCGGTGCAGGCTTGATCCTTTTGTTTCAGCCGATGCCGGCGGGGTGCGAAGGGATCCCCAGCCAGGTGGGGCTGGTGATCGGGAAAAAGGTGAGCAAATCTGCTGTCAAGCGGAATCGGCTGCGACGCCGGTTGCGAGAAATCTTGCGGCCCCTGTGCCCAAACCTGAAACCCGGATACCGGCTACTGCTCATCTCCAAGCCCAACCTGCTCACCTATAAGTGGCCAGAGCTACAGGCAGAGGTGCATCGTCTTTTGCAAAAGGCCGATCTGCTCGTCAGCCCGAGCCCAGATCCTGAGCCTTCTTAGAAGCTGGGCAGGCTGCGCTACCCGTGCTAGCCTGGTGCCATCATCTGCTGCTGGCTGCGCTAGATATGGGGCGGGATGTACATCAAGCGGATCGAGCTGACCCGATTTAAGTCCTTTGGCAGCACGACCTCGCTGCCCCTGTTGCCGGGTTTTACGGTCATCTCCGGCCCCAACGGCTCCGGCAAGTCCAACATCCTGGATGGGATCCTGTTCGCGCTGGGGCTATCGTCCTCGCGGGGGATGCGGGCAGAGAGGCTTTCGGATCTGGTGCATTCTGGCAGCCTCAGCAGCAACCGGCGGGTAGAGACCCACGTCGCCGTCACCTTCGATCTGGGGCCGGGAGAAGACGGCCAGCCGAGAGAATGGAAAGTCAGCCGTCGGCTGCGGGTCAGCCCCGGCAAGGGAGAGGATCCCGATTCCCTGCCCTACACCAGCACCTTCTACATCAACGATGTGCCCTGCACCTTGAGCGAGCTGCACGAGCAACTGGAGGCGATGCACATCTACCCCAACGGCTACAACGTGGTCCTGCAGGGGGATGTTACCAGCATCATCTCCATGAACTCCAAGGAGCGGCGGCAGATCCTCGACGAATTGGCGGGGGTGGCCACCTTCGACCGCAAGATCGCCCAGGCCAACGCCAAGCTGGAGGTGGTGCGCGAACAAATTGAGCGCTTCCGGCTCATCGAGCAGGAATGGCAAGCCCAAGGAGAGCGGCTGCTCAGGGAAAGCGAAAAGGCGCAGCAGTACCAGCAGTTGCGGCTGCAGTGGCAAACGCTGGAGCGACAGCAACGGGTGTTGCTTTGGCGGCATTTGCAAGCCCAAGTGGAAGCAACCCAGGCAGCCATTCGGCAGCTTCTGGAGGCTCAGGAGCAAGCCACTGCTCAGGTGCAGACCTTGAGCGAGCAGTTACAGCAGGCGGAAGCCGCCCTGAGCGAGCTGCAAAGCCGCATCCACGCCCTCGGAGAGGAAGAATACCTGCACCTGCAAGCCCAGATCGCTGCCGCCGAAGTGCAACGGCAACAGCTCAGCCAACAGATCGCCGCCTGGCAGCAGGAAATCGAGCAAACGCAGCGCCTGCAGCAGGAGCGCCAAACCCAACAGCAGCACCTGCAGGCAGAGCTGGAACGCCTGCAAAGCCAACAGGAGCAACTGGCCCAGGCCCAGGGATCCCTGCAAGCCCAGGTGCAGAAAGCCCAAATCAGCCTAGAACAAAGCCGCGAACAACTGCGGGCCCTGGCCCAATCTGCCGAGGCCTGGGTCAAGCAGCAGCGCTACCTCACCCGCCACCTGGAAGAGATCCGCGCCGAACAAGAGCCTTTGCAACAGGAGCAAATTCGCCTGCAAGAGCGCCAACGGCAACTGGCGCGACAAGTCCAAGACACCCAAACTGAGATCGCCCAGATTGAAGAATGGCTGGGATCCCACCTGGCCCTCACCGCCGAGCTGGAACAGGCCTGCCGACAGTCGGAAGCCCAGGTGCAGGCCCTGGCGCAAGAGCTGGCGCAACTGCAAGCCAACCTGGAGCTGGATCGCGCCACCCACGAGCGGCTGGCCGCCGAGTTCCACGCCAAGCAGCGGCAACTGGACAAGTGGGAGACCCGCCGCCAACTGCTGCAAGAATCCCAGGGATCCCGCGCCACCCAGGCCATCCTGAGCGCCCGCCTGCCGGGGGTTTTGGGATTGGTGGCCCAGTTGGGGCAGGTGGATCCCCAGTATCAACTGGCGCTGGAGATTGCGGCAGGCAACCGACTGCACTTTGTGGTGGTGGAAGATGAAAGCGTCGCCGTCAGCGCGATCAACCTCTTAAAGCGGGAAAAACTGGGGCGCGCCACCTTTTTGCCCCTCAACAAATTGCAGCCCGCCCGCCCGCCCGCCCCCCTCAACTTAAACGGTCTGATCGACTACGCCATCCGCCTGGTGCACTTTGAAGAGCGCTACCGAGATGTTTTTGGCTTTGTGTTCGGCTCCACCCTGGTTTTCCAGAGCCTGGAGCTGGCCCGGCCCTACATCGGCCAGCACCGCATGGTCACCCTGGAAGGGGAGCTGCTGGAAACCTCGGGAGCCATCACTGGCGGCACCGGCCCCCAACGAGCTGGGATCCATTTTTCTGCGGGCGAACACTCGGAAGGGGAAGCCCTGCGCGCCCGCCTGGCCGATCTGGAAGCGCTGCTGGCCGCCCTCGCCCCTCGCCTCCAAGCCGCCCAAGCCCGCGAAAAACAACTGGCCCAGGCCCTGCTCCTGGCCCGCCAGGACGCCCTGCAAGCCCAGCAATACCTGGAGCGGCACCAGGCCGACTGCCAAAACCAGCAGGCCCGCCTGCAACACCTGCAGGGATCCCTGGCGCAATGGCAAAGCGAAAGCCAGCAGATCCAAGAGCGGCTGCACCAGATTCAACTCCGCTGGGATCCCTTGCAACAGCGCCTGGCCGATCTCGCCCGCAAGCTCAGCCAACTGGAGGGATCCCCGGTCAACCAGCACTGGCAGCAACTGCAGCAGGCGGTACAGCAGCAGGAGAGCCACCTGGCGGAGCTGCAACACCACCTGGCCCACCTGGAGCGACAGCAGCAGGAGAACCTCAGCCAGCAACACCTGAAGCAGGCCCAGATCCAGCACCACCAGGAGCGCCTGCAAGAGGGCGAACGGCGTCAGGCCCAACTTCAAGAGCAAATCGCCCAGGCCCAGGCCACTCTCGCCCACATCCAGCAGCACATTGCCGAGCAACGGCAACAGATGGGCCAGATCGAAGCCCGCCTCGCCCACCTGCGCCAAGAGCGGGAGCGGCAAGAATTTCAACTGCGCGCCCAACAGCAGCAGCTCCAACGCCTGGAATGGGAACGCTACCACGCCCTCACCCAACAGCAGGAAAAAGAGGCCATCCTTGCCCAACTGCAAGCCCAACTGCAAGCCGCGGCCCAAGAGCTGCCGGATCCCCTTCCCCCCCTGCCCCCCCACCTGACCCTGGACGAGCTGCAACGGCAAAAACGCAAAATCGAAGAGCAATTGCGATCCCTGGAGCCGGTGAACATGTTGGCCATCGCCGAATACGAACAGATCCAGGCCCGCCTAGGGGATCTCAGCGCCAAACTGGAAACCCTGCACCAAGAGCGCACCGAATTGTTGCTGCGCATCGAGAACTTTTCCACCCTGCGCCGCCAAGCGTTTTTGGATGCCTTCCATGCCATCAACGGCCATTTCCAGACCATCTTTGCCCAGCTTTCCGAGGGAGAGGGCTATTTAGAATTGGAGAACCCAGAGGATCCGTTGGCCGGGGGTTTGACCCTGGTGGCCCGCCCCAAAGGCAAGCCAGTGCGTCGTCTCAGCGCCATGTCGGGCGGAGAAAAATCCTTGACGGCCCTCAGCTTTATTTTTGCGTTGCAGCGCTATCGCCCCTCTAGCTTTTATGCCTTTGACGAGGTGGACATGTTTTTGGATGGGGCCAATGTAGAAAAATTGGCCGACATGATCTGGCAGCAATCCCGCCAGGCGCAATTCTTGGTGGTCAGCCTGCGCCGTCCCATGCTTGAAAAAGCGGAGCGCACCATTGGAGTGACCCAAGCTCGCGGCGCCTACACTCAAGTGATCGGCCTAGTCAACCCCACCGCTCACGTCGGCTAAAGCACCCAGCAGGCGGCAATCGCGGCGGGATCCCATCTCGCTTGCTATCTAGAGAAGAGCGTAGATTCCAAAAACTCCGCAGGGCAAACCATTTCAGCAGATGTTGATGAAAATGCAAGCTCTTCTATCCCAAAGCTGCCGATCGATATTGAGCTTGAGGAAAATCCCATCAGCATTGTCGATAGCAACAACGCTACTACTTTTGGGCGGCAATGTCTTTTCTCCAACAGCGCAATTCCTGGACAAGGGTGGATCCAAGGCAGAAGCTCCTACAGCTTCCCTTCAAGTTTTGTCGGCTTTGCCAGCTGCCACAGCGAGAACTTGGGTCGCGCAAACCTTGCCAAACCCCGGCAGCTCTGGTGATCGCACTGCCATAAGGCAAGCTGTGCTCACCGACCCATTGATCAACGAGTATCTCCGACAAGCAGCAGCTCGATCTCCCGGTGTGCCGGTTCATCCTCTGGAAACCGGAGCAATCGCCATTGCCGAAAACTATGCTCTGGTTGAAGTCTCTGCCGGAGTTGGCGACCTTCCGGTAATTGATGGCTGCTATTTGCTTAAAAAACACAGTGGTCAGTGGGTAGTGGTGGCTCAGGCGGGCTGGGAGCCAGGGCTAAGCATTAATCCAAGTTGGCTCTCGACAGTGCTAGATGTGCCCAAAGATGTTGTCAGTCGGCTAATTGATACACTTCGCAGTGCCGGCAAGGAGGTTGAGATCGACGACACCTTGTACACAGATGTCCCCCTGCCCTGCATTACTCAGATAGAGGATCCCAATCCGCCGACTAATGTACGATCGACACCCGCTGTAGCCGCAGGCAATGTTATCGGTCAACTGCCCAATGGAACCGAAGTGCGGGTCATGGAAGTACTCAACGGCTGGCTCAAGATTCGACAGCCATTGGTGGGCTGGGTATCGATGGGTCTGACACGGGTATCCTGTGGCAACTCCCTGGCAGAAGTGGAAAAGAATCTAGAAGCTCTGCATTCTCTGGAAGGGGAACTGGCCATAGAAGCCGCCGATACCTTGGTGCGATACCTCTATCGGGGTGCAGAGGGATCCTTTGCCGCAGCGGCGCTGGCCCATTTCAACGAGCTTGCCATCAACCGGTTTTATGCTCTGAAAATGGTGCTTGACAGGCACACTGAAGAGGTGCGTCGTCACGTATTGCAGCAAGCCATCGCAGCAGGGATCCATCCTCAAGCCCTGGAAAACATTGAATCAAAAGTAAACTAGATTGAGACTCTTAAACTAAGACCAGGGATCGCAATTTCTTCCTGTCGCACTTCAGCAGTGGGGTCATTCTAGCAATCCGGTTTTGCATGCTCCAGTTCCTGCCATGACGGCCTTGACGCTCAATCTCAGCCCTTTGATGACTCTGACGCGAGAGGATTTTGTCCGGCTGTGTGCGGCCAATCCTGAGCTGAAGCTGGAGCGCACCGCCCAGGGAGAGCTGGTGATTATGTCTCCAACCGGAGGTGAAATTGGCAACCTCAACTTTGAAATTGCGGGGGCAGTCTATGTCTGGAACCGCCAAGCGGGCCGAGGCAAAGCCTTTGATTCTTCCACGGGGTTTTCTCTGCCTTCAGGCAGCGACCGCTCTCCTGACCTGGCCTGGATCCCGCTGGAAAAGTGGGAGGCTCTGGATCCCCAGACCCGCCGGGGATTCTTGCCCCTGTGTCCTGACTTTGTGGTGGAGATCCTCTCGCCCACCGATTCTTGGGTTCAAGCCCAGGCCAAGATGCAGGAGTACTTGGACAACGGCTGCCGCTTGGGGTGGCTTTTGGATGCCAAGGCCAAGCGGGTGATGATCTACCGAGCAGGACAGGCGCCGGAACTGTTGGAAGACCCAGAAACCTTGTCGGGAGAAGACGTGCTGCCCGGCTTCACCCTGCCTATCCGCACAATCTGGTCTGCCGAGAGCTAGGGCACACCCGCGCTGCTTCGGGATCCGAACCGGGAAACGCCCAGACAGAGGCAAGAGGGCAAGACAACCAGTAGTGTCTCATGATTTAAAAAACAAGTATTTGGCCCTGCCGACAGTGGTAGAGGAGATTGCCCAGAGTTTATCCTATTCACAGCATCTGCAAACAAGGGCAGGCCACCATGAAGGGATTTGCGCGGGCAGTTCAGGTGTGGGGCACAGTCGGGGCGCTCAGCGGAGTCCTTTCTGGCAGAGTGATGGGGCAAGCGGCCTTGCCCCCTGTGCCGGTCATGCCCTCAGTTGAGGATCCGATTGCGAATCCGATTTCTCCCTTCCAGGGTGCGTCGCCCGATCTGGGCATCCCGGCAGCTCCTCCTTTGCCAGCAATGGGCCAGGATTTGCGCTATCTGGTGGAGTTGTTCATCAACGAGTCTTGGCAGGCGGGCAAGCAAGCCGCTGCGGTTAACTACAACGACCTCTACACCCGCCTGTTGGCCCGCACCTACAGCGATCCCCGTCCGCCCATCGAAGTCGAGTACGAGCTGATTCGAGAGGTTCTGCGCGAATACGGGGATCCCGCCGATCGCTTCTGGGATCCCCAAAGCTTCAGGGACTTGCTCAACCGCCCTCGTCCACCCCTGCAGGCGCGTCAGATTGGGCCGCGCCAGGTTTACCTGGCAGTGCCGGAGCTCACCCCTGCCACAGCCCAGCAGATCCGCCAAGCCCTCTACACCCAGGATTACAGCCAAGGCATTGTCCTCGACCTGCGCAGCTCGGTGGGCTATGACCCGCAAGTGATAGCGGATGTGGCACGCCTATTCTTGCCCCGCTCCGTGCAGCCGCTGCTGGTTACCGAAGACCGCTTTGGCCAGCCTACCCCCTGGAACAGCGAAAACCTGCCACTGGCTGCTGGGATCCCATCGGCCGTCCTGGTCGACGGCAACACCCGCCAGGGGGCCACCCTCCTGGCGGCCCAGTTGGGAGCCAGCGGCAGCACCGTTATAGTAGGGCAACCCACTCAAGGCAGCGAACGCCAGACCCGCTTCTTTGCCCTTCCTTCTGGCGCGGCGGTGGAACTGGCCGTGGCCACCTGGAAGACAGGCGATGGACGCTCCCTAGCCCAGGGTTTGGTGCCCCTGCAAAAGGTGGAGGGGGATGAGAACGCCTGGCTAAAGGCCGCCCTAGAAGCGCTGGCCCTGCCCCGCCGCCCCAGCCCTCCCCCCCGCCCCACCGTCCTGGTGCAAGAGGGCCGTGTTGGTCGCTTTGTCCTGGGCATGGATACCCGCAACGTCGATACCCACCTCTTGGGCAACGTGGATTTGATCCCGGCCGAATCGCGGGCAAATGTATTTCAGTCCAACAGCGACCTGAAGATCTTCTACTTGCAGGACTACATCCTCTTTGCCTACCGCCGTCCGGGCGTTCTCAATAGCTTTTTTGCCGACCGCATCTACACCACCCAACCCGAAGCCATGACTGGCGAAGGGATCCGTATCGGCTCCACCTACTCGGAAGTGATCGCCATTTACGGCGGGCCTGGCGAGAACGGCTACAACGAGGTGGTGCCCTACCCCAAGGGGAGCCGAGAATATCTGCGCGACGATCGCTACTATGTCAACTACGACGCCCTTGGCCTGTCCTTTGCCTTTGCGGCGGGATCCAACCAGGTCACCGCCATTGGCCTGTTCAAGCCGGGGAGCTAAAGGGAGCGGGCTGCTGCCCTAGCGAGGGGTCGAAATTAATCGATTGTTAACGTTTTTGTCCGAAGCCCTCAACACTGCCTGGAGCAATGCGGTAAATTAGTGCAGCGACCCCGCAAAGGGGATTTTTTGTGCCGTTCAGAGACTGTAGGAGAAGCCCTTGGCAAACGTTGTGGTTGTCGGTGCCCAGTGGGGCGACGAAGGAAAAGGTAAGATCACCGACCTCCTCAGTGAAAAGGCGCATGTGGTCGTCCGCTACCAAGGCGGGGTTAACGCAGGACATACCGTGGTGGTGGGGGGCCAAATCTTTAAGCTGCACCTGATCCCCTCCGGCATCCTCTACCCCGACAAGCGCTGCATCATCGCCAGCGGCACGGTGATCGACCCTGAGGTGTTGCTGGCCGAGATCGACCAACTGCACCAACTGGGGATCTCCACCCACAACCTCTACATCGCCGAGACAGCCCACGTAACCTTGCCCTACCACCGCGTCATCGACGTGGCCGAGGAAGAGCGACGCGGCATCTACCGGCTGGGCACCACCGGGCGAGGCATTGGCCCTACCTACGCCGACAAGGCCGAGCGCATGGGCATCCGCGTCGTGGACTTGATGTACCCCGACCAACTGCGGGAGCGCCTCAGTTGGGCCATTCCCTACAAGAACGTTTTGCTGGAAAAAATCTACAACCTACCCCCTCTGGATCCCGAGCCGATCATCGAGCAATACCTGGCCTACGCGGAGCGGCTGCGCCCCTACGTCACCGACGCTGCCCTACTCCTCACCCAGGCCATCGAGGAGCGGCAGAACATCCTCTTTGAGGGGGCCCAGGGCACGCTGTTGGATCTCGACTACGGCACCTACCCTTACGTCACTTCCTCCCATCCCATCGCCGGCGGCGCCTGCGTGGGGGCCGGGATCGGCCCCACCAGCATTGACCGGGTGATTGGGGTAGCCAAGGCCTACACCACCCGCGTCGGCGAAGGCCCCTTCCCCACCGAGCTCAAGGACGAGATTGGCGCTTACCTGGGGGCGGCGGGAGCCGAATTTGGCACCACCACCGGGCGGCAGCGGCGCTGCGGCTGGTTCGACGGCGTAATCGGGCGCTACGCCGTGCGGATCAACGGCCTGGATTGCTTGGCCATCACCAAGTTGGATGTGCTGGACGGCCTAGACGAGATCAAGGTGTGCGTGGCCTATGAGTACCAGGGGCGCGAGATCCGTCACTTTCCCAGCGATGCCCGCGTCTTTGCCCAGTGCAAGCCCATTTATGAAACCCTGCCCGGCTGGAAGTGCTCCACCAAAGACTGCCGCTCCCTTGAGGACTTGCCTCCCGAAGCCTACGACTACCTGAAGTTTTTGGCCCAGTTGATGCAGGTGCCGATTGCCATCGTCTCCCTGGGAGCCAGCCGCGACCAAACCATTATCGTGGAGGATCCCATCCACGGCCCCAAGCGCGCCTTGCTCTACCCCAACGGCCGCAAGCAAGTTCACGCCCTCATGCCCGACTGACGCGCCCTAGCTCAGTGGCTACTCTGCTGAGGGACACTGCTTAGCAAACCAGCCTGGGCCGCGCAGAGGGAGCCAAGGGAGAGGGATCTGCCCCCCAACCCTTACGTTGCCGCTACCGCCCCATAAGGATCCGCTAAGCTCAAAAAAGGTAGAGATTGCTGACCCTGTCTTCTGGTCTTGCCATGGCTGCTCCCACCTATTACACCATCACCTTCGGCTGTCAAATGAACCGGGCCGATAGCGAGCGCATGGCCGGGATCCTCGAGTCGCTGGGGTATGTGCCCGCCGAAGACGAGCTGCAGGCAGACTTAGTTCTCTTCAATACCTGCACCATCCGCGATAACGCTGAGCAAAAGGTGTATTCCTACCTGGGCATCCAGGCGCAGCGCAAGCGGAAAAACCCAGCCATCAAGCTCATCGTGGCCGGCTGCGTGGCCCAGCAGGAGGGGGAAAGGTTGCTGCGCCGCGTCCCCGAGTTGGATCTGGTCATGGGCCCCCAGTACGTCAACCGCCTTGGGGATCTGCTGGCCCAGGTGGAGGCGGGCAACCAGGTGGTGGCCACCGAGCCTGTCGAGATCCCGGAAGACATCACCAAGCCCCGCCGGGATAGCCGGGTGACAGCCTGGATCAACGTCATCTACGGCTGTAACGAGCGCTGCACCTACTGCATTGTGCCGTTGGTGCGGGGACGGGAGCAGTCGCGCCAGCCGCAGGCCATCCGCGCCGAGATTGAGGACGTGGCCCGGGCCGGCTACCGCGAGGTCACCTTGCTAGGGCAAAACATCGACGCCTACGGGCGGGATCTGGATCCCAAGACCAACCTGGCCAGCCTGCTGCGCTTTGTCCATTCGGTGGAAGGTATTGAGCGGATTCGCTTTGCCACCAGCCACCCGCGCTACTTTACTGAAGAGCTGATCGCCACCTGTGCCGAGCTGCCCAAGGTGTGCGAGCACTTCCACATCCCCTTCCAGGCGGGCAGCGACGCCGTCCTCAAGCGGATGCGGCGGGGCTACACCCAGGAGCGCTACCGCCAGCTCATCCAGCTCATCCGCCAGTACATGCCCGAGGCCACCATCAGCGCCGATGCCATCGTCGGCTTCCCCGGCGAAACGGAAGCCCAGTTTCAGGAAACCCTGCAACTGGTTCAGGATATCGGCTTTGATTTCCTCAATACTGCCGCCTACTCTCCCCGCCCTGGCACGCCGGCAGCCGAGTGGCCTGACCAGGTGCCGGAAGAGGAAAAAAGCGACCGCCTGCAACGGCTCAACCGCTTGGTCGCGGAGGTGGCTGCCGCCCGCAGCGCCCGGCTGCTGGGCCAGGTGCAGGAGGTGCTGGTGGAAGGCCCCAATCCCAAAAACCCCCGCCAGGCCATGGGGCGCACCCGCGGCAATCGCATCGTCTTCTTCGACGGCGATCCCGAGCAATTGCAGGGATCCCTGGTGCCAGTGCGCATCACTGCCACACGGGCCTTTTCCCTCAGCGGCGAGATCGTCAAGCCAGGGGAAGAGAAACCTCAAGCGGCGGAACTTGGAGCCTGCACGTAAGCCCACGACGAGGATTGAACTCGTGACCTCCCCCTTACCAAGGGGGTGCTCTGCCACTGAGCTACGTGGGCGGCATGGTGGGCCGAGTTGGATTCGAACCAACGTAGGCATAAGCCAGCGGATTTACAGTCCGCCCCCTTTAACCACTCGGGCATCGACCCTTGGACACTGGCTTCCTATACTAGCAGAAAGTGCTGCCCAAGATCGAATCCAGGCGAGAAGAGCTGTCTTGGGGACGGGAGCTAAACAGGGAGGGAGTTCCCGGCAAGACATCATGCCCTACCTTGCGGGGGCTGCTGGCAACAAGGGGCTTGAGGGCATTTGGCCAAACTGGAGAGAAAACTTGATAGGGTGGAGGACAGTCCCTTCACTTGTCCCTATGGTTTCAACCCTCGGCACTTCCACCTCCGTCGAACAAGTTTCTCCCAACCAGTCGCTATTGCCCCTGACCAGCCGCACCAACAGCCAGGGCCACCTGGAAATCGGCGGCTGCGACGTGGTAGAGCTGGTGCGCCAGTTTGGCTCTCCCCTCTACATCCTGGACGAGTGGACGTTGCGACACGCCTGCCGGCTCTACCGCGACACCTGGGCCCGCTGCTACCCTGGGGGATCCCAGGTCTTGTATGCTACGAAAGCCTGGAACTGCTTGGCCATCTGCGCTTTGGCCTTACAAGAAGGGCTGGGGCTGGACGTGGCCTCCGGCGGGGAGCTCTATACCGCTATTCAAGCAGGAGCCAGGGGTGAGGAGCTCTACCTGCACGGCAACGCCAAGTCGGCGGAGGAGCTGGCCATGGCCCTGGAGGTGGGCTGCACCCTGGTGGCCGATAGCCTCTACGAGCTACAGCAACTGGCCGCTCTGGCTACCCCTGCACGACCGGCCCGCTTGTTGGTGCGGGTCAACCCCGGCATTGACGTCCACACCCACGAGTACATCCGCACTGGCCAAACCGACAGCAAATTTGGCATCGGCCAGTGGCAACTGCCGGAGGTATTTGATTTTTTGGCAGCCCATCCCCAATTGCAATGCGTCGGGCTCCACGCCCACATCGGATCCCAGATCTTCGACCTACAAGGCCACCGGGATCTGGCAGGGGTACTGGCCCAGGTCTGGCGCCAAGGGCTGGAGAAGGGGCTGCCCTTGCAGGAGCTGAATGTGGGCGGCGGACTAGGGATCCGCTATGTCGAATCCGACGATCCCCCCTCCATTCCGGAGTGGGTGGAAGCCGTGGCCACTGCAGTGCAGCAGAGCTTCACCGCCGCCGGGATCCCGCTGCCCAAGGTGCTCTGCGAGCCTGGACGGTCTGTGGTTGGGCCAGCGGCTGTAACCGCCTACACTTTGGGGGGCAAGAAGTGGATCCCGCCCAGCGAAGACCTTCCCGAAGGGCGTCTCTACGTCACCATTGACGGCGGCATGTCCGATAACCCCCGCCCTATCACCTACGGAGCCCGCTACACCGCCCTTCTGGCCAACCGCCCTGAGGCCGAGGCCACCCAGCGGGTGACAGTGGCCGGCAAACACTGCGAGTCGGGGGATGTGCTCTTGAAAGATGTGCTTTTGCCCAACCCAGCGCCCGGCGAAGTCCTAGTTGTGTTGACCAGCGGGGCCTACAACTACAGCATGGCCTCCAATTACAACCGCTTCCCTCGGCCCGCGGCAGTGCTGGTCAACCAAGGGAAGGCCCAGTTGATCCTGCGGCGGGAAACTTATGCAGATCTGATCCGTCAGGACATCTTACCGGAGCGGTTGCAGCGGTGAAGGGCAGAGACGGCTGCCTGTAACCGTTGCCGTTGAGGGCGGGGCCCGGCTTTCTCTGCAGCGGCGACCCCGCTGGCTCTGGGGCAGGAAAGACTGGAAGACAGGTAGGAGGTGAGTGGTAGGCTGGTCAGGGGGCCGCAGTCCAACAGGGGTTCCGGAGCCAAAAGGTTCTGGGGCGCAGGATGGCGTAGGCAAAGGGTCCGCAACGAGGGGAGCGTGAACGGGGTTTTTCGGCATGCTGGCGGCCTTATGGGCTTGGCTACAGCAGTTTAATGTTCTCAGCCTGTTGGACTGGGCTCTGGCCGTCTTGCTATTGGCTTTGGCCCTCTATTACACCCGCGAGAGCCGGGCCGGGGTGCTGGTGCGGGGGTTTATGGTGCTGCTGGTCCTGTATCTGGCCACCGCCTCGCTGCCGCTGGTGCACCTGATTTTGGATCGCTTGCTCCTGGCCGCGGCTGTGGCGATGGGGGTACTCTTTCAGCCGGAGTTTCGGCGGCTCCTGGAGCAACTGGCGAGGGCCATCTGCGTTGAGTGGCCGAACAGCACAGACGATGACGAGGATGACCCTAAGGAGGATTTGGTGGAGGAGGTGGTGCAGGCGGTGCGAGAACTCTCCCAAAATCGGACAGGGGCGCTGATTGTCATCGAGCCAGATCAGCCCATTGACTCGCGGGTGTTCACCGATAAAGGGGTTCCTCTCCAGGCGCGGGTGTCCCGGGAGCTCTTACAGACGATCTTCCAGACCTCGACGCTCCTGCACGATGGGGCTGTAATTATCCATCGGGATCGGATTCGCGCGGCAGGGGTGATCCTGCCGGTTTCGGAGCGAACTGCCTCTCGCCAACTGGGCACGAGGCACCGGGCGGCGATGGGGATCACAGAACAGGCCAATTGCTTGTGTATTGTGGTCTCAGAGGAGACGGGATCCATCTCACTGGCAGAAGGCGGACGCCTCGAGCGACCTCTGACCAGTGCCAAGCTCCACGAACTGCTGGTGCAGCGGTTGCGCCATCCGCGCGAAGCCAAAAAACGGGATGCTCCTCTGCAGGGATTGTGGGCCCACCCGTGGATTCACAATGGGCTGTTGCGCTGGTGGGGATCCCTGCCAGATCTAGCCAAACTCCTTCGCAAACCTGAGAAAACCCTTCCTAAAGACTGATCCGCATGACCCTTTCTCCTGTCCATCTTCTGCAGTTGCCTGCCGACCTAGATCCGCAGTTATTGCCCCGCCATGTGGCAGTGGTCATGGATGGTAACGGGCGGTGGGCGCAAAAACGAGGCTTGCCCCGCAGTGTCGGGCATCAGCGCGGGGTAGCGGCTTTGAAGGAGTTGCTCCGCTGCTGTCACGATTGGGGGATCCCCCTCCTCACCGCCTACGCCTTCTCCACGGAGAACTGGGGCCGCGCCCGCGAGGAGGTGGATTTCCTCATGACCTTGTTCGAGCAGGTGCTGTGGCAGGAACTGGCGGAAATGGTGCAGCAGGGGGTGCGCATCCAGTTTGCCGGCCAGTTGTCGGCCCTGCCCCGATCTTTGCAGGACACGATCCTGCATGCGGTGGAACGCACCCAGCACAACGAGGGCATTTGCCTGACGGTGGCCCTCAACTACGGCGGCAGACAGGAGATCGTGCAGGCTTGCCGCTCGATTGCCACCCTGGTGCAGCAGGGGCTTTTGCAACCGGATCAGATCGACGAGGCCCTCTTTTCCCAATTTCTCTACACCACTGGCTTGTCGGATCCCGACCTGTTGATCCGCACCAGCGGCGAGATGCGCATCAGCAACTTCCTGCTCTGGCAGATGGCCTACACCGAGCAGTACTTCACCCCCATCCTCTGGCCGGATTTCGACCGCGCCGCCTTTCACCAAGCCCTGCTCAGCTATCAGTCGCGGCAGCGGCGCTTCGGCAGATAAGACCTTGACGGATCCCCGCCTGGTCAAATCCAACTAGGGGCCGACCCAAGCGCTCCTGCCCTCACCCCCAACCCCTCTCCCTCAGGGAGAGGGGAGTTAGGGAACGACTTAGATGGACAGGCAGCACATATGTAGGAATGTGTACCTGAAGCCCCCCAGCTAGCGCAGAAAGCTGGTGACCAGCCACATCACCGCAAACGTGATCCCCACCAACAGGGCGCCGGGGGCATCGCCGCCGGTGAGGGGAAGGGCAATGGCGTAGGCCAACATCAGTCCCAGGCTCAGTCCTGCCAGCGCCAAGAGAAAAGCGCGAAGGAAGCGGCGCTCTTTGCGGTACAGGAAATAGATACAGGCCATCAGCCCCAGCGCCAGTTGCAGGGAGGGATACTCATCGGGAGCCAAGACAACCCAACCCACCAGTCCTCCCAGCAACACGGCGGGCCAGAGCATATCCGGGGCAGAGGGGCTATCCAGCCAGCGGCTGATCCAGGGGGGATTTTGGGCAGCGGGACGGGGCAAACTCGGTTCTGTCTCTGGACGGGCAGCCCGCTGTTCAGCGTAGCGAATGCGGTCGGGGACGGCGATCTTGCCCTCCTTGCGCAGGCGCAGGCGCTGCATCAGGATGGCGTCGTAGGCTTGTTCCACCCGCTCCTGCTGCTGTTCATCCGCACCCAAGCTGGCCAGGAGCCGTGCCCGCGCCGATTGGATCTCCTCAAAGGAGGCTTCTTCGCTGACTCCCAACACTTGATAGGGACTCATCTCAGCCATAACGACCAGCCCTGTAACTCTCTATCACCTTAGCCCAGCCGCCAATTCAGCGGCAGGAGCCGCTGGCAGGGGTTGGGTTGCCTTCTCCTCAAGGGATCCAGCGCCCGCAGCCGAGAGGAGAAGAGCCCGCAGCGACTGCGCCACCTGTTCAACTGCGGCTTGGGTGGTGGCCTTGCCCAGGCTGAGGCGGATGGATCCCAGGGCCTCGGCCTCGGAATAGCCCATGGCCAAAAGGATGCGGCTGGGGATCCGTTGGCCGCTGCTACAGGCAGAGCCGGCGCTGATGGCGATCCCCTGGCGGCTCATCTCCCTCACCAGCACATTCCCCGGCATGGCGGCAGTGCAGTAGCTGAGGTGGTGGGGCAGGCGTTGCTCCAGATCCGAGGGGCCAGTTAGCCGCAAACCTGGCACAGAGGCCAGCAACTGGGCCAGCTGCCGTTGCAACTGCCGCAGGCGGGCCGTCTCCTGCTGCAGCTCTTGGGCTGCCAAGGCCGCTGCCACCCCTAGACCGACAATGGCAGGGATCCCCTGGGTGCCAGCTCGCAGCCGCCGTTCTTGCCCGCCCCCCCGCAGCAGCGGTTGCAGCTCCACCCCCGGGCGTACGTAGAGCGCCCCCACCCCCTGCGGCCCGTAAAGCTTATGCCCAGACAGGGAGAGCAGGTCCACCGGCAGTTGCGCCAGATCCAAGGGGATCCGCCCCACCGTCTGCACCGCGTCGGTGTGGAAGAGAACTCCCGCCTGGCGACAGAGGCGGCCCAGCTCGGCAATGGGCTGCAGGGATCCCACCTCATTCTGGCCGTGGACGATGGAGACCAGCACGGTGGTGGGCTGCAGCGCCCGGAGCAGGGTTTGGGGATCCACCTGGCCGGCGGCGTTCACCGGCAGGCGGGTTACCTTCCAGCCTTGGGCCTGCAAGCGGCGGGCGGCATTCTCCACCGAGGCGTGCTCGACGCTGGAGATGATCAGGTGCTGGGGAGTGGAGTAGCGCTGCGCCACCCCAAACAGGGCCAGGTTGTTGGACTCCGTCCCGCCGGAGGTAAACAGCAGCGTCTCCGGCTCACAGTTGAGCAGCTCGGCCACCTGCTGCCGCGCCCGTTCCATGGCCATGGCCGCCCGTTCGCCCCAAGCGTGCAAGCTGGAGGGGTTGCCCCAACTTTCCTGCATCGCCAGCCGCATGGCCTCGATCACCTCCGGCCGAGGCGGAGTGGTGGCGCTGTGGTCAAAGTAAAGCGCGGGATCGAGAGGCGACATGGGAGCTTGACAACCCAGGACTCGATGTCCCCATCTTAGTGCTGGCGCGTTGGCAATTTACACCCCTTGCCGCAGGCGTTGCAGTCGTGCCAGCTCTTTAGGCGGGAGGGGGTTTTGGGCAGCGTCTGACTACCCCACCGCATAGGCAAGTGGGGTAGGTGCATCGAGATCTCAACCGCGCCAGGGCCCTCCAGGAGAGAGGACGAAAAGACTAGGAGGGAGTAGAAGCAGGGGTCGATCCCTGGCTCGTCAGCAGCGTTGCGCGCGGATAGGAGAGCGCTGCGGAGCGGCATGGCTACCGACCTGAGCCAGCGTCGCCAGAAAAGGAGGGAGAAGAAAACTCTTGAAATTACCTGAATAAGGTGGTGCGTTGGCGGTGCATGACCACCGATTCCACCAGGCCAATGGCCAGAAAGTTGGTCAGCAGAGCCGAGCGGCCATAGCTCAAAAAAGGCAGGGGCAGGCCGGTGATGGGGGCCAGGCCGATGGTCATGCCGATATTGACAACTGCCTGAAAGAGGATCATGGCCAGCACCCCGATGGCAATTAGGGAGCCAAAATTGTCCTTGGCCCCCTGGGCAATCCAGATGAGCCGTGCACAGAGAATCCAAAACAGAATCAGCACCGTCAGGGTGCCGACAAAGCCCATCTCTTCCCCAATGGCCGAGAAAATGAAGTCGGTGTGCTGCTCGGGGATGAAGTCCAGTTGGGTTTGGGTGCCCTGCTGGATGCCACGGCCCCAGAGCCCGCCGGCCCCGATGGCGATGCGGGACTGAATCAGGTGGTAGCCAGATCCCCAGGGCTCTTGCATGGGATCGATGAAGATCTCCAGCCGCCGCCGCTGGTAGGGCTTGAGGATGTGCCAGGCCACCTGGCCCAGATGCCCGGAGAGCAGGTTGAGCACTCCAAAGGTCATCGCTCCTGTCCACCGCCAAGGCAGCCGCCAAGCCGCCAGGCTCGCCATGCCCAAGCACCAGATCAGCCAGACCCAGAGCATCCAGCTCAGCTCGGGGCGGGTGTGCAGGCCGTAGAGGATGGCCCCCACCCCCGGCGACAGCAGCAAAAGGATCCAACTGCCCTTGGCCCCGGCCCAGTAGAGCATGGCCAGCAAGATGGCCACAAACACCAGGGCCGTGCCCAAGTTGGGCTGTAGGAAGATCAAAACCCAAGGAGGGGCGATGACGGCAACGGCCACCCAAATTTGGCTGAAGTATTTGATCGGCCAGTGGTGCAAAATGGCCGCCAGGGTAATAATGACCCCCAACTTGGCAAACTCGGAAGGCTGCACCTGGACGCCGGCAATGGAGATCCACCGCTCCGCCCCCCCTCCTGCCGTGCCGAAAAAGAGCACTGCAACCAAGCCCGCCAAGGTCAGGCCATAGGTAAACCAGTGCCAGCGCAGCAGCCGCTCATAGGGGATCCGCGCCACCATCGCCAAAAACACCAGGCTGATCCCGGCCATGATCAACTGCTGCAGCCAGTAGTGGCTGATGGGGCGCTCCCAGACAGCGCTGCGGATGGCAACAATGCCGATGCCCGTCAAGGCCAGCACCGTGGCCAGCAAGATGCCGTCGAACTCCCGCCAAGGCGACAAGATCTGCTGCAGGAGCCGTTTCCACCTTGACTGGGGGGGCACTTTTGGATCGGCGCTGTGCAGGAAGAGGGCCATATCTGATGGAGCGACGCCGGCACCAGTTTATCTCTATTCCCAGCTCTGCAGTTGCTCTATCCAGGCAGAGGGCCGGGATCCCACCTGTTCTCGGCGCCGCTCAAAATTGGCTGCCGTCCAAATCAGAAGCAGGCCCAGCAGGATGCCCATGCCCCACAGCAGCAGCGGGTAAGTCGTTATCAACAGCCATCCCTGCCGCAAGACGCCCAGGCCAAAGCCTAGGGTGCCCGCCCACAGGTAGGCCCGCACCCGCAGCGCCAGACCCAGTACTCCCAAAGCCAAGCCCAGCCCCACCAGCCAAAACCCTGCCCACAGTTGCCCGTGGGTTCAAAACCAAGGGCACCGCCAGCCACAGCCAGCCAATGGACTCCGCGCCCTGCGCCAAAAACACGAGGTAGCTGGATCCCAGCAGCACCAGCCCCATGCCAAAGGACTCCGTCCCGCTACCGCGAACGGCACTCTGCTGCCACAGCCGCAATCTCTGTCCTGCCGGTGCCGACAACCGCCCGCCCAGCGCCACCCGTCCCGCCCATTGCAGCAAGCCCAGCAGCAGCAGGATACCCCCCCAAGCAGACAGGCTTGAGTCAGGCCCAAGCCAGAGGATCCCGGCCAGAAGCGCCCCCAGCCAGTAGGCATGGGTCAGGAACACCCACCCATTGCCAACCCCGGACTTCTGCTGTAGCCACCAGGCCAGGATGCCAGTACTCAACAGCAAATGCCAAAAGCGAATTGCCGGATGGGGAAAGCTCAAAAGCAAGAGGGATCCGCCCAACCCCAACTGCGACACCTGCACCTGCCCCGAGAGCAACCCCCGCCAGATCAACAGGGATCCAGCCGCCCCGATTGGCCACAGCCTCGCTCCCCGCCATTGCAGCAAGCGGCGGCTCCAGGTGTAGGCCACCGCGCCGACAACCCCCAGATAGAGGATCCCGAGAACAACAGTAGGACGAAACTCCGACGGCCCCAGGCTCCAGAAGAGGTGCAGGCTGGAGAGAGCCAAAAAATGGGCCAATGTCTCGTAGAAAGCGGAACCCACCCCCAGCAAGCGAGCCCGTCGCCAAACCGCCAAGGGGATCCCTATGAGTAACCCCAAGGCAACAACCCGGATCCCCCACGGGATCCCCAGCCCGTCCAGCGCCCACATGTTGATCGGCAGCAGCAGCAGGGCAATAGCCTCCAAGGTTTGACCGGTTAGACGCAGCCCTTCCTGCCGCCCCGCCCCCACCCCAAACGCCGCCGTATAGGCCAAGAGCACCCCGTACTGAGCTGTCGGGGAAAACTCTTCCCAGAGGCTGGCCGCCAGCACCCCCGAAGACACCACCACCAAAAACAGGCCCAAAAGCAGCAGCCAAGCCACGCTCAGCTCAGACAGCAAGTTGCGCAACAATACAGCCATCTCCGGGGGAGAGGAGGGCTCGCCGGTCAAGGACTCCGTCCCGCCAGCGCGAACAGGTTGGGGCTCTTCTCCCGGCGCGACAACCCCAGAGCCGGCCAAGCGAGCGTTTCTTTCCCGCACCATCTGCGGGATCCAAATCAAGTCAAGAGCTGACCGATCCCCAACAGCCCAAAAGTCAGCAGCCAGAGCAGCCCTGTGCGCCAGCGGCGCAGGTAAAAACGGTGCAGGCCGCAAAGGCCGAACAAACCCAAGATCCAGAGCACGTAGGCCGAGCCCAGGCTGGCCGGGATCCCGTTGCCGGGAGAGACTGCTGCTGCCTTCCGCTCTTCCTCCTCCGCTTGGCGCTCCAGCCGATACTGCTCCACCAGATGGCGAAATTGCTCTGGCGTCAGCAAACCCAGCTCCAGCCAGGCTTGCAACCCCCGCAAGACCTGCTGCCGGGATCCCGAAACGGTATCTTGGGAGCCCATCGCTGCATTCCCTGGGGATTAGTATGAAGAAATACCCAGTTGCTGAGGTGGGAAAAGCTAATGCTACGATAACGGAGCGTGCCTTTGGGCGCTAGCTACGGACGAGTTCAATACCGATCTGTGGTTCGCTCTGCCCCTTTTCTTCGCCCCTCCCCCCTGCCGCCTGTTTCTGAGAGCAACCGGCTTAAGATATTTTCCGGCAGTGCCAATCCCGCCCTGGCCCAGGAGGTAGCTCGATATTTGGGCTTGGATCTGGGCCCGATACTGCGCAAGCGCTTTGCCGATGGGGAACTGTACATCCAAATCCAGGAGTCGATCCGGGGTGCCGATGTCTACTTGGTGCAGCCCACCTGCCGCCCGGTCAACGATCACCTGATGGAGCTGTTGGTGATCATCGACGCCTGCCGCCGCGCCTCGGCCCGCCAGATCACCGCCGTCTTGCCCTACTACGGCTACGCCCGCGCCGACCGCAAAACCGCCGGACGGGAAGCCATCACCGCCAAGCTGGTGGCCAACATGATCACCCAGGCGGGAGCCCACCGGGTGCTGGCCATGGATCTCCACTCGGCCCAGATCCAGGGCTACTTCGACATCCCCCTCGACCACGTCTATGCCCAGCCGGTTCTGCAGGCCTACCTCAAAGAAAAAGGCCTGCTCGACGAGGATATTGTGGTCGTCTCTCCCGATGTAGGGGGAGTAGCGCGGGCTCGCGCCTTTGCCAAAAAACTCAAGGAAGCCCCGCTGGCGATTATCGACAAGCGCCGCCAGGCCCACAACGACGTGGAAGTCATGAACCTCATTGGCGATGTGCGCGGTAAAATCGCCATCCTTGTGGATGACATGATCGATACGGCGGGCACCATTTCCGAAGGGGCAAAGTTGCTGCGCAAGTCGGGAGCCAAGGCGGTTTACGCTTGCGCCATTCACCCGGTCTTTTCCGATCCCGCCATCGAACGCCTGCAGGGCGGGCTGTTTGAAGAGGTGATCGTCACCAACACCATCCCCATCCCTCCAGAGCGGCATTTTCCAGGCTTAACCGTCCTCTCGGTGGCGAGCGTGCTGGGAGAAGCGATCTGGCGCATTCACGAAGACAGCTCCGTCAGCAGCATGTTTCACTAAAGTTTCTCCAGAGCATCGCTAAAGTATAGATAGGGGGTGCAGAACGGGCGTACCTGGAGGGGATCCCTTGCTTTTTGCCCTGTGAAGACCAACTCAACAGGTACCCCCCATCTATCCTGATGGACTGGGTAGAGCTAGCTTCCCAGCCGAGTTTTTCCCATGTCGCCTCCCATTTCTAGGTCACCAAGATCCGTTGTGAACGGTTGTGTTGCCGGGCAGGCCGCCGCCAGGGAAGAGCTGTCCCTTCCAACTGAACTGAAGACAGAGTCCGCTGCGGCGCTGTACCCGCTGTTGCAATTGCTGGGGCAACTGCTGAACGTACCCTGGGTCTATCTAGAACTGGTCCAGCCGGGATCCCATTCCGACTCGCCTGCAAAAGGGATCCTCTACCCCAACCCCCAGCAGATCCCCGGCAACGAGCCGCCCAACCCCATCGGCGGATCTTGGCCCTTTCAGGAAGCCTTTCCCCTGCTGGATGAGGGAGGGAGGCGGCTGGCAACACTTTACCTGCTGGGGGGGCGCCCCCGCCAACTGAGCCTCCCCGAACGGGGACAGATCGACCTCATCGCCCTTAGCCTGCGACACATCCTGCTCCAGGCCCAGGAGCAGCGACAAGCCCTCGAGCAGCTCCAGACGCAACTGCAGCACAGCCGCAGCACCGCCGCCCGCTACCAGCCGATCTTCGAGAACGCCGTCGAAGGGATTTTTCAAACCACTCCAGAAGGGAAATATCTGGTGGCCAACCCGGCTCTGGCCCATATTTTCGGCTACGAATCCCCGGAAGATTTGATGCGCCACGTCTCCGATATCGGCACTCAGATCTACGGCGATCCAGAGCAGCGATCTGAGTTCGTACAGCGCATGCTGAAGGAAGGCCAGGTCGTGCACGCGGAGCAGCAGGTCTGCCGCAAGGACGGCAAAAAAATCTGGATTTCTTTAAACGCCCGCGCCCTGTACAACGAGCAGGGGGAGCCCCTCTATTTTGAAGGGTTTGTTACCGATATTACAGCCTCCCGCCAGCTTAAAGAACGGCAACAGCAACTGGAAGAAGCCCGCAGAGAGAGCGAACATCGTTTTTTGCAACTGGCTGAGAACAGCCAGCAACTGTTTTGGATTTCAACGCTCTGCGGCAAAGAGCTGATTTACGTCAGCCCCGCCTGTGAAGCCATTTGGGGCCTTTCCCCTGCAGAGGCCTACGCCAATCCCCAGGCCTGGATGCGCCGCATTCACCCTGACGATCGCTGGCTGTTCCCCGCCATTTTTCAAGCCCAACTTCAGGGCCAACCCACCGATGTGGTTTTTCGCCTCTGCCGCCCCGATGGCCGCCTCCTCTGGCTGCGAGAACGCACCTTTCCCATCCTCGACAAAGAGGGCAAGGTCTACCGGGTGGCAGGGATCGCCGAAGACATCACCGAGTCCAAGCAACTGGAAGCCGAACGTCGTCGTATAGAGCAAGCCTGGCAACAGAGCGCCAATCATTTCCGGCAGATCTTTGAGCTGGCTCCCAACGGCATTGCTCTGGTGGATCTGCAGGGGCGATTTATCCAGGTCAACGAGGCCTTTGCCCAGATCGTCGGCTACACCCCCGAAGAGTTGCAGCGTCGGCAACAACTGGACATCCTCCACCCCGACGATGTCAACCAACTGCTGGCGGCTAACGAGGCTCTCTTGACACGCAAAGTCTCCATCAGCCAGCGGCAGATTCGCTACATCCACCGTTCCGGCCAAGTTGTCCATGTGCTGTTCCAGGCCGCCCTGCTTACCGATGGAGCCGGCCAGCCCACCCAGTTTCTCAACCAGGTGATCGACATCAGCGCCCGCGTCGAGGCAGAAGTGGCCCTCAAAGAAAGCGAAGAACGCTTCCGCCAATCCTTTGAGTGGTCCCCCATCGCCAAGGCCATGACCCACCTGGATGGCACCTATTTGCAAATCAACGCCGCCTTTACCGAAACCCTGGGCTACACCCTAGAAGATCTCGAGGGGAAAACCGTCCTCGACATCACCCATCCCGACGACATCGCCGTCACCTTGGAGAGCACCAACCGCCTGCTGGCCGGCGAGGTGCACCACTGCGAACAGGAGCAACGCTACATTCACAAGAACGGGCAAATTGTCTATGCCCTTCTCCGCATCACCCTGGTGCGCACCGCCCAAGGGGATCCCAGCTACTTTCTCAGCCAAATTTTGGACATTACCGAGCGCAAGCAAGCCGAGGCAGGCCTTCGCCAAAGCGAGCTGAGTTTGCGGGGCATCTTTGAGCAGTCGGCCCTGGGCATTTCCATCGTCGATAGGCAGGGCCGTTACCTCAAGGTGAACCCCGCCCTGGAAGAGATCCTTGGCTACAGCGGCGCCGAATTGGTCAACAAGAGCTTCTGCGACCTCACCCACCCGGACGACCTCGAGGAAGATTGGCGACTCTTCCAGGAAGTTTTGAACGGCCAACGGGATCGCTACCACCTGGAAAAACGCTATATCCACCGCAGCGGCAAGGTGGTTTGGTGTCGCCTGGCAGTCTCAGCAGTGCGGGATCCCGAAGGCAAAAACCTCTTCATCATCGGCATCTCTGAAGACATTACCGAAGAAAAACGGGCGGAGCTGCAGATTCAGGCGGCCCTGCAGGAAAAAGAGATTCTGCTGCGGGAGATCCACCACCGCGTCAAAAATAACCTGCAAATCATCTCCAGCCTGCTGCGGCTCCAGGCGGATCAAATCAAAAGCCACAAGTATGCCCGCGTTTTTAAGGACGCCGGCAGCCGCATTCAGGCGATGTCTTTGATCCACGAGGGCCTGTACCAGTCCAACAACCTGGCTGCTGTGGATTTGAGGCAGTACCTCCACAATTTAATTTCTAATCTTTTCCACTCCTACGGCGTGAACCCCGAGATCATTCGCGCCAGCATCCGCGCCGAAGGGATCCGCCTCAACCTCGATGAGGCAGTTTTGTGTGGCCTGATCATCAACGAGCTGGTCACCAACAGCCTCAAATACGCCTTTCCCAAAGGCCGCAGCGGCCAGATCGACGTCCACTTTAAGCAAACCCGTACTTATACTCAGTTGCGCGTCTCTGACAACGGCATTGGCCTGCCCAGCAACTTCGATTTCAAGGAAACTCAATCTTTGGGTTTACAACTGGTTGCAACTCTCACCGATCAGCTCCAGGGCAAGATAGAATTGAGAAACAAGTCGGGTACCACTTTCATCATTACCTTTCCGAGGAGCCAGCCTTGAAGAAAGTTCCCATGCTTGCCAAAGGCAGCATTCTGGTTGTCGAAGACGAGAAGATCATCGCCAAGGATATCGCCAACGTCCTGAAAAAATTTGGCTATGCGGTGCCGGCCATCGCGTCCTCTGGCGAAGAAGCGATCCGATGGCTGGAGGAAATGTCGGTGGACTTGGTCTTGATGGACATCGTTTTGAAAGGGGATCTCGACGGTATTGAAGCCGCCAAGCGGATCGCCGAGCGCTTCAACATTCCGGTGGTGCACCTGACGGCCTACGCTGATGAGGACACTCTCTCTCGCGTTAAGGAGACACAGCCTTTTGGCTACATCATCAAACCTTTCAAAGAGCGGGAGCTCTACACCGCCATCGAAATTGCCTTGCACAACCACCGGCAGAGCCTAGAAAGCCGCAGGCTGGAGGAGAAAAGGCTGGAGGAGCTGCGACAGAAGCTGCAGCAGTTGCAGCAGTTTGCAGAGGTCAAGGGCACTTTGTTCAAGAAGTTCTTGCAAGATCTGAGTGAGCCCCTCTCGAACCTCAAGTTTGCCCTAGGATTGCTCAAGGAGGCAGAGTCGGAGCAGAAGCGGCAGCACTACCTACGGGTGCTGGAGGAAGAGTTTCACCGCGAGCTGGAACTGATTCATCAGACTTCTAACCTGGAAGATTTGCTAAACCTGGAAAATGTCGGCCTGCTGAGCCAGTTTAGCTTGTTGCGGGCCCAGGAGCCCAGCCGGAGTCGCCTGCTAGAAGGGGAGAAGCCGCCAGCCACAGCTACGGCTACCCTCTCCGAGCCCCCCGCAGCGGCGGCCTGTCCTGCCCCGCCGCCCAGCCCTGCCGCTGCCGAGGAGGCGATTACAGTGCCGCGGGCGACGCTGCGCCCCCTCAACCAAACTCAGTTGGCAGAGCGGCTGGGGGTGGTGGTCTCCGCCATCACCTACTGGAAGTTCAAGAGTGGGTTTCCCGAGTGGAGCCGCAGCCGGGATCCGGACGGCATTGCTTGGCACTACTCGCCCGATTCCAAGCGCTTTTCGCCCGTGCCTTAGCTAGCGCTGCACGACTTCCAGGCGCACCGGCGCCAGCCCCGAGCGCACCATCCCCAGGGCCTCCGCCGCCCGCAGGGAAAGGTCGATGATCCGACCGGGGATGAAGGGGCCGCGATCGTTGATGCGCACGACAGCCTGGCGCCCGTTGTCCAGGTTGGTTACCCGCACCTCGGTGCCGAAGGGGAGGGTGGGATGGGCAGCTGTCATCTCGTGGCGGGTGGGGTGCAGGTCATACCAGGAGGCGATCCCTTCTTGCACAGGCCCGACCACTCGGACAGAGTCCGGTTGCGCCTGGGCCTGAGTTTCTGATCGGCGGGCAGCGGTGGCTTTGGCGGCAGTCAGGGTGGCCGGCTGGGGCAGGGCCGAAGGGGCAAGAGGAGGGGCATCCAGCAGCAGACGGCGCAGACGATTGGCAGCCAAAACCGCTGTATCCACCGGGCGTTGGTTATCCAGCAGCAGCACTCCTTCGTCGATGCGCAGCAATTCCTCGTCGTTTACCCGAACCGCGTAGAGGGGATCCCCGGATTGGGGCTCTGCCCAAGCCAGAGTAATGGTCGTGTCCTTCAGGGATCCCTGGGCCATTTGGTTGAGCCGGGCCACGAGGGAGCTGGCCCGCAGCAGCGGCGACTCCAACCCGGGCTGCTCGACAAAGCTGACAACGGGGAGATCCCGAACGTAGACGGTGACCACCTGCCGCCCGTCCATCTGGTAGTCGTAGAGGGTGGAGACAGGCTGGCTGGACGACTGCTGCTGTTCGCCGATCTTGAGGATGGGCTCTTCCATTGGCCGAGAAGGGATTGCCCGGCGAGCCAGGGAAAGAGACTGCGAGTGTTGGGGGTTCAAGGTGCCGAGTTTGGCTGGCGGGGGAGCGTTGGGTTGGGGGGGAGAGACAAGGTCAGTTGCCGGGGAGAGGGAGTGGGTTTTGGGGGATAGCTGGGTTGCTCTGGCACTAGGGGAGCCGCTGCGAGTTGAGGCTTGCGCCCGCGAGGTTGGGCTGCCCAACATACCTGCCGGCAAGCTGAAGGCCGTAACACAGAGACAGCCGACCAAGCCCACTTGGCGGGCGGGAGCCAGTCCCTGTCCAAGCCGCTTCCAATTTCGCATGAGGCCGCGCTCCTCTCGAAACTCCTGTACAACGTCCAATGCGACAGTAAAACAGAAGTTAATGTACCATAGGTTTCGAAGTTGACAAGCTTGCCCGGCCAAGGGCAAAAGCCCAAGTCCCGTCAGCATAAGGATTTTCGGCATCTTGGACTACCGCTCAGCAGGGGTTGACATTGAACTCGGACGCGCTTTTGTCAAGGGGATCCGGGAGCGCGTTGAAGGCTCTCAAGCTCAGTCTTCAGGTTCTTCAGGAACCTTGGGCGGCATTGGCGGCTTTGCCGGCTTGTTGGAGCTACCGGCGGGCTACCGGGCCCCGGTTCTGGTTGCCGGCACTGATGGAGTGGGCACCAAGCTGGAGATCGCCCAGCAGTGGGGGCAGCACCGCGGCGTGGGCATCGACCTGGTGGCCATGTGTGTCAACGATGTGCTGACGGTGGGGGCCAGGCCGCTGTTTTTCCTGGACTACATTGCCACCGGCAAGCTGGAGCCGGAAGCGCTTTGGCAGGTGATCGACGGCATCTTGGAGGGCTGCCAGGAGGCCGGCTGCCAACTCCTGGGGGGGGAGACGGCAGAGATGCCGGGGTTTTACCCGCCCGGCAAGTACGACCTGGCGGGTTTTTGCGTCGGGATCGTCGAGAGGGCAGACGTTCTCGACAGCTCGCGGGTGCAGCTTGGGGATCGGTTGTGGGCCTTGCCCAGCAGCGGGTTGCACAGCAACGGCTTTAGCCTGGTGCGGCGCATTGTGGCCGAGCGGGGCTGGCCTTGGGATCACCAACCCCCTGGCTGGGATCGGCCTTTGGCGGAGGTCTTTCTCACTCCCACCCGCATCTATGTCCAGGCAGTGCAGCGGCTGCAGGCAGCAGGGATCCCCCTCCACGGCATGGCCCACATCACCGGCGGCGGCATCCCAGAAAACTTGCCCCGCTGTTTGGCTCCGGAGCAGGCGGCGCGGCTAGAGCCCCACAGTTGGCCCATCCCACCGGAGTTTCTCTGGCTGCAGGAGCAAGGCCAAGTGGAGACCTTGGAGATGTTCAACACCTTCAACCTGGGGGTAGGCTATGTGCTGGTGATCCCTCCTGAGGCGGAAAATCGGCTGAGATCCCTGCTCCCCGAAGCCTTTCCCATTGGCGAGGTGGTGCCGGCCCGCCCAGGGGAGAGCCGGGTCTTGGGGCTGGAGGAGTGGGGATCCTTGGTACCTTGAGTCCCCACCAAAGGGGGGAAGGAGCTGGCTGTGTTTGCGGATCCCTGCCGCTGCTGTGCTAAGTTTGCTGATGGCCTCGGCGCTGCTGCCTCTGTTGCTCTCAACCTCCGCCTATTTCACAAGAGAAGGGCTGCGCGCTTTCCCATCTCCGGACTTGGGCTGTTGGCCAACTCCCGCTGACCCTCTAGGTTAGGAGCCGCCGATGACAGGTTTATCCACTGCTCCTGCAACCAAGGCTGCCATCGAAGTGGAACATCTGAGCAAAACCTACGGCAGCTTTACAGCCATCCGCGACATCTCTTTCCAGGTCAACGCCGGCGAGATCATGGGGTTTCTGGGGCCCAACGGCGCCGGCAAAACCACTTCTATGCGCATTTTGGCTGGCTATTTGCCTGCCAGCGAGGGGACGGCGCGGGTGGCCGGGTTCGATGTGCATGAAAACCCTATGGCGGTGCGGCAGCGCATCGGCTACCTGCCAGAAAACCCGCCCCTCTACCCGGACATGACGGTGGAGAGCTACCTGGACTTTGTCGCCCAGATCAAACGGGTCAGCGCCGGGGATCGGCCGCGACGGGTGGACGAGGTGATCCGCCGCTGCAGCCTGGAAGACAAGCGCCACACCTTGATCCGCAAGCTCTCCAAGGGGTACAAGCAGCGGGTGGGCCTGGCCCAGGCCCTGGTGCACGACCCGCCGGTGATCATCCTGGACGAGCCCACGATTGGGCTGGATCCCAAGCAAATTATCGAGGTGCGCAACCTCATCAAGAGCCTGGCAGGAGAGCACACCATCATCCTCTCCACCCACATCCTGCCGGAGGTGAGCATGACCTGCGACCGGGTGGTGATCATCAACCGCGGCCAGGTGGCGGCCATTGGCACGCCCGCCGAGCTGACGGCCCAGCTTCAGGATCGGCAGCAGGCGAAGCTGGTGGTGGGCGCTCCTGAGGAAACGGCCATCCGAGCGGCCCTGCAGAACCTGCCCCAGGTGGAGGTGGTGAGCTTGCAGGCCCTGGGATCCGATCCCCCTCGCTGGCAGGTGCACCTGAAGAGCCATGTTTCTGCAGAAGGCTGGATCCCGGAGGTGGCCAGGGCCCTGGTACAGGCGGGGATCGACCTCTACGAGATCGGCCGTCCCCAGGCTTCTTTGGAGGAGATTTTCCTGCAGCTCACTACCCAAGAGGGATCCGAAGGCGCGTTGGAGGAAGCGGCATGAACGGCGTGGTTGCCATTTTTCGCAAAGAGCTGCGCGGCTACTTCACCTCCCCCATTGCCTACGTGGTGGCGGCGGTGTTCTGGGGACTGGCGGGGTTTTTCTTCGTCAACATCTTGGTGCGGGTGATCAACTTCTCGCAGCAGGTGGATCTCTTTGCCCAGTTTGGCCAAGAGAACCCTTTTGATGCCGCCACCATCCTGTCGCAGCAGTTTCTCAATCTGCTGGGCACGCTTTCCTTATTTTTATTGCCCATCTTTACCATGAGCTCCTACGCCGAGGAGCGGCGGCGGGGCACCATGGAGCTGCTGGCCACTTCCCCCATCACCAACCTAGAGGTGGCCCTGGGCAAGTGGCTGGCGGTCTGGGTGTTTTTCATCACGCTGCTGCTGCCGCCGCTGGTCTACCACGTGCTGGTGCTGAGTAGCGCCAACCCAGCAGTGGACTACCGCCTGACCCTGATGGGCTATGTGGGGCTTGCTCTGCTGGCCGGCAGCGTCATGGCCCTGGGGTTGTTCATCTCTTCCCTGACCGACAGCACCCTTATTGCGGCGGTGGCTACCTTTGGGCTGATCCTGCTGCTCTGGGTCATCGACGCGGCAGCCGGCCAGGAGAGCAACTGGATTGCCGCCACTCTGAGGCATGTCTCGCTGCTGCAGCAGTACAGCAACTGGGTGCAAGGGATCCTCAGCAGCAGCAGTGTTGTCCTTTTCCTCAGCATCATCGTGCTGGGGCTGTTTGCCACGGTGCAATCGGTGGAAAGCCTGCGCTGGCAGCAGAGCTAGGGTTGCGTTGGGAGGAGTGCGGTGATGAAAGCTTGGCAGGCATTGGCAGATTGGACGGGGATCGTCGGCCTTGGCGTCGTGGCCATCGGCCTGCTGGTGGGAGCTGCCCTCACCGGCTGGACGGCGGTGCCCCTGAGCCTGATGGCCACGGGCTTGGCCCTGGTGGTGGTTTGGGGCCTCACCCACCGGAAGGAAGTGAGCCTGTTCCTGGGCCTGCGCTCCACCCAGACCAACGCCAACATCCTGGTGGCGGCGGCGGCGATGGCCGTGATCTTGGTGTTGCTCAACGTCGTGGCGGTGCGCTACGACCTGCGCCTGGATCTCACGGAAGAGGGGCTGTTTACCCTCTCCCCCCAGACGCGGCAATTGGTGCAAGGGCTGGCCCAGCCAATGAAAGTCTGGGTGGTCACCACCGCCCCCGATCCCAACCTGCGGGAACAGCTGGAGCGCTACCGCCGCCTCAACCCCGAGCGCTTCCAGTTTGAGTTTGTGGATCCCAACCGCGATCCCCTCACTGTCCAGCGGCTGCAGGTTACCCAAAATAACACCCTGGTGGTCGAATCGGGCAATAACCGCCAACAACTGCCCCAGCCGCCCGCCCCTGAGCTGGAGAGTAAGCTCACCCCTGTGCTGGCCAAGGTGGTTAACCGCGGCGAAGTGGTGGCCTATTTTGTACAGGGGCATGGGGAGGTGAGCCTGGAAGCTCGCGAGGGCACCCCAACCCTGGCCCAGGCGGTGGCAGCCCTCGGCCAGGAGGGCTACCGGGTGGAGCCGCTGAACCTGGTGCAGTCGCAGATCCCAGAGGGGGCGGATGTGTTGGTCTTGGCAGGGCCGCAGCGGGCTCTCTTCCCCGGCGAGGTGGAGAAGCTGCAGGACTACCTGGCCAAAGGGGGGCGGCTGCTGCTCTTGATTGGGCCACGGGTGGATGCCGGCCTGGATCCCTTGCTGGAGGAGTGGGGCGTGGTTTTGGGGGATGACTTCATCATTGAGGTGAGCAGCGTCAGCCAGCTTTTGGGCACGGGGCCGGCGGTGGCCCTGGTTACCACCTACGGGGATCACCCCATCACCGCTCCCCTGGCAGAACAGCGGCTGATGACCCTCTTCCCCCTGGCCCGTTCTGTAGACACTGAGGTCCGCGAAGGGATCCAGGCCACGCCTCTGCTGCGCACCAGCCCGCAGAGCTGGGGAGAGACCAGCCCCAACCTAGAGGCCGGCCCGCTGCAATTTGACCCGGATCAAGACAAGCCCGGCCCCCTGACCCTGGGCGTAGCCCTGACCCGCCAGGTGAAAGGCGATCAGAAGACCTCAGAATCCCAGGAGGGGCCGACCGAGGCTCGGCTGGTGGTGATCGGCAACGTCAACTTCGCCCTCGACGGCAACCTGAGGCAGCAGGGGAACCGCGATCTCTTCCTCAACACCCTCAACTGGCTCACTGAGCGAACCGAACAGATCTCCATTCGCCCCAAATCCATCACCGACCGCCGTCTTGCCGTGACCGGCCAGAACTTCCGCTGGCTGGTGCTGGGATCGACGGTGCTCCTGCCGCTGGTGGCGTTGGGATCGGGGGCCGTGCTCTGGTGGCAAAGACGATAGGGCCAAGGAGGACGAGCATGTTCAAGCGCAGCACCTGGATTCTCTTGGGCTTGGCAGTGGCTGCTCTGCTGGGGTATTTCCTCTTTGACAACTTCCAGCAACTGCGCCAGCAGCAGCAAGCGGAGCGGGCGCGGCTTTTCCACTTTGCCCCCGACACCATTGCCCGCATCGAGATTCGCCAGCAGCAAGAGGGGGAACCGGAGGAAATCCTTTTGGAGCGCACTCCTGAGGCAGAAGAGGGATCCCGTTGGCGCATTATCCGTCCCATCCAGTCGGCGGCGCTGGACTTCCCGGTGGAGCAGTTGCTCAACAGCTTCTCCCGCCTCACGCCTCAAATCACGCTGGAAGGGGCTGAGGATTTGGCGGCCTTCGGCCTAGATAAGCCGCGCCACCAGATCGCCCTCTTCCCCCAAGAGGGGGATCCCTACCGCCTGGACATTGGCAACGACAACTTCGACGGCTCCGGCTTCTACGCCAGGCCAGAAGGGGGAGAGGTGGTGCTCTTGGCCAGCACCCAGAAGGGATCCCTCTTGCCTTCTCTGCTGGCTTTGCGGGACAAAACTCTGCTGCGCTTTGACACAGCGGCGGTGAAGTCTCTGCAGGTGCAGTTGGCCGAGGCAGAGCCAGAGGTCGTTCGCTTGGAGCGACAAGAAAATACGTGGCAGATCGTCGAGCCCCGCGAGCTGCCTGCCGATGACCTGAACGTCGACCGTCTGCTCAATACGTTGTCTCGCCTGCAAGCGGTGGAGTTTCCGGCTGAAACCAAAGCGGAGCTGGCTCCTTATGGTCTGGAGAAGCCTTCTGCCCAGCTAACCGTTGAGCTCAAGGATGGCAAGACCCTGACTGTGGCCTTGGGAGCGGAAAAAGAGGGCCAGGTGTACGTCATCACCTCCGAGCACCCGGCGGTGGCCACCCTCCTCACCAGCACCGCCGACATTCTCCGCTCCGACTTCGAGGAGCTGCGGGATCACCGCATCGCCCGCCTCAACCCCAACCAGGTGGGCCCAGTTACCCTGGAATCCCAAGGGGAGCGGGTTACCCTCAATCCTCTGCCCCAGGAGAAGGGATCCCTGGATCTGCGCTGGGAAAATCCGGAGCAACCGGGCCAGCCGGTCAACCTCAGCTCCCTCTTCTCCAGCCTCAATGCCGCCCGCGCCAAGGAGTTCCTGCCGGAGACGGATCCAGACGCCCAAAAAGCCTTGGCCGAGCCAGATCTGAAGCTGACCTTTGAGGCCAAGGGCGAGGACGGTCGGGATCCCTTGAGGTTGAGCTTGACGTCTGCCGGCCTGCGTGCCTATGTACAAAGCAGCTATCAGCCGGATATTGCCGTCATCGACCTCAGCACCTTCAACAGCGTGGAAACCGAAGTGAACCGCTTGCTGGAGGGCAAAGCGGAGGAGACAAGGGACCAACGGGGAGGGTCTTCCTCAGGCTCCTAGCGGTGGCCGGCGGGCTTTTCTTAGCTGGCAGAGGCGGTGGTTGTCTCTTCTTTGGCTGAGGCTGCTTTTTTCAGAGCCTCGCCCTGGATCGTCAACACCGAGCAGGGGGCCCGGTGGAGCACGTAGTTGCTGACGCTGCCCAAAAACAGCTCGCTCAGGCCGGAGTGGCCGCGGCGGCCCACCACAATCAAGTCCGCCTTCCAAGAGCGGGCCAAGTCGCAGATGACCCGACCGGGGTTGCCGTAGTTGAGGCGGTACTCGGCGCGAACTCCCTGCTCAGCGGCTTTCTCCACCAGCGAGCGCAGGTAGTCCATCTGGTTTTGCTCGAAGATGGCACACTGCTCCCGATAAGACTGCCACAGCTCAGCGCTGATGGTGGAGCTGTAATCCACCCCCAAGATCATGGGCGGCTCTGGGGCACCGGGCTCTTCCTGGGACAAAACATGGAGGATCATCATCTCGGCCTGCATGGCCTTGGCCAGTTGGACGGCCTTTTGAAACACTCCCTGGCTCAGCTCCGACCGATCCACCGCCACCAAAATCCTGCTGAACATACCGACTTCCTCCAAATGGCTAACAGATGGGCAAAAGACAAGGCTTGACTTCGGTTTCGACTCCAAGTTCCTTTTTTCTTTGCCCTCATCTATCTGTGTTGTAAAAGAACTGGGCGAGAAAACCGCGGGCATCTCGGATGACCTGTCGGATTGGCAATGAAAGTTCAGAGATCTTGACACAGGTCAGAACTCATCCTCCTGGGCTGTCCACTCTAACACCGCCTGCGCAGCAGTTCCAGCGTCAGGGTGGGGATCCGCCGTTCCTGCCCCGCCCAGGTGCCCAAAGAGCCAGGGGTGGGATAGCCGATGTCGTCGGTTACCGGCAGGCCGTTGCGAGCAGCCATCACCTGAGCCAGCTCAAGGGCAGGGCCATTGTAGTTCACGTAGGGATCGTTCTGGCAGGAGTGGGTAGAAAGGACAAATCGGGGTCGAATCTGGGCCAAACTCGCCAACAACGCTTGTGTCTCCGGCTCGGAGCCTGGGGCCGCTCCCGGCGGATAGCGAGCTTCCAAAGAAGCCGCGATCCAATCTTGCGTGGGCAGATTGCGGTTGAGATCCACGCCGTTGGCGTTGAGCCGTTGCCCTAGGGCACAGCCATCCGGGTTCAGGCATGGGATCGCCCAAAGCGCAGCCCTGCCCTCCAAGGATCTCCATTTCCCAGAAGCCACGTAGCGCTCGATCAGGGCATAGCCTTCCACCTCATCGCCATGTACGCCGCCGACCAGCAGCAAGGGGCGGATCCCCTGGGTGAGCTGCCAAAGGTAAATGGGACGCCCCTGCACCGAGTGGCCGATCACTTGCAGAGATGCCAAGGGCTCACCGGCGCCCAGTCTTGGCAACATAGGGGATCCCAGCAAAACTTGCACCGCTAGAACGGAATATCGTCCGGCTCCGCTGGGGAAGCCCCCCCTCCTTCAGAGGAGTCCACAGTTGCAGACTCACCCATCCCCGTCAGAGAGAGAACCCGCGCCGATCCCAGTTGGTGGACGCGACGCGCGGTGATCTCGGCCAACTTTTCCTTACGCCCATCCCGCTCCACCACATTCATGTGCAGTTGGCCCTCCACCGTGATCTGATCCCCCACGCGGCAGGTGTCCACCACCCGCTGGGCCAGCTCTCCAAAAAAGGCAACCCGCACTTGGTACGGTGGCTCCTCCGGGCGCAAGCTGGGAAAGCGCAGCACCAGTGAGGTAACGGCCAGGTTGTCGGGAGTGTAGCGCAGCTCCGGCTCGCTGGCCACTTCCCCCATCAAGACAATCGAGTTCATGACAGAGCCACTGTAAAGTCTATTGGGGCGTTAAAAGAAGGCAGCTCAACTACCTTTACCATGCCTCCAGACCCGGATCCCGTCAACCTAGTTCACGCGCAGAGTCATGTAGCGCAGGATGCTCTCGTTGATGCGCAGATTTTTCTCCCAGGTGGCCACTGTCCTTGGCTCGGCCTCGTAGTTGAACTGGATGTAGAGGCCTTCCTTGAACTTCTTCATCTCAAACCCGGCAAAGCGGCGCTTGCCTCTGTTGGTAATTTCCAGGCCAGTTGCCCCGTTTTCTCGTAGGAGCGATTCCTGCTCGGTGAGGAGTTGTTGCAAGGGTTCGTCCGAGAGGTCGGGGCGCACGATCAGCATTGTCTCATAGGCGCGGGGCATGGAAGCCAGTTCTCCTTGGGAATCCAAATCAAAAGGTGCAGTAGGCTATCCTAGCTTCTCTTTGCGACAATCGAAAAGGGCCACAGCTCAATTCTCCACCCCTCTGCAGCGACAAAAGCAAGCCTCTTCACAAGAGGGGATCCGTTGTCCGATACAATAGGGGATACTTCGATAGCTGCCGGTTGGCTTAGCCAAGAGACTCTCAGTCGATCGATATCTAGGGTTCCAAGCATGAGCGCAGATGAAGTTTACAGCCGTGTTCGCAAGATCGTGTCCGATCAACTAGGCGTAGAGGACGACAAAGTAACCCTGGAAGCTAATTTCCAGAACGACCTAGGAGCCGACAGCCTCGATACGGTGGAGCTGGTCATGGCCTTCGAGGAGGAGTTCGATCTGGAAATCCCCGATGAAGATGCGGAGGGCATTGCCACTGTGCAGGATGCCGTCAACTACATCCTCTCTAAGAAAGCTGCCTAGCCTGGGAGAGGGCAATTCTGCCGGCTTGCCTTCCTTCTAACCGGAGGGTACCGGGTCGAAACTGCTCATGGTTGTCGTGGATCCTGCCGCCGCTCCTATGTCCATCCCATCCAACTTCCATCGCCGTGTTGTCATCACGGGGCTAGGGGCGATAACCCCCCTTGGCAATTCTCCTGGCGAGTTCTGGCAGAGCTTGCTGGCAGGCCGCTCTGGTATTGGGCCAATTACCCACTTCGATGCCTCTCGCCACGAGTGCCGCATTGCCGGGGAGGTGAAGGGGTTTGATCCCCTCGACTACCTGGATCGCAAGGACGTCAAGCGCACCGATCGCTTTGTCCATCTGGCCCTGGCCGCCACCCAACAGGCGCTGGAGGATGCCCAATTTCGCATTACCGATCTCAACGCTGAGCAGGTGGGGGTGATCTTGGGCACCGGCATCGGCGGCATCCGGGTTTTGGAAGAGCAGCAGACCATCTACCTGCAAAAGGGGCCGGATCGCTGTAGCCCCTTCATGGTGCCGATGATGATCGCCAACATGGCAGCAGGCCACGTGGCCATTCGCTTTGGCGCCAAGGGGCCTAACTCCTGTACGGTGACGGCCTGTGCTTCTGGCTCCAACGCCATCGGCGATGCCTTCCGGCTCATCCAGCGGGGGGAAGTGCAGGTGGCCATTACGGGGGGCACAGAAGCGGCAGTGACTCCCCTCTCGGTGGCGGGGTTCAGCGCCATGAAGGCTCTTTCCACCCGCAACGACGCCCCCGAACAGGCCTGTCGGCCCTTTGACCGGGATCGGGATGGCTTTGTCATGGGGGAAGGGGCAGGGATCCTGCTGCTGGAGGAGTTGGAACACGCCCGATCTCGCGGCGCCAAGATCTATGCCGAGATCGTCGGCTACGGCCTCACCTGCGACGCCCACCACATCACCAATCCCGCCCCCGCGGGCGAAGGTGCTGCCCGCGCGATGCGGCTAGCCCTTAAAGATGCCGGGATCCGGCCTGACCAGGTGCAGCACATCAATGCCCATGCCACCAGCACACCGGTGGGGGATGTAGCCGAGGTGCAAGCCATCAGGGCAGTTTTTGGTGAGCATGCCCCTCGCCTAGCCATCAGCGCCACCAAGTCCATGACCGGCCACCTGTTGGGGGGAGCAGGCGGCGTTGCCACCGTGGCGACGGCCCTGGCCATCCACCACGGCTGGGTTCCCCCTACCCTCAACCTGGACAACCTCGACCCCGAGTGCGAGGGGCTGGACTTTGTCCCCCACAGGGCACGGCAGATGGCCGTTGACGTGGCCCTGGTCAATGCCTTCGGGTTTGGGGGGCATAACGTGACCCTGGCCCTGCGCCGCTACTCTTCCAACTAAGGGATCCTGCCCATGTCCACTTCTGAAGGCTCCGCCCCCTCTGTTCGCCAGCAGGCCCTGGCCGCCTTGACGGCGGAGCTGACGCAGCAGGGCCATCCCCCTGAATACGCCCAGCACATGGCGGCGGCAGTGATTTTTCAGGCCGATCTGGATCTCTGCGCCGCCCAGTTGGCGCGGCTGCTGAGTTGGCTAAAGCAAAACCATCCGCAGCTCTATCCAGAGGCAGTGCAACTGGTGGATGCCACCCGCGAGGAGTTTGAGCGGCGGGTTCAACGAGGATAAGAGATTCGTAGAGGCCTGGGGTGCCAAGGCTAGGATAGGGGGTATCTCCTTATCTCCAAGCTCGCTGCCAATTGCCGCGGAGCTGCTCCCCCCTCTCCCTGGGGGAGGGAGCTGGGGGTGAGGGAAAAGTTGTGTTGACCCGCTAGGCATTGGAGATGGCTACTGCGGATGCGAAGTTCCCCGAGCGGATAGCTCAGCCGTCCTCTCAGGAAGAGCCTGGAAAGGGATCCCTGCTGCTCCATGTTGGGGGCATGAGCTGCGCCGGCTGTGTTCGGGTCGTCGAGCAGACCCTGCTGAATCAGCCGGGGGTGGTCAAAGCCAGCGTTAACCTGGTTACCGAATCAGCTCTTGTGGAACTTGCCCCTGGGATCCAGCCTGATCCCGAGCATTTGGCCCGGATCTTGACGGATGCAGGGTTTCCCAGCTCTTGCGCCGCCGGCAGGGGCGATTTTCCCCAAGCTCAGGCTCCTTCCCCCGACGGATGGGACAATGCTCTGGACGCGCCTGCGGATCCCCTCGCGCGGCAACGGCGGCAAGCCCAAGACCACCTTCGCCAGGCCCTCACCGCCGTTTTTTTGCTGCTCATTTCTGCCGCTGGACACCTGGATCTTTTTGCCCGCCTGGGCCTGCCCGTCCTCAACGACGTCTGGCTGCACTGGGGGTTGGCGACGCTGACCTTTGTCGGCCCGGCCCGCGGCCTTGTCCTGGACGGCTGGCGGGCGGCGCGGCGGCTGGCCCCCAACATGAACACGCTAGTTACCCTGGGATCCGGATCCGCCTACCTGGCCAGTCTGGTGGGGTTGCTGGCCCCGCAGGTGGGCTGGGAGTGCTTCTTTGAAGAGCCGGTGATGCTGCTCAGCTTCATCCTGCTGGGGCGGGCCCTGGAACAGCAGAGCCGTCTGCGGGCGGCCAGCAGTTTGCAATCGCTGCTCAGCCTGCGCCCCAGCGTTGCTTGGCGAGTCCGACCCTCTCAACGGTCAGGATCCCCAGCCGAAGACCTGAGCAAAGGCGAGCTGGCGGCAGAGCAGTGCCCCGTGGAACAGGTGCAGGTGGGAGACTGGCTGCAGGTGCGGGCTGGCGAGCAGATCCCGGTGGATGGGGAAGTAATTGCCGGCCAGGCCACGGTGGACGAGGGCATGCTCACCGGGGAATCCCTACCCGTGCTCAAACAGCCAGGGGATCCGGTCGTGGCCGGGACGGTCAACCAATCGGGGCTGCTGCTGTGCCAAGCTACGCGCACCGGCAAAGACACCACCCTGGCCCAGATCATCCGCTTGGTGGAAGAAGCCCAGGCCCGCAAGGCCCCCATCCAGGGCCTGGCCGACCGGGTGGCCGGCTACTTCACCTACGGGGTGGTGGTGCTGGCCCTTCTCACCTTCGCCTTCTGGTACTGGGTTGGGATCCCCTTGTGGGGCAGCGAGCTCCTGAGGGGGGTCGGCCTTCACTCCCCTCTGCACCTGGCGGATCACCCGCCCCACCCCACCCCTCTGCTCCTCAGCCTTAAGCTGGCCATCTCGGTGCTGGTGGTGGCCTGCCCCTGTGCCCTCGGATTGGCGACGCCGACGGCCATTCTGGTGGGCACCGGCCTGGGCGCGGAGCGGGGGCTGCTCATCCGCGGCGGCGATGTCCTGGAGAAAACCCACCGCCTGCAAACGGTTGTCTTCGACAAAACCGGCACCCTCACCCAGGGGGATCCGCACCTAACAGATTGCCTGGCCCTCGACCCCTCTCTGGATCCGGCTCGGCTGCTGCAACTGGCGGCCACGGTGGAAAGCGGCACCCGCCATCCCCTGGCCCAGGCCATTTTGGGGGCCCTCCGCGAGCGAGGACTACCCCTGCTCTCTGCCGACGAGTTTTACACTCAGCCAGGCCTGGGGGCCTCGGCGCGGGTGGAAGGGCAAGAGGTCATCTTGGCCTCCTTAGAGGGGCTGGCCGCCCTAGGGATCCCGATTTCCCCGCAAGCGCAGGCCCAAGCCGAGGTGTTGCTGCAAGCTGGCAAAACGGTGGTGGGGGTGGCCGTGGCGGGATCCCTGGTGGGGCTGTTGGCGGCCCAGGATCCCTTGCGGCCCGACGCCCGGGCAACGCTGCAACGGCTTCGGCAAATGGGCCTGCAGGTAGTCCTGCTAACCGGCGACCGAACCGAGGTGGCCCAGCAGGTGGCCCAGGCCTTGCAGGTGCCAGGGATCCGCGTCATCGCCGAGGTGCAGCCGGCAGACAAAGCTCAGGTTATCCGAGATCTGCAGGCCCAGGGTCAAAGAGTCGCCATGGTGGGTGATGGCATCAACGACACCCCCGCCCTGGCCCAAGCTGACGTGGGCATGGCTCTGCACTCTGCCACCGCTGCCGCCCTCGAGACTGCCGATATCATCCTCATGCGCAACCGCCTCTGGGACGTCGTGGAAGCCATCCGTCTCAGCCGCGCCACCTTCCGCAAGATCCAGCAAAACCTCCTCTGGGCCTTCGCCTACAACTGGGTCGGGATCCCGGTGGCTGCCGGTGCGCTCCTGCCCAGCTTCGGCATCGGCCTCAGCCCCGCCCTGGCCGGCGGCCTCATGGCCTTCAGCTCCCTCAGTGTAATCTTCAATTCACTCCTTCTCAGGAGAACTTTTATTAAGTGGTGGATCCCCTGACGAGCAAAATTAAAAAGTGTTAAAGACAACCAATATTCCGCCTACTATCTGTTTCTATTTCCGAAGTTTTACTGACTTCTGCCACAACTTTTGCCCTGCTCAGGCCTAGGAAGCAGCGATCTCGATTAAGTTCAATCAAGGAAATTAATTAGCTTTGACTTTTGAAAAGCCAAATGTAAAATGAGGCTTGCGCTGGCCCAAAGCTGCCTCGTTTTGTACCTTGCGTAGCAAGGGAAAAACCGTGAAAATACTGAAAAAGTCAGATCCGAAAGTTGGAGAGAGGGCAGAGACATGGCAATGCTTGGAGATCTTCAGGAATTTTCCCTAGCCGAGCTGTTGCATTTGATGGAAAAAGGAAAGAAAACAGGCCAACTCTCCATTTGGGGGCCCAATGGCATTTATCGAGTTTGGCTGTATCAGGGGCGAGTGGTGGCGGCCTTGTCTCCCCAAGAAGAGCATCAGTTGGAGCGCTTGCTGGTGCGCTTAAACCTGGTCAGCCAGCAAGTCGTGGCAGATTTGGCCTCCCTCTGCAGCTTGCAGGAGCCTCTGGGCCTTTGCTTGCAGCGGCAGGGGTTTATTTCCCCTGCAGCTTTGGCCAAGCTCTTTCGCTATCAACTGCAGGTGGGGCTTTACAGCCTCTTTGCCCTGGAAGCGGGACAGTTTAGCTTCTTGCCCAACGTGCCCCTGCCCTACCGCGAGATGACCGGTCTGAGCAAAGGAGCCAGTGCCGTGGCTTTGGAAGCGCTGCAGCAGCTTCGGTTGGATCAGCGCCCGGAAGAAAATCTGCCCCAGCCGGACAGCTACTTCTGGCGTACCAGCACCGAGTTGCCCTTGTACAAACTCTCGCCCCTGGAGTGGGCAATCTTGGAGCAGGTTTCGCCCGCTCGCAACCTGGTTGAGTTGGCCCAAGCCCTAAAGGCAGATCTCTTAGAAGTCCGCTATGCCTGCGCCCGCCTGGCCAAGCTGGGGTTGCTCAGCCCCTGCGACAGCTCGGCCGCTTCACCCCAGCCTGCGCTTGCGGCGGCTTCTAAGCTTCTCCCCAACCTTCGGGAAGAGAAGGAGCCGGTCAAGCCTTCCTTGGTCAGCCGCCTATCTACTCTCCTCAAAACCATGCGCGAAAAATAAGCCGGTAGAGTAAAATTCTATTGCATGCTCCTACGCCGGCTTTACGAAGTTAATTTAGGTAAAGATAAACTGGATGGCTGTAACAGATCTGGACCAAAGCAACACAAAAGTAATAGGAATTGATGCCAAAATCTTACGCAGCTCAACGCTTAGACTTTATCTCTCCAAAAAGATCGTTCATCAGTAGAATTGCTGCCAGGTTGAGTACTTGAGCGAAGATGGCTTTGCCGTCGCTACACGGTTGTTGACAGGGAATCAGGGAATGAGAATGGTGGTGTCCGTGAGGATCCCTGAAAGCGCCAATATTCAACTTAATGGAGGCTAAAGAATTGCCATGGCTATCGTTGGAGACCTCCAAGAATTTTCCCTTCCCGATCTGTTGCAGCTCATCGAAAAAGGCAGCAAAACAGGTCAACTTTCCGTCTGGGCCCCAAACGGCATCTACAAAATCTGGTTTTACCAAGGTCGGGTGATTGCAGCTCTGCCCCCCGAAGAGGAACATCGCTTGGAGGGTTTGCTGGCCCGCTCCGGCCTGGTTAGCGAGCGGGTGGTGGAAAAGCTGGCCTCTTTCTGTGGCCCGGAAGAGCCGCTGGGGCGGTGTCTGCAGCGGCAGGGGTTAATTTCGCCTGTGGCTTTGGCCAAGCTCTTTCGCCACCAACTGCAGGTAGGTCTCTACAGCTTGTTTGCCCTGGAAGCGGGCCAGTTCAGCTTCTTGCCTAGTGTGCGCCTGCCCTATCGCGAGATGACCGGCCTGAGCAAGGGTGCCAGTGCCGTGGTTTTGGAAGCGCTGCAGCAGCTCAAGCTGGACCAGCGTCCTGAAGAAAGTCTGCCGCAGCCGGACAGCTACTTCTGGCGCACCAGCAGCGAGCTGCCCTTGTACAGGCTTTCGCCTTTGGAGTGGGGAGTCTTGGAGGGAGTTTCCCCCTCTCGCAACCTGGCTGAGTTGGCCCGGGCGTTGGGGGCAGATCTTCTGGAAGTGCGCTATGCCTGCGCCCGCCTGGCCAAGCTGGGGCTCATCAGCCCCTGTGATGGCCCAACGGCCATTGTTCCCTCTTTGCTGGTTTCGGACAAGTTGACGGCGGTGGCAGAAAGCTTGGAAGCTGCGAAGGAAAAGCCGAGCACCAAACTACCCTCTTTCTCACAGGGAAGCGACCGGGTTAAGCCCTCCCTCGTCTCGCGGCTGGCTACTTTGCTGAGGGGGGTTCGGGATAAGTGAGAGATTTTTGAGCGAGGAGATCTTCTGGCAGATCTTTGCAGTACAGCCTGTTAAGGGCTCAAGGGGTACAATAGCAGCACTTAGCAAACCAACTTCGGAAGGAGGATGGATTGATCAGTAGTAAAGAAGTCTTCA
>NZ_AXUW01000001.1:2372218-2394659 GCF_002760415.1 Synechococcus sp. 65AY6A5
GGGTGTTCTGTAATAATTGCCATCACTTCCTGCCGATGTTGTTCCAAAATGCCCACTCGCTTGGTGCCTGCTTTCTTAGGGGCTAAATCTTGAGTTTGTTGGTACTGACGCACCCAGCGGTGTACTGTTCTTTTGGTCACCATGAAGCGTTTAGCTACCTGGCGGATGGAGGTGTTACCTGCCTGGTAGGCTGCTACAACTCTTTGCCGCAAATCCAAAGAATGAGTCGGCATTCCTTTCTCTCCTTCCTCTTGAATACCTGTACTCTATTTTAAATTAAAAGGCTGTATCAGCAAATAGATACGAGAAAAAATGACAAAAAGTCTTGAAAGCAGGGAGAGAAAGGATGGCTAATTTATCCTCTTTGCAAGCAATTCTCCAGAATTACGTTTCCAGCACGCCGGAAGTTCAAGGAGCAGCAGTGGTCACGCCAGATGGCTTGCCTCTGGCCTCTGCATTGCCGGCAGGCATGGACGAAGAAAGGGCATCGGCCATGTCGGCGGCTATGCTTTCTCTGGGGGAACGAATTGGGAAAGAGCTGAGCCGCGGAGCCATAGAGAGAATTTTTGTGCAGGGAGAAAAAGGGTACGGCGTTTTAACCAGTTGCGGACCTGACGCCGTTTTGCTGACGCTAGCCAGCCATGAAGTTAAGCAAGGCTTGCTCTTTTTGGAAATGAAGCGAGTGGCCGCAAGCATTGCAGAAGCGATGAAGTAGGCAAGCTAAGCAGGGAAGCTGGGTTTTGATTTTCGCTTGATTTTGAGGGAACTATGACTATCAAACCTTTGGAGCTGCTGCAAGTCTTGATCTCGCGCACCGAATTTACAGACGAAGACAGGAAGATTTTGCAGCAAAGTGCCGACTGGGGCAGCAGCATCGCCACAGAAATGTCGGATGCCTTTTACGGCTATTTGGATCGCGATGCTGAGATGGCAGCTGTTATTGCTAAGCACAACCGGCAACGGCTGGGCCAGACTTTTACGGACTGGTTTAAGGAAATGTTTACAGGCATGGACAACTGGGGCCCCCAGTACGCCGAGCGCCGCTGGAAAATTGGCCTAGTTCATGTGCGCGTTGGCATTGGCCCTCAACACGTGGTGCCGGCCATGGCCACGGTTGTGCAGGAGGTGAGCCGCCGGCTGGTCAAAGAGGGCAAGCCCGAGCAACTGCGGATGAGCCTGAGCAAGGTCTGCATGATCGATCTCTCCTTTATCGAGCAAGCCTATCTGGAGGTGGCTTACAACGCTGTGCAGCAGGAAACGGGCATGAGCGAGGCGTTGTTTAAGCGTCTTATTGCCACCGGCGCCAGCAACTTAGCTTCTTAATTCGGCAAGGGCTCTAGGGGCAGATTTAGGCTAGGGGTTTAGGGCAGGGGCTGACTATGGACAACATTCTCCGCATCGTCGTAACCGGGCCGGTGGGGGCTGGAAAGTCCACTTTTATCCGCACCATTAGTGAGATCGAAGTGGTCGATACAGATCGCAAGGCCACCGATGAGGTGGCAGAGCTGAAGCAGAGCACAACGGTCAGCATGGACTTTGGCCGCCTGAGGATCGGAGAAGAGGAAGAAGAGATGTGGCTGCATCTCTACGGCACCCCCGGCCAGGCCCGCTTCAGCTTTATGTGGGATATTTTGATCCGGCGCGCCCATGGGTACATCCTTTTGGTGCCCGCCCACCTGCCCGGTCAGTTTCGCAACGCTCAGGCTATTCAAGCTTTCATGAAGGCGAGGACAGATGTTCCCTCGGTTATTGGGATCACCCATGTCGATCACCCCAATGCCTGGGATCCAGAAGACATTTTGCTGATCTTGAACAACCAATCGATTCCCCACACGACCCTAAATGCCCAAGAGCCGGCCTCTGTGGCCAATACTCTGCTCCTATTGGTTGAGCAACTGATGCCCCAGGTGGTTGTCTGAGAGGGGGTAGCTGAGACGGCTCGACCTGCTCCGATTTCTCTTAGATGCTGACTCCGCAGCAGAAGATGCTAAGAAATGTTAAGCTAAGGAGGACTGGGATCAGGTAAGCTTCATGGAGTCTCTTTACGCTGGCGGCGAGTTTTCCCGTAGCTTTGTCAACCCCCCTATCTACTCGGCCATTGCCCTGCTCAGCTTCTTCGCGGTTATTTTCGGCATCATCTTTAAAGACAAGTTGGAGTACCAGGTAGCTCTTTGGCAGCAGAACCGAGAGAGCCAGGGGCAGATTCGCTACCGCACGCCGGGGGTGATCCTCACCTATACTCTCTGCTGTGTGTTTACCTTCGGCTTTGTGGCTGCCTGTTTGAACGTGTTTGGCCTATCTTTGGGCTTGGCTGCTCTGGTGGGCGGGATCCTTGTCTTCAGCACAGCAGGATTGATCTGGTGGCGGCTGGGATCCCTGATGGAGCTGTTGGCGGTGGGGGGATCCCAAGCGGTTGACATCGACTCCTACGGGGCAGGAGCTGTTTTAGATCCTGAGGCAGCGACGCCCACGGAAGGAAAATAGGGTACTGATGCAGAACTTTTGGCAGGCTGTCGCTCAGCACCTTTCTGAAATCACAGGGGATCCCTTGCGTCCTCTACACTACCGTCCTGTGGGCGGGGGCAGCATCAACGCTGCCTACCGGCTCTCCTGTGCGCTCCAAGCTTTTTCTGCCCAGGAAACTAGGGACTACTTTGTTAAAGTGGCACGGGGAGGAGAGGGAGCGCTGGAGATGTTTGCGGCGGAAGCGGCAGGCCTGCAAACTTTGGCGGCAGCCAAGGCTGTGCGGGTGCCGCAGCCGATGGCCTGGGGATCCGTCGGTGGGCAAGCCTACCTGGTGTTGGAATATCTGGAGCTGAGCTCGCCCCGCCCCCAAACGGGGAGTCTGCTGGGATCCCAGTTGGCCCAGTTACACCGCACGCTCTCCCCCAACGGCCACTACGGCTGGGATCGCAACAACACCATCGGCTCGACGCCGCAGATCAACAGTTGGCGACAGAACTGGCTGGACTTCTACCGGGAACAGCGACTGCTCTACCAGGTCAAGCTGGCTTGTCAGCGGGGTTACCGCGGCGCGTGGGTGGCGCAAGCCGAGCGGGTAATGGCGGAGCTAGAGACTTTCTTTCTGGACTACCGACCCGTCCCGTCTCTGCTGCACGGGGATCTCTGGGGCGGCAACTACGGCGCCTTGCCCGACGGCTCGCCGGTGATTTTTGACCCAGCCACCTACTACGGGGATCGGGAGACGGATTTGGCGATGACCGAGCTTTTTGGCGGCTTCCCGGCAGAGTTCTACCGGGCTTATCAAGAGGCCTATCCCCTGGACGAGGGGTATTGCCAGCGCAAGCCCCTCTACCAGCTCTACCACTGGCTCAACCATCTCAACTTGTTTGGAGAGGGCTACCTGGGCTCAGTGCAGCGGGCCTTGCAGCAATGCTTAAGCTTTCTTGGATGAATCTCCCGCCCCCAAGGATGATTGCGCCCAGTTACTGGTTCCTTAGTGGCTCTTTGCTGGCGCAGCCTCTCCTGCCATGACCACAGCTCCCATATCTCCCAGCAAACGGGACTGGTTGCGCAATACCCCCAACAGGTTCAGCCGGTTGGCCCGCAGCCTGGGATCCGGATCCATGACCAAAACCGCCTCGAAAAAACGATCCACTGCGGGGGCTGCTGCCTGCAGGCCCTCCACCAGTGGGGTAAAGTCTCCTTGGAGGGCTGGCTCCACCCCCAGGCGGTAAACCCTCTGGCAAGCCTTGTACAGCTCCCGTTCTGCCGCCTCCTGCAACAGGTCGGCATCCACAGCCGCTGCCGGATCCAGCACGGCGCTGTCCAAGTCTCCCTGGGCGGCCAGGCGGGCACAGCGATTGAGGGTGGGGTAGAGATCCGCCAATTCCCCGGTGGCTCGCAGGTGTTGCAGGTACTCAGCCCGCAGCAGGGTGAGGGGCAGGTTGGCTAAGGCTCGCCGAGGGAGGTCGGACTTTGCTGGCTCCCCCTCTTGCAGCGCTTCTGGATCCCCAACCACTGCCCTGACCAGGTCGTAATCAATCCGCTTTTCCTCCTGCAGAAGGATTTGCAGCCGCTGCAGCAAAAACTCCTGCAAAGCCTTCAAGGTCTTCTCGTCGCCTGCCGCGTAGTCCTGCACCACCCTCTGCAACAGGGAGTTGAAGTCAAAGGTCCAGCCGGCATCCCAGGCAATCAACACCAGGCTGTTGGCGGCCCGCCGCAGGGCAAAGCGATCCGAAGAACCAGTAGGGATCTGCCCCAAGCGAAACATGCCCACCAGGGTATCGAGGCGATCCGCCCAGCCCACCACCCGTCCGGTTAAAGAGGCGGGCAAGGCCTCCCCTGCCCCCAGGGGCCAGTAGTGTTGTTCGATCCCCTCCGCCACCGCCTCCGGTTCCCCATCCTGCCGGGCGTACTCGGCGCCCATGATCCCCTGCAGCTCGGGAAACTCGTACACCATCTGGGTCACCAGATCCGCCTTGCACAGGTAAGCGGTGCGATCCACCAGCGCCTGCTCCTGCGGATCCAACTTCAAGGCAGCGGCGATGAGACGGCTAATTTGGCGGATGCGCTCCACCTTGTCGCGCATGGATCCCAGCCCTTCGGCAAAGGTAACTGCCTGCAGGCGTTCCACCCGCTGGGCCAACGGGATCCGCCGATCCTCCTCGTAGAAAAAGCGAGCATCGGCCAGGCGTGCCCGCACCACCCGGCTGTTGCCTGCTGCAATCCGCTCTGCTTGCCGGGGGTCGCCGTTGGAGATGGTGATGAAGTAGGGCAGCAGTTTCTGGGGATCCCGGCCATCCCGCACTGGGAAGTAGCGCTGGTGGGTGATCATCACCGTCTCGATCACCGCCACGGGCAATCGCAAAAACTCCGGCTCAAAGCGCCCCAGAACCGCCGTCGGCCACTCCACCAACTGCACCACCTCCCGCAGCAAAGGAGCAGGGATCTGGGCTTCCCCATTCACCTGCCTGGCCAGCTTGGTCACCTCAGCCTGAATGTATGCCTCTCGCGCTGTTGGATCGGGGCTGACCCCCGCCTCTTGCATTTGCTGAACGTAGCTCTCGGCCCGCTCCAGGACAACCTGCTGGGATCCCAAAACGCGGTGCCCCCGGCTCACCCGCCCCGCCACCAAGCCCGGCAAAGGATTTCCCTCGGAGGTAGGCCAGAGCAAAGGCAACACCTGATCCTCCCAAAGGGAAACCAGCCAGCGGATGGGACGGGGAAACTTCAGGTCTCCATAGCCCCAGCGCATCAGCCGTTCGCCGCTCAAGCTGGTGATCCAGGTGGGCGCCAATTCCTGGAGCACCGCCGCCGTCGGTCGGCCCCGCACCCGCTGCACCGCAAACACAAAGGATCCCTTGCCCACTTGCCGGATTTCCAGGCTGCCGGGATCCACCCCTTGTTTTTGGGCAAATTTTTCCCCGGCGGGGGTGAGCCGGCCATCTTGGTAGGCCACCTGCACTGGCGGCCCCTTCACCTCCAAAGTGCGATCCGGCTGCTGGGTGGGCAACCCCTGCAACAGAACCGACAGGCGGCGCGGCGTACCGAAAAGCTGCATCTGCTCCGCTTGCAAATGGGCCTCCGCCAAAGAGGCCGGGATCCCGGTTCGCCACTGCTCCAGAGCCGAATCCACAAAACTGGCTGGGAGCTCTTCACAGCCGACTTCTAGCAAATAGGCAACCATACTGATACATTTACGCTGAACACTGCTGAACATCACTGTTCAACTATGCAGCGATAGCATTCTGTTTGTTTCCAACCAGAATGGCGGTATCCCGCAAAGCTTTGAGTAGAATACCCAAAGCGCAGTTTCCGTGTCGTCTTACTACCAATTTTCTGCTTTGCTTTGGCTACCATGTTGGCAGACTCGAAAGTAAACAGAAAGATCAACTGGTAGTAATCCGTACTGAACATATCATACGTCATTTTCAGTATAGTTGAGCTTATTATTGATTATTATTGACTAGAGTCATGCTCCTGTGCTCCGTAGGGTACCATCCCCACTTCCTCAATCAACATAGTCTATGGCTCTGGGCCTCCCTTCTGGCTCACGACTGCTCCGAACCTGGGGTATCCCAGTTTACCAGGGGAGCCGGGGCGTCGTTGAGACAAGAGCTCCAGTCCGCCAGACAACACCCCAATGCCATCCCTGTCAAGTGGGCTCTGCGGCCGCCAGAACCCCATCTCCTTGGCGCAAGGGATGAGCTGAATCCCGCGGCAAATGCGCCACGATGATGGGAAGGCTGGGTCGGTTGCGGGCGATGGTCTCCGGCTCTCGGCCCAGGCGCGACCGGTTGCCGGTTTCACTGGGAACCAATACCAACACATCTCCTGGCTGCAGCGCTTTGAAGGCTTCCGCCACCACCCCCCCCTGCACCCGCTGAACCGGCAAGTGGGCATAGCTTTCTGCCGGCAAGGCTGGGGAGCTTTTCCGCCCAGGTCGGGTTTGCACCAGCAGGATCTGCAAACCTGCTTTCAATTCGCCGGCCAGCGTTTGCGCCAGCCCAATGGTCTGCTGCAGGGATCCGGGAGAGACCTCCAGCTCCGGTGCAACCAAGAGGATGCGGCGCGCCGTCTCGATGGGTACTGGAAACCGCGTAATCAAGACTGGGATCCCCACCTGCCGCACCACCGCGTCGATGATGCTGCCGAAAAAGTTCTCTGTATAGGTGGAGTAGCCCTTCCAGCCCAGGATCACCAAGGTCGCCCGCCGTTCCGCCGCCGAGCGAATGATCCCTTTTTCCACCGAGTCATCCACCCGCCGGATCGGCTCCACTCGGGTCACGGCGCTGTGGGCCAGAGCTTCGGCAAAGGTCAACAATTGCTCCTGCCGGGCCAGGGCTGCCGGCGAGATCCCGGCGCGGTCAGACAAAACATGCAGCGGCAGCAGCGTTCCCCCATCTTTTTTGGCCAAAATCAAAGCCAACTGTAACAGGTTCCTCTCAGTATCCGGGTTGGCCACCGGCACCAAGACGCGAGCTCCCCAATCCGGCTTGGGCAATTCGGTGGACTCTGCCGCCACTTCGGCTGGCTGCATTTGCTCTCCCCAGCGGGCCACAATCCAAGGCGAGGCAACACAGGTCACCAGGATCATGGCAATGGTGCCGTTCACCGTCAGCTCATCCACCAACTCCACGTTAAAGGCCACCGTGATCGCCGCCAGGGTAGCCGCCGCCTGAGCCATCGACAAACCGAACATGATCATCGTGCTGGCAAAGCGCCAGCCAAACAGTTGGGCCGGGATCCAAGCGGCCAGAAACTTGCTCACCACCTCTGCTGCGATCATCACTCCGCCCACCAGCAGCGTGCGCGGCTCGCCGAAGAGGATGCCGGGATTGATCAGCATCCCCACCGAGATCAAGAAAAACGGCACAAACAACGTGTTGCCGATAAACTGAATGCGGTTCATGAGGGGGCTGAGCTGGGGGATGATGGGGGTGATGGCCGTCCCGGCCAAAAAGGCGCCCACCACCGGCTCAATGCCGATCAACCCCGCTCCGTAGGCCACCACGAACAAGGTGGCAATCACAAAGGTAAACTCTGCCCCCTCGTCGTGGCCAAAGCGCCGGAAAAACCAACCGCCCAGCTTGGGCACCCCCCAGAGGGTGGCCAAGGTGTAGAGGGCAATCGAGGGGATCAGCGTCAGCCAAAATTGCAGCGTCAGCTCGCCTTGGTGGGCGCGCACCACCACCGCCAGCACCAACAACGCCAAGACATTGGTAATTAGCGTCGCCCCCAAGGTGGCCGTCACCGTCTGCAAGCGCATCAGGCCCAACTTGGAGACGATCGGCAGGGCGATGAGGGTATGGGAGGCAAAACACGAGGCCACCAGCACCGCCGCCAAAAAGCCATACCCCAAAGCCAGCATGGCCGTCGTGCCGATCACCATTGGCAACAGAAAGGTGAGCGCTCCGAAGATGCTGGCCTTCCAGGCATTTAGCTTCAGATCCTCCAGGCTGGTCTCCAGCCCGGCCATGAACATGAGAAACAGCAGCCCCACGGTGCCCAATAAGACGATGGTCTCGTCCCGCTGCAGGATGCCCAAGCCGTAGGGCCCCACCACCAAGCCGGCCAAGATCAGGCCGATGATCCCCGGCAGGCGCAGCCGCTCAAACAGCAGCGGCGCCACCAGCATGATCGTCAGGATGATCAGGAACACCAGCACCGGGTTTTTCACCGGGCCGAGCGTGGCCAGAGGGATCCCTGAGATTTGCAGCCAGCTAGCTCGCATAAATACCCGACAGACACCAACGCAGAGACTCGGCAAAGCGCCCGCCTGAGTCTATCAGATTCATCCAGATCCAGATAGCTCCCCATCGCTCGCAGCCTTCGTCCAGTCTTCAATCTCCGACAGGACGTTTAACAAGCATTCAAAATACATCAAAAACACGCTGGGAATGAAGACAGCCTGGCGGTGGCGCCCGCAAAGAGGCGAGAGAAACTTTCGAGAGACACCCATTAAAATCGGAGGGTACATGCTCTTGGGCCGCTTATGAACCAGCTTGCTCCTGGAAAAGTGATCGGTCAGCGCTATCAACTGGTTCAGAGCATTGCGGCAGGGGGCATGGGGCAGGTGTTCAAGGCTGTGGATACCCGCCTGTTCAATCGCCCGGTGGCGGTGAAGCTGTTGCACCAGAACTTGGCAGGCGATGAAAACACCCGTCGTCACTTGCTCAAGCGCTTTCAGCAGGAAATTCGCATCAGCACGCTGCTGGGGGAGCACCCGGCCATTGTCAAGGTGCTGGATTACGGCCTGGAGAACAACCAACCCTATCTGGTGATGGAATACCTGACGGGGCGCAGCTTGGGAGAACTGCTGCTCAAGCAGCCGCTGCTGCCGCCGCAACAGGTGGTGAAGATCGCCCGCCAGGTGTGTGCTGGCCTCTACTACGCCCACAACTTGGAGACCGAGCAAGATGGCCACCTCATCAAGGGGGTGATCCATCGCGACATCAAACCCAGCAATCTCTTTGTCTTGAAAGATGAGACCCTGGGGGAGACGGTCAAGATCCTGGATTTCGGCATTGCCAAGCTGCTCAGCGATGTTTCCCTGGCCCTCGGCACCCAAACCACCGGCTTTTTGGGCACAGTGCGCTACGCCTCTCCCGAACAGGTGCGCGGCGAGGAACTGGATCCCCGCTCCGATATCTACTCGTTCGGCGTGGTGCTCTACCGCATGCTGACCGGTCAACACCCCCTCCAGCCGAAGAGCGATTCTTTCCCCGGCTGGTACGAGGCCCACAATTACCAGCAGCCCCAACCCTTCAATCGCGCAAATTTGCCCTATGAAATTCCGCTGGAGCTGGAACAGGTGGTGCTCTCCTGTCTGGCCAAAGATCCCGACCGGCGGCCCCAAGATATGAAGGTTCTCAGCGCCCAATTGGAGGGATCCCTGCAATCTGACAGCAGCGCCGGCTCTGCCCTCACCCCCCCTCCAACAACCTCGCCCTTTTCCGAGCGCACCCTGGCAGCCCTCGATGGTCAGGAAGGCGCCCATCGGCTCAGCGCCCAGCCGGAGCCCAAAGGTAGGCCGCTCCCCCTCTGGGGAGGGATAGCCCTTTTGGCCGCCATTGCCGGGAGCACTTTTTGGGGCCTGCGTCTGCTCTTGGATCCGGGCACAGGCATGGAGAGACCGCCTGCTGTTCCGCTGCCCCCTGCCACCGATGGGCAGCAAGCCATCCCGGAGCCGCTGCTGGACTGGCTGCTGCGGGATCCAGCGGGTGAGCCAGCGTTTGAAGATGATCCGGATCCGGCTCGGGACAACCCTCAAGACCCTCCTCAACCCGAACCCACGCCCACACCGGCAACCGCCCCAGCACCCCCGCCCACTTCGCCGCCCCCCCACCCACCCCTGTCCCCGCTGCGCCCCCGCCCCGACCGGTTGCAGTGCCCACACCCGCTGCTCCACCTTCTCCAGCTCGTGTCCCAGCCAAGCCTCTCCCCCCACAGCCCATCAACCAACCCTTGTTTCCCCCCATCAATCGGGCCGCTCCTCCTGCTGCCTCCCCCACCCCTGCCCAAAACCCCACGCCCAGTTTCCTGGAACGCCTGCGCGAAGAGCGGGAACGCTTGGGGAAGGACTAGGCCGAAAAAAAAGGGATCCCTGAGGATCCCCTAGCAAAGAGCTGGGCAAGGCTAGTCCTCGATGGGATCCCCCGTCAGAGGATCCCAGAAGAGAGTCAGTCAGGCAGCAGCCAGCCGGGCATTGGCGGCATCCCAGTTCACCAGGTGCTCCAGGTAGGCGCTGATGAAGTCGGGCCGCCGGTTTTGGTAGTCCAGGTAGTAGGCGTGCTCCCAGACATCCAAAGTGAGCAGGGGCACTTGGCCGTGCACCAGCGGGTTTTCGGCGTTGGGGGTTTTGGTAACCTTGAGGGTGCCGTTGTCCAGCACCAGCCAGGCCCAGCCGCTGCCAAACTGGGTGGCCGCCGCCGTTTTGAAGGCCTCGACAAACTTGTCGTAGCCGCCAAAATCGGCGTTGATCTTGTCGGCGATGGGCCCCGTCGGCGCGCCGCCCCCACCTGGCTTCATGGATTCCCAGAAAAAGGTGTGGTTCCAGACCTGGGCGGCATTGTTGAAGATGCCCACTTTGTCGGGATCCCCAAACGTGGTCTTGATAATTTCTTCTAGCGACTTATTGGCCAGCTCGGTGCCTTCGATCAGCTTGTTTAGGTTGGCCACGTAGGCGGCGTGGTGCTTGCCGTGGTGGTAGGAGAAGGTTTCCGCCGACATATAGGGCTTGAGGGCGTCGGCAGGGTAGGGCAGAGCCGGGAGTTCAAAAGCCATAATCGTCTGTCCTCTGTGTCTTGTGCAAGGAATGCAAGAAAGAACGCGGCGAAGGGTCAGGATAACCAGAAAAAGGCGTTACCTTTCTTTGCAGTTTTAGTGTAACTCAGAATCAGTACGCGCTGGGATCCCTTGGACACCTCGATTCCGGTTGGAACCCTGCTCGACCCCAGAGAGGTGGAATCGCGGCTGTCTCAGCGCAATTGCCGATAACCACTTGTTGGCCAGCGGTTGGAAAAGCGAGATGTCCCAGCTACAGAGGGCTAACGGGATCCCTCCCGCAGCAGCTCGATCAGCAGGGGAGCGACATCCCTGAGCAGGGGGATCAAAACCGCTGTGATGGCGGCGATGGTCACTACATTGCGGGTGAAGTTGAGGGTATCGCGGCTGAGCTGGAAAAACCGCTCGTCCCAGCGTTTGACCTCGGCCTCCAGACGTTCTTCGGCGCCAGCAATGCGTTCCTCGGCTTTGGCAATGCGTTCCTCGGCTCTGGCAATGCGTTCCTCGGCTCTGGCAATGCGCTCCTCGGTGCCGGCAATGGTTTGCATCAGCTCTTGGTTTTGCCGGGCCAGTTGGGCGATGGCCTGAGCGTTGGCCTCGACGGCGCGCTCGATGCGCGCCAGCCGCTCCTCGCTATTGCTCATGGCCGGGGGGGAAGAAATTGCTGGGGGCTGGGGAAGTCTTGGGGTGGGATCCCTTGCAGGGCCTCGCTCATGAAGCGCTTCCAGGTGGGGGCGACAAAGGCGCCTCCTGCCGTGCCCGGCAACATAGGGGAGTTGTTGTCGTTGCCGATCCAAATGGCGGTGGACAGTTGCGGCACATAGCCGATGAACCAGGCGTCGCGAAAATCGGAAGTGGTGCCGGTTTTGCCGGCCACCGGGCGCCCATCGTCCAGACGGGCCGCCGTCCCCGTGCCCTGGGTCACCACCCCCTTGAGGATCTGGTTGAGGGTGGCCACCGCCCAGGGATCCAAAACCCGCTGCGGCTGGGGCTTGGCCTCGAAGAGAATCTGACCGTTGCGATCCACCACCTGAGCCAAGAGAGTTGGCTCCACCCGGTAGCCGCCATTGGCAAACACCGCATAGCTGGCGGCCATTTCCAGGGGGCTGACGCTGGCCGAGCCCAGGGCCGTGGCCAAGTTGGGAAACATCTCGGCACTGATGCCCGTGGCCTGGGCTGCCGCAATGACGTTGCGGATCCCGACTTCATCTGCCAGCTTGACGGTGGGCACGTTGCGGGAGAGCTCCAAGGCGCGGGCAAAGGTGAGGGGGCCGTAGAAGGTGTTGTCGTAGTTTTTCGGGCTGTAGGGAGGCGAGCCAGGATAGGTGATGGGAGTGTCGTAGAGGATGCTGTTGGGCCCGTAGCGGCCGGTAGCCAGAGCCGCGTAGTACACATAGGGCTTAAAGGTGGATCCCGTTTGGCGAAAGGCTTGGGTGGCGCGGTTAAATTGGCCCCGTTGGGCGTTGATGCCGCCCACCAGGGCCTTGACATAGCCGGTGCGGGGATCCACCGCCGCCAGGGCCATCTGGTCGGCCCGGCGAGCAGCTCCGATGCGAGGCCCGTCTTCGTTGACAATGCGCTGGGCAATGCGCTGCAGCCGCAGGTCGATAGTGGCCTGAACCCGCAGCCCCCCCTGGAGGATGGCCTGCTCGCCATAGCGGCGCCGCAGCTCTGCCTCAATGGCGTCGGTAACCGCCGGGGCGTTGCTCTGGAAGGAGGTGATGCGGCCCAAGGTCAATTCTTGCTCCCGTGCCGCCTGGGCCTCTTCCGGGGTAACCCAGTTCAGCTCCACCAGGCGATCCAGCACCAGCCGCTGCCGTCGCTTGGCCCCTTCCAGGTTGCGAAAGGGGCTGAGGATTTCCGGGGCCGGCAGGATCCCGGCCAACATCGCTGCTTCCGCCAAGTTCAGTTCCGCCGCATCCTTGTTGAAGTAGCTGCGGGCCGCCGCCTGGATGCCGTAGAGGTTGTGCCCCCAGTACACCTGGTTGAGGTACATCTCCAGGATCTCGTCTTTGGTAAAGACTTGCTCCAGCCGCACCGCCAGCACAATCTCGGCCACCTTGCGGCTGAGGGTGCGCTCCGGCCTCAAAAACAGGTTCTTCACCAGTTGCATCGTCAGGGTGGAGCCGCCTCCTGCCGAGCCCAACCCCCCTTCAACACTGCCCAGCAGCGCCCGGCCCAAACTGACCGGGTTGATGCCGGGGTGGGTGTAGAAGTGGCTGTCTTCAATGGCCAGCAGGGCTTTTTTCATCTCCGGCGAGACCTCTTCCAGCGAGATCACTTCCCGGTTGGCTTCCCCGTGCAAGCTGGCAATCGGCTCGCCGCGAATATCGACAATGTGGGTGGTGGCCACCGGCACGTAGTCCCGCAATTGATGCACATCGGGCAGGTTGCGGAAGCTGATGGCCAACCCCATCAAGCCGGCAGCCGTCGCTGTAGATCCCAAGAGCAGGGATCCCAGCAACAGGTTGCCCACCGTGGCGGCGGCCTGAGCTCTCCAGGAGGGGCGAGCGGGTCGGGCGGCGTCGGCATACTCGTCATACCCCGGAAAGGGGCGGCTGTAAGGATGCTGCGAAGCCGAATTCCTAGCCCAGCGGGCCGATGGTCTGCGACCGTAGGTCACCTCAAAAACCCCGTCACTTCAGCGTTGCGGAGCGACCGCAAGTCTGACCCATTATAGGGCGGCGCTTCTTAGGCCGGCAGGGGATCCTTTCCCTCTCTGAGTGGGCCAAATCCGGGTGAGCGTGGGGGGTTTCCGAGTGCTTTGTCTGCTGGCTGCTGGGATCCCCAGTTCCCTACCAGCCCGGATCTCGACATGCTGTTTCGCAGGGCAGGCGGCTGCCTCGCCGCTATCTCGCCCCAGAAGGGCGGCAAGATTGTTATCGACGTGCGAAAAACTCAGTTAGAACTGCTTAGCAAACTTTTCTGCAAAAGGGATCCCTGTCCCACCGCGTTGAGATCTTGCGCCTGGAAGCGCTATCTCGATATCCAGGACTCTTGTCATTGGCAGTGTTGGCAGGGCCAGAAGATCCAGGGCAGCGTCTTGCCAGGTGGCTAGAGCAATAGCCGAGATACGAAACTGCGGCAAGAAGAGGAAGTATCTGGGGTGTTTCCACATCCCTTCCCGCAAGCGGGCCATAGGTCTGGGAGTTGGGGTTACGGCGTCCCCTGCGATGCAAACCGCATGCTCTGGGCAGCTCGGCAAGTGGGAGCCATCCCACAAGCTGAGAAAGACCCCCCTGGCAGAGCGCTGCGCGGAAGCAAGCTATAGCCGTGGGGAGAACATCAAGGAAGACCTGTCTGAGACCTTCCGCTGCAAGGGAGATGTCTGCGCCGGCAGCGCTCTGGATCCCGGAAGGAAGCTGTAGGCTGGATTAGGTTCTCGATGCAACGGGCCGAGTTCGACCAACCTTGACTGCTACTGATTGGGGATCCCGGCGCAACTTGCCTGAGCAAATCGGCTCGATGCAGGGGCCACGGGTTTTGATCTGTGGCTACCACGGCTACGGCAATGCCGGCGACGAGGCGTTGTTGCTGGCCCTACTGCGGCAACTCCAGCAGTTGTCCGGCCCTGTACAGCCGGTGGTGCTCTCTCCTCGCCCCGCGGAAACGGCTGCCACCTATGGGGTACTGGCCTGCCCGCGCTTCGATGGCTGGGCTTTGCGGCGCTATCTGAGGCAGTCTCAAGCTTTTATCTGGGGTGGGGGCAGCCTGCTGCAGGATCGCACCAGTTGGCGCAGCCCCCTCTACTACCTGGGACTGATGCTCTGGGCCCAGCGGCGGGGGCTGAAAACCTTGGCCTGGGCCCAGGGGATCGGGCCGTTGCAGCGGGGCTGGATCCGCGAGCTGGCCCGCCGCGCTCTAGCAGGTTGTACAGCCATCAGCGTGCGCGACGCCGTTGCTTCTCAATGGCTGCGAGCCTGGGGGATCCCCCATCAGGTGGCCCCGGATCCGGTTTGGGGCCTGCCCTCCAAAACCCTGCCGGAGTGGGAAAGATGGCCTCAGCCCCGCATTGCCGTGGTCTTGCGGCAGCATCCCCAGCTCACTCCAGCGCGATTGGAGATTTTGGCTGAGGGCCTGAGACGCCTCCAGGCTGCCACCGGAGCTTATCTGCTTTTGCTGCCCTTCCAACTGGCTCCGCCTGGATCCCCCGACCTGGGGCCAGACTACCGCTTGGCGCAACGGCTGCAACAGCGCTTGCCCGGCCACAGCCAGGTGTTGGAAATTCGGGATCCCTATCTTTTAAAGGGGGTCTTTCGGGGGGTGAAATTGGCAATTGTGATGCGCTACCACGGCCTGGTGATGGCGGCAGCCGAGGGCTGTGCCTGCTTTGGCCTCAGCTACGATCCCAAGGTGACAACGCTGCTTGAGGAATTGGGCATGCCCGGCTGGGATCTCGAGGCGATCCCAGAGGATCCGGAAGCTTTGCACCGGGCTTGGTTGGCCTGCTATGCCGATGGGCCGGCCCTCGGCCCTGACCAAGTGGCCGTTTGGGTGGAGCGATCGGCCCAGCACGCCCAGTTGTTGAGGCAGCACCTCCACTGGCAAGCAGCGGGGAGTTGAGAGCTCCTACCCTGTTGACCGAGACAATGGCGGCCTAGGCCCCGCCCTTCAGAGCTTGGAGTGTTCCCCGCTGCCAGTGTGGATTCAGGCAGCCGTCCTTGTCGAGATTCGCTCTACCCTGGGAATAGGGTGCCAAGCCAAATCCCCTCCCATGAGTGCCGAGATTCAACCCTGTACGCGCCAACAGATCCTGATCGGGATGGGCCTGACCAGCCTGATCGCGGCGGTGATCGCCGGCCTCTGGATCTGGCTGGGATCCCTGCGCGTGCCCTTCCGTTGGGATCCGCTGGCCGTTGCCTGGGGAACGGCGCTGGGGCTGGGGGTGGCGCTGCTCAGCTGCGGGGCTTACTGGCTTTGGCCGGCCTATCGCCGGGCGGCTTCCGCCTACTTGCACCTGGTGGCGGATCCCCTGCAGTGGTCAGATATCTTCTGGGTGGGGGTGCTGCCGGGCTGGAGCGAGGAATGGCTGTTTCGCGGCGTGCTGATGGGATCCCTGGTGGCCAGTCCCTTGGGGTGGACGGGCGGGATCCTCTTGAGCGGCCTCTTGTTTGGGGTTTTGCATTGGCTGGGATGGCAGGGTTGGCCCTATGCCGTCTGGGCCAGCGCCGTGGGCGTCCTCCTGGGGCTGGGCGTGTGGCTGTCGGGAAACCTGCTGGTGACCATCGTCGCCCATACTCTGGTTAACTGGATTGGGGTTTGCCTTTGGAAATGTTCCGCCTTGCCAGCCGAATCCTGATCGCGTCAGCGGGCCGTAGGCCTTTCGCGTCAGCGGGCCGTAGGCCTTTCGCGTGAGCGGGCCGTAGGCCTTAGTTGCCGACGTCGCCGCCACCAATTCCCCCTCTCCCTCTGGGGCCGGGGGTGAGGAGAATTATCTCGATGCCAAGCCGAGGGATGTTAAAGCCTTTGAATTGGATTTTGGGATCCTTCCCGGGGCTGCAGGTGGGGCGATCCTTGCTGCTTATTGGCCTGGGGGTGTACGGCTACCTGCTCTGGCTGGGCTGGTTTCAATCGGAGCGGCTGATCTTTTTGCCTCGCCCCGCCAGCTACCAGGATGGGGATGCCATTTTCAAGCTCACCACCGCCGATGGCCTGCAGATTTCGGCGGTGTATCTGCCCAACCCCGAAGCCACCTATACCCTCCTCTACAGCCACGGCAACGCCGAGGACTTGGGAGATATCTTGCCGCGCCTGGCTGGCCTGCAGCAGGGGGGGTTTGCCGTCTTGGCCTACGACTACCGCGGCTACGGCACCAGCGAAGGGATCCCTTCCGAAGCCGGTGCCTACAAGGACATTGAGGCCGCCTACGCCTATCTGGTGGAGCAGGGGATCCCGCCGGAGCGGATTTTGGTTTACGGACGCTCGGTGGGGGGCGGGCCCTCGGTTTACTTGGCAGCCCAAAAGCCGGTGGGGGGTCTGATCCTGGAATCGACCTTTGTAACTGCTTTTCGCGTCTTGACCCGCATCCCGCTGCTGCCTTTTGATCGCTTCGACAACCTCAGCCGCATCGCCCAGATCAACTGCCCACTGCTGATTTTGCACGGCACCCAGGATCGCTTGATCCCCTTCTGGCATGCCGAAGCCCTTTACCAAGCGGCACGGGATCCCAAGCGTTTGGTGCCCATCGAGGGAGCCGATCCCAACAATTTGCTACAAGTGGCCGGGGAGCGCTACCTGCCCATCCTGCACCAATTTGTGGCCGAGCTGGTGGATCCCGAGCATCCTTTCTCCAAGCAGCCGGCTAAGTAGCGATAAACACAGTGTTATGATGTCCCTGTTTTGTTAGCTAAGACCCAGAGGGTACTGGTTACAGAAGCAGCAAATCCAGGCGACTCTTTTGCCCTGGGCTTTCCCGCTGCTTTTATTCGCTGTTGGTTGACCGAAGAAGGCGGTTTTCAAGGCCATGCTTCAGGAGATTCTCAGCTTCCAACTGCTGGGCAACCCCCTTTGGAACTACCTGCTGGTATTTTTCATCTTTGTAGTCGGGATCTTCGCCATCCGCACTGTGTTGCGGGGCTTGGTTCTCCGAACCTTGGCAGGTTGGTTCTCTAAACTCAGCGGGATCCCCGGCAATACTCCTATTCAACTAGTAGAGCGCTACCTGATCCCTTTGCTCTACCTGGCTCTGATTTACGTCTGTTTGAGCAGCCTAAATTTGGCCACCGTCCTGCGGCAAACTCTGGACATCCTGGCCACTGTCGTTGGCACCTACTTGGGCATCAATCTCCTCAGCGCCAGTGTAGAGTATGCTCTGCGCATTTACCTGATGCGCAAAAAAGGCGATGCCACCACCGAGCAAAGCTTGCTGTTGCTCTCCCCTCTGATCCGGGTGGTGTTTACCCTTATCGGTATCTTGTTTCTGCTGGAAAATCTGGGTTTTGATGTGGCAGCACTGGTGGCCAGCTTGGGCATTGGCGGTATAGCCATTGCTTTGGCGGCGCAAGGAGTCTTACAGGATCTGTTTGCCTATATCTCTATTTTGATGGATCGGCCTTTCGAGATTGGGGATTTTATAATTTTGGGCGATTTTATGGGATCCGTAGAGTACATCGGCATCAAAACCACGCGCCTACGCAGCTTGGGCGGAGAGCAGATCGTGATGGCCAATACCGATATCACCGGATCCCGAATTCGCAACTACAAACGTATGCAGCGGCGGCGGGTGGTTTTTGGCTTTGGCGTTGTTTACGAAACTCCCCCCGAAAAGCTGCAGGCCATTCCAACCTTGGTGAGACAAATTATCGAAGCCGAGCCCAACGCCCAATTTGACCGCGCCCACTTCGCCGCCTACGGAGATTTCAGCCTCAATTACGAAGTGGTTTACTACGTGCTCAGCCCAGACTACAACCTCTACATGGATGTGCAGGAGCGCATCAACTTGGCTCTGAAGCGAACTTTTCAGGAACAGGGAATCGAATTTGCCTACCCAACGCAGTTGCTCTACCTGAGCTCGAAGCAGCAGGGTGCCCTCACCAACCTCTCTTAGTCCTCTCTTAGTAAAGAAGTGGGATGGGAATGGGGCTGCCGGCGGGTTTTCAGATAGCTCCTTGACCCATCAGTTCTTGCAACAGGTTCTGCGCCGTTCCCATAAAGCGCATCACGTCAGGATGATGGCTCCAGATGGGGTCGCTTTCGGGGAAAACCTCCAGCGAGAACATGCTCTGCACGGCTCGCAGATAAGGCAGCAGGACGGTGTAGCTGGCCGGGGTGAGCTGAAAGCGCAGCGCCTCATCCAAAAGCTCCAGCATCTGCCGCACCAGCTTCCACTCCACCTTCAAAGGAGGGTAGAGCATCACACACAGGGGAAACAGCTCTTGTTGGACAGCCGCCACACTGCCTTCCAGGACGCAGAGGCCCAAGTACACCTGGAACATCTCCACATCGCGGATGCTGGAAATCCGCACCTCCAGATCCGTCAAGGGGCCGCTTTCGCAGCGATAGCCTGGGAAACGCTGCGCCACCTCAGCACAGATGGACTCTGCCACGCTGGTAACCAGAGGCAAGAGCTCTTGCACGGCAGCCAGGGGGGCGGAAAAGGTATCGCCTGCATGGGCGGCGGCACCCTCGTACATCCTCTGGAGGGGCATGTAGAGGTGGTCGTCCATGACCTTCAAGTAGGGGTGGAAGAGGCCGCGCTCTTGAGGGGATAGGGCTTGCAAGACCATTTGCCCCGTGTAGTGGAATTGCATACTTAAAAAGCCCAGCACCCGCGGATCCCGTTCGCTGTAGCGGGCCCTCAGCCGGCCACAGAGCGGCGCGATCTGCACCGAAAAGCGAGCCGGCGAGAGGCCCTCCCCACAACTTTCCGCTGCCGCCTCAAATAAATCCCGAGAATCCTCGGCAATTTGCCAGGGATCGATCAAGTCCGGATCCAGCCGCTGCTTGGGTATTTCAGCAGCCAAGAGCCGCTCTGTCTTGGCCCAGGCCTGGGAGCTGGCAAAGCGCAGGGATCCCTTCACTTTGTCGGCCAGTTGGGCGCCCAGCAGCTCGCCCAAGGCCGCCTGCGCCCGCAGCTTGTCTACATATTTTTGGGCCCACAGGGTGGCCAAGCTGCAAGTTGTAGCTGTTTCTGCACTTCCCATCGATCCCACGGCCTCGCCCGAGAAGCTAGATTCTGTTACCTACAATACCCTTAGCACGTCGCCGTTGCAGCCTGTAAAGAACTTACAGAATATTAATTCCCCCGCAACAATCGTTTACGTCGGGAAAGGGCACTCCCCCTAGCCGGCAAGTTGGCAACACCTTAAAATATCCTAAAATCCGCTCGGAAAAGTGGAGTTTTTGTGGCAGAATAGACTGTAGATCGATCGATGGCAAGGATCCGGATCCCGGCCTCACCGGACTGAACTCTTTACTGAGGAGAAAGAGCGTATGGCTCTCCGACTTGGCGATACAGCTCCCAATTTTACGCAAAAGTCCACCCACGGCGAAATTGACTTCTACTCCTGGGCCGGGGATAGCTGGGTAGTGTTGTTTTCCCACCCTGCCGACTACACGCCGGTCTGCACCACCGAACTGGGCACCGTTGCCAAGCTGATGCCCGAATTTGAAAAGCGGGGGGTGAAGGTGCTGGCCCTCAGCGTGGACGATGTGGACTCCCACCTGGGCTGGGTGAAAGACATCGAGGAAACCCAGAACGCTATCGTGAACTACCCCATCTTGGCAGATGTAGACCGCAAGGTCTCGCAGCTCTACGGCATGTTGGATCAAACCAACCTTAACCAAGAAGGGCTGCCCTTGACGGTGCGCTCGGTTTTCGTTATCGATCCCAACAAGAAAATCCGCCTCATCCTTACGTATCCGGCCAGCACGGGCCGCAACTTCGACGAGCTTTTGCGGGCCATCGACGCTCTGCAGTTGACGGATAAGTACAGCGTCGTCACCCCTGCCGACTGGAAAGATGGCGACGACGTCATTATCCCGCCTTCGCTGCAGGATCCTGAAGTGCTAAAAGAAAAGTTCCCGAAAGGTTACAAGGAGCTCAAGCCCTACCTGCGGCTCACCCCTCAGCCCAATAAGTAAGTCCACCCCCCTTGGCAGGAAGGGATCCCTTCTCCGCCGAAGCCGTGATTCCTTTCTCTGGATCCCCGCCGAGGGGATCCTTGACTTTATGGTTCTTTAAACCCGCCTAAGACGGTTTCGGAGGGCGCTGCGCTGGCCTAGGCGAAACCTCCTCTTCTGGGAGAGAACGATCGCCGGTGGGGTTGGGATCGAGTTGGGCGGCAAGTTTAGGCTTCGGGGAAGGAAGCTGCTGCTGTTTCGGCCAGCCTCTCCACTGTAAAGTAGCGATGGAACTTATCCGTCACCCGCAACCAGGGGGAGCGGCTGCCTTCTTTGCGATAGCGGGTCACAAAGCCCTTTTCCACCAGCTCTGCCACGTGTTGGTAAGCGCCCTGACCGCGCAACTCCACCAAGTCAGCTTGCGAGAGGGGGCCACGTAGAACGATGGTTGCCAAGGTACGGGTGGCGCCCACCCCGATTTCAGGGGGCAAGAGCTGGTTGGCCAGCTCCAGAAAAGGCTCCCGCAACTGCAGAGCAAACCCCTCCTCCACCTGCAGCACCTCTAGGGCAGAATCGCGGTGGGCGTAGTCTTCCATCAGCTCCAAAAGCGCATCGTAGGCCTCCTCGCGGCTGCAGTGGGCCAACTGGGCCAGCGTCGATAGGGCCAACGGCTGTCCCTTCAGGTAGAGGATTGCCTCGATCTGATTTTTCAGGGCTAAAAGACGCCCCCCTCCTATCTCTGGCCTGGAATCTGAAACCGACTTGGAACGACGCGAGGGCATAGCGACAAGGGATCCGCTAACCTGTCCCGTAGCATAGCAGCAGTTGCAGACTGAGGGATCCCTGCTGGGGCGGCCTGGGCCAAGGCGAGCGTTGCTATGCTAAACCATGGCAGGGTCTGCTTTCTCGCCCATCGCGCTACTCGGTGCGGAGTACAATTGCACAGCCTGAAGCCAATTGCGTAGCATAAATAGGGTTTGGGGATCCCAGAGAATTGGAGAGGTGTCCGAGCGGTTTAAGGAAGCAGTCTTGAAAACTGCCGTGGTTCACGCCACCGTCGGTTCGAATCCCACCCTCTCCGTTGCTTTTCCGTTGCTTTATTGAGTAACCCACAATGCTGTTCGGCGGATCTAGCCCCCTACCACGCCCCTACTCCTAGATAGGCCCTTCTACGCCTATCTAGAGGTTGGCTATCTCTTCGACGTAGCCGACCGACTGAGGGCCAGGGCCCAGGGCAAACCGCTGCCAGCGGGGCACAACCCGGAGCCCCGAAACATCAGCTTCATCTACCGGACAGAGGCAGGCTGGAAGCGGGTGGTGGTGCAAAAGGACAACAAGCTGCAGCTCTACAGGCCCAGGGAGAATTGACTGGAAAAGTGGCCTCTGGCATATTACAGGGCAACCGCCAGATCAAGTAGAGCGCAATGCACACGCCGAGCTGGAAGCCCCACCCAATCCTCAAATATGAGCGGAGTGACTGCTATCCCTATATAGTTCTTCCCACCCCCATCAGCCTGCAACTGAGCGGGCCAGAACTGCCCCCTCGCCCCAGAGAACCTGAGCCACCTCAACTACCCCCTCGACCAGTCAAGCCGCAACTACCAGAGCTCCCAACCCGTGTGATGGACAAGCTCCAGGCTGCCCTGTCAACTGGAGCTGGAGTCGTTGCCCTAATTGCGCTGATTATTGCTGAGGCTCCATTCTTTCTAATCTTGGCAGGGATGGCTGGTGTGGCCACCTTAGCCCGCTTCTTATACGAATCCTGGACTTATGAAGAGAGAATGGAAAAATACGAGAGAAAAATGCAAAGTTACAGCCTTTTAATTTAAAATAGGGTACAGGTATTCAAGAGGAAGGAGAGAAAGGAATGCCGACTCATTCTTTGGATTTGCGGCAAAGAGTTGTAGCAGCCTACCAGGCAGGTAACACCTCCATCCGCCAGGTAGCTAAACGCTTCATGGTGACCAAAAGAACAGTACACCGCTGGGTGCGACAGTACCAACAAACTCAAGATTTAGCCCCTAAGAAAGCAGGCACCAAGCGAGTGGGCATTTTGGAACAACATCGGCAGGAAGTGATGGCAATTATTACAGAACACCCAGACTTCTACCTGTGGCAGTATCAAGAACTG
>NZ_AXUW01000001.1:2395569-2454345 GCF_002760415.1 Synechococcus sp. 65AY6A5
ATATCCACAAGAGTCGGGAAGTTGAGGAATTGATTAGGGGGACAGGAGCACGAATCCTATACCTGCCTGTGTATGCGCCGGAGTTGAATCCCATTGAGATGATGTGGTCGGTGTTGAAGCATTTTATTCGGCAGCTTTGCAGAATTGGGAAATATAGCATGGAGCAGATAGTGAAGACTTCTTTACTACTGATCAATCCATCCTCCTTCCGAAGTTGGTTTGCTAAGTGCTGCTATTGTACCCCTTGAGTCCTTAACAGGCTGTAGCTGCCCAGCTCGGCAAAAGTGGCATCCAGCGCCGCTGCCACATAGCCCACGGCCAAGTGGTCGATAGGGCGGGTGCGGTTGAGCTGATCCCCGTACTTGCTCAGCCAGCCTTCTGCGTAGTGGGAGTGGGTGAGCTGGGCTTCGCCGCCGCTGGGGCTGGCCTGCAGCTCCAGTCGCCCCAAGCCGAGAAAGCTGAACACCTGGGATGCCACCGCCAGCCGCTCTGCTGCCTGCTGCACTCCCAAAGTCTTAAAAGCACCTTGGAGCAAGCTGTAGAAGATCTCCTGAGCTGCCTTGCGCAGGATGCTCACCCCGTCAATCCAGTCGGGATCCTCAATGGTCTGCTGCAGGAATAGGTTGTAGTGGTGGCAGTGGAAAATCACCGGCTCGCCAAAGAGAGAAATGAGCTTGCGCTCGCGGTCAAGGCGTAGATGCTCCAACATAGGTGGCTTGAGCTCGAGGCGATAGGAAGGGGCAACAGTTGACGACTTCTACAACCTTAGCCTTTAGCTAGGCAAGGCAATAGGCAAGCGCTCTACCCCCAATACCTCAGATACCGCTTTGTGGAGAATGCGGAGCTCCTGGGGGTTTAGGGTGCCTTTTTCTAGGCGGATGCGGTCAATGCCCGTTTTTAGGGACAAGCGCAGCATGACAAAGTTGGGATCCGGAGCGTAGCGCTTGGCGTAGCTAATCAAAGCCTGAGCAGTGGATAGGGTGCCGTCTTGAACAGGAGGCAGCAGCGGTTTGCCGTCGATGAGGATAGCTTTGATCCGCTCTGAAATTGCTTTGAGGTCGGTGATGGAGCGGGTCAAAAACAAAACAAAGTAGGGACTTTTGGGGAAAGACTTCAGGATCACCCGCACATGAGATGAGCCCGTTGTGAGGTAATCCGTCTCCTCCTCAGGGCTGACCGTTTGGCAAAGGCGGTTGTTGGCTTGGAGCAAATCGCTGGCGTAGGTGCCCAAAAGTTCCAGCGCCTGTTCTTCCTGGGCATCGCGGGCGTAAGTTACTTTGGCTACCGTTTTGCCATCCGTGACCCGCCCTACCAAGACGGCGATGAGGCCAGGGAGCCCAGGAATATGCTGCTCAATTACACTTTGCAGGGTGCGAATAGCCATGCTCCTCTCCGAGGTTAAGACTAGGTTCTTCGCTCATTGTAGCGATTAGGAAGCCTAACCCACGAACATTTACTGATATTGACGAAGCTTTCCGAGGAGGCTCAGCCCTCGCGCCACGGATCCCAGTTCTCATGAAATTTGCCTTCCAGGATGGCCTGGCGCATCTTTTGGGTGTAGCGCATCAGCTCCGTGATGTTGTGGATGGAAAGCAAGGTGTAGCCCAGGATCTCTTGGGCGCGGATGAGGTGGCATAAATAGGCGCGGCTGAAGTGGCGGCAGGTGTAGCAGGGACAGTCGGGATCAATGGGATCTAGGCTGCGGCGGTGTTCGGCGTTCTTGATGTTCCAGCGTTGGCCGCGGCTGATCACGGTGCCGTGGCGGGCATAGCGCGTGGGAATGACGCAGTCAAACAAGTCCACGCCGGCAGCCACTGCCGCCCGCATCTCGGCATAGGTGCCTACCCCCATAAGATAACGGGGGCGATCCGCCGGCAACAGAGGAGCTGTTTGTCGTACCACCGCGTGCATCAGCTCCACCGGCTCTCCCACGCTGACGCCGCCGATGGCATAGCCGGGCAGATCCAGCCGGCAGACTTCTTCTGCTGCCTGCCGACGCAGCTCCGGGTAAACCCCGCCCTGGACAATGCCAAACAAAGCCTGGTCTGAGCGGCGGTGGGCCTCCACGCAGCGCTTCAGCCATTGAGTAGTCCGCCGCACCGCTGCCGCCACCGCCTCAGGGCTAGCAGGATAGGGCGGGCACTCGTCAAAGGCCATGATGATGTCTGCCCCCAGGGCATTTTGGATCTGGATAGACAGCTCCGGGGTGAAACGGATGAGACGGCCATCGCGGGGCGAGCGAAACGTTACCCCTTCCTCGTCGATTTGGCGGATGGCGCTGAGGCTGAAGACCTGAAAGCCGCCCGAATCCGTGAGGATGGGGCCCGGCCAAGCCATGAAGCGGTGCAGCCCCCCGGCCTCTTGGATGATGCTTTCGCCAGGCTGGAGGTGGAGGTGATAGGTGTTGCTGAGGATAATGTGGGCGCCGGTTTCCTTGAGTTGGGCAGGGGTGAGGGTTTTCACATTGGCCAAAGTCCCCACCGGCATGAAGCAGGGGGTGGGGATCTCCCCGTGGGGGGTAATGAAGTATCCTGCCCGCGCCTGGGTATTGGGACAAGTGCCCTCGCAAACAAAGGTAAAAGCTGCCAAAGTTAGCGCTCTGGATCCAGTGAGTGCGCAGCCGAGCTTAGCATAAGGGCAGGATCCCCTTCCAAAGCCCGCCTCAGACCTTGACAAGGATCCCTTTCCTTGGGCATCCTTATAGATCACCGCGGAACTGGCGGAATGGTAGACGCGCTAGATTCAGGTTCTAGTGGCAGCAATGCCATCGGGGTTCAAGTCCCCGGTTCCGCATCTAAGTACAGCTAAGATCTCTGGCTTCACCTCTACTTCCTCTTACAGAGTCAGCTCCTTTTCAATTTGAGCCAGCTTAATACGGGCAAGGGCCAGGTTTCCTTTCTCTCGATCCAGGGCCAGATAGAAAAACAAGCCAGGTATATTCCTGAGTAGATACATCAGGTGGTACTGAGTCTCCAGAATGATAAGTATCTCTTCAATTCTGTCAGTGAATCCAAGGGACTCCGCAGCTCGCATCTTAGCGCGGATCACCTCTGTGTTTCCGGCAACAGCCAGCTCTAGATTAGCTTCGGGAAAGGCAGGGCTGTTGGTACCCTTGTATCCCAGGCACATCCCGGTTTTCCAATCCCCCAGCGCTACCCCAGTGCTCCATCGATGCTCAGAGCTTTTACCAAACTGTCTTGGAGTTTTTGCATGACTGAGAGTATTCCCCCTTTACAAAGCTCGTCGCTCTATAGTAAGTCTTCCGTTGAGAAATTTCAACTCGAAGCTTGCTTAAAAATGTTAGGATTTGATTATTTATAGGGTAAGTGAAACCAAATGCATTAGAGGAAGATTATTAAGCTTTCTCATCTTTGACATCAGTATAAATACTGAAACTGGGATCCGGTAAGTCTTTTTCCCTTCTGCCCGCGGCGGCTCTGGACGGGCCACGGCTCAGACTCTTATTTTGGCTCGTTTGCAGGAGCTAGAGTAGCTGACGCAGGCGTGGTGAAAATGTAGCGAACCGAACCAACGGGAAGCTGGTTTGGGGATCGGATCCCTGTAGCTTCCGGTGGAGAGGCTTGGAAGTTATGCTGGGGTTACCTCTTTTACCTTGAGACTATCGACCTCCGAGATCGGTGGATCGGAACCCTTCCTCTCCGCTTAGTTTGACCTATGCCTAAGGCCCCCCTCCCTCCCAACGAAGAGCAGCGGCTGGCTGCCCTGCGGCAGTATCAGATTTTGGACACCGCTCCTGAGAACAGCTTTGACGAACTCGTGCGGCTGGCTGCCCACATCTGCGGCACGCCCATTGCTCTGGTCAGCCTTATCGACGAACACCGCCAGTGGTTTAAAGCCAAATTCGGCGTCGATGTGCAGGAGACCCCACGGGATGTGGCCTTCTGCGCCCACGCCATCTTGTCGCCTAAAGAGCCGCTGGTGGTGCCCGATGCCACTCAGGATCCCCGCTTTGCCGATAACCCGTTTGTCGCTCAAGAGCCCCACATTCGCTTTTACGCTGGCATTCCCTTGGTAACTCTAGAAGGGCAGGCCCTGGGCACGCTTTGCGTTGTCGATTATCAGCCTCGGCAGCTTAGGCCGGAGCAATTGGAGCAGCTCAAGGCTCTGGCCCATCAGGTAGTAGCTCAGTTGGAGCTGCGCCGTACTTTGAGGGAACTGGCTCAGACGCGTCTGCTGCCTAAGTCGGGGGATACTAAACCTGCCCGCAAAAACCGCTTTCTCCTCAAAGTTACCGCTGGTTTTGGCCTGGCTGCCCTGATCTTGGCAGGGATCGCCTACTCCGCCCACCGCGCTGCTTCCCGTCTGCCCCAGATCAACAGGGAGGTAACCCAGCTTCTAGAAGAGCACGAGGTTCTAGAGAAGCTGCTAAGAGAAGTGCAGGCCGCAGAAGTCCACAAGCGCAGCTATCTCCTTACAGGCAATGCGAGCTTCTTACGGAGCTATCAGACAAGCACCGATTCGCTGTTTGCTCTTCTGAATCGGCTACAGGAATTTGCGGCCTTGGATCCCGTGCAGCAAGAGCACCTGAGCCGGCTAGAGCTGCTGCTGGCGCCGTGGCTGAAACTCAACCATGATTTGATTGAGCTGAGGAAGCAAGGGGAGCTATCTGCGGTTCAAGAAGCGCTGCAAAGTCAGGAAGAGGAAAAATTGAGGCAGCGGATTGTCGACGTGGTAGCGTCGCTAGAAGAGGAAGATCACCGCTGGCTGCAGCAAAGTAGCGATCAGTTTCAGCTAGCCTGGAGCCGCACCAATGCCATCCTGCTAGCGGGTCTAACGTTTACCTACTGCATCTTGGCTGCTGTTTACTCCCTCATTCGCCGAGAAAGTGCTGAGCGGGAAAAGGCAGAGCGATCCCTCAAGCAAGAGCGAGATTTTACCAACGCGGTTATCGATACGGCAGGGGCGCTGGTGGTGGTTCTGGATCCTGAGGGACACATTTTGCGCTTCAACCGCGCTGCCGAGCAGCTTTCTGGCTACTCGCTGGCAGAGGTCAAGGGCCGGCTGCTATGGGACTTAGGTTTGATCCCACCGGAGGACGTGCCCAGTGTAAAGCAAGCTTTTGAACAGCTCAAGGGCAACTATTCCCTCTTTTTGAATCGCCATGAGAATTTTTGGCGCACCAAGCAAGGGGCACTGCGGCTGATTGACTGGACCAATACCGCCTTAATCGGTGCCAACGGTGAGGCAGAGTTTCTCATGAGCACCGGCATCGACATCACCGACCGCAAGCTGGCGGAGCTGGCCTTGAAAGAAAGCGAAGAGCGCTACCGGGATCTCTTTGAAAATGCCAGCGACCTCATCCAGAGCGTGGATGCTGAAGGGCACTTTTTATATGTCAACCGCGCTTGGAAAGAGACCTTGGGCTATGACGAAGCTCAAGTTTATCAAATGACCCTCTTCGACATTCTCCATCCCGACTGCCGGGAGCACTGCCAGGCTCTTTTCCAGAAGCTTCTATCGGGGGAGAAACTGGAGAGGGTAGAGACAGCTTTCCTCACGGCCACTGGTGAAACTGTTTGGTTGGAGGGCAATGTCAACTGCCGCTTTGAAGATGGAGTGATGGTGGCTACGCGAGGCATCTTCCGCAACATTACTGAGCAGAAGAAAGCGGCAGAGGAATTGGAGCGGCAAAACCGCCGGGCTCAGTTGCTAGCCAATCTCAGCTTGAAGATCCGCGAATCTTTGGATATCGCCGAGATCCTAGAGACGACGGTAACAGAAATCCAAGCCCTGCTCAAAGCCGACCGAGTCTTGGTCTACCGCTTCCAGCCGGATGGTTCTGGGATCATCTCCAAAGAGAAAACTCAGCCGGGGATCCCCTCCTTGCTGGGAGAGGTGATCGAGGATCCCTGTTTTCAGGAAAAGTACGCCCAGCTCTACAGCCAGGGCCGCGTTCGCGTTGTTAGCGATGTGGAAAGTGAAGGACTGGAGCCTTGTTACCTAGAGCTGCTGCAAAAAATGCAGGTCAGGGCCAACTTGGTGGTGCCGCTGTTTTTGGAGCAGCAGTTGTGGGGGTTGTTGCTGGCCCACCAGTGCTCTGGCCCGCGTCAGTGGCAGCCGTTTGAGATGGAGCTGCTGTCGCAGTTGGCCAACCAAATTGGCATTGCCCTCACCCAGGCAGCCCTTTTGGAACGGGAGAGAAAGCGCAGCCTGGAGCTGGAGCAGGCCCGCAAAGCAGCTGAGCAGGCTGCACAGGCCAAAAGCAGCTTCTTAGCCACCATGAGCCACGAGATCCGCACCCCCATGAACGCGGTACTGGGGATGACGGGCCTGCTGCTGGAGACCCCCCTCAATGCAGAACAGCGGGACTTTGTAGAGACCATCCGCGTCAGCGGCGATGCGCTGCTCACCCTCATCAACGACATCCTGGACTTCTCCAAATTGGAGGCCGGGGAAATGGAGCTGGAGATCCTAGATTTCGATCTCCGCTCGTGTCTGGAAGAGGTGGCGGATCTGTTTGCCCCCACTGCCCACGCCAAGGGATTGGAGCTGGCAGTGCTCATGCCGCCGGAAGTGCCGCGCTATCTGCGGGGGGATGCGTCGCGACTACGGCAAATCCTCAACAATTTGGTAAGCAATGCCATTAAGTTTACCCATCAAGGGGAGGTGGTCATCCAGGCCGAGCTGATGCAGGAAACAACCACCCACGTCCAGCTCCGGCTTTCGGTAAGGGATACAGGGATCGGGATCCCCAAGGAGGCCCAAGCCAAGCTGTTTCAGCCCTTTACCCAAGTGGATGCCTCCACCACCCGCAAGTACGGGGGCACAGGACTTGGCCTGGCCATTTGCAAGCAACTGACAGAGCTGATGGGGGGCAAGATTTTCCTAGAGAGCGAGGAGGGCCGCGGCAGCACCTTCAGCGTTGAGCTGACCCTGGAGCGGCAGCCCTATGCCCAGCAGCTTGCCCAGCCTTCTGCTCGTGTCCCGGTGGATTTGCAGGGCAAGCGGCTGTTGGTAGTGGACGACAATGCCACCAATCGCAAGATCCTGCGCTGCCAGGCCACGGCTTGGGGAATGGTGGTGGAAGAGGCCGAAAATGCCTATCAGGCTATGGACAAACTGCGCCAAGCCGTTCGGGAAGGCAGACCCTTCCCCCTGGCCGTTTTGGATATGCAAATGCCAGAGGTGGATGGGGAGACCTTGGGCCGCTGGATCAAGGCAGATCCACAACTGGCCGAGACGCAACTGGTGATGATGACCTCCCTGGGACTGGGGGAGCACTCCCGCCGCGCTGCCGAAATCGGCTTTGCCGCCTACTTGGTTAAGCCGGTAAAACAAAGCCGTCTGCAGGAAGCGCTGGTCATGGCGCTGGGGAAATCTTCTGGTTTATCCACTTCGCTCTTGGGAATGAGTCCCGTCCTCCCTCAGACGACCCCCAGGGAGGATCGTCCCCGTCAATCGCTGCGCATCCTGCTAGCAGAAGACAACCCCGTCAACCAAAAGGTGGCTTTGCGCCAGCTCGAGAGTTTGGGCTACAAGGCCGATGTGGTGGCCAATGGTCAGGAGGTATTGGATCTCCTACAGCAGGTCAGATATGACCTTATTCTCATGGATTGCCAAATGCCGGTGATGGACGGCTACGAGGCCACGCGCCGTCTGCGCCAGCGGGAGCGGGGATCTGGCCACCACACCGTGGTGATTGCCATCACGGCCAACGCTATGCACGAGGATCGGGAGCGCTGCCTGCAAGCAGGGATGGACGACTATCTCAGTAAGCCGGTGCTAAAGGAGGATTTGGAGAGAGTGATCAACTACTGGAGCCGCCAGATCGCCTCCTCCGCACTAGGAGCAGCCAATGGGCCTACCTCCGAGGTGGCTTCGCCCGCTCCGCCTTCTCCTAAGGGTGCCAGCGGCAACTCTGATCCCACGCTGCCCTATCCCATCGACTCGGCTTACTTGGAGCGGGCTACGGGCGGCGACAGCCAGTTTCAGCGGGAGCTGCTGCAGGTGTTCGTCCAGGATTGCCAGAACCTGTTGCCGCGGCTGCGCCAAGCCGTTGCAGCGGGTAATGCTGAAGACTTGAGAAAAATTGCCCACCGCCTCAAGGGAGCCAGCGCCAACGTGGGGGCCCATGCCTTTTCTCAAGCAGCCCGCGAGCTCGAGCACCTGGGGGTGCAACTGGCCCAGCAGGGATCCCAGGCTGATGAGCTAGCCTGGGCCAGCGCTTCCCAGAAGCTGGAGGAGCTGGAGCGGATCTTGGCCGACATTCGCCAGTACTTGCAGGATTTGGAGGCCTAGGGCTTCTTAGACTTGTCGCCCTCACCCCCAGCCCCTCTCCCAAAGGGAGAGGGGAGATGGGGATCAAGAGGAGCAAATTGGTGCAGCTGTTTGGGCCTCGTTCTGGCTCGAAATTGCGGCAAAAGCCCGGCTGCTTGATCAATCTGGGAGAGGACAGCCGGGCAGACAGTATCTAGCTAGTGCTTCAACCCGATCGATCGGGCGGGTTGGGCTTACATCAGGCCAATTTGAGAGAGGATCCCTTGGCCGGTCAGCAACTCGGTGGCCACGCCAATCACAAAGCCCAACATCGCCAGACGGCCATTCCATTTTTCGGCAAAGGGGGTAAAGCCAAACTTAGCTTCTTGGTTCTCCATGGTTTTAACTCCATCAGTGGGTGACATCTCCAATGTGGCTCAAGTATTAAAAACTGTCAAGTTTTGTGTCGAGAGCTAACAAGTTCGACTTCCCCTCTTTAGCCTAGCGCCTTTGGTATTGGCGGTCGCCAAACAGGACTTGCCGTTCCTCGTCGCTGAGGGGCTGGTCGGGGGATCGGCGCGCCTCTGCCAGCAGTTGCAGGCCCTTCTGCGCCGCGGGGCGGGCCTCGATGGCCGCCAACCAGCGTTGGACGTTGGGGAACTCTTCGATGTTCAGCCCCTGCCGTGGGTAGCCTCGCATCCAGGGGAAGCTGGCAATGTCGGCGATGGAGTAGTCGCCCGCCAGGTACTCCGACTCGGCCAAGACCCGTGCCACCACCCCAAACAAGCGCCGCGTCTACGCATCAGCACGAGAGACAGGGGTACATCACCTGCTTTTCACCGTTGTCCAGAGGGCGTCGATGAGGCGCAGCTCTTCCCCTGACAGCACCTTGAGGTAGCCCAGTTTGGCAAAGGTTTCTTCATCGGGGTAGATGGCCGGGTTTTGCCGATCTTCTGGGTTGATCATGGGCAGCGCTGCGGCGTTGGGGGTGGCGAAGCGGTTGTAGTTGCTCAGTTGAGCGCCGACCTCGGCATCCAAAATGAAGTTGATGAAGCGGTTGGCCAGCTCTGGGTTAGGAGCTTTGGCAGGGATAGCCATCACGTCAAGCCAAATGTGGGCGCCCTCGCGGGGGACAAAGTAGCCAATGTTGGGATTTTCTTCGGCAGCTTGCAGGGCATCACCGCTGTAGACAACCGCCACATTGGCTGTCCCGGAGACCAGTTGATTTTTGCCGCCCACCCCGCCAATGAGACCGGCGCTGCGGCGTTTGGCTTGAATCAACAGCTCCTGAATCTGCTGCAGCTCTGCGGGAACGGTAGTACTGGGGTCAAAGCCCAGGTAGAAGGCGGCAGCCGCAAGCATAGAGCGCATCTCGTCGATCATCACAAAGGGGCCGTACTGCTGCTTAGGATCAAAGATCAGCCCCCAGGAACGCTCAAAGTTTTCCGGCAGGCGGTCTTTGCGGTAGCCAATGCCGGTGGTGCCCCACTGGTAGGGAACGGTGTAGGTGTTTTCTGGGTCAAAGGGCAAGCCGACAAACTTCTCGTCCAGGTTGCGGAGATTGGGAATGAGGTTTTTGTTGAGAGGCTGCAGCAGGCCCAGCTCCACCATGTTGGGCACCACATAATCGGTGGGCACGACAATGTCGTACTGGCTGACGCCGCCCCCCCGCAGCTTGGCAATCATGTCCTCGTTGGACTCGTACACACTCACCACTACGCGGCTGTTAGTGGCTTTCTCAAAGGCCGTGAGAATGGCTGGGTCAATGTATTCCGACCAGATGTAGAGTTGGAGGGTTGGTTTTCGGGCAGCAGTTCCTAAGCGCCAAAAGAAAAGTAGGGCCAGTAGACAGCAGAGCAAAGCAACGGCCGTGGCAATTCTCTTTTTCATGGGCATTTTCAAACCTAGTGGAGCTGGACGTCGCCCTTACACCTAGCCATGGATCTGGAGCGATCCTGTCCGGCCAACTGCAGTTCAAACCCCTGCTCTAGCCTACCACCTGGACTTCCCCGTTGCTGTTCTCCCCAACCAAGAAGAGCAACTGATATAGCCGCTGCTGCTCGGCAGGGTTACAGTAACGCTGTTGCTGCGTGGGCCAATCTTGGAGAGCCAGCTTCTGTTGTTCCTGCAGCCAGTTCTGCAAGCTTGAGTCGGCAGGTAGCTGGGCCTGGAGAACTTGCAAGTCGTTAAAGCGGCCCAACTGTTCCTGCAGACGCTTGAGGGCCTTCACCCAGCTTTGGAGGGTCTCTCCGTAGAAGGGGGCAAAAAACTCTAGCTGGTAGCGCAGGCGTTTGGTGGCTTTGCGCAGGTCATGCAGTTGTTCAGCCTGAGCTTCGGTTTCGGGGAAGGCCGGGATCCGCCAACCCGGCTGCAGGAACCACGCCGCTACTAGCGGCGCCAAAAGATGGGGCAAGCTCTCCTGCACAGGAAGCTGGGCCGCAGGCCAGTAGCGAGGAGAAACCAGCCACTCTTCGCAAGCAGCCTGGAACTTCAGGAAGTCCTCCTCTGCCAGAATGCGGCGGGAGTGTTTCTCGGCTTGAGCTTGGCGCCGCTGCAGCTTTTCCTTCAGCTCCTCTAGCTCCGCCTGCTGGTCTGCCGGGATCCCTTGCCAACAGGGTTCGTGGAGGATTTCTAGCAACACGTCCAGATCCCGCTGCTGGCCCAGCGTCTTGATCAACTTTCGCAAACGTTTGGGCCTGAGCGGCTTGGGCAGGCGCAGGGATCCCTGAAACACCTCCACCCAGGTGCCGATGCGGCGCAAGCTCACCCGGATCTGATGAAGGGATTCTGCCGCCTCCGGGTGGTGCTTGAGCACTCTCCCCACATGCTTCTGCAGCCGCTGCCATTGCTGGCTCAGCAGTTGGTGGGCCAAAGCAGCTAGCGGGGGCAAGCTTGAAGACGAGAGCAAGAGTGACTCCGAGGACTCCGCCTTGCCGAGGCTCTCAGTTTTCGATTCAGCAGCAATGATGTCCACCGCAAGTCTTCTCTACCCACGACAACAACTCCAAAGAGCGGCAAACTCCCCTGCCCTAGCCTACCTAGGCTAGCTTGAGCCGCCCCCTGCTCCCCCCTTTTTAACCAAATCTTAACCTTTCGTCTAGGGCCTTGGGACTGCTGCCAGCAGGCGAGGCTTGACCACCGACCAGATGCGGGCAGCCACCTCCAGGGGGGATCCCCCGGCGTCAATGCGGACAATCCGCTGCGGCTCTGCGGCGGCTAGAGCTTGAAATCCGCGGTAAACCCGGCGGTGGAACTCCAGGTGCTCCTGTTCGAGCTTGTCGCCAAGACGGGAGCGCGCCAGCCCCACTTCGGGAGCAAGATCCAGCCACAGGGTAAGCTGCGGCTGCAGCCCGCCGGTGGCCAAGTGGTTGAGCTGGCGGATCTGCTCCAAGTTCAGGCCTCGACCGTAGCCCTGGTAGGCCAAGGTGGAATCGGTGAAGCGATCACAGATCACCACTTGTCCCACCGCGAGAGCCGGCGCGATGACCTTGTTCACGTGTTCAGCCCGATCCGCAGCGTACAGGAGCAGCTCGGCCAGCGGCGTCAAGGGATCCCCGTGCAACAGCAGCTCCCGCAGCGCTTCGCCCAGCGCCGTCCCTCCCGGCTCGCGGGTAGACACGCAGGCGTAGCCTTCTCGTTGCAGCCGCTCGGCCAAGAGGGCTTGCTGGGTGGTTTTGCCCACCCCCTCCCCGCCTTCTAGAGTAATGAACACGGCGCCGTCAGGGGGCTAGCGCAGATTAAGCTGCGGTTGCAAATCAAAGGAGTGGCCCGGCACCATCACGTACACGTCGGGGATGTTGGTGGGCTCCAGGTTTTGCAGGGCCAGCCCCTCCACGTTGGAGCGGAGCGCGTTGTTGACGGCGGTTTCCAGTTGGGACAAAACCTGGGCCTCATTACCCTGAGTGGCTAAGCTGGGAAACTGGTTGTAGACGGCGCGGGCCAAGCTGCTGGCCAAGGGGATCTGGATCAGGGTGAGGTTGGATCCGCCCAGTTGCGGGCCCAAGGTGTTTGCCCGCCCGCGGATGCCCAAAGCTTGGAGGGCATTGGCCGTTTGGCTGACAGGGATGGTGCAGGTGTCCATCTTGTAAATGGGCACCGAAGCCATGGTGAGGGCAGAGACGCTGGTCAGTTGCACCACGGTAAAGGAAGCCGTGCCGTTGTAGGCAAAGCAAAAATCCCGGAAGGCCGCCGGCACATTGGCAGCGCGGATGGGGCGCTCATCGTCAAAGCCGCCCGACTCGGCAAAGATGTTGCGGATGGCAAACCCGCCGAAGAAGGCCAGCAGGGCCACCACCAGCAGGATGGTCAGATCTGAGGAGGAGACTCCCCCTGAAGAGCTGCTGCTGCGTCCTCCCCCTCCATATCCCCCCCTGCCCCCGTAGCTGGGGGTGTAGCCGTAAGCTGCAGAACGGCTGGAGTCGCTCCGGTAGGAGCCGGCATAGGCGGCAGAGCGGGCGGATCCGTCGTAACCCCAGTTGCTGGAGATAGGGCGCCGGGGAACCAAGGCTTGTCCGGCACGGCTGGGCCGGGGCCGAGAGGACTCCGTCTCGGCACCCCGCGAAGATCCGGCGGCAGCTTCTCGGGCTGAGCTGGCCCTCTGTCCTCCGCGCCCAGAGAGACGAGCAGCGGACGTCTTGCCATCGTTTTGCCTCTCCTCATCCTCTAGCCAGTCTTCGGCACCTCCAGTGGAGGGAGTAGAGCCGTCCTCCGGCAAGGGGGGCGGGGAACGCCGGCCTTGGGACTCTGGGCTGTTGGGAGCTTGGCCGCGGCTTCCCTCGCCGGCAGCAGCCGTTGAGTCTGGAATACGGTTTGGATCCCGGCTTGGATCGCGCTCCTCAGAGAAGGTCATTCTTCAGGCTCCCAACGCAAAACTGGCACTCCCATCTTCCTGTACCGAGGAAACCTTTTGACAGGTAGGATCCACAGAGCTGCAGCCTTAGGGTTCAAGGGATCCCCCCCGCGGCCTCGTGAAACCTTTTCTGGCCCAGGCTGCTGCCATTGTCTCGGCCCCCCTCGTGGAGAATGCAGCCGTACCTTCAAGCTAGCCTAGACTGCGCTCCAAGATGAGGAGCTGTTCTTTCAGGGCTCTCAGGGCCTGGCCGCGGTGGCCGACCGCTTCTTTTTGCGCCGGGCTCATCTCGGCGAAGGTCAGCCCCACTTCGGGCACCCAAAAGAGGGGGTCGTAGCCAAACCCTCCCTTGCCCCGCGGCTGAGCCAGGATCTCCCCGTGGCAGATGCCCTCCACCAAGGCCCGCACCTGGCCCTGGGGATCGACAAGGGCAATGGCGCAGTGAAAGCTGGCTTGGCGGTTGGGGATCCCTTCCATCTCCCGCAGCAGCCGCTGGATGCGGGCGGCATCGTCGGGGGCATAGCGAGCGGAGTGGATCCCGGGGGCGCCGCCAAGGGCTGCCACCGCCAGGCCGGAGTCATCAGCAATGGCCCACTCCCCCAGCGATTCTGCCACGGCCTTGGCCTTGAGAAGGGCATTTTCGGCAAAGGTGCTGCCGCTCTCTTCCACAGTCAGCTCGGCAGGCAGGGGGCGCAGCTCCCAGGCAGGGGCATGGAGCTGAAAAAAGGTGCTGAACTCCCGCCATTTGCCGGAGTTGCTGCTGGCCAAGATCAAGGGGCGTGCCATAAGGGTATCTTAGGGGAAACCAGCAGACAGTGGGGGGGCTGCCCAGGGGCTCAGGGGATTTCCAGAACCATGTTGTGCAGCGCCGTGTTGATCACCAGGGTGGATCCGCACCGCTCCACCTTGCCCCCGTCCCAGTGCATGTGGCCGCAGATGTAGTAGCGCGGCTGCAGGTGATCCACCAAGGGGCGCAAGGTGGGCATGCGGCGGTGGTACCATTTTCCGCCTTCGTCCAACAGGCCCCGCGGCGGCGCGTGGCTGAGCAACAGGTCAATGGGGCGAGGAGGTTGACCGTAGAGGGTGAGCAGCTCCTGCAGATGGCTGCGGGTGAGGGTCCAGCTCCAACCACAGGGGGGAGTCCAGGGCACCGCCAGCACTTGGAGCCCCAGCCACTCAAAGCAACAGGACTGGGTAATCGCCCGCCCCCAACTGCCAGCCAGCGGCTCCAGAACAGAGGCTGCCGGATCGTGGTTGCCGGGCAAAAAGAGCCAGGGCTTGCCCAGACTGTCCACCGCCGCCAGAAAAGATTGCAACTGGGCCACCTCGGCTTGGGCTGTGGGGTGAAAGCCTTGAGTGGCTTTGCAGGAGGGCTTGCCGGCCTTGGAACAGAAATCGCCGCAGTTGATGTAAGCATCCACTTGGGGCAGATGGTCAAGGGCCTGCCGGATCAGCCGGTCGTTGCCGTGGTAGTCGGAGCCGAGGAGCAGTTTAATTCCCATAGGCTGGCGGGAAGCGAGGGGTCTATTGCGGACGAGATCCCTGCAGCAGGGCAGCCACTTGTTGCCAAGAGCTGCGGTACCAGGCCCGCTGGGCCTCCAGCTCCTCTTCCAAAGATCCTGTCGGGCCAAACTCTGGACAGGCATACCCCAGGGAGCGCAGGCCGGCCACTAACAGCGCTGGCGACAGCCACCATTGCTGGGCCAAGCGTAACAGATCCACCTGGGCTTGGTTTTGCAGGTAGTGGCGCAATTGCCGTTGTAAGGCAGCGGCGGAGGGCAGAGGCACCGCCTGGTGGTGCAGGACAATCAGCAGCGCGTCGCCGGGAGTGCAGGAGAGCAACCACTTGAGGTGATCCAAAGAGGGAGGCCAACTCCACAGCCACAGTTGGTTGTAGCGATGGCCAGCTTGGGGGCGGTCGTAGTGGAGGGTCAGGGAGGGATGCTGCTTCGGTGGCAGGACAAACGTAGGGCGCCGGAAGCCGTAGAGGAGGATCGTTCCCCGCGCCTGGGGCAGGAGGGCAGAAAATCGAGATACAGCCTGCCAACGCAGCGGTTGGGTGGGCTGGGGGGCAGGGCGGTAGATCAGCAGGGGGGAGGGTGCTGCCTGGGCGCCAGCTTTGGCATCGGAGAGGGTGGGAGCGACGGCGGCGGGCGAAAGATCGGCAGAGCTGGCTTCTGCGGCAGGCCGGATCCCAAGAATCTCCAGCTCCAGTTGGGTTTCTTCCCCCCACCTTTTGGCCTTGAGGGTGTAGGCGATGTCAATCTGCGCCGGCAGGGGATAGGCGGCGGCCCCTCCCCACCAAATGGCCCACAGGGGACGGCTGCGGGCTTTGGCTGGGGCAGCAAGTGAGGATCCTGCCCCGTCTAGGCCCCGGCTGACGGGATCCCGGAGCAGCAGCTTCAGGTGGCCGGGGGTATCCTCCCCCCTTTGGGCAGGCTGTGGGCAAAATCGCTGCTGTTGCAACACCTGCAGGTTGCGGCTGCAAAAGACCGGCTCCGGATTGCCGATGCCACAGGGCTGCAACCGCTGCAGCTCGCGGTAGAGGTCGAAGGTGAGATCCGCCAGTGCCACCTCCGCGTCGATCTGCACCAGGGGACGGATTTGTTCCGGCTGCAACCGCTGTTGGGCAAATTGCCGAAGCCGCTCTTCCAAAAGAGGCCAGTTTTCCGCCCTCAGGCTAAATCCCCCCGCCGCCGGGTGGCCGCCGTGTTTGCTGAACAAATCTTTGCAAAACTCCAACGCCTGAAACACGTCGAACTCCGGGATCCCCTGCCGCGCCGAGCCGGTAATCTCCCCCTGGGGCGACTGGCTGCCGATAAACACCGGACAGCCAAAACGCTCCGCCAGCCGCGAGGCCACCAGGCCAATTACCCCTTTGTGCCAGCGCTGCTGCGGGGATCCCAAAATCGTCAACACTCGCTCTTGCTGCAGATCCCGCCCTTGCCGGGCGATTTGCTCCAGGGCCTCCGCCTCGAGGCGCCCACACATCTGCTGCCGCACCTGGTTGAGGCGTTCGCAGCGGCGGGCCAGTTTTTCTGCCTGCTGCGGATCGTCGGTGGTCAGCAACTGGATCCCCAGCTCCGGTCGGCCAATCCGCCCAATGGCGTTGATGCGCGGCCCCAGGCCAAACCCTACCCACTCTGGCCGCAGCTCCTCTGGGGATCCCGTCATTCCCATCACCGCCAAGAGGGCGCGGATCCCGGCCACCTGGGAAGTGGGCAAGAGAGCCAGCCCCTGCCGCACCCAAAGGCGGTTAACTCCCGTCAGCGGCGCCAAATCGGCAATGGTGCCCACCGTAAACAGTTCCAGCGCCACCCGCTCCAAATGTTCGTCCCCGCGGCGCTCTGCCAAGGCCTGGGCCAGGAGGTAGGCCACCCCCACCCCGGCCATCCCCCGATAGGGAGAAGAGAGGGGGAGCTGTTTGGGATTGAGGATGGCGTCGGCAGGGGGCAACTGGGGGGGCAAGTCGTGGTGATCCGTCACGATCACCGTCAAGCCCAGCTCTTTGGCCAGTTGGATGGGCGCATGGGCGGCAATGCCGTTGTCCACGGTGAGGATGAGGCGTACCCCCTCGCGGTGCAGCTCCTGCACCATGCGGTTGTTGAGGCCATAGCCCTCCCTGAGGCGGCTGGGGATGCGGTAATACACTGGAGCGCCCCGCAGCGCCCGCAGCAGCAGAGCCGTGCTGGTCATGCCGTCGGCATCGTAATCGCCGCAGATGGCAATGGGCTCTTGTCGGCGAATCGCCCCCTCCAGCAATTCCACCGCCAGCGGCAAATCGGCAAAATCTTGGCTGGGCGGGGGCAGGTGGACGGGATCCGGCTGCAAATACTGCTGCACGGCAGCAGGGCTGGAGAGGCCGCGATTGAGCAAGATCTGAGCCAAGACGGGCGAGACCCCCACCGCCTCAGCCAAGCTCTGGGCAGCCAGTGGGTTCACAGGCTGAAACAGCCAGCGTTGGTCAGGGATCCCGGCCATGGCCATCGGTCTTCAGATAGCGGGTAGCAGTGCTACAGTTGGCCTATGAGCTATCTTTTGACCCTAACCCAAAAACGCCTCTCTGCTCCTCAGTCCGCTGCCCATGTATTCTCTGCTGCTTACCTATGGCCTCAACCCCTTGGCGGGACTGAAGCTGTTGGTCAAATCTCCTGAGCAGGCCTCTCTGTGGACGTTGGCCCAACAGCTCTGGAGCCGCCCCGGATCCCGGCGACGCGGGCCGCGCCTCCAAATCTCTCTGGGCCGCCTCGTGCCCGAACAGACCGAGCGACTGTCTAAATTGGAGGTGCTGCTGCGCTTGCGGTTTTTCATCGCCATCGAAGCCGCAACGCCGGAGCAGTCTCTGCCAGCCCTCCCCTCCGGCCAGGGATCCGCCATCCAGCTTGCCCGCTACACGGAGGGCTCACAGCAGTACAAGACCGAGATCATCCGCTTTGCTCTGGGGGGATCCCCGGCCCTCCGCCGACCGAGTCGCCAGCGCTATCGTCGCCGTCGCTTCTGAAGACCGCAGGTGACAGGGGTTGTCAAACCCTCCTCGGCCAGCGGCGTGTCTATACTAGAGGTACACTAAATCTGCGCTTCTCCCGTGAACGCTGGGCTGCGTAACCGCCGCAGATGGATTGCTCGCCTGTGGCTTGCCTCAGGGGGGACGACTTGTACAGGCCTCCTTCCATGCGTCCCTTGGCTGCGACCGGCGATGGCGACGGCGCTCGTGGCCGGATCTCTGGCAGCTTTTGCCCTCGCCCTGCCTGCTGCTCTGGCGCTGACGCGTTACCAAGTTCACGTGTTGGCCGATGGGGCAGCCGAGCTGGCCAAGGTGCGCGCCCAGGTGCCGGACGCCTATTTCGTGCAAGGGGATGGACAAGTGTTCATCTTAGCGGGGACGTTCATCAACCGCAACCACGCCCAACGCCGCCAAGCGGAATTGGAACGGCTGGGGTTGCCGGTGCGGGTGGTGAGCCGCCAAGAGACGGATCCGCCCCTGCCGCCCGCTTTTCCCGCTCCCTCCCCCAGTCCTGCCCCGCCAGCGCCAACGGCTCCCCCCTTCGATCCGCAGCGGCCCTTTGCCACCCAAGTGCCCAACCCTACTGGGGATCCCCGGCTGGAAGAGCGGGTGCGCCGCTTCTTTCCAGGGGCTGCTGTGGTGCAATACCGCGGCCAGGCGGCTTTGCAGACGGGCACCTTCTCCCGCCTGTCGCTGGCGCAGGATCAGGCCCGCTGGCTGACCGCCCAGGGCCTGCCGGCGGTGGCGGTGTCGTTGGCAGGAGAGGAAGCTGTGGGGGATCCCGACTCCAACCCACCTCAGGGGGAGCGCTACTGGGTGTTGGTGGCCGATCCCAGCGGTGAAAAATGGCTTGCACTCCAACAACTGCTAGAGGGATCCCTGCCCTTGATCTACGACGACCTGCGGGTGGTGCGCACCGGCGGGTTTGCCGACCCCGCTGCTGCCGCCGAACAGGTGCGGTACTTGGCCGACCAAGGCTACGAAGCCGGGATCTTCCCCGCCGATCTGCGCCGCTCTCGACCGCTTCTGGTTCAGGATCCCACCCCCTCTGCCGCATCCCTGCGCGCAGAAGGCACGGGCGGATTTTGGGTGGTGGTATCCGCCGGGGCAGAGGCGCTGCCCAAGCTCCAGCAGTTTGCCCCTGACGCTTTTGTGCGCGGCTCAGTGATTCAGGTGGGCACCTACCGGCAACGGGCCAATGCCGAACAGGCGCGGCGTGCTCTGGCTGAAGCAGGGTTTGACGCCCGCATCCTGCCCGTCGAGTAGCGGCAGCCGGATTCAGCCCCTCTCCCTCAGGGATTCCCTCACCCCCAGCCCCTCTCCCTCAGGGAGAGGGGAGATTAGGAACCGTTTCGCGGCTGTTGGGAATAGCTCCATCGGGCTGCTTGGGCCTCGCTGCCCTTTGCACCACTGGTTGGAATCGCCAGGGATCCTTCTTCCAGTGAGATCGCCGCCAGCGTGAGGCGCAAGGTTTCCGCCTGCAATTGGGCTGGGCTGGCCAAGGGATAGGCCAACTGTTGCACCAGTTGGGGGCGATCCCCGCCGCCAAGATCTAGGCCGGGATCCAACCAATCCAACTGCCGCTCGCGGGCTTGCTTTTCCTCGACGCCGCCGAGGCCGAGCCAACGCCGAAAGCTGGGCCAAAGGTGCTGAGGCAAGGGTCGCACCCGCCCCGGCACGGCTCTGTCAAAACAAATGAGAAAATCCGCCTTCCAGCCGTTGCAGGCTGGACAAAGAGGCTGCAGGTTGGCAGCCGTGTTGGGCCCCCCACGGCTAAGGGGGATGATGTGATCCTGGACAGGGGCGGATCCCACCTCCGGCCAGGGCTTGCCACAGCAAGGGCAGCAGGGGTACCAACGCAACAGTTGCCAGAACTCGGCGGCGGCCACCTGGCCCGTCAGGTCGTAGCTGCCCCGTTTTTCCCTGGCGCGGGCAGCCTTCTGTTTCTGGCGTTCTCGGCTGGCACAGGTGGGGCAGGGATCCGGCCGAAACAGGAAACTATCTCCGCACTCTGGGCAACGATAGGGACTCGACATCTGGACTTGAGGCTCTAACCGGGCTAGAGGGCTTGCTTGGCCTGTTGCAGCGTCTGCTCAAACACCTCCAAAGGCTGCGCCCCCGAAAAAGAAAGGCCGTTCAAGATGAAATGAGGGGTGCCGCCGATGCCCAGTTGAGAGGCCAGATCCATATCTCGCTGAATGGCGCGCTCCGCCGCCCGGCTGCGCCGATCCCGATTGAATTTCTCCACATTTAGGCCCAACTTCTCGGCGGTAGCTACATAAAATTCATCCCCAAGCTGGGATTGGTTGGCAAACAGCTCGTCGTGGAACTCCCAGAACTTGCCCTGACGGTGGGCAGCCCAGGCCGCGCGAGCCGCCGCCATCGCCTCCGGGTGGATGCTGGTCAAGGGCAGGTGCTTGTACACCAAGGTCACCTCATTCCCGTGCTCGGCCATGAACTGTTTGAGGGTGTCGTGGGCGCGGGCGCAGAAGGGACATTGAAAATCGGAAAACTCCACCAACACCAACCGCAAAGCGTCGGATCCCAGTTGAGGAGAGTCTCCGATGACGGCACGCGGGTTCTCCCGCAACTGCCGGCCAAATTCTTCCGCCAACTTCTGCTGTTGTTGCTGCTGCTCTTGGTACTGCCGCTGCTGGTACTCCTGCACCGCCTCCAGGATCACCTGGGGGTGCTTGCGAATGATCTGCAGCACCTGCTCCTCCAAATCGGCTGGAGCTGCGAGGGCAACTTGGACAACGCTGCTCATCCCCAGCCAAACCAGCAGCGCGCCGAGGAACCCAGCTTTGGCCAAGCACTGTCCCCACGCGCGAAAAACCCTTGCCAGACTATCCATCCCAAAACCCCCTCTCGAGTATGCCCAGAGCTGTACAGCTCAACCAGGCTAACGCCAGATGGCGGCGATGTCCACCACGCTTTTGGGGGGATCAGGAGTTGGTCGCTTGGAGAAGCTGCTCCTTAATCCGCTGCAACTGACTGGCCCAACGGGGATCCGGCTCAAAGGCCCCTTCAGTCTCGGCAACGACATTGCCTCCACTCCCTTTGTTGCCCCGCTGGCGTTGCTTTTTGCTGGGAGCGGACTTTTCCCCAGACTCTTTGGAGCCTTTGGAAGAACCTCGGGGCTCAGGATCCCCGGGCGCCCTAGAATCCTTGCCAGCATCTTTGGCAGACTCCTTAGCTGGGGAGCTGGAGGCTGCTGCCCTGGCTTCGGCGTCTTCCCGTTTCTCCCGCCGCTGGGCAATCTCGATGCGCAGGTTGACATCGCCAAAGCTGTGGCCGTTGAACTTTTCGATGTACTGCTGCGCCTGCTCTTCGGTGCTCACGGTTACAAACCCGAAGCCGCGACATTTGCCTGTCCGCCGATCCCGAATCACCTTGGTGGAAATGACCTCACCTGCAGAGCTAAAGAGCTTCTCCAATGCCTGACGATCCACCTCTTCCGGCAGATTTCCGACATACAGACGAACGGGCATGATGCAGCGAAGCTCCTATCGAAATAACAAAAGGCAGCCAAAAAGCAAGGTGCTAGGTCAAAGGCGCTCAAGCCGACAGCAAATTTCAAAACCCAGTAGCCTTCGGTGGTCTATTGTTGCACCACAGCGGGGCACAAAGCACAACCTTTGCAAATCACAAGGCTATCTTCTAATTTACCTTAACTTGGAGCCACCCAGACGAGCAGAACGGTTTCCGTCATGGATTGCTTTGTACAGTCGGCCGCTGCAGCAGGCCCTGATCCCTAAGACAAACCGGTGGTGTTCAGGCGATCTCGGCGATCTCGATGTTGAAAAGGTCGGGCCTGGGGGGCTGTATAGTCGGCTACAAGATGGCCTCGCCCTCGCAGTTGGTAGCGGTAGGTCACCAAGCCCTCCAAACCCACCGGGCCGCGCGGCGGCAGCTTTTGGGTGCTGATGCCCACTTCTGCCCCCAAGCCGTAGCGAAAGCCATCGGCAAAGCGGGTGGAGGCATTGTGAAAGACCCCTGCTGCGTCCACTTCGTCGAGGAAGCGCTGGGCAGCGGCGGCATCTTCGGTCACGATGGCCTCGGTATGGCGGGATCCGTACCGCTCGATGTGGGCAATGGCTTCGTCGAGAGAATCCACCATTTTGATGGCCAGAATCAGGTCGGCGTACTCCGTGCGCCAGTCGGCCTCGCTGGCCGGGATCAGATCGGGCACCAGTTGGCGGCAGCGGGGATCCCCGCGCAACTCCACCCCCTTCTCGCGCAGCGCCTGCACGGCCAGGGGCAAAAACCGGGGGGCGATCTCTGCGTGCACCAGCAGGGTTTCGATGGCGTTGCAGGCGGCGGGGTACTGGGTTTTGCTGTCCAGGGTTAGCCTCACCGCCATGTCCACATCGGCAGCCCGATCTACGTACAAGTGGCAGAGGCCATCGGCATGGCCCAGCACCGGGATGCGGGTATTTTCCATGATGTAGCGGACAAAGCTGCTGGAGCCGCGGGGGATGATGAGATCCACCAGCCCTTCCAGTTGCAGCAGGGCCTTGACCTCGGCACGGCTGGTGAGCAACTGCAAAGATCCCTGGGGAAACTCGGGGATCTGCTGCAGCCCCGCCTGGATGGCCGCCATCAATGCCTGGCAGGAGCAGAGCCCCTCCGAGCCACCCTTGAGCAGGACGCTGTTGCCGGTTTTCACCGCCAGGGCGGCAATTTGCACCAGAGCATCGGGCCGCGACTCGAAGATCACCCCCAGCACTCCCAGAGGGTAGGTGCGCCGCTCCAGCACCAGCCCCTCATCCAGTTCCCGGATCAGCAAGGCCTGCCCCACCGGATCCGGCAGCCGCAGCACCTGCCGCACCCCGGCCACCGCGTCGGCCAATTTCTGGGCGTCCAACTTCAAGCGGGCGTAGGCCGAGGCGGACAGCTCACCGGCCTTGACCTGCTCCGCTGCCTGCTCCAAATCCGCCTGGTTGGCTGCCAAGATGGCCTCTTGGTGTTCCAGCAAAGCGGTGGCCATGGCCTCTAGGGCGGCATTTTTAATGGCAGTGGGCAAGGTAGCCGTGCGTCGAGCGGCAGCGCGAGCCAACTGCACCTGGGCCAGCAGGGGCGAGTCAGCAGCAGCTTCCGGCAGGCTGGGAGAGTCGGTTACAAGAGACATGGACTCCAGAAGAAAAAGCGCCTTTGCAAATGTGATCGCGAGAGCACCTTTGCAGGGATCCCTGTGCTACGTTGGGCACAGTTGGGCTGTACCATTTGCAGCCTACCAAACTTTGGATACCACCGGCTGGGGCAGGCAGCACTGCTTTGTCCCTGAGATAAAGTTGGGGCAGGGAAGAGCCTCTGGGCGAAACCCCCAAAAGCTGGAGATTAATCTCGACTTTTAGACCTTGTCTTCCAGGAGAGCCAATGAGAAAGCGTGGGTTTGTGGTGAGTGCAACGGCTGCAGTGGTCACAGCCGTGTCGCTTGTCGGGGTGCAGCTATCCATGCCGGGTTGGGCAGGGTTTCGCCGGGATCCCAAGGAAGTGGTGGACGAAGTTTGGCAGATTGTTAATCGCGAATACGTCGACCCTTCCTTCAACTCCGTCGACTGGGAGGCGGTGCGGCGGGATCTGCTCAGCCGAGAATATGCCACCCGAGAAGATGCCTATGCAGCCATTCGCGAAGCCCTGAAGAAACTGAACGATCCCTACACCCGCTTCTTGGATCCCGACCAGTTCGCCAGCATGCAAATTGACACATCCGGTGAGCTGACCGGGGTGGGGATCACGCTGGGCATGGATCAAGAGACCAACGAGCTGGTGGTGATCTCCCCCATCGAAGGATCCCCCGCCGACCGGGCCGGGATCAAGTCCAAAGATGTAATCGTGCGCATCGACGACAAATCCACCGAAGGGATGGACACCAACACCGCCGTCAGCCTCATTCGCGGCGAGCCGGGCACACGGGTGCGGCTGACCATCCGCCGCGAGGGGGAAGGGCTGAAGGTGTTCGACCTGGTGCGGGAGAGAATTGAGCTGGCCACCGTGCGCTATGCGGTTCACCAGGAAAATGGCCTGCCCATTGGCTACATCCGCATCACCCAGTTTTCCGGCAATGCCGCCGACAAGGTGCGCCAGGCCATTCGCGAGCTGGAGAAACAAGGGGTGGCCGCCTATGTGCTGGATCTGAGGGCCAATCCGGGGGGGCTGCTCTACTCCAGCGCCGAGATCGCCCGCATGTGGATCGACCGGGGCAGCATTGTCTCGACGGTGAACCGGCAAGGGGAGCAGGATCGCCTCACGGCCAACAACAGCGCCCTCACCGACAAGCCTTTGGCTGTCTTGGTGGATGGAGGATCCGCCAGCGCCAGCGAGATCTTGTCGGGGGCTTTGCAGGATAACCGGCGCGCCGTGATCGTGGGCACGCAAACCTTTGGCAAGGGCCTAGTGCAGTCGGTGCATCCCCTCTCCGATGGGTCGGGCCTGGCGGTGACCATCGCCCGCTATCGCACCCCCAAAGGCACCGATATCGATCACAAAGGCATCACCCCTGACATTGTCGTGGAACTGTCCGAAGAAGATCTCAATCGCCTCAGCCGGGATCGCGAGTTGGTGGCGACTCCCGCCGACCCGCAATATGCCGCCGCTATCCAGGCCCTCCAGGCGCAGATCTCGGCCCGCCAGCAACAGGCCAAGGAGCCAATGCGTTCCTCTTCCCTCTAGCCAGCGTTGGGGCCCAGGCTGCGAGACCTTGCTGAGTAGCGGCCTTGCGCTGGCGAGCAGGCAGCAGCGCGGGCCGGAAGTTGTTTGCGGAGGCGGTGAAGCGCGATGGCGGGGTTGCAAGCTGTAGGATCCATCAACTTAGCCGGGCGGGATCTGCTCAAACTCAGCGACCTGAGCCCGGCGGAGCTAGCGGCCTTGCTGGTCCAAGCGGCGCAACTGAAGCGGGATCCCTATCGGGTGGATCTGCGCGGCCGGGTGCTGGGGCTGTTGTTTCAGAAGGCTTCTACCCGCACCCGTGTCAGCTTTACCGCTGCCATGGCCCAGTGCGGGGGCAGCACCCTAGATCTGGTGCCGACGGCGATGCAGATGAGCCGCGGCGAGCCTCTGCAGGATACGGCCCGCGTTCTCTCCCGCTACCTGGACGCCATTGCCATTCGCACCTACAACCAGCGGGAGCTGGAAATCTTTGCCGAATATGCCGAGATCCCCGTGATCAACGCCCTCACGGATCAGTTTCACCCCTGCCAAGTTTTGGCCGATCTGCTCACCATCCAGGAGAACTTCGGCCAACTGGCGGGCCTGACCTTGGCCTATTGCGGCGACGGCAATAATGTTGCCCATTCCCTGCTGCTGGGCTGTGCCATGAGCGGGATCCACATCCGCGTCGCCACCCCCCCCGGCTACGAGCCAGATGCGGCAGTAGTAGCAGAAGCGCAAGCCTTGGCCCAGGGATCGCAGGTGTGGGTGTTGCGGGATCCCTACGAAGCGGTCGCGGGAGCCCAGGTGGTCTATACCGACGTGTGGGCCAGCATGGGCCAAGAAGACCAGGCCGAGGCGCGCAAAGCCGACTTCCTGCCCTACCAGGTCAATGCTAAGCTGCTGAAACAGGCGGCTCGCGAGGCCATTGTGCTCCACTGCCTGCCCGCGCACCGGGAAGAGGAGATCACCGCCGAGGTCTTGGAGGGATCCCAGTCCCGGGTGTGGGATCAAGCAGAAAATCGCCTCCACGTGCAAAAAGCGCTCCTGATCCAACTGCTGGGGGCAGGGTGATGGCCCTCACCCCCGGCCCCAGAGGGGAGCCTGTCAACGGTTATTGGCAGGGCGGCGGGCAGCGATGGCCAGGCTGACGTTGGGCAGTCGCTGCAGGGTATCCATCACCTCCACCACCTTGCCGTGGGAGAGAGCCAAATCGGCGTTGATCACCACCAGGCGGCGCCCTTCAGCCGGCTTCTCGGCCAGGACGCGTTCCACCTCTGGGATCAGGGCGGCAAGATTGGCAATCGCCTTGCGGTTGACGGCAATTTGGCCTTCAGCGGTGATGCTCACCGTAACGTCTGGCTGGCGGCGGGCTTCGGCTGTGGAGGCCTCTGGCAAATTGACATCGAGGGCCTCCGAGCGGGTAAGCACCAGGCTGGCGATGACGAAAAACACCAAGATCGAGAAGATGACATCGATCAGGGGCACGATGTTGATCTCGCCGGATCGAAAGTTTTCTTCGGGGATGCGCATAGGCTAGGAGGGCTCAAGGGGGGAGTAGGGAGGAAGAGTGGAGCTGCCGCTGGGGCTGGGCTTGGCGTAAGAATACTGGGAAAGCTGTTGGGCTTGCATCTCTTGCCGCTGGCGATGCAGCAACTCCAGCTCGCCGCCGTACTCCTGGATCTTGGAGAGCTGCCGCAGGTACAGAGAGCGGAAGACGTTGGAGATTAGCAAAGTGGGAATGGCCACGATCAGCCCAAAAGCGGTCGAGTAGAGGGCTTCAGCGATCCCCTGCCCTACCCCTTGCGTATCGGTGCCGCCGATATCCCCCAGTTGGATGGAGCTGAGGATCTGGATGATGCCGGTAACGGTGCCCAGCAGGCCCAGGAAGGGGGCAACGGTAATGACGGTGTCGAAGACCGTATTGAAGCGCTTCAGCAGGGGCACCTCTGCCGCCAAGGCTGTCTCCAGGGCCAGCTTAAAATCTTCGGGGCTGGCTTCGTTCAGCTCCAGGCCGGCCAAAAAGATGCGGGCAATGGGGAGATCCGCATTTTGCTCCAGCAGGTACTGGGCAGCGCGTGGGTTGCGGCGGTACTGGCTCAGGGCTTGCCGCACCACCTCCTCCTGCCGGTGGGTGACTTTCCACCAAAACAAGGCCCGCTCGATGCAACAGGCCACCGAGAAGACTGAGAACGTCAACAGGGGGATGGAATAGTACCAACCCTGGATCAGGAGCTGCAAGACTCTATCCATACGATCCTAGTTACCCCCTTCTAGCGGCAATTCACGCTCATCTTGTCATAGCACTTTCTCGGCAGGGCTGGGATCCCTTTTGAGTGGCTGGAATTGCACCTTCTGGCATCCTGGATCATCCCACGTGAACCCCAGCCACCTCTCCGACCTCTCAGTAGTGGCAACAACCTCCTATCCCCCTCCCGGCAGGGGCGCTATGCTGGGGCGTGGGATCTCCACCTGTTGGGATCTCCTAGGCAACTCTGCTCTCTTGAGATCGCTAACAACCGATGTCTGCTCAGCCCTTCCCACCTTTGGCTCTCCTAAGTGTCTCCGATAAGACCGGCCTGATCCCGCTGGCCCAGGCCCTCGTGCAGGAGCACGGCTTTCAGCTGCTCAGCAGCGGAGGCACAGCCAAGGCGCTGTCAGAAGCTGGGATCCCGGTCACCCCTGTTTCGGAGCATACCGGCGCGCCGGAGATCTTGGGGGGACGGGTAAAAACGCTGCACCCCCGCATTCACGGGGGCATTCTGGCCCGCCTGGAGCGCCGCGAAGACCGGGCGGATCTGGAGGCGCTGGGGATCCCTCCCATCCAGTTGGTGGTGGTCAATTTCTATCCTTTCGAGCAGACGGTGGCCCGGGCAGGGGTGTCGCTGGAGGAGGCTTTTGAACAGATCGACATCGGCGGGCCGACGCTGGCGCGGGCGGCAGCCAAGAATTATCCCCACGTTACCGTGCTCACCGATCCCAGCCAGTACCCTCAGTATTTGCAATTGCTCTCTAGCCCCTCCAGCGAGGCGGAGCGGCTGGCCTTTCGCTTCCAGTGTGCCCGCCGCGCCTTCGAGCAGGTACTGGCCTACGACCGCGCCATTGTCGACTACCTAACTCGCTCAGAGCTGTCCCGCCCCTCTCAAGCTCCAGCTCCTGCAACCGCTGCCGAGCAGGTTTTTCAACTGCAAGGGATCCCTTGGCAACGCCTGCGCTACGGGGAAAATCCCCACCAAGCCGCCACCTGGTATGTGGTGGATGCGGCTGCTCCCGGCTGGCATCGGGCCAAACAGTTGCAGGGGAAGGAGCTCAGCTACAACAACCTGCTGGATCTAGAGGCGGCCCGCGCCCTGGCGGCAGAACTGAGCCTAGGGCTGGCCAACGGCCCTAGGCCAGCGGTGGCGGTGATTGTCAAGCACAACAACCCCTGTGGGGTAGCCGTTCGCCCAACTCTGGCTGCCGCTTTTGAGGCGGCTTTGGCCGCCGATCCCGTTTCCGCCTTCGGGGGCATTGTCGCCCTCAACCAAACCTTGGATGGGGAGGCTGCCCGGCGGCTGGCGGAGCCCTTTTTGGAATGCGTGGTTGTCCCGGACTGCACCCCCGAGGCGGCTGAGCAACTGGCAGCCAAAAAGAACTTGCGGCTTTTGGTTCTGCCGGACTTTGCGGTTGGGCCGGCCCAAACCATTCGCACCCTGGCTGGGGGCTTCCTGGTGCAGGAGGCTGACTTGGCCCAGGGATCCGACCGCCGCCCGTCCTGGCGGGTGGTGAGCGAGCGCCAGCCGACACCGGAAGAGTGGGCGGATCTGGAGTTTGCCTGGACGGTCTGCAAACACGTGAAATCCAACGCCATCGTCGTTGCCCGGCAGGGGCAGACCCTCGGCATTGGCGCAGGCCAGATGAACCGGGTAGGCGCCGTCGAGATTGCCCTTCGCCAGGCCGGCTCGCAGGCAGCAGGAGCGGTTTTGGCCAGCGACGGCTTTTTCCCCTTTGCCGACAGTGTGGAGGCGGCAGCCCGTGCTGGGATCCGCGCCATCATCCAGCCGGGAGGCAGTCTCCGCGATGCCGATTCCATTGCTGCTGCCAATGCTGCTGGGATCGCCATGGTCTGCACTGGCATCCGTCACTTTTTGCACTAGGGCAGACCCCAGGCTCTGGCCCGCTCCGCCAGCCAGCCCTCAGCGCGCAGGTTCTCCAGCTCGCGGCGCACCCGCAGCCGCAATTCAGCATGCTCCAGCCCCTTGGGCAGGGCAATGCCCAGCCCCACCGCCGCCAACGGGGATCCCAAAAACTGAAACTGGGGGTGCTCCGCCAGCCACCCTGCCAGCACCGAGCGATCCGCTGCCCAGGCCTGCACCGCTCCCTTTAGGAGCAATTCCGCCCCTTCCCGGTAGGAATCCACCGCCACCAACTCAACCCCTGGGAGGTAGCGCTGGAGGTAAGGAATAGCAGCCGATCCGCGCAGGACGGCAATCCGCGCGCCGCCCACATCCGACCACCTTTCCCAGTTGTGGGAACGGGCCACAACCAAGCTGGGGCCATCCTGATAGTAGGGCGAGGTAAACTCCACTTGTCGCGCCCGATCCGGCGTAATGCCAAGCTGGGCAATAGCCAGATCTACCTCCCCAGCGGCCACTGCCTGCAGCCGCTTCACGTTGGCTACCGGCACCAGCTCCACCGCCTCCGCGGATCCCAAGAGCCGGGATCCCAGCTCGCGGGCCAGCTCGATCTCAAACCCCTGCAGCTTGCCCATGGGATCGCGAAAGCCCAACGGCCTCAGGTTGTCTTTGACCGCAATTCGCACCTGACCCGAACGCACAATCTCTGGCCAGGGGCGGGCAGCCGCAGGGATCCCCCTCCCCAAGCAAGCCAAGGCCAGGCCGGCTGCCATGCAAGACCTCTGGATTGCTGCGGCCAACGGAGACCGAGACCCCATCTCTTTAGGAGGCGCGGGCCTGGCGAGCTGCTTCCACCACTTGGGTAAAGGCTTCTGGATCCAGGAAGGCCAAGCGGGCCAGCATTTTGCGGTTCAGTTGGATATTGCCTTTTTTGAGGCCGTCGATGAACTCGCTGTAGCGCAGGCCCTGGGCGCGGGTGGCCGCGTTGATGCGGGCAATCCACAGGCGGCGAAAATCCCGCTTCTTGCGCCGGCGATCCCGGTAGGCGCTGCGCAGAGCCTTCATCACCTGCTGGTTGGCAGTGCGGAACAGCTTGGAGCCGGCTCCTCGAAAGCCTTTGGCTAGCTTGAGGATCTTCTTACGACGCTTGCGGGCAACATTGCCGCGTTTGACTCTCATGGCAGTAACCCAATACAGACGGATATAGAAGTTGGCGAGCCCCCGGCAAACCTTGAGACTTCAACCCGTCCCCAACGTGCCGAGGCGTCGGGGAAGCGGCGCGTAGCGCGAACAGGACCCAGCTAGTGGGTGTTGGGCAGCATCAGGCGCACATTGGCCAGATCCTGCTTGCTTACCAGGGCTACACCCGCCAGCTTGCGCTTACGGTTGCTGGTTTTGTGCTCAAGTAGGTGGTTGTGCCCGGCCCGGCGGCGCATAAACTTGCCGCTGCCGGTGAGGCGAAAGCGCTTGGCGGCTGCCTTGCGAGTTTTGATTTTGGGCATGGCAGTACCCCCAGAATGGGTGGGGCTGGAGAAAAGGTCACAGCCTCCCAGCATAGAGCAGGAAAGTCCAAGAAGGCAAATGCTGCCACCGGTCTTGGCTGCCCACATTTGCTCAGAGGCACTCAAAGACAGCCCTCCCGTGGCTCCAAGAGCAGCACTTGCCAGCGCAGCAACTGCTGCAACTGCGGCCAGCCCAGGGGAGACTCCAGGCTGTCTTGAAGGGCTTGGACGGTGCGGATCCCGTCCACCTGCTGCAGGAAGGCGAAGGCTTCCTCGCTGAGGGAGATTGCCTCGTAGGCGTAGTTGAAGATGCTCCGGCCCGGCCACAGGCCTAGACATGGGCTGAGGTGGGCAACAGCCGAGGCCACCGCCTCCGGACTAGTCCATTCCCAGCGGGGGAGGGGAGGCTTGCCGAGGAAGAGCTCGTAGTGGGCCACCACCGGATCCAGCAGCTCGATCAGGCGGTAGCGCTCCGGCTCTGGCAGTTGAGCCGCCTGGGCCAGCAGGGCCTCATCCTGGCCCAACACCCGTTCCAGCCGCCAGAACTCCGGGTTGGAAAAGCGCAAAAACTGCAGCCCGGAGGCGCGGATCAGCTCAAACAGGGTCTCAATGTTGTAGTCCACTTCCTGCGGGTGCAGGTACATGTCGGCAAAGCATTCGTCGTCCACGTTCTCAACGGCCCAGCGGGCGCGTTCCTGCTGCTGGATGCGGTTGCTCTCCGGCAAAATCCGGAAGAGGCGGCGGCCTACCTGTAGCCCTTGTTGCAGGTGTTCTGCGGAAGCCAGGGGCTGGTGTTCGGAGCCGGCGACCAGTAGGCGGATGGCCTTTTGCATCAAGCGAATTTCGTGGCGGCCCAGCTCGCCATAGACAAACAAATGCAGGATCCCGCCAGGGGCCAATTTGCTCGCCAGCGCCTGCAGCCCCGCCAGCGGATCCGGCAGGTGGTGGAGCATGCCCACGCAGTTGATGAAGTCGAACTGCCCCGGCAGTTGGTCGATGTCGTAAACGTTGAGCTGGCAAAACTGCACCGGCGGCGCCTGGGAAGCCCGGCAGCGGGCCTTGGCAATCTCCAGGGCGCGGCCGCTTAGGTCAAAGGCCCAGATCTCCGCTTCCGGGTTTTGGTGGGCGATGTATTCTGTCCCTACCCCAGAGCCGCAGCCGGCATCCAGGATGCGCACCTTGCGCCGGCCCGGATGGGATCCGGTGCAAAAAGCATAGGCCTGGGGCCAGCTCCAGCGCCAGTTCCACCCCGGCGGGGGAACGGTGCCGATGGGCTGTGGTGGGAAGGGGTAGAGGTCGTAGAGCTGCCGCACTTGCTCAAGGATCTGTTCGGCGTTGCGGGACTGCATAGGCTCTCCGGCCAGACTATCCAGACTATAGTGACGATATCCCCCTCACGAGATGTTCTGCCGCCCCCTATGGCTGTTCGCTCCTCTCACCCGTTGCAAGCTGGCCTCACCTTCGATTGGCTCAAACTGAGGGCTGAGCTCAAAAAAATTCTCGATCCCCGGCGGGTGATCAGCAGGCCGGAGGAGCTGCTGGTTTACGAGTGCGACGGGCTGACCAGCTACCGGCAAAGGCCGGCTCTGGTGGTGTTGCCGCGCACCACGGAGGAGGTGGCGCAGGTGGTGAAGCTGTGCAGCCGCTACCAGGTGCCCTTCGTGGCGCGGGGATCCGGCACCGGCCTTTCGGGAGGGGCGCTGCCGCTGGAAAATAGCGTCGTCATCGCCACCACCCTGATGAAACAGATCCTGGAGATTGACCTAGACAACCGCTGCATGGTGGTGCAGCCGGGAGTAATCAACGCCTGGATTACCCAAGCGGTGGCCGCCCAGGGCTACTTTTATGCGCCGGATCCCTCCAGCCAGTCGGTTTGCTCCATCGGCGGCAATGTGGCGGAAAACTCCGGCGGCGTCCACTGTCTCAAGTACGGGGTGACGGCCAACCACATCCTCGGCCTGACGGTGGTGCTGCCGGATGGGGAAGTGGTGCGCTGGGGGGGCAAGATCCCGGAGATGCCCGGCTACGACTGGGTGGGCCTGTTCGTCGGCTCCGAGGGCACTCTGGGCATTGCTACCGAGATTACCCTGCGCTTGCTCAAGGCGCCGGCCCAGGTGCAGGTCTTGCTGGCGGATTTTGACAGCGTCGAGGCGGCAGGAGCCACCGTTTCCGACATCATCGCCGCCGGGATCATCCCCGCCGGCCTGGAGATCATGGACAACTTCAGCATCAATGCTGTGGAGGATGTGGTGCAGTTGGGCTGCTACCCGCGGGATGCGGCAGCCATCTTGCTGGTGGAGGTGGACGGCCTGGAGCTGGAGGTGGAGGAAGTCGGCCAACAGGTGAGGGCGCTCTGCTTGAAAAACGGGGCCCGCCAGGTGCAGGTGGCCGTCGATGCAGAAGAGCGGGCGCGGCTGTGGAAGGGGCGCAAGGCGGCCTTTGCCGCCATGGGCAAGCTCAGCCCCAACTACTACGTCCAGGATGGGGTGATCCCCCGCAGCCAGCTAGCCTATGTCCTCAAAGAAATCGAGCGCCTCAGCCGCCAGTACGGCTACCCGGTGGCCAATGTGTTCCACGCCGGCGACGGCAACCTCCATCCGCTGATTCTCTACGACGAGTCGGTGCCGGGATCCCTGGAGCAGGTGGAGAAGCTGGGGGGTGAGATCCTCAAGCTCTGCGTGCGCCTGGGAGGCAGCATCTCTGGCGAGCATGGCATCGGGGCCGACAAGCGCTGCTACATGTCGGAGATGTTTACGCCCACGGATTTGGAGAGCATGCAGTGGGTGCGGCAGGTGCTCGACCCGCAGCACATCGCCAATCCCGACAAGATCTTTCCCACCCCCCGCACCTGCGGCGAGGCGGCCCACGCCCACCGGCAGCCGGAATGGCAAGGGATCCCGGTCTTCTAGGTGGCCTGGCGCTGCTGCTGCAGCTCGGCAAAGGCCTGGGCAAAGTCCTCCTGGCGGATGACCAGGGTCTTGGGATCCACCGACTCGGCAGTGGCCCGGTGGCGGCGAATGGCAGCAATGGCAGCACGGTTACTTAGCAGGGCCAGATCGGCCCCACTCCAGCCTTCCGTGCGCTCGGCCCACACCTCCAGATCCACATCTGGCCCTAGGGGCCGCCTGCGGTTGTGCACGGCCAGGATTTCCCGCCGCCCGGCCCGATCCGGCAGCTCCACACTCAGGTGCAGCTCCAGCCGGCCGGCGCGGGTGAGGGCGGGATCCAAGCTGGCTTTGCGGTTGGTGGCGGCCACCACCAACACCCCCTGGCTGGGGCGGATCCCGTCCAGTTCGGCCAGCAGTTGCCCCAGAACGCGGTCGCTGACGCCGCTATCGCCGGAGTAGCTGCCCCGCGCCGGGGCGAGGGTGTCGATCTCGTCGATGAAGATGACACAAGGGGCGCACTGGCGGGCGCGGGCAAAGAGCTCTCGCACCGCCTGCTCGGAGGATCCCACCCATTTGCTCAAGAGCTCTGGGCCGGAGACGGCGATGAAGTTGGCCTTGGCCTGGGAGGCAATCGCCTTGGCCAGCAGGGTCTTGCCGGTGCCGGGAGGGCCGCTGAGGAGGATCCCTTTGGGCGCTTGCGCCTGGGCCTGCTCGTACAGCTCCGGGTGCAGCAGGGATCCCTCGATGGCCTCCTGCAGAACCTGCTTGGCCTGCTCCAGGCCGCCGATCTGATCCCAGCTCACCTGGGGCGACTCGATTTCCACTGAGCGCAACACCGCCGGCTTCACCTGTTGCAGGGCCTGCTGAAAGTCCGCCGCCGAAACTGTCAAGGAGTCGGGGATGGGGGATCCCAGATCCGGCACCTGCCGCCGCAAGGCCGCATAGGCTGCCGCCTGGCACAGGCCGCGCAGATCTGCCCCCACAAAGCCCAGCGTCTGATCCGCCAGGCTGTCCAAGTCCACATCTTCTGCCAGCGGCATGCCGCGGGTGTGGATGGCCAAGATCTCCCGCCGCCCCTCCCGATCCGGCACCTTGAAAATGACCTCGCGGTCGAAGCGGCCCGGTCGCCGCAGCGCCGGATCCAGGGCCTCGGGCCGGTTGGTGGCCGCCAGCACCACAACACCTTTTTGGGCCACAAAGCCGTCCATCAGCCCCAGCATTTGAGCCACCAGGCGCTTTTCCACCTCTCCCTCGACGGCGGCGCGGTTGGGCACAAGGGCGTCGATTTCGTCGATGAACACCAGACAGGGGGCCGACTTGGCCGCCTTTTCAAATACCTGCCGCAGGCGCGCCTCCGCCTCCCCATAGTACTTGCCGATCAGCTCCGGGCCGACGAGGGCAATGTAGTTCACCCCCAGGCTCTCGGCCAAAGCGCGGGCCGTCAGGGTCTTGCCAGTGCCAGGGGGGCCAACCAACAGCACGCCACGGGGCGGCTCCAAACCCAACTTGGCCAGCAGATCGGGCCGCTTGAGGGGGATCTCCACCAGCTCCCGCAAAGCTTGCAGTTGTTCCTTCAACCCCCCCACATCCTTGAGGCGCGGTCCCGGCCAGGTGTCTGGGCTGCCGGGGGGGTCGGCGACAGTGGCCTCAGGCGTAGGGTCAGCCTTGGGCGGCTCGCGCCAGCCTGACGTGGACATCACCTGAGGCTCGCTGCTCCAGGAGGGATCCCCCGTCTGGGCACTGCGGCGGCGGGGGATAGAACCAGAAGGGGGGATGGAGCTGCCCAGGGATCGGGCCTGGATGCGCACTTCGGTTCGCAGCCCCCCCGTGTTTTTTTTCTCGTCCAGCTTCTGGGCTAGCTCGATGAGCTGCTCAATACCCTGGATAAAGTCGCTTAGATCCGCCACAGCCCGGGTTTTCCGTCTACAAATGACCCACCAACAGAGGTTTTAGCCCATCCCTTGCCGGCTGAGGCTCTCCCCAGTAAGCCAGGGATCCGGCGCCGGCAAGCTTTCTGGTCAGCCCACAGCCTAGAGAGAGCGGGATTCAGCCACAGCCGAGATGGGGGAAGGGCTGGCGGAGAGCTTGCGCACCTCGGAGCAGAAAGAGGCCATGCTGAAGCCGCCGAAGCGCTTGACGGTGCTGGCCCGCAGGCGCAGGTTGGGGCTGGCAAACCAGATGCGCTCCTCCGACTCGGTCATCTCGTACTCGGTGTAGAGGGTGAGGGCGCCGTCCGATCCCATGACGTAGGTGCCGGCCACCGGCACTTTCTCGGCATAGCCCTGATCCCGCAACAGTTGCCCCCGCATGGGGTTGTCGGGATCGGGAATGGGAACCAGCACCACATCGCCTTTGTACTCTTCGTTGTCCCACTCCTGCTCCCCATTCCACTGCACTCGCGCCGCCCCCACGGCCCGCCGTGGATCCACCTTGAACAGCTCACAAACCTGGATAACTGCCGGATCGGCGGGCGAAAGGGTAGCAATTTGCATCCGCGATCTCCCCCCCTCAGAGCGGCGAAAGGCCAAGTGATGGCTGGTACGCTGACACATCCACTCGCCAGCGCTGAGGGCAAAAAACTCCATTACGGTCATCATGGCCGACGCGGATCCTCCTCGATAACAACCGAAATTTGCCGATTCTAACTTGCGCTGTAGCCGTAGATTGGCTCTTGCCGGCTCTGCTGTTCGCGCCAAAACTGCTCGGCAAAAGCCACCGTCGGGTGGAGGGGGGCGCGGGGTTTGCTGCGCAGAACCATGCCCGCCTCTTCGGGCGTGCGGTTGCCCTTGCGCTGGTTGCAGCGCTCGCAGGCAGTCACCACATTGTCCCAAGTGTGGGATCCCCCGCGAGAAAGAGGCACGACATGATCCAGGGTTAGGTTGTGGGTGCTGCCACAGTACTGACAGGTGTGGTGATCCCGCCGCAGAACCTCCCGCCGGTTAACAGGGGGCACTCGCCAGGCCCGCTCTTTGCCCTTGATGGTCAGGCGGATGTGCTCGGGCACCTCGATCACCTGGCTGGGGGAGCGCACTTTCCATACCGGCACATTCATCATCGCCAGCGGCTCTGCCTTGCCCGTCAGCAGCAGCACAATCGCCCGCCTAATGTTGACCCGGCTAATGGGCAAGTAGTTTTGGGAGAAGACAACGATCGACTGTTCCAGGACGTGGGTAGCAGCAGTCATGACTTAGCTCTTCCATTTGCCGCCATTGTCCTGAGAAATCCGGCGAATGACAAGGTTTTCCCGCAGTGGGCACCATCCAGGCGGATCCCCACCGTTCAACATTCCAGAGTTTCTGACGATCGGGAGCCGGACAGATGGGCTAGTATCCGGGTGATGGTCGGATCCCGTGCCTCCCATGACCTACCCGCTGCATATCGCCTTGGTTTGGCACCAACACCAGCCCCTCTACAAAAGTCCGATAGCGGGTAAATATCGCATGCCTTGGGTGCGCCTACACGGGATCAAAGACTACCTCGACTTGGTTCTGCTGCTGGAGCGCTATCCTCGCCTGCACCAAACGGTCAACCTGGTGCCCTCTCTGATTGTGCAAATCGAAGACTACGTGGCCGGCTCCGCCTTCGATCCCTATTTGGAGCTGACTTTATCTCCTGTCGAAAAGCTGACCCCAGAGCAGCGGCGCTTCATTGTCGAGCGTTTCTTCGACAGCCATTACCCCACCATGATTGAGCCCTATCCCCGCTACCGCCAGCTCTACGAACAGCGGGAATCGCAGGGGATCAACTGGTGCCTACAGTACTGGACACCGCAAGACTTCAGCGACCTGCTGGCCTGGCACAACCTCTCCTGGTTCGATCCCCTCTTCCACGAGGATCCCGAGATCGAGGGCTGGATCAAGATGGGATCCGGCTTTACCCTGGCGGATCGGCAGCGGATCTATGCCAAGCAGCAGCAGATCCTGGCCGCCATCTTGCCCCAGCACGCCAAGCTGCAAGAGAGCGGCCAACTGGAGCTGACCACCAGCCCCTACACCCATCCCATCTTGCCCCTGCTGGTGAGCGAGCGCTCGGCGCGGGTGGCTCGGCCCGGCTTGCCCCTGCCCCGCTACCCCTTCCACTGGGAGCAGGATGTCCACAGCCAACTGGAGCGGGCCAAGCAGATCTACCGGGAGCGCTTTGGCCGCGAGCCGCGGGGTCTGTGGCCTTCGGAGCAATCCGTGAGCCCGGCCATTGTCCCCATCGTGCAAAAGCAGGGTTTTGAGTGGATCATCTCCGACGAGGGCGTGCTGGGCTGGAGCCTGGGCCAACCCTTTCATCGCGACGGGCAGGGCCATATCCTCGAGCCGGAAAAGCTCTATCGGCCCTACCGTCTGGAGAGCGAGGCAGGGGATCTGGCCATTGTCTTTCGGGATCACCGCCTCTCCGATTTGATCGGCTTCAGCTACAGCGCCATGCCCGCCGATGCTGCCGCCAAGGATCTCATCGGCCACCTGGAGAGCATCCGCAACCGCCTGCCCCAGGAACAGCCCTGGCTGGTCACCATCGCCCTAGATGGGGAAAATTGCTGGGAGTACTACCCCCAAGATGGCCGGCCCTTCCTGGAGAACCTCTATGCCCGCCTCAGCCAGCACCCGGCGCTGCGCTTGGTGACGGTTTCGGAGTTTTTGGACCAGTTTCCCCCTACGGAGTTTCTGCCAGCCGAACAACTGCACAGCGGCTCCTGGATTGAAGCTGACTTTACCACTTGGATCGGGGATCCCGTCAAAAACCGCGCCTGGGAGCTCCTGGCCCAAGCCCGCCAGGTCATTCAGGATCACCCTCACGCCAATCCCGAAGCCTGGGAAGCCCTCTGGGCCGCCGAGGGATCCGACTGGTTCTGGTGGTTTGGGGCGGGCCATTCCTCGGCCCACGATGCCGTTTTCGACCAGTTGTTTCGGGAACATCTGCAGGCCCTCTACACCGCTTTGGGAGAGGCCGTGCCGGCAGTGCTGCAGTTCCCTCTCGAGGATCACGATGGGCTGGGGGATCGCCTGCCGCAAGGATTTATCCACCCGGCCATCAACGGCCGCCCCGCCGAACGGGAGTGGAGCCAAGCCGGGCGGCTGGAGATCGGCGCCGCCCGCGGCACCATGCACCGCAACAGCGTCGTCCGCCGCCTCTGGTACGGGTTCGATCACTTCAACCTCTACCTGCGGCTGGATTTTAACTCGGTGGTGCAGCGGCCCAAGCAACTGCAGGTGCTGTGGTTTTACCCCAACTGCGTCACCGTCAACAGCCCCATTCCCCTCCAAGGGTTGCCGGCAGAAGCCCCCCTCAACTACCACTACCGCCACCTGTTGAAGCTATCGCTGCCGCCCCCCGGCACCGGCCAGCATCCCGCCCCTGTCGAGGCTCAGCTCTTGCAGGCAGGGGAGTACCACACCTGGCACGCCATCAGCCACCAAGTGAAAGCGGTGGTGGATGCCTGTTTGGAGGTGGCTATTCCTTGGAGCAATCTGGGCGCCCAGCCGGGACAAGAGCTGCAGTTCGTCATCGTGGCCGCCGATGGCGAGACCTTCCAGGAAGGGATCCCGCCCAAGGCCACCATCGCCCTGCGCAGGCCTTGAGCGGCTGGCCGTTGATCCTTAGAATCTCTGGTTATGCAGCGCGACCTCTACCCGCCCATCGAGCCTTACGATCACGGCTTTCTCCCCGTCTCTTCCCTGCACACCCTCTACTACGAGCAGTGCGGCAACCCAGACGGGAAGCCGGTGGTGTTTTTGCACGGAGGGCCCGGCGGCGGCATCGATCCCCTTTACCGGCAGTACTTCGAGCCCAGCCGCTGGCGGGTGGTGCTGTTCGATCAACGCGGCTGCGGCAAGAGCCGCCCCTACGCCGAGCTGCGGGAGAACACCACCTGGGATCTGGTGGCCGATATCGAAAAGCTGCGCCGGCACCTGGGCATTGAGCGCTGGTGGGTGTTCGGGGGCAGTTGGGGCAGCGCCCTCGCCTTGGCCTATGGGCAAACCCACCCCCAATCCTGCCTGGGGTTTATCTTGCGGGGCATTTTTCTGCTGCGCTCGTTTGAGATCCGCTGGTTCTACCAGTCGGGGGCCAGCTACCTGTTCCCCGATGCTTGGGAACATTACCTGGATCCCATCCCCCCCAACGAGCGGGATGACCTGCTGGCAGCCTACCACCGCCGCCTCAACGACCCCGATCCCCAGGTGCGCCTGAGGGCGGCCCGCGCCTGGGCCATCTGGGAGGCCAGCACCAGCAAGTTGATCCCCAGCCCTGAGCTCATCGAGCGCTTTGGCCGGGAAGAGTTTGCCGAGGCCTTTGCCCGCATCGAGTGCCATTACTTCGTCCACGGCGGCTTTCTGGATCCTGAAGATCAGCTCCTCAGGGGGGTGGAGCGCCTGCGCCATCTGCCGGCTGTCATTGTCCAGGGGCGCTACGATGTGGTCTGCCCCCCCATTTCCGCCTGGGAACTGCACCAGGCCTGGCCAGAGGCGGAGTTTCATCTCATTCCCGATGCCGGCCATTCCATCACCGAGCCCGGGATCCGCACCGCCCTGCTGCAGGCCACCGATCGCTGCGTTGGTCTGTGAGCCGCTGAGATAGGCCGGGTTGAGGATCCCAAGAGCTTGAAGAATTGCTACAGAAATGCCGGCAAAACCTTGGGATCTAGCCCCAAAGCACGGCCAAGCCTATCGACAGTTGGCGATTTTGGGTTTATCACTGAGGGAAGGGCGGTGCAAGCTGCCCGGTTGATGGCTTCCGCTGTCTCTCTCGGGCTGGTCGATCCATCCCAATGCTTTTGCGGATCTCAACTTGTTATTCTTCGCCGTTTCCAGGCTCGAACTATGCAGAAACCGAACACTCTGTTCAAGCTTGCCCTCGCCCTGCCCGCCTCCCTCCTGCTGGCAGATGCTGTTGTGGCCTACCCCTGTGACTCGGTTGGGGGTGAAGCTTACAACTTCTACAGCCCCACGGTTCAGGTTGACAGTTTCGGGGCTCAGGTGTCGCCTGCTGTCGTAGGCAACGGTTTCATCGGGGTTGCCATCGAAGCGGTGGATGGACAGCCGGCTCAAGGCGCTATCAGCCGTCGCCTGTTCGGCCCTGCGCCTCGAGTTCAAGGGGTGCAGGTGGTTGGCCTGCTCCAGGATGGCCCGGCTCAACGAGCGGGTCTGGCCCAGGGGGATATTTTGATTGGGGTGGACGGGCAGCGGGTCACCTCGGTGCAACATGTGCAGCAAATTATCCAAAACACCCCCGTGGGCCAGCGGGTACCCATTACCTTCCGGCGCGGCGGACAAGTGCTATCGACGGTGGTTGTGGTCGGCGATGGCCGTGTGTTGCGCCCCTTGATGCTGCAGCAGCAGTGAGTGTTGCCAGGGATCCCTTGCTGAGCTCTCTGTGACTGCTGCACTAGGGACAGAGTGGGCAGTTTGGGCGGTTTGCGGCCTCAATGGGCTGCTGTTTTTAGCCTTGCTTGCCCTGATTCCTGTCCTCTTGAACCTGCGGTCGGCGCTCTGGGTTACGGAGCGGGCTATGGCTGATTGGCGGGAAGCCGCTGAGCGGGCTTTGGCTCCCACGCCGGCTGAGTTGCTGCGCCTGCGGGATCGGCTGCGGGAGAATCGCCATACCCTCGACCGCTGGCAGCGCCGTCTGCAGTTTTGGCAAGGGATCCGCAGGGTGGCTGTTTGGCTGGGGCGCAGGCTGTGAGGGGCATGGATACCCATCCCATCCGGCTGCAGGTGATGGCCAATGCGCTGGCGGGGATCGCCGAGGAGATGGGGGCGCGCCTCATCCGCGGTTCTTACTCGGCCAACATCAAGGAACGGCGGGATTGCTCGACAGCCCTGTTCGACGCCCAAGGGGCCTGTATTGCCCAGGCGGCCCACATTCCAGTTCACCTGGGAGCTCTCTCGGAGGCGGTGCGGGCGGTGGTGGCAGCCGGCCCGCGGCCCGGCGATGTGTTCGTCCTCAACGATCCCTACCAGGGGGGATCCCATCTGCCGGATATCACGGTGGTTACGGCCATCCCCGGCCTGCGGGATCCAGAACAGGTCTGTGCCTATGCGGTGAACCGCGCCCACCATGCCGATATTGGGGGGATGCGCCCCGGCTCCATGCCCGCCGACTCTACGGAAATCTGGCAGGAGGGGCTGGTGATCCCGCCGCTACGGCTGGCCCAGATGACCTCGACAGGGGAGCTGCGCTGGCAGGAGGATCTGCTGCGCCTGATCCTGGCCAATGTGCGCAACCCTGAGCAGCGGCGGGGAGATTTGCAGGCCCAGGTGGGGGCCAGCGCCGTGGGGGTGAGCCGGTTTGGCGAGCTGCTGGCCCGGTTCGGGGAAGAGGAGGCCTGGCAGTTGATTGCCGGGGTGATCGCCTACAGCCGACGGCGGATGCAGGCCCAGATCCGCGCTCTGCCCGATGGGATCTACACCGCCTGCGACTACCTGGAGGGCTACGGGGATCCGCCTGAGCCCATTGAGATCCGGGTGCAGGTAGAGGTCAAGGGGGAGAGGCTGCGGGTGGACTTCGCCGGCACAGCCCCGGCCACCGCGGGGAACCTGAACGCGCCTCTGGCCGTGACCCGCTCGGCGGTGCTCTTTGCCCTGCGCTGCCTGTTGGATCCCACTGCCCCCAGCAATGTCGGCCTGGAGGATCCCATCGAGATTGTGGCCCCGCCCGGCTGCCTGGTCAATGCCCAATTTCCGGCGGCGGTGGTGGCCGGCAACGTGGAAACCTCGCAGCGCATTGCCGATGTGGTGTTCAAAGCCCTGGCCCCGGTGGCCGGATCCCGTGCCATCGCCCAGGGGCAGGGCACCATGAACAACTGCGTGCTGGGCAACCGCCACTTCACCTACTACGAAACCCTGGGGGGCGGCCAGGGGGCCAGCCAGCAGCGACCAGGCCTGGATGGGGTGCACGTGGGCATGAGCAATACCCTCAACACCCCCATCGAAGCCCTGGAGCTGGAGTATCCCCTGCGGGTGCTGCGCTACGAGTTGCGCCCAGATTCCGGCGGCCATGGCCGCCAGCGGGGCGGGTGGGGGCTGATCCGCTCCATCCAGACCTTGCAAGATTGCACCCTCTCCCTGCTCACCGACCGGCGCCACCATGCCCCGCAAGGGGAAGAAGGCGGCGAACCTGGCCAGCTGGGGATCAACCTCGTCAACGGGGATCCCTTGCCCAGCAAGATCAGCCGCCCCCTGAAAGCCGGCGATGTGCTCACCCTCTACACCCCTGGCGGCGGGGCTTGGGGGTCCAGCGAGGAGGAGCAGGCACCCGAACCCACATAGCGCAGGCGAGCGAGAAACAACTGCTCGCAGCGGCGGAGCACATCATCGCGGCTGGCGAAGTGCTCCAGCCTTTGCACTTCTTGACCCTTCTCAAACAAAATTAAGGTCGGCAGCGAGCGCACCCGATAGCGGCGCGGCAGCCAAAAATTGTCGTCCACATTCACCCGCAGCACCTTGACCGCGCCGCCCCACTCTGCTGCGAGACGGTCGGTAATCGGCTGAATGAAGCGACACAGGCCACACCAAGGGGCACCAAAATCCACCAACACCAACCCGTCACTTGTCAAAAGTTCTTGATTAAAAGCATCTAAAGCAACTTGCAAGTTCATCACTCCCAGACTAAAGAAGTTGTTTGGGATCATGCTACCAGGCAACCCCGCTGGCTGCAGAAACCATTTGCGGATGAAAGGCATAAAGAATCACAACAAAGCTGAACACCCCCAGATAGGCCCAGCGCAGAAACTCTCGCGGTTGCAGGTGTTGTCGCCGCTGCAGAATGGCCAAGCCGGGGATCACAGAAGTACGGGCCTTGAGATCGCGGAAGGCCTGGCCGTATTTCCGCTCCAGACGGTGATCCCCGTGCCAGACGGCGAACAGGTGGTAGGCCACCAGCCCCAGGGAAGTGACCAGCATAAAACTGGAGCCAATCCAAAGGGAATGGGCCACACACCAGATCACCTGGCCCACCATTTGGGGGTGGCGGGTGATGCGGATGATCCCGGTCTCAAACAGGTGAATCTCCGGCTTGTGAATGGCAGCAATCTCCAGTAAGTTGAAGGTAGCCGGATACAAAAAGAAAAACGAGAGCGCCGACAAAAGAACAACGGTGGTGTGAATGCCGGGGACAGCATGGAGATCCCAGAGGATCACCCCGTCGTAGCGATGGTTCAAAAAGTAGATCAGCAACAGCGGAGCCAAGCTGAGGCTGACCAGCGCAAAAAGAAGGCGGTACAGACGGGATCCCAGCCAAGCTTCCCCCCAGGGGCGCAAGTGGGCCAGCCCACTGTGAGCACAGGCAAACCCCAAGATCATGCCCAACATGATCGCGTGGGATCTGTACCGGGCGAGCTCCGGCAGCAAGTGGTTGAAGAAAGTGGACAGCATCTTTTCGATGGCTCCTCTTCCGGTGTCGCTGTGACTTATGCTTAAAGATAAGTTACATTGGGCAACCTTCCGATGCTGAAACCTTTTTTTCTACGTTTTCTCGGCCTGCTCCTCTCGGTCACCCTGATGCTGGGCTGGGCGACCGCAAGCGCTCAGGCGGCCCGCCTCACCGGCAAGTACTACGAAGACAGCATGACCCTGATCCAAACCCTGCGCACCGTTCTCTCGGAAGCGGATCCCGTGATGAATCCAGAGGAGGCGCAGGTGGAAGCGATGGAGGCCATTCAAGAATTTGCAGGGCGCTACCATGGCCATCGCTACGACAAGCTGCAATCCTTTACGACTCTGCGCACCGTGTTCAACACCGTGGCCTCCCACTACCGCACCTCCAAGCGGCCTCTTGACCCAGAGAAGGTGGAGCGGGTGCTGATGCAACTGGATCGCGCTGAGCTGGCCTTGCGCCGCGAAGGTTAAGCTTTTCAGATCTCCCAGATCCAAATCACTGGGCGAGGCGCAGGATTACCTTGATGACAACCCGGTGGAGGCTGCTTTCGCCAAGCTCCAGATCGCCCCCCATTTCTCTCAGGAGCCGTTCGCTCACCCGCCAAGCAGCGCAACCCTTTGTTTGGATGGGCACATGGCACCGCCCTTCCAGATTCCACTCCAGGCACAGGCGCCCCTCCGCTGCTGCGATGGGATAGAGGTGTAGAGCCATCGAACCATAGCGTAGGGTGCGAATACCCCAGCGACACACCCCCAGCAGAGCCTGCACCAAACCGTGGGGATCCGCCCAAACCATAAGGCTGTCCGGGAGGGCGGGCAGCTCAGAGGCAGAAGGCGGTTGTAGGATCGGCCATTCGTAGCGAATGCCCTGATCCTGGGCCTGTAGGCGAGTTAGGCTGTACACATCCTGAAGGAGGGGACGGAGTCGGGTCGGCTTCGGTTGCAAGGGTTGAATGGGCAGGTCGTGGCGGGCCAGGCGGCTGTACTCCTCGAGCAACTGGATCAGGCGCTCCACCGCTTCTTTGGCACTTTGAAGGTACTCCCGCTCTTCTTCGCGGGAATCGCACAGATCGGACAGCACCAACTGCAGGGATCCCATCTGGCTGCTGAGGGGGTTGCGCAGCTCGTGGCCAATGCTGACGAGCAGCTCCTGCTGAAAGGCGCGCATCACCTCCGAGCGCTCAAACGCAAACTGCCAATCCACCGCCTCTTGCCTGACGGCAGCAGCGGCCTGCTGGGAGGGAGGATCGGGTTTTGCTGCGGGCAAGGGTTTCCTCCAGAGGTACTTCGGACAAAAGGTAGGAGATCCCGTTGATGTTCGAAGCAGGGCGTTCGGATGGAGAGCCTTGGGTTTTAGCTAGTTTGACAACGGCGCGCTCCTGGATCCTACCTTTTTCTTCCCAACTTTCTAGCCGACGAAGTGGGCGCTGACCACCCGCTCAATTCCGGCCAAATCCCGGTGGACTTGGATCTGCTGATAGCCGCCTCTGGCCTGCAACTGCTCCGCCACCCAAGGGGCTTGGCCTTGCATCACCTCCACCGCCCAAAAGGAGTTGGGGGCCAAGTAATCCGGTGCTTTTTGAATCAAAAGCCGCAAGTGCACCAGCCCATCTTCCCCGCCATCGAGGGCCTGTCGTGGCTCGTGCAGCCGTACCTCGGGCATGAGGTAGGCCAGCTCCCCGGTGGGGATATAGGGCGGGTTGGAAACCAGGCCACGCAGCCGACCTCGCCAGGGATCCAAAGGCGCAAACCAGGATCCCTGTAACAGCTTCACCCGTTCCTGCAGATGATAGTCCGCCACATTGGCTGCCGCAACGGCCAAAGCCTCTGGGCTCACGTCCACCGCTAGAAGCTGCAACTGGGGATGCCCCTGGGCCAAAGCGATGGCAATGGCCCCGCTGCCGGTGCCCAGGTCGGCAAAAGGGGATCCCGGCGGCAGCAGGTTAGACTGCAACCAAAGGGAGGCTTGCTCCACCAGCAGCTCGGTCTCCGGGCGCGGGATCAACACCGCTGGCGTTACCCGCAAGCTCAAACCTGCCCACTCTACCCTTCCCAGCAGGTACTGCAGGGGGATGCGCTCTGTCAGCCGGCGCCGCCACAGCTCCTCTACCTCCGCCAGCGGATCCCCCTGCAGCGTCGGGGGCCGACCCAGCAAGCGCTCCAACGATCCCCAGCCCAGCCGTTCCCTAAGCAGAAGTTCCACCTCCTGAGGAGGGATGCCGGCGGCTTGCGCCGCCTGCAGAGCCTGGGCACGCCAGGCCAGCAATTGCTGCACCAGCGCAGAGGGGGATCCCATCAGGAGCTAGGTCAACGCCGCTGAGGCTGGGGAGTGGCAGAGCGAATTAACGATTGCACGTACTCCAGCGACGCGCGCGGCGGAATGAAAGCGATCTTCTGCACATCCTCCTGGGCGTCAGGGGCTAACATGCGCTCCACCACGATGGCCAGGGAAGTGACCTCGATCTGGGTTTTGCCGACCACCTCGGGGTTCTGCGCCGCCGCCCGGTCTAAAGCCCCCTTCAGGTCGTTGCGGTCGAAGAAGAAAGGCACCACCTCCTGGCCATCCTGCTCGATGGTCAGCAACCCCTCTCCCGAGCGGCCATAGAACAGCGGCACGCCGATCACTTCCGGCGGCACCTCCTGACCCGTTTCTTTCAGCACTTGCTTGGCCGCCTCCACATCAGCAGCCCGAGGCACCACCTCAAAGTACAGATTGCTATTCTTGGCCCGCTCTTCTTCCGACTTTTCGTAGGCGTAGCCCAAGGGAATGGGCACCACCTGGGCTTGCTGGCCCACCTCAGGGTTCTTGGCTTTCACCTGATCCAACGCTTGCTGGGCTTGGTTCTGATCCAGCCAGAAAGAAGCCACCTGGATGGTGCGACCCTCCCGCTCTACGTTAGCGACCACAGGGGTGCCGTTCTGAGACACAATGGCAAAAACCGGCACCAGATTCAGCCGCTCCGCCACTTCTTGACGACTCATGGGGGCTGCCACTGCCTGAGTCGAGAGGGGCCCCCCTTGAGCAAAAGTAGGAACTCCCCCCCAGATCACCCCCGCCAACCCCAGCAGGAGGGTGCTGCGAACTGCCGCTACGAACGCGGCCCGCCCGCCTGCCTGAGCTCTACGGCGGCAGAGGGATCCCAAAAGCGGCACTGCATTACCGCGCATCATTTTCATCTCTACTCCTGGCATCACGCCTTGTCTTCGTTGCTATTGGGTCAGATCCCTGAAACACTAACCGACGACCTCTGCCCAAGAGGAGCTGACCAAGCTCACCTTGCTCAACACAGCTCAGGCTGGCCATGCGGCCCACTCTTGGGACTTTGGGGACAGCGCCTGGCGAAGCTGGCCCTTGCTGACACTACGCCCCTCTACCCTTTTTGACGAGCGCCCCCTGGGCCACCCTAGAAGGCAAGGTTAAAGCATTTGCTCAACCCCTGTCGAGGGGTAAAGCCCTCGTTTTGGGTGGGGATCCCGCATCACCTCCTACTATATACGGAGTCTAACAAAGCGGATCCACACCAAATACAGATAGCCCCTCCATCCTCTGGCTGTAGAGTCTGGGCTGAGAAGGCAGGATCCTGGGAACGCGGCAGCGGCGTGGGGCGCCTGGGCTGAGGGCAAAGATCCCATCAGGCAAAGCTCTTGCTTCCCGATCCCGCTACTGACTGAGGTTCCGAAATGGGAAACAGACGGCCCTGCTCGACGGTAACTTGAACCCGCGTGCCCACCGGCAAAGCTTCCCGCGCCAGGGCGTGCAATTGCTTGCCCGTCTCTGTAACCAGACAATAGCGATACTCTCGCCCCAGAAACTGTCGATCCCGAATGGTAACTCTCCCCTGGGGATTGGGATGCAGACGTAACTCCTCCTGCCGGATCATCAGCTCTCCCTGGCGCAGATGGGGATCGGGCTGATCCCTCAAAGCCTGAAATGGGATGTGCAGCAGCCCCTCAGCTTGCCAACCGAACTCCCGCCGCTCACAGCGAAGAAAGTTGGCCTGGGCGATGAATTCCGCCACAAAGCGGGTAGCCGGCTCCCGATAGACTTCCTCCGGGGATCCCCATTGCTCAATACGCCCTTCCCGCATCACCGCCACCCAATCGGAAAGGCAGAGAGCCTCCTCTTGGTCGTGGGTAACGAAAATGGCCGAGGTCTGGGTTTGCTTGAGGATTTTGCGGATTTCTTCCCGCAAGTAGTAGCGCACCTGCACATCCAAGTTGCTCAACGGCTCATCCAAAAGGATTAGGCTGGGCTTGGGGGCCAGAGCTCGGGCCAGGGCCACCCGCTGCTGCTGCCCGCCTGAAAGTTCATGAGGATAGCGGTGGGCGTAGTCCTCTAGACCCACCAACCGCAACACCTCGTCAGCCCGTTCCCGCGCCTGTTGGGCAGCGCCTCCCACCTCAGCCGAGGAGGAGCGACTGCCGCCCCCCGCTGCCGACGCGAACAGGGCAGTGGGCCGGAGGCCAAACATCACATTGGCCAACACATCCAAGTGGGGAAACAGGGCAAAATCCTGAAACACCAGCCCCACCCCCCGCCGCTCCGGTGGGATCCACTGCCCCTCCCCGGCCACCACTCGCCCCCCCAGCAGGATCCGCCCGCTGTCTGGCTGCTCAAAGCCGGCAATGGTGCGCAATAAAGTGGTCTTCCCACAGCCCGATGGGCCGACAATCCCCAGAATGTCTCCCTGGGGCAGGCGAAACGCCACTTCCTGCAAAACCAACTGCCGCTGGCCGGGAAACCCCTTGCTGATGTGCTCAACCTCAAGAATGTAGGGAGAGTCCGTCCGGGCAGCGGTGGACGTCGAGGAAATCAAAAACTCGGCCATGATCGTTGTTGCAAAAGATTTTCACTATCTTTACCAGACTACCATACCTCAGATCCTTCCCGGCCCGACGCCAGTCAGCTAGAGGGCGGCGGAGAGGGATCGATGCCAGTCTTTCCTGTTTGCTTGGAGGGGCAGGCAGGAATTAGTGTTACACTGGGTTAACGAAGTTTCCCAGGCTCTGGTGGCGCTTATTCTCGACGGCGCATCCCAGAGTTTTATTGTGGATGAGTTTTGAGACCCAGTTTCCCGAACGTGCCCTGATTACGGGGGCCAGTCGAGGGATCGGCAAAGCAGTGGCCCTAGCCCTAGCTCGGCAGGGGGTGGCAGTTGCTCTGGTGGCCCGTTCCCATCCCGATTTGCTGGGGGTACAGGCGGAGATCCAGGCAAAGGGAGGAAAGGCGGAGGTTTTTCCCATCGACTTGGCCGACTTAAGAGCCCTGCCGCAGCGGTTGCAGGCTCTCCTGGATCAATTTGGTGTTTGTGATGTCTTGGTCAATAACGCCGGCATAGCCCATGTCGGGCCTTTGGCCACCTTATCTTTGTCCGATTGGCAGCGGGTGATCGACTTGAACCTGACGGCAGCTTTTCTCTGTGCCCAAGCCGTCCTGCCGGCGATGCGCCGGCAGCGCTGCGGCACGATTGTCAACATTATCTCCATTGCGGGCAAGCGAGCCTTTCCCAATTGGGGGGCTTACTGCGCCAGTAAGTTTGGCCTGCTGGGCTTTTCTCAAGCCCTGGCCGCAGAGGAACGGCAGCATGGCATTCGGGTGACCAGCCTGTGTCCCGGAGCTGTGGATACACCTCTTTGGGATACAGTTCAGGTCGATTTCGACCGTTCCAAAATGCTCTCGCCGGAGTGGGTGGCGGACTTGATTGCCCACATCGTTCGCCTGCCCAAGGGTGCCGTGGTGGAAGATCTGACCCTCATGCCGGCAGCAGGGGCCTTTTAGGCCGGGCTGGAGCTGGCTTTTCCTGTAACGGCCTTTGTGACTGAGCTTTTGAGGAGATCTGCCTGCACCGCCTCCCTCGACAAGTTCCTTCAACCCTTCGTTCAACCCAAGGAATATCCTGCTATGACTCTTGCCAAGCCTGGATCCGGTGCCGAGTTTCGACTCAACGACAAAGCCAACCTGAAGTCTCGCCTTGTCCGAGATCTGTCCCATGCGGCGGGGCAAGAGCCCGAGGGCTCAGAGAGCCTGGATCCGGCGATGGTAGCGGCAGTGGAGACGTTGCTGCGGGGAATTGGGGAGGATCCGCAGCGGGAGGGCCTCAAGAAAACGCCGGAGCGGGTGGTGGCCGCCCTGAAATTTTTGACCAGCGGCTATCGGCAGTCCCTGGAAGATCTCATCAACGGCGCCATCTTCGACGAGGGCCACGACGAGATGGTGCTGCTGCGGGATATTACTTTGTTCAGCCTCTGCGAGCACCACCTCTTGCCCTTTATCGGCAAGGCCCATGTTGCCTACATCCCCCGCCAAAAGGTGGTGGGCCTGAGCAAGATCGCCCGCATTGTCGAGATGTACTCCCGCCGCCTGCAGGTTCAGGAGCGCCTTACCCGCCAGATCGCGGAAGCTTTGATGACCATGCTGGATCCCTATGGGGTGGGGGTGGTTATCGAGGCTACCCACATGTGCATGGTGATGCGGGGGGTGCAAAAGCCGGGCTCTTGGACGGTCACCAGCTCGATGGTGGGGGTGTTCCAGGAGGATCCCCGCACGCGGGAGGAGTTTTTGAGCCTCATTCGCCACCCGTCCAACCTTTAAGGATGCCGCGGCGCTTTGCCGGCAAGAAAGCTAATCCTCTGCTCTGGCTGGGCATACTAGCTTAAAATCGACGCAGATCCTGCCAGAAGCGAGGCCTGTTATGAGCGAGGTTAGCCCCGAAAATCAATTTCCCACCGACTTAGACTCCGGTTGGAAGCCGCCGACCCCGCCTGTTATCCAGCGCCCCGCGCGTGCGGCCGCGCAAGCGCCCTCGGCAGAACCCCCAACCCAGCTAGATCCGGTGCTGGGCAGGGCTGCTCCTCCCCCTGTCGGGAGCGGATCCCGTCCTGTCCCCAGCGCCCCCAAGCCCATCTTGGGCCGGCCCGTCCCCCCAGATGTGGCCGTCGCCCCCCCGCAGACGCCGGTGCCCATGCCGGGCCCTGCCACTCCCCCGCAGATGTCTCCGCCCCCTCCAGCTCCTGCTGCCCGGCCTCAGGTGTCTCCCCCCAGCCCCGGTTCGGCTGCTCCGCCTTTTGGGCCGCCGGCTCGCCCCACGGCTGCTGGACGGATCCCGGTGGCCGCCGCTGCTCCTAAGTCTGCCCCCGCTGGACCGACGCTGCGCCAACTGGTGCAGGAAGCCTACGAAAAAGGCTACTCGGATATTCACCTGGGGGTGGGAGAGGTGCCCCGTTTCCGGGATCGGGGGCAAATTGTGATAGGCAACTACCCGGTCACCACCACCGAGGTGTTCTATAGCTGGCTGCGGGAAAGCCTGCCGGAGAACCAAATCCGCCAGTTTGAGGAGTGCCTGGAGCTGGATACCGCTATCCAGTACGAGGGCTTGGTGCGCTGCCGGGTTAACTGCTTTGTTTCTCTGCTAGGGCCTGCCATGGTGCTGCGCCTGATCCCGCTCAAGATCTTGACGCTGGAGCAGTTGCGGGCGCCGGAGGTGCTCAAGCGCATTGCCGAGGAGCACAAGGGCCTGGTACTGGTGACAGGCCCCACCGGCTCCGGGAAGTCCACAACCCTGGCGGCGATGGTGGACTACATCAACTCCAACTTTGCTAAGCACATCATCTCGATTGAGGATCCCATCGAGTTCGTCCACCAGAGTAAGAAATCGCTGGTGCGGCAGCGGGAGGTCGGCATCCACACCCTGGAGTTTGCCAACGCCCTCAAGGCTTCGCTGCGGGAAGATCCGGACATCATCCTCATCGGGGAGATGCGGGATCGCGAAACCGTGGATACGGCTCTCAAGGCCGGCCAGACGGGCCACCTGGTGTTTGGAACCCTGCACACCAACAGCGCCGTCCGCACCATCGAGCGTCTCTTGGGGATCTACCGGCCAGAGGAGCAGGAGCCAATGCGTCTGCAACTGGCCGAGACTCTAGTAGCAATTATTGCCCAGACGCTGGTGCGCACCACCGACGGCAAGCGCACCGCTGCCCACGAGATTATGCGCAACACCGATGCCATCCGCGACTACATCAAACGGGGTGCCGTGGACGAGATCGAGGAGCTGATTGCCGACGGCTCCTACGAGGGGATGTGTACCATGAACCAGTCGCTGTTTCGGCTCTACCAAGAGGGGCGCATTACAGAGGAGGTGTGTCTGGAGGCGGCTCCGCGGCGCAACGAGATGGCCCAATGGCTGCGGGGGCGCATCTGAGGTCGCTGCCCCGCAGGGTGGGTGCTTGAGGGAAAGCTCGCCCTATCCTAAACTGAGAGCAAGCGGCAAGGCTGGCTTTCTGGGCCATATTCTCATCTCCTGAGCCGAGCTTTGGCTTGCGGGATGGGTGCCGGATTGGTGAACAAATTGAATTGAAAGCAAGTTAGCAAACAGGAGAATTCCTACCGTGAGCGTGATCAACCAGATCATCGAGACCGCGGACGACCAACTGCGCTATCTCTCCGTCAGCGAACTGCAAGCTATCAAAGATTACATGAGCAGCGGCGAGAAGCGTTTGCAGATCGCTCAGGTGTTAACTGAGAACAAAAAACGCATTATCGATCAGGCGCAGAAGCAGCTATTTGCCAAGCGACCCGAATACATACAACCCGGCGGCAATGCCTACGGCGAAAAGCGCTATAACCAGTGCCTGCGGGACTACGACTGGTATCTCCGCCTGGTGACCTATGGCATCATTGCCGGCAGCAAAGAGCCGATCGAGTCCATCGGCTTGATAGGGGTGCGGGAGATGTACAATGCCCTCAACGTGCCCATTGCCGGTATGATCGATGCGATCGTGTTCTTGAAGGAAGCAGCCCTCAGCCTGCTGGATCCGGACTCCGCCGCCGAGGCTGCCCCCTATTTCGACTACATCATCAATGCCATGAGCTAGCTCGCCTCTCTTGAGGAGGGAGGCCGGTCTGGGCGGTGGAGAGGCAAGCTTTGGTGGTCTTGCTGCCTACAGAGATGCCAGGGCGGTGCGGGCGTGGGCGGCCACCTGCTCTTGGGGATCCTGGGCCAGCCGGGTTAGGCCGGGGCGGGCGGCTTCGGTGCCGAGCTGGGCTAGAGCAATGCAGACGCGGTAGCGCAACTGCCAATCGTCCGAATCGATGAGGGGCTCCAAATGGGGGATGGCCCGCGGATCCCCTAGATCTCCCAGGGCAGCGGCAGCGGCTGTTGTTAGCAGCTCGTCTCCTTCCTGTAAAACCTGCACTAGGGTGTCGAAGGCGGCGGGGTTGCCCAGCTCGCCCAGCGCGGCGACAATGCTAAAGCGCACCAGCCACTCCGTCTCTCGCCGGTAAGCCTCTAGCAGATCGTCTAGGGCCTGTGGCTGCTTCAGATCCCCCAGGGCGGCGGCGGCGGCAGCCCGCACATCGAACTCGGGGTCCTCTCGCAAAAACTGTTGCAGAATCGGCAAAAGGGCAGCCGGGTCGACACCTGCGCCGGAGAGCGTGCCCAATTGGCTAATGGCGGCATAGCGGACGCGGGCATTCTCGTCGGTTACAGCTCGCTGCAACAGCGTCAAGGCTTCGGTCGCGGGGAGCTCTCTGGCCTTGTTGACGGCGCGCAGCCGATCCCCCAAGTTCTGAGAGCTCAACAGCTCCAGCAAGGCCGGCAGATCCCCAGAAGTTGTCGTCATCTCCTTTTCTCCCCCTAACCCGGCTATAGCAAAGGACGAAAAGCCGATGTTATCATTCTGAGGCAGTGCATCCAGTTTTTGTGAACTTATGGCCTTACTGCAGCAAGAGAAGCAGGAGATTATCGAGACCTACCGACTTCACGACACTGACACCGGCTCTGCCGAGGTACAAGTTGCTCTTCTAACCAGCCGTATCAACCAACTCTCGCAGCACCTTCAGAAAAACCCGAAAGATTTCAACTCGCGCCGCGGCCTAATGATGATGATCGGTCGGCGTAAGCGGCTGCTCAACTACATTGCCAAACGTTCTCCCGACCGCTTCCGGGAGCTGGCCGAACGGTTGAACATTCGGGTGAAAAAGTAGGCAGCTAGCTAAATCACTGTCGGAGAGCTACCTTCGTGGGCAAGTCCAGCCGCTATTCCAAAGCCTCCCGCCGCCGCTCCAGCTCTACCCCTGCTCAGGTGGAGACGCAACCGACCCAAAGAGAGCCGGTTGCTGTCATTCCCCCTGAGGTCAGCCGGCGTATGGTGCGGCGGATCTTGGTCTTTTCCGGGATCCCTTCTGGCCTTGGCTTGAGCAGCTTTTTTGTCAATTACTATCTCTTAACCAACCATGTGATAGCCCTGCCCCCCTACTTTACTTTGGTGGAGTCGCTGGCCTTTTTCGGCCTTGGCTTTTTGGGCATTAGCTACGGCGTGTTCTCGGCTTCTTGGGATCCAGAGCCGGGATCCCTGCTGGGGATTGACGAGTTCCGCCGCAACCTAGGCAATGTTTTCAAGCAATGGCGCGAGTTGTCTGACCCTTCTAAGCCGTCGGAAGCTGACGAATCCTAGATTTTGCTCTCTCCCCCAGCCCCGTTATCCCCCATACGTTACATTCCGCTCGGTGGTGCGGAATTGCAGGATCGTCAGGCCCACCACAATTAAGAAGAGCACAATGGATTGGGCGGCTGCCCTGCCCAAATTGCCTGACGATACGCCAATCTTGTAGATCTCGTACATCAACACCGAGGTGGATCCGGAAGGGCCGCCGGCAGTCAGCAAATCAATGGTGCCGAAAATATCGAAAAAGGCGTAGGTCATGTTGGTGATCACCAAAAAGAAGGTGATGGGGGAAAGCAGCGGTAGAGTGATGGAAAAGAAGCGGCGAAGGGCCCCCGCCCCATCGATGGCAGCCGCCTCCTGCAAATCTTTAGGCAGGTTTTGCAGCCCAGCCAGATAAAACAAAATGTTGTAGCCCACTTGCTTCCAAACGCTGGCAAAGATCACCACCCAAGGGGCTAAATTGGGATCGCTCAGCCAGTTCAAACGTGGGATCCCTACTAACCCCAGCAAGTAGTTGGCTACGCCGCCCAAGGGGTTGAAGATAATGAAAAAGATGATACCGGCCACTGCTGGCGAAATGGCGTAGGGCCAGATCAGCAAGATGCGATAGATTGCCGCCCCGCGGATGGGCTGGTAGGCCAGCGTGGCAATCAACAGGGATCCGCTCAGCCCCAACACCACGATGGCCGCCGAAATGGCTAAGGTAATCCCCAGGCTGCGCAGATAGGTGGCATCCGTCAGCAGAGCGGTAAAGTTGTCCACACAGACGAAGCGGCTGCGCGGCGCGCCCACAAAGGTGAGCAGGGTGGAGAGGCGCAGGGTATCCAGCCCTGGATAGTAGAGAAACACCACCAAAATGGCGAAGGTGGGCAACAAGAGCAGCCACGCCAGCCACCACTGCTTAAAGATGCCCCTCTCCTGAACAGCTGGGCCGGGGATCCCCAGGCGGCGCTCCTGCTCCTTCTGCGTCCACGCCAACAGCGGCCAGAGGGGAATGGCCATGCCCGCCAGCACCAGCCCCACGCCAAAGGCCATGTCGATGGCCTTGCGCTCCGGCTCAAAAGTGCAAAAATCCAGGGGCGCCATAAAAATCAGGGATCCCAACCCTCCTGCCAGCCCCCCCAGAGCCGCCCCCAGCAGCACAGGCCGCTCGATGCGCCGAAAACGGGATCCCACCCAGAGGGCCCCCGACAACCCCGCCAGCAGCGGCAGCAGCACTTGGATCCATTTCCCCATGTTCTCTCTCCCATCCAACCTTGCAAAAGCCAAAAAGGGGCAGGCCGCCGCCCACCCCCCATCCTCAGATTTTGCTTTGCTGTAGCCCAGCTCCTGACCAATTACTGATAGAGGGAGTTGTACTCGGCCAGAAGGCGGTTGGCCTCCTCGTTGGCCTTGGCCATGGCCTGGGCCGGATCCCCGCCTTTAAGCATCAGATCTTCCATGGTTTGGGTCACCACGTTGCGAATTTCGGGGAAGGCCCCCAGCAGCGCCCCACGGGTGGCAGGGGTCACTTTGGAATTATTAATTTGGTCGCTGGCGGTGAAGAAGTTGGGGTTTTCCTTGAACCAGCCCTTCGACTCCAGCAAGGCTACCGAGCTTTTCCGAATGGGCAAGTAGCCGGTCACTTGGTGCCACTCGGCAGCATTTTCGGTGTTATTGAGCCACAGCATGAAGGTCAGCGCCCCCTCTTCCACCTCCTTGGGCAGATCCTTCACCAGCCAGAGGCTGGCTCCCCCGATCAAGTTCCCCGTCCAACCCTTGTCGGCGTTGTAGGGCATGCGGGTGGTGACCAGCTCGATGTTGTTCTGCTTGGCGGCATTGGTGATGTTGGCGACATCGGCGCTGCTGGTGATGGCCATGGCGACGGTACCGGTCTGGATGGCCTGCTCGGTGGCTGCCCAATCCCGCTGCTTGCCGCTGTAGATGTAGTAGCCTTTGTCATACATCCCTTTCCACCAGGTGGCGATAGCCACCGAGGGCTGCGAGTCCAAAAAGACCTGGGTGGCCCGGGCGGCACGGCCATTTTCGTTGTTGGCCAAGAGAGCATCTTGCTGCGCCATCCACTGCTCGTAAAACCAGCCGTGGTTGGGCCAGGTGACGCAGCCCTGGGGAGCGTCGGGAAGCGTCATGATCTTCTCACAGGCGGCTTCTAGCTCCTGCCAGGTGGCCGGCGGCTTCTCGATCCCGGCCTTCTTCAAAATGGCGGTGTTGGAGTAGAGGATGGGGCTGGAGCTGTTCCAGGGCATGGAGGTGAACTTGCCATCCAGGGTGTAGTAGCTCACCACCGGCTCGATAAAATCCTCGAAGTTCACCGGGATCCCGTTCACTTCGGTGCGGTTGCCCAGCGCCTCGGCGATGGACTTGAAGTAGCCGAAATCCCGTGCCCGTTGGGTGCCCACCTCAAACCACTGCACCACTGCCGGAGCGGCTTTTTGTTGAATAGCGAGGTCGGTGGCCTGTTGAATTTCTTCGTAGTTGCCGTAGCCCTCAACAGTTACATTGTATTGAGGAAATTGCTTGTTGAACTCTGCCGCCTTTTGACGGGCCCAATCGAGACGGTTATCGGTAAAGGCAATCCAAACTTTGACGTTGGCAGGAGACTGGGCAAAGCTGTCAGCAGCCAGGAAGGCAGCACCAGCGGTAGCCGCCAGGCCGGCCAGAGCAGCCAGGAAAGTCCGACGGGTATTCATAAAATAAAATGCAGTCGCATCCACTAAGGGCAGGACTGATACTAGCGCAGCGACATTAAGAGCAGGTTATAAACCGGGGATCCTGAAGGGGCAACCCATCCGTCGCACCACCACCATCGACCCCCATCCGTGAAGGATCTGGTGGGATCCCCTGCTTAAGGCTGCCCAACCTGCCGCCGCAGCGCCTGGATCCCGGCAGCCAAGCCAAAGAGAACGAGTACCAGCAGGGTGCTCAGAGCTGCTGCCTGGTGGGTGTAGCCCCCCTGTTGCAAGCCAAAGATGAGCCACCCAAAGGTTTCTGAGCGGGAGGTGACCAAGAGGGCGGAGAGGGTCAGCTCGGCAAAAGATTGCAGAAACACCAGCAACACCGCTGCTGTCAAGGCCGGTGCCAGCAGGGGCAGCAGGATGTAGCGAAAAGTTTGCAGCAGGGAGGCCCCGTCGATGCTGGCCGCCTCCTCCAGGCTGGTGTCCAGGCTGCGCCAAGCAGCTTGCATCGGTTGCAGCGCCAGGGCCAAGAACCGCCCCAAGTAGGCCATCAGGATCAGCCACAGGGTGCCGTAGAGGCTCAGCCCCGGCAGGGGAGGGGGCAACCACACCAAAATGAGGGACAACGCAAAAATCAGGCCCGGCAGGGCATAGGGCAAGTCCACAATGAAGCTGAGCAGCGCCAGCAGCCGTGCTTTCAGCCGGGTCAGGGCGTAGCCCAAGATCGTCGCCATCCCGCTGCAGAGCAGCGCTGCTCCTCCCGCCAAACCCAAACTGTGCAGCGTGGCGCGGCGGGCCCGCTCCAGCTCAAACAGAACCAGCCGGAAATGCTCCAGCGTCAGGTTAGACCAGACCAAGGGCAGGCCATAGGCCCGCAGCAGGGCAGTTGCAGCCATGGCCAGCAAAGGCCCAAGGATGACCAGCAAGGCTGCGGCAAAGAGGATCCCGCTGAGCAGCCAACCCAGCCAGCCCAAGCGATAGGGATCCGGAGGGGCCTCGCCCGGATCCAGCCCCGCCTGAGGCTGCTGTGACCAGGCCAAAAAGAAGAGGGCCGGCAGGCCAAAGAGCAACGCCAGCGCCGCGCTGCGCCCAAACCCATCCCCGCCGAAGTTGATCACCTCTTGGTACAGCAGGGTGGGCAAAGTCAGGTAGCGTCCTGGGATCCCCAGCAAGGCCGGGATCCCGAAATTGCCCCAGGCCCCCAAGAAGGCCAGCGCCGCTGCTGCCGCCACAGAGGGCCGCAACAGGGGCAGCGTGATGAAGAGCCAAACCTGCAGCAGGTTGGCCCCATCCAGTTGGGCCGCCTCCTGAGCTTGCTTGGAGAGCCGGCTCAAGCCCGCCACCAGCGTCAGGTAGGCAATTGGCAGCACAAAAAGAGCCAGCAGCAGGATGATCCCCCCCGGCGTGTAGAGGCTCCACAGGGATCCCTGACCCCCCAAAATCCAGCGCAGCCCCTGCTGCAAATAGCCCACCGGCCCGGCCCATTGGATCCAGGCCAAGGCCAAAACCTGGGGCGGAACCACAAGGGGAGATAAAAAGAGCACCCGCAGGATGCTGCGGCCCGGCAAATCTGTCTGGGTGGTGAGTACCGCCAGCACCAGGCCGCCGACCAGCGCCAATGTGGCTGAGACCGCCGACACCCAAAGGCTGTGAACCAGCGCCAGATGGACACGGGGCGTTTCCAGCAACCAGCGGATGTTCTCACCTTCCCCGCTCAAAGCTCGCTGCAGCAGCCGCCAGAGGGGATAGGCATGGGTCAAAACCAAAAGGCCCGGTACAGCCACCAGCCAGGGAATGATGGGGTGCCTTAACCCTTTACTCAAACCCTCCCCCAGAAACGTTAGACCACGCCTTTGCCGACGCCCAAGGGATCCCACCTATTCCTCAAACAACTTGGCAAAGCGGGCCTTGTCGGCCTCGCGGCTTTGGGCCAACTCTGCTGCCGGGGCGCTCAAGATCTTCAGCTCGCTCAAAGCGGGGAACCCTTTTGGCGGCGTCACACCCTGCCGCAGCGGCATGTAGCCCATCTCAGCAGCGACCTCCTGCCCCTTCTGAGACAGCAAGAAGTCCACAAAAGCCTGGGCAGCTTCCAGGTTAGACGTTCCTTTGACAATTCCCACCGGCTCGGTAATCACCGGCACGCCCTCCTTGGGATAGACCACCTCCACTGGGGATCCCTCGTTGCGGCTGCGAATGGCAAGAAAGTCCACCACCATGCCGTAGCTGATACATTTACGCTGAACACTGCTGAGCATTACTGCTCAGCGGTGAAGCGATAGCATTCTGTCCGTTTCCGTTGTCACTACGCGATGCTGACGCGACCGCGCTACTCGGACGGAGTCCAAACAGAAAGGCGGTATCCCGCACAGCCCTGAGCATAACACCCAGAGCGCCTTGCCAATCTCGTGGTAGCCTATGGTTGCACTTCGGGCATCTAAACACCTTTGCGCCACCCAACTTGGTGTGGATGTGCCCGCACTTGGTACAGGTTTTGCTGGTGTACGCTTCCGATACTTCCACGACAACCACGTTTTTCTTCTTGGCTTGAAACTTCAGGAGCTGCTTGAA
>NZ_AXUW01000001.1:2454691-2493488 GCF_002760415.1 Synechococcus sp. 65AY6A5
TTCTTTGGCGTTCTGATGTAGCTGTCGAGGTCATACCTTCTTGCCCTACCAGATGGAGTACGTATTGCTTTGATCCAGCCTTTCTGTTCCCATCGCCTCAAGGTGTGGAGACACACCCCAAAATAATCCGCCGCTTCTCTCGGTTTTACATACCTAGCCATACCAAGCAGCCATACTGAACATACTGGGCATTATTTTCAGTATAGTCCAGCGTATCATTGACTAGAGTCATGCTCTGTTCGCCACTGGCGACGTTGCGGGCGACAGCGCCATTGCCCTGCACCAGCACCGTTTTGTTCTTTTTCAGGGCTTCGTACCACTCCCAGCCCAGGCCGGGGGTGCGTGTGATCACCCCCAAATTGTAGGCGGCAGCACCCGAATAGGTGGGGCTGGGCATCACCAGTTGGCCTTCCGGAACCTGGGCTAGGGCCGCCCAGCTATCCACGGGCTGGGCTTTGGCCGTGTTGTAAACGATCACCGTGGCCAGGATCTTGGTGCCGAAATAGTGGCAGTCTGGATCGTAGTAGGTGGCGGCGATGGCCTTGGCTTCAGGGCTGCAGTAGGGCTCCAGCAAATTGCGGGATTTCAGCAACTCAAAAGTAGGCGCATCGGCCACCAGCAGCACATCAGCCTGGGGACTACCCTTTTCGGCTTCCAGCAAAAAGCGGCTGATCACCTCCTCGGTGCCGGAGCGAAAGATCTCCACCGAAACCTCTGGATAAACTTCCCGAAACGCAGCCACGGTTTTCTGAGCATCTGCATCGGGTTGGGAAGTGTACAAACGCAAGGTGCCGGACGGCTTGGCCCAGGCTGGGTTCAGGGATCCCCACCCAAGGGGCTGGGCAAAAACCAGGCTCCAGAGTACCGCCAACAAAGGTAGAGGACGCTTCATCGTTTTCCCTCGCTTGAGAGCTTGACCTGGACTCCGCTACCAACTTGCCAAAGGCAAAGGCATTTTCGGATTTCAGATCGCGTCCAGATCGCGACAGTGAAAATCCACTTCGACCTTCGCCCCCTGCAATTTTTGCCTTTGGCAAGAGTCAGCCATCGCTAAACTACCCCAGGAAGATTAACCCGAGGTTATCTCTGGATTCATCGAGGATGTTGAGATTCTCCCCGCGGCTACAGCTTGCCTTTGGAGTCCTTTCCGGTTTGTCAGAGTTAGTTCTGCGCCCTGGGCTACCCAGAACTTGCGGCTGATGCCGCAGCCCCCTGGGAGAGGGGAAAACCCTGGGCGCCGCCGCAGGCAAAAACCCTAGCTTCAAGGCCTGCAGCCTGCTGGCACAAAGGAACCCGGAACTGCCCTGGCTACTTTTTCCGCAGATTCCCCCAAGCCCACCCCTACTAGAGGCGCCCGGCGGGCTTGGCTGGCCGGTCGGCTCAGGCTTTCCCAAGGGTTGCTGGCGAATTTAGGCTTGCTTGAAATAGTCGGGCTCATTGCCGGGTTTCCACTTGATGTTGCAGCCGAGGCTGGGCTTTTGGTCGGGATCGATGGGCTTGCCCGCCAGCAGGTTATCCAGCGCCGCCCGCAAATCTTTGCCCGTCACCGGCACATCCGGCAGGCTGGGGCGGCTGTCGTCCAGTTGGCCGCGGTACACCAGCTTGCGCTCCGCGTCGAACAAGAAAAAGTCGGGGGTGCAGGCCGCCGTGAAGGCCTTGGCCACCTCTTGGCTTTCGTCGTAGCAAAACGGGAAGGTGAAGCCCAAGGTCTCGGCCATCTTCTTCAGGTTCTCGGGGCTGTCGTCGGGGTATTTCTCCACGTCGTTGGCGCTGATGGCTACAATGCCGACGCCGCGATCCTTATAATCTCTGCCAATGCGGGCCAGCTCCTCTTGCACATGCTTCACATAGGGGCAGTGCTGGCAAATAAACATCACCAACAGGGCCGGCTTGTCGGCAAAGGTGGAGAGGGAAATGGTTTGGCCGCTCACCACATCGGGCAGGCTGAAGTCAGGGGCAGGGGTGCCCAGAGGCAACATGGTCGAGGGAGTACGGGCCATAGCAAACCTCCAGCGTAAGGTTTCCTCAATCATCATGGATCATCCTGCTCCTCCCGCAGCAGCCCCCACCCCAAGCAGGCCGGGAACCGCTTTTACAATTGGATAGAGTCCGCAACATTTGGTTCGGGAGCTGAGCCTTGAGCACCGCCGTCTTGCCCGCTGCCCCCCTCGTGGATACCCACGTCCACTTGAACTATCCCGATTTTGCCGAAGATCTGCCGCAGGTGGCCGAGCGCTGGCGCCAGGCCGGGATCCAGCAACTGGTGCACTCCTGCGTAACGCCGGCGGAGTTTCCCCAATTGCAGGCCATTGCCGACCAGTATCCGGAGGTGTTTTTGTCGGTGGGGCTGCACCCTCTGGAGGCGCGCCAGTGGCAGCCGGATCTGGCCGAAAAGATCGCCCAGTTGGCCGCCGGCGACCCCCGAGTGGTGGCCATTGGGGAGACAGGCCTAGATTTCTACAAGTCCGACCCGGCCGATGTGGAGCGGCAAACAGAATCCTTCCGCGCCCACATTGCCCTTGCCCAGGAGCAGGATTTGGCCCTGATCGTCCATTGCCGCGAGGCGGCAGCAGCCACCTACGAGATTTTGAGGGAGGCCATGGCTGCCAGGGGGCCGCTGCGGGCGGTGATGCACTGCTGGAGCGGATCCCCGGAGGAGACGCGACTGTTTGTGGAGCTGGGCTGCTTCATCAGCTTTAGCGGCATCGTCACCTTTAAGAACGCTGAGACGGTGCGCCGCTCGGCCCAGGAGGTGCCTCTGTCCCAGCTTCTGGTGGAAACCGATTGCCCTTTCCTGGCCCCCACCCCCTTCCGCGGCAAGCGCAACGAGCCGGCCCATGTGCAGCGGGTGGCCCAAACCCTGGCGGAGCTGTTGCAGATCCCCTTGCAAGACCTGGCCCGACAGACCAGCCAAAATGCCGCCCGCCTCTTCCGCCTGCCTCAGCCCCCCTTGTGAAGAAGGGTGGAGAACTTTTGGCATTTTTTAAGCTTTTTACTTGGGGCTCTCTAACTTCCCGGCAGGGGGCGCTATCGTGAAAGAGGAGGTGTAGCTTCCAATACTTTTGCACTCCCCTATAGCTATGGAAACCTTAGCCCCTGCAGCCTGCGCCAGCCGGGATGTCCTCATCAACCGCATTACCCACCAGATCCGGCAATCCCTGGAGCTGGATCAGATCCTGAGGGCAACGGTGGAGGAGGTGCGCGCCTTTTTGGGCACGGATCGGGTCAAGGTATACCGCTTCGACCCGGAAGGCCATGGGACGGTGGTGGCGGAAGCCCGACAAGCCGAGCGGTTGCCCTCCCTCTTGGGCCTATCGTTTCCGGCGGGGGATATCCCAGAAGAGGCGCGGCAGCTGTTTCGCCTGGCCCAGGTGCGGGTGATCGTGGATGTGGAGGCCCAGACCCGCTTCCTCAGCCAGCCGGAGTCGCTGGGCCACTTTGCCCAGGCCCGGCCTTTGCCCCTGGGCGAGGTGCCGCAGCGGCTGGTGGATCCCTGCCATGCCCACTACCTCAAGTGCATGGGGGTGGCCTCCTCCCTGGTGGTACCCCTCCTGCATCACCAGCAGTTGTGGGGGCTCTTGGTCTCCCACCACGCCGAGCCCCGCTCCTACTCTGCCGAAGAGCTGCAGGTGGTGCAGTTGGTGGCGGATCAGGTGTCGATTGCCATTGCCCAGGCGGAATTGCTGGAGCAGGCGCGGCAAAAGGCGCAGCAGGAACGTTTGATTAACCAAATTGCGGCGCTGGTGTACTCGCCGCTCCACCCCGAGACCACCTTGACCACTGTGCTGGAGCAGCTTACCGCCGGCCTCCAAGGGATCGGGGCGCGGCTGCGCATCCGGTTCCTGGGCCTGGACACCCTCTGCCACCATGGGATCCAGCCGCCGGCAGGCTACGACGCCTGGCTGCAGGAGCAGGTGGGAAGGCCCAAGACAGCAGGAAACGGGGTGAAGACGTGGTCGCTTTCCCAGTTGGAGAAGTGGCCAGAACTGCAGGCCCAGCTGCAGCAGACGCCCATTCGCGGGCTGCTGGCGGTGCCGCTGGTTTGGAACGAGCAGCTGGTGGGCTGGCTGAGCGTCTTTCGCGGCGCCCTCTGCCAAGAGACCCACTGGGCCGGCTACCGCTGGCCCGCCCAAGGGGAAGGTGGGGAGGATCCCCGTCAAGAACTGCCGTTGATCTCCTTTGCCGCTTGGCGGGAGCTGAAAGTTGACGAGCCCAAGGCCTGGTCGGCCGCGGAGCTGGAGCTGGTCGGCCGCGCTGCGGTGCACCTGGCCCTGTCGATTGCGCAAAACCAGCTCTACCGGCAGTTGCAAGATCTCAACGCCCGTCTGGAGCAGGAGGTAGAGGAGCGGACGGCGGCCCTGCAGCGCTCTTTGGCCATGGATGCCCTCTTGCAGCGGGTTACCGACCAGGTGCGCAGCAGCCTAGACGAAGCCCAGATCCTGCGGGCGGTGGTGCAGGAGTTGGCGCTGGGGCTGCCCATCCAAGGCTGCGATCTCTGCCTCTACGAGGGAGCAGCCGGCCAGGCCACCGTGCGCTATGAATACACCGCCGCCCTGCCGCCCGCCGGCGGGATCACCCTAACCCTGGCCGACTACCCAGATCTCTACCGACAACTGCAAAGGGGGCAGGCGGCGCAACTGTGCCATCTGCCGGGGCAAAGCTGGATCCCACGGCGGGAAGGGCTGACGCTTTTGGTTTGCCCGCTGCGGGATGACCAGGGGGCGTTGGGCGATCTGTGGTTGGCCAAGGCGGCAGCCGAGTGCTTTGATACCCTGGAGATGCAGGTGGTACAGCAGGTAGCGGATCACTGTGCCATCGCCATCCGCCAGGCTCGCCTCTACCAGGCCTCGGTGCAACAAATCAGCGAGCTGGAGCGCCTCAACCACCTCAAAGATGATTTTTTAAGCACCGTCTCCCACGAGCTGCGCACCCCCATCACCAACATGAAAATGGCCATCCAACTGCTGAAAATGGCCCGCACCCCCCAAAAACGGGAGCAATATCTGCAAATCCTAGAGCAGGAGTGCGAGCGCGAGGCGGAATTGATCAACGATCTGCTGGATCTGCAGCGGTTGGAGCAGGGATCCAAACCCCTTCATCTTGAAGAAGTGTCCCTGGCCGCCTGGCTGCCCACTGTGCTGCAGCCCTTTGTGCAGCGGGCCGAGGCCAATCAGCAACAGTTGCAGTGGCAGATTGACCCGAAGGTGGGCAAGGTGGTGACGGATCAGGCCGCCTTGACGCGGGTGGTACAGGAGCTGGTCAACAACGCCTGCAAGTACACCCCGCCTCAGCACCGCATCACGGTGACGGCGCGCCGCCTCAGCCCTGAACAAGTGCAAATTCGGGTGGTCAACGAGGGGGTGGAGATTCCCCGCAGCGAGTGGGAGCGCATCTTCGAGAAGTTCTACCGCATCCCCAGCGGGGATCCCTGGAAGCGGGGCGGCACCGGCCTGGGGCTGGCTTTGGTTAAGCAGTGGATGCAGCGGCTGGGGGGCTGCGTCTCTATAGAAAGCGGCCAGGGCAAGACGTGCTTTACCCTGGTGTTGCCGCAAGGATCCCTGCCTGGGCAGACCTCTTGCACCGCGTGATGGGCGATTGCGATTTGGAAGCGCTGCAACGGGCGGTTGAGCAATTCAACCGGGGGGAATTCTACGCCTGCCACGACACCCTGGAGGCCCTGTGGATGGAAGCGGTGGATCCGGAGCGGCGCTTCTACCAGGGGCTGTTGCAAACCGCCGTGGCCTACTACCACCTGCAAAACGGCAACCGCCGCGGCTGCATGATCCTGCTGGGGGAGGCCAACCGCAAGCTGGCCGACTTTCTGCCCACCTACGCTGGCTACAACCTGCAAGCTCTCTGGGAAGCCAACCAGAGCCTCCTGCAAGAGCTCTCTTGCCTCCAGCCTGAGGATCCCTTGCCCCCGGTAGCCTCTCCTACTCTGAGGGTTGTTGGCGGTAAGCCCGATTGAGATGAGAAACTTCTTGGCCCCTCTCCCAGAACCCCAGGAGCTAGCGACGCTTGGAGCGGCGAGCCTGCCGTTCTGCCTCGTTGCGCCGCCGCCGATCCCGCCAGTCGATAAAGGTGATGTAGCCAACGCCCACCGTTACAGCCGTCAAGAGCAAAAAGATGCTCCCATACGCAAGGCGGGCCACCCAGGGCAAGTCGGTTTCCATAGAGCCAGAGGTAGCGAAGGACAAGGGGGATGCTTGGGGCTACATGCCGTTACGGCCCCAAACCACGAAGGCAATGGAAAGGGCGAAGAAAGCCGCAACGGCAACCCAGCCAAAGGTGATGATGTCCATAGGTCTAGCCAAGCAAAGAAGGCTCATCGGGGTGATCCCATTTTACGGGATGGGATCCCCGGCGCATCTACAACAGGGCTCGACTGGGTAGATTAAGGTCAGAGGCCAAAACCCAAGCCAAAGGGAGGACGCGATGGTACTGGAGACCCTGCCGCTGGTGGCCGCGGTGGCCATCGCCATTTTTGTGCTGGTTTTCTGGGTGCGGGTGGTTCGGGAGGCCATCTGGACGGCGGTGGGGATCGTGGTCCTCCTGGCCGTGCTGTACGTGGTCTTTAGAATTGGCCCGCGGCAGGTGTTGCAGGAGCTGCGGGATCCCTTCGCCTTTTTGGAGCAGGTGTGGCAGGTGATCGTCGCCTGGTTCCGGGCCTTTTTCCCCTAGCGCGTTGTCCCCTATACAATTCCTCGTACAATGGACTGGGCTTGGGTTGGGGCTGCCGACCCTTCCCCTTTGTTCTGCAACCCTGACGCGCTTCGATTGCTGGCCATGCCTTCCGACTCCGCACAGGATCCCCAAAGCCTCCCAGACCCTGCCCCGCAAGACGGGATCCCAGTTCCCGAAGACATCCAAGTGGAGGTGGAGGACTTGGGGGATCGCCGCCGCCAAGTGCGAGGTTGCGTCTTGATCCCGGTGGAGCGGCAGCGGGTTTGGCAGGTTTTAACCGATTACGACCATCTGGCGGAGTTTGTGCCCAACTTGGTGGAAAGCCGCTTCCTCGGCAGCGAGAACGGCCGCAAGCTGGTACGCCAGGTGGGATCCCAAAAGGTTCTCTTTGCCCGCTTTTCGGCGGCAGTGGTGCTGGCCATTGAGGAAATCTTTCCCCACCAGCTTCGCTTCCAAGAAATAGAGGGGGACTTTCTCCTTTTCGAGGGGTTTTGGGAGCTGGCCGAGTGGCTAAACCAGCAAACTTTGCTCACCTACCACCTGCAGGTGAAGCCGCCGCGCCGCATGCCGGTCGGCCTGGTGGAACGGCGCATCTGCCGAGACTTGGCCTTCAATCTCCAGGCCATTCGGGAGCGCTGCCTGAGTTTATACTCCCAATAGGGCGTGCCATCCCTCACCCCCAGCCCCTCTCCCTTTGGGAGAGGGGAGCTATGCGGCAACCTGATTTGTTGGACATTCGCGGTTTGCATTTGCCGGCTGGGATCCCAGCTCATCGCAGCAGCCTGGCAGCCCCCCACTTTTCAGGCGGCCATCGAGGGCTGAGTCTGGGTTCGTGGGTTTGCTATCGGCAGGGTGAAGTGGAAGGCACTGCCCTGGTTGATCCCCGGCGATTCGGCCCAGATGCGCCCCCCCATCGCCTCAACGATCAGCCGGCAGATGGCCAGCCCCAAACCCGTCCCGCCCACGGAACGGCGCAGGGATCCCTCTGCCTGGTAAAACCGCTCGAAGATGGCTTGCAACCGCTCCGGCTCAATGCCTCGCCCGCTGTCGGCCACAGTAAATCTCACCATCGCTTCTCCAGGTTCGCCGGCTGGTGGCTCCACCTCTGCCCGGATCCAGATCCGCCCGCTGGGAGGAGTAAACTTGCAGGCATTGTCCAACAGCTTGCGCAACACTTCCACCAGCCACTCGCCATCTGCCCTGACCATCGGCAGCCGTTTGGGCAGCGCCTGCTCGATGGTGGGTAACTCCTCGTGCCGTCGTCGCGCTTTCACGTTGCTCAGGGCCAGCTCCACGCATTCTTGGGCAGACAGCGGCTCAATATGCCAGCGAACGCGACCACTTTCCAGCTTGGAGAGGGTGAGAAAATCCTGCACCAGCTCCCGCAGCCGACCGGCATCCTGCAGGGCCGCATTCAACATCTCCTGGCGCCTCTCCAAGGGCATGTCGGGGTCGCCGGCCAAAGACTCCAGACACACTTGAATGGTGGACAAAGGAGTGCGCAGCTCGTGCCCGATCACGGCAATCAGCTCCGACTTGGCCCGATCCAGAGCCTGCAACTGGCGATTCAGCTCTTCCAGGTGCTGATAGGCTTCTGCCTGCAGGAGGGCTACTCCTACCTGGTTGGCAATGGCTTCCGCCAGCTCCAGGGTGGCCAGCTGCCAGCGGCGGGGGTGTTGGTGGTGCAGCTCCAATAGGCCCAGCAACCGCCCCTGATAGAGAATCGGCATGGCCACCCAAGCGCGAATTTGCGCCGCCTGCCACAGCTCCGGCACTTGCTGCAAGCGCGGATCCTTTTGGGTGTCCTCGCAACACACCAGTTGGGCCGAGGCCATCGCCTCCTGCAAAAAAGGGTTGCTTGGCACGGGCCAGAGGGATCCCTTGAGGCTGCCCATCGTCAGGGTGTGATACTCGTGATCGATCTGGACAGCAGGAACCTGACCGTCGTAGCGGTAGATCAAACAGCGCCCCACCTTCGCTGCCTGACCCAATTCCTGAACGGCAATGGTCAGGATATTGCCGGGATGCAAAGACTGGCGAATGGCGCTGCTGATGCGGTTGATCAAGTGTTCTTTGCGCTCTTGAGCTTGAATGGTGCGATAGGCCCGCTGCAGCTTGTATTGCCCTACCTGGAGATAGGTGATCAGCCGCTCCGTAAAAGGGCCGGGGTTCAGTTGGCTGTCAGCATCCTGGGGAGCTCCTTCGAGGTACTGGCGAACCGGCTCCAGGCGAGGGGCCAGATCCGGACGGTAGCCAAGGATCTTCGGCAACAGAGCCAAAGCCGCCTGGGCAGTGACGGAGCGATCAAATGACCAGATGCCATCGAATTGGCGGGCCGCATCCATGTCGCTGCCCTGCCAGGGCCGCTCCCGACACACCAAGCAGGTGGCATAGTGGGCGTCGATAACGATCAAATGCCACTCCTGCGCCAGCGGATCCTCCGGATCCAGGGGGATAAAGTCAGGGGGCAGGTCGGCCTGAGCCCCATCGGGAGCAGCCAACACAAACACATCTTGGGCAACCGCGCCGATGCGACGGTAGCGCCGCGCCTCCTGGCGGTAGTAGCGCTCCTTTTGAAAATTGGCGAACACCCACGGGGATCCCTGACCTTGCAACACCTGATCCTCGATGGCGTGGCTAAGGGCAACCAGAGAAGACTTGAAATAAAGTTGCGGGCGCAGATGGGGCAAAGCCTCCAGCAGATCGCTCAATAGGGAAGTCCGACTCTGACGGCTCTGGCGGGATCTAGGGCGGGTAGAAGTCATAGCCCTATTGGCAAGTTCGGTTGGCAAGGAGTAACTTAGCCCTGGAGAAAGCGCCTGGCGGGCTGGCCTAGGTTTAGTCTAGCGGTTGGGTTCTGCAGCAAGGCGAACTTAACGAGCTGCAAGATCTGGCTAACTTGGGCTAAGAATTGTAAGGTTGTGTGTAGACCCAATGTCGGGATCCCGGTACAGCCAAGAGGACGTGCAACAAATTCTCCAGCGGGCCATGGCCCGCCAGCCGCGTCTGGGCGAGTTTACCCGCGCCCAACTGCAGGAGATGGCCGCCGAACTGGGGATCTCCCCCCAAGAGCTGGATCTGGCCGAACAGGAATGGAAGGCTTGGCAAGAGCTGAACAGCCAACATCGCGAATTCCAGCGCTACCGCCGCCGGCAGTTTTACCAGTTGCTGGGGCGATATGCAATTGTCAACAGCTTTCTGCTGGGCTTGGACTGGCTTTCCGGCGGAGGGCTATCCTGGTCGCTGTTTATACTCATGGGCTGGGGCTTGACAGTTTCCCTCAAAGGCTGGAACGCCTATCAAACGGAGGGTGAACGCTACGAAAAGGAGTTTCAGCAGTGGCAAAAGAAACGCCAGAAGAAGCTTCAGCGTCGATGAGTAGCATCTCGTCTCTCTGCTTTGAGCGGCGATGGTCTTAGAAGGAGACTGCCGGCAGATGCTAGTATAGGTAGCTGCAGAGGCAAATGCCTGTGCGGGCGTAGTTTAATGGTAAAACCGCAGTCTTCCAAACTGCTGTTGACGGTTCGATTCCGTTCGCCCGCTTCCAGCCACCCAAAGCCATAAACCCGCTCCAGATAAGCACTTCCAGCCTTAAACTGCAGTTGAGTTTGGGGTCAGAAAGTGTCAGGAAACGGCTATGGAGAAAAGGGAAAGCTTGGTACGCTTTTGGTCTGAACTGGCACTGCCGGGGGTGGCGGTACCGGTTGTCGACGGGGGCGCCGGACGAAGAACTTGGCTAGAGCCTTATCTTGTCAGCAACAATTTCTAACAATCGCTCCCCAGCGCTTACCTTCGGGCTAGGGACTACCTCTCGGAGCTTATTGCAGCCAAGGCCTGGCGATGCAAGTCGGGGTTGGCCGCCGCCAGCACTTCCCCCCTAGACGTGCGGGTCAAGGGATCCCCCGACCAATCGGTAATCAGGCCGCCGGATCCCTCGATAACAGGCACGAGAGCAGCAAAGTCGTAGAGGGCAAGCCCACACTCCATCACCAGATCGATGTAGCCGCTGGCCAACAAGCCGTACTGGTAGCCGTCGCCGCCGTAAGAGGTGATGTGAACCGAGCGGCTGAGCTGCTGAAAGCGCTGCCGCTGGTCAGGCTGGGCGAACAAATCGGGGGTGGTGCAGCTTAGGTAGGCGCGGCTGAGTTCAGTGGTGGCTTTGGTGCGCGTGAGCTGTTGGGTGGAGGGGGTTATCCAGCGGGTTGGTTGTCCCTGCACCCCCAGCCAGCGCTCGCGCAGCACCGGCTGATCGATGAGGCCCAAGATGGGGCGATCCTCCGCCAACAGGGCGATCAAAGTGGCAAAGGTGGGCTTGCCGGTGGAAAAGGCGATGGTGCCATCCAAGGGATCCAAAACCCAGGTGTAGGGGGATCCGGTCTGGTGGAAGCCAAACTCCTCGCCGAGGATGTTGTGCTCCGGCACGTGGGCGGCCAGCAGCGCCCGCATCGCCCGTTCCGCCTCCCGGTCGGCTATCGTTACAATTGGCGAGCGGGCCTCCTTGTATTCGGCTTTCAGCTCCCCGCGAAACAAAGGTCGGATCACCGCTCCGGCAGCCTCGGCCAGGGCCTGCGCCAATTCAATCCATTCTGGCTTGACCACCTTACTCTCTCTGTACTTTGTCCTCTTCTAGCATAGAAAAAGACTTCCCCTCGGCTATGCGCTCTGGCCGACTGTTAACCCCTCTGGAATGGCTCTGGATCGCGATTGGGGTGATCTTGACCATTTTGGGCACCCTAACCCAGGTGAGCTTGCCGCCTCAGTGGCCAGGGGTGGGCGGATATAGCTTTTCCCTGCAAATCGGCGGCGTGCTGCTGACGGCCTGTCTGGCGGGGCCGGTGGCGGCAGTGTGCGCTCAGATCGTCTATCTGGGATTGGGGTTGGCGGGGCTGCAGGTGTTTGCCCAAGGAGGCGGATGGCAATACCTGTACCAGCCCGCCTTCGGCTATTTGCTCGGGTTTCTGCCTGCAGCCTGGGCCTGCGGGACAATGGCCTTTCGACAAACGGATCCTCATTTACCGCGCGCCTCCTTTCCCCCTCGCCGCAACCCCTACGTGCAGCCCAGCCTCTCTGCGCCGGTGCGTCTGCAAGACTTGGCCGCCGCCGGTTTGGTGGCCCTGACCCTGGTTCACCTGACCGGGATCACCTATCTCTTAGCTACTCAGCCCTGGAATGGAGAGTTGCTGCAGTTGCTTCGGCTCTACTCTGGCTATACCCTGCCAGGACAGCTCATCGTGGTCAGCTTCGCTGCCCTCCTAGCCCTGATCCTGCGGCGCTTGCTGCTGCTTTAGCGCAAAAGACCTTCTATCTTTGCGCGATTGCGCATTTGCTCTTGGGCTGGAGCAGCAAAGATTAGCCTAGAGGCAAACTTGCCCCAGAGAAGGGACAAGGGGTTTCCAAGGTTTCACCAGGTTTCTGCAAAGTTTCGTGAGAAAAGGCAAGAATGCGACGCGCTGCGCTAACTCTCTTGGCAACGGGCTTTCTAGCCACCACTCTGACCGCCTGCGGCAACAGCGGCAACTCTGGCGGATCGATTGTCATTCCACCCCAAAGCCCAACCGTTTCCTTTATCAATCCGCCTACCTCTGGGCGCGTAGGCACCTCCACACCGGCTTTCACGGTGCAGGTCAGTGTGCCGGGCGGCGCCCGCTCAACCCAGTTTGTGGAACTGGAAACCTTCAACCCGCTTGGCACGCGCGTGCAAAGGGAAGTCTTTAGCCCCCAGCAGGTTGGCTGCAGCCCAGGTGCCACTTTCTGTAGCTTCAACACCGACTTCCGGGTTGCTCCTGGCGATCCTGCCGGCGTTTGGCAGTTTCGAATCACTGCCTTTGACCAGCAAAACCGCTCTGGATCCCAGACTCTTCTGATTACAGTCTTTCAGTAGGCAAGCCGAGCCGTTGCTTTGGATTGAGAGCTAAGCGAAAGCAGGGGATGCGTCAAGCACCCCCTTAAGGCGTAAGCCCTTCTCACCAGGAACGCCCAAATGCGGGATCCCTCATTCCATGTCCCGACGGTTGGGGTTGCGGGCAGGGTCATTGCTCAAGAAACCAAAAACAAACAGTCCCACAAAAAAGATTACCACCGCGTAAACAGAGATTTTCAGTAACAGCATAGTTTCAGCGACCCGTTTCCAAGTGGATGAAGCGAACAAGCAACAAAGCAATGGTAGAGCAAAGACCGAGAGCCACGGAGACGGGATCCCGTCAGACCTGAGGCTCGGCAAAAGTTCTTCACAAGATCATACCTCCCAACAGCTCCTCATTCCCGCCGTTGGCCCCAATTTGTCCCCAAAACGCCTCGGACACTTGCCGGAAAAGAGCCGCAAAGCTCGGCCAGATAGGGATCCCTGGCAAGGGGCAAAATTGTTAAGAAATGTTTTAAAGCGAAAAGCAACATTGCGCTCGCTCAGCGGCAGCAGTGTTGGAGAAGGCTGGGGAATGGGAGGATGGGATCTGCGGCTTTGCTGGCTGGGTACCTATCTATGCCTTTTGACTTGTCCGGTAATCCAGTTCATCAGTTAAACCACTGGGATGCTTCAGAGGAGCGGTTGCCCAGTCAGGCAAGACCTCCGTCGTCTCAAGAGATCTATTGCTCCCGGGAACTACAGCTTTCAGACGGCACCGCGGTTTTTCTGCGCCACTGGCTACAGGGATCCCCGCGGGGCCGGGTGTTGCTGTTGCACGGCAAAGGGGATCACGGCGGCGGGTTTGGCCCCTTGGCGGCGGAGTTGGCGGCTCAGGGGTGGGAAGCTTTGGCGCCCGACATGCGGGGATTTGGTTCGCTGCTGGATCGACCGCTTCGGCCAGTACCAAGCGGATCTAGAGGCAATCGTCAAGCAAGTTTGGCCCCAGCGAGAGCTCCCGCAGATCTGGTGTGGGTACAGTGCAGGGGCCAATTGGGTTACGGAATATGCGCTTGCTCACCCCGACCAGGTGCAAGGTTTGATCCTTATCTCCCCGGCCTTTCGTATCGACCACTATTTCAACCACTTTACCTGGGGTCTTTTACAGGTCTTGGACAAGGTTTTGCCCCAGTTGGCCCTGACCGGCCTCTACGAACCCGGGCGGGTGACCTCCCTAGCGGAGCAGCAGGCAGCCTTGGCTGCAGATCCTTACGTGTGTGGTGTTACCCGGGCCCGGTTTACGGCGGAGCTGGTGCGCAGCGGCCGGCGCTGCCTTGAACAAGCCCACCGGCTGGAGCTGCCAGTTTTGGTGCTCTACACCTCTGCCGATATTGTTGTCAATCCTGCTGGCGCTGTGGAGTTTGCCTGTCGGCTTCCCAAGGGTGAAGTCTACGATTTTCCCCAGTCGCGCCACGACCTTTTGCACGACTGCGAGGCTGCAGCTGTTCAGCAAGCAATTGGCTGCTGGTTGGAGCGGCATTTTCCCCCTCCGCTTTGACTGAGCTCCTGGGGCCCTCATGGCAAAATAGAGAGGCCCTCTTTCTCCTGCTCCTATGAGCCAAGACCTGATCTACCGTCCCCGCCGGCTGCGGCGCACCGAGGCCCTTCGCCAGCTGGTTCAGGAGACCCACCTGCGGGTGCAGGATCTCATCTACCCCCTGTTTGTCATGGAAGGGGAGAACCAGCGGCAAGAGGTGGAGTCGATGCCCGGCTGCTACCGCTACACCCTGGATCTGCTCCTCAAGGAGGTGGAGGAGGCGGCCAACTTGGGGATCCCGGCGGTGGCCCTCTTCCCGGTGGTGCCCGAAGAAAAGAAAGACCCCACGGGGCGAGAATCCTTCAACCCGGAGGGCCTCATCCAGCGGGCGGTGCGTCGGATCAAGCAGGAGATCCCCGAGATCCTGGTGATCACGGATGTGGCCTTGGATCCTTACAACAGCGACGGCCACGACGGCATTGTGCGGGACGGGGTGATCCTCAACGACGAGACAGTGGAGGTGTTGGTTAAGCAGGCCCTCTCCCAGGCGGAAGCGGGAACCGACATCGTGGCCCCCTCCGACATGATGGACGGTCGCGTCGGCGCCATTCGCGAGGCCCTGGATGAGCAAGGCTATACCGACGTGGCGATTCTGGCCTACTCCGCCAAGTATGCCTCCGCTTTCTATGGCCCTTTTCGCGATGCCCTGGGATCCGCGCCCAAGTGGGGGGATAAAAAAACCTATCAGATGGATCCCGCCAACGCCCGCGAGGCCCTTAGAGAAGTGGAGCTGGACGAGGCGGAAGGGGCGGACATTGTGATGGTGAAGCCGGCCTTGGCCTACCTGGACATTATCTATCGGGTCAAGGAAGCGACAGATCTGCCCGTGGCCGCCTACAACGTGAGCGGCGAATACGCCATGATCAAGGCTGCTGAGCAAAAGGGCTGGATCGACGGCAAGAAGGTGATGATGGAATCCCTCTTGGCCATGAAGCGGGCCGGCGCTGACATGATCCTCACCTACTTTGCCAAAGAGGCGGCCCTGCTGCTGCAACAGTCCTAGCTAGGGCCTTCTGGACAACTGGGGAGATTGTCCAATCCAGGTGGGGGGTGCCTTTTTCTCCGCGTCGGCTACTAGGTCGCTGGGATCCAGCAGGCGCACCTGGATTTGATCGGGCGGCACGCGGTTGAGGCGTTCCTTGATGAGGGCTTGCTGCTGCAAGGGATCCATGCCGCGATCCACTCCCTCCCGCAACCGTGAGACTCGGGCTGAGAGGACTTCGAGGTTCTGCTCCAAAACCTGCAGGCGGTGGTGCTGGGCCAACTGCACCGGTAAAAGGCGATACAGGCCGCCGAGGGCAGCCGCCGTAAACACGAGGTTCACCCCGATGCGACAGAGCAGTTCCCAAGCTTGGGGCTCCGGCTCTGGGGCTCGTCGTTCCCGCAGGCGAGACAGATTTCTTGAACAGGAAGGCCGGACGGGGATCGTCCGCGGGCCGGGAACCGGGAGAGAAGGGGGCGCTCCGGCCCGAACCAGGGATCCCTGCCCCTGCAAACGACGCAGCCGCGGAGCAATAGAGACGCCCAGCTCAGGCCGAGGAACCTGCCCCTCATTGACAGACATGGGGCGAGCCGAGGTACGCGAAGTAGACTTGGGTGTCACGGGTGAAGGGAAGCAATCGGGGGATGAAAGACCACCTCTGCTACTGGGAAGCGCAGCTAGGGCTTATTGAAGCCGATTTTTCCGAACGTGTCAGGCGGTGGTCCAAAACATTTTTCTTTTCAGCTCTACTCCGGTACGGCGGAGGCGGATTTCGGCTCTTTTTCCGGGTCTTCGGTCAACGCCAAGCAGGAACTGCCGGACAGCCCAGAGAAAAACCGGCTATGGCCAAACCCGGAAACGCGCTAGGCTAGAGGTTCCTACCTTGGGCAAGCTCTACGCCGTCCAAAGGACGAAGGCAACAGAGAGCCCAGGGGCTTGTAGGGTGCTTATCGGGATCCGCCTATGCGCATTGCCATCACGGGTGGGAGTGGTTTTATCGGGCGCCGCTTGGTGGCCCGCCTGCTGGAGCGAGGAGATGAGGTGTTGGTTTTGAGCCGCCGCCCTGAGCAGGCCCGCCGCGTTCTGGGAGCATCCCCCAACCTCAAGCTGCTGGAGTACGATCCCTACCAACCGCAAGCCTGGGCCTCAGCTCTGGAAGGCTACGAGGCCATTGTCAACTTGGCCGGAGAGCCCCTGGCCTCTTCCCGCTGGACAGAAGCTAAGAAAAGAGAGATCCGCCGCAGCCGCGTGGAAACTACCCAGGCTCTTGTCCAGGCTCTTGCTTCCCTGCAGCAAAAGCCCCGGGTGCTCCTCAGCAGCTCGGCGGTGGGCTACTACGGATCCCATCCCGAAGGGGATCCCCTGACGGAGGCGGATCCCCCGGGCCAAGGCTTTTTGGCAGAAGTCTGTCAAGCTTGGGAAGCTGCCGCCCGCCCGGCAGAGGAGCTGGGGATCCGCCTGGCCATCCTGCGCACCGGGATCGTGTTGGGGCCCGATGGGGGAGCGCTGGCCCAAATGCTTGCCCCCTTTCAGTTTTTCCTCGGCGGCCCCATTGGCTCTGGCAAGCAGTGGGTCTCCTGGATCCACCGCGACGACTGGGTGAGCCTAGCCTGCTTCCTGCTGCAGCAGGGATCCGGCGTCTTCAACGCCACTGCCCCCAACCCGGTGCAGATGGAAGAGTTCTGCCGCACTTTGGGACAAGTTTTGGCCCGCCCCTCGTGGCTGCCGGTACCAGCCCCAGCCCTAGAACTGCTGCTGGGCGAAGCAGCTCAGGTGGTTCTAACAGGGCAGAAAGTGATCCCTCAGGCCGCGCTGCAGCTAGGTTTCCCCTTCCAATATCCCCACCTCAAAGAAGCCCTGCGGCAACTGCTCATCCCTCAGGTCAACCGCTGAGGGCAGCCATTCAGCCAAAACGCAACTGGCGGCAAGCCCTTGCCGCCCCTCCCAGAGACTGGAGGAGGCTGGATGATCCCTGTGGACAAGAATTCAGGCGCCGCTGCACCCTCCAAAAGGCCTCTTCGGCACAGCAGTGGCGCTCGGCTCTTCTCCACCCGGGTCCGGTCAAGCCCGCCGAAGACGCCCCCTTGGCCTAGGCAGCTAGCGGGAGCGAGCCAGCGAGACCCCTCCCGGATCCAGCCGGTTGGCCAGAACCGCAACCCCAATCATGGGCAGGCTCACCAACAGACAAAAGCCCCACTGATCCCAAGACAAAGGTGCCGTGTCGAAAATGATGTTCATCACGCCCCACTGGCTGAAGAGGATCTGCAGCAGGATGGCCGCCCCAACGCCGATGGCGATAGCCGCCGTATCCATCAGGCGTTCGCGGCGATCCAACTGGCTGGCCCGCCCGCGGCCCAACAGGGTGGGAATGGCCTGGCTGAGGCTGAGCAAATAGAAAATACGCCCAATCACCAGCGCCTGAATGGCCATGCTGCGGGCCAGGCTGAGGTTGCCGGTGGTTTGCTCGATGTACTCGAAAACCCCGAAAATCAAGATCCAGTTGAACACCGACACCAGCAGGATGCGCTGCAGCAGCCGAGGAGAGAGCAAGTTGGCATCGGGATCCCGCGGCGGCTGGGCCATCTCCCGCCCCGTGCTGGGCTCGAAGGAGAGGGGCACCGTCATGGTGATGGAGTTGATCATGTTCAGCCACAGCACTTGAATGGCCAAAATGGGCAGCTCCCGGTTGAGGAGGACGCTGAGGAGAATGGTCATCGACTCCCCCCCGTTCACCGGCAGGATGAAGGCGATGGCCTTGAGCAAGTTGTTGTAGACAGTGCGCCCCTCCTCGACGGCGGCCTTGATGGAGGCGAAGTTGTCGTCGGTCAAGATCATGTCGGCGGCGGCTTTGGCCACTTCCGTGCCGCCCCTCCCCATGGCAATGCCCACATCTGCCTGCTTCAAGGCCGGGGCGTCGTTGACCCCATCGCCGGTCATGGCCACGACCTGACCCTGCGACTGCAAGGCCTTCACCAGGCGCAGCTTTTGCTCCGGCACCACCCGCGCAAAGACGGATCCCTCGTTGGCGGCAGTGACAAACTCCTCTGGGCCGAGCTGCTCCAGATCCCGGCCGCTGTAGGCTTTTACCGGTTTGCCGCCGCCCAGGCCCATCTGCTCGGCAATGGCTTGGGCCGTGAGCACATGGTCGCCGGTAATCATCTTGACTTGGATCCCGGCGGTTTGGCAGGAGCGCACGGCGGCAATGGCCTCTGGGCGCGGCGGGTCGATCATTCCCTGCAAACCGAGGAAGATCAAACCCTCTTGCAAATCTGGGTGATCCACTTGCGTTTGGCTGCTGGGGACGGTTTTTTGGGCAAAGGCCAGAACCCGCAGCCCCTGCCGCGCCAAGGCCTCCACCTGCTGCCGAATCCGCTCCGCTTCCAAGGGCTGGATCTCCCCCTGGGATCCCATCTGGCTGCCGCAGCGGGGCAAGAGAGCTTCTACAGATCCCTTGACGTAGATGCAGTGCTCCTCCGGCCCCAACCGGTGCAGGGTGGCCATGTACTGAAACTCGGATTCAAAGGGGATGCTGTCCAGGCGAGGGCGGCGGCGCTGCAGATCTTCTCGATCCAGACCCCCCTTCTGCGCCGCCACGAGCAGAGCCGCCTCAGTCGGATCCCCTACCACTTCCCACTGGCCGTTGTCCTTGGCTTGGAGGCGGGTGTCGTTGCAGAGGCAGCCGGCCACCAGGCAAGCCTCTAGGGCAGGCGATTGGCGGATTTCGACGGGGGAATCGTCTTCCTGAGGTAGGATCTGGCCCTGGGGGCTGTAGCCGCTGCCGCTAACCCGGTAGAGCCGGGATCCGGCGTAGATGGCCTGCACCGTCATCTGGTTTTCCGTGAGGGTGCCGGTTTTGTCCGAGCAAATCACCGTGGCGCTGCCTAGAGTTTCTACCGCCGGCAACTTGCGGATAATCGCATGGCGTCGGGCCATACGGGAAACCCCAATGGCCAGGGTTACGGTAACTACTGCCGGCAACCCTTCGGGGATAGCACTCACCGCCAGCGCCACCGCCGCCTCAAAGACACTCGCTGCCGCCTGGCCCTGCACCAGCCCCACCAGGAAAGTAAGCGCAGCCAAGGTGAGGATAATTTTCAGCAAAGTCAGGCTGAACGCCTCAAACTTACGTGTCAGGGGAGTTTGCAGGGATCCCCCTTCCTCGATCAGCTTGGAGATGCGGCCTGTTTGGGTCTGGTTACCGATGGCCACCACCACCCCCGCCCCTTGGCCAAAGGTCACGAAGCTGCCGGCGTAGGCCATGTTCTGGCGCTCGGCCAACGGCGTGTCTTCGGGGAGGGATCCCAGCCGTTTTTCCACCGGCACCGACTCTCCCGTGAGGGCCGATTCGTCCACCTGCAAGTTGCGCACGCTTACCAGGCGCAGGTCGGCAGGCACCCTGTCTCCCGAGCTCAAGAGCACCACATCCCCCGGCACCAGCTCCCGCGAGGGCACCCGCACTTTCTGCCCCTCCCGCATCACCGTTACTTCCGTCACCACCGACTTGGCCAGGGCGGCAATCGCCTCCTCCGCCTTGGACTCTTGGATGTAGCTGATGAGAGCGTTGATCACCACCACCGCCCAGATTACGATGGCGTTGCGCCAGGAGCCTAGGAACGCCTTGATCGCCCCGGCCACCATCAGGATGTAGAGCAGCGACTGGTTAAACTGCTGCAGAAACTTGACCCATGCGGGGGTAGCTGCCTTGGCCTTCAGCTCATTGGGGCCATACTGCTTCTGCCGCCGCTCCACTTCCGCCTGGGAGAGGCCTTTTTCCAACAGCGTCGGCAAAGAGAGCTCCTCTCCGAGGAGCTGCTGGATGGCTTGCTCCTCCGGCAGGGCATGCCAGGCAAGGGCCGGGAGCAGCTCAGGGGATGAAGGTTTGGCCATGTTCGGAATCTTGAGTTACAACAACACAACGGCAGGACGAGCTGCCGACCTTCCTCCATCTGACAGCCTAGCGGATGCCGCCTGCCCTTCCCAGTAAAACGCTCCCCGAGCAGCTCTTGCTAAGGCAAGCGTCAACAACGTTTAAGGAGGCGGCTAAGATTTGCTGAAAATTCTCGACAGATAGATAGAAAGGATGAATATATTCTTATTAGGTAGTATGATTAGCTAGAGCTTGTGGGGAGCCGAAGTGCTTCGGCCTTCCATGCTAGCTGATCTGTCCGGGCTCTTGGATGGGTTGGTTGGCTCTCTTGCTGTTTTTAATATGGCCGACGGGTCTATCGGTCTCTTTTTTTTTTGTTTCCGTTTTGAGTTTTAGAGGGAGTTATCGTGGTACCGACTACAAAGCCAAGGGAATTCCAGGCGCAGTCAGCAGCAGTGCCGCAAAACGGCGCGCGCTCTGAGGTGCAAGGGATCGGATCGAAGGGGTCCCCGGCGGTTCTCCGCCATCAGATTGTCGTCGTCGGGGGAGGGGCAGCCGGCATCAGCGCAGCAGCCCAGTTGCTGGAGCGCCAGCGCAACCTCGACATTGCCATCATCGAGCCATCCGACAAGCATTACTACCAGCCCGGCTGGACGTTGGTGGGTGGGGGTATTGCGCCGCTGGCCAAGTTTGTGCGCGATGAAAAAACCGTGATCCCCAGGGGAGCCAAGTGGATCCAGGCGCGAGTAACCGAGCTGGATCCGGATCACAACCGCGTCATCACCGAGGATGGCCAAGTTATCGAATACGACTACCTCATCATGGCCCCCGGCATCCAAATTGACTGGCACCTGATCGAGGGCTTGCCGGAGGCGCTGGGCAAGGGCGGCGTGACCAGCAACTACTCCAAAGACTACGCCCCCTACACCTGGGAGACCATCCGCAACTTCCAGGGGGGCACGGCCATCTTCACCTACCCTGCCACTCCCATCAAGTGCGGCGGCGCGCCCCAAAAAATCATGTACATGGCCGACGACGTTTTCAAGAGCAAAAGCGGCGTTGGCGTCAACACCAAAGTTATCTTCTGCACCGCCACCCCTACCCTCTTCGCGGTGCCCGAATACAGCGCCGCCCTGGAGAAGGTGGTGGAGCGCCGCGGGATCCAGGTGAAGTTCAGGCACAACCTCAAGGCCATCCGGCCCGAGACCCGGGAGGCCATCTTTGAAGTCACCACCGACGGCGGCAAAGAGGAGGTGAGCCTGCACTACGACATGATCCACGTGGCTCCGCCCATGAGCGCCCCGGACTTTGTCAAGCGCAGCCCTCTGGCAGGGCCCGGCGGCTGGGTGGAGGTGGACAAATGGACGCTGCAGCATCCCCGCTACCCCAACGTGTTTGCTTTGGGGGATGCCTCTTCCCTGCCAACTTCCAAGACGGCAGCCGCGGCCCGCAAGCAGGCGCCGGTGCTGGCGGAAAACCTCTTGGCGGCCATGCAGTCCAAGCCGCTGCCGGCCCGCTACGACGGCTACACCTGCTGCCCCCTGATCACCGGCTACAACTCCCTGATCATGGCAGAGTTTGCCTACGACGGGAAGCTAGCTCCCTCTTTCCCCCTGGATCCAACGCGGGAGCGCTACTCCATGTACTTGGCCAAGGTGCACCTGTTGCCCTGGCTGTACTGGAACCGCATGCTCAAGGGCAAGAGGTTTGAGGCCGACATCTTCAAGCCCATCAATAAGCTGGTGCATCGCTACTAAGGCTCTCCACCCTCTCACCCCCAGCCCCTCTCCCAAGGGGAGAGGGGAGTTTTTTTACAGAGCTGGCTCGCTCTGCCGCTGTGTTGTTACTTAGAAACCTTGTTAGAAAAACTACTAAGTATTTCTTAACGTCAATAGCTTCTGAGAGGTGAGGTTTTGCCGTACAATCAGCCCAGGTCTCCGTGAAAACCGAGTAGACTAGGTAAGGAAGTTTCACTTAAGGTTCTGTTCTATGGATTGTCTCAGAGAAGACGAGCTTGGCTATCTCCTTAAGAGGCGGGAAGAAGTTATAGAGGAGCAGAGAGAGATTCAAACCACTATTCAGTCTTCAAGAAATTGGCGGAAACGAGACATTTTGTCTCAGGCAAGAAAGTGGGGCTGGGAGATTGTCCGTCGTCGTGCCAGACATCCCACGCAAGCTGTTCGCGGGCATTTGAGGGTTAGTATTCCTGGACATGGCGACGGCGATTTCCTGGGGGTAGGAATAGCTCATAGAGTCTTAAAGGAATTGGCAGAGCCTAAACTCACAGAACTACAGCTTCAAAGACAAGAGTGCAGCGACCAAATTGTTAACTTTCTCGTGGGCAGAGGTATTGAATTTAGTTCTTTGCGCGAGTTAGGTTTATTAATCGAGCAGATTGAATTTCTGGAAGAGCAAAACCTAAAACTTAAGCGTAGAATAGAAGAGAGCGAGGAAGTAGCTTTAGATTTGCTCGTCGAGAAAGAACACGAAAATCAGAAGCTGGCCAATAGAATAAGAGAGCTTGCAGAAGAGCAGCTGCAAGTCCAGGAGATCGTCAGCCGTGCCATTTTAGCTCTGAAGGAACTTAAACATATCTTTGACCAGCTTCAGAACGCGGTAAACTACATTCCCATTCCAGAGATTAGGAGCTCACTGCAAAGTTACCTGAACAGGATCATGGCTATTTTTAAGGCTAACCTGCCTTCTACGGGTTCTAGAAAGTTGCTTCAGAAGAACGAGCAGGATATTTATCAAGCGAATTTGGAGGATAACCATGGGTCTCATCGAGAGCCTTGAAACGGCAATCGCGGCCTCGCGTCGCAACTATATTGAGCTCCTTGAGTTGACAGGACAGCTTGTTGCCGAGCGACAGCAGCAAGGTCAAAGGAATTGGCTACGGCTGAATGCCAAGCCCTGGACAGCAGCGACCCTAAAAAAAGCTTTTGCTTCCTTTGCAGCCGCTCGAGCTTACTTTAGTAAGCGCTACGGCATAAAAGCAAGAGGGTGGAAAGCTTTGGCAGAGCAGGTCAATACTGTTGAGACAGCGCTGATTCACTTGGGACTGGCCGTTCGCGAAAGCCCTCAGGCAACCTCCCTTTTGGAGAAGAGTGCCCGGCAATCCTCCTCGATTTCTTGAGGGGATAGGCGTCCACTCTCCCTTTTTTCGCCGTTCTGGCTTTGTATCCCCAGGAGGGGGAAGTTTTTTACAGGCAGGCTTTGAACTTTTTCAATACCGCCCGATCCAGCATCAGCAGGGCTGCGCGTAACCCCCCCGAGTATCCCCAGAAAAAGCCCACCGGCAGATGGCCCTTGGGCGCTTCCAAGTTGGTTTTGAGCTCCCCGTACTCCAGCCAGCGGCCCTGGATCTGCCAGCCCACTTTCTCTCCCATACACTCTTCGCGGGGCAAGGCCGAGAAGGATCTCGAGCTGAGCCCTCCCCTTTTCTCCGAGTCACACTCCTGCCAGAGCTGCTTCTGGACGGTAAAGCCAAAGCGTCCATGGCTGGCCTGCGTCCAAAGTTGGTCGATTAGCCGCAGCATCGGGCAGGGGAAAGCTTCAACATCCTTGGGATCGAAAAAGCCCACCTGGGATCGCCCGCCCAGCTTTAACATTAGAGCCGTCGTCCAGCGATCGGCTTCCCCCCACTGGCCAGCCCGCAGCCGATCCCACAGCCCTTGTAGGGCAGGAGCCGCTTCTCCCACCCAGTCTGGCCAGGGGAGAGTAGCGGGCAGGGATCCCTGTCCCTCTAGACAAACTTCGGGAGAAACCAGGGATCCGGATGCCCCCTCTTTTTTCTTTGTCGTGGCAGGGGTAGGGGGCGCCACCATTTGCTCCAGCTCTTCTGCCGAGTGCTGGGCCAGGAGCTGTTCCAGCTCATCTTGGGGTTGCGGGGCCAGAAGCCGCTCCAGTTGCCGCAGATCTTGAGTGCGGATGGCGGGCTCAAAGGTCAGCGGCTTCTTCTCTTCTTGAGAGGCCGCTCCCGGCAGCAGGGCCAGCCACTCGGCCATGGTTTGTGGGCGCTCTTCGGGGTGGAGAGCCATCCCTTTGAGGATGGCGGCCTCCACCTCTTCAGGAATGCTGGGGTTAAGGCTGCGGGGGGGATCCAACTGCCGGCCTGTGGCCCGCACCGGCGCGCACAAGGGCACTATCCCCGTCAGCAGGGTGTAGAGGGTGGCGGCCAAGGCATAGACATCGGTGAAGGCGCCGCGGCGGCGCAGGCTGTCGTACTGCTCCAGGGGGGCGTAGCCATCGGTGCCGTAGGAGGTATGGCGCTGGATCAAACCTTGGGCGTAGGCCCGCGCCAGGCCAAAGTCGATCAACACCGCTTGCCCGGATCCCTCCCGCACCAGGATGTTGGCCGGCTTCACATCGCGGTGCAGGATCCCCTGTTCGTGCAGGGCCATGAGGGCGGATCCCACCTCTCGCGTCAGGCGCAGGGCCTCCGGCAGGGGCAGCGGCCCCTTTTGCCGCAAAAGCTGGTGCAGCGTCTGGCCACGGATGTACTCCATCACAATGCACCAACGCTCCTGCTCCCAGATCACCTCTTCCACCTTCACCACGTGGGGGTGGCGGCAGCGGGCCAGTTGCAGCGCCTCGTTCATGAAGTTTTGCTGGAAGCGAGGATAGTCGGGATCCTCGCGGATGCTGTCCTTTAAGACCTTGATAACCACATCCTCAGCACGGACGCTGTCCCAGGCGCGGTAGGTAATGCCGAAGCCCCCTTCCCCCAAAACGGCCTCGATGCGGTAGCGCCCCCCCTGCAATTCTTCGCCAACTGCCCAAGCCATACGCGATCTCGCTCCCCGCCTCTAGGGCTATTCTGTCACGGGGATCAACAACGGACGGCACGTAAAACTACTCGTTGCCGGGCAGACCCCCTGGCGGGCACAGCGGTGGCTCTATCGCCCCAGGGATTGTGGTCATTTCAAATAGCAACGAAACGTTTCTCTACGTCGTTATTGGTAGGCAGGGCTGTCGCAAACGCGCCAGCGGCGCGGAGCGCTTGGATGGCGGCAGAGTGTTTTCACCTAGTTTAAAACGACTCCAAGTCTTTGGAGGGGAGCTTGCTGAGAATAAGGTAGGGATCGGGATCCCAGCCTGCCTGCTCAAGAGCCCACCGGCAGCACCCCCGTCTTCACCTGGAAGGTGCGCGCCTGGCCGTCGCGGATGACCCGCAGCGTCAGCGTCTTGCCCACACCGGCGGCATCCACCAACTGCTGCACCTGCTCGGCATCGCGAATAGGTTGGCCGTCAATCTCAACAATGACGTCCCCTTCCCGCAGGCCAGCTTGCTCAGCCGGCGATCCCGGAATTACCTGCCCGATCAACACCCCCTCTTGCACTGTCAGCGTGGTGGATCGGCCCGGGTCCCGGTTGAGGCGCTCCACCAAATCGGGGTTGAGGGTAATCATGCGGATGCCCAAGAAGGCATGCTCCACCCGGCCATTGCGGATCAGTTGCTCGGCAATTTCCATGGCGCGGTTGATGGGAATGGCAAAGCCAACACCCTGAGCCCGCTGGAAAATGGCCGTATTCACCCCAATAACCCGACCTTCCGCATCCAGCAAGGGACCGCCAGAGTTGCCAGGGTTGATGGCAGCGTCGGTTTGCAGGAAGGTCACCCGCTTGTTGGTGGCCCCAATCTGCCCGGAGGAACGCCCGACGGCGCTGATGATCCCCGCCGTTACCGTGTTGTCCAGGCCCAGCGGGTTGCCGATGGCGATGGCCCAATCTCCTGGCCGCACCTGGTCGGAGTTGCCCAAGGTAACCGTGGGCAGATTTTCGCCCTCGATCTGGATCACGGCGATGTCGGTTACCGGGTCTGAGCCTTTGACTTTGCCTTCGAAGGTGCGCCCATCCAGCAGATGCACCCTCACCCGCTCGCTGCCTTCCACCACGTGGGCATTGGTGAGAATGAGGCCATTGGGATCGATGATGAATCCGGATCCGGTGCCCTCCTGCTGAAACTCTTGCGGCAGTTGGGGGATTTGGCCCCCAAAGAAGCGGCGGAACAGGGGCTGGTTGAACAGCTCGGGATCAATAGGGCTGGCCACGGTGCGGGTGGCGTCGATGCGCACCACCGCCGGTCCCACCTTTTGGGCAACGGCGGCAATGAAATTGGAAGGCCGCACGGCATCGGCAGGAGAGGCAGACTCAGGAGGGGACTCAGACCAAGGCAGAAGGGATCCCACCCCCTCTCCAGCCCGCTGCGACCAAGTGGCAAGGGGAGTTTGCTGCAGCCATGCTTGCCCCCTTGGCGAGGACAACCAGACCCCATAGGCAATGCCTCCGCCAAACAAAGCCATCGCCAGAAATGTTTGCCGTAGAAGCCGTGTCATGATCCCTCCCAGAGCTCAGCCGTATTGCCCCAAAAACACTGCACTGAGGAAGCTCAGGCAGACCGGCGCTACCCACCTGCGCAAGCAGACCCGGTTTACTTTGGCCTATTCTTCTTTTAGCTGTTTAGGGGATATGTGCTTAACTTAGCAAATCTTGCGGGCAAAGACAGGGCTCAAGAGCCTAGCGATGACCGGGAATCTAGCTCACCTCCCTTCCTCAGCACCGCCGGAGCGGGATCCATGGCAACGCCACCGCGCCTGGATGCAGTTGGCCCTGCAAGAAGCCGAGCGGGCGGGAGAAGCGGGCGAGGTGCCGGTGGCGGCTCTGGTGGTGGGGCCGGGGGAAGAGCTGTTGGCCCTAAGCAGCAACCGGCGGGAACGGGATCGGGATCCTACGGCCCACGCGGAGATTTTGGCCCTACGGCAGGCGGGGCAGCGCCTGGGCGACTGGCAGTTGCAGGGCTGTCGGCTGTACGTGACCCTGGAGCCCTGCCCCATGTGCGCGGGGGCGATCAGCCAATCGCGGCTGGCCCAGGTGATCTACGGCGCCGACGATCCCAAGGCCGGCGCGCTGCGCAGCGTGCTCAACCTGCCCGCTTCTGCCGCCAGCTTCCATTGCCCAGAGGTCATCGGCGGAGTTTGCGAGGCCGAGTGTCGTCGCCTGTTGCAGCAGTGGTTTAGCCGCCGGCGGGGGATCCCTCTGGCAACCTGACGGGGAACTTGGGCGACAAAAAGGCCGGGTTGAGGTCGTGCATCGGCAAGCGGTTTTTGATACTGTCATATCGGAAGGCCCCCGGCCCGCCAGCGCGAGCAGCTGGCTGGGATCCGGCCGCGGCCTCGAAGGCAAAGCTCTTTGAAGGCGGGAGCGCTTTGGTTGGTCGGTCGCTTGAGGGGTTGGTTGGGCAATCCTCACCGCAGGATCGCAGTTTCCTTCTGGATCCCTCCTCCGAAGTGGTTTATCGGCGGACAGGGATCCGTTGCTCTTGGGTGGTCTTTCCCAGAGGAGTGACGTGTGAGTGTAGCTCTCTTTTCTTCTCCGGTTGTGTCCCCGCTGCCCTCGGCTTGGCTTAGGGGGATCGGCCTTCTGGTTTGGGCTTGGCTCTGCTTGGCCTTTCCGGTGCAGGCGCGGGTGCTGCTGCGGGTGGGGATTGCCGTCAACAAGCCGCAGGTCAGGCTCGGCAGCTCTGCCCCGGCCCGCCTGCTGGATGCCCAGGGACAACCGCTGGCCGAAGTTCCGGCCATGCAGCCGCTGCAGGCCAGCCGGATAGGCTCGGCGGTCAGTTTGGCTGGCCAGCAGGGAGAACGCCTTTACCTACAGCCCACCACCCCCGATGGGTTGGTGTTCATCGACCAGAACTGGTACCGCGGCTGGGTGGAGCTGATCCCCGGCGAAAGTGGAGTGATCGCCATCAATCAAGTTGGTTTGGAGGACTACGTTTCCAGCGTGGTGGGCAGCGAGATGGGGCACCGCTTCCCGATGGAGGCCCTCAAAGCCCAAGCCGTGGCCTCCCGCACCTATGCCCTCTACCATCGCAGTCGTCGCTCCCAGCAGCCTTTTGACTTGGGGAGTGGGATTGATTGGCAGGTTTACAAAGGGGTGGCTGCCGAATCCAACCGCACCCAGGCAGCAGCCCGCGAGACTGCCGGCCAGGTTCTCGTCCACCAGGGGCAGTTGATCAACGCCGTTTTCCACTCCTCCGGCGGCGGCCACACAGACGATGCCGGCAATGTTTGGCTGGAGTCGCGGCCCTACTTGCAGGGGGTGCCCGATTTCGATCACCACTCGCCGGTGTTTAGCTGGACGGCTACCATTCCTGCCCAACAGCTCCAGCAGTTGGCCGGCGGGATCGGGGCCATCCGCTCCATTGAGATCCTGCGCAGCTCTCCCTGGGGACGGGCCATCACCCTGCGCCTAGTGGGATCCCAAGGCAGCAAAGACGTCAGCGGCAGCGAATTCCGGCGGGCTCTGGGGTTGCGCAGCACGATGATCGCCATCAGCCCACGAGGGGAGGCGGCCACCACCGCCAGCCTGACCCCTGCTGGGGCAAACTTTCCCGCTTTCTTCCAAATCCAAGGGCGCGGCTACGGGCACGGGGTGGGCATGAGCCAATGGGGAGCTGCCGCCCTGGCCAGCCAAAACTATTCCTACCAACAGATCCTCAGCCACTACTACCGCAACACCAGCTTGGCCGTGGTGGAGGGACGCTAGGCTCAGTCGGAGCTCCTATCGAAAAAGGCCATTTGGTAGCGAAGGCAGCTAAAGCTTTGCCGAGCTTGTGGCAGTTTAGATTGCCCTGCCGGGATCAGGAGTCAGTGGCAATTCTGGAAACTCTGTTAACTCCGATGCAGCACCGTCTCTTCAGACAGGCCGCAGATCGATCAGCAGCCTTCTCTGAGATTGAAAACCGAACTGCCGGTGGCCATTGTTGTTGCAAGATCTGGGAAAAGACTGAGGAAATCTGGCTTGGAGCTGCTGCAGATTTTGTAGAGATCCTGAATCCTCCTGCCAGAATTCTCAAAGTTGGCTCAATAATAAAAAATTAGAAACGTTTACCAGGCACGATTAACCTCTGCCGCTTCTTTTTCCGGCCTATAGCTTCAACCCCAGGTATCTGTCCTATGTCCCTTGCCACTTTAGCCCCCGCTTTTCCCGAACGTTGCCCGGTGCTGCCGGAGGCGCTCACGCCCCTGTGCGAGATCGCCCGTAACTATTGGTGGACGTGGAACCCCGATCACCTCACCATTTTCCGGGAAATGGATCCCGCCCTGTGGGAAAAAACCTCTCACAACCCGGTGCGCATGCTGGAGGAGGTTTCTTACTTGCGCTTGGCGGCCTTGGCTACTGACGTCAACTACCTCAACACCCTCAATCGCATGGTGCAGGCCTATCGGCAGTACATGGCGGCTGAGGATACCTGGGCCAAGCGCACCATGAAGACCTACGACTGGCAGCGTCCTATTGCCTATTTCTGCGCTGAGTACGGCCTGCACGAGTCTTTGCCCATCTACTCCGGGGGCCTGGGCATGCTGGCTGCCGATCACCTCAAATCCGCCTCCGATCTGGGGGTGCCGCTGGTGGGCGTGGGATTGCTCTACCGCCAAGGCTATTTCCAGCAGCGCCTGGATCTCAGCGGCTGGCAAGGGGAGCTGTACGAAGATTGCGAGTTTGACGCGCTGCCTCTGACGTTGGTGCGGCAGCCAGATGGCAGCCCTCTGTTGGTGGAAGTGGCAATGCGGCAGCGGCTGGTGAAGGCACGCGCCTGGCGGGTGGACGTGGGGCGGGTGCCCCTCTTCCTGCTGGATACCAACCTGCCGGAGAATGATCCCATCGACCGCTGGATTACTGCCCATCTCTACGGCGGCAGCACCGATACGCGCATTGCCCAGGAGTGTATCCTCGGCATTGGGGGGGTGCGCCTGCTGCGCCAGTTGGGCCTGGATCCCATGGTCTATCACATGAACGAGGGGCATGCTGCCTTCTTGACTTTGGAGCTGCTGCGGGAGGAGGTGGCACGGGGTACGCCCTTTGAGGCGGCAGAGGCCAAGGTGCGGGAAAAGTGTGTCTTCACCACTCACACGCCGGTGCCGGCTGGGCACGATGCTTTCAGCCCCAACGAGATGGATGCGTTCTTTGCCTCTTTCTGGCCGCAACTGGGCTTGACGCGGGAGCAATTTTTGGCTCTGGGGGCGCGGCGCGGCGGGGATCCCTGGGAGCGCTTCAATATGACGGTGCTGGCTTTGCGCTACGCACGTGCAGCCAACGGGGTGAGCAAGTTACATGGGCGCGTCTCTCGCCAAATGTGGCATGTGCTCTACCCAGAGCGGTCGGTGGAGGAGGTGCCCATCGGCTCCATTACCAACGGGGTTCACGCCCGCACCTGGGTTGCCCCCCTCTTCTGGAACCTCTACGACCAATACCTGGGTCCCGACTGGCCGGAGCGGGTGTCGGATCCGGAGCTGTGGGCCAAGGTGGAAGAAATTCCCGATGAGGAGCTGTGGCGGCGCAAGGAAGCCCTGCGGGAGCGGTTGGTGTCTTTTACCCGCCACCGGGTGTTGCGGGCGCGGCGCAACCGCGGCGAAAGCAACGAACGTCTCCAGGCCGTCAACCAGTTGTTGGATCCCAAGATCCTGACGATTGGGTTTGCCCGCCGCTTCAGCACCTACAAGCGAGGAGATCTAATCCTGCGCGATCTCGAGCGAGTGACCCGCATCTTCACCAACAAAGAGTACCCTGTGCAGATTATCTTTGCCGGCAAGGCTCACCCGCGAGATGAAGAAGGCAAGCGCCTGATCCAACGGGTGGTGGAATGGTCGAATCGGCCTGAGGTGGCTCACCGGGTCGCCTTTATTGAGAATTACGATGCCTACGTCAGCCGCAATTTGGTCCAAGGGGTGGATCTTTGGCTGAACAACCCGCGGCGTCCTCTGGAGGCCTCAGGCACCTCCGGCCAAAAAGTGGGCTTCAACGGGGGGCTCAACCTCTCCGTTTTGGACGGCTGGTGGCCCGAAGGCTACAACGGTCGCAATGGCTGGGCCATCGGCCAAGAAATCGAAGGTCTGGATCCAGCCGCCCAAGACGATCTGGACGCCAGCTCCCTCTACGATGTGTTGGAATACGAGATTATCCCTATGTTCTACGACCGGGATGAAAAAGGGATCCCGCGCCGCTGGATTGCTCGCATGAAAGAAGCAATCCGCACCCTCAACCCGGTCTTCAACACCGACCGCATGGTGGCTGAGTACGTCCTGAAAATGTATGAGCCCCAGCCTATCGAAACGGAGGTGAGTCGCATCTTGTCGGGCTCGGCCGTCGTTAGCTAAGTTAGCCTCCCTCAACCCAGCCCTTCTCCCTGAGGGATGGCCCAAGCGCGCCGCGCCGCCGACGCGACCACCCCCAACCTCTCTCTGGGAGAGGGGAATCATCATGCAAAAATCGGGATCCCCGCCCTCCTCAGGCGAAAAGGCAGGGATCCCTGGCCTGTGTCCATGGAGACTAGGCACTAGCGTTGAGGGTTATCGGGAAGGTCAGCGGCTCCGGCTCCTCCTCAGGCGGTAGCATCACCACCTCCGAGCTGTCGATGATCGCTTGCAGCTCCTCCCCATCAATGGTTTCGGCCTCCACCAAGCGGCGGGCGATGCGATCCAAGAGGGCGCGGTTTTCCCGGATCAGGTAAGTGGCCCGTTGGTAGGCCTCATTCACCAGACGTCGCACCTCTTCGTCGATGAGGGCCGCCGTCTCCTCGGAGAAATCCCGCTCTGCAGCGATCTCACGGCCTAGGAAGATATTGGCATACTGGCGTCCCAGGGCCACGTTGCCCAGGCGGTCGCTCATGCCAAAGCGGGTGACCATGTTGCGGGCAATGCGGGCCACCTGCTGTAGGTCGCTGGCTGCCCCCGTGGTCACCTCCGCCTCGCCATAGACCACCTCCTCTGCCACCCGACCCCCCAGGGCGACGGTCATCATGTTTTTCAAGTGGGCACGGGTGGTCAGGCCCATGTCATCATCGCTGGGCATGAACCAGGTGAGGCCGCCCGCCTGGCCGCGGGGAATGATGCTGACCTTTTGAATGGGATCGTAGTTGGGCAAGAGGGATCCCACCAGGGCGTGTCCTGCCTCGTGGTAGGCCACCAGCTCCTTGCGCCGCTCGCTCATGAGGCGATCCTTCTTCTCTGGGCCAGCCAACACCCGATCCACGGCGTCGTTGATCTCGTCCATCGAGATCTCGGTGAGGTTGCGGCGGGCCGCCAAGATGGCCGCTTCGTTGAGTAGGTTGGCCAGGTCTGCGCCGGTAAACCCAGGGGTGCGGCGGGCCAATTTCTCCAGATCCACATCGGCGGCCAAGGTTTTGCCGCGGGCATGCACCTTGAGGATCTCCAGGCGGCCCTGGAAGTCGGGGCGATCCACCGTCACTTGGCGGTCAAAGCGACCGGGCCGCAGCAGCGCTGCATCCAACACATCGGGGCGGTTGGTGGCGGCGATAACGATGATGCCGGAGTTGCCCTCAAAGCCGTCCATCTCGGTCAGCAACTGGTTCAGGGTTTGCTCCCGCTCGTCGTTGCCACCTCCTAGGCCGGCTCCCCGCTGCCGACCCACGGCATCGATTTCGTCGATGAAGACAATACAGGGGGCATTTTGCTTGGCCTGCTCGAACAGATCCCGCACCCGCGAGGCCCCCACTCCAACAAACATCTCCACAAACTCAGAGCCAGAAATGGAGAAGAAGGGCACACCCGCCTCTCCGGCCACAGCGCGGGCCAACAGGGTTTTACCTGTACCTGGGGGGCCGACCAGCAACACCCCGCGCGGGATCCTGGCGCCCAGAGCGTTGTACCGCTCGGGGTTTTTCAAAAAGTCCACCACCTCGGCCAGCTCCAACTTGGCCTGGTCAACACCAGCCACATCGTTGAAGGTAACCTGAGTTTTCGGCTCCATCTGCACCCTTGCCCTCGACTTGCCAAAGTTGAGCGCCTGGCTGCCAGGGCCGTTTTGGGCTCGGCGCAACAGGAAAAACAGGCCAAGCAGCAGCAAGACGGGCAGGAAGAAGGTGCTGAGGATGCGCCCCAGCAGACCCTCCTCCTGAACCGGGCGCACCGCCAGCTCCACCCCTTGCGCAAGCAAGGTGTTCTCAAACTCGGGGGTGAGGGGAGGCAGGTTGACCAGCACTTGGGTGGCGCGGTTGTTGATTTCCGCCTCGGCAATGGCAATTTGGCGACCATCGGGGGCGATCTCGACCAAGACTTTGCTGACCTCGCCCCGTTCTATGCGGCTCATCAGGTCGGAGTAGCTGATCTCCAGACGCTCAGCCGGACGGGTGCCGAAGAAGGTTGTGGCCAGCGAGATCAAGACAATGGCCAGCAACGCGTACAATCCGGCGCTTCTCCATTTTTTGTTTTTACCTTTCTGACTCACGGAAGCGTTTCCTCCCAAAGGGTGCTTTTTATCGAACTCACAGATGGCATCTGGGGTCGAGTGGATTCTTGCAACGATAGACTATTAATTAATATTAACCCGGCTGAGAGGCCGGGGAGAATAGCCGAAGATCCGCAGGATCGCGCACTTTTGTCAACGGGCTTGCGGCTAGGATCGGGGGCGAAAGGGCCGCACTCCCCCTCTCTCCTTGGTTTTCTAGGGAATCCCCATGCTGACTCAACTGCGCCAACTGAGCCTGGCTGCCGACGGACGCTACCTCAGAGATGAGGAGATGCAGTTCATGGAGAGCTACCTGGCCTCCTTTGAGCTGCGCCTGGGCGCCTATCGCAAAATCCAAGCGGCGGAAGCCCAGATTGTCGGCGAGGTGGAGGCGAAGCTGCGCGCTCTGGATCCCTACTTGCTCATGCGAGGGGTGGAGGATTTCCGCAACAAATGGAGAGCCGACACCGTGCGGGTTTTGCGCCTCTCGGCTTTGGCCATGCTCCTAGACGATGAGCAGCGCTACAAGGAGCGATTTCTCTACTGGTTTCAGACCTTGATGCGGGCCTTCCGCACCCAGCGCAGTTGTGAGGCTACCTACCGCTTCTTGCAAGAGGTGATAGCCAAGTACCTCACCCCCGCGGAGTTTGCTTTGATCCAGCCGATTCTGGAAACCAACCGTACCCTGCTGGGTCTCACCTAGGCCGCAGGCTCGGAGGAAGGGCTCGCCTCGATCACCTCCAGCTCGTCGGCCTGGAGGTGGGCGCGGAACTTATTCCCAAACTGCACCTGAAAGGGAAAATTAGCGCTGATCGGGCGGCCGTTCCAGTCTTGGATCACAGCCGTCACTTCTCCCTCCATACCTTTGAGGTCAAAAGGTTGATTGCGATGTTCCGGGTGGTGATAGACGATCACGCTGGTACGCACCCGCACTCGATCTCCGACTTTCATCACACACCATTACACGGCGCTGTTAGGAGCCGTGCCCTCCAACCGTTGAACGTTAAAAACTTGCAATACCCTAGGTTGGCATTTTGCCATAGCTGCTTGCCAGGAGCGACCTCCTGCAAACTCACTCGATTGGTTGCTTTCAGCCGCACGCCCCGCTCACCTCGCTGCCAGGGGAGTGTGGCTTCGCCGCTTGCTACCCACCGTCTGGCGGGGCTGGGTTTGATTAACATCAGGGGGGTTTTCCCATCCACGGCAAACATAGGTACCAACACGGCTGTAAGCTCTTCTGTGTACGCCCCCTCGCCCCTACGGAGGTTTCAGGCTGGGGGAGAACCTGTAACATGTTTTGGGCCGCTGGGCCTAGATCCTCTGCTTGCCCTCCGGCGTTCCTTGCGAAGCTTGGCCAGGCTGTTCTCGCGCCTAGCTTGCCGTTGCGATGCTGGCATCGCTACTCCTGCCAATTGCTAACCAAGTGCCTCCAGCCCGCTGATGCGATCAGTCGCGGCACTTGGCCTCCTGAAAAGGCAGCCCACCCCAGGAGCCTGCTGGAAACACTCTAGCTCAGCCCCTAACGAAGACTGCGGAATGTAGAGAACTATGTAGAAATTGATACAGTGGTTTGCATTTCTCCGGGATCCCCTCGCCCTTGAGGAGCCGCGCCGGCTTCTGGGAGCATTGCCCCAACCCAAGCCCACTGACTTCAGCCGAAAGATCCCTCTGCGGAACCTGGGATCCGTGGGGCTCATCAGTGTATTCCCGGACACGTTTTTGGGAGACTTTGACCAATTCTGAGGATCCCAGGCCTAGAGTGGTGGTGGGTGTTCTGGCTCGGGGCCCTTTTGTTCGCGGTCGAGATCTGGATATTTCGACGGCTGCCGCTCGCCAGCTGGGCATTTACGAGCAGGAAGTGGCGAAAGTAGAGGTGCCTCTGCTGCCTCCCCAAGAAGTTCCTCTCTCCGGCGTTTTGATGAGCCTAAGGTAGAAATTGCTGGGCAAAAATAACTACTAGAATCGGCTCCCGATGGGGAGAATCTGCCCAGGCTAAATGCCTGAAGATTTGCTGGGCTGGTTTTCTGCTTCTTGTCTGCGGCGATCGCCAATGCCGCAGTCGCCGCAGCATTCGGGTCGCTTGAAGTCGTCCCAATGGATGCAGGCCCGGCAGCCCTTCAGCATTTCCGGCCAGCGCTCTCGAATTAGCAGTTGTCGCAGCCTCACTTCTCGTGATTCGGGAAAGGGGTGTTGCAATTCATCCATGGCCCTGGGATCCGCAGCTCTCTGTCTCTGGTATAAGGGCAAATGAAAGTCTGCAATCTAGAAATATCGGCATAGCTTAAGGTTTGTGCTTTGCCGATCTCCAAAGAGGGCTTGGGCTAGCCCAATTTTCTTGAGCCCATTACTTTGCGAAGGGATTTGCAAAAAATATAAACGGATTTCTTACAAGATTTAGCTGGATTTTTCCCCGCTTAACACAAAGGTGGGATCCAGAGGCAGCAACAGTTGGCTGCGACCGCGGTGTTCCAGGCGGTTCACGGCTGATTGGATCACCTCCACATGATGAGCTCGCACGGCAGCCAGCCCGGCAGAGAGGCCGTAGAGCCCCTCCAGAGAGTTGGTGGTCGCCACAATCCTGCCGTTGGGTTTGAGATGGTTCCAGGAGGCCTCCAGGATCTCCCGTAGGGGATGGCCACCTTCGATACAGATGCGATCGGGGGGCGGAGAGAGCTGATGCAAGCAATCGGGGGCGGTGCCCTGGATTACTTGCACGTTGTTGAGGCCGAATTTCTCGCAGTTGCTCTCGATCAAGCTGACCACCTCGGCATCGCGCTCGATGGCAATCACGCGAGCGCGGGGGCAGAGAATGGCCGCTTCGATGGCGATGGTGCCTGTCCCGGCGCCGATATCCCATAGGCAGTGGTCTTCTCCCAGGCGCAACTGGCTCAGCACCAGCACGCGTACCTCGCGGGGGCTCATCGGGATCCCCGGGATCCGCTCAAAGGCGGAGTCCGGGATCCCTGGGGTGCGATAGGGCCAAGAGAAGGGGGTTGCCATTGCCAAAGACCGCTGCCGGGGAAATGGCCATACTTCTCAGCATAAGGCGAAGCCCCGACCAACTGGCTACGCTCTTCATGTCCCCCTCCTGGGAGAGGGGATCCCCGCGCTAAGCCAGCCTAGGTCAGTAGCCCCGTGAGGGCCGGACAAGGCTCCAAAGCTGATGATCGGACTCGAACCGATGACCTGCTCATTACGAGTGAGCTGCTCTACCGACTGAGCTACATCAGCAAGGGTAAGCAATTCCGCATCCCTTTGTTCAGCCAGTTCAGCAGCGCAAACTGGGAACGCGGGACGGGAAAGCTGACTTAGACTATTGATGCTCACCAATCTTAGCGCATCCTTGCCCTGCTCGGGATCCCCAGGCCGTCAATCCTAGAGAAAGACCTAAGGTTAACCAGGCCAGCCAGTCGCCTGTGCGCGTGTAGAAGGTTACCTGGGATTGCCGCCTGACCTCTCCGGTCACCACTCCGCGCTGAAAAATCGGGCCCACCTGCTGGAGTCGACCTGAGGGATCCACCACCAGGTTGCCGCCGGTGTTGTTGACAAAGACCACGCTGCGCCGGTTTTCGACCGCCCGGAAAACCGAAAGCCGGCCGTGGAGCATGGGCCAGTGGCTGTTGCCAAACCAGCTATCGTCGGAGATCACGATCAACGACTCTGCTCCATTGCGGGTCAGAGTTCGGCTGGGGGCGGGCAATACACTCTCCAAGCAGATCATCACCCCCAAAGGCCCAAACAGCTCCCCTCCCGCCAGCGGCCGATAGCCATCTGGGGAGGGCGCGTAGCGCCCCGACTCAAAATAGGGGAAGATCCACTGCTTGCCAAACCAATCCAGCACTTGGCCTTGGGCGTTGAAGAAGAGGGCGGTGTTGAAAAATCGCTGCTCCTCCTCCGGCAGGTGGGCTGTGCGGGGATCCGGCTCCGTGGCCCCCGTAATCAAAGCCCCTTCTGGGGGGAGGATGGCTCGCATTGGCTCGATCACATGGGGTTGCAGGGGGGTGTTCAGCAACCGGGCCCGCAAGGCTCCTTCCGGCCAGATCACCAACTGCGCCCCCTCGGCCACCGCCTGGGCCGAAAGCTGGTGCAACTCCCGGTAGCGCTGGCTGCGGTACTCCCAACTGCGATCGGCTTCCAACCAGGCCACCTGCTGCACCGTCCCCACGCGAAAGCTGGGATCCCCTTCCGCCGCCGCTAAAACATCAAAGTAGGCCAGCCGCAGGCTGCCATAGGCCAAGACCAGCCCCCCCAGACCTAAGCCGCAGGCCAGCGTGCGCCGGATATCCGGGTTCTCGGCCCCCGAGCAGGATCCCTCTGCCCTCCATTGGCAGCGGAGCTGCTCGGCCAACTGCCAAACCACGCCATTGACGAACACGGCAAAAAAGGTCACTCCCCAGATCCCGGTGAGATCGGCAATTTGGATCCCCAGGGGCCAGTCAAAGAGCAGGGATCCCCAATGAAAGGGGATCGGCCACCAGAGCAGGCCCAGCAGCCCATCCAGGCCTGTCCAGACCGTGGCCAGGCCCAGGGGACGTGCCCAGGGGGGGAGGGGCCGGCTCAGCGCCAAGCTCAAGACCGTGGCTGTTGTGAAAAACAGAGGGATCAGGGGAGCCACCACTGCTCCTCCCAGGATCTCCCAGGCGCTGAGCACTTGAAGCGAGAAGGGATCCACCCAGAAGGCGTACAGGCACACGCAAAACCAGAGGCCATAGGCCAAACGCCACTGCCTCCAACCCTGTTGCTGTTCGCAAAGGTAAAACAGAGGCGCTAGGCCCAGCAGCGCTCCCGGAAACCAGTGCAGCCAGCGGTTGGGGGATCCCAAACACAGCAGCAAAACGGCCAGCCCCGCCAGCCAGCGGGATCTCCACTCTGGGCGAAGCGGTGGGAGCAAAGCCGGGTGTTGAGGGAAGGAGGGCAGCTCTAGGGCCATTGGCAATGCAGGGGAATCCTCTGAGTGCTGCGGGCAGCCGCAAGAGCCGGCCTTGCTCGCATCCCATCATCTTTACAGAGCCTGCTGAGGCCTGCAAACGATCCCAGCGGCCCTAGCGCGGATACCACCGCTTTTGCCAGGCCCGCATTTGCTCAATCTCCGCTTGCTGGGTAGTGACAATGGCTGTTGCCAGTTGCCGAATCTCGGGGCACTTGGATTTTTCCAGAGCCTCTCTAGCCATGACCAGGGCTCCTTCGTGGTGCTGGATCATTGCTTGCAGGAAGCGCAGATCGAACTCAGGGTCAGCGGCTCCCAGGTCGGTATCCATGCGCATAGCCGAGATCATTTCTGGAGTCATGGCCATCTGGTGGCCCATCTCTTCATGCCACATGACGGGCTCCTGGGGAGCTAGCGGGTACCAGCTCAGCCGCCAGTCTTGCATCTGCTTGATTTCTTGGCTTTGGGCGACCCCAATGGCCCTGGCCAACTGACGAATTTCCCGCCGCCGGGATTTTTGCAGGGCCTCCGCGGCCATGCTCACCGCTCCCTCGTGGTGGAGCATGACTCTAGTCAATGATATGCTGGACTATACTGAAAATAATGTACAATATGTTCAGTATGGCTGCTTGGTATGGCTAGGTATGTAAAAC
>NZ_AXUW01000001.1:2494163-2508234 GCF_002760415.1 Synechococcus sp. 65AY6A5
GTTATGCTCAGGGCTTTGCGGGATACCGCCTTTCTGTTTGGACTCCGTCCGAGTAGCGCGGTCGCGTCAGCGTCGCGTAGTGACAACGGAAACGGACAGAATGCTATCGCTTCACCGCTGAGCAGTAATGCTCAGCAGTGTTCAGCGTAAATGTATCAGGATCATCGCATCCAGAAACCGCAGTTCGAAGGATTCGTCGGCAGGGCCTAGGCCTAGCCGATGAGCTCTCTGGATTGAGAGCCCCCCCTTGTTCTCATGAGCAGTTGCCTCTAGCCCCAGCTCCCTGGCAAGCCAGGGATTGCCCAGGACAAACCCACCAGCCAGGATGAGAGCACAGACAGTCAGGCGCATCGCCACTTCTCTCCGAGGACAACAGGTCAATATCCTACGCCTTCCAGCCCCCTCTGGAGTCAAACCCTTTGGCGATCCTGGCGCCAGAGTGGGATCCCTTAGCTTGGTGCCTCCATCTGGGCGCCCCTGGCGTCGCCAGTTCAGGAAGTGGGGTTGGGTGCCAACAACTGCTCCCCTTGCAACATGCGAGCGGCAGCGCTGAACAGCTCTTCCTCCAAGTAGGGCTTGGTGAAGTAGGCAGTGGCTCCCAGCTCGCGGGCTGTCTGCCGGTGCCGTTCTGCCCCCCGTGAGGTGAGCATAGCTACTGGAATATGCCTGAGGTTGCTGTCTGCCCGTATGCGGGAGAGCAACTCCAAGCCGTCCATGCGCGGCATCTCGATGTCGCAAAAGATGAGATCGCAGCGCAAGCCACCGCGAAGCTTTTCCCAGGCGTCCTGGCCATCGCGGGCTTGCTCCACCCGGTAGCCCACCTTTTGAAAGGACATGGAGAGCAGTTCCCGCACTGCAATCGAGTCGTCCACAATGAGCACCGTGGTTTGATGGGTTTCCTCGGCACGTGGCTCCGCAGCGCGACGCTCCGCCCAGAGGCGGCTGAGATCGCGACGGCGGCCTTGGGCCATATCTACCAGTTCAAGGACGTCAGCAATTGGCAGCACGCGACCATTGCCCAGCACCGTTGCCCCAGAAATGCCAGGTGGTTTGGGCACAGGCCCGCGCAATTGCTTGATCACGATTTCCTGCTCTTCCACAAAGCTGTCCACCTGCAGGGCAACGTACTGGCCGGCACTTTGCAGGACGACGATGGGCAGGATGCCCTCCTCTTGGGCGATGCTGTAGACCTCTGAGCGGCTGCGGCTGTGGCTGCGGCTGTAGGACAACAGATTCGAGAGGGGCTGGAAGGGAAGGCGTTGATCCCGCCAGGGAATGGAGGGCCGCCCCTGTTCATCCGGCTGCACCTCGTCGACGGGAACATCCAGCATCTCCTCCACACCGTCGAGGGGGAAGGCGATCAGGGCTTTGTCGCTGACACACACCATTGCCTTGGAAATGCTCAGGGTAAGCGGCAGGCGGATGGTGAAGGTGGTGCCCTTGCCGCGCACGGAATCCACTTGGATGCTGCCGCGCAGATCGGTGATGTTGCGGCGCACCACGTCCAAGCCAACCCCCCGCCCGGCCAGATCGTCCACCTCGCTGGCCTCGCGAACGCTAAAGCCGGGGTGGAAGAGGACGTTGAACACTTCTTCTTCGGTTGCCTGCTCTGACAGCAGCCCCAGCCTTTGCGCCTTGGCCTTGATTTTCTCCACCGGGATGCCGGCACCGTCGTCGGCGACGACGATGATTGTCTGGTTGCCCTGGTAGAAAGCTTTGACGGTGATCTTGCCTTCAGGGGGCTTGCCCAAGCGGCGCCGCTCCTCAGGGGGCTCGATCCCGTGCACCAGGGCATTGTTCACCAGGTGGGTCATCGGGTCGGAAAGCTCTTCCAGGATGGCCTTGTCGATGAGGGTGTCGCGGCCTTCCACCACCAGGCTGGCCTGTTTGCCCGTTTTGATGGAGAGGTCACGGACGGCGCGGGGCAGCCGGTCGGCAATTTGCGAGAAGGGCACCATGCGCGCCCGGTTCAGGCCTTCTTGCAGTTGGGTGGTGACCTGGCGGAATTGGCGGGTGATCTGCTCTGCCTCGTCCACCGCAAACTCGATGTCGGAAGAAGACTCGCGCACCCGCACGATGAGCTCAATGATCTCCTGGGCCAGCGTGTGGAAGGCCGTAAACTGATCCATCTCCAACTTGTCGAACTCTTGGCCTATGGAATGACCCACCCGTCCCCGAGGGGATTCCTCGCCGTTCCGACCAAACCCCACCGTTGCCGCGCTGCTGCGGCTGGAGAACAGCGCCGCTTCCAGCAACGAGCGGTCGTACTGATCCCGCATGCGCTGGCCCAGCTCCCCTAGCTGTTGCACCCGGCCCAATAGGCCATCCAGAAACTGGCGCAGGCGAGTTTGGTTTTGCTCCATGCTGTTGCGGATGACCACCAGCTCTCCCACCAAGTTGTTGATGGAGTCGAGGTGGCGCACCTCCACCCGCATTACAGGATTGCTGAGGGCAGATCGCCGTGTGGTCGGTGCTGTTGGGGTAGCCGGTGCCGTGGGGGCGGCTGTTGCTGGGGCGGCGACAGCGGGCGGAGAAGGCGCCGGCGCTGCTGCAGAGACTTGGGGGGCGACCTCGAGATCGCCTAGGAGGGATTCCAGTTGGGCTGCGAAATCGTCGGCGACCTCGCCGCTCACGGCTGTAGGGGATCCCACAATGGGAGCGATGACCTCCTCTAGCTCAGGGGGCACCGCTGGTTCGGCGGCATCGAAAAGGGCGGCCAAATCGTCCAAACTTGGGGCAGGAGAGGCTTCCGGCGCTTCTTCCTCCAAAGGCTGTGTCTCATCTGGGGAAACAGTCGCGCTCTGGGCAGCCAAGAGCTCATCCTCCGCGAACAGGCTTTCCAGTTGGCTGGCCAGATCGTCCTCTGCTGGCTGGGAAGCTCCGCCTTGCTCTGCTGCAGCTACAAGTGGTTCTGGCTCAGGCAGAGTCACTCCCTCCAGACTGCTCCCTTGCAAAGCCTCTGCCTCGCCCAGGAAAGTGGCCAGATCTGAGGGGATCGCTTCCTGGGCGGCCTCCCCTTCTGCAAAGAACCGGCTCAACTCATCCAAATCCACCTCGCCATCCATGGCCGAGAGGGATCCGCTGGTTTCTAAGCTCAGTGCTTCGGTAGCGGGCTCCTCGGCAAATAGAGCCTCGAGGCGGTCGAAGGCCTCCGCGGGCTGGCCCTCAGGATAGAGAGCTTCTTCCTGAACCGGGAAGAGGTTCTCCAAAAGAGCCCAGTCCTGGGCCTGTGCCGCATCCCCCGTGCCCGGGGCATCCTCCAGCGTCTCCCCGGCGAAGAGATCGGCTAGGCTCAGCTCGGCCCCCAAGTCCGGGGTTTCCGCCGCCGTCGACTCGTCGGAAGGGGCCAAGAAGCTCTCCGCCGCAGCGGCAGGTTCGCCGGGCGAAGATTCTTCGGCGAAAAGGTCTTCCAGTTGCTCGACTGCGGCAGAGTCGGCAAGGTCAGAAGAGGGTTGAGAAGCCACCTCGAAAGAGGGGGAAGGTTCGCCTGCTTCTTCTGGGCTCCACCAGGCCTGATCCGCCGCCGAGACAAGGCTCTCCAGGCCGCCTTCAGCCGCAGAGTCCAAAGATGTCAGGGATCCCGTCTCATCGGGGACAGAAAAGTCCCCCGGCCAGATGTCGGCGGGGAACTCAGCCCACAAGTCTGCGGCCGCCTCCCCATCCCCAGGCTGGAGGGACGGAGACGGCTCCTCTGCCCAAAGATCCGCTTCCGGCCCGCTGTCGGGAGCAGCCCCAAAGTCAGGCAACTGAGACAGCTCCTGCAGAGGAGAGCTCTCTACTGCCAGCTCCTCGAGCTCGAACAAGGCTTCCACTCCGACACTTGCAGCTTCGTCTGCAGCCGAGGCTTCCTCGGGGCTTTCCGCAGCGACTTGGGCCGCCCGCTCCTGGGCGGGGACATCCCAGATGGCCTGGCTGGTTTCCTCGGCTCCTGTCAGCTCGGCAGGCTCGACAGGTGACAGCTCTGCCGCCGCTTCGCCCATTACTTCGGCAAACAGCTCCGCCAAATCCGTTTCCGCTCCCCCCTCTTCTGGGCTCAGCTCCTCAAGCGCCTGCGAAAAAGGCTCGGGGGAAGGAGGGATCAGCTCCGGCGGCGGCTCTTCAATATCGGATAGCTGCTCTGCGTTGGCAAACAGCTCGTCAAAGGCGGCGGAGGCTTCTGCTTCCAGGCTCAAAGGAGGGGCGTCGAAATCGCCTGAGCCAAAGCTCAGCCTATCCTGGAGCCAGCCGCGGGCTGCTGCGGCTTCTTCCGGCGCGGCGACGCCCTCTTGGGCAAGGTCGGCGGCTGCTTGCCAGTCTTCCTCTGGCAAAGCCTCGGTGGACATCTCCGGCCAGCTCAGCCCTGGGCCCTCCTCGCCCGCCAGAACGCTGTCCATCTCCAAAGTGGACGGCGGCTGTTCGGCCAGCAGATCCCAGGCCGCCTCCTCCGCTTGCAGGGTTGCTTCGACGGGGATCGCCTCTCCTGGTTCAGGTTCTTCTTGGCTCCCATCAGGGGCAGAGGATTCTTCTGCCGGGATCCCAGCAGCGGCCCAGTCCGCTGGGGCAGGCGTGCTCTCGGGTTCGAGGAAGAGCGGCTCTGGCTCCTCAAGGGCCGGCAGCACAGGGCGGAAGGCCAACAACTCAGCGGAGGGCTGGATGGTCTGCGCTGCTCCGCTGGCCAGAGCTTGGTGAGCCTGTTTCAAATCTCTCAGAACCGGCAGAGCCAGTTGCCGCAAATCCTGGGCAGGATCTGCCAGGATCTCGCCAATCAGGCGGGCTAGGGCCGTCCAGCCGCCCAGATCCACACCTTCGGCCTGTCCCACCTGCTGGAGCGATTGGGCCAAGCTTTGCAGGGCAGGCCGCGTTGCCGGGTCGTCAGGACGCTTGAACAGCTCCAGCATCTGGCGCAACAGGGCCGGGATCTGCTGGTGAACCACCACCTCCAAAGGATCCGGCGGCGGAGCGGGAGCCGCCGGGCGAGCCAATTGCTGCAATTCCGCCGAGGCCGTCACCTCTTCGGCCCTGCCCGCCAAGATAAGCTGCTGCCCCTGCTTCAAGTCTCGCAGGGCGACCAACGCCAACGTTCGCAGATCGGCGTCGGGGTTGCCCAGGGCTTGCTCGAAGGTTTCTGTGAGCTGCTGCCAGCCCGCCAGATGATGGGCTTGCCCGATCTGCTTGAGAACGGCATTTGCCTCCCGCAACTGCTCGCGAATGCCCGGCTGATCCCCTCGCTTGAACAGCTCCAACATCTGCCGCAATTGCTGCGGCACCACTTCCGCCATCTCTTGTTGTAGGGTGCGGGCCGCCGGCGGCGGGGGGGCAGCCGGAGCAGAGCTAGCGACAGGGCCAGCGCCGAGAAGGCTCTGAATGTAGTTTTCAGTCTCCTGAAAAACCGGCTCCAGTTCCGCCAGCGTTGCGTTGCTGAACTCCTGGGTGAGACCGCGAGGGCTCTGCAGCTCGTCCAACAACGCCGCCAACCCATCAAAAACTCGCAGCAGCAGCGTCTCCAAGTGCTGATCCACCGGCACTTCGCCCGGGCGAGAGCGAAACACGTTGAAGAAATCCTCTAGGCGGTGGGCAGTCCGCTGAATGCTGGCGAGGGCCAGCATGGCCGCTCCGCCTTTGATGGAGTGGGCAGCTCGGAACAACTCGTTGATCAGCTCAGGATCGCTCACGCTGTCCCGCAGGCTGAGGAGCCCTTGCTCGATCGTTGCCAAGTGGTCGCGGGCTTCTTCGATAAAATAACCGAGGATCCGCTTTTGTGCTTCTTCATTCATGGCAGGAGGTTCCTCCTACAGCCCACAGGTACTCATATCAGTAGTAGCAGATCGGACAGGGGAAGCTCTCCCATGCCCGGATTCTGTCTTGGGACAGAGGGATCCCGATGTCCCTGAAGTGCGGCAACTTCCCATCGGGATCCTTGCTTGTCCCTAGGATGCCCGCCAACCGAGCAGATTTGCTCATTCATCCCCCACCCGGAAGCGACCGACAGAAGCTTGCAGCTCGCGAGCGATGCTCACCAACTGTTGCAGCGAGCTGGCTACCTTCTGCGCCTCTTCGGACGTCTCGTTGGCAGTCAGCTCCACTGATTGCATTACCTGGGCCACGGCGCGAGAGGTTTCTGTTTGCTGCACGGTAGCCTGAGAAATAGCCCGCACCAGCCCATCGATCCGCCGGCTGACCTCGATGATCTCGTCTAGGCTGCTTTTGGCCTGCTCAGCCCGCCGCGTCCCCTGGATCACCACCTGCGTGCCCTCCTCCATGGCCGTCATCACGTTGCTGGTCTCCGACTGGATCTGCAGCACAATCTGCTCGATCTCCTTCGAGGCTTTGGCGGCCCGGTCGGCCAGTTGTCGCACCTCGTCGGCCACGATGGCAAAGCCCCGTCCCGCCTCGCCCGCCCGGGCGGCCTCAATACTGGCGTTGAGGGCGAGCAGGTTGGTGCGCGAAGCAATTTGAGAAATCAAGGCCACGATCTTGGAGATTTCTTGGGAGGATTCTGCCAAGCGTTTCACCTTGCGGGTCGTCTCTGCTGCCATTTCCCGAATTTCCAGGATGCTGGCCACCGTGCGATCCACTGCTTCTCCGCCGCGGGCGGCTGCTTCCGTGGCTTGAGCAGTTACGTTGGCCGCCTCGCGGGCGTTGCTGGCTACCTCTTGAATTGATTCCGTCATCTCCTGAATGGAGTTGAGGGAGTTGGAAATCTCCTCCGCCTGGCGCAAGGCATCGGCAGAGAGGCTGCGGGCAAAGTTCTCGCTCTGCAAAGCCGCATCGTTGACGGCAGCGGCGGCCCGCTTCACTTGGACAACGATGTCCCGCAAGCTGCGAATGGTCAGGTTGAAAGAGTCGGCGACGGCGCCGAGCACATCGGCAGTGACCTCCGCCCGCACCGTTAAGTCCCCGCGGGCTGCCCCCTCGACGTCGTCCAGCAGGCGAATGACCTGGCGTTGTAAGTCCTCCTTGGCCTGTCCCTGCTCGGCAGCTCGCTGGCTCAGATCGGCAAAATGGGCCTCCAGGGCGGCAGCCATTTGGTTAAAGCTGTTGGCCAAGCGGCCCAACTCGTCATCCCCTCTCGCCTCTGCTCTGACGGAGTAATTCCCCTGGGCCAAGGCGGCAAAGTGGCTGGCCAGCTCTTGAGCGGTGGAGCGAATGTGTTTGGCACTGCTGGCCCCCAGCACAACCCCGGCTCCCGTGCCGATCACTCCACCCCCGATGACCCCGGCAAGCAAGCGAGCTCCCCCATTGGCGGGGATCCCCAGGCCAATGGCCAACCCGGCAGCCAAACTCACGGCTCCTTGGATCAGCGCTGTGGCCAACTGCCGATCGGCAAGCGGGCGGTTGGCGATCCCAGCGAACATCCCCGCTCCCTGGCCCCCTGGGAGGGGCATCGAGATTGTAGGCGAGCTGCGAGCCGTTCCGCCCGCCTCCTGCGTCTCCCCCTCATCGGGAGAGAAGACCGGCACCTCGCCGCCCTCCATGCCGGCCAGTTCGCGATCCAGACTGTCCAGCTCGTTGAGCTCGAAAAGAGCAGGGCCAGGACCGGCCGTGTCTTCTTCGGGGGCAGGGATCGGCTCGCTCATGGGGGTGGCCAATTCCGTCGGCAGGCCCTCATCCAGGGATCCCACCTCCTCTTCCCCAAAAGTGGGTAGGGAGAAGCCCATCTCCTCGGGAAAAGCCGCGTCGCCAGCCAACTGCGTAATAGAATCACTGTCTAGATCCTGCAGGTGCTGCCGGTCGAACTCGCTAAGGAAGGCAAAATCGTCATCGACCACTGGGTCTGTTTGAGGCTGCTCCCTGCCCGCTCGCAAAGCGGTCTCTCCCGGAACCGCTGGCGGCGTTACCTGAGGGTTGGCGGGCAGCGGGTGAGAGGAGGCAAACGGATCCGCAGGCTCCATTTCTAGCCTTGTCTCAAAAGGATCCGCAAAGCTTTCTTCCTCGCCAAAAGTCATCTCATCGGCGGCAAAGCTGTCGCTTCGCATCGAGAAGAGATCCTGAGCAAAGGGGTCGGCCTCCTGTTCCCTCATCGCCTCAAACTCAAACTGGGGAAAGGGATCCGCCTCCTCCGGTTGAGGTGGGAACTCCCCTTGAGGTTGGAGCTTGTCTTCCTGCGCCGGAGAGGGAACATCCGCCAGCTCCGGCGCCATCTGGAGCAGCTCCTCCAGGCCCCTGCGGGCCGACTCCAGCTCCTCAGGATCGCTGGCCGTCTTGAGGATGGTATCGTAGGTATGGCGGGCTTCCAGCAACTGCCCCGCTTGCTTCTGGGCCGAGGCCAGCAGCAACTTGACAGCAGTATCCTGCGGCTGAGCAGCGGCTACCTGGTTGAACAACCGCACTGCCTCGACGTAGTCTCCCTGCCAAAAGGCGACCATTGCCTCGGTAAAGTCTCTCTGATTGTTTGCGCTCGAAACCATGGATCCTCCCTTCCCTGCTTGGCTACCTCTGTTGCTACTTCAACCCAAATGCCCAGAACTCCCCCAACACCAACCCGCCTAAACCCTTTAGATTGTTAAGCTACAGATAGGTTACCTCTCCCAACTGGCTGCTTTGCTCCCAAAAAGAATGGGCTCTTGCCCTCTTTCCACAGACCATTGGGGCAGCACGGCCACACTCGCCGGGTGGCCGGGCGCCAATCTCTAGGGAACAAGATCGGCTCCATTCTTTCCATTGTGAATGGCTTTGGAATTTCCGCATTTCTGCCGAACTTGCGGCTAGCCATTCCTCAACCCCAACGGTCGGATCTCAGGATGGCTGACTGATCCAGCAGCGGCAAGCGGGCTCCCGTCGCGGGCACCACCCATTCCCCTCGCAAGAAGGGAGCTATCGACTCAGGAGCCACGAGAACAGGCCGCACCGCTTCCGTCTTCAGCCACTCCATGCCCACAATTAAATCCACAGCCAGGCCCATCAGCAAATCCGGTTGATCCATCACGGCCACCACAGGGAGCTCGGCGCGGTCGAGGTTGAGGGGCGGGCTGATCCCCAAAAACTGCCCCAGATCCGCAACCCAGATAATTTCGCCCCGCAAGTTCAGAGTGCCCAGCAGAACTGGCGCGACATTCGGCATGGGAGTAATTTTCTCAGGGCCGATGCTCATCACCTCTACAACCGATACTGCCGGCAGGGCAAATTCTTCTCCGGTGGCGACCTTGAATTTCAGGAATAGCTCACCTTCGGGAGCCTCCATTTCCTGCAATTCTTGGGTCTCATCCCCCATCAACAGATCCAGATCCCCTAGCATGACGCTCCCCCGTATCGATGGTCTTGTGGAGGGGTGGCCGCCGCTCCCTTGTCCAGGGCATGGAACCCCTTTGGGCTCTGCCAGCAGGCATAGAGGCGGGATGGGCGGTTCCTAGCCTCTCAGCAATTGCTTAATCGTACCCACCAGTTCCTGCGGCTGGAAAGGCTTGGCAATATAGGCATCTGCTCCCTGGCGGAGCCCCCAGTAGCGGTCGAACTCTTCGCCTTTGGAAGAACACATGACAATCGGGGTTTTTTGGGTGAGCGGATCGGCCTTGAGGAGACGGCACACTTCGTAGCCATTCATCCGCGGCATGACGATGTCCAGCACGATCAGGTCGGGCTTGTTTTGCTTCACCGCCTCTACGGCTTCCACGCCATCTTCCACCGTCATCACCTCGAAGCCGTTTTCCTGCAGCAACTTGCCGATCATCTCCCGCTGGGATTGGCTGTCTTCCACCACCAGAACGCGACTCATTTTTGGCTGGTCTCCTTGATCTCCCGCAACTGCTGTTTGATAGTAGCCAATAGCTCTTGAGGCTTGAAAGGTTTGGTTACATAGGCATCGGCTTGATTGCGCTTGGCCCACTCGATATCAAAGACTTGATCTTTGGTGGAACACACGACGATGCGGATGTGCTTGGTGCTTTCATCTTTCTTCACTTCCCGGCACACTTCGTAGCCGTTCATGCCAGGCATGACGATGTCCAGCACCACCACGTCAGGCTTCTGCTGACGAATGATGTCCATCGCCTCCACACCGTCCATGGCTGTGGAGACTTCCAACCCGCTCTCGGAGAGCAGGCTGGAAATGGCCTCCAGATAGGTACGGTTATCATCCACCACCAGTACTTTGCTCATGGTCATCTCGCCCCTGCTGTGTTTCGCGTGTCCGGTCAACCCTGGCGGCTACCTGAAGTGGGATCCTGTCTTTCAGCGCTTTTGGCTGCATCTGGCCTTGCAGCCCCAGGCTGGTTGGGCTACCTCCTATTGTTTGGTGAAGTTCCTCTTCTGTCCAGTATTCTGCAGTACTCTGCTTGCTTGGCTCGAATCTCGACATTTTTTAGGGATTTCGGCTGGCCCCCCGCTTATTCGCCACCGCCCCGCTTGGGAGGTGGGCCCACATAAGATTCGACGACGGTCAACAATTCCCTCTCAGAAAAGGGCTTGCTCAGAAACTCGTTGGCCCCGGCCATGCGGGCCTTGAGCCGGTCGGTGAAGCCGTCCTTGCCGGTGAGCATGATCATGGGGGTTTCGCGGAACTGGCTGGATTTGCGCAACATGGCGCACAGCTCGTACCCATCCAACTTGGGCATGGCCACATCGCAGAGGATCATGTCGGGGTTGAGGAGAAACACCTGTCCCAGGGCTTTGAGGGGGTTGCCGATGGTGGTGACCTGGTAGCCCTCGTTTTGCAAGATGAACTCCACGGTTTTTTGGATGGCCATGGAGTCGTCGATGCAGAGGATGTGGGCGGGCTTGTCGCTGGGTTTGAGGGGACGAGTGCGCTGGGGCTCGATGATCAGGACGGGATCGGAGAGGTGGATCGCCCCTTGACGAACATAGGGATAGATGGCTTTGGCTACCACCAGGGTGTCTCGGCCCAGGTAGCGACCCATTTGGCGAATGCTGGTTTTGCCGTCCGACCACTCGCTCAGCGCCTTGAAGACGGGGGCGGGCAGGGTTTGCTGGAGGGGCAGGGGGTTGACGATGGTGGGGGCTTGGTTGGGGTCTTGGATGTAGGGGTGCAGCTTTTTCCACTCCTGCACCTGGGTGACCATCTCGGCGAGCAGAGGGGTGACAGGAAAGGTGGTCAGTTGGGGGGCCAAGGGGGATCCAGCCTCGAAAATGAAGGAGCCCTGGTGGAGGCTGAGCAGGTCGAAGAGGACTTCCCGCACCATGCCCAGCAGGATTTGCTTGCCTTGGCTGGGGTTGAGCTTGTGGTTTTCCAGCAAAGACCAGAGGCGGTTGTATTCGGGGGCATTGACCGCAGCTTTGGGAGGGATCTGAACTTCGTCTAGGGCGGCTTCCAGCTTGAAGCGGCGCAGGTAGTCTTTGAGGCGGGCGATGTGGCCTTCGGTTTCAGAGGCGTAGATGATTCGCCCGTTCAAGAAAAAGACAAACCAGTAGATGGAGGGTCTGGCCTCTACGAAAAGCTCACCGGTGCGCTGGCCCAACTCGATCAATTGAAGGATGCTTCGGATATCGATCTCTTGTAATCTTCCCTGCATGGGATCCCTGCCTGCAGTCAGCAAGATATGACCATTATGACGCTAGCCTTCTTGCTGCCATCCCACAAGGGGAGCTTTTTGGGGAAATAACCCACTTTGAATCCTGAAGATTTCTGGGTTCCTCGGGCTTTTAGGTTGGAACTGGCCAGAAGCGGATCCAGGGATCCCTTTTCAGCGACCAAAGGACTAACTTCTGGTTTGAAGGCAAGCCGATGGATCTGCACAGGCGGCTTTCCTTGGAGCAGAATAGGTGAAGAACCTCCCCTGAAACTCAATTGTTGCAAAAGCAATGCTGCCGATTTTCACCACTTGGGTGCTGGGCCCGCTGCTGGCGCTCTACACCGTTCTGTTTGTGCTGCGCATCTTCTTATCCTGGTATCCGCAACTGGATACCTCTCGGCTGCCCTATTCGCCAGTGGTCGGCCTGACGGAGTTTTTGCTGCGCCCGACACGCCGCCTGATCCCGCCCCTGGGGGGGGTGGACATGGCGCCTGTAGTGTGGGTGGGCCTGGTTACCCTGTTGCGGGAGGTGTTGCTGGGACAGCAGGGATTGTTGACCATGGCCCTGCACTAAAGTGCTTTCCCAGGAGGATTAGCGGCCCTGCAAGATAGGGATCTGCAGGGCGGGGGTTGGCGAAGGCCGGGCAGGAGAGTCCGCCTGGGTTTTCTCCTGCATCTGCTGCAGTTGCCGGATCAGTTCGGGCACCACCTGGTAGAGATCCCCCACGATGCCGTAGTGGGCAAATTTGAAGATGGGGGCAGAGCTGTCTTTGTTGATGGCGATGATGGTCTGGGACTTGTCCATGCCGACGCGGTGTTGGATGGCCCCGGAGATACCACAGGCGATGTAGAGCTGGGGGCGGACGGTCTTGCCAGTTTGCCCCACCTGGTGGGCATAGGGGATCCAGCCGGCATCCACAGCCTTGCGGGAGGAGCCGACGGCGCTGTTGGGGAAACAGGCGGCCAGCTCGCGCATCAGCTCAAAGCCGTCTGCCGATCCCAGCCCGTAGCCGCCAGCAACGATCACTTTGGCCCGCGTCAGATCGACGGCCTGGGAGAGGTTGCGCACCGTTTCCACAATTTGCAGCTTGAGATCCTCCGGCTCCAAGTTAACCGGCACCGGGATCACTTCTCCTTGGCGGGATCCGTCCCAGGGAAGCGGCTGCATCACCCCGGGGCGCACGGTGGCCATCTGCGGGTTTTTCCAGGGGCCGAGGATGCGGGCCTTGAGGGACTCGCCAAAGCTGGGCCGAATGGCGTACAGGCAGTCGGGGAAGAAGCCAGACTTGCCGGGATCTTTGCTGTTGCTGTACTCGAAGGGGCCGATGTCGAGCTCGGTGCAGTCGGCGGTCAGGCCGGTTTCCAGGTGGGCGGCCAGACGGGGGGCCAAGTCCCGACCGGTGGTGGTGGATCCCAGCAGGATGGTGTGGGGCGGCTGGGGCCAGCTTTTGATCAAGTCCAGGATAACGCGGCGGTAGGGCAGGGTGCGGTATTCGGCCAGCTCGGGGTGGTCGGCAACGAAGACCTGATCCGCCCCATGGCCGATCAGGATTGGGGGCAGGTGAGCGATGTTGTGCCCGAGGACAAGGGCGCTCAGGGTGGCTTCCAGCTTATCGGCCAGCCGTCGCCCCGCTCCCAACAGCTCCAGGCCGATGGGCTGCAACTCACCCTTGATCTGCTCGGCGAAGATCAACACCCGCTTGTGCTCCATAGAGCTTACGACTCCTCATCAAAGTAGAAAGGCTGGGAAGTTTGGTCAATTCCTATACAGATTTCCGCAACTTAGCGATAACTCACCTTTGGGCAGGCTGCAACTGAGAAGTTAAGGAATGGGTTTAGAGGGTGGAGTTAGCGGAAGGGGAAAGAGGGTAAAGCCTCTGGGGTAGCCAGGTAGAGGCTCAAGTCAAGTGCCTGAGCCAATTCCTTCACCAGTTGCGGCACGGGCTGCCCTTGAAAGATCTGACAGTTGCCGCCGATTTCCCCTACTTTTTCGGTGGCGGCCACGATGGTCGGGGATCCCTGGAGGCCGCAGCGCTTTGGATCGGCCCCCACATCGTCCAGGTTGAGGATCTGGATGGCCTCGGCCCGCGCCGCCTCATCCCGCATCAGCCGCTGCACCCGCTGCACACCGCGCAGGGTAGGATAGGCCAGACGCCGCGCCGAATTGGCTACCGTGACCAAGGCCGGCAGAGGCACCATCACGATTTGGGATCCCCCTTCGATGGCCCGCCGCGCCACCAGGATCCCATCCCGAATCTCGAAGGCTTCGCAATAGGTGACCTGAGGGATCCCCAACCGCTCCGCCAACTGCGGCCCCACCTGGGCCGTATCGCCGTCGGTGGTCTGGAGCCCGCAGAAGATCACATCGGGCCGGCCAGCATAGCGAACCGTCTGGGCCAGAGTATAGGCAGTGGCTAGGGTATCGGAAGCGGCCAAGCGGCGGTCGGTCATCAAAATGCCCCGATCCACGCCGTGGGCAATGGCCTCGTAGAGCACCTCAATGGCCGGGGGTGGCCCCATTGTAATTGCTGTTACTCTCGCCCCGTGTTGCCGTTTGGTTTGCAGAGCTGCTTCCAGTGCATAGCGATCAAAAGGGTTTAACATCCGCTTGGCCTTGGCGCGATCGA
>NZ_AXUW01000002.1:0-730 GCF_002760415.1 Synechococcus sp. 65AY6A5
GAATGGCCGAATCAAAACTGCGACAACTGCTGCACGATCTGGATGTTGAGCTGCAAAAAACCTCCGGCTTGGATGAAAGGCAGCGGCAGCACATTGCCGCCATCCGCCAGGAGGTGGAAGCCGTGCTGGCAGAGCTGGGATCCCCAACCAAGGGCCAACAAAACCCAGGGCGCAAAGCTCGCATTGGGGAAGCGCTGGCACTGTTTGAAACCTCTCACCCCAACCTCACGCTGATCCTGGAGCAGGTGATTGACACATTGGCAGGAATGGGTTTGTAGTTCCCGCGGTGGGTATCCAAGGGTTTCAGAATGAACGGCCAAGACCGCTTAGATCGAGTAGAACAACTCCTAGCTCAGGCAGCCGAGCAAACTGCTGCTAACAGCCGCGAGATCCAAGAGCTGCGCCAGGCCATTCGGGAAAGCCACGCCGAGCTGAGCGAGCAAAACGCCGCCCGCAGCCGGGAAATCGAGCAGCTACGCCAGGCTATTCGGGAAAGCCACGCCGAGCTGAGCGAGCAAAACGCCGCCCGCAGTCGAGAAATCGAGCAGCTACGCCAGGCTATTCGGGAAAGCCACGCCGAGCTGAGCGAGCAAAACGCCGCTCGCAGCCGGGAAATCGAGCAGCTACGCCAGGCTATTCGGGAAAGCCACGCCGAGCTGAGCGAGCAAAACGCCGCCCGCAGCCGGGAAATCGAGCAGCTGCGCCAGGCCATTCGGGAAAGCCACGCCGA
>NZ_AXUW01000002.1:910-23330 GCF_002760415.1 Synechococcus sp. 65AY6A5
GAAATCGAGCAGCTGCGCCAGGCCATTCGGGAAAGCCACGCCGAGCTGAGCGAGCAAAACGCCGCTCGCAGCCGGGAAATTGAGCAGCTGCGCCAGGCCATTCGGGAAAGCTATGAGCAAAACGTGGCTCAAGCGCAAGGCTTGAGAGACTTACAGGAAGTTGTCCGTGAGACCCGCTCGGACTTAGCACACTTGGCCGAATGGGCCGAGGAAGTAACTCAAGCTCTCATCACTCTCACTGCATTGCAACAAGAGCACGAACGCGCTATCCAGGCCATCAACCAGCGTCAGATCGAGAATGACCAGAGGTTTAACGTTCTCCTCGAAGAAGTGCGCTATCTTATTCGCAGACAGGGGCTAGATGGAAGCTCTTCTCCCCCTTCTGGTTGAGGAGGGGGATCCCTTCTAAGCAAAGCTCAGAGCTACAAGGACAGCTCTAGTCTTCATCCACTTCCCACTCCAACAGATGGGCATAAGGAGCCACCAGCTCGGGAGAGTAAAAGGCAATGGCCCGCAGGGTGTGCCAATCCTCCAGGCAGTCGAACACGTTGGGGTACTCGTTGCGCTCCAGACGCTCCGCAATGGCCGCCACATCGGCTGCAGTGAACTGGCGGGGATCCATGCCCTTGGGGAGGGCTTCTACTTTGGATCGGGCAGACATAGGCAGCCTGAACACGCTACAAGCCGATCTTAGCCTCTCGGCCCGACGCCCCCTGGCCGAAACCACGAATTTGTAGAGGTTCTACACAATGCAGGCTGGGTATCTGCCTTGCCTAGCGGAGGAGCTCGGCGTCCAAAACAGGCTCTGTCTGGGTAACGCGGTAATAGCCAGCCTGGGTGCGGACCGAGGCTTGGTAGGGGCTGGGCAAATCCAGCGAGCGCAAGGGCGGGATGTTGGTGCGCTGGTTCAGCAAAGTGGTGAAGAAGGCGGTGGTTCGCCGGGCCTGGGAGCGCACTACCTCTTCAGGGAAAACCACCGGATCCGCATCTCTGCCCCTATCCAGCAGGATCGCATCCAGGGCATCCCCCACCGGGTAAGAAGGATAGGCAATTTGGGCAAAAACAGCCCCCGCCGGGATCCCGGCGGCTAGACAGCCCAGAACAATCGCCAGGGTTAGACGCATGTGCTGTAGTTCCTCCTACGCTACTGTAGTTCGTTCCTCAACACCGGAAAAAGCAGAAGCTGGGCGTTGCCCACCAACCTTGACCCCCGGGGAGCCTACCTCTTGACCGGCAGCTAAGGCGGATTCTACCCGAAAGACTTCGGTTGACAACGGTTGCAGCCCCCAACATGACACGGGATCCCCCTGCCGACTAGGATCGGGATGCACTGTTTGAGAACCGTTGCCTGTGAGTGTTCGCGTTCGCCTTGCCCCTAGCCCAACTGGCAACTTGCACATCGGCACCGCCCGGACGGCGGTGTTTAACTGGCTCTACGCTCGCCGCCACGGTGGCCAGTTCATTTTGCGCATCGAAGACACCGACCGCGAGCGCTCTTCCCCCCGCTACACCCGCAACATCTTAGCAGGGCTAGCCTGGCTGGGACTGGATTGGGATGAGGGGCCCATCTACCAGTCCAACCGCATCGCGCGCTACCAAGCGGTGGTGCAGCAGCTTTTGGACCAGGGGCTGGCTTACCGCTGCTATGTCAGCGAGGTGGAGCTAGAAGCAATGCGCGCTGCGCAGAAGGCCGCCGGCAAGGCTCCCCGCTACGATAACCGCCACCGCTTTCTCACTGAGGAGCAGCGACGGGCCTATGAAGCCGAGGGTCGGCAGCCGGTGATCCGTTTCAAGATCGAGGAGCCCCTGGAGGTGTCGTGGGTGGATCTTATCCGCGGCCCCATTACCTGGAACACCCAGGATTTGGGGGGAGACATGGTGATCGCGCGGGCGGATGGCTACCCTCTCTACAACCTGGCAGTGGTGGTGGACGACATCGACATGGGCATCACCCATGTCATCCGTGGCGAAGACCATATCGGCAACACGCCTAAGCAGATCTTGCTCTACCGCGCTCTGGGTCATGAACCGCCGCAGTTTGCCCATTCTCCCCTGATCCTGAATCCAGAAGGGAAGAAGCTCTCCAAGCGGGATGGGGCGACCTCGGTGGCGGAGTTTCAGCAGATGGGCTTCTTGCCGGAAGCTCTCAAGAATTACTTGGCTTTGCTCAGTTGGTCGCCTCCCGATGGGGAAGAGATCTTCTCGTTGGAAAAGGCGGCTACGATGTTTGACTTCGACCGGGTCAACCGGGCTGCCGCTCGTTTTGATTGGGACAAGCTCAACTGGATCAACAGCCAGTACATCAAGCAGCTCTCCCCGGCAGAATTGGTGGAGCGGCTGACACCCTTTTGGCAGGCGGCGGGGTTTGACCTGGGATCCGTGCCGGATCCCACTTGGCTGGAAGAGGTGGCCTGCCTAATCGCCGAGGGCATCGACCGCCTGACGGAGGCTCCTCCCCTGAGCCGCTTTTTGTTTCAAGAGCCCCTCAGCTACTCGTTGCCGGCTCTGGAACAGTTGCGCCTGCCGGGGGTGGCGGAAGCGATGGCCGCCATGGCCACCACGTTGGCTGCTGCTGAGTTGCCCCAGCCAGTTTCCGCGGACAGCCTAAAACCGCTGGTGGAAGAGGTGGCCAAAAGCCAGGGGATGAAAAAGGGCCTGCTGCTGAAAAGCTTGCGGGCCGCCCTGACAGGGGATCTGCAGGGGCCGGATTTGATGGCCTCTTTTGCGCTGTTGCAGCGGCGGGGCTGGGCTTTGGGGCGGCTGGAGGCGGTGCAGAAGGTGGTTGCCTGAGTTCAGGCTGTTGGAGTTGACTTTTCTATTGCTTGCTGCTATGCCTTTGCAGGCTTTTGTCGATCCGGATTCCACTTTCTTGATCCAGCTTCAGGCTGCCAACCAAATCGTTCAGGAACTGGTGCTGCTCTCTTCGCAAGAGGCTTCAGAAGCGGCGGAGCCGGAGGTGTGGGAGCAAGGCCTGCTCAAGTTGGCTCAAACCCTAGTGCACCAGATGGTGAGCCGCCTGGGCGTGGCCTCCGCTCGCCTCTGGTTTTTCGACCCGCAAGAGGGTTGCTTTCGGTCGGTGGCCCATGCTGGCCTGCTCAGCCCTGCCCACGCCCAAATTGAGCGAATCTACCCCGATGACAGCCCTATGGGGCGTGTGGTCCAGCAAGGGTTGCCCCTCTTGAGCAACAACCCGGATCAAGAGGTCTGGATGCCTGCCCCGGAGTGGGTGAGGGCCAATGGCCTGCGGGGCTTTGTCGCCTACCCAATTAACCGCGGGGAGGAGCGGCTGGGCGCTTTGGCTCTGCTGAGCCGGACACCCTTGGAGGCCAGCTTTGTAGAAGTAGTGAAGTTTCTTTGTTCCTATACGGCCAGCGCCATTATCAATGCCAAGCTGCTGGAGCGCAGCCGCCGACAGGCGGTGCGGGAGGCGTTGCTCAACCGCATCACCAGCACTGTCCACCGCTTTCTGCAGTGGGATCAAATCGTCAGCACTGCCCTGAAGGAGCTGCAGCACGCCTTTCTCTCGAAAGGGGTGAAGGGGCTGAGCCGCTGTTGTTTTTACAGTATCAACCCGGATCAGGAGACGGTTCAGGTCACCCACGAGGCCCTAAGCCCTGGGCTGGCCCCGTCCCTGGGGCAGGTGTACCGGATCCAAGACTTTGGCTCGCTGTGCGAGCGGTTGCAGGAGGGGCAGGTGGTGCAAATAGCCCTGCATATGCAGCCGGCTCAGGAACATCTGTTGCCGCCGCAGGGACTGGCCGCTTTCCAGGCGCTACAGGCTCGCTCGGCGGTGCTGATCCCGTTGCAAGCGGTGGGCTCAGCAGGAGCCGGGCTGGGGGAAGCCGGCGGCAGGGATCCGCAGACGGGCCGATCCGACTTGGCTGCTGCGCCAGGGGGGATGATCGGGCTGCTGGGGGTATACCTAACTACACCCCACCCCTGGCAGCCGGAGGAGATTGACCTGTTGCGCTCGGTGGCCTACCAACTGGCGATTGCCCTAACTCGTTCCAGCCTGTTTGAGCGGGCCCATCGGCAGGCGGAACGGCTGGCGCTGTTGCACTCGATCACAGCGGCAATTCGCTCCAGCCTGGAGCCCACCACTCTCTTCCACGCGATTACCCAGCAGATTGGTGCGGCTTTTCAGGCGGATGTGTGTATCTTGGCCCTTTGGCAGCCGGAACAGGAGATGCTGCATCCTGTGGGCATCTATGCGCCGGAGCTCACCCCTGCCGTGCGCGTGAGCGGGACGGAGCCCTTGCTGGATGCCCCGCTGACGGGATCCCTCCAGAAGCCCTGGCCGGAGCCGGGGATCCCGCCGGAATTGTCGGAAACGGTTCAGGCCAAGTTGCGCTTGGCAGCCAGCCTGCTGACCACCTTGAAGGAGCCGGTGGTGGTGCCGGATGACTTGAAGCCGCAGCGGCAGGGAAGCGGGCTGTTGTGGGTGCCTTTGTTTGCCTCTGACCAGCCGCAGCGACAACAGGAAGTGTTGGGGGGTATTGCCCTGCTGCGCTACCCTCACGGCGGATCCCCCTGGCAGCCGGAGGATCTGGAGTTGGCGGAAGCCGTGGCCGAGCAGGCGGGGATCGCCCTCCAACAGGCGCAACTTTACGAGCAAACCCGCATCTCGGCCCAGCGGGAAAGCTTGTTGCGCCAGGTCGCCCAGCGCCTCAGCGGCACCTATGATCCCCACCAAGTGGTAGAGATTGCCCTCGAGGGCATGGCGGAAGTTTTGCAGGTCGATCGCTGTACTTTTGTGGCGCCGCGGAGCGGCTATGGGCCGAGCGCCCAACAGCCTGCAGCGGCTCCAGAACCCCTCGCCATTCTTCAGGAATACCGCCGTCAGCCGGGGATCCCTTCCCAGGTGGGGCAGACGTTGACCCCTGAGCTGAGCCAGCTCATTTGGGTAAGTTGCTACACCCATCTGGACACGCTGCTGATCCCCGATGTCCAAACCTTTCCGCTGCCCCTTCCCACCCGCCAGACGCTGTTGCAGAAGGGCATCCGCTCCCTACTGTGTGTACCTCTGGTTACCGATGCCAACCAGATTGCGGGTGTGCTCTGCGCCTCCATTCCGCCCCTGGCGACGGCAGGCCGGAAGCCTCCAACTGCCGATACTGCCCCCGAAGCCGCCGGATTTGCCCCTGCAGATAGGGACTTGGTGGAAGCGCTGGCGGACATTGCGGCAGTGGCGCTGCAGCGGGCCTCCTTCTACGAGCAGGTTCGCCGTCAAGAGGCGACGGCAGCAGCCTTGCAAGGGCTGACCGAGGGGCGAGAGGCGGAAAGTCGTCGCCTGGCCGCCGATCTGCACGATCAGACCCTAGCGGATCTGGGAGCTCTGTCTCGTCAGATTCAGGAGCTCGCCGGCGATCCGACCCTCAGCCCTGCCGGCCAGGCTCAGCTACGCGTCATGAGCGTCCAACTGCAGGAGACCATGGCCGAGTTGCGGGGGATCGTCGAGGATCTGCAGCCGCTGGCCATGCGGGCTTTTAACCTGGGCCCGGCTCTGCGCAGCCTTCTGGAACGGGCGGCCCAGCGTTCTCCTCACCCGCTTCTCACCCGCTTCGACAACCGCGCCGATGGCCTGCTCTCCCGTCTCAGCCCTGCCTGCCAAAGCAACATCTTTCGGATCGTGCAGGAGGCGCTGAACAACATCGTCAAACACGCAGGGGCACGGCGCATCGACATCACCATTCAGCCCAAGGTTCAAGCCGGTAGCGGCGCAGAGGAGCCTTCTGTCAATCCCGAAGCCCCTTACACCCACCTGGAGCTGAAGATCATCGACGATGGCCGTGGCATGCCGGAGTTCAACGGTGGGATCGATCCCGATCAGAAACCTGGCCACGGCCATGGATTGCTCAACATGCGCTACCGAGCCGAGCTAATCGGGGCAACCATCACCTGGCGCAACCGCCGCTTGGGTAGCGGCACAGTGGTGGAGCTGCAGATCCCTTTGCCCCCCCCTTCCTAAGCTTGCCCGGAGAACCCCCGCAGAACCTCCTCGGGATGGCAGTTTGCCTCAGGGATCCAGTCTCGTCGCCTTTGCCCCCGTCGTTCGGCAGGGAGCAACCCGCCCCTCAAGGCCGGGGAACCGCAGCGGCATGCCGGTTGGAGTCCAGAAATGCAAGGGCGCCACGCGCAAGATGGATGGCCTCATGCCTCGGTTCGCCGACCGACCACAGCGTAAAAGGGATCCCCGCCGGCCAAAAGGGCAAGCCAACCCAGGGGAGCAGGCCGCTGGATCACCTCGACGATCTCGAATCCCGGCACCGACTCAAAATAGCGCTTGACCAGCTCCACCCGCTCTGCTTCCGAGCCATCCCGCCAGGCCTGGATGGCCTTCTGGAAAAACATGCGATTGGAGAAGCTGACAATGAAAAGGCCCTGGGGCTTGAGGATGCGATGCACCTCGGCAAACACCTGCTCCGGCTGCTGCAGGTATTGCACCGAAACCGCGTTCAGCGCTGCATCAAAAGTGCAGTCCGGGAAGGGCAGAAGCGGGTTTTGGTTGAGGTTCTGGACGAAGAAATGGTCAAGCCGGGGGTTGGCGGCCAGTTCCTGAGCATTCATCCCATGCCCTTCCACATGGGCAAAGTTCATCTCCGGCGGCAGGTGGGAAACCCAACTGCTCATTAGATCGAGAATGCGGCTCTGAGGCCGCAAATACTCGCGGTAGAGATCGGTGAGCTGGCCGATGAAGCCGGCATCCACATGGGTTACGAAGCGGGGATAGTCGTAAAAGAGGGCATCGTCGCTGGGATCCAACTTGGAGCGCTGCCAATCTTCAAGAACCGCCATGGCCAAAATCTGTTGCAAAGCTTAATCAAAGCTAACATTCTGGAACTCCCTCGAGGGGAGCAGGCGTGATAGCGTAGCAGGGCGACGGTGGCCATTTTCCGAGGGACTTCTTGCCGTGATGTCTGCCTCTTACGCTTCCGCTACAGCTCGCTCCTCTTCTGCCGCTGGCTTTGACCTGCGCGACTATGTAACCGAACTGCAGCTCCACATGGCCCTGCAGGCCCGCAGCCTCACCCCTCCTCTACATCTCTCGCCAGCAAAGGACAGCCCTCTGGCCCTGGTGCAGCAAGCGCAGGCAGAGCTAGAGAAGTCCGTCTCCCGCCAGTGGCTTTGAGGGGCACAGCCTGGGCAAAATGCTCAGGCCAAACTCTTGCGCAGCACCCCCTGCACCAGCAGCACTGACACCACCACAAACCCTGTCAAGAGCCCCAGGGATCCCGCCAGGGTGAGTTCGCCCCAGGGGGCCTGCAGCACCACATCGGCAAAGCTCCAGGTGCTGCTGCGATAGACGTGGCGAATCGGCTCGATGGCAAAGGTGAGCGGGTTGAGGCTGGCCACCCAGCGAAGCCAGGTGGGCATAAAGCTGAGGGGAGCCAAAGCGGTGCTGGAAAAGATCAGCGGCAGATTCACCAAAAAGATAAAGGCCAGCAACTGCTGGTGCCCCGGCATGGCAAAGGCCAGGCCCAAGCTCAGGGCGGTGAAACCCAAGACCAACAGGCCCACGATCAACGCCACCACCGCCAAGCCCGGCCCGTCCGGGATCCCGCCGCCGAGGACGTAGTCTGCCCCCACGATCACCGCCGTCTGCAGCAGCGCCAAGCTGACGATGAACAGGCTAGAGGCCAGCACAATGGAAAAGCGAGAGGTGAGGGGAGCCACCAGCAATCGGTTTAAAAATCCGAACTCCCGGTCGAAAATCACCGGCACACCGGCGTTCAAGGCCCCGCCAAAGGCCGTAAACACGATCACGCCTGCCCCCAAAAACTGGGTGTAGTTTTGTCCGGCCCCGAAAATGCCGGCAGGGGCATTCTGGAACAAGGCCCCGAACAAAATCAGCCAGAGCAGCGGCTGGATGATGCCGACCAGCAGGGTGGCGGGGCGACGCTGCAATTGGATAAACAAGCGGCGGGCGAGGGCAAAGGTCTCCTGCCAAAAGTCGGCTGTAAATAGAGGAATCGGGTTGGATTGGATGGGGGAAGCGGCAGAGGTCATACCAAGGCTCCTGCAATGTTGCGATCAATAATCATCAATGCAATCTTCAATCGATCAATCAATATCAATGGAACTTTGTACATATCAGCTTGTAATCAGTATGGCTCAATTGGGGAGTTAGGGATCGACGTGGGGAACCGTTGCATTGCTCTTGAAAATGAAGTTACTTTTTCTTTTTGCCCAGGTTGGCTTCGGCGGCAGCCAGCTCCGCATCCAGGAGGGTTTGCCCGGTTGCCGCCAAATACACGTCATCCAAGCTGGGGCGAGATTGGCTGCTGCTAAACACCTCCAGCCCATGGGCCTCGAGGTGGGCGCGGATCTGGCTGAGGGGATCCTCCCCGTTGCGCTGCACCACCAGGTTGAGGGCGTTGCCCTGGGCGCTGTTGATCACCACTTTTTGGACAAAGGGCAGGGATCCCAGCAGTTCGGCCCCCCGTTGGGCCAGTTCTGGCGGCGCAAACTCCTGCAGCTTGACGGTGATGCGCTCGCCGCCGACGCGGGCTTTTAGCTCTTCTGGGGTGCCTTCGGCAATCACCTTGCCGCGGTCGATGATGGCCACCCGGTCGGCCAATAGGTCGATCTCCTCCAGGTAATGGCTGCTGAGCACCACTGTAACGCCGGTGTTCTTGAGCTGGCGCAGGAAGTCCCAGATGGCCTGCCGGCTGGGAACGTCTAGGCCCACCGTGGGCTCGTCCAAAACCAACACCTGGGGCTGGTGCAGCAGTCCTGCCGCCAGATCGAGGCGTTTGCGCAAGCCGCCGGAGTAGGTGCCGATGCGTTGGTCGGCCCGGTCGGCCAGCCCCAGTAATTCGAGGACGGTGGCAATCCGCTCTTGGGCCAAGGGCCGCGGCAGGTGGTAGAGATCGGCCTGCAACTGCAACAATTCTCGCCCCGTCAGCACCTTATCCAAAGCCACCTCCTGGGCAACAAAGCCCAGCTTTTCGCGTACTGCCTTGGGATTTTCGTTGACGGGGATCCCGCACACCTCGATCCGGCCTGCGTCGGGGCGCAGCAGGGTGCACAGGCAGTGCAGGGTGGTGGTTTTGCCGGCGCCGTTGGGGCCGAGAATGCCGTAGATCTGGCCGGGCTCTACTTGGAAGGAGACATCGGCCACGGCCACTGTGGAGCCGTAGCGCTTCTGGAGTTGTTCTACCAAGACTGCAGGGGTATCTGACATGGGCATCCACCTTTCGCTCCCTCTAAGCTATCAAGCCGGCTCAGGAGAAAGGAGTAGCGATTCCCTCAATTCCTCCCTCCCTATCGCCGACTCATGGCTCCCAACCCCATAGGGATGGTGGGATCCAAACCGAAGCTCAGGATATAGTGGTTCAGGCGACGCTGGGGGGCTGCAGGTGGATTTTCGCCGATTTCCCGCTCAGCCCGGTCGCCAATCTCTGTTGTGGGGAGAAGATGAATGGTGAAGCCAAAGCTTGCCTGCCGGCCTGCGCATCCCACCTGTGCGGGCCCGACTTCCCCTGTTCAATCTCTTATCCCAAATCTCGTCAAACCTAGACTGGGATCTTTGGCAGCTGGGGCGATCTTGGCGCTCGGCCTGGTCGGCTGTGGCGAGGCGACAACGCCGCTTAGCCCGCTGGAAAATGCCTTTCTGCGGGCCGACGACTTTGAAATTACAGGGGGATCCCCGACAGCGGGCGCGGTGGGGCCCTACTTGCAGTTCAACGTGCGGCGGCAGCGGGACAACCAGATCTTGAATCGCCCCTTCAACGTCTATGTGGAGAATGCGGGGCTGGCGGAAGGGCGACCTCCTCTAGTCGATACCCAAAACCGTCCCATCCTGCTCCAGCGCTCAGTGGCCTTTTTGGGCAATGGCCTGGATCTAAACAGGGATGGCCAGCCGGATCCACCTCCCCAGGATCCCCCCAGCCTTGACAGCGGCCCCTTGCTGCCCTACGCGCCCCCCAACAACTGGCAAAGCCGGGCCGTCCTCGCCTACGTCCCCGGCCAGGCCAACATCCCTGGACGTGGCCCCAGTGACCGCTTCGGCTTCTACTTTTCTTCCATCCTGCCCTACAGGGGGCAGCTTCGCTTTCGCATCCGCGACGAGCTGGGCAACGCCTCTGCCCGCACCTTTGAGATCACCTATCCCCCAGCGCCCAGCCGGGCCACCGTCACCGTCACCTTGGCCAACGTCAGCGCCAGCGCCCAAGAGCCGGTGCTCATCGCCATCTGCAACCAGTTGGGGGCTGCTGCCGTGGTGGGCCTGCGGAGCGGCACCTTTACCGAGCTGGTGGATCTTTTGCCGGCCCCCAGCTTGCCGGTGGATCCCAATTTGAGCGAGCCCATCCGCTACGTGGCCGAGGCCTATCAGTTCAACCGCCAGCAAGCTGTCATCCGCGTCTCCCAGAATCCTGCGGATCCCAGCCGCATGAGCGTCCCCCTCTTGGGATCCGAGGGCGCAACCGGCAGGGCAGATTTAACCCTGGTGAGCTCCACCGATGACCGGCTCACCTGCTTCAACGACCGGCTCTCCGATCTGCGAAATACATTTTCCGACTTCTTCAGATAACAGTTAATGGCAGTTCTCCACATGGCCGGTTGGCGGCAAGCGAAGCCAGCGCCAGCTGAGGCATACCCTCTGGTTGTCCCAGATCGTCCAAAGTCTGCCGAAGAAGCTGGCAGAAAAACTGGAAAAATCTGTTCGTAGCGAGCCTTTTTTGGCTTTCTTCGCTTATCCGATTGTCCTATCGGCAAAATCCAGCTTGACTTGGGGCTGACCCCTTTTCCTGCCGGATTGGATTGCGATATGCTAGTTTCCCAACTCTAAAGCGTGATTCATTCCAAGCCGTTTTTCCCCATGAATCCCCATCGCTCCCAGGTCTCGGTTCCCATCCTGCAGGAAAGCTGGCACTTTCAAGAGCGGGATGCCTGTGGCGTTGGGTTTTTGGTGGATCGCCAGGGGAGAGCCAGCCACGAGCTGCTGCAAAAAACCCTCCAAGCTCTCGCCTGCATGGAGCACCGCGGCGGCTGCGGCGGCGACAACCAAAGCGGCGATGGGGCCGGCATTGCCACAGCCATTCCCTGGCAACTGCTGCAGGCAGAGAGGGACGAGATCCGGGCTTGGGATCCCGGCCGCAGCGCGGTGGGCATGGTGTTTTTGCCTCAGGCTCCCGCCGAGTGCCAGGCGGTACGCCAGCTTATCGACGACTACTTGGCCACCAGCGAGTGGGGGCGGCCCCTCTGGCGCCAGGTGCCGGTCAATCCGGAGTGCCTGGGGCCGATGGCGCGGCAAACCCTGCCTTCTATCTGGCAGATGCTTCTCACCCATCCCAGGCTGGCGGGAGATGAGCTGGAGCGGCAGCTCTATCTGCTGCGGCGGCGTCTGCGGCGGCAGGTGGAAAGCCGGTTTGGCTTTTATTCCATCTATTTTGCTTCTCTCTCCTGCCGGCTGATTGTCTACAAAGGCATGGTGCAATCGGCGGTGCTGGGCCAGTTTTACCGCGATCTGCACAACCCCCTCTACACCACCGCCTACGCCACCTATCACCGCCGCTTCAGCACCAACACCTTGCCCCGCTGGTCGCTGGCCCAGCCCTTCCGCTACCTCTGCCACAACGGCGAGATCAACACGTATCTCGGCAACGTCAACTGGATGGCTGCCCGCGAGCCCACCCTGGCCCATCCCCTCTGGGGCGAGGCCATCGAGGAGCTCAAACCCGTCATCGATCCCGGCAGCAGCGACTCAGCGGGCCTGGACGCGGTCTTTGAGCTCTTGATCGCGTCGGGCTACTCCAGCCAGCAGGCGATGATGGCGCTGATCCCGGAGGCCTACCGCCACCAGCCGGAGCTGCAAGATCGCCCGGAAGTGGTGGACTTCTACGAGTTCTTCGCCGGCCTGCAGGAAGCGTGGGACGGGCCGGCTATGGTGGTCTTCTGCGACGGCAAAACCATTGGCGCCACCCTGGATCGCAACGGCTTGCGCCCGGCCCGCTATGCCCTCAGCCGCGATGGGTTGCTGGTGGTGGCTTCAGAGGCCGGGGTGGTTCCGCTGCCGGAAGCCGAGATCCTAGAAAAGGGGCGGCTGGGGCCAGGGCAGATGCTGACGGTGGATCTGCAAAGTGGCCAGCTTTACAAAAACTGGGAGATCAAAACCCAGGTGGCAGCTCAGCACCCCTATGGGGAGTGGTTAAGGGCTCACCGCGTTCAGCTGGCTAGCCAAGACTTTGAGAACGCCCCGCAGCTTACCGAAGAGCAGCTGCTCCAACTGCAAACTGCCTGCGGCTACTCCTCGGAAGATGTGGAGATGATCATCGAGGAAATGGCCGCCACAGGCAAAGAGCCGGTTTTCAGCATGGGGGACGACGCGCCGCTGGCAGTGCTCTCCACCCAGCCCCACCCCCTTTACGACTACTTCAAGCAGCGCTTTGCCCAGGTAACCAACCCGGCTATTGATCCCCTGCGGGAGAGCCTGGTGATGTCTTTGGAGGTGTACCTGGGATCCAAAGGCAACCTGCTGGAGATTCGCCCAGAGCATGCCCGTCTGCTGCACTTGCGCAGCCCGGTGCTCAACGAGGCGGAGCTGGCCGCCCTGCAGCAGACGCCTTTTCCCTGCCGCACGCTGCCGATCCTCTACCCGGTGGCCGCTGGGCCAGCAGGGCTGGCCGCCCAGGTGCAAGCCCTCTGTCAAGAGGCGGCGCAAGCGGTGCGGGAGGGAGCAGAGATCTTAATCCTCTCGGATCGCGGCCTGAGCGCCGAGCAGGCCTTGATCCCGCCTCTGCTGGCCGTGGGGGCCATCCACCATCACCTCATCCAGGAGGGGCTGCGCCTGCGCGCTTCCCTGGTGGTGGAGACAGCCCAGTGCTGGAGTACCCACCACTTTGCCTGTCTAATTGGCTACGGGGCCAGCGCCGTCTGTCCCTACCTGGCCTATGAGGCGGTGCGCCAGTGGTGGCACAAGCCCAAGACGCAAACCCAAATGGCCGCCGGCAAGCTGCCCCAGCTCTCTCTGGCCGAAGCTCAACTGAAGTACCGGGCAGCTATCGAGGCGGGCTTGCTCAAGATCCTCTCCAAGATGGGCATTTCCCTCCTCTCCAGCTACCACGGGGCCCAGATCTTCGAGGCCATCGGCCTCAGCCAAGAGGTGATCGATCTGGCCTTCCGCGGCACGGTGTCGCGGGTGGGGGGGATGACGCTGGCGGATCTGGCCCGCGAGGGCATGGCCAATCACCAGCGAGCCTTCCCCCAGCTCACCTCGAAAAAGCTGGAGAACTTTGGCTTCATCCAAGCGCGGCCCAAGGGGGAATACCACATCAACAGCCCGGAGATGGCCAAGCTGCTCCACAAGGCCATTGCCTCAGGCCAGCCCGACCACTACGAGATCTACCGGACCTATCTGCGGGGCCGCACCCCCACAGCCTTGCGGGATCTGCTGGACTTTCGCAGCGACCGGGATCCCATTCCCCTGGAGGAGGTGGAGCCGGCCACCGAGATCTTCAAGCGCTTTGCCACGGGGGGAATGTCGCTGGGGGCCCTCAGCCGCGAGGCCCACGAGACCCTGGCCATTGCCATGAACCGCATCGGCGGCAAGTCCAACTCCGGCGAAGGCGGGGAAGATCCGGAGCGCTACATCCCCATCACCGATGTAACACCCGAGGGGACCTCGGCGCGCTTTCCTCACCTTAAGGGCCTGCGCATGGGGGACAACGCCAGCTCGGCGGTGAAGCAGGTGGCTTCGGGCCGCTTTGGCGTGACGCCGGAGTACCTGCTCAACGCGCGGCAAATCGAGATCAAAATTGCCCAGGGGGCCAAGCCGGGCGAAGGCGGACAACTGCCCGGCAAAAAGGTCAGCCCCTACATCGCCAAGCTGCGCCGCTCCAAGCCGGGGGTGACCCTGATCTCGCCGCCGCCCCACCACGACATCTACTCGATTGAGGATCTGGCGCAGTTGATCTTCGATTTGCACCAGGTTAACCCGCAGGCGCAGGTGTCGGTGAAGCTGGTGGCGGAGGTGGGCATCGGCACCGTGGCGGCGGGAGTGGCCAAGGCCAATGCCGACATCATCCAGATCTCCGGCCACGAGGGGGGCACAGGGGCCTCTCCCCTGAGCTCCATCAAACATGCGGGGGCACCCTGGGAGCTGGGCCTGGTGGAGGTGCATCATGCTCTCTTGGAAAACGGCCTGCGGCAGCGGGTAATTCTGCGGGTGGACGGCGGCATTCGCACCGGCTGGGAAGTGGTGATGGCGGCCATGCTGGGGGCAGAGGAGTTCGGCTTCGGGACAGTAGCCATGATTGCCGAGGGGTGCATCATGGCGCGGGTGTGCCACACCAACAACTGCCCGGTGGGGGTGACCAGCCAAAAGGAAGAGCTGCGCAAGCGCTTCCCTGGCACTCCGGACCAGGTGGTGACCTTCTTCGCCTTTGTGGCCGAGGAAGTGCGCCAGATCCTGGCCCGGCTGGGCTACCGCTCCCTGGAGGAGGTAATTGGGCGGGTGGATCTGCTCTGCCCCCGCGCCGATGTGGCTTTGGCGAAAACCCAGTCCTTGAATTTGGAGTGTCTGCTGCGAACTCCGCCGGGCTTTGATCCCCACAAGCGCCCAGAGTGGCTGGAGCACGAGCCGGTGCACTCCAATGGCCCGGTGCTGGATGACGCCATCTTGGCCCGGCCCGAGGTGCAAAAGGCCATCGAGACCTGCGGCGCGGCCATGCTGGAGCTGCCCATCGCCAACACCGACCGCTGCGTGGGCGGGCGCATTGCCGGCACCCTGGCTCGGCTGTATGGGGATACCGGCTTTGTCCGACAAGGGGGGCTGTTGGATCTGCGCTTTGTGGGCACAGCCGGCCAGAGCTTTGGGGCCTTTACCCTGGCGGGCATGCGCCTGACCCTGACGGGAGAAGCCAACGACTACGTGGGCAAGAGCATGTGCGGCGGTGAAATTGTCATTCTGGCTCCCCCAGAAGCCCCGCGGGATCCGGCGGAAAATGTAATCCTGGGCAACACCTGTCTGTACGGGGCCACGGGCGGATCCCTGTTTGCCAACGGCCAGGCGGGGGAGCGCTTTGCCGTGCGCAACTCCGGCGCCCAGGCGGTGATCGAGGGATCCGGCGACCACTGCTGCGAGTACATGACCGGCGGTGTGGTGGTGGTGCTGGGGCGGGTGGGCCGCAACCTGGGGGCGGGCATGACCGGCGGCCTGGCCTACGTGCTCGATGAAGAGGGCAACTTCCCCGCCAAGGTCAACGGCGAGATCGTGCGCATCCAGCGGATACAGACGGCGGCGGCGGAAGCGCAACTGAAGGGCCTGATCCAAGAGCACTACCGCCGCACCCATTCCCCCAAAGCCGAGCGCATCCTGCAGAACTGGGAGCGCTACCTGCCTCTGTTTTGGCAGGTGATCCCTCCTTCGGAGGAGGGGAGTGAGCTGACGGATCCGGCGCGATCCCAGCCGGCGGCGGTGCAGTCGTAGGGGGTTGTGGGGCCTGTCGGTAACACTTCTTATCCCCCCCCCGGCCACAAGGGCTGGTAAACTGCGAGAGTATACTGGCCTTTTCATCCTGTAACCCCTATGAGTTCCACTTTGCGAGCTGCCCAAACCCAGGCGCGAGTGCCCACCGAGACCATCCTGACGCCGCGCTTCTACACTACCGACTTCGAGGCCATCGGCAAGATGGGGTTAGGCGATCGAGAGGCCGACTTCCGGGCCATCTTGGAGGAGTTTCGCGCCGACTACAACCGCCACCACTTCGTCCGCGGCGAGGAGTTCAACCAAGATTGGGAAAGCCGGCTCGATCCGGAGGCGCGGCGGCTGTTTGTGGAGTTTTTGGAGCGCTCCTGCACGGCGGAGTTCTCCGGCTTCCTCCTCTACAAGGAGCTATCCCGCAGGCTGAAGGAGACCAACCCGGTCTTGGCTGAGTGCTTTGCCCTGATGAGCCGCGATGAAGCTCGCCATGCCGGCTTCCTCAACCGCGCCATGGGCGATTTCAACATGGCCTTTGACTTGGGCTTTTTGACCAAGCACAAGTCCTACACTTACTTTGCGCCCCGCTTTATCTTCTACGCCACCTATCTCTCCGAAAAGATCGGCTACTGGCGCTACATTCTCATCTACCGCCACCTGGAGGCTCACCCCGAAAACCGCGTTTACCCAATCTTCAACTTCTTCAAGAACTGGTGCCAGGACGAGAACCGCCACGGCGATTTCTTTGCCCTCATGCTCCTGAGCCAGCCGCGGCTGCTCGAGGGGTGGGTGGCGGAGCTGTGGTGTCGCTTCTTCCTGCTGTCGGTGTTTGCCACCATGTACCTCAACGACGTGGGCGAGCGCCCAGGTTTCTACCGCCTCCTGGGCCTGGATCCGCACACCTACGACATGGAGGTGATCTACAAGACCAACCGCGAGGCGGCCAAGGTCTTCCCGGTGGTGCTGGATGTGGAGAACCCCGAGTTTGTGCGCCGGCTGCAGAAGTGCGTGGCCAACAACGCCAAGTTGAGGGAGATTGCCCGCGGAGCTGGGCCCTTCAAGAGCCTGCGCAAGCTGCCTCTTTACCTCAACAACGCCTACCAGTTCCTGCGGCTGTTCCTGCTCAAACCGCGCAAAGCTGGCTTTTACTTGTGGGAGCAGCCGGAGCCTCGGTTTGAAGGAACGGCTGTTTCCGCTTGAGCCGTTTTGACTCCAGCTCCCTATTGGTAAGCCTCGTGGGTTAGCCATGAACATCGCCGCCGAGATTACGCCCCTCTTTTTGTTGGGAACGCTGGCGTTTTTGGGTTGGGGCTTCTGGCGAGCCCGCCGGCGGGGATCCCTGGCCGTCTGGGTGTGGTTACAGGGATCCCTGCTCCTTTTGCCGTGGGTGGTCTTTCTGGGGCTGCTGTTGCTGGGGATCTACCTCAACTTCGCCGGCTTCCTGCTGCTGTTGCTGGTGTTCACGGGGCTCTACATTGCCGTGGGGCGCAAAACCCGTCAGTTGGCCCAGCAGGAGCTGCAGGCGCGGCGGCAGCAGTTGGCCCAGATGGAGGAGCGGCAGGAAATCCCCTCGGAAGGGGCTGGGGAGACGCCTGCCGAGCAGCCTTTGGTCTTGCGGGGCATCTCTGCGGAAGATTTGCAGGCCATTCAGTCCATCTTCAGCCTGGACACCTTTTTTGTGACTGAGACCATCCCCTATGGGGAGGGGGCGATCTTCAAGGGCAACCTACGGCGGGAGGCGGAGGGGGTGGTGCCGCTGCTGCAGGAAAGGCTAAGGGAGCGGCTGGGCAGCCGCTACCAACTGTTTTTGGTGGAAGATGCCTCAGAAAAGCCGGCGGTGGTGGTCTTGCCAGATGAGATTGTTAACTACCGCACCTCGAGGGGAGCCCAGATTCTGGCAGCAGGCCTAATGCTGGCTAGCTTTCTGGCCACTTTGGAGGTGGGGGCCAACCTGTTCGGCTTCCGGCTGTTGGAGGCGCCGGGGCGTTGGGTGGAGGCCCTGCCGGTGGCGGCCGGGATCTTCGCCATCTTGCTGGTGCACGAGACCGGACACCGCTGGATGGCGGGCAAGTACGGGGTGCGCCTCAGCCCTGCCTTTGTTATCCCCAGCTTGGGCATTGGCACGCTGGGATCCCTAAACCGCATCCAGTCGCCGGTGCCCAACCGCAAGGCCCTGTTCGACATCGCCTTTGCCGGCCCGGCGGCGGGCGGCCTCCTTTCCTTGGTGGTGCTGCTGGTCGGCCTAAGGCTGTCTGGCTCCGGGGGGCTGTACGTGCCCACGGAGATCTTTCGCAGCTCCATCCTGGTGGGCACGCTGGCGCGGCTGGTGCTGGGATCCCAGTTGCAGGCGGAGCTGGTGCCCATTCACCCCTTCGTGGCGGTGGGCTGGATTGGCCTGGCCATCACCGCCTTGAGCTTGCTGCCGGCGGGGCAGTTGGACGGGGGTCGCATTGTGCAGGCGGTGTACGGGCGGAAGACGGCGGCCCGCGCCACGGTGATTACCCTGATTGCCCTGGCGGTGGCGGCCATCAGCAACGTCTTGGCCCTCTACTGGGCGCTGCTGATTCTCTTTATTGCCCGCGAGCCGGAGCGTCCCCCGCAGGATGAGATTACCGAGACCGACGGCCAACGGGATGCCTTGGCGTTGCTGGCCCTCTTTTTGATGGTGATGACCCTGCTGCCGATTGCCCCGGCCTTGGCAGGCTTTTTGAATTTTCCCAACGGCTAAAGATGTCGCCGCCGGGAAAGGGCTTTGGCCCCAGCCGAGAGAACCAGGAACAGCACCTGCAGCGCCTGCTGGTTCAGGCTGTCCACCATCACCAGGCGGGGCAACTGCCGGAGGCCATCTCCCTCTACCAACAGGTGTTGCAAGCCCAGCCCGCCCACCCGGAGGCGCTGCACCTCTTGGGGATCTGCCGGCAGCAGCAGGGATCCCTGGAAGAAGCCATTGCCCTGATGCAGCAGGCCTTGGCCCAGCAGCCGTGGTTTCCCGACGCCCACTACAATCTGGCAATTGTCCTCAAGCAGGTAGGCTGCCTGGAGGAGGCAAAAGCTCACCTCCAACAGGCTCTGGAGCAGGGGGGGCCGGATCCGGAAGTTCTGTACCAGTTGGGGCTGGTGCTGCGGCAACAGGGGGAGTTGGAGGCGGCCCTGGTACCCCTGAAGCAGGCTCTGGAGTTGCAGCCGGACTTTGCCGATGCCGCCTACACGCTGGCCATCCTGCTGCGCGATTGTGGCCGGGAGGCGGAAGCAGCGGAGCTGTTCTACCGCCTCTGGCAGGCCGATCCCGCCGATTTGGCCGCGGCCCTGGGCTGGTGCGTCAGCCAGTTGCCTTTGCTCTACGACACCCCTGAGCAAATTGCAAGCGCCCGCCAGCGCTACCGCCAAGCGCTGGAACAGGTCAAGGCCCGCTGGGCCCAACTGCCGCGGGATCCCGCTGCTTTAGAGCGCGCTGCCGCCGGCGTCGGCTCCGTCCAACCCTTCTTTCTGCCCTACCAGGGCCAGAACGACCGCGAGCTGCAGCACCTGTACGGATCCCTGGTGGGGGAGGTGATGGCGGCCCGCTACCCCCAGCCCCCTGTTGTCCTGCGGCGAGGTCCTGGCCGGCTGCGGGTGGGCATCGTCTCCGGCCTGTTCCGGGATCATTCGGTGTGGAAGATCTTGACCGGCGGCTGGGTAGAAGCTCTGGATCGCTCCCAAGTGGCCCTCTACGGCTTCCACACCTCGGCCGTCCAAGACGAGATCACGCGCTCCCTGCCCCCTCGTTTTGAGCAGTTTGTGGCCGGATCCCGCAGCCTGGCGGAGTGGCAGGCAACCCTTCGGGAGGCGCAACTGGACGTGCTCCTCTACCCGGAGGTGGGCATCGACCCGGTCTGTGCCCAGTTGGCCGCCCTGCGTTTGGCCCCTGTGCAGGCCATGGCCTGGGGACATCCGCAAACCTCTGGCCTGCCAACAATGGATGTTTTCCTCAGCAGCGAGCTGATGGAGCCGCCGGACGGGGCCGGCCACTACACCGAGCAGCTCCTGCCCCTGCCCGGCATCGGCACCTACTACATCCCTCTGGACATTGACCCCGCCCCTGTGGACTGGCTAGCCTGGGGGGTGGATACCGACAGGGTGCTCTACCTCTGCGCCCAATCTCTGTTCAAGTACTTGCCGCAGTACGACGAGGTGTTCCCCCGCATTGCTCGGGAAGTGGGGCGGTGTCAATTCCTGTTTTTGCGAGGCCGCCTCTCCCAAGGGATCCGCCAGCGCTTTTGGCAACGGCTGCAGCGGGCCTTTCAAGCCTACGGCCTGGCCGCTGAAGACCATGTGCTGCTGTTGCCGGAGCTCTCGCCTGCCCAATATGCCGCCTACAACGCCCTGGGGGATGTTTACCTGGATAGCATCGGCTGGTCCGGCGGCAACACCACCCTGGAAGCCCTGCCCCATGGCCTGCCCATCGTCACGCTGCCGGGATCCCTGATGCGGGGCCGCCACACCTACGCCATCCTGCGGCAGATGGGGATCTACGAGACCATCGCCTCTAGCCTAGAGGAGTACATCCAGATTGCCGTGCGGCTGGGCCTGGATGACCGCTGGCGTGAGGAAATAGGGCAGCGGGTAAAAGCCCGCCAAGAGCGCCTCTACCGGGATCCCGCTCCCATCCGCGCCCTAGAAGCGTGGCTGCAAAGTCTGAAGACCTGAAGGTTAGTTTGGGTGGCCTAGTCCGGCCCGATAGCTCTGGCGCTAACTTGGCTGGGGAAGCCCTTCTCCAGCGGGATCCCGACCTTCCAAGCGGCAGAACAATTGCCGCATCAGCAGCTCCCGTTGGCCCAAAGAGAGATGGGGGGCAAGGGCGCTGGGAAAGTGGGGCATGGCCAGGGTGACGCGATCCAGCAAGTCAGCGCGGCGGTGCTTTTGCTGGATGGCCCAGGCCCGCTGCACCAGCTCAGCAGCCGTCTCCTGTTCTAGCCCTGCCTGTTGGGCCAGCCAAGCTGTCAACTGCTCCAAATCGGGGTCGAAGCGCAGCCGGTACATATAGACCAGCATGCCGATCCCCAGCACCAGGCCTACGGCGCTGGCCACGTAGGCGGCCTTGATGGAAGTTCCCGGCAGATAGGCCACCGCCGAGACGCGCAAAATTTCGTAAGGGATGCGGATCAAGCTATAGCCGACCACATAGGTCCAGACCCAGGTGCCATCTTTGAGCTTGGGGAAGCGCCAGAACATCCCCATCAAGAGAGCAAACAGAAGCAGGTTGAGCAGGCTTTCGTAGAAAAAGATGGGGTGGAAAAACTCAAACTGGCTGTAGTCAGGCTCGCGGGCTTGAGGGGGGATATATACCCGCAAGGGCCAACTGCTGTCTGGGGGAATGGGGGCTCCATAGGCCTCAGAGTTGAAAAAATTGCCCCAGCGCCCAATGGCCTGGCCCAAGATTAGCCCCGGCATGATCACATCGGCGTACTTCCAGCCGTTGATCCCGGTGGCGCGGCAGTAAAGGTAGAGGGCAAGTGCACCAGCCAAGATCCCACCGTGGATGATGATGCCTCCCCGCCAGATGGCAAAGGCCAGGAGGGGGTTGTCTTGGAACTCTGACCAGTGGGTGAGGACGTAGTAGAGGCGGGCGCCCAGAAATCCCGATACCACTAGCCACAGGGCCAGGATCTCGACCCGTTCGCTGGCCTCGCCTGGCTCCTTCTCCAGGTGGCGGGCCTCCGCCAAGGCTTTGGTCAAGAGCAGCCCCAGCAACACGGCAATGGCCATCAGCAGGCCGTACCAGCGCAGCCCCAGCCCACCTACGAGAGGGGTTTCGGGGGGAAAGCGGAAGACAAATTCTCCCGGTGAGCTGAAGGTAAGGCCCAGCAGCCCTGCACTCCCTAGATTCATCGACAACACCCTCTGCACCCCAAAATCCCCCCATTCATTTCCAGCAGTCGGCTTCCATCAACCTCACCTGCTAGCAGGACGAAATCCTCTCCGGGTTCTTTTCTCCAGTTTTGAGCAGCCGTTCCCGCGCCTCGATAGGGATCCATTCTCCCCAATCTTGCCGCAGCAGCGATCCCCCCAGGCTGCCCAGGCCATTCTTCTGGGGGATGTCGGCCTCCTATTCGCGCAACACGTAGCCTACCCCGCGCACCGTCTGGATCAGGCGCTTCTCCCCTGGGCCTTCGATCTTAAGACGCAAGTAGCGAATATAGACCTCGATGATGTTGGAATCGCCTGTAAAGTCATAGCCCCACACATGCTCCAAAATTTGTTGGCGTGTGAGCACCTGGCGGGGGTGTTCCATCAGGTAGCGCAACAAGTCGTATTCCTTGGCCGTCAGCTCCACCTGTCGCTCTCCCCGGCTTGCCTGGCGTGTCACCGGATCCAGCGTCAGATCCATAAACACCAACCGGCTGTCGCCAGATCCCTTGGGGGGCTGCAGATAGATCCGTATCCGCGCCAGCAACTCCTGAAGGCTAAAGGGTTTGACCACATAGTCATCTGCCCCAGCATCCAGACCTGCCACCCGATCTGCCACCTCGTCGCTGGCAGTCATCAGCACCACGGGCACGCGGTTGCCCGTCAAGCGCAACTGCCGACAAACTTCCAACCCCGAGATCCCGGGCAACATCCAGTCCAGCAGCACCAAATCGGGGTTCTGGTCGCGGGCTGCCGCCAAGGCCACCGTGCCATCGCCGACCACACTCACCCGATATCCCCTATAGGCCAGCTCGGTTTCCAGGAAACGGGCCAGTTTGGCCTCATCTTCGATCACCAGAATGTGGGCTGAGGAGGATTCCGGTTCTGGCATATTCTCTCCTCAAAAGAAAAGGCAGGAAACTTGCTCACTGCTCACCAGCATACCCTAGCCGTGGGAACTGGCGGTACTAATCAATCCATCCTGCTTCCGAAGTTGGTTTGCTAGGTGTTGCTACTGTGCCCTTTAATTCTTTAACAGGCCGTACCTGAGTTCCTATAAGGGTTTTGGCCTGTCTAAATGACTAAAGATACTCCCCTACTTAGACCTGGAAA
>NZ_AXUW01000002.1:38564-76974 GCF_002760415.1 Synechococcus sp. 65AY6A5
GGCCAACCAGGCTGCTGCCCAACTCCTTGCCCGAAGAGGGCTACAGCTAGATGAAGGCGCTTCCCCACCCCTCCGTGGGCTCTCTTCCAGCCAGAGTTCCTCCCGTCCTGCAAATATGCCCACTCTCGACCAGGAACAACTCCAACAAGCCTACTTTTTGGCAAACGGCAAGCAGGACACTGCCCTGCGGCTTTAGGCGGCAAAATGGATGCGCAGGTAATCTTCCTCCATCTTGGCACGGGCCGGCTTCATGGCGGCCAGGGTCTGGGGCAACACCAGGTTGCGGCGGTGGTTGCCAATGCGGATGTTGAGCTCGTCGCCAGTTTTGCTCAGCTCCACCTGCTCTTTTGGGATCCCGGGCAAGTACAGATCCAGGCGGTACTGGCCGTTGTCGCTAGCCACGTTCATCGTCTGCTCGGCGTAGAACACCTCCGCCGGGTTGCGATCCCCCCAGAGATCCTTTTTCAGGCGGGCCAGGGCGTCCCACCCCACCAGCTCCTCTGGGTAAAGCGGGATCTCCACCACCGGCAGGGGGGCAAAGTTCTCGTGGATCTCCTGGCGATATTTCTGCTGGGCGGCCTTCCAGGCGGCAAAGTAGGGATCCACCACCCCTTCCGGCAAAATGCGGTTGGCAATCACCAAATCGGTGGCGACGCCGTAGAGGCTGAGGTAGGCATGGGCCCGCAGCGACTCCTTGATCACCATCTTTTCGGGGTTGGTGACTAGGCGCACCGAGGTGATGCGGTTGTCGGTGAGGATGCGCTCCAGCCGCTCGATCTTCTGGTAGAACTCGTAGGGGGCATCCAGCACCTGGTCATCTGGCAGGGGGATCCCGGTTAGCCCTTTAACAATCGGCTCGGCAATGGGGCGCAGCACCCGCGCCAACCCCTGCAAAGGTTTGTAGAACTTGCGCATGTACCAGCCGGAAACATCGGGCAGGCTCAAAAGGCGCAAGGCCGTACCGGTGGGAGCCGAGTCGATAATCAGCACATCAAACTTGCCCTCGTCGTAGTGGCGGTTGACCCGCACCAGGGCGAAGATCTCGTCCATCCCCGGCAGCACCGCCAGCTCCTGCGCCTGCACGCCGTCCAGCCCGCGGGCCTGCAACACCTGCGTGATGTAGGCCTTGACGGATCCCCAGTTCAGTTCCAGCTCCTGCAGGGCATCCAGCTCCGCTCCCCAGAGGTTGGGTTTGACCTCCACCGGCTCGTGGCCCAGGGGCCGGTCGAAACTGTCGGCCAAGGAGTGGGCCGGATCCGTGCTCAACACCAGGGTCTTCAGGCCGAGCTCGGCACAACGCCAGCCGGTTGCTGCCGCCATCGAGGTCTTGCCGACCCCACCTTTGCCGGTCATGAGGATGATGCGTTGCATGGGAGCGCTCTTTACGTTCTTTTACAGCTCTAGGCTAACCGATTTGCCCCTCTGCCCACAGCGGCCTGGAGGGCAGTTACCAGGTACACTATTGATTGCCTATGGCTGGCCAAGGAAGTAACGGCCAGAAAGCAAGCCTGTGAAGGCGGATGGGAGGTGTAAGATGATGCGTCGTTGGCCCAATCTGCTGCTGATTGCCATCCTCACATTGGGTCTGTGGCTGGGATCCCTTCCTGTCCAGGCGGCTGCCGCCTTGCCCCGAGAGCTGCAGCAGCTGGAGCAACAGGTGGAGCAGCTGCAGAGCCTGGTGGATGCCGAGGACTGGCTCGAGATCCGCTCCTACATCCATGGGCCGATGGGCCTGACCCGCAAGACCCTAACCAGCCTGGCAAACACCTTGCCCCAGCAGCAAAAGCGGGAGATGCTGCGCTTGGCCAAGGAAATGGGCCGCAGCTTGGAAGAACTGGACTTTGCCGCCAAAGCCTACGACCAACCAGAGGTGGAAGCTGCCCAGGCCAAGGTGAGAAAGACGTTGCAAGAGCTCAAGGCCCTGTTTTCGTAGTTGGGGACAGAGCGGATCAAGTTAAGGGGAAACGCTCCCGCAGATCTTGAGCCACCGGCGGGGGTACCAGGTGGTCAATGGGGCCGCCTAGCTTGGCCACTTCCTTAACTAAGCTGCTACTGACAAAGCTGTGCTCGCTAGCAGTAGCAAGGAAAAGGGTTTCCAACTCAGGAGCCAGGAGCTTGTTGGTGTGGGCCATCTGCAGCTCCACGTCAAAGTCGGACAAGACGCGCAAGCCGCGCACGATAACTTTTGCCCCCCGTTGGCGGGCATAAGCCACTGTCAAGCCGGAAAAAGTATCGACCTCAACGTTTTTTAGGTGGGCAACAGAAAGGCTAATCTGAGCCTGCCGCTGCTCCGGGCTGAACAGAGGGGTCTTGTTGGGGTTTTTCAGGACTGCAACGATGACTTTGGAAAACAGACGGCTGGCCCGCTCGATGATGTCGAGGTGCCCAAAGGTGATGGGGTCGAAGCTGCCGGGGTAGAGGGCAATCATGCTAGAGAGGGTACCGCTCTTCTTAGCCTACCTGCTCTCGGGCCCACGCCAGATAGGTAGCGCTTACCTGAGCAGCCGGCAGAGCCAGGATCTCCGGCTCCTGGTAGGGGTGGAGCTCCCGCAGCCGCTGTTCCAGGCGGGGATAAGCAGTGGAGGGCAATTTGAGCAACAGCAAAAACTCGGCCTCCCTCTGCAGGGATCCCTGCCAGCGGTAGTAGGAGGTGATCGGCGGCAGCACCTGGGCACAGGCCACATAGCGCTCGGCCACCAGAGTGTGTGCCAAACGATGGGCGTCGGCTTCGGATCCCACGGTGGTCATGACAACCGCCAGGGTATCGGGGGCGGTCTTTTCCTCCATCGGAAGCAAGCTCTAGGCGTCGACCTCCCCTGATCGTACCGCTGGATCCTCGGATCGCCATCCCAGTTGGGTCAAGCCCCCCGGAGCGGCGGTGTGGCCTTGGCAAAATAGGGCCGCCTTTGGTGCCAGCGCCAAGCTGTCTGCAGGATCTCGGCCAAGTCGGCATAGCGGGGCTGCCAGTTGAGATCCCGCTGGATGGCCGTGGCATCGCCCACCAAGCAGGGGGGATCCCCCGGTCGACGGGCTCCAACTTGCACCGGGATCTGTCTTCCAGTTACCGCTGCTGCCGTGGCGATCACCTCCTGAACAGAGAAGCCCTGGCCATTGCCCAGGTTGTAGGCTGCCTGCACAGGCTGGCCAGACGCCAGCGCTTCTAAGGCCAACACATGGGCCTGCGCCAGGTCGGCGACATGGATGTAGTCGCGGATACAGGTGCCATCGAGGGTGTCGTAGTCGTCGCCAAAAACAGTGATGTGGGGGCGTTGGCCGGCGGCGACTTCCAGCACCAGGGGGATGAGGTGGGTTTCGGGGTCGTGGGCTTCGCCGATTTCTCCGTCGGGATCGGCGCCGGCGGCGTTGAAGTAGCGCAGGCTGATAAACCGGATCCCGTGGGCGGTCTGGAAGTCCCGCAGCATCTGCTCCACCACCAGCTTGCTCTGGCCGTAGGGGTTGATGGGGCGCTGGGGGTGGGTTTCCGGGATCGGGATCTGCTCCGGCACGCCGTAGGTGGCACAGGTGCTGGAGAAGACAAGGTAGGGGATCCCGTGATCCCGCATGGCCTCCAGCAAGGTCAGGGATCCGGCCACGTTGTTGCGGTAGTATTTGCCCGGATCCTTGACCGACTCGCCCACGTAGGCATAGGCGGCAAAGTGAATCACCCCTTCGGGCCGATACTGCCGAATGACCTGATCCAGCCGCTGGCGGTCGGCAATGTCGCCGATTTCCAAAGGCCCCCAGCGAACGGCCCAAGGGTGGCCGTAAACCAGGTTGTCGTAGGCAATTGGCAGGTGGCCGTGGGCTGCCAGGGCCTTACAGGTGTGGCTGCCGATATAGCCCGCGCCGCCGGTAACCAGAAGCCGCATAGGTCAGGGGGAAGGAAATTCCTGTCTAGAATACAGCTACTCTTGCAGACCTTGGCAATGGCCCCGGCCTATTCCAGGAGCTGATGCCAATCCAGATGAGGCCGCCAGGCCTCTGCCAGACGATCCAGCAGTTCTTCGCGTTGCTGGGCATAGTGGCCGTCCAACTCCGGCAAGGGATCCCAGCCTTTTTGGCGGCGCAGCTCGTTTAGCCAGTGGCGCCGCCAGCGGTGGTTGTCGAAGAGGCCGTGCAGATAGCTGCCCCAGACCCGGCCTGTGGGATCCCGCCAGCCCAGGCCTTCTTGCTCGAAGATCGGCAGGCAGCCAGCGGGATCGGCCTGGGTGGATCCCTGATGGATTTCGTACCCCTGGACGGGAGCGGGGGCGGGCCAGCGGCTTTGCGTCTGCACCTGCTGGGTAACCTTGGTGGGTTGCAAGACAGTAGTCAGCGGCAGGAAGCCCAGCCCGGGGTAGGTGCCGGCAACTCCCTCTAGGCCGGCGGGATCGGCGATGGTTTGCCCCAACATCTGCAGCCCGCCGCAGATGCCGACGATGTGGCCGGAATAGAGGCGCAGTTGGTCGGCCAGGCCGGTCTTTTGCAATGCCAACAGATCCTTGAGGGTGGTTTTGCTGCCGGGCAGGATGACCACATCGGGGGATCCCAGGCTCTGGCCGGGGTGAACCCAGCGCAGATGGACGCTGGGCTCGGCCAGCAAGGGGTCGAAATCGGAAAAATTGGCCACCTGGGGCAGGCGGATCACGGCAATCTCCAGGCAGCTCCCCCGCCCGGCACGTTCGCGGCGATTTTCCCAGAGTTGAGGGCCCGCCTCAAGGCCCATCGAATCCTCTTGCGGCAGCACCCAATCCAGCCAGGGCAGAACTCCAACCACGGGGATCCCGGTGTAGTTCTCCAGCCAATCCAGGCCGGGCTGCAGCAGCTCCCGTGCGCCGCGAAACTTGTTGATGACAATGCCGCGAATCAGGGCCCGCTCGGCCGGCTCCAGCAACTGCAGGGTGCCCACCACATGGGCCAGCGCCCCACCCCGGTCGATGTCCGCCACCAGCCAGGTGGGAGATCCCAGATGCAAAGCCACCCGCGTGTTGGCCAGATCCCGGTGTTTGAGGTTTACCTCCGCCGGGCTGCCTGCCCCCTCGCAGATAATCCACTCGTACTGCTGTTGCAAGCGGGCCAGGGCCGTTTTCACCGCCTCCCAGGCCGGCGCAAACCAGCGCTCGTAGTACTCGCCGGCGCGACAGGTATCTACTGCCACGCCGTTGAGGACGACCTGGGAAGTCAGGTTGCCCTGCGGCTTGAGCAAAATCGGGTTCATCTCCACCGCGGGCGGGATCCCGGCGGCCCAAGCCTGCAGAGCCTGCGCATAGGCAATCTCATGGCCCTCCGGGGTGACGTAGGCATTCAGCGACATGTTCTGGGCCTTGAAAGGGGCAACCTTCTTCCCCGCCTTTTTGAGAAGGCGACAGAGGGCAGCTACCAAAAGGGTTTTGCCCACGTGGGAAGAAGTCCCCACGACCATCAAGGATCGGCAAGCACTGCTCATTCGGCTCCCTTTCCCTCCCAGGCCGATTGTCCACCCTCTCCCCTAAGCCGACTGCGCTAGGTTGACGGATTGGCCCTCTGCTGGCCAAAGTCTTCGCGCCAGCAATGCAAAAAGCGTACCCTTGCGCCTAGCGGGAAGTTCCCGAATCAGCGAAGGGGAACTGCCCAAAAAAGCCTTCTGCTGTCTCAAGCAGACCTAGCCCAGCTTAAGACTGGGGCAGATGGATTCGAACCACCGAATGGCGGGACCAAAACCCGCTGCCTTACCGCTTGGCGATGCCCCAATTTACACTGCTTGACTACTTTAGCGATGCAACCTTGGATCTGTCAACGGGCTGCGGCCACCTCTCATCTCCTCAGGAACCAAGTTGGATCCTTTGCCGAGGTCAGGGTTGACCTCAAAAGGGTTGGGCAGAGGGGGAATGCGGGCCACCTCGAAGAAGTAGGCGCGGATCTCCGGCCCAAAGTAGATAACATCGCCACTCCTCAAGTAGTGGGTAGCTACCCGCGTGCCGTTGACGAACACCCCATTGGTGCTGGACTGCCCCTTGCGGTTGCCGTCGACTAGACAATACGTAAATCCTGTGCGATTGGACTTGGTGGGCACTCGCACCAAATAGGCGTGGCGGCGGGAGACGAAGCGGTTGACAATCTGGATGGCATTGGAGGGATCCCGTCCGATCGTGTAAATGCTCTCCCGCAGGATGTAGCTGCAGGGCCGCACAGGATGGCAGACGGACAGGGTGAACTCCGGGTGAGACACCGGCTGCTGCGGGACTTGGTCGAACAGATCCAACGGCAGATCGAAGTCCTGACTGCCGGACAGATGGCCTCTGCCCACTGCCGTAGTAGAGGTAAAAAAATCGTCGTAGCTCTGGGGCAACAGCGTTTCCTCCTCGACGCTCAACTACCTGCCCGGCAGCCTGGCTCTTCCAGTCCAACTCCCTGAACCCTAGAGTTCCCAGAAACTAGGAGACACCCAACATCCCCCCGGCGTTGGCGGGCTAGTGGAAAACTCATAGGCCTTAATGTACACTACTATACACCACAGGCAGCCTTGGAGATACTCCCTTTTCCTAAAAAAAATTGGAAAAATTGGGTTTGGGTTCAGGTCGGAGCTATTCCCGTTTTAAGGGATCCCTTGGGAGCCACAGCCTTGGCCGCGGGCGGGCTATTCTGGGTAGCAGGTTTGTAGCCTTGAGGTGTGGGTGTGACGGAGGCCCTGTTGCGTCGGTTAGATGTGGCCACAGAGGCGGCCCTGGAGGCAGGGGCTTTGCTGCGCAGTTACGTGGGGGGCACCCTTGCCATTGAGGAGAAACGTCCGGGCGACTTGGTAACAGCAGCGGATCGCGCTTCCGAGGAGCTTATCTTGAAAATCTTAAGGCGGCACTTCCCCGAAGATGTGATCTTGACGGAAGAATCCGGCCAGCAGGGATCCCCGCAGGGCGCCTACGCCTGGATGATCGATCCCCTCGATGGCACCACCAACTTTGCCCATGGCTATCCCTTTGCTGCCGTCTCTATTGGTCTGCTGGAGGGGCGGGAGCCGGTGCTGGGGGTGATCTACGACATCTTTCGCGGGGATCTCTTTCGCGCCGTACAAGGGAGGGGCGCCACCCGCAACCGCAAACCCATCCGCGTCTCCTCTACTACCGAACTCTCCCGCAGTCTCCTGGTTACCGGCTTTGCCTACGACCGCCGCGAAACCCCCGACAACAACTACGCCGAGTTCTGCCACTTCACCCACCTCACCCAGGGAGTGCGGCGAGGTGGATCGGCTGCCCTGGACTTGGCCTACGTGGCCACCGGCCAGTTGGACGGCTATTGGGAGCGGGGCCTCTCCCCCTGGGACATTGCCGCCGGGATTGTCTTGGTGCGAGAGGCGGGCGGCAAGGTCACCGCCTACGATGGCAGCCCGGTGGATGTGTACAGTGGCCGCCTGCTGGCCAGCAACGGCTGGCTACACGCTGCTCTTCAGGAAGAACTGGCCCAGGTCAGCCCTCTGCCGGTCTCCTTCCCCATGCGGCGGGATCGCCGGTCTGGGGAGCAAAACGGCCAAAGTTTAAAGATCAGGTAAAGATCAGGCGAAAATTGGGTAAGGTTTACGCAAAGGCCCTCATGGCTCTTTCGCAAGGCAAGGGAGATAACTTGGCCGGGAAAAAGCTCCGGCGTCGTTGTTGGGCGGCAGGGTTTGGCCTGGCGCTGCTCTTGGGGATCCCGGCCTACCCTCAGCCTGCCCCAAAGCCGACCCTGCCCGCTCCTGCCAGCGAGCGAGCACAGGTTCCCGATTCCCGTTGGGCCGAGATTCAGGCGCGGGGGCGCATCCGGGTTGGCCTGGATCCCAGCCTGGGCCCGGCTTACCTCTACACCGACCTGGAGCGGCAAACCTACGCCGGCTTCGAGTGGGATATCCTGGAGGCGCTTGCCCAGACGCTGCAGGTGCGAGTGGAGCCCGTCTATGTGGCTTGGAGCGAGCAGTTGGCGGCTTTGCAAGCGGATGAGGTGGATCTCATCTGGGGGGCGCGGGAAGCTTTGGGCTTGGATCCGCAGCAGTTTCTCGCCACCCGACCCTACTACCTCAGCCCGCAGCGCTTGGTGGTACGGGATCCCGGGCCAGAGGAAGCTCCCATTGAGGCGCTGTCGCAACTCTTTGGCCGCAAAGTGGGCATTGTAGTTAACAGTACGGGAGCCGCTCTGTTGGAGGCGTACAACGAGAGGCGGGGCAACGCCATTCGTCTTTTTGCCACCAGCAACCCGGATCGCTTGTTTGCCCAGCTCCAGGCTGGCCAGTTGGATGCGGTGCTCGTCGATCAGCCCGTTGCCGCCCTGAGCCTGCGCCAGGCGGGATCCCGGCTGCGCCTGGCGGGGCCGCCTCTGTTCCCGATTCCTTTGGTGGGCGTGGTATCCTCACAGCATCCTTCCCTGAAGGAAGCCGTGGATGGGGCGATCGCAGTCCTGACCGAAAACGGAACTTTGCAACGCATCTTGGAGAAGTGGCAACTATGGGATCCAACTCTGATGTCCCCCGCCTCACCCGAGGGCTAGCCCGCTACGAGACCGACCATTTCGCCATCTTGGGCGTGCCCCTCACCGCCGATGCCAAAGGGATCCGACGCGGCTACCTGCAGGCGGCCAAGGCTCTGCACCCGGATCGCTTTGTCGGGGATCCGGAAGGGGCAGAGCGGGCCAACGTCCTCTTCGCCAAGCTGGTCAGCCCGGCCAACGAGGTGCTGGCCAAGGAGCGAGAGCGGTCAGAATATGAGACTGTGCTCAAGCTGCGCGTTCAACGCCTGCTGGAGTCGCCACCCCCCGATCTGTGGCCCACTGGAGAAGCTGTCAAAGACCTGGCCGAGCGCGCCGATTGGCAGGAAGAATATGTCCGGCGGGTGGAGAAGCTGGCCAAAGAGCAATACAGCTCTATGGCCACCCTGCTGGAGAAAACCGAGCAGTTGAGCGAGCTCAACCTAGCCTACCTGCTGCTCAAGGCCGGCTACAAAGGGATCCCCGCCCCTGCTGCCAAAACCACCACCCCGACGGGGATCCCAACCCCTTCCCCCAGCCGCACCACCTTGGGCGGGATCCCGGCTGCTCCACCCACCGCTCCCCCTGTCCAGCCCGCCCCTCCTTCGCCCCCAACCCCGCAACTTAGCCCCGCTGAGACCCGCTTCCTGCAGGCGCTGGACATGATCGAGCGCAAGCAGTACCGGGTTGCCATCCAGTATTTAAACTTCGCCATCAGCGCCCAGCCCAACGTGGCCCGTTACTATCTGCACCGAGGTATCGCCCACCTCAAGCAGGGCAACGCTGGCATGGCCAAGGCCGACTTCCTGCAGGCGAGCCGCCTCGAGCCGGCCAACGCCGAGTTGATGGCCGAGGTGCGCCGCTGGCTGCAGCAGGTCACCACCCAACAGCCGGTTCCCGTTCCCTCGGCCAGCCGTCAGACCTCCCAGGCCCAGAAAATCGTGCCACCGCCGCGCAAAGAGGATAGCGGCGGCTTCTGGAGCCGCCTCTTCGGCAAGAAAAAGTAGGCCAAACTCCCCTCAGGAAGCGCCCCCCAACACCAGCAGCGTGACCAGGGATCCCGTATTCCAGAGGCTGTGCAACAGGATGGGGGCCAGCAGGTTGCGGCTGTGGCTGTACACCACCCCCAGCACCACCCCCAGCATGGTCAAAGGCAACAGATCGGAAAGGTTGAGGTGGGCAAGGGCAAAGGTGAAGGCGCTGAGCAAGATGGCAGCCCCCATCGGCAAGTAGCGGCTCAGCGTCGGCAGCCAAAAGCCCCGGAACAGCACCTCCTCAAAAACAGGGGCACAGACAGACACCACGGCCAAAAACACCAAGCGCGCCCCCCAGCCATGGCTCTCCAGCAGCAGAGGCAAGATGGGGTTCCCGCCCCCTGCCTGGGGCAGCAGCAACTGCGACAGCGCCGCTGCCAGCACCACCAAAGGCAGGGCCGCCCAGTAGCCGCCCAGGCCCCAGAGGATCCAAGGGCCCCACAGCCGCACCTGCAGCACCTTCTGCCAACCGGGATAGAGCCGAAGAAGCCGGTACAACAGCGCCGCCCCCAGCAGAGCGCCCGCATTGTAGGTGAGAAACAGGGCCACCGCCTGATGCCAAGGGCTGAGCTGCTGCGTCCCCAGGCCGAGCCCGACCGTGTAAAGGCGAGGCACCAGCGCATTGAGGAGAATGAAACCCAAAAACCAACCGGTCAGGACCGCCTGCGCCCCGATCCCCGGCCAAGGCACCTCCCACGGCGGGCCCACAAGAGGACGTTGGCGCCAGAAGCTCCAGCCCAGCCAGCCCAACAAGAGCACCAGCCCCAGCAGCGCCCCCAGCAGCGGGATCCCGCCCACCACCGCCAGCCGGAACAGGGCTGCCAAGGCCAATTTTTCCTGCTGCTGGTTGAGGGCATTGAGGCTGTCGCTGCGCTGTTGCAGCCGGTAGAGCTGCTGCAGGGCCACCGCCTCAAACCAACCGTCCAGGTGGTTGCGGATTTGCACCTCGGCCTCTGGCAAGATGCGCCGTGGCGTTCCCCACAGCCCTTGTAAAACCTGTGCCACCCTCTTCTGGCCGGATTCCAGCTCCAAGGGACGTTCTGGATCGACTACCTCTTGCCACTGCTGCTGGGCTGCCTCCAGATCCTCCTGGTAGACGTAGAGCAGACCCAGGCGCAGCCGCAGGGCGTCCAGCTCCGCCTGCAGATCCTGGACAGAAGCCAGGAGGACGGGATCCACTTCTTCTGGGGTTGAGGCCGGCCCCACCGCATCTGATACCCTGGCCAATTCGGGTTTGCCCCCTGCCGAGGAAGTCGCCCTTTCCAGCCGTGCCATCCGTTTGAGGCGCTGCAGGCGTTCGGCGTAGTTGTCGGCCACCTGCTGGTAGCGATTGTGGGCCAGCTCGAAAACGTTCTGCCCCAGCAGAGCCCGCGCCAGGTCCTGATAGCGGGGATCGTCGAGGGTGCGGGCAGCCTGCAGGGCGAGATTGGTTTGCAACAGATCCAACTGCGTTTGCGGCGGCGGCTGAAACCAACTGCTGGAAAGCGAAAGCCCGACAATCAAAAGGGCCAATAGGCTCAGCAGGTTGAGGATCCCTCGGCGAACAGAAAGCCAAGCGGAAAAGGGATCGACAGAGGCCGTGGCTTCAGAGGGAGACATGGCAGCAACCGAGGCAACTCCAGCGGGTTATATCCTAGCTTCTATTGGCTTCAGCCGGATAAAGGGGTCAGCGTCGCTCTAGCCAATAACGGTAGATGGGCAGACCCAACTGCAGGCACTGCCACTCCCGCTCGGTGGGAATGCCGAAGGGGTTGTCATCGATGGGCCCCTGGTAGGGATTCCAAAACTGCGGATGCTCTAGGAAACGATCGACCATCTCCTCGGCCACTTCCCGCACGTCCGACTGCAGGAAGACGGGGCTGCCCGGTTGCAGCAGCAGGGCCAGATCCGCCACCAGTCGCGGTTGGACGATCCGCCGCTTGTGATGGCGCTTTTTAAACCAGGGATCCGGAAATTGGATGGTGACCCGGCTGAGATCTCCCGGCGCAAACAGATGCCGCAGGGAGACGTTGATGTTGGCAAACAGAAAATGGACGTTATCCAGCCCCAGCTCGTCCCGCCAAGCATTGGCCCGCTCCACCAGCGGCTGTCGAATCTCTACCCCCAAAAAGTTCCAGTCGGGCTGCTCCTGGGCCATGCGCAGCAAAAAGCGTCCGCTCCCTGAGCCGATATCCAAATGCAAGGGCTGCCCCAGTCGCCGATACACCCGTTCCCAGTGGGGTGGGGGGGTGGGTTGTTGGTACTGAGCCTGCAGGGGGTTGACGTGTTGCCGCAGTCGCTGGCCGAGACCCTTCTGCAGCGGGATCCCTGTCCAGGGGGGAACAGAGGAGCCTTTCTCAAGTTGGGCCTGCTGTGCTCGCTGCACGTCCGCTTCCACAGACCACCTCCTGCCGTCAGCCACAGCCGTAGCGAACCCAACGGTGGATCCAAAACAAACGGGATCCGGCAGCCCAGCTCTACCACCGGATGCTGTCGATGACTTGCCGCAAGATGTGGGCAGAGCGGTGCAGTTGCTGCCGCTCGCTCTCGGTGAGGGACATGGCCAGCGTGCGCTCCACCCCTTGCCGACCGACCACTCTCGGCAAACTAAGGCAGACCTCCGGCAGGTCATATTCTCCCTGGGTGAGGCTGCTCACGGTTAAAACGCGCCGCTGATCCCGTACCAGGGCCTGGACAATTTGTGCCACCCCCAGACCAATGGCATAGCTGGTGGCCCCTTTGCGGCGGATGATCTCATAGGCGGCATTGCGCACCTGCTCGAAGATATCGCCCAAATGGGCGGGATCCCATTCCGGCGAGAGCTGGCCAATCGGCGTGCCGGCGATGTTCACCTTGCTCCAGACGGCCACCTCGCTATCCCCATGTTCGCCGATGATGTAGGCGTGCAGGCTGCGCGGATCCACCCCCAGCCTCTGGGCCAACAGATAGCGAAAGCGAGCCGTATCCAAAACCGTTCCCGACCCCAGCACCTGCCCCGCCGGCAGCCCCGCTAACTTCAGGGAAACATAGGTCATGACGTCAACGGGGTTGCTCACCACCAGGAAAATGGCGCTGGGGCAATGCTCCATCAGGGCCGGGATCAAGCTTTTGAAGATCTCGACGTTGCGGTGAACCAAATCCAAACGGGTTTCTCCAGGCCGCTGCTTGGCCCCCGCCGTCACAATCACCACGTCTGACCCGGCACAATCGGCCAGCTCCCCTGCCCAGATCCGCGTCGGCTCCACAAAAGGGATCCCATGCACCAGATCCATCACTTCCCCTTCCAGCTTGGCGCGGTCGATGTCGTGGATCACCAGCTCATCGAGGGTGTTCTGGATAAGCATCGCGTAGGCGCAGGCCATGCCCACCTGCCCGGCGCCGATGACGGATCCCTTCAAAAGGCGGCGAGCAGTCAGCCCACCGGCTTGCTGCTCAAAGCGTGGCTTGGGTTGGTGCTCAGAAACGGTCATGGCTTCAGCCGCTGCACTTCCCTTCCCAGCTTAAGCCTGGCCAGGCGGAGAGAAAAAGAGCAGAGGGGCTATCGCTCCCCAGAGCAAGAAAGGCTGGAAGGGAAGAGAACTTCCGCCTTCCCGGTCGCCTCGGATCCCCGCGGGGTGAAGTGACTTTGAATGCAGCTCAGTAAGGGTTTTAATGGTTTTTTAAGAATTCTTGGGTAGACCTCAACTCCGTTGCTGGGTTAGCCGCTGCCAAAGCTCCAGAGGAATGCGCTCATGAGGACGTGGAAGAGACCGAATCTGAACCAGCTCTTCCGGCAAGTAGTGCAAAGCCACCCGCGCCGTTGCGTCTAAGAGACTGCGCCGCCGCTGGAGATGTTGCTCCGCTTCTCCCAAAAACACATCCAGCCAGCCATCTCGCTCTTGGCAGCGAATCCGCAAAGCAGAGAGAGAAGGTAGGGACTCTTGGCGATAGAGCCGGAAGCCCTGCTCAGGACTCCACCCCAGCCACCACTGGGGCGCCAATTGCCCCAACTGCCGACACCACACGCCCGCCTGAACCTGTTGCCATGTCATGCTCACCACTCCGCAACCTGCGAAGACCTAGCTGCAAATTTTTCCAACTACTTTAGCTAGGTACTCTACCAGACTCACTCGGTTTGATGCAAGTCTTTATCAAAGAGGAACCGATGTGCCATGGGGATATATTGCAACTTAATCTCAATAGTGCTATACTGTCACCCGGTTGAGTGGTGGAGTCATATCCATCAGTCTTCCTCTCTTGTCTTGGACGCAGCAGGGATCCCGCGCCGGCGGAACTGGCCATCCTGCGCTTGGCAGGGATCCCTTTTTCTCCACAAAGTTAATGAGACTAAATATCAATTAATGGGAGAGGGGGAGGTTTTCCGCCAACATCGTGTTGAAGTAGGAGGTAGCAGTCGAGGGTGATCGCGCTTGCGTCGGCGGGCCAGCAAGCGAAAGCGGCGTGAAGCGCTGGGGAAGTATCTTGAGCTATTTGGAATGGCTACCAATCCTCTAGAAAGTAAGGAGATAAACGGATGTTTTCGGAACAAGCTAGCTGTTCCGTCTTTGTTTTGTTCTCTAAAAAATGATGTTGGAAGAAGATTAAAATCTGGAGAAAGGAATTGAACCAGATGCGAGTTATCGATTAGAATCTAGATGGCGTTAACGCTAACCGCGACGAAGAGATCGGAGAGGGGAAATCTAACATCCTCTCTCCTTTTTCTGTGGAATTCCTTCCAACTCTATCTCCCGTCTCCCAAGAAGTAGGGATCCCTTAAGCCAAACTAAAGGGTTGCGCCTCGGTCTTGCAGCCATTGGGCAGCTAGCCTGTGCTGACGTTTCTGGGCATAGGCGAGGGGAGTGTGTCCATCGTGATTGCGGGGGTTTAATTCGGCCCCATTTTCCAACAGCAGCTCTAGGATCTGGATATGCCCTTCCCAGGCAGCCCAGTGCATGGGTGTCGCCCCGAAGCGGTTGCGCGCGTTGACATCGGCCCCGTAAAAATGAGAAAGCGAGCGATGCCCAAGTGTCCTTGTGTGGCCGCCTCGTGCAGAGGAGTTCGCCCCGTCTCATCAACGGCATCCACCGGTGCCCCCTTGGAGAGCAAGCGGGCGAGAACGCTTTTCCTACCCGTAGCTGTAGCCCAGTGGAGAACGCCACAGGTTTTTGCCCCTTTTTGGATCAGCAGACCAATAACTTCTGCCTGATCGGTTAGGGCAGCCCGATGGAGAGGAGTGTATCCATAGCGATCTAGCAGATCGATATCGCTGCCTGCCTTGAGAAGCCGCTCCACCACTTCCACCTGGCCGCTGGCAGCAGCCAAATGGAGCGGCGTAGCCCCTGTGGAATCCATCGAGTCGACGGAAGCGCCATAAGCCAAAAGCAAGTCCAACAGCTCCAGATTGCCGATGAGTACTGCTTTGTGAAGCGGGGTGAACCCCTGCGAATCGGGAGCATTCACATCTCCCCCTTGCTGCAAGTAAGCCAGCAATCCTTGCGGGTCTTCATTGGCAAGGGCGCGGTGCAGTGCTTCGCTCATAGTCACTCAGAAATAGGACTTAGAGACAGCTAAAAGTACTTTGAGAACAGTTAGGAGTAGAGTTAGGCAAAGTCTGGAATTTACAACTTGGGCAAAGTCTAGCACTGGATCCCTGCCTCTGAGGTAGCTGTGCGAAGAGATGCCTCTTAGCGCTCAGTCAGAATGGTCAATGCAGCACCATGCCTCAACATGAGAATGATTCTCTACTAGATTGGATCTAAATTGCATGAGCGCCGAGGGGATCCCTTGGTTCAGCCCAGGTTGGCATGGCATGATCGGCGTAGCTCCGAGCCAGAGCTGACTCTTCGCCCAGGTTCAGCAGCCCCTCACCCTCTCTTCTGCTGCCGCTCATGGACTACTATGCAATCCTGAACCTCTCTCCCCAAGCGAACAGCGAAGATATCAAGCGAGCCTTTCGCCGGTTGGCGCGGCAGTTTCACCCCGATGTGGCAGGAGAGGGATCCCGAGAACGATTTGAGCAGATCTACCAGGCCTACCAAGTGCTGAGCAACCCTGAAGAGCGGCGGCGCTACGACGCCCAACGACACTCTCCACCCAGTTCTGTGAGGGGGGAAAGGCGCGTGGTTGTACGCACCACTGGGTCAGGCTCCATCTCAGCAGAACCACCGGCTCGGGAATCCCTTGAGGCAGGGATTGCCCGCGTCAAGGCGGCTTGGCGCGAGCGTAAGTTGCCCACGGCAGTGGCTCTGGCGGAGGCGCTGCTGAAGCGGTTTCCCAACTCCAAGGAAGCCATCCACATCTTGGCTTTGGCCTATCAGCGCTTCGGCAATGATTTAATCTGCGAGGGTCGCTACCAGCAGGCAGAGGCTTACTTGAGAAAAGCTTTGGCCACAGAGCCACACAACCGCGAGTTGGCCTTTGAAATCTGGCGAGACTTGGCCCGTCTGGGCATCCGGGAGGGATCCGGCTAGCTGCCTGGCGTTGCCAGTCTCAACTGCTGGGCCGCCCACTGCCGCAGCTGTTGGCGGCTGACTTTGCCCTGGGCGTTGCGCGGGATCCCGGCACACCATAGCCATTGCTTAGGGTGCTTGAAGGGGCTCAGTTGTTGGCTCAGGTGTTGCTTTAGGTGCCTCTCCAGCTCTACGGGGAGGGCAGGGATCCCAGCCTTGGGCACGGCCACCGCCACCACCTGCTGGCCCCACTCGCCGTCGGGCAGGCCGAGCACGCACACATCCTCCACCCAGCCGCTGGCCCGGATCTCCCCTTCTACCTCGGCCGCCATCACCTTTTCCCCGCCGGTCAGGATCAGGTCGTCGGCGCGGCCCAGCCAGTAGAGATAGCCGTCTGAGTCCAGATAGCCCCAATCTCCAGGGGTGAAGCCCCGCTGTTGCCACTTGCCCAGGCCATCAGCCTCCCTCGCCAAAGGGTAGTAGCCCAGCGCCAGGGATTCCGCCCACACGTGGATGTGGCCCGCCGTCTGGGCGGGCAAGGGATCCCCTGCTTCGCCGCGGATCTCCAGGGTGGCGTGGGGCAGGGGCCGCCCCAGGCTATCGCTCCCCTGCAAAAAGGCTTCCGGCAGGAGCGTACACACCTGGGAGGCGCTTTCGGTCATGCCATAGGTGAGGGCCAAGGGCAGGTGCAGTTGCCGGGCCTGTTGCCGCAAACTGGGCCAGGTGGGGCCGCCGCCAACCAGAATGGCTCGAAACTGGCGCAGGCTCTCCAAGACTCCCGGCTGGGCGTTGAGCAACAGCCGCTGCAACTGGGTGGGCACCAGCGACAGAAAGCTGCCCGGCAAAGGCGGATCCCAGGCCTCGGCCTGCTGCTGTCGTTTCCAATCCCAGACAATCCACTGGCCGCCGCTCAGCCAGGAACGAACAGCTTGCATCAGGCCGCTGACGTGGTACAGGGGCAGGACACAATAGCTATGGACGCAATCCACGCTGAAGTGCTGCTGGTGGGCTCTGGCAGAGGCGCTGAGGGTACGCCAGGAGTGCACTGCCCATTTCACCTGGCCGCCGGAGCCACCGGTAGGGATCCCGATTACTGGCCAATCGGCGCTGGGTAGGATCTGTTGCCAATGCTGCAGAGGGGGGTGGGAGGAGGCAGAACCCTCCTGCAACTGCCCTCGCCGCCAGCGCCAAGCGGATCCCAGGCTGGCCAGAGCCTGCCCCCACTCTCGTCCTCCCCAGTGGGGATTGGCCAAGAAGAGGGGGATCCCCAGGTGTTGGCAGGCCAAAACGGCAGCCCACACTTGCAGCGGATCCGAGTCTGCCACCAACAGGGGAACGGCCTTGTCTGCCAGAGGGCGCAGTTGCTCTTCCAGCCCAGCCAGACACTCCTTCAAAGCGGGAGAGCAGTTGTGGTTGGGAAACATCTTTCGGCAAGTTCGGGCGGGACAGTTGCAGGTTCAACGAAGCGATCAAAGCGATCAAAGAGCAAGCCATAGCCGTGGAGACTTGACCCTCCACCGAGGCAATTGGGGGCGTCCCCTGTACCTTCGTTGTTTTGACTTTTGGCAGGGATCCCCCCGGGCAAGGTGAGGAAGAGTTTGGGCTTGGCTTATCATGATCTAGGTTTGAAGTAGGAGGCCTAGGTTGTGATCGAGCCAATTTTGCTGGGGATCGTTTTGGGGATGGTGCTGGTTACCTTGGCAGGCCTGTTTGTGGCCGCCTACAGACAGTATCAGCGCGGCAATAAGATGGGTCTGTGAAAGCCAGGGAGGAAAAAGCTGGCACCAAACCGTCGGCAAGAGAGTGGCTCAGCAGGTGAGGTGGCATGGCAATGCAGTGGCTGCGCACGGTGGCGGCTTTGCGGGAGCAGGTAGCGAGCTGGCGGGGATCTACCATAGGCCTGGTGCCAACGATGGGATCCCTGCACGAAGGACATCTCAGCCTAATTCGCCGCTGCCGCCAAGAGTGTGACCACACGGTGGTCAGCATCTTTGTCAACCCCCTCCAATTTGGCCCCAACGAAGACTGGGATCGCTACCCCCGCGACGAGGAAGGGGATCGGGCTCTGTGTGAAGCCGCGGGCGTGGATGTGGTGTTTGCCCCCGACCCGCAGGAGATGGGGGCCGACCCGGCCACTGCCGGCGATCGCACCTGGGTCATGCCTCCTGAGTCCCTTTTGCAGACCCTCTGCGCCCCCCACCGACCGGGGCATTTTCGCGGCGTGGCCACCATTGTGCTGCAACTGCTAAACCTGGTGCAGCCGCAGCGGGCCTATTTTGGCCAAAAGGATGCCCAGCAACTGGCAATTATCCAGCGGCTGGTTCAAGATCTGCAAATTCCCACCACCATTGTCCCTTGCCCCACCGTGCGAGAAGCCGACGGCCTTGCCTACAGCTCCCGCAACCGCTACCTTTCGGCAGTGGAGCGGCAGGTGGCCGCCAGCCTGTACCGCGCCCTGCGCCGAGGTTACGACCACTGGCAAGCCGGGGATCCCTCCGCCGAAGGGATCCTGGCCGCCGCCCGTGCTGAGCTGGAGCGCACCCCCGAGCTGCGCGTGCAATATCTGGAATTGGTGGATCCGCAAACCCTCCAGCCCCTATCGGAGGTGAAAGATAAGGGGCTACTGGCCATCGCCGCCTATGTAGGGCAAACTCGCCTCATCGACAACCTGCTCCTTTCCCCGGAAGGGGTGGATCCCTTGCCCCAAGAACAGCAGAGTGCAGTGCCTCCTTCCCCGAAAAGGGGGCGTCGCCCGCTGATTGCCATCGACGGCCCGGCAGGGGCCGGGAAGTCCAGCGTAGCGCGGGCAGTGGCCGCTCAACTGCAGCTCTTGTACCTGGATACGGGGGCGATGTACCGGGCCATCACCTGGCTGGCGCTGCAGCGGGGGATCCCGTTGGACGACGCCGAGCAACTGACCCAACTGGCTGCCCAAACCCAACTAACCCTACAAAGTGGCCCCTCGGCCGACGAACCCACCCGCATCTGGGCCGACGGTGAGGAAGTTACCCAGGCCATTCGTTCCCCAGAGGTGACCCGCTGGGTTTCTCAGGTGGCGGCAGTGCCGGGGGTACGGCAGGAGCTGGTGAAGCGGCAACGCCTCATTGGACGGGATGGGGGGGCCGTCCTGGAGGGGCGAGATATCGGCACCCATGTTTTTCCTGATGCCGAGCTGAAAGTCTTTTTGACCGCCTCGGTGGGGGAGCGGGCCCAGCGCCGGCAACACCAACTGCAAGCCCAAGGACAAGTGGTGTCCCTCGAAGAGTTAAAAGCTCAGATCGAGCAGCGGGATCGCCGCGACAGCGAGCGGCTTATCTCTCCCTTGCGGCCTGCCCCCGATGCCATTCTGATCGACACGGATCACCTGAGCCAAGCTGAGGTGGAAGACAAAATTGTGAGGCTGTACCGGCAGCTTTTGGAGCGATCCGGGGCAGCCCATTTCGATATTATCTGAAGTTATCTGAACCCTGAAGATTTTCTCAAGCTTGCGAGATGGGGCCAATTCAATTCTGAGGTGTTGAGCCTTGGGGGGGCGATGCGCTTGGCCAGAACCGCTAAGGTAGGAATCCTGTTGACGAAGAGATACTGGCCTGCCCTGCTCCCCCTCGGCCCAAATCACTCGTATCCGGCTCTGGGTAGCCGCGAGCACTATGGGTAATGTCCTCCTCCTGGCTTTTCTGCTTCTCCTCTCAGGGGCCTGCTCCGGAGCGGAAACCGCCATCACGGCTATGGACAACCTGCGCTTGGAGTCCCTGATCGAAGAACAAGGGGATCCGCAAGGCCTCTATCGACTGGCTCAACAACAGCGCTCACGGATGATCACCACCCTGTTGTTGGTGAACAACTTTGTCAACATCGGCATTGCCGCCCTGGCCACCACCATCTCTATTGAGCTGCTGGGATCCCAGTTTGGAGCTTTGGCCGCCACCGTGCCCACCACGATCCTGGTGCTCCTGGTGGGGGAAGTGGCGCCCAAGTCTTTGGCGGTGAGCCATCCGCTGGCAGTGTTCCGCTGGGTGGTGCGGCCTGTCCATGTCCTCTCGGTGCTGCTGCGCCCTTTTACCGCTGCCTCTGAGTGGGTTGTCAGGAGACTGTTCAACCTGTTGGAGCTCTCGCCGCTGACAGCCACCGCTTCCCTCAAGGATTTGGAGCTGTTGATCGATGTGCTGGGGCAGCGAGGGCTACTGGATTGGCAAAAACGGCGCCTGTTTCGCGGGGCGCTGGCGTTGGATTTGCTCCAGGCTGGGGATGTGGCCAAGCCAAGGGTAAAAATGGAGACCATTTCCCACGACAAAACGCTGCAGGATGTGGTGAAGCTCTGCCTGGAGACGGGCTACTCCCGCATCCCCGTGCAGGGGGAATCCAAGGACGAGATCGTCGGCGTCATCCACCTCAAGCAGGCCCTGCGCTACCTGGAGCAAAAGGGCAATGCCGAGGTGACCAAGGCCATGTCCCCGCCTTTTTTTGTGCCCGAGACCAAGCGCGTCAGCCTGCTGCTCAAAGAGATGCTGCGCTCCCGCCAACACCTGGGGATCGTGGTGGATGAGTTTGGCGGCACCACCGGCCTCATTACGCTGGAGGACATTTTGGAAGAGCTGGTGGGGGATATCTACGACGAGAGCGACCTTTCCCCCCTGCTGCTGCAGCGGCAACGACGACAGCGCCTCTTCTCTTCTGGCTCCCCTTGAAGGAGGCCGCTAGCCGGCTTCTGCAGAGTCTTCGTTGGCTTCGGGGGGGAGCTCCACCAAACCCGGATCGGCAGGATAGCGGGCCACAAAAAAGATCCAGAAGCTGTGGATCCCCAGGCCTAGGCCCCACCCGCCCAACAGCGGCAGCAGCCACGGCCAATCCGCCCGATACAGCTGCTGGAAAAACACCAGCCCCGACGCGCTGCAGAGAAAAACAGCCAGATGCGCCGCGTAGGTGTAGCGGTCATCCAGCTTGCGAAACTCAGGATCCCGACGGGAGGGCTTCCGGGGCCAGCGAGGCGGCATGGCAGCAACCCCTCACAACTCAAAACCTTCTCCAGTGTAGAGGGATCCCTTGCCGCCGACATCACCAGGATCCCGGCCGCTACCGCCACCGGCGTTGCCACCACGTCCAGCAGGTTATCCACCCAGGGTACACAGTAGGCAGCAACCTCGAAAAAGGTAGCCACCGCAAAAACCGACAGCGCCTCTTCCGACCCAATCCACTGCAGATCGGGAGCCAACGGCAGATGCCCGGAGCGAGCTGCCAGGTTCATCACCAACAGCGGCACAAAAATGCGAAAGCCGCAGGCAGCGCTGAGGCCCAATCCCAAAAAATTGCCGGTAGGCTGTCCATTTCTGCTCCTCAAGATTGATGGGTGTGACGGGAGTCCTCCCGCCAGCGGCAACTGGGGGGATCCGTTTCGCCTGGCTGGGCGGCAAACTCCAGCGGCCCGTTTTCGGTGTAGAGGTGCAGGTCGAACCAGAAGGTGGATCCCTGTTCCAGCTTGCTTTCCAGGCAGATGCGGGTGTGGTGTTTCTCCAGGATGTTGCGCACGATGGCCAGGCCCAGGCCGGTGCCCTCCAGGGTGTGGACGCGGTTCTCCACCCGGAAAAAGCGGTCGAAGATCCGCTCCTGATCCTCCGGGGCAATGCCGATGCCCGTATCGGCCACCGCCACCCGCACCGCCTGCGGGGATCCATCCGCCTGCAGGACCGGGTGGGCATGCACCGTCACCAGCCCTCCCGAGGGCGTGAACTTGAGGGCATTGCCCAAGAGATTGGTCATCACTTGCAGCAGCAGATCGTAGTTGCCCCACACCAGGGGCAGATCCGGATCGACGAACTTGCGCAACTGGATCCCTTTGTCGCGGGCTTGCAGGTGGTGGGTGCGCAGGGTTTGCTCGATCACCGCTGCAATATCGACAGCCTCGAAGTGGTACTGTTTCCCCGACTCCAGACGGGACAAATCCAACACATCGTTGACCAGGCGGGTGAGGCGATCGGTTTCGCGGTTGGCAATTTCCAGATAGTCCAGCCGCTCCTCTGGCGACATCTGCTCGCCGTACTCGTAGAGGGTCTCGATGAAGGACTTGATGCTAAAGAGTGGGGTGCGCAGCTCGTGGCTGATGTTGCTGATGAACTGGGCCTTGGCCTCGTTGAGCTCCACCTCGCGGGTGATGTCCTGCACCGTCATCACGATCCCCTTGAGGTTTTGCCGCCGCGGATCCGACACCGGCGACAGCAGGATGCGGATGACGCGCTTGGTGGGGCCGCTGAGGTTGACGCGAATTTCCTCTGCCTCTTGATCCCCGCGGGCAATTTGCATCAGGGGGCGGGCCAACTGCTGCCGCAGATCCTCGGGCAACAGCTCCGGCAAGGGCTTGCCCAAAACAGGCTCGCCCTCCCAGCCGAACATGCGGGAAGCCGCCGGGTTGAGCAAGAGTACGCGAAACTCAGCGTCCAGCAAAATGGCGGCATCGACGATGGAGAAAACCAAAGTCTCCAGCTTGGCCTTGGCGGCGGCCAGTTCTTCGATGTTCTGCTCCTCGTAGCTCTGCAGCCGCTCCGCCATCTCGTTAAAGCTGTCGATGAGCTGGGCCAGCTCTCCCCCAAAGGGCAGGTCGATGCGCTGCTTGAAGTTGCCCTTGGTGATCTCCTGGACGCCCTTGACCAGTGCTTTGATGGGGTAAGTAATGGTGAGGGCGTTGACCACGGCTCCCAGGATGGCCAGAACCCACACCGCCAAGAACACTCCAATCGCGACCTCCCGCGCCAGTTGCGTCGAGCGCACGAGGGCGGGGTTGGGGTTGATGCCAAGGCCGAGGGTGCCCAAAAAGCGGCCCTGATGATAGATGCCGACAAAAATGTCCGTCACCCGCCCGGCAGGGGTGAGGTGGGTGCGCACCAGCGGCTGACCCTCGGCAGGCGGGCGGTTGTCCGGCAGTTGGATGCGACGGGTAAGGCTGAGGGAGGTTTTCACCTCCTGGTTGGAAAACGGGATCCCGTAGTAGATGTTCCCCTCCGGGTCGGCATAGAGCAAATAGCGAATGCTGCTGGTGCTCTCAAAATATTGCCGCGACAGCTGGGCCACTTCGCCAATGCGATCTTCTGCGATCAGGGGGGCGACATTGGCCGCCAACAGCAGCCCCAGATCCCGGCCAAAGCGGGCTTCGTTAAAGCGCGCATCCTGCTGCACGGTGCTGACGGCCCAGAAGGTGAAGCTGCTCACCACCAGCGAGACCACCAGCGTGGCCACAAAGAGCAACTGGGTCTCCAGGCGCAGCTTTTGTTTCCAGCGAGACCACCAGCGCCGCAGGGATCCCCAAAAGAACCCCCCCCTTGACGGCTCCCCAGTCTCCCCCGGCAAGGGCTGGGGAGGAGAAGCAGCAGCCGCCTCAGGGGATTGGACTTCGGCAAGGGGCTCGGCAGTGCTGACAGGAGACATGAACCCGACGTGACAACCCTGAAGAACACTGTCGCCACCATTCTGGCATGGCTGCCGACAGGGTTAAGAGGGTTCGATTTTCTGCAAAGATTGTTACAAGCAGGGATCCCGAAAGGGCAAGGGGAGATGCCTCTACAGAGGTTGCAGGCCCAGCTTCTCGAGCAAAGCCGCATCGGCAGCCTGGCCCGGATTGGGCGTGGTCAGCAACCTTTCCCCGGTGAAGATGGAGTTGGCCCCCGCCAAGAAGCACAACGCCTGCTCGCTCTCGGACAGGTTTTTTCGCCCTGCCGAGAGCCGGATCTGGGCGGTGGGCAGCAGCAGGCGGGCCGTGGCGATGGTGCGCACCAGCAGCAGCGGATCGGGCGGGGGAAGCTGGCCTAGGGGCGTGCCGGCCACGGGAACCAAAGCGTTGATGGGCACTGAAGTGGGGGGCGGCGTCAGGTTGGCCAGAACGTGCAGCAGGCCGATGCGGTCTTCGTCGCTTTCCCCAAGGCCGACAATGCCGCCACAGCAGATCTGCAGGCCGGCTGCCGCCACATGGGCCAGTGTCTCCAGGCGATCCCGATAGGTGCGCGTCGTGATGATGCGGGGGTAGAACGCCGGCGAGGTGTCCAGATTGTGGTTGTAGGCCGTCAGACCCGCCGCCGCCAATTGCTGCGCCTGGGCAGCCGACACCATCCCCAGGGTGACACAGGCTTCCATCCCCAGCTTGCGCACCAGGCGCACCATCTCCAACACCCGCTCAAACGCCTCCCCTGCCGGGGCCGACCGCCAGGCAGCGCCCATACACAGCCGGGTGGCGCCGGCCCTTTGGGCGGCCATGGCCTGCTGACGCAGCGACTCCAGCGAGATCAAGGGGTAGGTCTCGATCCCTGTCGAGTAGCGGGCGCTTTGGGGGCAATAGGCGCAGTCTTCCGGGCAGCGGCCCGACTTGATGTTGACCAGGGCGCAGAGTTGAACCCGGCCAGGCGGATGGTGCTGCCGATGCACCGTTTGCGCCTCGTACACCAACTGCAGCAGCGGCCGATAGTAGATCTCGCGAACGTACTCTAGAGCAATGGCCATGCCGGCAATGTCCAAAACAAAAGGTTGAAGGGATCCCTAAAAGCTTGCCAGCGCTCTTAGGTTTGGCTATGATACGAAGTCTGTGCCTTGGGAAGGCGAACCCGCCTTGCTTAGAAACCCAACCATGATAACCGCAGAAGCAGTGGCCAAAGGTCCTATCAGCCAATTTCTTAAGCATCACTTTCGCCACTTCAACGCCGCCGCCCTGGTGGATGCCGCCAAGGGCTACGCTGCTCACCTGGAGAAAGGCGGCAAGATGATGGTGACCCTGGCCGGCGCCATGAGCACGGCAGAGCTGGGCCTTTCTCTGGCCGAGATGATTCGGCAGAACAAGGTGCACGCCATCTCCTGCACCGGCGCCAACCTGGAGGAAGACATCTTTAACCTCATCGCCCACGACTTCTACGAGCGGGTGCCCCACTACCGCGATCTCAGCCCGCAGCAGGAGCAGGAGCTGCTGGAGCGGCACCTGAACCGGGTAACCGATACCTGCATTCCCGAAGAAGAGGCGATGCGGCGCCTGGAAAAAGCTCTGCTGGAAGAGTGGACGGCTGCCGATCAGGCGGGGGAGCGCTACTTCCCGCACGAGTTCATCTACCGCATCCTGCGCAGCGGCCGGCTGGAGCCCTACTACCAGATCAATCCGCGGGATTCTTGGGTCTATGCGGCCATGGAGGCCGACTTGCCCATCTACGTACCGGGCTGGGAGGACTCCACCACCGGCAACATGTACGCTGCCCACTGCATCAGCGGCGAGATCCGCCATGTCCATACCGTCCGCACGGGCATCGAGTACATGATCCACCTGGCGGACTGGTACACGCGCACCTCGGCAGAGTGCTCCATCGGCTTCTTCCAAATTGGCGGCGGCATTGCCGGGGATTTTCCCATCTGCGTAGTGCCCATGCTGCACCAAGACCTGGGCCGCAAGGGGATCCCTCTGTGGGGCTATTTCTGCCAGATCAGCGACTCCACCACCAGCTACGGCTCCTACTCGGGGGCGGTGCCCAACGAGAAGATCACCTGGGGCAAGTTAGGGGTCGACACGCCCAAGTTCGTCATCGAGTCGGATGCCACCATCGTGGCGCCTTTGATCTTCGCCTGGGTGCTGGGGTGGTAGGGCTGGCTCAGGGATTGTCCTTATGGTTGGGGCGGGGCCATTGGGAAAGCAGAATCGCCGCTTCCCAGCGGCGCATGTCCTGGGCAATTTGCAAAGGGGTGAGGCCGTAGCCGTCCGGCTCGTCGATCTCAGAGCCATGTTCCAGCAGCAGCCGCACCACTTCAGGGTTGCCCGACCAAGCGGCAAAATGCAGGGCCAAGCCGCCGGCCCCGAAGCAGGCGTTGACGTCAGCCCCTCCCTCCAGCAAGGCTTGGGTGACCTCAGCGTTGCCCAGGCGGGCAGCCTGGTGCAGGGGGCTGGCCCCGCCGCGATCCAACCGGTTGGGATCCGCCCCGGCAGCCAGCAAAAGGCGGGTGTTGAGGCCGCTTTCTACGAAGAACAGAGCCGTCTTGCCCCGCTCCTCAACGGCGTTGGCGTCTTTCCCCAGCCAGAGGGCCAACTGCAGCCGCAGCGGGTTGGCAGTGGCCAGAGCCTGGGGATCTGCCGGCAAGCTGTACCCATAGAGCCCCAGACCGCCTAGCAGCAGGGATCCCAACCCGACACCTACAGCCCACCGCCTGCGCCTCATGGCCCTACTCCTCAAAGAACAGGATGGCGATCCCTTGGCTGGGCAGGGCCTGGGCCGAGAGCAGCAAGGGGTTGCTGAGGGCAGGTTGCGCGGCAGCGGCGGGAAAGAGGCGCAAAAACGCTTCTAGAGGCTGCAGCTCGCACTGGGACTCCTCGGCGGCGGCGGTGCGGTACATAGTCGGGATGACCAACTTGGGCTGCAGCGCTTCGATGGCCGCCTTGGCCGCGGCGGGATCGTAGTTTTTCGGCCCACCCCCCACCGGCACCAGCAACAGGTCAGGGCGAGCCAGCAGGATGGACTGTTCCCGGCCAATGGGCTGCAGTGCCCCTCCCAAATGGACAATGTCGATCCCGGCCATGCGCCAGCGCCAGCCCACGTTGAGGCCAAAGCGGGGGCCCCGCGGCATGCGCACCCCCTGCACGCGGATCCCGTCGATGAAGTAGTCCCCCGGCTGAAACAGCACCCTGGGGTTGCCCGGCACCACGTCCAAAGCCCCTTCGTCCAGGAGACGGCTGCTGAGCAGCACCAGATCGGCAGCAACGCTGGGAGCAGGGTAGCCGGCTGTACAGCCCGCCGGGCGGAAGGGGTTGACCAGAAAGCGCTTGCCCTCCCCCTCAAACAAAACGCAACTGTGGTGCAGCCAGGTCAGCTGCAGGCCCTGGGCGCTGGAGCCGGGGGTAAACTCCAGGGATCCCCCTGGAGAAGGATCAGTTTGCGCCCTTGCCCATTGACCCCCTGCGGCAAGGGATCCCAGCAAGCTGGCGCTGGCTTGCAAAAGTTGGCGACGCTTCATCGGGTGGGGATCCTTGACACAACCCCGGCAGCCGCCGGCTGGAGCAATCCCGAGGTAGGGATCTGGGCCAAGCGCAGGAAGTTGCTCAGCAGGCGTTTGCCCTCCGCGGTCAAAATGCTCTCCGGGTGGAACTGCACGCCCTGTACATGAAGATAGCGGCGGTGGCGGATCCCCATAATGATGCCGTCCTGAGTTTGGGCCGTCACCTCTAGTTCGTCAGGACAGGTGGAAGCCTCAATCACCAAGCTGTGGTAGCGGGTTGCAACAAAAGGCTGGCTCAGCCCCTCAAACACTCCCACCCCTCGATGATAGATGAGGGAAGTCTTGCCGTGCATCAGCTCAGGTGCGCGCACGATCCGACCGCCGTAGACCTGTCCAATGCACTGGTGACCCAGACAGACGCCCAAAATCGGCAGCTCCGGCCCCAGCTCGCGGATCAACTCCAGCGAGATGCCGGCATCTTCGGGCCGTCCTGGCCCTGGAGAAATGACAACCGCCTGGGGACGCATCTGGCGCAGCTGGGCCACTGAAATCTCGTCATTGCGAAAAACTCGTACCCCTGCGCCTAGCTCCCCCAGGTATTGCACCAGGTTGTAGGTGAAGCTGTCGTAGTTGTCGATAACAACCAGCACGATGGTACCCGGCAACGGCACCCCATTTTAGCATTGCCCAGGCTTCAGGGCCCGCAACCCGGAGCCAACACCCAAGTCAAGCTTGTATCCTGGGAGGTATAGCACACAAGCAGCAGCAAGGTGGCTAGCTTTTAGGTTGTTTTTGATTTTTCAGATCCCATGAACTTGCTTCTCTCTCCGGCGACCGACTTGCTGGACGAGTTGCGCAGGCTTTTCCCTTTTGAGCTGGATGAGTTTCAGATCCAAGCGATTCAAGCTCTGGCCGCTGGGGAATCGGTGGTGGTCTGTGCGCCTACAGGATCCGGCAAGACCCTGATTGGAGAGTATGCCATCCACCGGGCCTTGTCCCAAGGCAAGCGGGTTTTCTACACAACCCCTCTGAAGGCTCTTTCCAACCAAAAGTTTCGCGATTTCAGCCAGCAATTCGGCCCGGAGCGGGTTGGCCTCCTCACCGGCGACATCTCCATCAACCGGGAAGCGCCGATCTTGGTGATGACCACCGAGATCTTCCGCAATATGCTCTACGGCACGCCGCTCTCTCTGGCTGTCCAGCGCGGGCCCTACGGCAGCGAGAGGGATGCGTGGGAAGAGGCGGAGGCTCTAAGCCGGGATCCCTTGCGGGACGTGCAGGCGGTGATCCTGGACGAATGCCACTACATGAACGACCAACAGCGGGGCACTGTCTGGGAAGAGGCAATTATCTACTGCCCTGCCCACATCCAGCTTGTTGCCCTCTCGGCCACCCTGGCCAACAGCGACCAGCTTACCGACTGGATGAACCAGGTGCATGGCCCCACGCGACTGGTCGATTCCAGCCATCGCCCAGTGCCGCTGCAATTTCACTTTGCCAATCGCAAAGGGCTGTTCCCCCTGCTGGAGCAAACCGAGTCAGGCCAGTGGGTTTGCAATCGCCGCCTGAGAAGCAAGCCCTCCAAGTCAGGCCAGGCTCCCTACGGAGAAGTACCGGATATGGCCCAGGTGGTGGAAAACCTGCGCCGACGGGATATGCTGCCGGCCATCTATTTCATCTTCAGCCGCAAGGGCTGTGACCTGGCGGTGGCCAGTTTGGGAAACTTGGACTTAATTAGCTCTGAAGAAGAGCGGCGGCAGTTGGCCGAGCAGATCGACCGTTTCTGCCAGGAAATGCCAGAGGCAGTGCGCCGGGATCAACTGGATGCCCTCTACCGGGGGATTGCCGCCCACCATGCCGGCATGTTGCCCGCCTGGAAGGGCCTGGTCGAGCACCTGTTTCAGCAGGGGCTGGTGAAGCTAGTTTTTGCCACCGAGACGCTGGCTGCCGGGATCAACATGCCCGCCCGCACGACCGTGATTTCCTCCCTCTCCAAGCGCACCGACGACGGCCATCGCCTCCTGACTGCCTCTGAGTTTATGCAAATGTCGGGCCGGGCCGGACGACGGGGCAAAGATGTGATCGGGCATGTGGTGACCTTGCAATCTCCCTTTGAAGGGGCGCAAGAGGCGGCGCGGCTGGCCACGGCAGGAGCAGATCCCCTGGTGAGCCAGTTTACTCCCACCTATGGCATGGTGCTGAACCTGCTGCAAAAGCATTCTCTGGAGGCGGCGCGGGATCTCATCAACCGCAGCTTTGGCCAGTATTTGCTCTCGCTGCAAAAGCTGCCCGAACAACAGGAGCTCCAGCGCACTCGCGCCGAGCTGGAGGAAATTGACCGCCTCCTGGAGGGGATTTCCGACGAAGATATCGCCCGCTACGAGAAAATGCAGGCGCAACGGCGGGAAGAGCGGCGCATCTTGCGCTACCTGCTCAAACAGCGAGAAGCCGAGCCGGATCCCACCCTGCGCCTATTGGCCTTTCCCCACATCCAAGCCCAAGAGGAGAAAATCCGCGCCCTAGAAGCCCGCATCCGCGTCAACCCTGCCCACAGGGTTGGGAAAAAGCTGCTGGGTTTACAGGAAAAGCGCCAGCGCCTGCGCAAGCGTCTGCAGCACCTGGAGCGGCAAAGCGACTCGGTACAGGAGTTGCGCTGGCAGCAATTTATGGCCTTGGTGGGGGTGTTGCAGGAGTTCGACTGTTTGCGGGAGTATCAACCTACCGCCAGCGGAGAGGTGGTAGCCGCTCTGCGGGGAGATAACGAGCTCTGGCTGGCGCTGGCTTTGCTATCTGGCGAATGTCTAGGCTGTGCTCCCCATCACTTCGCTGGGGTGATCGCTGCCCTGGTGGCCGAGCCTCCCCGTTCGGGTACCTACAGCCGGCTGCGTACTTCCGGGCTAGTCGAGGATGTGCTGCATGGCTTACGAGGCTTGCGGCGGCAACTGTTCCGCAGCCAGCGGCAACACCAGGTGTTTCACGTGCCGATTGGGTTTGAGCCTGGCTTGGCCGGGATCGTGGAACACTGGGCGCAAGGGATCCCTTGGGAACAGCTAGAGGCCAGCACCAACCTGGATGCTGGGGATATTGTGCGCCTGATTCGCCGCACGCTGGATTTGCTCTCCCAGATTCCCTACATACCCCATCTGCCAGCCGAGTTGCGGGAAAACGCTCGCAAAGCCCAAAAACTGCTGGATCGCTTCCCGGTAAGCGAGCTGATCTGAGCGTAGATTGTAAGGAATCTGCCAGGATTCGGTTGCCCCTGGGAATCCTCTGTTTGGGGAACTGGAAGTGGACAAGACAGGTTGTTTTGTCCGTCCAGCCAACTGCGTAGGGCCCACAGTCTGCTGGCGCAAACGCGATGCTGCTCCGGCGGGAAATGCCGCCGGGCCGAAAATTGCTTCGTTGCCAGAAAGATCGCTTAGAGAAGGATGACGATCTCGATGCAGCGCTGAACGGTGCTCGGCTGTGCTCAGTACCCGGTGTTCCTAGGTCTTTCGGAGCGGATTATGCTCCCGCCTGCCTAAGGTGCGGGCGGCTGTCTATGGGGGGGTCACCACCGAGCGCTTCACCGCAGCCATGGCTTGCTTCCGCGCTGCGCTTTTTCGCTCGAGAGCGGGTGGTGGGGGGCCGAGGCTTTTGTTATCCTGTCGCTTAACGGATGCAAGCACGAGTCCCTAGATTGCTGTGTCAGGGAGATTTGGCTCCATTGGCAGGCTCGGAGAGAGGATGGGATCTGATGTTTACTTGGCTCTGGACGAAACACTTTTCTCGCCTAAACCAGAGGCTGCAAAGCTTGGAGGTGGCCCGCGAGGAAAACCTTCTGTCTCCTGATCTGAGCGCCCAAACTCTGCAGGTGGCCCCTGACTTTTGGGAGCGGCAGCACCAGGCTTTCGTCTACCTGGATAAGCAGATGCGAAAGCTCAGCCGTCGCAGCAAGATTTGGGGCGGGATGGCACTGCTGGCTGTTTTGGCCGATGCTGCTTTGGTGGTTGCCGGCTTGGCGATGCTCCAGTCTTGGCAACAGATGCGGGCCGACCAAAACCTTGCTCGCATTGTCCAACAGGCTGCGGCTGCTGACCCTGTACAGCAAGCCTTTGACAACCTGGTGGCCCAATTGCCGCATATGAACGAGGCAGAGCGGTATCATGCCCTAGAGGCGTTGCAGGCCCTTTCGGCCATCGCCATGGCGGGCCGGGGCTCCTACGGCTACTCTCCTGGCATCTCTGTGTACGGCTCTGTTCCTACAGCTGCGACAACCCCTCTTGAGGCCCAACTGCAAACCATCTATCAGTTGGGTCAAATGCGTGCAGTTGAGGCGGTGCCGGCTTTGCTGACCAAGCTTTCTGACGGCGAACCGGCGGTGCGGGAGGCGGCAGCCCGCGCCCTCGGCCAAATCGGGGATCCGCGCGCCCTGGATCCCTTGCACGCTCTCCTGGCCCACGAGACCAATGAGTTGGTTCAGGACGCAGCCATTGCTGCGATTGCGCAAATGCTGCGCTGAAGAGCAGGTCAAGGACGCGTCGATTCGCTAAAAGTTCGTAGTGGGTGCTGAGGCCAGGGGATGAGAAGCGACAAGTTCGGCAGAGGGGCCAAGCTCGCAGGGATCCTGTGTTGGGTGTGGGGATCCGCCTTGCCGGTTTGGGCGCAGGATCCTTTTCGCAGCGGGGCCAATGCCCGCCCCATCAGCCCTGAGGTGGCTGCGGCGTTTGAGGAGTTTTTCTGCGCAGGCCGCTACACCCAGAGCCGAGAGAAGCTGGAAATAGCCAAGAAAGCTTCCCCCGACGAGCCAATGGTCTATGCCCTGTTGGCGGCGCTGGCCTACCAGGAGGGGGATCTGGATGCTTTTGCCCAGTTGGCCACCCAAACCCGACAAGTGGCTGCCGAGCTGAAAAAGACGGATCCCTTGCGCGGCAACCTGTATGAGGGCGTGGGCTATGGGCTGGAGGCGGCCAACACTGTGGTGCGGGAGGGGGTGGTGATCGGGCTGCCCAAGGCATTGCCCACCCTCAATCAATTGTTTGCGTCCATCCGGGCCGCCCAGGCCGTGGACAGCAGCGACCCAGAGCTGAATCTCCTCAACGGCTATATGGATTTGCTGCTGACCTATCGGGAGAAAGCGTTGAATCAATTTCGCCTGGCAGCGCCTGACTATTTGTCCTACCGCGGCCAAGCCCTGGCCTATCGGGATATGAAACGCTTTGACGAGGCGCTGGAGGCGGTGGAGCGGGCCATTGCTGCTTCCTGCAACAACCCTGAGCTCTACTACCTCAAGGCGCAAATTTTGGTTGCCAAGGGCCAAGACCGGGAGGCAGTTCCCCTTTTCGACCAAGCCCTGCAGGCTGCTGCCCAGTTGCCTGAAGCTTTGGTGGAGCAGATCCAGATGGAACGGGATCGTGCCGCCCAGCGCAGCGGGTTAACCGGCCAGTTGCCTACACCGACTCCCTCCCCCTAACACTAATGGGCCTGCGTATCAGCGGCAAACGAGCGCTGCAGACCCCTGCCGGCCTGGGCACTCGACCCACCCCTGGGCGGGTGAGGCAGGCCCTGTTCAACATCTTGCGGGGGCAGGTGGAGGGCTGTCGCTGGCTGGATCTCTGCTGTGGAGCCGGCACAGTGGGGGCAGAGGCCCTGTGCCATGGGGCGGCCTTTGTGGCCGGGATCGAGATCGCCGCCCCTGCCTGTCGCATCATCCGAGCCAACTGGGCCAAGGTGGCGCAGCCGGGGCAATCTTTCCAGGTCATCCAGGGAGATGCCCGCAAGCTGCTCAGCCGAGGCTTGGGTTTGGATCCCTTTGATTACGTCTACTTTGCTCCCCCCTACGAGGCGGGTCTGTATGCCCCCCTGCTGCCGCTGATCCCGCCCCTCCTCAAGCCAGGCGGAACTTTGATCGTCGAGCACCGCAGCAGCCACGAGCTGCCCGACCAGGTGGGATCCCTGCTGCGCTTTGACCAGCGGGCCTACGGGCAAACAGCGCTGGCTTTCTACCGGCATCTGGGAGAGGAGCGCTAGGGGAAGGGGGTGCTGACGAAGCCGATCTCCAGAAGCTGCTGGTAGGCCTGGGTGCCTAGCTCCCGGGTTGGGGTCTGGCTCTTGATGACCTGAATCAGCCAGGCTACGGCCTCCTCGGGGCGCCCGGCAGCCCGATAGACCACGGCCAGATCGTAGGCAGCCTCATCTCGGGCCTGGGCGGCAACGCGGGCCAGCTCCCGCTGCTCTTCGGAGATGCGGTTTTGGATCCCGGCAAAAGCCCGGGAGAGATCTTGGTGGTAGTTGGAGCGCTGGTTGTAGGCGTTGAACACCTGTTGCAGCAGCTCGATGGCCCGGTCGTAGTTTTGCGCTTGGATGGCGGCATCGGCTTCGGCGGCCAGTTGTTCAGCCCGCAACACGCTGAGGGCATTGTTGGGCTGTTCTAGGGCCCGAAACTGCTGCGGGTTGGGAATGAGCTGCTGGCCAGGGGGCAGCTCTTGAGCCGTGGCCCAGAGAGTCGAGCCGACGCCCAGGACAAGGCCAAGCAACAAGCCGAAAGCCAACCGCGCCCAAGAACGGCGCAGAAAGTTGAGCCCTTGGACAGTGGCGTCTTGGCGCCGACCTTGGCCAATAACAGCGGGACGTCGTCCGAACATTGGCAGGCAGTCCTCAAAACCTCGTTAACCCGTTCTACTTTATCTCACTCTGGGTGCCTCCGCCGCAGCTCAGGGATCCCCTCAGCCAGAAGTTGCTGGGAGGCTGGCTGTTTGGACGGAGTAGAGCTAAGTGGGGGCGGGCTGATTCTCAGAGGAGGTCTTTTCCGGCCTCAGCGGCAAGTTCATAATCAGCTCGTACAGGCGCAGGTATTCCAGCGCCGAGCGCTGCCAACTGAAGTCGGTGGCCATGCCCCGCTTTTGCAGCGCCTGCCAAGTGTCTTTGTGCTGAAAGGCCTCCCAAGCCCGCGCCAAGCAGGTGTAGAAGTCCAGGGCTTCGTAGCGATCAAAGCAGTAGCCCGTACCGATCCCCTTGCTGGGAATGTGATGGCTGACCGTATCCACCAGCCCTCCCGTGCGGCGGGCAATGGGCACACAGCCGTAGCGCATGGCGATCATCTGGCTGATGCCACAGGGCTCAAAGCGGCTGGGCATCAAAAAGACGTCTGCTCCTCCATAGATCAACTGAGCCAGTTGCGGCTGGTAACCCTGTTGATAGGCCATTCTGCCCGGGTGCCGCTCGGCCATCTCCCGGATCCGCCCCTCGTAGTAGGCTTCCCCGCTGCCCAGCAAGACAAATTGTGAATCGCTATAGGCCAAAAAGCGATCCAGGGTTTGGATAAGCAGATCGATCCCCTTTTGTTCCACCAAACGCGCTACCATGCCCATCAAGAACACGTCGGGGTTAACGGTCAAACCCAAGCGAGACTGGAGCGCCGCCTTGTTCACCGCCCGGCCGCTGAGGTCGTCGATGCTGAAGTTGGCCTCGAGAGCGGGATCGGTGCGGGGATCGAACTTCTCGGTGTCGATGCCGTTCAGGATCCCCCGCAGGCGCTCCCCTTTCCAGGCCAGCAGATCCTGGAGGCCCTCTCCATGGAGGCTGGTGCGGATCTCCAGGGCGTAGGTGGGCGAAACCGTATTCACTTGGTCGGCGTAGAGGATCCCGGCAGCCATGGTGTTGTGGGCGGAAAAATACCAGGGCAGCCAGGTCATGCGTTCCAGTTGCCAACGCCAAGGCCCCTGATAGGCCAGGTTGTGGATGGTAAAGACGGTGCCGATGTCGGGAGCCTGGTGCATCCAGGCCGGGATCATGCCGGTGTGCCAGTCGTGGCAGTGGATGATGTTGGGTTTCCAAGGGTAGTAGGTCCAGGCAAATTCAGCCACGGCGTTGGCAAAAAAAGTAAAGCGCCAGAACTCGTCCTCGCCGTAGTAGATGCGGTGGGGAGCAAAACAATAGTGGCTGACCAAGTAGAGGGGCACATCGGTGCCGGGCAAAACGCTTTCGTAAATATCGGCCACCTGCCCCATGACCTGTTTAGACCAGATGGGATCCTTGGAGCGGGGGTATTGCCCCGGTTCCGGGCCGAACTTGTCCCAGAGAAACCCGTACAGGGGCATGATGATGCGCACATCCTGCCCCAGCTTGCGCAAAACGACGGGCAGGGATCCCACCACATCCGCCATACCCCCCACCTTGGCAATGGGGGCAGCCTCCGCCGCTGCAAACAAAATCCTGGCTTGCACCACAATGCCCTCCGTGTTGCGATGACCCTCGTCCTGCTGAGGCAAGCGGATCCCGGCAAAACCCTTCCCATCCTAAAACACAAGGGATCCCTGTGCCGGCCAAGCTGGGGCAGAGCCTCATCCTGAGAAGTGTTGCAATTTATTAATTTTTCGTAAGATAGAAGGGCGGTGCCGCTCAGAAATGCTGGGGGCGGTGCTGCACTGCATTTTTGGTTGGTTGTCTTTTTCTGGAGAAAATTGTCCTATGACCATCGCAGTAGGGCGCGCGCGCCAGGAGCGAGGATGGTTCGACATCGTCGACGACTGGCTCAAGCGCGACAGATTCGTGTTTATCGGCTGGTCGGGGCTGCTGCTGTTTCCTTGCGCCTATTTGGCCCTGGGCGGCTGGCTGACCGGCACCACGTTTGTAACCTCTTGGTACACCCACGGGTTGGCCAGCTCCTACCTGGAGGGGTGCAACTTTTTGACGGTGGCCGTGTCCACCCCCGCCGACAGCATGGGGCACAGCCTGCTGCTGCTGTGGGGCCCGGAAGCCCAGGGGGACTTTACCCGCTGGTGCCAGATTGGCGGGCTGTGGACCTTTGTGGCCTTCCATGGGGCGCTGGGCCTGATTGGCTTTATGCTGCGGCAGTTTGAGATTGCCCGGCTGGTGGGGGTGCGGCCCTACAACGCCATTGCCTTCAGCGCGCCGATTGCCGTGTTTGTGAGCGTGTTTTTGATTTACCCGCTGGGGCAGAGCAGTTGGTTTTTTGCGCCCAGCTTTGGGGTGGCGGCGATTTTCCGGTTTTTGCTGTTTTTCCAGGGGTTCCACAACTGGACGCTGAACCCGTTCCACATGATGGGGGTGGCCGGCGTGTTGGGTGGAGCGCTGCTGTGTGCCATCCATGGGGCGACGGTGGAGAACACGCTCTACAAGGATGGGGAAGCGGCGAGCACGTTCCGGGCATTTGAGCCGACGCAGGCGGAAGAGACGTACTCGATGGTGACGGCGAACCGCTACTGGAGCCAGATTTTTGGGATAGCGTTTTCCAACAAGCGGTGGCTGCACTTTTTCATGTTGTTTGTGCCGGTAACGGGATTGTGGATGTCGAGCATTGGTGTGGTGGGGTTGGCGCTGAACCTGCGGGCGTATGACTTTATCAGTCAGGAGACGCGGGCGGCGGAAGACCCTGAGTTTGAGACGTTCTACACGAAGAACATTTTGCTCAACGAGGGGATTCGGGCCTGGATGGCGCCGCAGGACCAGCCGCACGAGCGCTTTGAGTTCCCCGAGGAAGTCCTGCCCCGCGGCAACGCGCTCTAAGGAATCGTTGCCTGCCCCTTGCCAGGGATCCGCTCCTGGCAAGTCTAGGGATCCCAGAGGTTTGCGGATCCCTTTTTTTATCGGTTGCAAGGCGGCTGGGCTCGCAGGCGGGCGCAAATGGCCTGCCAAACCTGTTCCGCCAACTGGGACGGGCTGGCTTCTGAATGGATGGGCACCCGCACGTCGGCCTGGGCGTAGAAGGGTTCTCGCTCCTGCATCAGCCTCTGCAGGGCAGCTTGGGGATCGGGGGTTTGCAAGAGGGGCCGTTGGCCAGGATCCCGCTTTAGGCGTTGCCAAATGAGCTCAGGGGCCGCATCCAGCCAAACGGTGAGGCCGTGGTGCAGGTAGCTCCAATTTTTGGGCCGCAGCACGATGCCGCCCCCCGTAGCAACCACCAGGCGGGTGTAGCCGCTGAGCTGAGCCAGCACCTGGGTTTCCAGCTCCCGGAAGTGGGCCTCCCCCTGCTCGGCAAAGATCTGGGCAATCGAGCAGCCCGCCACCTGCTCCACCAGGGCATCGGTATCGAAGAAGGGGCGGCGCAACTGGGCGGCCAGCTCAGCTCCCAGGGTGGACTTGCCGCTGGCCATCATGCCAATCAAATAGACGGTCACGCCACGCAGGCGTTCGGCTTCTTCCGGCTGAATCATGAGATGGGCAAAGATCCGCTAGGGACTTAAACGTATCCGTGCTCGGCCAGAAACTCCAGAGAAAGGCCGCTCTCCGGCGGAGCCAGGCCCAACAATTTTTCCACATACTTGCCCAGCATGTCCGCCTCCACGTTCACCGGATCCCCCACCTGCAGCAAGGAGAGGTTGGTCTCGCGGTAGGTCTGCGGGATCACCGCCACCTTGAACCAGCAGCCCCCCTGGCGCACCTCGGCAACGGTCAGGCTGACCCCGTTGACGGCCACGCTGCCTTTGGGCACGATGTAGCGACCGATCTCCGCCGGCACCTTGAAGCTCAGCTCCCAGGCGTTGCCGGTGGCCGCTTGCTCCCACAGTTGTCCCACCCCATCGATATGGCCGCTGACGAAATGCCCCCCCAGCTTGTCTCCCACCCGCAGGGACGGCTCGAGGTTAACGGTGCGCGGGCCGGATCCCTGGCCCCAGACCGAGCGCCGCAGCGTTTCCGGCGAGACATCGGCCAAAAAGCCATCGGGCAGGATCTCCACCACCGTCAGGCAGAGGCCGTCCACTGCCACGCTGTCGCCATAAGCCAACTGCGGCTGTAGCTCTGGACAGATAACCCGTATTTGGGAAGAGGAGATCAACTGAGCTGTACCCAAACTGCGCACCAGACCCGTAAACATAGTTTCGGCCTCCTTGGCCCGCTTTCTAAGCTTTGGCCTGATCCCCAAGGGGGGCAGGGGATCCCCGCCATGGGCTGGGCGGGTTGGTTTTGGCTCCTCGGGGAGAGTAGGGGGTGTGCTCTTGCTGCTGGGCCTGGGCCAAAAGCCGCTCCACCTCGGCGACGAGCTGGCTTTCGCTAAAAGGCTTGGTCAGGTAGCCGGTTGCTCCCGACCACTTGCCGCGGATGCGATCCAGCAAACTATCCCGCGAGGTAACCATCAGGATAGGGAGAGACTTGAACTCTTCCAGGCTACGCACAATGCGGCAGAGTTCTATGCCGTCGATCCCGGGCATGGCGATGTCCATCAACAACAGGTGAGGCCGGTGCTGAAACAAAAGGGGGAGCACCTCGGCGGGGTTGCCCGTTGTGATCACGTGATATTTGGATAGGTACTGCCGCAGGATTTCTTGCATCACGACACTGTCGTCCACCGCCAAGAGGGTTGTGGGAGCGTGGCGCTTAGCCTGCAGCAGTTCTGGGGGCGTTTGCAGGCTCACCAGACCTTTTTTGGCCCAGGCAGCGAAAAGGCCGGCCACCTCCAGCCGATCCCGACACAGCTTCTTGGCAATGGCCTCTAGCGACTGGCCATCTTTGGTGAGGGCGTGTAGCTTTTGCCGCTGTTCGTCGGTAAGGCGATAGCGGTTGACCCGATCCCAGTTGACCACCGGCACCGCCAGCATGGTGGGAACGGCCACCCGCAACTCCGCCCAGCGATCGTGGCGG
>NZ_AXUW01000002.1:77018-82326 GCF_002760415.1 Synechococcus sp. 65AY6A5
CCCGCCAATGGGGGCCTCTTGGGCAACCCGTTCCTGCACTTCAAAGGAACAGGTGCCTGCCCGCTCAAAGAGATAGCGATCGAAATCGGTGAGCAGGTTGAGCCAGAGCGCGTCTTCCAGCTCACCTGGCTTGATCAGGCCCAACTGGGCGATGGCCTCTAGCAGTTCCGGCAGGGAGTTGTCTTTTATCAGCCGCTCCTGCAGCACTCGGATAGCCCGCTGCGACCATTCCAAGTTGAGGCGGGGAATAAAGCGGGATAGGCGCTTTAGCAGGATCTGAGGGTTGAGGGGCTGATCGGCGGAAAAGAGCAGTCTGCCGTAGTAGTAGGTCAGCACCCAAGGCTCCGTGCCCTCGGCGGGATCCCCCCCTTTGAGGTGGAGGTGCAGATAGCCGGTGCTAAACTGCCGACCTTGCTGCCGGAGCAGGGGCGCCAGTTCCCCCGCTGCAAACACAAAATGGGACATGGGACATCCTCCCGGCCAGCCTCTGCAGTCCAAATGCGCAGGGATTCACCTCGGCCACACACCCAAGCTTGCAGAGGCAGCCGTGATTCACGGCTGCTTCATCTCATTATCGTCTCTTTACCAAAAAGAAACACAAGAGGATAGCTTGGTAGCCCCGTACTTGAGTGCGGGGCGAAAAAGCCCTTGAGCCACTTTAGTTGCTTCTTTGTTATATAGAGCTTCTCCAGGAAAACAACCTACTGCGGTGCAAAACCGGCGCGGCAATAACTAACCTGGAGGAACTTCAGTCCGAAGTAAGCAGAACTTTGAGGTTATGCCTCAAAGGACTGTCTAGGGGTGTCTTGACAGCGCCTTCGCGAGTCCATTTTGGGCTGCGTAAGAATCCCCTGGGTGGGAGTGTCAAAGGCAGAACTCTGGGAACCCTACCAGCAGCCGCCCGACCGGAACCGCTGCAAGGCTCAGGCTGGGCTCGCGGCTGCAACAATCCCGTCGGCTACAAGTTTAGAGTCTCTCGCTGGGCCCGGAGCAATTCTTGGATGCCGGCCTGGGCCATATCCAACATTTGCAACAGTTGCGAGCGGTCGAAGCAGCCGGCTTCGGCGGTGCCCTGAATCTCGATCAAGGCTCCCTGCTCGTTCATGACAATGTTCATGTCCACTTCCGCTTGGCTGTCCTCCTCGTAGCACAAATCCACCAGCACCTCGCCTCGCACGATCCCCACCGAAAGGGCTGCCACCTGCTGCCGCAAGGGGGATCCCTGCGCCGGATCCAGCAGCCCCTGTTTGTAAAGCCAAGTGATGGCGTCGTGCAGGGCCACATAGCCACCGGTGATGGCGGCGGTGCGCGTGCTGCCATCGGCCTGCAGGACGTCGGCATCGACAGTGATGGTGCGGGATCCCAGCTTGTGGAAATCCAAGGCGGCGCGCAGGCTACGCCCGATGAGCCGTTGGATCTCGGCGGTGCGGCCTGAGACTTTTAGCGTCTCTCGCGGCTGGCGCTGTTGGGTGGCGGTGGGCAGCATGCGGTACTCCGCTGTCAGCCAGCCTTGGCCGGTGTTCTGCAAAAAGGGGGGGACTTCTTCGGCCACACTGGCGGTGCAGAGGACATGGGTATCGCCAAACTTCACCAGCACTGAGCCCGGAGCGTAGCGGGTGAAGTGGCGCTGAAAGGAAATCGGGCGCAATTGGGCAGCCGTGCGACCATCGGGGCGTTGCCAGCTCATGAGCAGTTCAAAAAAGGATCCCTCGCATTGTCAGTCATGTTCGCCCGAGGCAGCTCACGGCTTGGAATCTCTACAGAAGTGCCGCCGGCGCCTTGACAGGCGGGGGTCTGGAGGATCGCAGCCGTGGGCCGGTTGGGCAGGTTACAGTTGAGCAGGTTACAGTGTAAAGAAGTTCTTAACTCTCATTTCCTGCTGTTGCTATTGTTGCGGCAAGACAATGCTGCAAGAGCAGTCCTACGGGACAACGGCCAAGACAGGAAGCGACAAGGACAAGATTGCCCATGCTTCACCTCCTGCTGCAACAGCTGCGCCGATCCACTTTGGATCCCCTGCAAGAGATCTGCTGGACGCCGGAACTGATCGGGATCCTGCTGGTGTACTTTGTGCAGGGGGCGGTGGGGCTGGCGCGGCTGGCCACCAGTTTTTACTTGAAGGATAGCCTGGGCCTGGGGCCGGCGCAGACGGCGGCGCTGATGGGCTTTGCCGTCATTCCCTGGACCCTCAAGCCTCTTTACGGCCTCCTCTCCGATACGCTGCCGCTGGCAGGCTACCGCCGCCGTCCCTACCTCTTGCTCTCCGGGCTGCTGGGGTGTGGGGCTTGGCTAGGGATGGCCCTGTGGGCGCCAACGGCTGAGTTGGCGATGCTGTGGATGGTTTTGGGATCCCTGGCGGTGGCGGTGGGGGATGTCATTGTGGATTCGCTGGTGGTGGAGCGGGTTCACGGCAGCGACTGGGCGGGGACGGGCACGCTGCAGTCTTTGTCCTGGGGGGCGACGGCGCTGGGATCTCTGCTCACGGCCTATGCCGGAGGGGCACTCCTAGCCCACTATCCCCCCCAGGTGGTGTTTGGGCTGACGGCCTTGTTGCCGCTGCTGATCGCCCTGGCGGCTTGGGTGATTGTGGATCAGCCGGTGGCCTGCTCCTTTGGCTGGGATCCCTTGCGGCAGCAGGTGGGACAGGTGTGGCGGGCGCTGCGGCAACCCAGCATTCTCTTGCCGGTGTTGTTTGTCTTTATCTGGCAGGCAACCCCCAGCGCCGACGTGGCCCTGTTTTATTTTTTTACCAGCGATCTCGGCTTTGGGCCGGGGTTTTTAGGCCAGGTGCGGCTGGTTACCAGCGTCGCCAGCTTGGTGGGGGTGGCGATCTTTCAGGTGTATCTGCGGCGGATCCCGCTGCGGCCTCTATTTGGCTGGATGACGGTTCTCTCGGCAGGGCTGGGCCTAACCAGCCTCATTTTGGTCTATCACCTCAACCGGGCCTGGGGCATCGACGATCACTGGTTTAGTCTGGGGGATAGCCTGGTGCTGACGGTGGCAGGGCAGATTGCCTTTATGCCGGTGTTGGTCTTGGCTGCCCGCCTCTGCCCGCCGGGAATCGAAGCTACCCTCTTCGCCTTGCTGATGTCGGCTTTTAACCTGGCGGGGTTTCTCTCTCAAGAGTTGGGATCCCTGCTCATGCACGCGCTGGGGGTAACCGAGAGCGATTTCAGCCATCTGGGGCTGCTGCTGCTATTGACCAACCTGTCCACCCTCTTGCCCCTGCCGCTTTTGGGCTGGCTGCCGGAAGGGGGAGCAGATCTGGAGGCGGAAGCCCACGCTTCTCTCGAAGCCTTTTTGCAGGAGGTGCGCGCGGAAGAGGCCGAGGCAGGGATGGAGGCAATCCCTTTGGGACAGACGGACATCACCTATTCTTGAGGGGCTGGCTGCCAATCAGACGCACTCCTAGAGGCACCCCTCACCCCCAGCTCTTCTCCCAGAGGGAGAGAGGAGCTAGAGGTGGAGACGGCGTTCGGCTTCGCCATGCTTGAGTGCGAACTATCAATTGAGACTCCCACCGCCTAAAGGCGGGGGATTCTTACGCAGTCCACAAAAGAACCCGCAACGGCGTTGTCAAAGCGCCTCTAGACAGTTCCTGAAGGCAAAGCCCCAAGGTTCTGCTGACTTTCTTAAGCAGGTTGGCGGCAGCATTCGCATCAGCGTTGACCAACCACCCCTTTGCCGTTTGGTACAGGCCCCGCTTGATACGCTTTCCAGAGGGTCTCCACCCGTCGGGTTTTTCACCATAATTAGGTAGCTCATCTCCATCTAGGAAGCTTGCCTGCGAGCTGTACGCTTCCTCTACCTCAATAAACTCCATGCCATAATGCCAACATAATTGCGCAATACGCTCCTTGAACCGACCTGTTGGAACGAAAACAAAGTTTTGGTTAAAAACCCACCCTAAACCGCATTCTTTGTTCCAACCAAAGACGATTCTCCCAATTGAGTGGTGCAAACAGAAGTCAATGACCTTGCCCGCAGCTTTGTGGACCGCATTCTCCGGTTTCCGTAATTCGACGAAGCTTTTGCAACCAAAACCCTCGCAGCTTGTGAGTCTTGAGCCTAGCCAGCTCCTTGTTGTGCCACTGGTTAAAGGACTTGACTTTGCGGCCACCAATGATGAAGCTATGTCCTAAGTTGCTAACGCACGTAAGCCAGTTGTTGACTCCGTGGTCAATTGCTAGAGCTTTTCCCGGATCCAGCGATTGGGGCTGGGCAGGCTTAGCATAGCTCCACTCCAGCTACAGACTTACAGGTCTGTTGTGCGGCGGAAACATACATTGCGATAAAGTGCTTGTTTTGGGTTCTCGCCATCTCAGCGCAAAGCTCACCATAGCTTGCCCATCGCTTCGTAAAGCATTCAAAAGTAGAGCTTCTAAATATTTAAGGCAGGAGTTTGCTAACCTGCGAAAACTGCCTAGCGTTTGGAGCAGAAGTTATTGTTTCTGTACCGCGGGGAATGCTAGGGCTGAGGTAATTCAAAACTATATCAACGGCCCACATCATGGGTAAGCGACTAAAGTGGCTAGCGGGCTTTTCCGCCCTGCACTAAAGTGCGGGGCTACCAAGCTATCCTTTTGTGTACTGGCTGATGTCTTCCCCGGCTTCTGCCAGGAAGGAGAGGGCACGGCAGCGCAAGGCCACCACCTGGTCGTAGAGAGGGTTGAGCTTGCACATGGGGGGATGTGCATCACCTTGCGGCCAAACAGCACCACCTCCCGCTCAAAGGGGCACTGGCCGGGGATCATACGGCACAAGAAGCGGGCTACCTTCGCGTCGCAGACTTGGATGCCGTCCAGCCACTTCTGCAAGGGAGCCAAAAGGTCGGTATAGCCGCTCTCGGCCTGAGCCTCTGCCGGCAATGGCGAGGTGGCGCCCTTATTGACCAGCGTGGCCCCGAGCAGGTGGAGCTGGGGAAGCTCCAGTCCGAAGGCAGCGGCCAATTGGTGCAACAGACGGTCCTCCGGCTCGGAATATACCCCGTCGGCAACGGCTGTCATCACCGCCGTGCGCAGGAAATCTTCCCGCAACTCCCGCTGCAGCTGGGCCGCCAGCTCCTCTCAGGGGAGAGGGGAGCGAGATCTTTCCCCTGGTCTTCCGGCCAGTCGAAGCGGATGAGATCTTCGATAAGTCGCTGCTCCTCGAGGCTATATTCTCCATCAGAACCTCCGGGGTACTCCCGCCACAGCGCAGCTTGGCGGGCTGGAGGATAGGCGGTGAGACGAAGGGGTTCAATGCCCCTGAGTCTCACAATCTGGGCGTTGCCTGCTGCTCGACATACTTCTTCAACTCCTCAACGGTG
>NZ_AXUW01000002.1:84411-106055 GCF_002760415.1 Synechococcus sp. 65AY6A5
CACTGGCTGGTGGGGCAATACGACCTGTTGGTGGTGGAGGATCTCAACGTCCGAGGGCTGGCACGGACTCGGTTGGCTAAATCGATTTTGGATGCGGCCTGGGGACAATTTCTTGACATTCTGACAGCAGTGGCGGTCAAACGCGGCAAACAGGTGTTGAGAGTGGATCCCCGTGGTACGTCCCAAAATTGTTGTGTTTGTGAGGAGCGTGTTCCCAAGGCCTTGTCGGAACGGGTGCATGATTGCCCTCGTTGCGGGTCGTGGGACAGAGACTTGAACGCTGCTATCGAGATTTTGAAGCGTGGACTCAGGTCCCCCCGTATACGGGGGGATATAGGGGGGCGGTGGGACTGCCGCTCTCTGGCTGTGGAGGATCCTGGTTTACCAGTCCGTTGAAGCAGCAACTCCGGGAAGTGATTCTCGGAAGCTCCCGTCTACAGCCCGTCAGGGCTTAGCGGGAGAGGATGTCACCAGCCCAAGCAATGCTGAGCAGCCCTCGTAACCAAAGCTGCGCCTGTTGCGGCGAGCACTCCCTGGCAGAAGCAGGCGTGGAACCAGTGGACATGGGGATCCCCAGCGATCTGGCTTACCGCCATTTTAGGGGGCTGCAAGGCAGATCCCAAGGGCTGAAAACCCGTCTCGCGCGGGGATCCCCGCCCGAACCCCGGGAGGCTGCGGCAAAAGCTAGCGAATGTACTGGGCCAAAGCCCGCGAAGGATGGCCTAGGCGCAGCTTGCGCAGAGCATCCCGCTCGATCTGGCGAATCCGCTCCCGCGTTAAGTTAAAGTGATCCCCGACTTCTCGCAGAGTTCTCGCCCTTTGCCCATCCAGCCCATAGCGCAGCTCCAGCACCTGCCTCTCGATGGGCTTCAGGGCCTGCATGGCAGAACGCACATCTTGCCGCAGAGATTGCACGAGGATCTCTTCAAAGGGTTGCTCCTGCCGCTCATCCGGCAGCAAATCCCCCAGGCGGCTTTCCCCTTCCTGGCCAACCGGCACATCCAACGACAGGGGCAAAGCGGCAGCCTGCTGGATCATGCGCAACTTCTTAACCTTGATGCCCAGCGCCTCCGCCAGTTCGGCTTCTGTGGGCCGTCGCCCTCGGGCTTTCATCAGCTCGCGGTTGGTGCGCTTGAGCAGACGCACTTTGTCCACCATATGCACCGGCAGGCGAATCGTCCGGGCTTGGTTGGCAATGCAGCGGGTAATGCCCTGGCGAATCCACCAGTGGGCATAGGTGCTGAAGCGAAAACCTCGTTCGGCATTGAATTTCTCAGTGGCCCGAATAAGACCCATGTTGCCCTCTTGGATCAAGTCCAAAAAGGGCACCCCCCGGTTGAGGTACTTCTTGGCCACACTGACCACCAGGCGCAGGTTGGCGTTGATTAGCTTGCGCTGAGCCTGTTCCCCTTGGCGGATGCGGGAGCGCAGGGTAGACACAGGAATCTGCAGGGCTGCTGCCAGTTCCTCATCGCTGGGATCCTGCCCCCGCTGTTGCCGCCATTCCCTGCGGGCCTGATCGATGAGCAGCTTCTGCTGAATTTTGCGCGACAGCTCGATCTCCTCCGCGTGATCGATGCGGGGCACCCGACCAATTGTATTCAAGTAGTGATCGACGGCGTCTTCATTCAGCCGCAACCCGCTGGCGCCCGGCTCTAGGTCGGCCTCTGCAGCCGGATCCTGAGAGGCAGACTCGGCCTCAAGCCAGAGATCGTCGAGCTCCTGGCGGGACGAGGCAATGTTTTCAGGATGAGGACGAGAGAAAACCACGGCCAAGTGAGGAGAAAACGTCACCTCCTAGTCTAGAAAAGTTTCTCCCCCTGGCGCGAGCGAAAATCGATCATGGCCCTCTTTTTTGCCCGGAAATTTTTCCGGCTGGGTGCGGGAGTGGCAGGGATCCCATCTGCCAAGTTCTCGCCGGCAGCGCATCCTGCGCGAAAACATCCATAAGCGATTTTCGATCTAGACCTTGTGTAAGATATTCAGGAGACAGCTAGCTCGCCTGCTGTCGAGCAGGCTCCCACAGGTTCTATAAAGTGGAAGAGGAGGGGTAGCCTTGCCAGCATAGGCTACCATGGGGCGCCGCGGGAGCCATCGGCTTCCTCAGTCTGGAAAAGAATATTCACAATCTCTTGCTCCTATGGAGTCTAACCTCAACCAGCACCCTCCATCGGCCAACTTGATCGGAGAGCGGGTGCGCTGGGTAAGGGAGAAGCTGCAACTGACCCAAGATCAACTGGCGGGTCGCCTGGCTAAGTACGGCGTGCAGTTGGACTACGTCAAGATCGGCCAGGTGGAAAAGGGCAAACGGCGCGTCATCGACAAAGAGCTGGTGGCTTTTGCCAAGGCGCTGGGTGTCTCGGTTACCTGGCTGCTGAGCGGCGACGAATCTCACCTGTAGCGCCTCCGGGCAAGCACCATGTAACAGTTATTCAAGATCCCTGTCATTGTGCGTGAAAGCCCGCAAATAATTTTGCGCTTTGACCCTATCTTCGTCCAAGCATACGTGTAAATACTGATAACATCCTCTATAAGTCTGCCTGCCCAAGCCAAGCCTTGTCTCTGCCTCAACTCTCCTAAGGGACAGGAGAGATACACTCCTTGCCCTGTGAAAGGTACGGGCTTTCCCAAAAGGGATCCAGATCACTGGCGGCTTCACAGCTTTATCTAAGCTTGATATTGTGAAGTTAGTGTAAGACGACCCTCTTTTCTCTGCCTGTGTGAGGTTGACGGATGCTCTCTTTCTTTTTCAGCCGTTTCAACGGCGCCAACAGTCGGCAAAGCGGAGCCCATCGGGTTCTCGCCAGCAAAGCCACCAGCGCGCAGCGGATCCCGAATCGCATGTCTGCTCCCCACAAGGTGCTCAAGCAGGAAAGGCAAATGCAGCGGGAGCAGGAGTTCGCCGAGATGGAGCAAAACATCAGCCGCATCCACTACTTTTACCGGAAGGCAGACATGCCCCTGGAGATGCGGCAGCTCCTCACCTATCGCAAGCTGATGGAGCTGGACTACTTTACCCCCCAGGCAGCGAAAGAGCTGATCAGGCAGTGGCAGCAACAAGAAGAGCGAGAACAAGAACGCCGCGGGGCCTAGAAGTCGCTTCCGCGCCAAACCCGTCACAGTAGTAGCAACTCCGCTACAGGTACAGTTCGTCCAGAAGCTGCAGCAGGGCAAAGCAGAGCCCGGCGCTGGCCAAAGGCACGGTCAGGTTATCCAGCCCCCACCAAGAGAAGACCTCTAGGCCCATGGCCAGGCCTCCCACCAAGAGGCTGATGGCGAGCAAGGAGGGAGAAAAGCCGAAGTACCCCAGCAGCAGCGCCGCAATCACCAAGCTGCTCACTGCCCACATGGTCAGGGATCCCTCCCAACTTTTTTGAAGGGATCCCAGTTGATAGAGGTGCTTGCCCCAAGTTTTGCCCACCAAGCCCGCCAGCGCATCGGCCCAGGTCATCACCAAAATGCCAATCACCGCGAATACCTGTCGCTGCGGCAGCCAAAACCAATACAGCAACAGGCCAATGCTGACAGCATAGAAGAAAGTGCCGAAGCTACGCCGCCCGACCCCATTCAAGCTAGGCAAAATAGCCACCCGGTAGGAGAGCAGCGCCAGGCCGGCAAACACCAAGGAAAACCCCACCCCAAGCCAGCGGGGCACCTGCAAGGCCCAGGCCAGCAGAATGATATTGCCCACACCGATATGGACGACTTTGCGCACCCATTCCCCATCCACCTGTCGGGAGCGCAGCCATTCCGCAAAGGCAAATACGGAGGCCAGCCAGAGAGCGTAGCAAGCAAGCTGCTGGGTCAGGCCCATGAGCTGGCCTCAGAGGGTTTTCAAGTAGCTGAGCAAATCTGCCATCTCCTGGGGATCCGGCTGAAACTGGGGCATAGGCGGAGTTTTGCCACTGGTTACCTGATGAATGATAAACCGGTCGGAGCGGCGGTTGCTAACTCCCCGCAGGCTGGGGCCAACTCGGCCATCGGCTTCTTCTCCATGACAGGCGGCACAGTTGAGGGCAAACAACGAAGCACCATGGCTGGGCTGACCCTCTAGGCTGAGGACGGCTTTAGTGTAAGGATCCAGCCCAGCTCCTGCAGCCAGCCAAATCCAGGTGAGGATTGCCAGACCCACAACAGCCAAGCCCAGTCCAAGCTTTGTCGCCCAGCGCCCTGACAGCAGCGCTTGCAAAGAGTGGAGGAACGGTTGCGGACGCTGCGGGGAGGTTCGCTCAAGCTCACACTCACCGTCACCAGAGGGGCGAGAACTGCCCGATCCAGCGATGTCTGAGAGGAAGGAAGGCACAGACAACCCTGAGAGAAACCGTTTCAATAGTTTACATTTCCATCAATACGATAGCTCAGGGGCCCCTTTCTGCCAACAATCTGCAATGGTATTTACTTTTTCTTAATTATTTGTCGATGCTGGCTGAGGCTCGGGTTTCTCCGGGATGAGCCGGTGGGGAAACAGACGCTGCATAGCTTCTGCCTGGGCCCAGGGATCAGGATTGAGGCTGTGGATGGCGTTGGCCCACTGAAAGTGCGCCTGCAGGCGTCGGTAGAAGGATAAGTTACCATAAACGACGACGGCTGCCACCCGCTCTCGTTGTTGTTGCAGCCAATCCAGCACATAGTTGGGCAAAGGCTCCTCGACAAAGGCCTGGAAGATCAGTTGGCCGGCGCTGCCCAGGGCCGTCTCCAGCAAGCTCAAAGGGGTGAGAGGATGGCTGAGCAAAGGAGAGAAGCCGAGGCCGGCGGGAATGCTGAGGGCGGGAGAGGCCGCCGATAGCCCTGCTGTCTCAGCGCCAGGGGCGAGATCTTGCCAGATCCAGTTCCAACTGCCGGGGGGAGCGGGCAGGGGCAAAGCCTGGCCGCCTGTCACGCCGCCGCGGGCCATGGCAGCTTGACAGGGAGCAATATCCTGCTCGGCCAAGAGGGATCCCAACCGGGCGACTCTGGGCAGAGGCGGACGTGTGCCGAACAGCTTGGCTAGAGGTGAGTCCTTGGCGAGGGGATCTCCCAACAGTAGGGGTTTCAGTTGCTCGTCGGAAAAGCCGCGGCAGAGGGCGGGGTCGGTGGGGTCTTTAGCCCCCATCCAGCCGGGAACCAGGCTGAAATCCGTTTCCGCCAGGGCCGGCCACACTTGCTTGAGCAGGGCGGAGGCGGAGGGGAAAAGCCGCTGCTTGGCCCGCAGCACCCGCGTCACCGATTGGGCAATGGCCTGGGCGTCCAGGGATCCCTGCCGCACAGCTTCCACAATGGCTGTGACGGCCGCCACTGGGTCGGGAGGGGCCAAAAGGAGGTCGGCGCCGGCCTGGAGGGCCCGCACCGCCAGCAGGTGGGGAGAGGAGCCGACGCCAACGGCCAGCTCGTCCAAGAAGCCCTGATCGAGGCCCTCTGCCACAATTAGTCCACTAAACCCCCACTCTTGGCGCAGCAGTTGGGTCAGCCGCCCCGGCAAAAAAGAGATCGGCCAGCGCTCGTCCCACTCGGGAAGCACCACTGGCGCAACCGAGATGGCTCCCACCTGCTCCACCAAGCTGCGGAACGGCAGCCAGAGTCCTGCTTGCAGCTCCTCCAAGGTGAGGCTTAGGCGAGGACACCAGGGGACATCGGTTGGCTTTGGCCGCAGCGCCGCACCTGCCTGGGGCGGTTCTACCCAATCCTGGCCGGGGAAGGATCTGGCTGTGGTCAGGATCCCGCCGGGGACGGCCTGCTCACAGCCGCGCACAAAGGCGCGCGCCAGTTGCAAAACTAGGTGCGGCTCCTCCGCCAGCGCCAGCTCTGCTGGGCCTTGCCCCAGGGGCTCCGCCACCGGGCCCAGCAGCCAGTTAATGCCGATGGCCGCCGCCTCCCGCGCCGTGATCCTTCCCCACTGTTCCGCCCAGCGCTCGGCTTCGGATCCCAGGCGGCTCAGGCCCAGGGGGTGGGGGAAGGAAGTGGCTCCCTGCAGAGCCAGGCCGCGGCTGGCCTCGGCTGCCACAAGAAGGGGCAGAGTCGCCCAAGACTGCGCCTCCTCGATCAGCAGCAGGGCCTCTGCTACATGGCCCTCAGTAATCCAGATGCCTCCAATCCCCACCTCTTGGATCAGCCGCTTGAGGATCTCGCGGGGAGGAGACTGGGATCCCAAACGGGCCGAGACCGGCACCACCAGCAGTTGCGCCACCTGCCGTGCTAAGGACAAGGGCTGCTCAAGGGCAGCGACCGGGGATCCCGAACCACTCATGGACACCATCAGCAAGGGGAAAGCGAGGGGATCCTATCCTTTGCGAAAACGCCGGGCAAGCGCAAAGATCCTAACCCCTCTGCCGGCTGCCGAAACCATCAACGCCTTTGGGCAGCCCGGCAGCGATCGCAGGTGCCGCAGGGCAGGCCGGGCTGGTTCTCAGGGTAGCCAAAATGCCGCAGGATCACCTGCCAGCGACAGCCGCGGCTGTGGATGAGGTCGTCCATCCCCCGCCAGGGATCCTGCCGCGGCGGCGGCTGCCAGTGGCGGTGCAGCACCTGGAAGTGAAAGGGATCTGGCCAGTGCAGACAGCCCATCTCCTGCAGCAGGCCCAGGGCCACCCGCGTCTCCCCGGGGGGCAAGTCGGCATAGGATCCCTGGGGGGGCAGAGTTGTCAGCAAACGCCGCGCCTGGGCCAGCAGGCGCTCCTGCTGGGAATAGAAATAGGCTTGGCGCTGGCGATCGGTGGGATCCAGCAGGCCCGTCGGCTCCGAGACCAACATCAGGGCCCGGCAGGGGCCGCCATCCCGCCCACCCCGCCCCACCTCCTGCAGGTAGTCCATCAAATTGGGGGGCGGGTGAAAGTGCAGCACCCAGCGCACGTCCGGCTTGTTGACGCCCATGCCGAAGGCGTTGGTACAGACCAAAAAGCGCAGCTCGCCCTCCAGCCAGGCCCGTTCCAAGCGCCGGCGGGATCCCGCCTCCAGGCCGCCGTGGTAGGTGGCGGTTTTCTGGTTGCGGCGGCCCAACCACTCGGCCAGCTCCTCCCCATCCCGCCGCGTGCGCACGTACACCAGGCCCGAGCCGGGGTTTTCCGCCAGAAAGCGCAGCAGGCGCCGACGGCGATCCGCTGGGCTCCAGGCCACCGCCACGTTGAGAGAAATGTTGGTTCGCAGCGGGTCAGCGCGAATGCATTCCGGATTCTGCAGGTCGAGGATGTGGCGCAGGCGGCTGAGGGTTTCGGGATCGGCAGTGGCGGTAAAGGCAGCAATGGGAAAGGCAGGCTGGCCCAGGGCAGGGCGCACCAATCCCAGACGGGGGTAGTCGGGCCGGAAGGATCCCCCCCAGTGCACCAAGGTGTGCGCCTCGTCGACAATGAGGCCGTTGAGGGGCACCTGCTGCAGCCGCTCCCAGACTGGCGGGCTGAAGAGGGTTTCCGGCCCCAGATACAGTAGACGCAGCCGGTTCTCCTCCAAAGCCCGCAACACCCGCTTGCGCAGAGCTGGATCCAGCTCGCTGTGCAAACAGGCCGCCGGCAGACGGCGCTTCCAGAGATCCTGCACCTGGTCTTCCATCAGGGCAATCAGAGGCGAGACCACCAGGGTCAGCCCTGTCTGCAGCAAGGCCGGCAGTTGAAAGCACAGAGACTTGCCGAAACCCGTCGGCAACACCACCAGTGCATCCCGCTTCTCCAGCAAGGCACGGATGACCCGCTCCTGAGGTGGGCGCAGTGCCTCGTAGCCCCAATACTGCTTGAGGGCCCGTTGAATCTGTTGCCAATCCTGCAAGGAACACTCTCCCCCTCTGCAACCTGAGCCCGCCTGCCCCCCTGGCCAAAGACGCTGATTCTGGCACCCCTACCTGTGCGATCCTAGAGCTGGGACTTCCTAGTGCTCCCCTACCCTTGCCATGACAGCCATCGACTCCCCCCGCCTGCTGCAGCCCAGGACGGCCTCGGTTCACCGCCGCACCAACGAAACGGACGTTCAAGTGCATCTCAACCTCGATGGCAGAGGGCAGTACGAGATCGACACCGGGATCCCCTTCTTGGACCACATGCTGGCCCAGCTCAGCACCCATGGGCTAATTGATCTCCAGATCAAGGCCGTGGGGGATCTGCACATCGACGACCACCACACCAATGAGGACGTGGGCATTGCCCTGGGACAGGCGCTGGCGCAGGCGCTGCAGGATCGGCGCGGCATTTACCGTTTTGGTCACTTCTGGGCTCCGTTGGATGAGGCGCTGGTGCAGGTGGTGCTGGACTTTTCCGGGCGCCCCCACCTCAGCTATGGTCTGGAGCTGACCGTCGAACGCATTGGCCGCTACGAAACCCAGTTGGTGCGCGAGTTCTACCAGGCGGTGGCCAACCACGCCCAGCTTACCCTGCACATCCGCCAGGTTGCTGGTCTCAATGCCCACCACATCGTCGAGGCCAGTTTCAAGGCCTTTGCCCGCGCCCTGCGCATGGCCGTAGAACGGGATCCGCGCCGACAAGATGGGATCCCCAGCTCAAAAGGGGTGCTGTAACTCTCGCCCAAGCCGGGGACGGCGCGACTGGCCAAAACAGCAGTGCCGCAAGCGGGCCAACTCCGCCTCGCTGAGCTCCTGCCACTGGCCAGGGGCCAGCCCCTGCAGCGAGAGGGGCCCCAGCCCCACTCGCACCAATCTCAAGGTTGGAATGCCGACAGCGGCGGTCATGCGGCGCACCTGGCGGTTGCGACCCTCCCGCAGCATCAGCTCCAGCCAGGTGGTGGGGATGGAGCGGCGAAAGCGGATGGGCGGATCCCGCGGCGGCAGCTCCGGCTCCTCGGCTAGCACTCTAACCTCAGCCGGCCGGGTCTTTCGCCCCTGAATGACCACTCCCTCTTGCAACTGCTGCAGGGCCTGGGGCGTGGGGATCCCTTCCACCTGCACCCAGTAGGTGCGCTCGTGGCCGAACTTGGGATCGATCAGGCGGGCGTTGAGGCGGCCATCGTCGGTGAGCAGAAGCAGACCTTCGCTATCGCGATCCAACCGCCCCACCGGATAGACCTTGGGCACCGGGATGAAAGACTTGAGGGTTGGCCGCCCCTGCCGGTCGGTAAATTGGGTGAGCACGCCGTAGGGTTTGTAAAACTTGAGGTAGCGCATGGCAAAAGTGTGGATCCCGTCTTTTAAGATTGGGCAGAGCAGCTTCAACGGTAAGATCAAGCCTTGGGCGCGGCGTTTTCCGTTGGCAGCAGAGTTTGACGGATCTCACTCATGACGATAGACAACACTCTACTCTGGGTTTTAATTGGAACGGCGGGGCTCTCCCTTCTCAGTCTGGTGTACGTGTGGGTGGATGAGGGGATCAAACGACGCCGTTACGAGCGGCAACAGCAAAAAGAGGCTGCCCAAGCCGCTGCCGCTGCCCCCGAGCCCACCGCCACAGAGCCAAAAGCCGAGCTCGAACCCTCCGCCTCTCTCCAGGAGGCAGAGGTAGCGCCTAATACACCCAATGCCTCAGCCGCTACCTCCGAGCCGCTTGCCGATACCGCTGCTAGAACAGAGGAGACGCCGGAGGCCACCCCTTGAAGCTGCTCTTCCCCCGTTCCGCCTAAGTCGGCAGGTGGGCTAACCTAAGACAGGAAGGCCAACGGGATCCCTATGTTGCGCCTGTTGCGGATCGAGAACTTCGCCCTGATCGAGTACTTGGAGATTCCCTTTCGGGCGGGGCTGAACGTGCTCACCGGAGAAACAGGGGCGGGCAAATCTATCATTCTCGATGCCCTCGATGCCGCGCTCGGGGGACCGGCTCGCGCTCTGCGCAGCGGCAGCGATCGGGGCTTGGTGGAAGCCATTTTCCAGCCTACGGCCGCGCTGGAGGCCTGGCTAGAGCAAGAGCAAATTGAACCTTTGGAAGAAGGCCTGGTCTGCAGCCGCGAGCTGGTGATGCGCAACGGCAAGCTCAGCAGCCGCCTGCGAGTCAATGGGGTGCTCGTGAACAAGGCTCAGATGCTCAGCCTGCGCTCCCAACTGGTGGAGATCACCGCCCAGGGCCAGACAAGCCAACTCCAGTCTCCCCAAACCCAGCGCCGCTGGCTGGATGCCTTTGGCGGCGAAAAGCTGCTGCGCCTGCGTTCAGAGGTGGCAGCTTGCTACCAAACCTGGAGCCAGCTCAAAGCAGAGATAGCCTCCCGCCAGCAAAACCAACACCTGCGGCTGCAGCGGCTAGATCTCCTAGAGTTGCAAGCCCAAGAACTGGCTGCCCTGCGCCTGGAGGATCCTGACGAGCTGACCAAATTGGAGCGGGAGCGGGAGCGCCTGGCCCACCGCGTGGAACTGCAGCAGCAGAGTTATGCCGCTCACCAACTGCTCTACCAAAATGACAGCGGCTCGCCGGCCATTGCCGATCTCCTGGCCCAAGCCGAGCGTCTGCTGCAGAGCATGGCCCAGCGGGATCCCGACCTAACTCCCCTAGTCGAGATGGTCAGCAGCGCCCTCGTTCAGGTGGAGGAGGCGGGGCGGGAGCTGCTGCGCTACGGCGAGACCCTGGAGGCGGATCCCAGTCGGCTAAGCAAAATTGAACGGCGCCTAGCCCAACTGCGACAGGCCTGCCGCAAATACGGCCCCACCCTGGCCGAGGTGATGGCCCACGCGGAGCGGCTCAAGGCAGAGCTGGCCCAACTGCGGGACGAGAGCACCGACTTGGAGGAACTAGAGGCGCGGCTAGACCAGGCAGCCCAGGAGCTGGAGCGCCACTGCCAGATGCTCTCGCATCTGCGGCAGCAGGCGGCCCACCAACTGGAAAAGGCTCTCGTGGAGGAGCTTGGGCCCCTGGGGATGAGCGGTGTGCAGTTCCAGGTGCAGATCCAAGCCGGATCCCCCACCGCCGAAGGGGTGGATCAGGTGAGCTTTTGGTTTAGCCCCAACCCCGGCGAGCCCCTGCAGCCGCTGGCCGACATTGCCTCCGGCGGCGAGATGAGCCGTTTTCTGCTGGCCTTAAAAGCGGTGTTCAGCCGCGTCGATCCGGTGGCTACTCTGGTCTTCGACGAGATCGACGTCGGCGTATCCGGCAAGGTAGCGCAGGCCATCGCCGCCAAACTGCACCAGATTGCCCGTAGCCACCAAGTTCTCTGCGTTACCCACCAGCCCCTGGTTGCCGCCCTAGCCGATCACCACCTGCGGGTTTACAAAGTGGTGCAAGAAGGGCGAACCTGCGTGCGGGTGGATTCGCTGAGAGAAGGGGAGCGCCGGGAAGAATTGGCCCAACTGGCTGCCGGCCACTCCGCCCAGGAGGCAATGGGCTTTGTGGAAGCCCTTCTCAAGCAGGCAGCCCAACTGCGCCAACTGCAACTGGCCGGCTCTGCTTAGCTCCCCTCTCCCCGAGGGTGAGGGCCTCAGCCGCCCAAAAATAGCTCCAACACCTCGGGGTTGTGCAATAGGTTGGGGCCGGTATCCTCAAAGCGGTTTTCTCCCATGGAGAGGACGTAGCCCCAGTCCGCTATAGCCAAGGCCTGCTTGGCATTTTGCTCGACCATTAGGATGCTGACGCCGCGGCGGTTGATCTCCTGCAGGAGGGCAAAGGTCTGCTCGACATACAGCGGCGACAGGCCGGCTGTCGGCTCGTCCAACACCAACAGCTGCGGCTCCGCCATCAGCGCCCGCCCCATGGCCAGCATCTGCCGTTGCCCGCCGGAGAGGGATCCCGCCGCTTGCTTTCGCTTTTCCCTTAGCGGCGGAAACAGCTCGTAAACCCGCTCCAGTTGGGCAGTGTAGTCGTCGCGCCGGATAAAGGCTCCCATCTCCAGGTTTTCCTCGACGGTGAGGGAGGGAAAGACATTGTTGGTCTGAGGCACAAAGCCGATCCCCCGCCGCACCAGTTGCTCGGCAGCAAGATGCGTGATGTCAGAACCTTGGAACAGCACTCGGCCCGAGCGGACGGTGGCCAATCCAAAAAGAGACTTGAGCACTGTCGATTTGCCCGCCCCGTTGGGGCCGATGATCACTACAATTTGGCCTGGAGTGACCTTGAGGCGGATCCCTTTGAGGATGTCCACGCCGCGGTAGCCACTGTAGAGATCTTGAATCTCGAGCAAGGGGGTCATGGCGGGGATCCCTCCGGCGAGACGGTGGAAGTCTGGGAGGAGCTGAGGGCATCAGCCAGGGCAATGGATCCCAAATAGGCCTCCCGCACGGCTGGGTTTTGCTTGATCTCCTGCATGGATCCCTGAGTCAGCACCCTCCCCCCCGCCATGACCACCACGTGGTGGCAGAGGCGGGTCACCAGATCCAAATCGTGTTCGATGATGCAGAAGGTGCAGCCGCGCTCGCGGTTAAGGTACTCGATAAAGCGGATCAGGTCTGCCAGCAAAGTGCGGTTGACCCCAGCCCCCGGCTCGTCCAAGAGGATGACCCGCGCGTCCGCCATTAGGGTACGTCCCAGCTCCAGCAGCTTCTTTTGCCCGCCGGAAAGGTTGACCGCCAGTTGATCGCGCAGGTGGATGAGGTTGAGCCGTTCCAAAACTTCTTCAGCCCGAGCCTGAAGCTGGCGCTCCTGCCGCTGTACTCGCTGCCAGCGGAACCAGGCGTTAAATAGGTTTTCTCCAGCCTGATGGGGAGGAACAACCATTAAGTTTTCCAGAACGGTCATGCGGCCAAACTCCCGCGGGATCTGGAAGGTGCGCACCAGCCCACGTTGAAACAACTGGTGGGGAGGCAAGCCCGTGACGTCTTCCCCATCTAGCCAGATGCGTCCGCTATTGGGCCGAATAAAACCGGCAATGATGTTGAAAAGAGTTGTTTTCCCCGCCCCGTTGGGACCAATCAAGCCCGTGATCCGACCAGCTTCGATGCGGAAGGAACAGTGATCTAGGGCATTGACGCCGCCAAACTGTTTGGAGATGTTGTCAATAACGATCACACCGCTACCCTGGGAAAGCTCCATTCCCTAGTAGATTCACTATTTTATGAGCTTTCGTCGTAGGGTAAAGAAGCTTATTTAACCAAACTCGCCGATAGGCTTGCCAAGAAGCCCCCTGGCAGGGGTTGGGTTGGCTCTTGGAGGGAACCCTTTGAGGTGGGCTAACGTCTACTTCTATACCATCGACCTTTGAGAATTGCAGTTTTATTCCCTCATTGGAGCTCATTGGAGGTTCTTGGTTATGTCTCCCATGCACAAACTGACCCGGCGGGCCTTCGCGACGGCGGCAGCCCTGACAGCAGCAGCACTGGCCACCACCCTGCTGCCAAGCACAGCTCAGCAAGCAGCCAAAGCCCCGATCAAGATAGGAGCGCTGCTGTCTTTGACGGGCGACCTGCAGGCCTATGGGGAAAACTGCCTCAAGGGCATCAAGCTGGCTCTGGATCAGATTAACGCCGCTGGCGGCGTCCTCGGATCCCCAATCCAAGTGGTGGAGGCGGATGACCAAACCTCAGCCCAGCCGGCTATTGATGCTGCCCAGCGGCTAGTGAACGTGGAGAAGGTGGCCGCCATTGTTGGCGCTTTGGGCAGTGGCGTTACCATTCCGGTGGCCACGACAGTCACGGTTCCCAGCAAGATTCCGCAAATTTCGCCAGCTTCCACCGCTCCCACCATCACCACCCTGGACGACAATGGTTTCTTGTTCCGCACCGTTCCCTCCGATGCCTTCCAAGGGGTAGCCCTGGCGCAAATTACCCGCGAAGAAAACCTGGAGCGCCTGGCCATCATCTACATCAATAACGACTACGGCAAGGGGCTGGCCGACAGCTTCAAGGCCGCCTTTGAAAAGCGGGGCGGCACCATTACCAAGTCGGTTCCCTACGAACCCGGCCAAGCCTCCTACCGCGGCGAGCTGGATCAGCTCAAGGAAGGGGATCCCCAGGCGCTGGTGCTGATCGGGTATCCCGAAAACGGCGCGATCATCCTGCGGCAGGCTTTGGAAGGGGGGCTATTTGACCGCTTTGTCTTCACAGATGGCATGCGCTCTCCCGATCTGGCCACCCAGGTGGGGGCGGACAAGCTAGAGGGATCCATCGGCACCTCGCCCCAGGCTCTGACCGACAGCAAAGCCTACCAAATCTTTGCTGAAGCCTACAAAGCTGCCTACGGGGAGCTGCCCCCCACCCCCTACATCGACACGGCCTACGATGCCGCTTTTGTCTTGGCTCTGGCCATTCAAAAGGCCGGCAGCGCCGACGGCACCGCCATCCGCGATGCTCTGCGGCAAGTGGCCAATCCCCCCGGCACCGAGATCCTGCCAGGAGAGTGGGCCAAGGCAGTGGAGCTACTCAAGAAAGGGGAGGACATTGACTACACTGGCGCTTCCGGCTCGCTGAACTTCGACGAGAACGGAGACGTGGCCGGAACCTTTGCCCACTGGACCTTCAAGGGCGGGCAGATCGTCGACTTGAAAGTGTTTGAGCCGGAAGGCTAAGAGTCTTTAGGCCGGTGGTGCTCGGCTTGGCCGGGCCAGTTCCCGCCTAAGCTCAAAAGCGGGGGCCTGCAGAGGAGACTTTTGCAGGCCCCTGTTTTTTGGGGAAGATCAACAAGAGGGGTGACAGCTTGGGAGCGAGTCTTTGCTGTGAACCTGTACCGAGATGTGCTGCGGCCCTTGATTTTTTCGGGCCTGAGGGCTGACCCGGAAACGGTTAAGGTGGGGCTCTTGCGCGCCTTGGAGTGGCTGGACGCCACCCAGGCCACCGGGATCCTGGCTCTTTTGGAGCGCCTGTTCTGCTATCGGGATCCGCGGCTGGAAGTACGGCTCTGGGGCCTCACCTTCCCCAATCCCATTGGCCTGGCCGCAGGCTTTGACAAGGATGGCCTAGCTGTGGGCGTCTGGCCCAGTTTGGGCTTTGGCTTTGTGGAGGTGGGCACCGTCACTCCTGGGCCTCAGCCGGGCAACCCCAAGCCGCGCCTGTTCCAGTTGCCCCAGGATCGGGCTGCTCTCAACCACATGGGCTTCAACAACCAGGGGGCGGCAGCTCTGGCCGAACGGCTGCGCCGGCTGCGCCAACGTCCCATTCCCATCGGCATCAACCTGGGCAAAGGGAAGGCCACCCCCCTGGAGGAGGCGGCGGCTGACTACCTGGCCAGCTTTCGTCTGTTGCGGGAGCTGGGAGACTATTTTGTGGTCAACGTCAGCTCCCCCAACACAGCGGGATTGCGATCCCTGCAGGCTGACGAGCAGTTGGCGCCCATCCTGGCGACGTTGCAGGGGGAAAATCGCGGACAGAAGCCCCTTTTGGTGAAGATTGCCCCTGACCTAGATTGGCCAGAAATTGACGCCATCCTGGAGCTGGCCCAAGCCTACAGACTGGCGGGGCTTGTAGCCACCAACACTACCCTGCGCCGCGACAACCTGAAAACCCGCTTCCTGCCAGGGCTGGGGCCCCTCGCCGCGGCAGCCGGCGGCATCAGCGGCGCCCCCCTGCGGCAGCGCTCCACCCAGGTGATCCGCTACATTCACCAGGCCACTCAGGGGCAATTGCCGATTATTGGAGTGGGGGGCATCTTCACCCTGGCCGATGCCATGGAGAAACTGGAGGCCGGGGCCAGCCTGCTCCAGGTCTATACAGGCTGGGTCTATGAAGGGCCAAGCCTAGTTCCCCGCCTGTTGCGCGGCCTGGCCGCTGCCAGGAATCCCGCCCCTTCCTCCCCGGAGAGAATGCCGACAGGGATCCAATCCGGGCGTAAGATTGTTATGGATCCCTGAGGGAACTTGCCGGTGACTCTGCTGCAACATCTTTTCAAAACCCCCCATCCGGTTATTGGGGTGGTTCATCTGTTGCCGCTGCCCACCTCGCCCCGTTGGGGAGGGGACTTGGAGTGGGTGATCGCGCAGGCAGAACAGGCCGCTACCGCCCTGGCGGCAGGAGGCGTGGACGGGATCCTCGTCGAGAACTTTTACGATGCCCCCTTTGCCAAGGAGCGGGTGGATGCGGCGGTGGTGAGCGCCATGACCGTGGTGGTGCAGCGGATCAAGATGCTGGTTTCCCTGCCCATCGGGATCAACGTCTTGCGCAACGATGGCTACAGCGCCCTAGCCATTGCCGCCTGTGTGGGGGCCCAGTTTATCCGGGTCAATGTCCTCTGCGGGGCGATGGTGACCGACCAGGGCATCATCGAGGGAAATGCCCACCGCCTGCTGCGCTACCGCCGCGAGCTGGGGGCCGACATCAAGATCTTTGCCGATGTGCTGGTGAAGCACGCCCAGCCCCTGAGTCCCATCAGCCTGGAGGCGGCCATCGCCGACACGGTGGAGCGCGGCCTGGCCGATGCCATCGTTCTCTCTGGCTGGGCCACCGGAAAGCCGCCTCTTCTGAAAGATCTGAAGCTGGCCCGCCAAGTCGCCCCTCAGGTACCTCTGTTGATTGGCTCAGGAGCCACCGCCGAAAACATCGGCAACCTCATCCGCCACGCGGATGGCGTGATTGTGGCCAGTTCTTTGAAACGGCCGGCCCGTTCCGCCGGCATGCCAGCGGGCTATGCGGATCCCTTTCCCCTCATCGACCCAATCCGGGTGCGCCAGTTTGTGGAAGCGTTGCACCTTGGCCTGGGCGAACGGCCCACCAATCCGGCTTGCCTGGCCACTCCCAGCTCTAGCTGCAGCTAGCCTTTGGGGATAGGATCGGCATTATTCACCGTATCAGAGCTTTCTAGCTTTCTTTTGATGTTGTCAGCTGAACTCGAAGGCTGGGGGTCTTCCTCCAGCCTGCCTTCTGCTCGCGTTGGCGGGGCGGAGTCCTTGCCCTTGGAGGAAGTTTCGTGGAGCCAGGTGCCGGCTCAGGTTCCCTGCATTTGGGTCATCGACGATGACCCGGTGAACCGTCGTTACATCGGCGAAGTCCTCAAAAGCTCCAACTACCGGGTGGAAAGCTGGGAAAGCGGCCAGTTGGCCTGGGAGCACCTGCAGACCCTGGATGAAAGCGAATGGCCGGATTTGATCATCTGCGACTGGGTCATGCCGGGTTTGTCTGGAGTGGAGTTGTGTCGCCGTCTAAAAAACTTGCCCGCCGGACAGTTCATCTATTTCATCTTGCTCACCGCCCGCTCCGAAGTTGAGGATCGGGTGCAGGGACTGGATGCAGGGGCAGATGAGTTTATCGCCAAGCCGATCGATCCTGAGGAGCTGCGGGCACGGGTGCGGGCGGGGCTGCGCCTGCAGCGGCTTACCCAAGCTTTGGCTCAGGCCAACCGGCAACTGCGGGCCCGCAACGAGCTGTTGGAGTCTCTGTCTTTGACGGATCCCTTGACCGGTGCCTTGAACCGCCGCGCCCTCGACCAGGCGTTGCCACATTTGCTCAAACAGGTGGGGCCGCGTGAGCAAGCCCGCTATCGCTATCTCTGCCTGCTGATGATGGATGTGGATTACTTCAAGCAGGTTAACGACACCTACGGCCACTATATCGGCGACTGCGTGTTGCAGGCCATCGTTGGGCGGCTGCACAATCAACTGCGCCCCTCCAGCCTGCTCTACCGCTACGGCGGCGAAGAATTTGTCTGCGTCACCCCTGGGCTCAACCCCGCCCGCTGCCACCGCTACGCCGAGTCTCTGCGCCGGGCCATCGCCAGCCGGCCAATTGAGGTTGCGCCCCAGCGCAGCCTGCCTGTCACCATCAGCATTGGCGGGATCGTCCTCAGCGAAGATGGCCCCCTAGCACCTGAGGCCGCTCTCCAGAAGGCAGATGAGGCCCTCTACCAGGCCAAGCAGGCGGGGCGCAACCGCGTACATCTTTTCTTGCCACCGCCGCCGGAGAACTACTGTCCTTCGCCGGGCTCAAAGGAGTAGCCAGAAGCTGCCGCCAAGGCTTCCAGCGAGCGCAGCCCCACGTAGGTGCGGCCGTTGATAATCCAGGTGGGATAGCTGGTGATCCCCGCTTCTGTGCATTCTTGGGCTTGGGGCGTACCGGGGCCGTTGGGGGAGCATTCCACGTAGGGCACCTGTTCAAAAGCCGACCCAAACAGCTCCTTCTGCTCCTGACAATGGGGGCACCAATAGGCCCCGTACATGGTGCCGCCGATCTGCCGCAGGTGGGCCGCCAACCCTGCCGCCAGGGGGCTGGGTGGGGGAACTTGGTTGGCATACACCCCAATGGTGGCCACCAAGGTGAGAAAGCTTACGAGAATATAGCTGAAGGCCAGCTTGCCCCAATCCAGCCAGCGGTGGCCCAGCAGGGTTACCGCCCACAGCCCCGCCACCAAGACTATGGCGGTGGTGCAATACAGACAAAACTGCCGCAGCACCGCCACCATCAGGTAAAGCATGTACATCTCGAAGGCGGTCATGGCGGAAACCAGGCCAAACAGGGCCGGCCAGCGCCACCGCTTCACCAGCGGGATGCCATCCGGCAAAACCGCCAAGGCCAAAACGGCCAGAAACCCCAGTAGGCCAACTGTTGCCGTCGGGATCCCCAAAAACTCTGCCCAACGGCTGGAGAGCACCAGGTCACACCCCCCATCTCCTGTGCAGAAAGCGGCAGGTTGATCGGTCAGCTTGGTGTAGGTAAGGTAGGCCGTCAACAGGGATCCCAAGCCCGCCAAGGTTGCCAAGATCGGGCGAGCATGGCGCTGTAGCCAGGTCTCTTCTTGGGCTTTGAGTTTGAGATAAGAGGCCATGGGGGGTTCAGCAGTTGGACACCCCCGATTATAGTGGGGCGGAGCGGGTCTCGTCCTTGGGATCCGGCGCAGAAGCGCTGCTCGAGCGCCGCACTTGGGCAGCAAACCTATCCCCCAGCGGCTCCAGCTCCCACCAGGATCCCAGCTTGGGGTCAGAGATGGGCCGGTCGCAGATCCCCCAGCGGCGACGAAAGTAGCGGGCCAGATCTTTTTCGGCCAGAGCCAGATACACTGGCCGGCCATGGGGACAGGTGTGGGGATTGGCGGTGCGCTGCCAGGCTTCCAGCAACTGTTGCATCTGCTCCAGGGTCAGGGGGATCCCGTTGCGCAGGGCGCCACGACAGGCCACCGCCACCTGGGCCGCTTCCAGGTCAGCGCAGCGGCTCAATTCTCGGAGGGATCCCTGCACCTCCTCCGGATCTTCCGACCACAAGGCCAGCGGCAGGCGGCGCATCAGATAGGTGTTGGGGCCAAAAGGCTCCGGCTCCAGGCCCAACTGCTCCAACTGCTCCACCGCTTGGGAGGATAATCCCTCCAGCATGACCGGCATCTGCAGCTCCACCGGCTGCCAATGCCGTTGGATGTACTCGTAGCGCACCCGCTCGTGGGCCAGGTGCTGTTCCACCAGCCACAGCCCCTGAGGGTGCTCCGCCAGGATGTAGGTGCGGTAGAGCTGGGCTAGGGCCTTTAGAGGAGGTAGGGGGGTAGACGGCTGGCCAGAGGGAGCTGGATCTGGGCTTTTGGGACTTGAGGTAACCCTGTAGACCGACTTGGCCTCGCTAGCCCGGATGAGATGCAGCGAGCGGCGGCTGGCTTGCTCCGATCCCGATTGCAGAAGAGCGTGCAAGTGCTGGCGCAATTGCTCCTGTCGGATCTCCGGATCCTGGAGATAGAGCTCACTCTTAGCAGGATGGCGATTCCAGTCCACCTGCTCAGGTGGCAAGCGCAGATGCACCACCACCAGCGGGTAGCGGTGGCGAGGCAAGGTGTGCTGAAAGACTGACTGGATCAGCCGTTGCCACTCCGGCATCTGCACAAAGCGCCCGTTGACGGCCACGCGGATCCAATCGGGGCGGGGGCGATGCAGGCGATCCGGCAGGCCCAGCACCACTTCCCAATCGCTATCCCCCTCCTGGATCCGCTGATAGCGCAGATCCGAAAGATCCACCTGCGGCAACACTTGTAGCAGCAGATCTTGCAGAGACTGGCCTGGCCACAGGCTGAGCAACAGTTGCCCCTCCTGGCGCACCTGCCAACTGACCCAAGGATGGGCCAAGGCCGCATTCTGCACCAGCGTCAAGAGCGGGCGAGTCTGGGGCAGGGAGCAGCGGCGCAAGGGCCAATCGGCAAACAAATCCGCCACCGTCACCACCGTTCCCAAGGCAGTGGCTGCCGGCTGCTGGTGGGCCAGCTCCCCTTGGCGGTCGTAGGTGGCCAGCCAGCCGTGGGCATCGTCAGCGTGGCGGGTCTGAATGGTCAGGGATCCCAGCCGGGCCAGGCTGTGCAAGGCTTCGCCCCGAAACCCCAGGCTGCAACCGTCCAACTTGCTGGTGGTGTGGCGACGGGCCACCTGCTCCAGCTCCGAAGCGGGGATCCCTTGGCCGTTATCGGCCACCCGCACCTGCCAGCGGCTGGGCCAGATCTCCACCTGAATGCGGGTGGCCTGAGCATCGAGGGCATTTTCCAGCAATTCTCGCAGAGCAGCCCCCAGCGAGTCGATCACCTCTCCCGCGGCCATCTGGGCGATCCGCTCTGGGTTCAGGGGTTGGATTTTGGACATGGAGTGAGTTGAGAAAGCAGACTCTCTTCCTGCCAGCTTGTCGCCAAAAGGCCAACAGCGCCGAGCTTTAGCTTAGCTCTCTCCCTCTGTTGCCAGTGGACAGCGCCTTGCCAATGGTTTTCATTAACTTCAAGGCTCCCCTCAGGCCAAGTGAAGGATTGAGGTTCCGCCTTCCTGCCCATCGGTAACCGCCAAGAACTTCGAGAAACTTCGAGAACAAGAGAGCTGAGCGGGTGGCCAGTCATAAGGAAACCTTAAAATCCCAAGGCCAGCCATCAGCCTCTACTAGGATTTAAATAGTAAAACTTCTCATTAAGGAGGAGATTATGGCAGCACAGCAAGCTCCGGCCCGAGAGCTATTCAAGGAGGCTTTTGAGAATCGCTACACCTGGGACAAAGACTTTCCTGGCTACCGAGCTGAGATAACCTACTTTCCCAAAGAAGGTGACAGCAGCCTCTCCTTCTCAGGAGTTGTGAGTATTGACCGCAACATGAAGATCGATGTTGCCGGCGTCGAGGACGAGGAGATCCGCCAGAAAATACGGGAACAGATGTGGGAAGTCATGGTGCATCGCGTTCGTCATTCCTTCGACGAGGAACACGGTGGCCACACCTTTGCCTATGGAGAGCCACAAAATTCAGACATCACTGAAGTTCTTGTTTCGGGCTTATCTTCTACCGATAGGTACTGGGTTCAGGGCAAGCACATTCAAATGGTACATCGCCATCTTGCCAATCGGACAATTACAGTCTCAGTTCAAGAGTTTTACGATACAGGTGAGGGCTACCTACCCACTCACTACACTGCTGAGTATTGTAGCCCAGGAACTGGAGAAAAAACTCAAGCAAAGATGATCTACGAAGATCGTTATCAAAAAATAGGTCGGTATTGGATTCTGGTTGAGAGAAGAATTTGGGAAGAGCAGGATGGCCAAAAAAGTTCATCCCCTCAACTTTTCCTCTTCTCTAATATTCGATTTTTCGAATAGCTGAGAAAAATAAGTTTTTCTTTGCGGCTGTGGGCATCTCTCATTATAGAAGGTGATGAGGTGCTCACAGCCAAGCTCAAAACAGATGGCCACAGGGTACAGCCTGTTAAAGACTCAAGGGGTACAATAGCAGCACTTAGCAAACCAACTTCGGAAGGAGGATGGATTGATCAGTAGTAAAGAAGTCTTCACTATCTGCTCCATGCTATATTTCCCAATTCTGCAAAGCTGCCGAATAAAATGCTTCAACACCGACCACATCATCTCAATGGGATTCAACTCCGGCGCATACACAGGCAGGTATAGGATTCGTGCTCCTGTCCCCCTAATCAATTCCTCAACTTCCCGACTCTTGTGGATATTTAAATT
>NZ_AXUW01000002.1:106735-118694 GCF_002760415.1 Synechococcus sp. 65AY6A5
TAGGCTGCTACAACTCTTTGCCGCAAATCCAAAGAATGAGTCGGCATTCCTTTCTCTCCTTCCTCTTGAATACCTGTACCCTATTTTAAATTAAAAGGCTGTATCTTTTTTGGAGTTACCTATGTCTAAGCTGGACTCAAAAAATGCACCTGGACACCAGGTACTGGCTGCGGCAGGTAAAAAGGCACTTCGACCGGGGGGCTTTGGCGCTACCGAACGGCTCTTCAAGTTTGCCGAGTTCCGTCGAGGAGAAACTGTGCTGGAACTTGCCTCAGGCCTTGGCTACACGGCTATTCGATTGGCAAAGCGCTATGGCATACATGTTACCGGCATTGAGAAAAATCCAGATAACATTGCTCACACTCGCGCTAATGTTTCTGCAGCAGGGCTAGCCGGCCAAGTTGAGATCCTCGAGGGCGATATCTTTCACCTAGATCAAATCGATCAGAAATTTGACTATGTCTTGGCGGAAGCTATTTTAACAATGCAGTCCGATGCAGGAAAATCTAAGATTTTGTCAGGGATTTACAATTGCCTCAAGCCAGGGGGTAAGTTCCTCAGCCATGAGCTGCGAGTTGAGGGATCCAACAGCGACGCTATCCGCAAGGAGTTATCCTCCGTAATCCATGTCAATGCCAATCCTTTATCTACTGACAGCTGGCTTGCAACTGTTCAGCAAGCAAATCTTACGGTTGTCCAGTATGCCACCGGCCCCTTAACTTTGCTCAATCCCGTTGCTATTGCTACAGAGGAAGGATTGCCGACGCTCTTAACTATGGTGTGGAATGTGCTTACACGTCCTGTAATCCGGCAGCGGATCTTATCTATGAAGCAAATCTTTAGCCGATATCGAAATAACCTAGGCTACATCATACTGATCGCCAAGAAGGAGGCTTAATGATGTCTCTTGTCTCCCCTGAGTCACCTTTTTTGCAGCTCAAAGATCACATTGCTTATTCTGTGGAAGGAGTTCTCAGCAAGATCATTTGGAAAAGTGAAGTCTGCCAACATACTCTTTTCTGTATGGCGGGAGGCACAAGTATTTCCGAGCATACCTCCACAAGGGACGCTACTCTCCACGTCATTGAAGGAACTGGAGTCTTAACCCTTGCAGGTGAGAAGATCTCTCTATCTCCGGGCATATTTGTCTTAATTTCGGCAAATGTTCCCCATGAGTTAGAAGCCACTGCTGACCTTGCTTTTGTTCTGACTTTATCAAAGGCAAGTTAAGAACGCCGCCTTTTACTCAGCCAGCCGCTTAACATCGCCAAAGCAAACATTCCCAGCAAAGCAAAGCCCAGCAGCCACCTTCCCTGCTCTAGGATCCCTGCCCCCAGAGCCACTACTGGGGGTGTAGAGACGGCAATGCCCAAAGCTAGGGCGAGAAGAAAGTTCTGCCATTTTATTTGGGTTAGGCCGGCGGCGTAGGCGACAAAGTCGAATAGGCCCGTCATTAAAAAACCAGCTGTAAGAAAAATATTGTTTTCCAGATAGTTAGCTGAAAGGGCATCGACTTTGTACATCCATTGTCGCCCAACTACTCGCTGTACTAGGTCTCTACCAAACTTTCTGGCTAGGTAGAAGTTAAGTGTACAAGAGATAAAATCAGCAATTGCAATGTAAAGGATTCCCGATCCAAATCCAAAGAGGGCTCCTGCCAAGATGGAGTAAAGGGTGCTGGGTATGGCAGGAATAATAATACTCAGGGAGCGTAATCCAATCAGGGCAAGGGGTGCCCAGGGGCCTAGTTTTGCTATAAATTCTCGAGTTGCCTCTGGATCTAAGCGACGGGCCAGCAAGATGGCAGCTAACAGGACAACAAGCAACAACAGCAGTGAGAGGATGTCTTTCCTTTTTCTGGAATTGATTTTGCTGCTAGAGGACAAATCCTCTGAGGGGGTAGGGGACGATCCTACTGACTCGCCATCTGCTGACTTGTCAAAGGTAGTGCCGGGCGGATAATAGAGTTCATCCTTCAGGATCCAACCTGTTTTCTGTTGCAGATAGGCATGTGTGCTCAAGCCCAGACGCTTTGCCTCGGTGGCAACAGCCTTGTAGTCTAAGCCCAATAGCTCGCAGAGCTCTTTTTGTCGAATACCAGAAGGTGGCTGCATAGGGCAAAAGATCTCTACTTTCTCTGCTAGATGCTTAAGGTTTCCGAGGGATGCTCGAAGTAGGCATGATTTTCATAAGGCTTGTTTTGCTAGTGTAGAAGGTGTCATGTATTTTGCTTTTTAGAGGTTGATAATGATCTTGTGTATTGGCGATGTTCTTAGTTTAGCAGAATTGCAACAGATTCTGTCCCTCATAGCCGATGCTGAATTTGTGGATGGTGCTCTGACGGCAGGCTGGAATGCCAGGCTTGTCAAAAACAATAGGCAAATGCCAAAGGGATCCCTTCAGCAACGGAAGATAGAGGAGATTATCTTGGCAGCTCTAGAGCGTAATTTGTTGTTCCAGATGGCTGCCCGGCCCAAGCTCATTCATTCCATTTTAATTAGCTGCTACGAAGCGGGAATGTCCTATGGCACTCATACCGACGATGCGCTGATGCTCGATCGGCATCAGCTGATGCGCACGGATATTTCCTTTACGCTATTTCTAAGTGCCCCTGAAGACTATGATGGCGGTGAGCTGAAGATCGAGAGTAGCGAGGGGGAGCAAGCCTACAAGCTGCCGGCGGGTGCTTTGATCCTCTATCCTGCTTCCACCTTGCACCGAGTTGAGCCTGTAACCCGTGGGATCCGCTATGCTGCCGTCAGTTGGGTTCAAAGCCTAATTAGGGATCCGCAAGAACGCGAGATCCTCTTTGATTTACAGACTGTGCGGCAGCAGATGTTTCAGGAATCGGGCAAGACACGCCACTTTGATTTGATCTCCAAAGTTTACGCGAACCTGCTGCGGAAATGGGCAGAGCTCTAGAGGGATCGAAGAAAATAGAGCAGGGCTTCTCTGTCTTCAGCAGCCATATTTTTAAAGATCTCGCGGGAGCGTTCAGCTTCTCCCCCATGCCAGAGAATGGCCTCCTCGAGGCTGCGGGCGCGGCCATCGTGCAAATAGCCGGAGGAGGGCAGAACTGTCTGCGACAAGCCGATGCCCCACAAAGGGGGGGTGCGCCATTCTCGGCCCGTGGCCTCGAAGTCAGCGCGGCCATCTGCTAGTCCTTCGCCCATGTCATGCAACAGCAAATCGGTGTAGGGGTGGATGACTTGGTTGGCCAGGGCAGGGATCTCATGAATGCCGGTTTGTAGCTCTGGTCGGTGACACTTGGCGCATTGGGCTTGGACGAAGAGCTTTTCCCCTCGCTGAACTTGGGGATCCTGCCAAAGGGCGCGGCCAGGCACGGCCAGGGTTTGCACGTAAACGGTTGTCGCTTGGAGAGTGGCCTCGTCGATATCTTGGCTGCCATCCGCGGCCGGAAAAAGAGGATTCGTGACACCCATGTCGTTGGCGTAGGCGGCCGCAGCTTGTTGCCTGAGGTTGGGGGTATTGGCTTTCCAACCAAACCGTCCCAGCACCAGACGCTGCTGCTCTTGATCCCAAACCAAGTTGGGGCGGCCAGAGATGCCATCCCCATCGGCGTCGTCAGGATCGGCTGCTGCCAGGATCCTAGAAGCGGGAACGGCCTCCAGTAGGCCCGCTCCAAACACCGGCTGGGGGATCCGCAGGGAGATGAGGACAGGATCGATGGGCGATCCCTCCAGAGTTAACAGCTTTACAACAGGAGAACGCAGCCTGTAGGGAGTTCCGTCGGCGTACTCTCTGGTCTGCTCTACCCAGTGCAACTCCACCTTGGCCTCTGGCCGATAGCCCCGAACGGCCTTTTCTTGAACCTGCGTGCCGATGCCGGCCACAGGGGGAGTGTTGCTATGAGGAGCAATGGCCTCCCATCCAAAAGGCTGGGGATCCCCGCTTCTATCCAGGGATCCAACCTGGCTGACTCTGACGACCCGCTGCCCCTTGTCAGGAAAACCTCGGCCGTTTTTAACATGACAACCGGCGCAGGAGTTGTTGTTGAACAGAGGCCCAAGGCCGGGGTTAACAGGCGCCGGAGCGGTGACGAAGCGAGCCTCAAAGGCGATGTCCCCCAGGGCATGCAACCTGGCCCAGCGGGGATCCAAGTTGGGAGCCGGCTGCTCGTAGGCTGTTGAGGTGCGGTTCCAAAGGGTTGTTTCGCCACCCGCTCGAGGGGGCAATGGCTGGGATCCCTCTGGGGCAGCGGGGAAAGCCAGAAAGCTCGCCGCCCAAAGAGAGGCCAATCCCAGCATGAAAATCTGGAGAAGACGACGCATCGGCTATCAAAATATCGGCAACTCAGCTCTTTTGGGACTTTCTTACTACTGCAGGAGCGGCACAACTTCCTGAGCAAAGCTGTCGAAAGCGTCTTCAATTTTTTCCATAGCGGCAGTAATAGATCCACGGGCATTGGCATCGCAAAGGCTTTTTTCGATAGGGGCAGGGATCCCCTGGAGAGCCGCCGCCGCTGCTTGTAACTCCGACTGAATTTGACTATCCAAATTGGGATTGATGTCCCGGACAAATTGGCTCAGGCCACGACCTTTTCTATCTCTAAATCCGCCCAAGTAAGCATACTGAACGCTGCGCACATTGGCCTGGAACTCCGGCAGCGAATGGTGGGCAAAGCGACTTTCCAGCAGAAAAGGATTTTGCTGGGCGAAGGCTTCGCCAATTTTGACCTTGCCCAGCTCGTCCAACATGCCGAGAATACCTTGGGCTATTTCTTCAGCAGCAGCTTGCAGCGTGAGATAACTCTTGCTGCCCTCGCCGGCTTTTACCCATTCTTCGCGAAAAGCAGGCAGCCCTTGCACTCCCTCTGTCCAGCTTTTGAGCAGCTTTGCCGCCGTATCCGCCAAAACTGGGCCAAGGGCAGCCAAGTACTCCCGATCCCGCTCGGTAAAGTCTTGCAAAGACTTGTTGTTATCCACGCCAAAGAGCAAGAAGGCCACGGCATGAAATCCCTTTTGCCCGCTTTCCAACTCGGCCACGGTCTCTGGAGTGAGGGGATCGCCGCTGTTGAGAACTTCCAGCACCTCCACCTCGTTCAGGGGCCATTCGTCCAAATCCGCATCCAGCCCCAAATAAGCCGCCGGCCCAAAGGCAAAAGCCTCGCTCTCCTCCCAAGTGATGCGGGCAACAGACCAAGCCTGGCGAGCCGCTTGCAAAGTCTGGGCATTGGGATCTTGCACGAAGGCCTGGATGGCCTGAGACAGGGCCTGGGTATCGGCGACCAACTGCTCATAGGCAGGGATCACCACCTGATCGGCAAAGTCGAGCAAAATCTGCCGATCCTGAAACCGCTGCTCAGGAGAGAGCACAACGGCTGGCCGGCGAGAGCCTGCCCCTTCTTCCCCACCCTCGCCGCCGCCATCCACCGGGATAGGCCGACACTCCGGGTTCATTTGAGCTGCCTGCTGAGGCGAAGCCTGGCTCAGGGCCGGTGGATCCCCGCCGCCCGCAGCCGAGGGATCCTTTTGGGTTTCCCCGCAAGCGGCCCCGCTGACCAGAACATAAAGCCCTATCCCCGTCCACAGCTTCAGATACCTCGACATCTCCTCCGACTCCTTTGCCCTCGACTTGGCCAACTTTGGCTTGATTGTAATCCAGCTATTGCGACTCAATCTTAAGAAGGGAGAGATTTTTATCACCGGCTGCCACCGGATCGCCCGGCTCGTCCCTCTGCGGGCCAGCTTCCATCTGCAGCTTCCCCAGGTGGGGCTATGGGCGGATACAAGTCCGACTCTTAACAAAACTTAACTCTAAAGACATTGATATTTGTTTGCAAGAAGCCTAGAGTAGGTCACAGCTCGCTGTTGAGATTTACTCTCAACAGTTGGTTACGTGTCTCGAAAGGATGTGTCCGTGCGGCCAGAGGCGGGCCTGGGGCAAGGTCTCTGGCCTTTTCCTAGAAAAGCTTGTTTAGAAACGCAAGAGGAGCGGAGATGACAGCGACGACACTCAAGCAAGAAGGGGGATCTAGCTCGCAACAACAGATCCCGTGGTGGGCGGGCAACGCCCGTTTGACCGATCTTTCTGGCCGGCTGCTGGGGGCGCATGTGGCCCATGCCGGGCTGATCGTTCTCTGGGCAGGGGCGATGACCCTGATCGAGTTGGCCAAGTTTGACCCCAGCCGACCGATGTATGAGCAGGGGCTGATTCTCTTGCCCCACCTGGCCAGCTTGGGGCTGGGGGTGGGATCCGGCGGGGAAGTCCTGGATACGGATATCTACTTTGCGGTGGGAGCGATCCACCTCATCAGCTCTGCCTTTTTGGGGTTTGGCGGCATTTTTCATGCCCTGCGCGGGCCGGCGGTGCTGGATCCCAAAGCCTTTCCCCTGTTTAGCTACGACTGGCAAGACAAAAACAAGATGACCACCATCCTAGGGATCCACCTGGTGCTGCTGGGATTGGGAGCCTGGCTTTTGGTGCTCAAGGCAGTGGTGTTTGGCGGCTTGTTCGACCCGGTGGCAGGAGAGGTGCGCCTGGTGTCTCCCAACTGGAACCCCTTTGGCCACCTGTTGGGCATAGAAGGGCGCCACTGGATCGCCGGGGTGGACACTTTAGAAGACGTGGTGGGCGGCCACCTCTGGCTGGGCTTGCTCCTGGTGGCAGGTGGGGTTTGGCATATCGCGACCAAGCCTTTTGCCTGGGCAGAACGGATTTTTATCTGGTCTGGGGAAGCTTATCTTTCCTACAGCTTGGGAGCTTTGGCCTTGATGGGATTTATTGCCGCCTATTTCGTTGCCGTTAACCCAGTGGTCTATCCCGAAGTTTTCTATGGGCCGCTGCTGCAGGTGGGCTTGGATCGCTATCCCTTCTTTGAGCAAGGGGGAGCTCTCACATCTAGGGTTTGGCTGGCCAATGCCCATTTTTGGCTGGCCTTTTTCTTCCTTCAGGGCCACCTGTTCCATGCCCTGAAAGCGCGAGGGTTCAATTTCCGTACCGGCAGAGTAGAACTTGCAGCGCAGCAGGCCTAACGGCAATCTAGCCATCTGATTTTGAGCTTTGCACTTGCAGTTTCGAGGTAGGAGCAATGGCAAAAGTAGGTCTATTTTTCGGCACTCAAACCGGAAATACCGAGAGAGCCGCTGAGATGATCCAAAAAGAGCTGGGCGAAGACAATGTAGATTTGATCAACATTGCCGAGGCCACGGTTGAGGACTTTGATAGGTACGACTACTTAATCATCGGCTGTCCAACTTGGAATATCGGGGAGCTGCAGGCCGATTGGAATGGGTTTTTCCCCTATTTGGATGAAATCGATTTTTCCGGTAAGACGGTAGCCTATTTTGGAGTTGGGGATCAGTTGGGCTATCCCGACAACTTTCAAGATGCCATGGGGATCCTGGCCCAAAAAATTGCCGAGCGCGGCGGAAAAAACGTCGGCTTCTGGCCTACAGAAGGCTACGAGTTCAATGAGTCCAAGGGAGTGGTTAACGGCGAGTTTGTCGGCCTTGCTCTGGATGAAGACAATCAGCCGGAGCTGACGGAAAAACGAATTAAAGAGTGGACGGCCAAACTCAAAACACTCTTCAATCTGTAATCTCAAACTCGGCTTCTTAGCTTGTTGTGGATACTGTGGGAGTTTGTCATGACTGGCGCAGTTCTATCTTCATCGCCTACCTCTGCTGAGGGATCCCCTCAGGTGAGCTGGCTGGCGGGCAATGCTCGCTTGGTGAATCTGTCCGGAAAGCTGCTGGGGGCCCACGTGGCCCATGCGGGGTTGATCATGCTGTGGGCCGGCGGCATGACTTTGTTTGAGGTGGCCCACTGGGATCCGGCTCAGCCCATGGGCAGCCAGGGGCTGATCTTGCTGCCCCATTTGGCCACGTTGGGCATCGGCGTGAATGCAGAGGGGGTGGCCACGGATCCCTATCCCTTTTTTGTCGTGGGCGTTCTGCACCTAATTGCCTCGGCAGTGCTGGGGGCAGGAGGGATCTTCCATGCCCTTTTGGGACCAGAGGTGCTGAGCAAGGGGAAAACCTTTGCCGAGTTTTTCGGCTACGACTGGGAAGATGACGACAAGATGACCACCATCCTGGGGATCCACCTGCTGCTGCTGGGGCTGGGGGCCTGGTTGCTGGTGGCCAAAGCGCTCTTCTGGGGAGGGCTGTACGATGCTCAACTGGGCCGCGTGCGCGTAGTTACGGATCCCACCCTCAATCCGCTGCGGATCTTTGCCTACCTGACGCCGCTCATGGGCCAGCAGGGCATGGCCGCCGTGGACAACCTGGAAGACCTGGTGGGGGGACACATCTACGTGGGCCTGCTCTGCGTGCTGGGGGGATGGTGGCACATAGCCACACGGCCCTTTGCCTGGGCCAAGCAAGTCTTGATCTACTCGGGCGAAGCCTACCTCTCCTACAGCCTGGGGGCCCTGGCCTACATGGGCATCTTGGCGGCCTATTTTGTCAGCGTCAACGAGATCGCCTATCCGGTGGCTTTCTACGGGCCGCTGGGGCTGGCTGCCGACGAGATGGGTGTGGTGAGCAGCCGCACCTGGTTGGCCACAGCCCACTTTGTCTTGGGGATCCTGTTTTTGGCGGGGCACATCTGGCATGCCATCCGGGCGCGGGCGGCGGCCAGCGGCTTTGACTTCCAGCGCGGGGGCTGGGTGCGAGCCACAGATCCGCAGGTGGGCAACTTGGACACGCCGGTAAACCGGGGCGATCTCACCCTGCTGCTGCTGCAAAACCTGCCCATCTACCGGGAGGGCCTCTCTCCTTTTTTGCGCGGCTTGGAGATCGGCATGGCTCATGGGTACTTCCTGGTGGGGCCGTTTTACAAGTTGAGTCCGCTGCGGAATTCGGAGCAGGCCCTGACGGCAGGGACGCTGGCGACCATCGGCCTGGTGCTGATCCTGACGGTTTGTCTCTCCATTTACGGACGGGTGTCCTTTCCTCGCTCGCGGCTGGTGGCAGTGGTCAATACCCCCTACGGCGAGGTGGCCTATCCGACGCCGGGCGTGCAACTGATGGCCGAATCGCAGGGATCCCCTCAGCCGGTGCGAGTACCGGCAGGATCGGAGGACTTGCCCGAAAACTTGCGCACCCGCGCCGGTTGGAGCCAGTTGGCCGGAGGGTTTCTGGTGGGCGGCGTTGGCGGTGCCCTGTTTGCCTACATGCTCCTGGGCAGCGGCGATGTGGTAGCCCAGATTTTGCCGGGGCTGTAAAGGAGGGTTGAGGCTTCTCAAAGCAGGGAGGGGAGATCCTCATCCCCTCCTCTCTGTCGAGATCTGGCTCTACCTTTTGCCTGCCGGCTTCTGGATCCGATAACCCTTTTTTATGAAGCTTTTGTCAGCCAGCAACTTTAATCTTTCGACCGTCGAAATGGGATGGCTAAAATGAGCTTAGGTTCCGCTTCTGCGCCTTCTTTTGAAGCACTTTATTTGGGCGTTTCTCCCAGTCTAAAGCTTTTCGATCGGCCTCTGTTGGGATCCCTGGGAAAATGTTTCCGTGTAGCCTACTGGGAGTATCACCAAACCCAGGATGAGCCCTGTAGTTTGGAGACAGTCGTGACGCTGCTATACGAATACCTAAAAGCTTGGGATCGACCGGTACATCTCATCGGCCACGGCTTGAGCGGGGTGGTTGCCTATCTTTTTGCCTACTATTACCCCCAGCGGATACGGTCTCTAACCCTGCTGGCTGTAGGCAGTCAGCCTGCCGCCACCTGGCATGCCCATTTCTACGTGCAACGAAAAATGTTTTGCTGTAGCCGAGAACAGCTCCTGGTGCGTATAGCTCAGAGCCTTCTGCCAGCTTCAGAACAGTGGCGAGCGCGCTCACTCTCCCGCGCCCTGGCTAAAGATTTAGACACTTCCCCCATACCTCATTCCCTATTTCAGGTGGTAGCGATTCCAGCCCAGAAAGTGCCGGTGCCGATGTTGGTTTGCGCCAGCGAGGATGATCCCATTGTGGATCCTGCTTCGCTGGAGCAGTGGGGAAACTACTTAAAGCCAGGGGATCAAATGTGGTTTTGTCCTGGGGGGCGACACTTTTTTCACTATTCTTTTCCAAGTTTGGTCAACTTGAAAATCATGGATTTCTGGCAAAAGCTGCAGCAATTGCAGACCAGCCTTGCCTGAAAGACTGGCCTTTGTCCTTAGCTCAACTGCGAGTTTTGTCAGCAACCCCCAACCCCCGCAGATTGCTGGTGGCTCTAACCCTCCAAACAGACAGAAAGAGCTCTCATGCCATAGGGATCTCATCGCCGCCCACAGCGCCCCCAGAGAGACGGCGTCCACCCGGCTCCCCGCTAGAAGTAAAATGGGAGGGGTCGAGCCGGGCTTAAGCGGGGGATCCGCGACTAGGTTCGACAAGCTGCTCTTTCCCATCGACAACTCGCGCGAGACCAGCCACGCCTTGCCCTTGGTGGCAGACCTAGCGCAGCGCTGCAAAAGTCGGGTGTACTTGCTCTCGGTACTGGACAACATGGAGCTTGACGCGGAGCGAGCAGAACAAGCCCGGCAGAACATTCAGAACCCGCCCAAACAGACGGAGCTGGGCCTGCAGTAAATCGGCATCAACAGCGTCAAGAGCGAGTATCGCGAGGGAAAAGTACCCTTCGTCATCTGCGACGTGGCGGACGAGCTGGAGATCAGCCTGATCGTGATGGGATCCCGCAGCCTCAGCCTGTCTGCCGAGGGGCAGAACAACTCCGTCAGCCACCGCCTCATCGACCTTGCTCCCTGCCCGGTGCTGGTCGTGCCCTGAGAAAAGGGATCCCGGTCAGCGTGATCCTGTAGAGTACCCTAGGGCGGGGTCTTGCCAAGTCCAAACAATGTTGCCTTGTGTAACAGCACGGCTGTCACTGTTTGTCTTCTCTAAAAGTCTGCAGTACAACGAAGAGCAAGATACAGCTTTGTCCGACTTCGGGGGAGGTCTGTAGAATCAGCAGGATCCCGGCATACGCACATCTGTATTAACTTCAGAAAGTGTGGCCGGAAGAAGCTGTGAGCCTCATTACCAGCAACAGCCGGTCAGTTCCCTTCCGAGAATCGTCATGGAAAGTCGTGGTTACAACAAGGCCTCCCAGAAGACTTTTGAGGTGATGCGGCATTTCGCAGAAACCTACGCCAAACGTACCGACACTTTTTTCTGCTCTGATCCTACGATTACGACAGCGGTGATCGAGGGCTTGGCTCTGCACAAAGAGCAATTGGGCGCTCCGCTCTGCCCCTGTCGTTTTTATGAAGACAAAGAGGCGGAAGTGAAAGCCGGCTATTGGAACTGCCCCTGTGTACCCATGCGGGAGCGAAAGGAATGCCACTGTATGCTCTTTTTAACTCCAGATAACCCCTTCGCCGGCACCAGCCAAACCCTAGAGGAGGTGCCCCTAGAGTACCAGGCGAAATAGTCGGCAATGCGTCTGTCTCTGGGTTGAGCGACAAAGACCAGTATAATCGGGAAATAGTTGAGTGGTTGATAGTCGCACGAGGAGGAAACTCTTTTTATGACTCCCTCACTGGCTAATTTTCTCTGGAGCTTGGTGTACGGCGCAGTGGTGCTGGGGCTTCTCTTCGGCGCCATCGTCTTCGTCAGCCAAAGAGATAGGGTGCGTCGTCGCTGATCCCTCTGCTCGCGCTGATGCTCTACTTCTTTGCTGTTGTTGCTGAGTGGAAAGAGACTCGGGTGCTAAGGTTTGCTCTGGTAGGCAACTGCCAGGGTGCTTTGTCCACCTGTCAGGGATCCAGCCGGGTTGAGTGACAACCGGCTCGACGTGCTTGGCGCCGTTGTTGCTAACGCTCACAAAAAAGGATAGCTTGGTAGCCCCGCACTTGAGTGCGGGGCGGAAAAGCCCGCTAGCCACTTTAGTCGCTTACCCATGATGGGGGTCGTTGATATACAGCCTGTTAAGGACTCAAGGGGTACAATAGCAGCACTTAGCAAACCAACTTCGGAAGGAGGATGGATTGATCAGTAGTAAAGAAGTCTTCACT
>NZ_AXUW01000002.1:119439-126446 GCF_002760415.1 Synechococcus sp. 65AY6A5
GCATTATGGCATGGAGTTTATTGAGGTAGAGGAGGCGTACAGCTCGCAGGCAAGCTTCCTAGATGGAGATGAGCTACCTAATTATGGTGAAAAACCCGACGGGTGGAGACCCTCTGGGCTGAGGCGAATGCTGCCGCCAACCTGCTTAAGAAAGTCAGCAGAACCTTGGGGCTTTGCCTTCAGGAACTGTCTAGAGGCGCTTTGACAACGCCGTTACGGGTTCTTTTGTGGACTGCGTAAGAATCCCCCGCCTTTAGGCGGTGGGAGTGTCAATCTTGATCTCCACATAGCAGCAGGGATCCCCACTGCCGGCAAAGGTCATCGGGATCCCTCCTTCAAAGGCGGTCATCACGTAGGCTTCCAGCTTGCCCACCTGTTTGGCCAGAGCAGCAGAGAGCGACTTGAGCAGCGCCTCTACAGCGGCAGGTTCCGGCTTTAGAGGCGTTTGCAACTTGATCAAGGGCATAGGCACTGCTTTTTGTCGACAAGTTGATCTTGCCGTTGCCGGCTTGTTTTTTGCGGGATCCCCCTGTGGTAGCTTAGCTGCAGAGTTCCGCCGATCCCCATGGAGCAGAGGAAGCCGGTCAGTTCTGAGCCTAACCACCCCACTCGAGCTGAGGCAGGGCCGCAGGAGGTGCGAACCGAGGCTGCTCCTGCCCCTGTCGGCCCTTACAGCCAGGGCATTGCCGCTGCGGGGCCATTTCTATTCGCCGCCGGACAGGTGGGCCTGGATCCCAAAACCGGCAAGCTGGCGGGGGAAGATGTTGCCTCGCAAACTCGGCAGGCGCTGCTGAACCTGAAAGCCGTGCTGGAAGCAGGGGGAACAAGCTTGGCCAATGTGGTGAAGACCACCGTTTTTTTGGCGGATATGAAAGACTTTGCCGCCATGAACGCGGTTTATCGAGAGTTTTTTGCCGCCGATCCGGCACCGGCCCGCTCTTGCGTGCAGGTGGCTGGCCTGCCCTTGAATGCCTTGGTGGAAATCGAGGCGGTGGCCTGCTACCGATAGCGGCGGTTAAAAGCTGCAACTCTTCAACCCCCAGATCCAGAATGTTGGCCATCTGGGCTGGGGCGACCGTTTTCCTCGGGTGCGGATCCCGGCAAGTCGGGCACCGGGTCGTAGCCTCCCGGGTGCCAAGGGTGGCAGCGGCAGAGGCGGCGGATCCCCAGCCAACCGCCTCGGATGGCACCGTAGCGCCGCACGGCTTCCAGGGTGTACTGGGAGCAGGTGGGGTAGTAGCGGCAGGCAGGCGGTAGCAGAGGGGAGATGGCCACCTGGTAGCCTCGAATCAGGGCAACTAAACCGCGAGTCAAGGGATCCGACCGTTCCGCCATAGGCCAGCGTACAAAAAGGCCATTTCCAGGCTAACGTCTGCCCTCCTGCGCAGCTCCAGACAAGAGGTTAAGATCCAAAAAGTCACCACCCAAATATACATTTCGTAATACTTCTGTTCGGGGATGCCGTGGAGACGGCTTTGCTCCTCGGCATGGTTGTAAGAGTTTCATCAGGAGTGGGCGTGAGGGCATTTGGGCGGCTACAGCCAGCACAGCGGCGCAACTTGGGCATTTTGTTCGTGGCCGGGCTGCTCTTTTGGGCCAGTCTGTCTGCGCTGTTGCCCACGCTGCCGCTCTACGTCCGGGATGTGGGCGGCACCAGCCAAGAGGTGGGCTTGGTGATGGGGGCCTTCTCGATTGGGCTGCTGGCTTTTCGTCCTTGGCTGGGGCGGCTGGCGGATGGCCACAGTCGGCGCATTGTGTTGCTCATCGGCATGGGCGCGGCGGGGATGGCGCCTTTGGGGTACTGGCTTTGGGATTGGATCCCGTGGATAGCGCTGGTACGGGCCTTTCATGGGATCAGCATCGCCGCTTTTGCCACCGCCTACGTTACTTTGGTGGCGGATTTTGCCCCGGAAGAAAAACGCGGCGAGATCTTGGGCTACATGAGCTTGGTCAATCCCATGGGTGTAGCCATCGGCCCTGCTTTGGGCGGTTTTTTGCAGGAGCTGGCCGGTTATGGCCCTCTGTTTCTCTTCGCCGCTTTGCTGGGGTTGGTGGGCTTTTTCTGTACCCAATTGGTTCGAGAGCAGCGCCGTGGGGATTGGGGATCCCTGCCCTCGGATGGGGCGTTTTGGGGCCTTGTGCTCAGCCCGAAGGTGTGCTCTCTCGCCGGGGTCATGTTGTTGGTTGGCCTGGCCTTTGGCACCCAGACCACGTTTGTGGCTCTGTTGATCCAAGAGGCCGGAGTTCCCCTGAATCCAGGTCTTTTTTATACGGCGGTGGCCCTGTCCAGCTTCGGCGTGCGCCTGCTGGCTGGTCGCGCTTCCGACCGCTACGGGCGGGGGCCGTTCATCTCGCTCAGCCTGGCCACCTATGCTCTGGCGATGGGGATCCTGAGGGTTGCCGACAGCGCTGCGGCTTTTCTCGCCGCCGGGATCGTGGTGGGGTCGGGTTTTGGCACCTTGATCCCGCTGATCTCCGCCCTGGTGGCGGATCGCTCTGAGCCGGCGGAGCGCGGTCGCCTGTTTAGCTTGGTGATGTGTGGCTTTGACTTGGGCATTGGGCTGGCGGGGCCGATCCTGGGCACGCTGGCGGGGGGGTTCGGGTATCGGGCCATGTTTGGCTACGCCGCCCTTCTGGCGTTGGCTTCCTTGGGCTCTTTTCTCTGCTTCTCCAACGGGCGACCGGGATCCTCCCTGCGCTTTGCCTTGGGCCTGGAAACCGATCGGTTTCGACAGCCAGATCCTGTCCCTTCGGAACAGCCCCAGCCGTCCCCTCCCCTGCCAACGGGATCCCGTCCTGCCCTCTAGGCACCCTGATTTTTGTCCCCAAGTCCGATTTGCCCTATCCTAGGCTGGGGTTGCTGTACAAAAAAGAACTCTGGGCAGATGGGAGCACGGGGTTGGCTTGCCCTCCTGGGATCCCTGCTGGTGGGCGCCTTAGGGGGATGGATCGAGAGCGCTTGGGGGGTAACGGTGCGGGTGGCCTTGGCCGATGCCACCGCCCCTTTGGTGGTGGGGGTTTCTCTCCCTGCCCAACTGACCAATAGCCGCCAAGAGGTGCTGGCCGAGTTGCCCCCCATGCAAGGGTTTCTGGCCCAGCCCGGCCCTCAGGGGGTGCGCCTGCAGGGGGTGGTCAGCCCGGTGTTGTTCATCGAGCCGCAAGCGGGTGGCCTGGTGGCGGTGGATGGCCGCTGGTATTCTGGCAAAGTGCTCCTGACCGGCTACAACCGCTTGCTGGCCATCAATTACGTGGATCTGGAAGACTACGTGGCCGGCGTGGTGGAAGCCGAGATGGGATCCCGCTTTCTGCCCGAGGCCCTCAAGGCCCAGGCGGTGGCAGCCCGCACCTATGTTCTTCACCACCGCAATTCCCGCGGCTGGTTTGACGTGTTTAGCGACACCCGCTCCCAGGTGTATCGGGGTCTGTCGCAGCGCTCGGCAGCCGCCCTAGCAGCAACACACGCCACCCGCGGCATCGTCATGGTGTATGGGGGGCAATTCGTGAATGCCATGTATAGCGCCAGCGCCGGCAGCCAAACCGTCGGGGTGAGCGGGATCCCTTACCTAAAAAGCCTGCCGGATTTTAGCCCCTATCCCAAGTACGGGCATGGCATCGGCATGAGCCAGTGGGGCGCCCAAGAATTGGCCCGCCGGGGCTGGACTTACCGCCAAATCTTGGCCTACTACTACCCCGGCGTCAGGTTTGGCCGGTTGCCGGATTGACCTACTCCCCCTTGCTCTGGGTTGCCAGGGGTGCCCATCTCCCCAGGTTGCCCTTCAGCCGCAAACGGGCCGGGTTCACCCTTGGCCGGCTTCTTCTGGTTAAGACCGGAGTGGACCTAAATAGGGCAGCCACAACTTTGCCCAAGAGCTTTTGTGGGCATGCCGATCCCGGCCTAGGGGACAAAACTGGCGGGCTGAGAAGCAGCAACCCAGACCACGCAATCTCCCCTCACCTCCAACCAGCCACCCCCTGGGTAGTCGGGGCTGCGGCTGCGGCGGCCTGCTTTCAGGAGCCGGATCCCGGCTTCCACCTGCTCAAAAGTCGGGTGATGGGGCAGCAGCAGCGACAAGAATTGGAACATCACCTGCCGCTGCAGAGCCAGGGGCGCAGCCCGCAAGGGATCCCGTCGCAGCCCCGGCAAAGCCGGCTCGTACACCTGCAACCATAGTTGGGCGGCTTGCGCCACCACCAGCTCATGCTCTGCCTGCAACAGCGTGGCCGCCCGATTCAAAGCCGCTTCCAGTTGCGGGTTAAAGTGCTGCTTGAGATAGGGCATCACCTCTAGGCGAAGGCGGTTGCGGCCATGAGCCAAATCCTGGTTGCTGCGATCCGGCCAGACCGGCAACTGGTATTGTCGGCAGAACTCTTCCGTTTCCCAGCGGGAAAGGCCCAGCAGGGGACGCACCAACCAAGCGGAGGTGGGATCCCGCTCGTCCAAACGCCGTTGCCAATCTAGGCTGACCAGGCCGGCAGCCCCCGTGCCCCGCAGCAGGTTCCACAAAAACGTCTCCGCCCGGTCGCTGGCCGTGTGCCCCGTGGCCACCGCCTCGCAGCTCCAGGTGCGCGCCCATTTGTCCAGTTGCTGGTAGCGCCAAGCCCTGGCCCCCGCCTCATCCCAGCGGATGGGATCGGCAGTCTCAACGGCGTGGGGCAGGCCCTGCTGTTGCAGCCATCCCTGCAAAAACTGGGCACACGCCGTCTCATCGGCTGACCAACGGTGATCGCAGTGCAAAACAAAGATCTGCCACCGCCAGCGCGGCTGCAAATCCCGCAAGATCTGGAGCAGGGAAAAAGAATCTTGTCCGCCGGAAAAAGCTACCAGCAGCCGCTGGCCGGGGCGAAGCAGTTGCCGCTCGCGAATGGCACACTGAACCCGCAAGTGAAGAGGAGAAAGCCTGGCCACAGTTGGCTATTGCTCGGGGGCAACCCAGACCTGGGATCCCTCAGGCAAGGGCCCGAGTGAGATGCGAGGCCACCGTCTGCACAGCCGCAATGCTCCGCTCGTAGGCCATGCGAGTCGGCCCCAGCAAGGTGACCGTCCCCAGCGGCGCCGAGCGGCGGCGATAAACTGAGGCGATGACCGTGCAGTGGTGCAGCGATTCCAGCGGGTTCTCGCTGCCAATGTAGATGATCACGGGAACGTTGTGGGATGGATCCTGATCTGCGGTGCTGGAGGATGCCTTCTCCCTGGCCGACGGGGCCGAGAGAGCCGCTTCGCTCGTGAACAGGCAACCTGGCGTGGAATAGAGCCCGATCATCCCCTGCAGCTGCTCGGATCCCTCTTCGAGCAACTGGGCCACCGCCTGCATCCGCTGAGCCTGGGAAAACTCCGGCTGCCGCATCAGCTCCGTCATGCCCGCGCTGAACACCTGTCCTAGAGAGGGCCGCAGGTAGCGTTGGACTACCGAGCGCAGCAGTTGCTGCAGCCAATGGCTGTAAGCGCGAAACTCCTCATCCAGCTTCAACCAGCTCAGATCCTGCAGCTCGGCAAAAGTCTTGCCCCGCAATTTCAGGGTGAGGAAGTTGCTCAGTAGCTGCAGTTCATCTTCCAGATCCTCGCGCCGATCGTCAGGCCAATCCGGTGGGCTGACCAAGGCCGAGTGGGTTTGATAGGAATCCGTAACCACCAGCACCATTACCCGCCCCGGCCCCACCGACAACAACTGCACGTGGTGAACGGCTACCACCGGCCCCTGGGGAGGGGTGATGAGGGCGATGCAACCGCTCAAGTGGGCCAAAAGCTGTGCCACCCTCTGTAGGAAGCTATCGAGGTCGTCCCCCAGCTCACGGTTGAGCTGATCCAGCAACTGCTGCAGCGCAGGATGGGGCTCCGGCTGGGGAGCATCGTTCGGGATCCCATCCATGTTGGCGGAGCTCAACAGATCGTTCACATAGACCCGATAGCCAAAGTCAGAAGGGATCCGACCGGCAGAGGTGTGGGGCTGGAACAGCAACCCAACCTGCTCCAGCGTGGCCAAGTCGTTGCGAATGGTAGCCGTGCTGACTCCGAGGTTGTAGGACTGGGCCAAGGTTTTGGAGCCGACAGGTTCTGCCGTGGCAATATACCTGCGCACCGTTGCCCACAGGATCTTCCGTTGTCTAGGAGTCAGTTCGAGTTTCATGGCTGCTCAAAAGAACCCAATCAACACCTGCTAAGGGGAATTAGCCAATGGATCTCAGGTCAACCAAGCTAGGGCTAAATGAGGATCAGATAAACTTTTACTTCTCTCTTTAACTTTATTGTTACCCTTTCATCTTGGGTTGCAGGCGCGGAAAATTGCAACAGCAGAGGTGGAAAGAGGTGGAGGCTCTTGGTTTGGCGAGAAAAGCGGAGCTCCCTGTAGCCTCTGCATCCTTATTTTTGCCCAAAGGGGGTACTAAAGTGTTAAGTCAACTCTAGGCTAAGTGAGCCTGCTGCTGCCTGTTCTGTATCGTTTTGTATCTTTCGAGGTCGCTCCATGTACTTGTCCCCCCAGGAGGTTGCTCTACCTGGCCGTCCAGCTAGCTCGGGATCGGCGGCAGTGGGGCCTCCAACTCAATTACCCCAAGGCGGTGACCTACCTGAGCGCAGCTATCTTGGAGGGGCGCGGGAAGGGAAAACCGTTGCTCAGGTGATGAGCGAAGGTCTGACGTGGCTGAGCCGAGAGGACGTGATGCCAGGGATCCCGGAAATTCAAGTAGAGGCCACCTTTCCCGACGAAACCAAGCTGTTAACCATCCGCTAGCTGCTTTCTAAGGATCCCCCAAAGACCCAGAGACTTTAGGAGGTTGTCCATCAGAACCTCCGGGGTACTCCCGCCACAGCGCAGCTTGGCGGGATGGGGGATAGGCGGTGAGACGAAGGGGTTCAATGCCCCTGAGTCTCACAATCTGGGCGATGCCTGCTGCTCGACATACTTCTTCAACTCCTCAACGGTGACCCCACCACAAGAGGCAACAAAATAGGCCCCTGTCCAAAATACAGGCTTGCTGTAGAACCGTGCCACCTCTGTGGCGAACTCTTT
>NZ_AXUW01000002.1:127228-135607 GCF_002760415.1 Synechococcus sp. 65AY6A5
GGTGGGCATTGATGTGGGATTGGATAGGTTTCTCACCACCAGCGATGGGGAGGTGGTGCCTATCCCGCGGCACTACCGCCGAGCCCAAAAGCACTTGGCCCGACAGCAGCGGCAACTGAGCCGCAAAGTGAAGGGATCCGCCAACTGGAAGAGACAAGCCACGAAAGTTGCTTGTTTGCAGTTGCACGTTGCCCGACAACGCAAAGCGTTCCACTACCAAGTGGCGCACTGGCTGGTGGGGCAATACGACCTGTTGGTGGTGGAGGATCTCAACGTCCGAGGGCTGGCACGAACTCGGTTGGCTAAATCGATTTTGGATGCGGCTTGGGGACGATTTCTTGACATTCTGACAGCAGTGGCGGTCAAACGCGGCAAACAGGTGTTGAGAGTGGATCCCCGTGGTACGTCCCAAAATTGTTGTGTTTGTGAGGAGCGTGTTCCCAAGACCTTGTCGGAACGGGTGCATGATTGCCCCCGTTGCGGGTCGTGGGACAGAGACTTGAACGCTGCTATCGAGATTTTGAAGCGTGGACTCAGGGCGGTGGGACTGCCGCTCTCTGGCTGTGGAGGATCCTGGTTTACCAGTCCGTTGAAGCAGCAACTCCGGGAAGTGATTCTCGGAAGCTCCCGTCTACAGCCCGTCAGGGCTTAGCGGGAGAGGATGTCACATGGCTCGCAAATCCAAAGCCACGCCTGCTGCCGACCCTGAACCAGCCCCGATCTCGGAAGAGCTGCTGCTGGCAGAGGATCCCATCCAAACCAATGTCGGACGGGCCACTGGGATGCTGGAGGTCACCAACCGGGGGGATCGGCCCATTCAGGTGGGATCCCATTTTCACTTTTTTGAGGTCAACCGAGCCCTGGTGTTGGATCGCGCCGCCAGCTTTGGCAGGCGCCTCAACATCCCTTCCGGCCAAGCGGTGCGTTTTGAGCCGGGGCAAACCCAGCGGGTCACTCTGGTGGCGCTGGGAGGCAAGGGTCTGGTGCATGGCTGCAACCGGCTGACGAAGAGCAGCGTCCGCTCTGCAACGCAAAAGCGGCGGGCCCTGGCCCGATTGCAGGAGTGGATGGGCTAGGTGGTTAAGCGCTATGGACATAACGCCCCTCGAAGTATGCAGCTTTGGGCATCTGGGCTGAGGCTTGGCCACATCCCCATCCCACCTCAGATTCAAGAGAGTAGGGCTATCCAATTCTTCCTCTGGGATCTGGCCAATGTTAGAGCGTGAGACTGTTTGGTGGATGTGGGTACAGGGCTTGGGGCTGAATCTTTCCGGGTTGGCCCTGTTGGCAGCAGCAGGTGCCACTTTCGGCCCCCTCTGCTGGACCGGCGCGACGGTGGCGGTGATGCTCAAGTTAATTGGAGATAGCCAACTGCTGCGCGCCTACTGGCTTTGGCAAAGTCGGCACCGCCAAGCGGGATCCCAGCCCGTCAGCTCGGCAGCGGCGCTCCAAAGTCAAGTTTGAACAGTTACCAAACAGCCTGTTCGTGGAGCTTCAGCTTCCCTCTCCCCCTGAGGAAGAGGGGCGGGTGAAGGCCAGCGGCAAAGTGCCTTAACCTTGTTTGAAACGACTGTCAGGGAGTTTGAAACAGCCTGACCCTCACCGCAGGTGGGCCACAGTCACACCCGTACCGCCGTCCTGGGGATCCGCTGGGGCAAACCTCTGGACACGCGGGTGATTTTGGAGGTAGGCCTGGACGCCGGCCCGCAGGCGTCCCGTGCCGTGGCCGTGGATGATCCAAACCGGGCCAGGAGGGGCTTGGGCAAAGTGCTGTTCCAGAATCGCCTCGGCATCGGCTACAGTTTTCCCCCTTAGGTCAAGGGTGTTGCGGCTGGTGCGCAGGTTCAGGGGAGCAGTGGTGGGCGGTGGGGAAGGAGGAGCTTTGGGGCGCTGGCGCTGTTTGGCCTGATGTTCATCGATGGGATCCAACTGGCCCCGCGGCACCGTGAACTTGAGAATGCCGCTGCGCACCACATACACCTCTCCTTCGACGGCAATGACCTCTCCCGTCTGTCCCAGGCCCCGCAGCCGCACCCGATCCCCCACCTCTGGCACGAACTCAGTCTCAACGGGCGGCGGCGGCGGCGAGTAGCGCCTGCGAATCTGCTCCAGCTCAGCAGCGACCTGCTGGGGATCGTCCCCCTGTTGCAGCTTGCGGACGGCGGCGGCCACCTCCCGGCGGGCGGCGGCCAAGAGGGCTTGCAGCCCCTGTTGCTGCCGGTACTCCAGTTGCGCCTCTCGCTCAGCCATTTGCCGACTGCGCTGCTGCATTTGGCGGTACAGGGTTTCCAGCTCTTGGTGCAGGGATCCCACCTGGGCGGCCCGCTCTTCCAACTGGGCCCGTTGCGCCTCCAGCCCCGCGATCACCTTATCCACCTGGCTTTCCCCCTGCAGATGCTGCTGCGCCCGCCGCAGAATCTCCGGCTCCAGGTGCAGCCGCCGGGCGATGGCCAAGGCATTGGAGCGACCAGGGATCCCCCACAGCAGGCGGTAGGTGGGGGCCAGGGTGGCCTCGTCAAACTCCACCGAGGCATTCTCAAAGCCGGGATGCTGGTATTTCAGAGCCTTCAGCTCGCCGTAGTGGGTGGTGGCCAAGGTCAGCAGGGCCTTTTCGGCGAGATACTCCAATAGCCCGGCAGCCAGGGCCGCGCCCTCGCTGGGATCCGTGCCTGCCCCCACCTCGTCCAGCAGAACAAGGGCCGGCGCCGGCTCCGACTGCAAAGCTTGCACGATGCGGCTGATGCGGCGAATATGCCCGGAAAAAGTGGAGAGGCTTTGCTGCAGCGATTGCTCGTCGCCGATGTCGGCATAGACCCCGTCGAACCAGGGCAGTTGGGGCGGATCCTGGGCGGGCAGGAAGATCCCCGCCTTGGCCATAAGCACCAATAGCCCCAAGGTCTTCAGGGCAACCGTCTTGCCGCCAGTGTTGGGGCCGGTGATGACCACGGCGCGGATGGACTCCGAGAGGGTGAAATCGATCGGGATCACCTCCGGGCCCTTGCCTTCCTCGCGAGACTGCCACAGAAGCAAGGGGTGCCTAGCTTGGCGCAGGCGCAATCCTGCCGGGACAAACTGGGGGCGATTGCCCCCCAACCAAAGGCTGTAGCGAGCGCGAGCCAACGCCACCTCCAGCCCCACCATCACCGCCTGCAGATGCTCCAAATCCTCGGCAACAGATCCCACCTGGGCCGAGAGGGCGGCCAAGATCCGCTCTTCCTCCGCCTGGATCTGGGCCTGGGTTTCCCGCAGCCGGTTGCCTAGCTCCACCACAGCGTAGGGCTCTACATAGAGGGTGGCCCCGCTGGCAGAGCTGTCGTGCACAATGCCGCGGATGAGATCCCGATGGGTGGCCTTTACCATCAGCACAAAGCGCCCCTGCCGCTGGCCAATCAACGTGTCCTGCAGCGCCTGGGGGTGCTGGCTCATCACCTGTTGTAGGCGTTCTTGGATCTGGCTGCGGTACTGGCGGTGCTGACGGCGCAGGTCTGCCAGGGCGGCGCTGGCGCTATCTCTCACCTCGCCGTGTTCGTCCAGGCAGCGGAAGATCTCCTGCTCTAGCTCAGGATAGGTGCGCAGATTGCTCACCCACTCCTGCAGGCGGGGCAGGCGCTCGTCAGCATCGATGAGTCGGCGAAGGCGGCGAGCAGCCCCCAAGGTGGTGGCAATCTGCACCAGCTCTTCCCCGCTCAGAATGCCCCCCCGTTCGGCCCGTTCCAGGGCCGGCAGCAAGTTGTGGATCCCGTCCAGAGAAATCCCCCCTGGCTGGCTGCAATCCAGCCGGATGGCCTCCTCCGTTTGATCAAGACAGACCTCGCTCTCGGCGCGGCTCCGCCAGGGATCCAGCTCTAGGCAGGCGCGGCGGCCTAGGGGTGTGGCGGCAAAGCTGGCCAAGTGTTGGCAGAGGCGGGGCCACTCCAACAATTCCAAAGTTTCTTGGCGGAGGGAAGGATCGGGCTCAGAACAGATCGGCAGCAGGTTGAAAGTAGTGGGCGTAGGCATTCCTGAAGAAATTAGCCATTCGAGGAAGAACGGAGCTGCAGCCGCTTCATCTCTTGCAAAAACTGCCGCTGGTAGTTGAGAAAGGCAGTGTGCCACTCGCGGAAGCGACGCTCACCATCGCGCACCAACATCTGTCGGTAGTGCTCGGAGTTGAGACGGGGCCGGGCCGAGTTCATGGGGATCGAAGACGCTCTGCCCCTATTGTGGCAGGCCGCGGGGCGCCTTTCATAGCTTCCAACCTGCGGGCAGGCGAGAAAGCACCCCATCTGTTCTGCCGGTGAGGGGAGATTTTTTGCTTGCAGTATGGCCGAACTTGGCAGTCGGCCTTGGCATACTGGAAGAGTCGTCGTACCTCAGCTACGCAAGTCAAATCCGTGCGCAAACGAGTGACCCTGATTTTTCCTCGCCACTTGGTGAATGTGCCCCTCACCTATCGTCTGGCGAAAGACTTCGATGTAGCCGCCAACATCGTCCGTGCCAGAGTAACCCCTAACGAAGTGGGCACCCTGGTGGTGGAGCTCTCGGGAGATATCGACCAGGTGGAGGCGGGGCTGGAGTGGGTGCAGTCTTTGGGCATTGAGGTGGCCGAGCGGGCTAAAGAAATTCAGATCGACCCAGATTTGTGCGTGGATTGCGGCTTGTGTACGGGCGTTTGCCCCACCGAGGCACTGAAGATTTCCGCTCCCGACTGGAAACTGGAGTTTCTGCGTAATCGCTGTGTTATGTGCGAACAATGCATCCCCACCTGCCCTGTCGGGGCCATCAGCACGAGTTTATAGCGATGAGGCGAAGAGCCGGCTAAGCCGACAAGTTCATTCACTATTACAATGCTGTAATATGACCCCGATTGGACTGGATTTGCCCAGGTTAATTCGAGGCAACTGGATATGCTCTCTACCTCGACGCTCATTGGCTTGACCTATGCTGCGCTAGCAGTTCTCTACCTGCTGGTGCTGCCGTTCTTGTTTTTGGTGTACGTGGACAAGCGCTGGAACTACAGCGGTGCCTGGGAAAAGGTGTTGATGTTTTTCCTAGTTTTGTTTTTCTTCCCCGGTATGGTGCTCGTGGCTCCCTTCATGACGTTTCGGCCCAAGCCGCGTTCGCTCTAGAGCTCGCCCTTCTGCAACCTACCAGCCATGCGCAGACGGGATGTTCTCGGCATTGGCCTAGCCCTGCTCTTGGGGGGAGGACTTCTCTACGGGCTGCTGCTTTGGGCCGGCTTAGATACGGGCGCGGCGCAGCAGGTGTCGAGTGTGGTGTTTCTGCTGGGATGCCTGGGCTGGACGGTGGGCTACCTGAAGCGGGTGTTGAGCAGGGAAATGACTCTGAAGGCCCAGTGGGCCACTTTCGAGAGGCAGCAAATCCAAGAAAAACTTCACTCCCTCTCCCCGGAGGAGTGGCAGGCCTTGCAGGCCGAGCTGGCCTCCGAAACCGAAGAGGAAGCTGAGGGTGGTTTGACCGAGCAAGGCAAGTGCTGAGGCCGCCGGGCAAGCTGTACCCAAAAACTTGTCGCAGATCGGTGGAGTTTCAGCTAGAAACTGCAGGAGCCCCGCACTGTACCCCCTCAATCCCCCCGCCCCCCTGCCCCCATATACGGGGGGTTGGGGGGGAAGGAGGGGCGGTCGGAGTCGGGTAGTTTACGTATCCAAGCGGCTGGGTCAGCCCAGCACTACCGGTATAGCTAGTTACTGTTTCTTCTCTATTGGAAATGCTACCTTGCGCCGTAGGCAAAGTTGTGAACTAAGGCAAGTCGTTTCTCTGCTCACCGTGACCAAGACCGTTCTGGTGGCTCAGGGTCAGCTTTTGCAAGCCCAGCTCTGGAAGCTGGTGCTGGAGTCTCAGCGCCATACAGTGGTGCTGGTTTCTCCTCAGGCAGATCTGGTGGAGGTGGCGGCAACTCATTCTCCGGATCTGATGGTGGTGGATATGACGACGGGGCTGTTTAACCCCTATGCCTTTTGTCGAGAGTGTCGGAGCCGGCTTCCGGATATCCCTGTGATTCTCACTCATTACCCTCGTCGCCCCATCGAGCCGGCAGAGCGGCGCTGGGCCATTTACCAGGGGGCAGCCGAGGTGATCCCCGGTTTGGCCGAAGCCGACGACATTCTCCACTCCCTCGAGCAAATTTACAAGGCAGCCAGGTGGTCTTTTCCCATCGACACGGAAGCTCTTCACGCGGTTCTCGAGCAGCTGGGTTTGTGGTCTGAAAAAGACAGCCCCCCTCCTTCCCCGTCCGTTGCAACAGAAGAACGCCAAGAGCAAACGGCTGCGCTCCCGCCGGCAAAGTATCGATTGATGTATCGGGGCCGCCCTGTCGAGTGAGCTGCAAGCGCTCCACACCACTAACGCGAAGCAGAGGGGATCCCTTGGGCGCTTTTCTCCCCTGGCGGGGTTGGGGATCAGGGCAGCACCAGCGCTAGGGTCGTGCCCTGGGATCCCGTCTCCACCAAACACAAGTCTCCTCCGTGGGCTTGCAGGATACGTTTGGCGATGTACAGCCCCAGACCTCCTGAGCCGGTCGGGTAGTGCTGGCCGGCGATGTGAATGGGTTGGGCGATGTAGGGCTGGGCCAGCTCTTCCAGGGGAGCCGGCAGGCCGGGCCCGTCATCCCGCACCTGGATCTGGCGAGGGCTGATGGTCAGCACCACCACCTGGCGGGCGTAGCGCAAGGCATTGTCCACCAGGTTCACCAGCGCCCGTTCCAGCTCGGCCTCATCGGCATTGGCCCACCCTTCTCCCTCCACTCGCAGGTCGATCCCCCGTTCTCGGGCCAGGGATCCCATGCGTTCGGCCACCCGTCGGGCCAGGGATCCCAGATCGCAAAGACGAGGATGTAGCTCGATCTCGCCCCGCTCTAGGCGGTGGGCCTCCACCATCCGCTGCACCAGGGACAGATTGCGTTGGTTCTCCTGCAAGATGCGATCCAGCAGGGCAAGCCGCTCTTCCGGCTGCAACTGCTGCTCCTGCTTGAGGGCACTTAGCAAATGCCCAAAGGCAATGAGAGGGGTTTTCAGGTCATGCACCAAGGTGGCGGTAAAGGCTTCCCGCCGCAATTGGTCAATCTGGATCTGGCGCAGCAGATGGGCAAAGGCCTGGCGCAGGATCAAAGCCTCTTGGGGATCCCCGGGGCGGAGCAGCAAATTCCAACGGGCCGGCTGGCTAATTAAGGTTTCCAGATGGCCCAGCTCGCGGGCCAGCAAGGTGAGGGGCCGCAAGATTAGGGAAGACAGGACATAGCCCACCACTGCCGATAGCCCTGCTAGCAAAGGGATCCACAGCAGCAGCAGGACAGATCCCTCGGGGCTGAGCTCTGTGCCGGGGAGGATCCACTGCACCGACAGGATGAAAACCAAGTTGGGGACAAAGGAAAGGCTGGCAATCACCAGCGCCACCTGAGTGCGCAGGCTGTGGGGGAAGCGGCGGCGCCAGAACTCAAGTAGACGGCGTCTCAAGGGGGAACGGGAGAGAGGGCTGAGTTGAATTAGGCCAGGAGCGAACAGGCAAGTCAAGAGGGCTGGCAAAAAGTGGGGGCTAAATCCGCCAGAGATAGATGGTGTAGGTGTTGATAACATCTGACACGGTGGTGGTGGCGGTGGGCGGCCAATCCCCCATATCGAAAGTGTGGGTGACCAGGCGGGCGCCAGGCCGGAGCTCGCTGCGCAGCTTGTCTCGAATCAGCAGGTGGGAGCGGGGCAGCAAATAACAGGTCACCACCGTCGCTGGCGAGAGATCCAGGGTGAGCAAGTCCTGCTGCCGAAAACTGACCCGATCCTGAACCTGAGCGGCTTGGGCCGCCTGCTGTGCCTCTAGGATGCGCTCTGGGTCGATATCCACCCCCAGGCCCCGCGTGCCGCAGCGCTGGGCTGCCCGGATAGGAATGCGGCCATCCCCACAGCCCAAGTCGTAGAGGAGATCGTCGCCCCGCACCTGCGCCAGATCCAGCATGGCGTCGATCACCAGGGGCAAGGTGCGCACGTAGGGAGCCAGGCTCTCCCTACCGGAGCGGTTCTGAATGGGTTTGAAACCACGAGGTGCCACGGTGGAGCCGGGAGAGAGCTTTCCCCCTATTTTAGGATCCCTTGGCTGCCGCCTCTTTTGCGGAGAGAGCAGAAAGCACGGTGGCAGGGATTGGGGTTCTCAATCTTAGATTTTGCGGTTCTGTTGTTATCGCGCAGTTGGCACCTTGAGGTGCTGGGGAGGCTCTTCCAGACCGCTATGGCTGGGAGCGCAGTTTTCCGTCCGTGCCGGAGTCTTGCTGAGGATTTTTGGGGTTTCCTAGCTGCAAACTCTACACTGGGGTTGGTCTGAGATCTGTACCTGATACATTTACGCTGAACACTGCTGAGCATTACTGCTCAGCGGTGAAGCGATAGCATTCTG
>NZ_AXUW01000002.1:137172-178064 GCF_002760415.1 Synechococcus sp. 65AY6A5
GTACGTGTTGCATTGATCCAGCCCTTCTGTTCCCATCGCCTCAAGGTGTGGAGACACACCCCAAAATAATCCGCCGCTTCTCTCGGTTTTACATACCTAGCCATACCAAGCAGCCATACTGAACATATTGTACATTATTTTCAGTATAGTCCAGCATATCATTGACTAGAGTCATGCTCTCGATGAGCCTCCTGGCCCGCTCCTTGGACTATGCTCAAAGCAACAGCGACCTGCTACTTCAAGCTTTCCTCCAACACCTGCAACTGGTGGCGGTGCCGCTGGGGATCGCGTTGCTGGTGGGTCTGCCGCTGGGTTTTGGCAGCTCCCGCTCGCAGGTGGTTTCTCTGGTGGTGATCAATGCTTTTAGCAGCTTGCGGGTGATCCCCAGCTTGGCGATTTTGTTTTTGGCCATTCCCTACTTTGGCCTTGGCTTCCGCTCGGCGGCCATTGCCCTGACGATCTTGGCCTTGCCCCCCATTTTAATCAGCACCGACGTGGCCTTCCGCAGCCTGGATCCGGCCCTACGCGAAGCCGCCTTGGGCATGGGCATGACCCCTGCCCAGGTGCTGCGCTATGTGGAGATCCCTTTGGCGTTGCCGGTAATCTTGGCCGGCGTTAAAACCGCTACTATCGAGGTGGTTGCCAGCGCCACGTTGGCGGCCTTTATCGGGGCGGGCGGGCTGGGCAGCTTTATCACGCTGGGGTTTGCCCTCTACGACACCGCCATCCTGCTGGTGGGGGCGATCCCGGTGGCGCTGTTGGCCATGGGTGCCGAAGTTGTCCTCGGCGCTGTGCAGCGAGCGCTAGAACCTCCTCAAGCCTAGGGATCCCATGCTATTTTCCTCGATTGCTTCCCGGATGCGCTTGCCCTCCCTGGCTTCTCGGTCGATCCCTTTGCAGGTGGCGCTGCTGTTGCCGCTGCTGTTGGCGGTGGCCGGGGGGGCGGGCGGGGTGAGCTACCTCTCCTGGCGAGCCGGGCGGCAGATGGCGCTGCAGTTGGCCGAGCACCTGAAGCGTGAGGTTAACCACCGAGCCGAGGAGAACCTACACCGGTATCTGCAGGCCCCCCTGCAGGTCAATGCCCTCACTGAGGGAGCGGTGCGCTGGGGGCTGTTGCCCAATCTGGCCGCTCCTCAGCCTCCCGATCTGGAAGTCTTGGAAGCGTATTTTGCCCGCCAGTTGCAGCAGTTTCCCGAGCTGAGCTATGTCGGCTTTGTCTCTGAGCAGGGGGGGTTTATCACGGCCCGCCGCCACGCCGATGGCTCGATCTGGACTTACCACACGCCGGGCCTGAAGCCGGGATCCGTCCAAGGCCGCCAACGGGATCCGGAAAGCGGGGATCCCACCGGCTTGACGCGGCAATTGGGCTTTGTGGATCTGCGGCGGCTGTCTTGGTTTCCCGCAGTCCTGCAACAGGAAGGGGCCCGCCGTACCTGGGTGGTGAGCAACTTTTTTGTCGAGTCTCCCCATCAAAGGCCGGAGCGGCTGGTCCTGACGGCGCTGCCCTTGGCGGATGGGGAGGGCGGGGTTTACGGCAGCCTGGTGGCTGCTCTCTCGGCTCAGCAACTGCAGGCTTTTCTGGAAGATCTGCAGGTCAGCTTGGGGTATCCGGGGGTGAGCTGGTTGCTGGATGAAGAGGGCCAGGTGGTGGCCGGCACGGAGGAGCTCTCCCCCCACCCGCTGCTGCTGGCTGTGCAAGCGCAGGTGGGATCCTGGGAGACGGCGGCCTCGCAAGATCTGCTGCGCCTTAGGGTGGACAGGATCCGTTATCTGGCACAGGTGACGGCCATTCAGGATGAAGGGGGGCTGAGTTTCTATTTCGTACAGGGGATCCCGGAGGAGATCCTTCTCGCCCCTGTCTATCGCAGCACTCAGCAGGCGGCCCTCTTGGGCGGGGGGCTGCTGCTGGGCTTTCTGGGAGCTGGGATCCTCCTCAGTGAAGCCCTCTCTCGCCCGCTGCGCCGCCTGACCCAAATAGCGGAGCAATTTGTGCAAACTGGGATCCCGGCCTGGCCCCCTGTGGATCCCGGCCCCATCTGGGAGGTGCAGACCCTGGCCAAGGCTTGGCAACAGGCGGCGGCCAGCCAACAGGCGCTGTTGGATCGCCTCTGGCAACAGCAGCAGCAGTACCGCGCTGTGGTGGAGCAGCAGACGGAGCTGATCTGTCGCTCTTTGCCCGATAGCCGCATTACCTATGTCAACCCTGCCTACCTGCGCTTTTTTGGTTGTTCGGCAGAAGAAACAATAGGCAGGCGCTGGGTGGACTCTCTGCCGCCGCAAGAACGGGAGGCGGTGCTGCAGTCTCTTGCGGCTCTTACGCCTGAACGTCCTTTCTACCGCAGCGAGCGGGAGTACCCCGGCGAAAGTGGCCAGTCCCGCTGGGTGAGCTGGGTGGATCAGGGCATTTTCGACAGCCAAGGCCAATTGGTGGAGATCCTGGCGGTGGGGCGGGAGATCACCGAGCAAAAGCGGGCCCAACAGCAGCTAGAAGCCCTCAACCGCGAGCTGGAAGCGCAAGTGGCGCTGCGCACCGCTAAGCTGCAGCAGGCTTTGTGCTTTGAGGCGGTGCTGCGCTCCCTCAGCGGCCAGATGGTGGCCAGCCTCAACGAGGGGGAGATCCTGGAAGAGGTGGTCAAGAGCCTGGCCGAAGCCCTCCACCTAAGCGGCTGCCACATTCTCTTGACCGGCGCCGGGGGGTCAGGCTGGATCCCGGCTTGCTCGTTTCCGGAGGAGGCGGATCCCGTCTATCTCAACGACCCTGAGCTGGTGCACCTGCTGCACTCCCATACTTTTCTCGAGCAGCCCTGGGAAGTCCACTGCTGTTGTCAAAAGGAAAAAGGCGGGCACTGGGTGCAGCTTTTGGCCTGCTCCCTTTGGGACAAGCAAGAGCGGCTGGGGGTGTTGCTGGTGGAGCGACAGCAGGAGTTTTCGGAAGCCGAAAGGCAACTGGCCTACCAGGTGGCCAACTTGTGTGCTCTGGCCCTGCGGCAGGCCCGTCTGTATGAGGCGGCCCAGGCCCAGGTGAAGGAATTGGAGCGGCTCAACCTGCTCAAGGACGATTTTTTGAGCACCGTCTCCCACGAGCTGCGCACCCCCATGGCCAATGTGCGCATGGCCCTGCAAATGTTGCAAATAGCCCACAATAACTCCGAGAAACAGCAGCACTATTTCGCCATTGCCCTCAAGGAGTGTAACCGACAAATTGAGCTGATCAACGACCTGCTGGACATGCAGCGGCTGGCAGCCGAGAAGTATCTGCTCCAGCCGGAAGAGATCTTCCTGCCGCGCTATTTGCGGGATCTGGTGGCGGCAGCTCAGCCCCTGGCACAGAGCAAACAGCAAAACCTGCAACTGCACCTGGAAGAGGGGATCCCACCCCTTGAGGCGGATCCCACGGCTCTGGGCCGCATTTTGCGCGAGCTGCTGCACAATGCCATCAAGTACACCGCCCCCGAGGGATCCATCCACCTGCGGGTGGCCCAGGAAGGAGAAGGGATCCTCTTCGTCTGTAGCAACAGCAGCGAGATCCCAGAGGCGGAGCTGCCCCGCATCTTTGAAAAGTTCTATCGGATCCCGAAGGCGGATCGCTGGGAGCACGGCGGCACCGGCCTGGGGCTGTCCCTGGTCAAGCAACTGGTGGAGCACATGGGGGGCCGGATCTCCGTCAGCAGCCTGGAAGGATGGACCCATTTCCGCGTTTGGCTCCCCCAAAGCCCAGATCCCGCTCCGGCGGCGGCAAAAGACCTCTCTAGAGCCGGCAGCGCCTAGGAACGGCCAGGGGCCGGCTCAGGGGAAGCGCGCAAAAAGGATCCCCGCAGCTGACCGCAAGCAGCGTTGCCATCTAGGCCACGGGTCTGGCGCACGCTGGCCTGGACGTGGTGTTCCTCTAGCAGGCGGACGAACTCCGCCACCCGCGCTGGGTGAGGGCGCTGATAGTTGGCCTCGGCAATGGGGTTGTATGGGATTAGGTTGACGTGCAGGCGTGCCCCCGCCTGGCTGGCCTGGCGCAGCAGGTGGGCCAGTTGGCGGGCATGGATGGGCAGGTCGTTGACCCCGGCCAGCAGCGTATACTCAAAGCTAATCCGCCGCCCGCTGCAGAGCATGTAGTCGCGGCAATCTTGAATAAGGGCGTCCAGGGGGTAGTGGGCTGCGGAAGGGATCAGCTGTTGCCGCAGCTCCTGGTTGGGGGCATGCAGGCTGACGGCCAAGGTAATCTGCAGCTTTTGCTGGGCCAGCCAGGGGATCTGCCGGGGCACGCCCACTGTCGAGAGGGTGATGTGCCGCTGGCCGATGCCAATATCCTGATTGAGGCTGCGAATGGCCTGCACCACGGTGTCGCGGTTGAGCAGGGGCTCGCCCATGCCCATGAAGACCACATGGCTGACGCGGCGGCCAAAGTCCTCCTGCACCGTTAACACCTGATCCAGAATTTCGTGCAGCTTGAGGTTGCGCCGGTAGCCCATCTTGCCGGTGGCGCAGAAGTTGCAGGCCATGGGGCAGCCCACCTGGGAGGAGACGCAGACGGTCAGCCGCCTGGCGGTCGGGATCCCCACCGTCTCGATCAACTCCCCATCCGCCAACTGCAGCAAAAACTTGACCGTGCCATCGCGGGATTCTATCCGCTGCACCACCTGGGAGCGCCCCACGGGATACTCTTGCAGCGCCTCGCGCCAGGCCTTGGGAAAGACCGTCACCTCCTGCAGGGAGCGGATCCCTTTGTGGTAGAGCCAGGTGTGCAGTTGTTGGCCGCGGTAGGCCGGCTGCCCTTGCTCAACCGCCCAGTCTTTCAAGGCAGCTAGGGATTGCCCAAGCAGGGGAAGGGGTGGGGCAGACATAGCGCCGTTCGCAAATCCATTGAAAGGCAAATCGGATCCCAAGCGGAGGGGATCGAGCTTCTCTACTCTAGCCTGTCGGCCAAACTGGATCCCTAGAGCTGGTTTTGGCAAGCGGGCCTGCCGTCCCGGATAATAGGCTTGCACGCTTACGCTTCTGGGGGTGCGGGGGTGGATAAGCCCCGCCCTGTACCCCCCTATATCCGACTGGGGGGCAGTCAGGGTCGGGATACAGCCACCCCCGCAAAAAATATCGTAAAATCAGATTGGCTGTACAAAACGGCGTTGCCGGAATCTGGTACAGCCCTGCGATAGGGCATTCCGTGGCTGCTTGCAGAGGGTTCTTGCAATAGCTCCCCGTTCGCGCTAGCGGAACGGAGTCCTTCGAAGCGAGAAGCCTGCTCTCTACCCGTTCGCGTCAGCGGCGCAGAGCGCTTTAGGGTGAGAGACGGGAGTATGTCACTTGCGCTATGTCGGTTTCGCCGCAACTGGCCCAACTGGCCACCTGGATGGCCGGACATTTCAACAATCTGCACCAGGCTATAGCCGAGCCGGTCTGGTTCGCCAACATTCACGTCTACCAATGCCCTCTGCCGTGGTCGGTGTTTCAGGGGATAGGGTTTTACGTGGAGCAACTGTACGATATCTACCCCGACCAGCCCTACCGGCAGCGGGTCATCCACCTTTTCGAGACGCCAGACGGGATCCGCATTCAAAACTACGCCCTGGGATCCCCGGAGGCCTACAAATGTGCTGGCCGAGATCTGGGAAAACTGGCCAGCCTGGCGGCGGCAGAGCTGGAGCTTTTGCCCGGCTGCGCGGTTCAGGTGGAATGGACGGGATCCTGCTACCGGGGCCGCAGCGTACCCGGCAAGGGCTGTATCGTCGAGCGCAAGGGCAGAACCACCTACCTCTATAGCGAGTTTGAAATCGGGGCCGACTACTTCCACAGCCTGGATCAGGGGCGCGATCCCGAAACAGATCAGGTGGTCTGGGGATCCCTTTCCGGGCCCTTTCGGTTTGTTAAAAAACAGGATTTTTCCTGCTACTTGCCCCGCTGGAGCTAGCTCCCCATCCAAACCCAGAAGGCCAGGATCCCATCCAGAGCAAGAGCAACAGGGCAAACCCCCAGCAGCCTGTCCATCCAAGGCTGGACATAGGGCCGCTGACCAGGTAGTACACAAAAGGATAGCTTGGTAGCCCCGCACTTGAGTGCGGGGCGGAAAAGCCCGCTAGCCACTTTAGTCGCTTACCCATGATGGGGGTCGTTGATATAGTTTCATAGCTCAAACAACCTCTTCCTGACTTCTCCCACCAAGACCTCTTTCTTTCTCTTTGGCCAAAAAATAAGATAAACAACCGCTAGCCCCACACCATGGTTGTAGTGATTGTACCGTTGACTTTCCTCTCGCACTATCGCTTATTTAGGTTGGAACAAAGAACAAAAACAAGAATGCGGTTTTAACCAAAACTTTGTTTTCGTCCCAACAGGTCGGTTCAAGGAGCGTATCGTGCAATTATGTCAGCATTATGGCATGGAGTTTATTGAGGTAGAGGAGGCGTACAGCTCGCAGGCAAGCTTCCTAGATGGAGATGAGCTACCTAGTTATGGTGAAAAACCCGACGGGTGGAGACCCTCTGGGCTGAGGCAAATGCTGCCGCCAACCTGCTTAAGAAAGTCAGCAGAACCTTGGGGCTTTGCGTTAAGGAACTGTCTAGAGGCGCTTTGACAACGCCGTTGCGGGTTCTTTTGTGGACTGCGTAAGAATCCCCCGCCTTTAGACGGTGGGAGTGTCAACAGGCCCCCCTGGCTGGTGGAGCGAGGTCAAGGCGCTCGACATCGGCCCAGCGGATCTGCCGGCGCAGCCCACCCAGACGGGGTAGGTGGATTGCATGCCCACCTCGTCCACCCGAACCTGCTGGCTTAGGGATCCCAGCAGCGCCGCCATTCAGTCCAGATCCTGGAAAACTGGCCCTGGAGCTAAGCTAGTAGAGCCTCCAGAGAACCTGAGAAAAGGGTTTGTTGGCCGCTTGTCGATTGAGTCTTGAGTGATTGATATGTAATGAATGTATGAAAGCTCAGCTTCCGGTTACAATTTTGACGGGCTTTTTGGGCAGTGGTAAAACCACGCTGCTCAAGCGCATCTTGCAGGAGGAACACGGGCTGCGCATCGGGGTTATCCTCAACGAGTTTGGCGAGATCTCCATCGATGGCGAACTGGTCAACATGCCCCAAGGAGGGCTGATGCAGCTCAGCAACGGCTGTCTCTGCTGCACGGTGCGGGAGGATCTCGAACGGGCGGCTCGCGAGCTGCTTCAGCATGCCCAGGCGTTGGACTACCTGGTGGTGGAGACCAGCGGCGTGGCGGATCCCAGGCAGGTGGCCGAGCTGTTTGTACAGAGAACCTTCCACGAGGAGCTGCGCCTGGATGGGATGGTGACCCTGGTGGATGGGGCCGAGTACTGGCGCAACTTCCAGCGGTCCCAAACTACCGCCCACCAGATCAGCAGCGCCGACATCTTGCTCCTGAACAAGGTAGATTTGATCACCCCAGCCGAACAAGAGAAGATCCTGTTAGATCTGCGTCGCTACAACCCCGACGCTCCCTGTCTGCCCACCACCCACGCCCAGGTGCCCCTGGCCCGCATTTTGGATGTGCACGCCTTTCGCCCAGAGCTGTGGGATCCCAAGCTCTCCGCTGCCGAGGCTGAAGGTCACGCTCACCCCAGTCACCATCTGGAAGAAGACGGGATCCAATCTCTGAGCTTTCAACTGCAGCAACCGCTGGATCTGGCGGCCTTCCGCGATTGGCTGCAGGATCTGCCGGAGACGATTTTTCGCGCCAAGGGGGTGCTGTGGGTTGCGGACGAGCCGCAGCGGGTTATCTTTCATCAGGTGGGCCGACGACAGACCCTCTTCTTGGAGCGGGAGTGGGATCCCGATGAGCCGCGTTGGTCAAAAATTGTCTTCATCGGCAAGGAACTAGAGCGGGAAGCGCTGGCCGCCGGCCTCAACCGGCTGTGTCGGGCAACCGCCGCCTGCCCATGAGTCCAAGTTTTGGGATGGGATAACCGCGATGGCCCGCAGCAAACTTTCAGAACAAGAACAACAGCAAATTGTTAGCACCTACCGCGGCTCGGCAGCCACTGCCGCCGAATTGGCCGAGCAATTTCGGGTAAGCGTTACCACCATCACCCGTGTCCTCAAGGAAAACATCGCTGCCGACGAGTACCAGCGGCTGATCCAGCTCAAACGCTCAGCAGCTCGCCGCAAAGACACGGGCGAGGAACCCACCCTTCCCCTGGACGGCATGGAGGGGCAACAGGTCTTGCCCCCACAGGGGGCTGCCGACGCCTCCGATCTCAGCGATGTCAGCGAAGGGGAGCGGATCCCTGAGGACAGGACGGCCACGGTGGCAGAACTGGCCCCCGAAGAATTGCCGGCCCAGCTCGTAGCCGAGCTTCAAGAAGACCTAGAAGACGACGAGGACAACGACCTGGAAGACGAAGAAGACGATGACGACGAAGAAGAGGATGCCGACGATTTTTTAGACGACGCGGCAGCGGTGCCCTCAGAAGATCCCTTGGCGGATCCCGTCCATCACATCCAAGTACTCCCCCTAGAGAAGCTCGACCTGCCTGAGACCTGTTATGTTGTGGTGGATCGCTACCAAGAGCTGACCACCCGCCCCCTCAAGGAATTTCTGGGGCTGGGATCCCTGCCCGTAGAGGGGATCGAAAACGCCAATACGCTGCCCATTTTCGACAACCACAAGGTGGCTCGGCGCTTTTCCGAGATGAGCCGTCGTGGCAGCAACACCTATCCGCCCTACCGGGTCATCCAATTTCCCGGATACATTCTGGAGATTGTACGCCCACAATTGCAGAAGAAAGGCATTACCCATCTGCTAATCGATGGACAAATTTACAGCCTGTGAGGTGTAGCCGCCGAATTCAACTACAGCTTGCTCTTTCGTCAGGAGATCCAGCGCACCGACGGAAACTCCACTGACAAAGGTTTTAGCTTATGGGACGATATAGGTTCTGGCCAAGCAGGCTGTAACTGCCCAGTTGTCTAAATTAAAAGTCTTAACCAGAACACTCAACCATGGATCCTCAAAAGATCAACGGATAGACTTATGTCGGAGTTTCAACTGGTTTCTTCCTATCAGCCCACGGGGGATCAACCCAAGGCGATTGCCGGCTTGGTGAAGTCGATTTTAGAGGGCCATCGCTTTCAAACCCTGCTGGGGGCAACCGGAACCGGCAAAACGTTTACCATTGCCCATACTATCCAGCAAGTCGGCAGGCCCACCTTGGTGATGGCTCCCAACAAAACCTTGGCCGCCCAACTGTGTAACGAGCTGCGAGAGCTTTTTCCCTACAATGCCGTCGAATATTTCATCAGCTATTACGACTATTATCAACCGGAAGCCTATGTGCCCAGCACCGATACTTACATCGCCAAGTCTTCTTCCATCAACGATGAGATCGACATGTTGCGGCACTCCGCTACCCGCTCTCTATTTGAACGGCGAGATGTCATCGTGGTGGCCTCGGTAAGCTGCATCTACGGCTTGGGCATGCCGGAGGAATACCTGAAGGCTTCCATCCCCTTCCAAGTCGGCCAGGAGATCAACCAGCGGGAGGTCTTGCGGGATCTGGCCGGCATTCAGTACGAGCGCAACGACCTGGAGCTGGCGCGGGGGCGATTTCGCGTCAAGGGCGATGTGCTGGAAATTGTGCCGGCGTATGAAGATCGGGTGATCCGCATTGAATTTTTTGGCGATGAGATCGAGGCCATTCGCCTGATTGATCCGGTTACAGGTGAGATTTTGACCAGCCTCAGCGCCCTCAGAGTCTACCCGGCTCGCCACTTTGTAACGCCAGAAGCCCAGTTGCAGCAGGCGATCCTCAACATTGAGCAGGAGCTGGAGGAGCAACTGGCTTTCTTTCGCAAACAAGGCAAGCTACTGGAAGCCCAACGGCTAGAACAGCGCACCCGCTACGACCTGGAAATGCTGCGGGAGGTGGGCTATTGCAACGGCATCGAAAACTACTCTCGGCACCTGACGGGGCGCAAGGAAGGGGAGCCGCCTGCTTGTTTAGTGGATTATTTCAAGGCCAACGATTGGCTCTTGGTGGTGGACGAATCCCACGTCACCGTGCCGCAAATCCGCGGCATGTACAATGGGGATCGCGCCCGCAAGCAGGTGCTGGTGGATCACGGGTTTCGCCTGCCCAGCGCCCTCGACAACCGCCCTCTCAAAGCCGAGGAGTTCTGGGCCAAAGTCCACCAATGCGTCTTTGTTTCCGCCACGCCCGGCAACTGGGAACTGGAGCAAAGCGGAGCCCAATTTGAAACGGTGGTGGAAAACGGCAAAACCCTGAAGTTCTATGTGCCGGGCACCGGTCGGGTTATAGAACAGGTCATTCGGCCCACCGGGGTGGTGGATCCGGAAGTGCATGTCCGCCCCACAGCCGGGCAGGTGGAGGATTTGTTGGGAGAGATCTACCTGCGATTGGAACGTTCGCAGCAGGGCCTCCCGGAACGGGTCATTGTGACCACCCTCACCAAACGCATGGCCGAAGATCTCACAGAATACTTGCAAGAACGCGGGATCCGGGTTCGCTATTTGCATTCCGAGATCAGCTCAATTGAGCGGATCGAAATTTTACAAGATTTTCGCGAAGGAGCTTTTGACGTACTGGTAGGGGTCAATTTGTTGCGGGAAGGGTTGGATTTGCCGGAAGTCTCCTTGGTGGCCATTTTGGACGCGGATAAAGAGGGATTTTTGCGGGCGGAGCGATCCCTGATTCAGATGATCGGGCGAGCAGCGCGCAATGTCCGTGGCACGGTGGTGATGTACGCCGACACCCTGACCGGCAGCATGGCCCGGGCCATCGCCGAAACCCAGCGCCGCCGGGAGATTCAATTGCAATACAACCGCCAACACAACATCACTCCTAAGCCCATTATTAAGAAAAACAGCAACGCCATTCTGTCTTTTTTGGCCATCTCCCGCAAACTCAACAGCCAAGACCTGGAAAAAGCCTTTCCAGTTGCAGACGAAATCCCTCTTTCGGAGATTCCAGAGCTGATCGGCCAACTGGAACTGAAGATGAAAGCAGCGGCCAAAAACCTGGAATTTGAAGAAGCTGCGCAACTGCGAGACCAAATTAAAAAGCTGCGCCAACGCCTTTTGGGCCACCATCAGAGCACTTAAGGTCCTCGCTTGGATCGGCCAAAATCGGGATTTGCTTATGCCACCATAGGCTTACAGCAGCATCCTAGGGATCCCCGAGACAATGGGCGTTCGGGTCCAACGAGCCATTCGAGACTCTGTCCTGCTGAAGGGAGCGGCCCTGGCGGTGGGGCTGATAGCCGGGATTGGCCTCTGGCTCCTGCCCGCTCCGGTCTCCAAGGCTGCTGGGATCCCGGTGGCCCAAGCCCTCGAGTTGCGGGATCCCGGCTTTTCCCACCCCACTCCTGCCGAAGCGCCAACTCTTGAGGGATCCCCTTCCCCGACCTCTAGCCCACTGCGGATCCCCTTGACCGGCCAAGAGGGCACAGAAGTCTTGGTGGGGAACATTCCGGTGTTTCGCCTGCAGACGGCAGAATACCCCAGCGATGTGCGGGCCGACAACGTGCGGGCAATCATTGAGCGCTTCTTGGAAGAAGGCCAGTTGCCAGAGCCGGAGGTACGGGTGGCCCAGGATGCCAACGGCCAGTACGTCCTCCGCCTGGGAGAAAGAGGTCGCTTTGAGGCCACCCAGCGGTATCTGTTTACCGTCACCTATGCCGACGCCGCCGCCGAGCGCAGGGTGCCGCTGGGCCAGGTGAGCCTCAACGACGTGCGTCTGGTGGCCAACACTTGGGCGCGGCGGCTGGAGCAAGCCATTGCCGACTACCGGCAGGATCGGCTGGATCTGCAGCGGGCGCAGGATCCGCGCGTGCTGATGCTCACCATCCTGGCCGGGCTGGCCACCGTGGCAGTGGGGTTCTTTCTCTGGCGGCTGTTCGACCGCAGTCTCGTCCGCCTGCAAAGTTGGTTGGAGCTCAAGGCCGACCCGGCCTGGGGGAGCTGGATCGACATCGCAGGGGTGCTGCTGCGAGGCCTGGGGGCAATTCTCATTGCCGGCATCTCTCTGGATCGCGGCATCAGCTTTATACCTGCCCTGCGGCCTTTTCAGCGCGCTTTTTACCTGGGCTTGGGGCGCGTGGTGGCCACGGCGCTGGGCGTCCTCACCCAACCGCTGCCCAATTCCAGCGTCTCCATCGCCAGCTTGCTGGTCTTTTTTGTGCTGGCCGCTTTGGTCTTCACCGTTGCCCACTACGTCAGCGTTGGCTTTAAGCAGCGGTTTCTGAGCCGGCTGGGACTGGATCTGGGCACCCAGGAGTCTACAACGGCCATCTTCAAGTACATCCTCACCCTGTTCGGGATCCTCTTGGTCTTGCCCTTCAGTGGCCTCAATTTGGGATCCCTGGCGGTGATTGCCGGGGCGGTGGGTTTGGGGATCGGTTTTGGTCTGCAAAACCTCTCCAACAACTACATCAGCTACATCGCCATCCTGCTGGAGCGCCCCATCCAAGTCGGGGATCTGGTGGAAGTGGACAACCTGCTCGGCACCGTGGAGCGCATTGGCCCGCGGGCCACCGTCCTGCGCACTTTGGATCGCATCTTTGTAATCGTGCCCAACTCCCGCTTCACCGAGTCGAAGGTGGTGAACTGGAGCTACCGGGATCCCCGCTGTCGCATCCACATTCCCGTGGGCGTGGCCTACGGCTCCGATACCACCTTGGTCACCGAAGCCCTGCTCAGCGCCGCCAAGGAAAATCCGCGGGTACTGAGCAGCCCCGCCCCGCAGGTGTGGCTCAAGTCTTTTGGCCCCTCTTCCCTCAACTTTGAGCTGCTGGTGTGGATCAACCGGCCCCAGGATCAATTTGTCTTGATCAGCGAGCTGAACTTTGCCATCGAAGCAGAGTTTCGCCGGCGTGGGATCCGCATCCCCTTCCCCCAGCAAGATATTCACATTCGCAGCCTCGAAGGATTTGCTCCCCCCAGTCAAAACGGCGGATCCCGTTCCCTGCCCGATGCCGCTTCCATTCAGTCCGCCCTCAGCGAAGCGGCAAAATCGTTGGAAGACCAAAATGGCGTTTCCTGAGCGACACCATGCTGCAACGGTTAGATGAGGCACTGGGTAGCTTTGGCAGCCATCCGTGTTGGGCTGAACTGAAGCAAATGCAGCTCCTAAGACAGCTCTGGCCGGAAGTGGTGGGAGAGGCGGTAGCAGCGCAAACCTATCCCCTCAACCTGCGCCGCCAGGTGCTACAGGTGGCCACCTCTACCCCGTCCTGGGCGCAAAACTTAACTCTGCAGCGCCAGCTCATTCTCAGGAAACTCAACAGCCGCCTGCACCCTCCTCTCAGCGACATTCGCTTCAGCCCCGGCGCTTGGCACGAGGGATCCAGCCCGTCCGCTCCCCACCCTGATGCGGAGTTGGTAGGCAAGTTTTACCCCATCTCATCTGCAACCCCAGCCCAAAAGCAGCCTGCAACCGCTCGCCGCTCCGGCTCACGGCCGTCTCCCGCCGATGCTAAAGCCGCTTTCGAACGTTGGGCCCGACTGGTGAAACAGAGACAAACTCAGCAAAACCTGTTCCCTTGCCCTGCCTGTGGCTGCCCCGCCCCTGCCGCCGAACTGGAGCGTTGGTTGGTCTGCGGGTTTTGCCATCGCCAGTCCTTGCGCGTGCGCAGCTAACTCAGGGAACTCAAATTAGGGCTGTTTCCAGGGGCAACGAAACAACTCGTTAGGTCGATCCCCAGCTCCCTTCTCCCAGAGGGAGAGGGGCCGGGGGTGAGGGGAACTCCCCCTGAGGTTGTGGATGGTGGCGGCAGCGGCCTGGATTCTCGATGAAGGCAACTGCAAACCCTCAATCGTTCATGGCGTGGTAGGTGGCCACCGCCGACGGCGATACGCGGTTCAAGTAGCGGAAGATCCAGTACTTAAAGAGTGTATCGAGGAAAACCGGAAAAGTGGCAATAAAGCCGTAGATAAAATTGCGGTTTTCTGGCAGACCCAGGTGGGCAGCTAAGCTGCTCAGCAGCACCTCCCAGCCATGGGGAGAGTGGTAGCCGACGAACACATCTGTGAAGAGAATAATAATGAAAGCCTTGGCACTGTCGCTGAGGCCATAGATCAGGCGATCCAAAAAAGACTTGAGAACTTCAATTTCCTCGCGCCCGATGAAGATCAGCCAGCCAAACACCAGCAGCGATAGCACGTCGGCAAGGACGTTCTTGAGGCCTTCCAAATTCTTACGGCTGTATTTTTGCAGCAACTCCTCTGCCTTCTTGGACAGTTGGTCTTCGGATTCCAGGTCGAGCTCTGGAGATTGGTGGTGTAAAGCCCGCTCAAACTCTATTTTTTCCTTGAAAAACTCAAACTCGGAGAGAGCCTTTTCTTGAAATTCGTAGCTCAGAGCCAGGATGGTGGGCTCCCGCGGCTGAAAGCGATCCACCAACGGCCCGAACAGGAAGTGTTTCGAGAAAATCTGGACAAGCAGCGGCAAAATGGCCAGCAGCAACAAAAACCGAACTGCCACCAGTGTGCGCGTGCGTTGGCCGCGATACTCCTGGAGCAGCTCTTCTTCTGCCTGCGAACTCAGCTCACGGCGGATCTGGTTGGCCGTACGCAGGATGGAGCGAGGCAGGAGGGCCGTTTTAGAGGCAACCGGGGCATTGCTGTTGTCGAGGTTTGTCTTAGCAAGATTGGTCTTGATGGAGGGATCGGAGGGCTCCGGCTGGCTTGAGGTCAGTGGCTCTGGTTGCTCTTGAGACTTGGGCGGAGGGGAGGTGGACCTGGGTTGAGCAGCGGGGCGCTTGTAGCGCGAGGTCACCTGATCGATAAACTCCAGCTTTTCCAAAATCGAGGGATCCCGACTTTGCCGGCCATTTTCAGCGTCTTTACCGTCGTTTTCAGAAGGGCCGACGGGGGCCTCTTTGGCCTGATCTTTGTCGGAAGAGAAGGGAGGGCCGCTGCCATTTTGCTCGGGATCCGGCAGGCGAGAAAAAACGCTACTGGCCCTGAACTCCGCTAAACTAAGATCAATTTGACGCAATTCCTGGCGCAATTGGATCTGAAAGTAGCGGCTGGTGTTTTGGCCGTGGTTTCCGTTGCTGCCGATGGATCCCCCCTGAAAGTAGCGGTCTTCGATGGCTTTGATGCGCAGGGCAGCTTCATAGGCTCGATCGAGGGAGCGTAGGGGAGTACTTGAGATCCATTGGCCGAGCCTGCTCAACACGGATTCCCCCATTGCTTTTTCCTGTGGCGGTTTTTCTCAGGGCTGATCCATGCATTTTTCAATGGCTAACTATTGTAACAACTTCTGGGAGGCTGGGCAGGGATCCGGATGGGGAAGCGGCCCGTCTGGATCAAAACCGTGTTGAAGGGGTTAGGGCTCAGGATCCCTTGAAGCGGCTGAGGGCAAAAGCGCAGATCTGCAGCAGCCGCAGCCCGTCCCGCACATGTTGGATGTTGGAGCGCCCATAGGTTCTGGGGAAGTAGCGCACCGGGATGTCCAGGATCTTGAGGGTGCGCTTGGCCGCCCCCAACAACAGGTCGAAATCCCCAAACGGGTCAAAATCCCCCCATTCTTGCCGCAGCTTGGCAATCTGCCAATAGTCCTCCCGCCACAGGGCCTTGGTGCCGCAGAGGGAATCTTTGATGCGGATGCCGAGAATGTGGGAGAGGAGAGCGGCAAAAAAACGATTGGCCCACTGGTTGAGGCGCGGCATCGCTTCTGGTTTCAGGGGATAGACGAGGCGGCAGCCGTTGGCAAAGTCGCACCGCCCGGAGGCCACCGCGCGGAAAAACTTGGGGAGCTCTTCCGCCTGGACAGTCAAGTCGGCGTCGAGAATGATCAGCACATCGCCGCTGGCCGCGGCAAACCCCTTGCGCACCGCATCTCCCTTGCCTTTGCCCTCTTGCCGGAGAGCCTGGATGGTGCGGATCCCCTGGTATTCGTCCTGAACCCGCTGGATCTCAGCCCAGGTGTCGTCGCTGGAATGCCCCTCTACAAAAATGATCTCGGTGCGGGATCCCATCTCTGGCAACTGCTGCACACAGCGGCGGATGTTGCCCGCCTCGTTGCGGGCTGGGATCACCACTGTGCAAGAAGGTTGCTCCTCAAGGGGGGGATCCCAGGCGGGATCGGGCTGGGGGCGGGCGATCGTGTATTCCGTTAGACAAAGGGCGTTGATCCCGGGCAAGGGGGCAATGAAGCGGTTAATCAGCGTCGAAAGCAGTGGGATCCGCCGCGGCAACAACAGCCGCTTGCCCTGCTGAATGACCTCGTACCCTGCTAGGTGCAGCAAATTGGCCACATCGCCTGCCGAGAGCCAGTTGGCTGCCGGCAGGGGCATGCGCTGCTTGAGGACGGTCGCCAGGCTTAGCAGCGGCTCCCAGAGGGGGTTGTGGTACGAGAGGATCAGGCGAGTGCGCGGGGTACAAAAACGGCGCAGCCGCTCAAGAACCTGCTGAACGTCTGCCAGGTAGCCCAAGGTGTTGACGAGCAAAATAACGTCAAAAGGCTCCGCTAAGATGGGATCCTGCTTGTCCAGCGTGTGGGCATCCTGCACCCGAAAGTGAAGATGGGGAAACTGCCTCTGCGCCTGGGCAACAATCTCTGCGTCCCAGTCAATCCCCACCCCAAAACTGGGCTGCAAAGCGTTGAGCAGGGATCCGGTGCCGGAGCCGATTTCCAGAATGCGCAGGCCTGGGGGAACGAAGAAGCGGTGCAGCCGCTCCAGATCCTCGTGGTAGTAGCGGTTTTTTTGCCGCCAGTAGTGCAGGGGGTGGGTCAACGCTCCCGGGATGTCGCCAGATCAGCTTTAGATCATAAAGGGCGGTGGGCAATCCGCAGACAAGCCCTGGCGAGCAGGAGACTCAGCGACGACGCACCCTATCTCTTTGGCTGACGAAGACGATGGCGCCGAAGAGAAGCCCCAGCACCACTGCGCCGTACAGCAAGCTCCAGAGAAAGTTAGCCAGTGAGGGAGTCATAAAAGAGTTTCCTCCTCCTGCGAATAGCAACTACCCAGCTATTCTCTGACTATACCGATCTTTGTCACCCCTCCCCGCCCGATCGTCCCCTCCAATGACAGGCACTTGGCCGATTATTTCGTTTGGTATTCCAGGGGCACCTCCTCTAGGGTTTGGCTGGTGCCGGCAAAGGGGTTGTCTGGGGTTAAGAAGAGCATACAGTGACATTCTTTGCGCTCGCGCATTGGCACGCAGGGGCAGTTCCAATAGCCGGCTTTCACTTCCGCCTCTTTGTCTTCGTAAAAGCGGCAGGGACAGAGCGGAGCGCCCAACTGCTCTTTGTGGAGAGCCAAGCCTTCGATCACTGCCGTCGTAATCGTAGGATCAGAGCAGAAAAAAGTGTCGGTACGTTTGGCGTAGGTTTCTGCGAAATGCCGCATCACCTCGAAGGTCTTCTGGGAGGCCTTGTTGTAACCACGACTTTCCATGACGATTCCTAAAGGTGGCACTAGTGAATAGCAATGGAGCTTACAGCTTTTCCCAGCAACGCTGACCAACGCTCATAAAAATCAGATGCTTCTCCTGTATGACAGGGATCCTACCTCTCCACAAGATTCTCACAGAGTCGGAAAAAGCTGTATCTCGCTCTTCGTTGTACTGCAGACTTTTGGACAATACAAATATCAGCCGCCTTGCTGTTACAGAAGGCAACATTCGGGTTCTTCAGCCAGAGCCGGCCTCAACGCACTCTACAGAATAGAACAAAACAGCAAGAATGGCGTCGGCTGGGATCCCCTTCCTCAAGGCACCACCAGCACCGGGCAAGGGGAGAGGTCGATGACGCGGTGGCTGACGGAGTTGTTCTGTCCCTCGGCAGACAAGCTGATGCCGCGGGATCCCATCACGATCAGGCTGATCTCCAGCTCGTCCGCCACGTCGCAGATGACAAAAGGAACCTTCCCCTCGCGATACTCGCTCTTGACATTTTGGATGCCAATCTGCTGGAGGCCAGCCTCAGCCTGTTTGAGCAAGTTGTGGATACTTTGGCGGGCTTGCTCGGCTTGCTCTGGGCTCAGGTCCGTGCTGTCTAGGACGGAGAGCAGATAGACCTGGCTCTTGTAGCGCTGCGCTATGTCCGCCACCAAGGGCAGGGCGTGGCTAGTTTCGCGCGAGTTGTCGATGGGAAAGAGCAGTTTGTCGAACATAGTCGCGGATCCCACACTTAAGCCCGCCCCTTCCCTATCCACGTCGGGGGCTGGCCCTATTCTACCAATCAATTTTACCGGAAGCTCAATGGCCTCCTTCCACCCCTGCCCGTTTTTCTATTGTCAGGGGCTCGACCTGGGCTGCAAACGGAGCCCCTCTCCTGTTGGGATGAGCGGCCATGCCCATCATCCCGCAAAACTCCAGCCGCCTTAGGCCATGCTGGGCTGAAATTTACGCAATTCCTGCCAAAAATCCATGATTTTCAGATTGACCAAACTTGGAAAAGAATAATGAAAAAACTGTCGTCCCCCAGGGCAAAACCACATTTGATCCCCTGGCTTTAAGTGGTTTCCCCACTTCTCGAGCGAAGCGGGATCCACAATGGGGTCATCCTCGCTGGCGCAAACCAACATCGGCACCGACACTTTCTGGGTTGGAATCGCTACCACCTGAAATAGGGAGTGAGGTATGGGGGAAGTGTCTAAATCTTTAGCCAGGGCATAGGAGAGTGAGCGCGCTCGCCACTGTTCTGAAGCTGGCAGAAGGCTCTGGGCTATACGCACCAGGAGCTGTTCTCGGCTACAGCAAAACATTTTTCGCTGCATGGGCCACATGCGCCCCCAGCAGCCAAAAAGATCAGTCAAACGGGCGTTGCCCGCCCCCTAGGGGATCTACTTTTGCAAGTTAGATCCCCCTTCTTGCCCTCAATGTTGTCGCTGTCATCCCCGCTCCTTTTGCGTTGCTAAACAAGCTTTTTTAGGAAAAGGCCAGAGACTTTGCCCCAGAGCTGCCTCTGGCCGCACGGACACATCCTTTCGAGCCATACAACCAATTATTGATAGTAAATCTCAACTTTAAGCTGTAGTCTACTCTAAGCTTCTTGAGAAAAGATATCAATATACTTAGGGTTAAGTTTTGTTAAAAGCTGGATTGACTTCGCAGGCTGCGGCTCTCGTAGGCGGTAGTTGTTCCTAAAGGGCCGGGTTTAAGCAAGGGATCCCGTGGCAGCTAGTGATAAAAAATCTCTTTTTTCTTGAGATTAGTTTCAATCAAGCCAGAGTTGGCCCAGCCAAGGGGTAAGGAGCCCAGAGGAGATGTCGAGACATCTGAAGCTGTGGACGGAGATAGGGCTTTATGTTCTCAGCTACTCCCTGCCTGTTCCTAGCTCAGACCGAAAGCAACTGTGCCGCCTGTGCCCATTAAAGTTTTCCGGAAGCCAAAGGGATCCGGGGGCAAAAATCCACTAGTCTATTGGCAATCTGGCTTCGGCCAGAACTGTCTAGCCAATTGCTGAGGTGCAACTGTGGAAACGGCCATCGAGTGGATTACCGCCCATGAGATCCTCGACTCCCGGGGGCAGCCGACCTTAGAAGCTTTGGTGGGCCTAGCCAATGGGGCAACCGGCTTGGCCCAGGTGCCCAGTGGCGCTTCGACCGGCACTTTTGAGGCTCACGAGCTGCGGGATGGGGATCCCAGGCGCTACAGCGGCAAGGGCGTGTTGAGGGCGGTGGAAAACATTCTTGGCCCCATCCAGTCGGAGCTGCGAGGGGAAGATGCCCTCAACCAAGCCCGCATCGACCAGTTGATGATCGATCTGGATGGCACCCCCAACAAGTCGCAACTGGGAGCCAACGCCATCTTGGCGGTCTCTTTGGCCACGGCTAAGGCGGCTGCCAATGCGGTGGGCCTGCCTTTGTACAGGTACCTGGGTGGACCCTTTGCCAACCTGCTGCCAGTGCCGCTCATGAATGTGCTTAACGGCGGCGCCCACGCCGACAACAACCTCGATACTCAAGAATTTATGATCGTGCCCATCGGAGCACCCAGCTTTCGCGAGGCGCTGCGCTACGGAGCCGAGGTGTTTGCAGCCCTAAAACAAGTGCTGCGGCAGAGGGGACTGTCCACGGGGGTGGGGGATGAAGGCGGATTTGCCCCCAACCTCGACTCCAACGCCGCAGCTTTGGATCTATTGATGACGGCTATTGAACAGGCGGGCTACAGGCCAGGGGAGGATATCGCCTTGGCCTTGGACGTGGCGGCCAACGAGCTGCTGCAGGATGGGCAGTACCACTTCGAGGGCAAAGCCCGCAGCGCCGAGCAGATGGTGAACTACTACGAGCAACTGCTGGCCAACTATCCCATCCTCTCCCTGGAAGACGGGCTGGCGGAAGAAGATTGGGCCGGCTGGCAGGCCATGACCGCCCGCTTGGGATCCCGGGTGCAACTGGTGGGGGACGACCTGTTTGTAACCAACCCGGCCCGGCTGCAGAAAGGCATCGACAGCGGCGCTGCCAACGCCATTTTGATCAAGCTCAACCAGATCGGCACCCTGACAGAGACGGTCTCGACCATTCAACTGGCCGTTCAGGCGGGCTTTCGCACCCTCATCAGCCACCGCTCCGGTGAGACAGAAGACACCACCATCGCCGACCTGGCGGTGGCCACCCGCGCCGGCCAGATCAAAACCGGATCCCTCTGCCGCAGCGAGCGCATCGCCAAGTACAACCAACTGCTGCGCATCGAAGACGAGCTGGGGGAAGCGGCCGTCTATGCCGGTCGGGTGGGCCTGGGGCCTAGGGGGTTGCCGGCGCGGAGTCGCTAGCCCGCTTGGATCCCCAGCACCTGCACCAAGAAGGCCCAGCGGTCGGCGGTCTCTTCGATGAGCTTGGCAGTGGGCTTGCCGGCCCCGTGGCCGGCTTTGGTGTCGATGCGAATGAGGATGGGCTGGGATCCCCCCTGGGCCGCCTGCAGGGCGGCGGCAAACTTGAAGCTGTGGGCGGGCACCACCCGGTCGTCGTGATCTGCCGTGGTGATCAGGGTGGCGGGGTAGGCGGTGCCGGGCTTGAGGTTGTGCAGGGGGGAGTAGGCGTAGAGGGCCTTGAATTCCTCCGGGTCTTCCGGGGATCCGTACTCGGAGATCCAGGCCCAGCCGATGGTGAACTTATGAAAGCGCAGCATGTCGAACACCCCCACGGCGGGGAGGGCTGCTGCAAAGAGATCCGGCCTTTGGGTCAGGCAGGCCCCCACCAAGAGGCCGCCGTTGCTGCCGCCGGCGATGGCCAACTTGGAGGGGTTGGTGTAGCCGTTGGCCATGAGCCACTCAGCCGCGGCAATGAAGTCGTCGAAGACCTTTTGCTTGTTGAGCTTGGTGCCCGCTTGGTGCCAGGCTTCCCCGTATTCGCCGCCGCCGCGCAAACTGGGCTGGGCGTAAACCCCTCCCCTCTCCAGCCAGGCCACCAGGCCCACCGAAAAGCTGGGGGTCAGAGAGATGCCAAAGCCGCCGTAGCCGTACAGCAGGGTGGGGTGATCCCCTGTCCGCGCTAGGCCGCGGCGGTGGACAAGGAACATGGGGATGCGGGTGCCGTCTTGGCTGGCGTAGAACACCTGCTGCACCTCATAGGCCTGGGGATCGAAATCCACCTGGGGCTGACGGAAGAGGGTGCTGCGGCCGCTGGTGAAGTCGTAGCGGTAGATGGTGGGGGGAGTGGTAAAGCTGGTGAAGGTGTAGAAGGTCTCGGTGTCGTGGCGCTTGCCGCCAAAGCCGCTGGCGGATCCCAGCCCCGGCAGGGGGATTTCCCCCAGGTAGGTGCCGTCTAAAGCAAAGGTCCGGATCTGGGTGTGGGCGTCTTTGAGGTAGAAGGCAACGAACTGGTTGTGGATTAGGCTAACTCCCTGCAGGGTCTCCTCGGCTTCGGGGATCACCTCTTGCAACTGACCTGGGTTGTCGAGATCAATGGCCACCAGTCGCCGCCGGGGAGCCTGGAGGTCCGTCAACAGCCAAAAGCGGGAGCCGTCGTTGCCGACAAAGGCGTACTCGGCCTGGAACTCGCGGATAAGCTCCACCACCGGCGAGCTGGGATCCCGCAGGTCTTTGTAGAAGAGGAGGTTTTTGGGATCCGTGCCCCGCCAGACGGAGATGATTAGGTAGTCTCCATCTTCGGTAACCCCGCCGGCAAAGCCCCACTCTTTTTGGTCAGGGCGGTGGTAGACCAAGAGATCTTCCGACTGGGGGGTGCCCAGGCGGTGGTAGTAGAGTTTTTGGAAGTAGTTGGCGCTTTCGTACTCGCTGCCAGGGGCCGGCTCGTCGTAGCGGCTGTAGAAAAATCCCTGCCCGTCCAGCGTCCAGCTGGCCCCGGAGAATTTAATCCAGCGCAGGTGATCCGGCAGGTCTTCTCCCGTTTCGATATCCCGCACCTTCCACTCCTGCCAGTCGGAGCCGGAGCGGGAGAGACCATAGGCCAGGTAGCGCCCGTCGCGGCTGATGGCAATCCCTGAGAGGGCCACCGTGCCGTCTTCCGAGAGGGTGTTGGGATCTAGCAAAACCCGCGCCTCTCCCTCCAGGCTTTCTTGGGTATAGAGAACGCTCTGGTTTTGCAGGCCGTCGTTTTTGAAGTAGAAGTAGCGGTTGCCCTCTTTGAAGGGCTGGCTGTATTTTTCGTAGTTCCACAGTTGCCTCAGGCGCTCCAGAAGCCGCTGCCGGGCCGGGATCCGCTGCAAGTAGTCAAAAGTTAGGCGGTTTTGCGCCTCGATCCAAGCTCGCGTCTGCTCAGAATCCAGATCCTCCAGCCAGCGATAGGGATCCGGCACCGCTTGCCCATGGTAGAAGTCGACAACAGTGGGATCCGGATGGCTGGGCGGGTAGTTGAGCATAGAGACGGAGCAACAAAAGACCAATTCCACTATGGCAGAAGCCTGAGACCTCAGCGTGGGATTTGACACTCCCACCCAAATGGACTCGCGAAGGCGCTGTCAAGACGCCCCTAGACAGTCCTTTGAGGCATAACCTCAAAGTTCTGCTTACTTCGGACTTAAGTTCCTCTAGGTTAGTTATTGCCGCGCGGGTTTTGCACCGCAGTAGGTTGTTTTCCTGGAGAAGCTCTGTACTAACTATAACAAAGAAGCAACTAAAGTGGCTCAAGGGCTTTTCCGCCCCGCACTCAAGTACGGGGCTACCAAGCTATCCTTTTGTGTCAAAGTTGGGGCAGATGAGGTAGGTGAAGCGTAAAGGTTGTCCAGCCGGCGGCGCTGCTCACCTCGATGGATCCGCGCAACTGATCCACCATCTGTTTCACCAAGGCCAAGCCCAGACCCGTGCCCCCTTCCTTCCAAGGATCGTTGCTGGGAATGCGGTAAAAGCGCTCAAAGATGCGGGTCAACTCCTCGGCGGGGATCGGCTGGCTATTGCTGACCTCGACGATGCTGCGGCGGTTTTCGGTTTCTACCCGTAGGCGGATGGATCCCTGGGCCGGGGTGTATTTCACAGCATTGTGCAGCAGCTCCCGCAGGATACGTTGCAACAGCAAGGGATCTGTCGTGAGGGAGCTCTCCAGGGGAACGCTGGCTTGGAAAGTTTGCCCCTTGGCGCGGGCCCGCTCTTCGGTAACGGTCAGCAGATCCCCCAGCAGATCTCGCCAGGTGAGGGCTTGCACCTCCAGCGCATAGGCCCCCGCCTGCAGCCGCTGCAGATCCAGCAGGTCGTTGATGAGCTCGATCTCCCGCTGGCACTCCCGCTCGGCAATGAGGAAGTATTGCGCTCGTTTCTCCTCTGAGCGAGCTATCTGCAGCATTTTCAGGGCCATTTTCAGGCTGGCCAGGGGAGTGCGCAGCTCGTGGCTGACGGTGCTGATGAAGTCGTCTTTGAGACGGTTGAGGCGCTCCAGGGCTTGCACCTGCTCTTGGGCAGCCTGGAACAGGCGCGCCTGCCGCAGCCCAATGGCACATTGGTTGGCCACCTGCTGGATAAGTCGGATCTCCTGGTCGTCGAAAGGACGCGCCGCCGAGCGAAAGATCCACAGATCCCCCAGCACTTGGCCTTTATCTAGCAAGGGACAAGCCATTACTACCTGGCGGTTTTCCGAGGCTCGCCCTAAGAAGCAAAATAGACAAGGCTGCCCTGCAGTTAATTGTCGATACACGGTTTCGTAAGGCCCTCCCTGCAAAGGGATGGAGAGGTTCAGATAAGAATCGGAGCGGGGGCAATACTCGTAGCGGATGGTGGCAAGGGTGAAATCGGCGTTGTAAAGGCTGATGTCGCAGCCATCGGCATCTAGACTTTCTCCCAGCTCGCGCACGGCGGCGCTGAGGATCTCAGCTTCGTCGAGAGAATCGCGCACGCGGTTGATAATGCTTCTTAGGAGAGCCTCAAATTGCAAAGCCCGCTCTAGCTGCGCAGTGCGCTGCCGCACTTTTTCTTCTAGCGTTTGCTTTAGAGCTTTTATCTGCTCGTACAACTGAGCCTGTTGCAACGCGACAGCCAACTGGTCGGTCAGTTTCTGCAAAAGCTCAATTTCCCACTCCTGCCACGGGTGGCTGGATTGGCAGTGCTGCGCCACCAAGAGGCCCCAGAGATCCTCCCTCCGCCGAATCGGGATCACCAAGTTGGCCTGAGCCTGAAAGGATTCCAAGAGTTGCCGATGGCAGGGATCCAAACTGGCTGTCGCCACATTGTCGATGGCCTGCACAAAGCCCTGTTGGTACTTGCGATAGCAGGGATCCTGGCGAAAGCAAGCATCCCACACGGAGCGGCCCAAGTGGCTGGGCCAGGGATCCAGCACCGCCTCGGCAGCTACCCATCCCCCTATGCCGTCCTGTAACTGGTAGATCATCACCCGATCCACCTGGAGAAACTCTCGCACTTCCGCCGCCGTGGTCTGCAAGAGGGGCTGCAAGTCCAAGTTCTCGCGGATGCGGCGCAGCAGGGATCCCAGGAGTCTCTCTCGCTCTGCCTCTTGCAGCAGCAGATCCTGGGCTTGTTTGAGGGGGGTGATATCTACCACAATGCCGCAAACGGCATAGGGATCCCCTCGCCGATCCCGCAGGGCAAACTTGGTGATCCACTTTTCCAGTTCTTGCCCATCACGGCAAACAGTGTGCTCATAGCTGATGGGATGAGCAGATTGGATTGCCCTTTGATCCTCCTCGCGAAACTTCAGAGCTTCCTCTGGCGAGAAGAGTTCCGCATCGACTTTGCCGAGAACTTCTTCTGGAAGTTTACCTTTTTTCTGCAGGTAAGCCCGATTGACCTGTAAGTAGCGGCCCTGCAGGTCTTTAACAAAGATGGGAAAAGAGATCCCATCGAGGATAGCTTTGAGACGGGCTTCGCTTTCTTGCAGGGCCAGCTCCGCCTCTTTTTGCTGGGTGATATCTTCGGTAATGCCGGCAATGCGGATCACTTCTTGCTGTTCATTGAAAATAGGCCGGCAGGAAGTCCGCAACCAGCGCACCCGGCCATCTCGATGAATGATGCGATAGGTAATCGGCTTCTCTCCTTGGATGACCTGAGGTACGGCTTGCAAAATCCTCGGCAGATCTTCCGGATGAATCTTTTCTCGCCACAGATCGGGCTTTTGGTAAAACTCCTCCGGCTTGTATCCCCAGATCTGCTCGCACTGAGGGCTTTTATAAAACAATTGACTGAGATCTGGAGAATAGAGAAAGAAGGAAACCGGCACAGCCTCGGCCATTTCGCGAAAGCGGGCTTCGCTTTCCCGCAGCGCCTGTTCTGCCTCTTTTTGCTGGGTAATGTCGCGGGTGCTGCAGACAATTCCCCCTAGCGCAGGATCCTGCAAAAGATTGGTGCAGCGGCTCTCCAACCACACCCAATGGCCATCGGCATGCTGCATCCGATAGACAAAGCTGAGCGTCTCGCCAGGCCGAGCCTTCAGTTGTTCAAGGGCGTCGGCAACGATCTGGCGATCTTCCGGGTGAACCCAATCCAGAGGTATAGGTTCTCCCTCCTCAGGACAACGACCCAAGACTTTCTCGGTAACCGGGCGATTGAGAGTATGAACCAAGCCTTGGGCATCGATCCAACACAAAATGTCGTGGCTGTTGTCGAGGAAGGCGCGAAAGCGCTCCTGTTGTTCTCGCAGTTGTTGTTCCAGCCGCTTTTGCTCGGTAATATCCAAGACAATGCCGAGCCATCCCAAACCTTTGGACTCATCCTGCAGCTTGACAGCCAGGCGATAGGTGTAGCGCTCTTGGCCTTGGATGATTTCCTTGCTCTCCAATCGGGAAAACCCTTGCCGCTCCAGGTCAAACAAGGCTTGCCCAGTGTACTCCAGCCAGTGGGGATGTTGCTGCGCTGCCTCTTGCAGAGAAGTGCCCAGCAGATCGCCATACCAGGCGCAGTCGGTGGCATTTTGCAAAATCAGCACTCCCTGGGGATCCCTGGCCCCTATGGCTGCCGGCAGGGCGTCCAGAAGAGCCCTCAGTTGGGCTTCCCGCAGGCGCAGATTTTCTTCCAGTTGCTTCTTCTCGGTAATGTCTCGGCCCACCCCGCGAATAAACTGCAAGCGGCCCCGCCGGTCGAAAAGGCCCTGGTTGATCCACTCAAACCACCGCACCTTTCCTTCCGCATCGAACAAGGGGTGAGCCCAAGCAAAGGTAGGCTGCTGAGGAGTAAGCTGGGATATCTTCTGCCGCACCTGCTCTTGCTCCTCTGGCGGCAAGGCCTCGATCCAGCGCCGGCCCTGCCAATTGCCGAAAACCTTCTGGCAGGCCTCGTTACACTCCACCACCGTTGTATCCGCCCGCGCCAGCATGATGACATCGGGAAAACCAACCTGGGCCTGATGCGGCCGCCGCCTCTGCCAGAAGACAAGCGCCAGGAGCCAGGCTGCCCACAAAAGCAGCCACGGCCAGTTGCCCAAAGCTTCCTCAACAATGGTCTCCCAAGGAATGATCATGACAGCTTAGCATTGCCAAAATTCTGTTAAGATAGGCGAGAGTGCCTATTCAAACCCACACCAATTCTCGGCAGTTTGCCAAGGATTGCCAAGTATCACAATCAACAACTCACGAACTTCTATATAACCTCGGCAATTGCCCAGAAGGGAACCTCACAGGTTAAGATAGTCCTGGATCCAGCCCACCAGCCGCTGTGCCAGGGTAAGCGCTTCCGGCTCGCCTTCTTTGATCGCCGATTGGCTGCTGAAGCAAGCAATAACCTCTTCTTGAAATTTTTCTTCAAGCTTTTGTTCAAAAGCGCCGCGGCGAAACTGCAACCGCACCTGAGCTTGGATCTGAAAGCTCTCCCGCGCCTCCTCATCCAAGATCTCCTGTCCCAGCCGCTGCAGCCGCACCCCTTGCAATTGGGCGAGGGGATAAGAGAATACCTGCTGCCGCCAAAGCCCCCAGGGGCCACCCAGCCGGGTCAGGGTCGCTCGCTGCCGCTCCCGATCCAAGCTCAGGATCTGCCCCAGCCCCCAAGGGATCCCAATCCCCAGGCCCGCTGCTACGGCCAGCAACCCCACCAGCGGCGAGCGGCCCCAGAGCTGGGATCCCAGCGCCAACAGCCCCAAACCCGCCACCACCCGCCAGGCCAGTTGCTCAGGGGTAAACCTTTGCAGGGCAATTCGCAGCCGTCTGGGGTTGCGCTCCAGAACTTGCAGGTAAACCGGCCTCATGAAATTGGATCCCGTTTTTGGCGCCAGTTTACCAGGTGCCGCGGAACCCTGGAAGACTTGCGAGCTTGGCAAACAGCTAAAACTCAGGTTCGGCAAAAAACTCTGACAAATCCAAGGCAAACCCAGGGATCACCTCTTCGCCTTCCAGGATATCTCCTGGCCGCTTCAATGCTGCGGGCTCAGGCTGACGGTAAACCAAAACATACTTTTCTTCGGGATGAATAAGCCAAACAAGGCGGGATCCATTTTCAAAGTACTCGACGATTTTATTGTGGATCTCTCCCACTGTGTTGACTTCAGAGAGAACTTCTACAACCAAATCTGGGGATCCCTCGATATAGCTCTTGGGGATCCCGCCGAGAGATCGCAGCCGCTCCTTGGAGAAGAAAGAACAATCTGGGGAGCGGCGATTGCCAGATTTCATCTTAAACGAAGTATCGGAGTCAAAAGTAAAGCCAATCTTTTGGCTGCGAACATAGGCACCTAGGAGGATGTGAATCAAACTTACATAGTATCCATGCCTTGCACTTGCCGAACCCAAAGCAATCAGCTTCCCATCGACAACTTCATAGCAATTGCCATCATCGGGCAGAGCCATAAACTCTTCATCAGTCCAAATCTTCCGAGAAGCTGTTGCAGAGCTTTCGGCAGGTTCCTTTGCTAGCCTTTCCAGAGCTTCAATCATGGTAGCCCTCTCAGATAGCTAAAACAACTAAGGGATCCGAGCCTGGGCAAACACATCCTGGGGGACAACCTTCAAGCCGGGCAGAAACTCATCTTGGATGGCTTGGGATCCCGTAAAAGTCCGCGGCGGGGCATCGGGGTAGAAAACGGTGATGCTCTTGGCTTGGGGATCCACAACCCAAACGCGAGGGATCCCAGCTTCCAGATAGTCCGCTGCTTTTTGAAGTACAGCCCCAAAACTCTGGCCGGGAGAAAGAATCTCCACTACCAGTTCGGGAGCGACGGGACAAGGGCCGTCTTCCTCAAGCTGCGCTGGCCAGCGTTCAAAGGAAACATAGAGCAAATCGGGAACAGGAAGCCAATCTTGATCCTGCCTTTGCAAAACAACTGCCAGCTCTGTGTACAGATCCCCCTTGCCTTGACACCAGGCATCCAGAATGAAAAGCAGCCGCTTCTGCAAAGAGGCATGAAATCTCTGAGGAGACATCGGCAAATCTTTGGGAACAGCTTGTCCATTGACCAGCTCATAGGTAGTATCTTCCTCTGGCAAGGCGAGAAACTGTTCGGGAGTAAGTTTTGGATGAGCAATCGACAGCTCTTCGGTCGATAGCATGCCAGGATCCCTCTCGTTCTAGAGGCCAACTGCTTTCTAGTTCTAGGCTAACTTTGGGTTTTTCGCCTTCACTGCGCGGGAAAAGGCCTCTTGTTTTTGGGAAGGGGGGGCTTCCAGGTTGCGGTAGCTTGCCAGCGGTTGTGCTTTGATGCGTTGCAGACCCACCTGGAGGATCCCTATGGCTAAAACCCTTTTGACCACCCTGGGCACTGGCGACTACACCGAGACGACGTATTTCTTTGGGGAGCAAAGGGCAGACAAAACCTGCTACGTCGCCAAGGCCCTCTGCCAGCTCTTTGAAATTGATAGAATCATCCTCCTGCTGACGGAGGAGGCCCGCGCCAAGCACTGGGGCCGCTTGCAGGAGTCCTTGCCACCCCAGGTGGAGAAGGTGGCCAAAGCCATTCCTGAGGGCAAAACGGAAGCGGAGACCTGGGAGATTTTCGACGTGCTGGTCGATGGCATCGAGCCCAACAGCCGGCTGCTTTTTGATATCACCCACGCCTTTCGCTCCATCCCGCTGCTGGTGCTCTTGGGAGCCGCCCTTTTGCGCAAGGCCAAAAATGTCGAGATCCAGGGGCTCTACTACGGCCTCTACCGCCATGGCCAGGCAGAAACCCCCATCATCGATCTCACGCCGGCCATTCGGCTTCTGGACTGGCTGACGGCCAGCGACAAGTTCATCAGCACCGGCTCGGCAGTAGAGCTGGGCCAGCTTTTGGACACCGTTCAACGGGACTTCTACCGACAGCAAAGGCCCGGCAAAGGGGATCCCAGGCCCACCCGGCTGCAGAGCTTTGGACAAGCCATCCGCGACATCTCCCGTTCTCTGGAGCTGGTGAGGCCGGTCAGCCTGCAGGAGGACTTGCGCAAGTTACAAAGACACTCTACCCAGGAGTTGGCAGAAGAGGTGGGCCAATTTGCCAAGCCCTTCGGCCTGCTGCTGCAAAGCATTCAAAATAGCTACAGCCAACTGGCGCTGCCGGCAGACCAGAAGGAGGATCCCCGCGCTCAAGTTCAAAAGCACTTTCAACTGCTGCGCTGGTATGTGGAAAAGCGCTTCACCACCCAAGCCCTTCTCTTGGCTCGCGAGTGGGTGGTTTCTGCCCTTTGCCTCTGTGAGGGGATCCAAAACTACCTCGAACGAGAAGCGCGGCAGGGAATTGAACACCAGTTGGGATCCCTCATCCCGCGGGAAGAGCAGCTCTTGGGAGATCTCCCTGCGACTGGATCCCTTATCCAACACCAAGAGCAGCTTCAGTCCCTGCCTCCCATTGCCGCCCATGTCCCAGATGTGCAGCAGCTAGCTAAGCTCTGGTCTCGGCTGAGCGAATACCGCAACGACGTGGCCCATGTGCAGATGAAACCCAAATCTCTACGCAGCGAAGTTCTGGAGAGCTTTGTGCTGCAGGATCTGCTGCCCAGCTTGGAGGCGCTGTTTCCCGAATTGACTCGGCTAGAAAAGGATCCCTCCGCTTCTTGGTAAACCCAAGACATTGGCAGCTTCGTTCCCGCTTTTCAAGCCTAGTTAAAAAGTTGGCCAAGCTCAAGCTTGATCCTCCCAGACGACCAGAAAAAAAGCTGAAGAAATCTACGAAGCAAGGGGGATCGACGGATGGTGTTTTGTAGCCTCTGTAACCTCGACACCAGACGGCTGCCGGGTTCTTGTCTTTGTTGTTCTAAACGTCCCCTTCCTGCTGCGAGAACACCATGGCTTATCACTACTGGCAAGCAAAGCTCTGGGGCCTGCTGCATGATCCTGCCCTCAAAGCCCTCCACGACGCCTCTGGCCGCGCTAAGGAAGGGCTGTGGCCAAACCTAGCAGCGATGCAGGGGTGGATCTCGCCCAAGGCAGAGGGATCCCCTCTGGCACAGGTGGGAGATGCGGATCTGGTCGCCTCCGCCAGCGATCGGGCCGCCATTGGCCACCTGCCCGTTGCCATCGACTACCAGCTAGCGGATCGCGGCCAGAGCCTGGGGCCGGGCTTAGAGATGAGCCATCTGCTTTCCGGGCGCAAGCGCTTTTGGCAACTGCCCGAAGAGGAGCACCGGGCCCTGCAGCAGGCCCGCTCCCGCGCCGAGTACTTGCTGGCGCAGGAAGCAAGGGTAGTTCCCGACTGGATTTGGCAAGAACAGGAGGATATCCAGAAGGTGTTCTGGTGGTTCTGGCGCTGTTTTCCCCAGGCGCTGGCGCGGGAGTTTGGCGATGAAAGCCTCCTGCTTTTGCCGGCAGAAACGCGGCTGCCCGATGGATCCCTGTGGAGCCACACTAGCGTCGTGGCCGCTCTGGCGGGCTGTTTGGCCGGCTACGACGAGCCCAAGTTCACGCGGCCCTTTTTGGCCAGCTTGACCTTCAACCCCATCCAGGAGCTGATCAAAGCCAGCCGCAAGATGCGGGACTTTTGGGCCGGATCCTGGCTGTTGCACTACCTCTCGGCGCGGCTTTGCTGGCGCCTGGCGGAGAAATACGGCCCCGACTGCCTGCTCTACCCCAGCCTCTACGGCCAGCCTTTGATCGACGCTTGGCTGCTGGAGAAGTACCCCCCCTTTGCCGAGTGGATCCCGCAGCCTTCTGCCAACACTCTGCTCACCGCCGGCTTCCCCAACGTGATCCTCTTGCTGTTGCCCGAAGAGCGGCTGCAGGCGGCCATGCAGTTTGCCCAGCAGACCCTCAAAGAAGAATGGCGCCACCTGGCGGAAAGAGCGCTGGAGCACCTGCAACTGGAGCGCCGCTGGCTGGTGCAGTTGCGCCCGGAGGATCCCACCTGGAAGGGATGGCTGGAGCACCAGTGGCAGATCTACTGGGCGGCGGCGCCCCTGGGATCCCCCCAGCAAAGGCTCAAAGACACCGCCATCCTCAGGTCCCAGGAGTCCATTGAGCGGGATCCCTGGGTCAGCACCCAAAACCGCACCTACCACCTCAAAGGAGAGCGGCAGCTTTTTGCCGATCCGGAGCTGAAGTTCCTGCGGATCAGCTTCTGGGATCCCGAAAGGCAGCAGCACCGCCAGCACAAGCCAGGGCTAAACGTAGGCTCCTGGTGGGCAGCGGCAGTGGAGGCGACGCGCCGGCTGCAGGCTGCCTGCAAACAGGCCCGCGATTGGCAGTTGCCGGTGGCCTTTGGGCCGCGCAGCACCGTCTCTGGCCTAGGGCCGGTGGTTCACCCTTCCCCCGGGGATCGCTGGATTGGCGAAGGGGAGAGCCGGCGGCTTTGGCAGCGCCAGGCAGGGCTTTTCGATGGCCGCGAGCAGCTCAACGCCACCGAAACGGTTAAGCGGGCCCTAGACAAGGTGTTGCCGGAGCTCTTCCCCAACCTTGATAAAGACAAGATCGCCGCTTCCTACCCAGATCTCACCGCTGGCGTGGCCGGCTACCTGAAAACCCACGGGCGACGCGAGCTGGAGCACTTCGAGCAGGCCTGCCGCGCCGTTGAGGCCATTCACCCCGGCATGCGGGAGGTCATCCGAGAAATGCGCGGCAAGTGGGGGATCCCGTGGGCCGACCAGCAAAACCTGCGCTACCACCCCCGCCTGCTCAACGCCGGCTGGCTGGTGGAGGACCTGGAAGCAGACGAGGCAACCCAGAAGCGCTGCCGCCAGGAGATAGAAGCCACCCTCAGCCGCTACTACCCCAGCATCAACCCCGCCAGTTGGTACGTGGTGGCCGCGGGCGATGGCGACGACATGGGCCAGTGGCTGAGCGGGGGGAAGATGAAGCCCTACTACGACTACCTGCCCCAGCCGCTGCAGCGCCTAGCGGATGGCCAGAGGGACGCTATTGGCCGCGTCCTCGACTCTGAAGAGCTCAAGCAAGTCAAGGACGCCTTCAGCGAGTTTGTTAAAGCCAGCCGCAAGCGCATGGGCCCGGCCACCCACAGCGCCCTCAGCCGGGCTCTGTTGGATTTTTCCGGCCAGTTGGTGCCCTACCTCACCGAGCAGCGCTATGCCGGCAGGCTTATCTACGCCGGCGGAGACGACGTTTTGGCCTACACCAACCTCTGGGAGTGGGATAGTTGGCTCTGGGACATCCGCCAATGTTTCCGCGGCGGCGAAGACGACTGGCGCGAGTTTGCCAACGAAGGGGACTACTGGCAGTGGCAAAAGGCGCAGTTGCCGGCTGGCCTCAGCCGTCGCCCTCTTTTTACTCTGGGATCCCTGGCCAGTATTAGCTTTGGCGTGGTGATTGCCCACCACTCGGTGCCCCTGGCCATTGCCCTGGAGAATCTCTGGGAGGCAGAACAAGGCGCCAAAGAGCAGGCCTATGCCCAGGGCAGCTCCAAAGACAGCGCCCAGGTGCGGGTACTGTTTGCCAACGGCAACCAACTGGTGAGCACCTGCAAGTTCGACACCTTCGACAAGTGGAAAGACCTGCTGGATTTTGACTGGAAGCTGTTGGGCCAAAAGCAGGATCAAAGCTCCCTATTTGAACACGCCGCCCAGCTCTGGGAGCAGCACCCAGCCCCCACCTTGGAAGCAGTGCCCGATTGGGCCCGCTTGTTCTGCAGCCGCCGGGATCTCTTTCGCGGCGAAAGTGAGCAGAAGGATCGCTTCCAGGCCAAGCTGGTCGAGTTTATTCAGCACTTCTGGCAGCACAGCCTGCCCGCCCAGCCGGCGGCGTGGGATCTGGCCATCAAAAACTGGTTCAAGCTGGCGGCCTTTGTGCTGCGCAACCGCACCGTGGAATTGGGGAGAAATGCGCGATGAGTTGGTTTGTGCTCTCGCCTTTGGATGTGTGGATGTTTCGCGATGCCAAGCCCTTTGCGCCGGGGGAGCGGGCCTGGGCCAATAGCGGCTTTCCCCCCAGCGGCCACACCTTGGCCGGCGCCATTCTGGCTCACCTGGGCCAGCCGGCAACCCTGCGCCTATGCGGCCCTTTCCTTTGCTGGGATGAGCAGCTTTACTTCCCCGGCCCTCTGCACCTCTACCAGGGATCCCCGCTGGTGCCCATCCCCTGGCTGGAAGAGGGCCATTCCTATGACGGCTACCGTTGGGATCCCACCCGGCCCGCCCCTTTGGTGGCAGCAGCTCCGGAGGAGGAACGGCCAAGCTCCAAGCAAAAGGCCGCCGGCTACCTGCCCTTTCAGGCGGTGCAAACTGCACTGCAGGGCAAGGGCTGGGATCTGGAGCAGGCAGTAAAGTCCCCCTGGGTGGCGGAAGTGCGGCCCCACAACACCCTGCAGGCAGGCAAACGCCAGGTGCGGGAGGCCGAGGGCTACTTTGTGGAGACCTGCATCCGCCTGCAGCCCGGCTGGAGCCTGGCCCTTTCCATCGAGTGCTGGGATCCCGATCGCGAAACTTGGGATCCCTTGCCTCTGAAGCAAGAAGTGGTGGTGCGGCTGGGAGGAGAAGGCCACGGCGCCCTCTTAAGCCCCTGTCCAAAGCTGGGCGAGCAATGGCAAGCGCTGCAGGAGCTCTCCCGGCAGACCTTCCGGCAAGGCCAGCGATCCCTGGCCTACCTCGTCACGCCTGGGGTGTTCATCAAAAAGGTGGATGGGCGCTCCCTCTGCCGCGCCTGGCCTTGGGAATGGCGCTTGGTCACCCCCCATCCTGCCCACTCCCTCACCGGTCCTCTGGTGAGCGTGGCCACCGGCAAGCCAGTTCCCATCAGCGGTCGCCTGCGGGTGGACTCCCTAACAGAGCCGCGCAAGACCAGCCTACCGGCTCCGCAAGTCTTTGCCGCCCCGCCCGGCAGCGTCTACTACCTGGAGCAGCCGGCTCCCCTTGCCCAGGACGAGCCGGAGCTGGAAGATGGCCGGCTCAACGTCTTCCACCGCTGGCGGCTGTTGGGCTACAGCGAGTTGCTCTGGCTGCCTTGGGTCAACTTTTGAAGTCCTGTTTTGACGGATAAGGAGTGTTTTTCTATGAGCTTTCACCTGGTTTATCTCACCCTGTTAACCCCCCTGCACACCGGCGGCACCACCCAAGAAGGCAACCTCTTGGGCATTGCCCGCGAAGCCCACACCAACTTGCCCTACATTCCTTCCAGCACCATCCGCGGCAAATTGCGGGCCAGCGTGGCCGAGAAAGAGTTAAAGTTCGAGCTCTTTGGCAACGAAATTGGGGAAGGGGATCAGCTTACCCAAGGCTCCATTTGGATTGGGGATGGATCCCTCTTGTGGGTGCCGGTGGCTTCCCTCAGCCACGGGGTAGTCTGGATTAGCTGCCCCCTCTTGCTCAAGCGCTGGCTGCGGCTAAGTGGTCAAAAGTTGGATGCGCCGGATCCCTATAGCACCAACTTGGAGACAAACCGACCCATCTACCTTAAGGATGCCATCCTAAAAAATGGCCTGAAAAAGTGGGAAAACTGGCAAAGCTTTGTCAAATCTTCCAGCATCAGCCGCGTCCTTGTCTTGCCGGATCAGCACTGTGCCACCCTTATTCAAATGAGCCTGTGGCGGCAGGTAAAAGTTAAGCTCAGCGAGCACAAAGTTGTAGAAGGCGGCTTTCGCTACGAAGAGGCCATCCCCCCCGATAGCCTGATGTACTTTACCTGGGGGGTAACAGCCCAGGCCAACGGCAGTTCCCAAGAAGCAGTGGAGCAATTTCAGAAGCTTCTCCAGAAGAACCAACTTCTACAAATTGGCGGCCAAGAGAGCCTAGGCCGGGGCTTTGTCGAGTTGTCTTGGAACTAGTTGAGGAGGCTTTATGGAAACTTTTGATCCCCGCACGTTGGCCAAGCCCGTTTACGAATCCCTTCGCCAGTTAAGGGCTCAAACCAGAGACCAAGAAAAGCTTAAGGAGCAGAAAAACCAGACTGTGGAGCTCTACACCTACCTTTCCACCTGGGGCCTGCTGCGCCTTAAGGCAGAAGAAGATGCCCTCAACCAGGAAGGGAAAAAACAAGTAGTCAAGGAGTTTTTTGATTGCCTAGAAGAGATCTCTGGCCAAAAGGGAATTGCTAACTCCAACGGCCTGGATCGTCTTATGCAATTGGGAGTTGAAGAGTATCTAGGTTTAACAGGGCTAGGTCTGGCTTTGGCTCAGGAATTCGGCTTTTGGGCTATGGCCATCTACCACGACATTAAAGGAGGAGAGTAATGGGCGTCGCGATCCCCCTGCAAGCGATTTCCCTGCAAGAAGGCAGCCGAGTGGTTATTCATTCTCTTACCTGGCAAGACTGCGAGAGCATTCTGGAGGAGCTGGGCGAAGATCGCCACACTCGCATTGCCTACTACGATGGCACTTTTGAGATCATGTCTCCTTTATCCAAACACGAGCGCCTTCATCGCATTGCCAGTGACATTGTAAAGGCTCTCTTAGATGCTCAGGGGAGAGATTGGGAAGACTTTGGCTCAACAACCCTCAAAAAGCCAGGCAGAGCTGGCGTGGAGCCCGACACCTGCTTCTATGTCAATCACCTGGAGTTGGTGCGAGGTTGCGAGGGCAGGATCGATGTCGATCAGTTGCCCCCACCTGATCTGGCCATCGAGTCCGACGTTACTTCCCGAACTTTTATCGAGGCCTATAGAGCCATCGGCGTGCCGGAAGTTTGGATCTTGGGTGAGCGAAGTTTGCGGATCTTTATTCTGCAGGGAGAAGACTACGTAGAATCAAGCTGCAGCTGGCTTTTTCCAGACTTCGACATCCCCAATCTTGTACCTCAACTCATTCGACGCGCCCTAGAAATTGGCACCAGCGCTATGTTGCGCAAATTTCGGCAAACCCTTGGCAATTCCTAACGCTGTTTCCCACTTTTGGAGAAGATCCCATGACTGGCAATCGCCCTACTCGTCCTGGCAACGCTCCTCAGCCGCTTCCTCGTCCCCCCAGGCCAGGGGATCCCAGCCGCCGGCCGCCTCAGGAAAATCGGGGCCCTAATTCTCCTAGAGGAGGCAATGGAGGGGGAAACCAGCCGCGCGGTGGAGGAGGCAACAATCCTCCGCCCTCGCCTTGGCTGGGTCACCCCTTGGATCCCACGCCCAGGCCGGATCCCACCGCTGGCTTTATTGAATATCTGCGCTGGATGCGAGCGCCGCTTGATGCTTCTAAAGACGGCACCAAAGCGGAGCTGGCGCACCAAGTGGAAACAACGATCAACCTTGGAGCCCGCCTGAAAGTTTTGAATGAGCGCACCCAACGCATTGCCAGCGACACCTTTCAGGTTACTTGTCCCTGGCGAATTCGAGTCGGTGGGGCCAAGGGTCCAGAGAGCATGTTGCTCCCCGCTTTCGATCCCTTAGGGATCCCTTACATTCCCAGCTCCACCCTGCGCGGCGTAGCCCGATCCCAGGCCATTCGAGAGTTGATGCAGAAGCACAATCTGTCTTGGGAGGAGGCAGATAAAGCAGTGGCACCCTGGCTTGGGCATCTAGAAGCTGAGGACAAAGATAGTGCTGGCAAGGTGATCTTTTTAGATGCCTACCCCGTGCCAACCCGTCCCCAAAGACAAGGGGATCCTGATAACTCCAGGTCGGGAGGCTTGGCTGTTGATATTGCCAATAACGTTTGGAGATGGAATGGCAACAGCTTGGAATATAAAGCAAATCCCAATGTCTTTTTCTCTCTCAAACAGGCCACGTTTTTAATCGGGATCCGCAAAGGCCCAGGCTGCACCGACGAGATGTTGGCCCAAGTGAAAGAATGGCTCATCCGCGGGCTGGAGCAAGGAGTGGGATCCCAAGTCAATACCGGCTACGGTCGGCTGATTCAAACTGGCAAAACTCTATCTCAATACAAGGGAGAATTCTTGCGGCTGCCTTTTGAGCTGGAGGGTCAGTTGATCCACGGGCGGCAAGTGGTCAACTGGAAACCTGATAAGAACCGGTATGACAACAAATCAATTGCCGAAGTCCGACCGGTAGCCTTTAAGAACATGCTGCGCTACTGGTTTCGAACCTTTGCCCTGGGTGTTTTGCCCGTGAAGCAGGTGCAGGAATGGGAGGGGCAACTTTTTGGGGCCATCACTCCCCAGCAAAAACACGGCTGGATCCATGTGGATTTGCTGAACGGCAAAGTCTCTCGGCTGGAGCCCAATCAGCGAGGAGAAGCCGCAGGCCAACAGGAAGGGATCCTTGTCTTGAGTTTTTCTAGCGAGTGCCAAAATTACGCTTCCCAAGCAGAGCAGGAGGCGGTGAAAAGGCTCTTTACTAACCTCACCTGGATGATGTTCCATCTGGGAGGTGTGGGTCAAGGAGCTAGAAGACCCTGCTACTCCCGCCAGAACCGGGAGCGGGCTCCCTGGTGGCGCGGCTCTACCCTAATTCCCAGGTCGGAGGATGCCTTTTGGAAGCTGGCGGAGTCGGTGGCCGGGTTTCAGAAGCTTTTCCAAAAGCGCCTGGGCAACTTCTTTGACGCTCTCAAGACTCTAACCAAGCAGGCCATTAACCCCGATAGCCCAAGAAGTGCTGGCCAGGTTCAGAGGGATAAATGGCCGCAAGCGGTGGATGCCAACTGCAGGATCGTAGTCTGCAGCGGCGAGGAAGATTTCAACAAACCCTATGCCCTGGCAACTTTGCATCGCTTAGGCCGACAAGATGAAGGCCGGTACGACAAATTCTTGTGCGGGGGTGTACAGGGAGGTGCTCTGCCCTCTCCGGTTTGGATTGCCGATTTGGGTGATTACCAAGTGGTTACCGTTTTTGGGGCAACGGCAGATCCTAGGAAAAAGTATCTTGAGGAGCTCAAGAAAGATGCTGATGATTTTCAAGTAATCTGGCCCTTGAGATAGAAGAAATCTCGAAGAATTTTTGGAGAAACAAAATGCCCAAAAAGAAGATCAATGCCAAAGTTCTCAGAAACCTTGTTACAGCCGTAATCAATGGCTCGATTACACTGGCCATTTTGCTCATTGCTCCCTTGGGCCTGGCAGCCGTGATTACCAACACTATTTTGGTTGCCATTGCCAGCTTCTTTTCTGGAAGCTTAACAGAGATGGTCATGGATCTTTTGTCAAGCCCTGAAATTGACGTGGAGGTTTTGCCAGAAGAGCGCCAATCCAAGACCAGCACTTCCATAGAGCCAAGGCGAGGCTCAGAGAGTCTGCGTCGAGATGATCAATAATGCGAACCTTGTATGTTTCCCAGCAAGGGTGCAGGCTAAGCCTCAGGCAAGAGTTTGTGCTGGTTCATTTGGGCGAGTCGCTCTTGCAAGAGATGCCTCTGCCCTTGCTGGAGCAAATTTTAATCTTTGGCCGCTCTCAGGTGACTACCGATGTTGTGAGGGAGTGCTTGAAGCGCAATATCCCCATTGCCTACCTCTCCCGGCTCGGCTATTGCTACGGTCGCCTCATTCCCATTGAAAGGGGCTACCGCCGCCTGGCCCATTGGCAACAGGCGCTCCCTGAAGCATGGAGACTGCAAACAGCAGCCCAAATAGTGCGAGCTAAGCTCCTCAATGGCCGCGTGCTGTTGATGCGACAACTTAGGCAGCGCCCCAGCGAAACCAGGGATCTAACCCTGCGCAGCCTGGAACACTTGGCCGCTCAAGCTCTGCAGGCTACTTCGCTGGATCAATTGCGAGGCATTGAAGGGATCGGCGCAGCTTTGTATTTTCCCGAATTGGGCAATTGCTTACAACAAAAAGGATTTGTTTTGATCAAGCGCACCCGACAGCCGCCCACCAATCCAGTGAATGCCATGCTCAGCTTTGGCTACATGGTGCTCTGGAACCACCTATTAACCTTAATTGAGCTGCAAGATTTGGATCCCTATCAAGGTTGCCTACATGCCAGCAGCGAACGCCACGCTGCTTTGGTTTCCGATTTGCTGGAAGAGTTCCGAGCGCCTATTGTGGACTCACTGGTACTGTGGCTGGTCAACAGCGGTGTTATGGATATCCAAGAAGACTTCGAGTATCGAGATGGGGGCTGTTTTCTCAGCGATGCTGGCAGAAAGAAGTATCTCAAAGCTTTTCTCCAGAGAATGGAGGGATCCATCCAAACCCCCGATGGGGATCAACCCCGCTGGGATTTGCTGACGCAGCAGGTTAAGAAATTTAAGCATTCTGTCTATAATCCTCAAGACCTGTATCAGCCTTACCGGATTCGCTGATGTTTCTTTATGTCGTTACCTACGACACCCCTTGTGATAAGCGCCGCAAGAAAATTGCCGACCTGCTAGAAGGCTACGGCAAGCGCGTGCAATACAGCGTGTTCGAGTGTGTCCTCGACAAGGACAAGTTCGAGGAGCTCAAGCTACGGCTCCGGAAAAGGGTCAAGCCCGATGAGGACAGCGTCCGCTTCTATCCCCTCACCAGCCACGCCCTTGACCAAGTGGAAATCTGGGGTGGGCCCCCCTTAACTGCACCCCCCCACTCGATCGTTGTCTAGCTCAAGCAACTCTCCACCCACTTCAGTACTTGATGTTCTCAAAAGCACACAAAAACGGTATCAACGCTTTCGCGAGCGCCTCGCCAAAACCCGCAAAGGCCGATTCTTTCGTTGACCCGCTCGATGCCTTGCGCCACAAGGCTTTCAGGCCTCTCACCCCCCTCTCCCAAGCTCTTTTTTGCCCTCTTCGACCGACCCCCTCGCAAATGGGTCTTGCATTCCTTGCCCTGCTTGGGTTTAATAGGGGTAGAGTTCCCCCTTCGGGGGGATCCCTAGAAATTGGAAACGATCCCACAAAACTGCGCAGCAACCGGCCCAAAACCACTGCGTTCCCCCTTCGGGGGGATCCCTAGAAATTGGAAACTCTCGTTCTGTCGTCGCAGCGCCTCGATTTGCTGCTGCAGTTCCCCCTTCGGGGGGATCCCTAGAAATTGGAAACGTGAAATCATCACGGACAATGATGGTGAACACCGGTTGTTCCCCCTTCGGGGGGATCCCTAGAAATTGGAAACTGGCGTAAATTTCTACGCCGTTTATAACATCAACAACAGGTTCCCCCTTCGGGGGGATCCCTAGAAATTGGAAACTCTGTTTAGCGAGAGCTTTTGCTCTGCGGAGCTTACGGTTTGTTCCCCCTTCGGGGGGATCCCTAGAAATTGGAAACGTTCAACTTGGTCATGTGTTAACTTTGCCGAGCCCTTGTTCCCCCTTCGGGGGGATCCCTAGAAATTGGAAACTTGCATAACCAGAAGTTTCGGAAAAACCTAAATAGTTCCCCCTTCGGGGGGATCCCTAGAAATTGGAAACTACTCTCCTTATCGGAGTGTTGGTCAAAAATAAAGG
>NZ_AXUW01000002.1:179169-187351 GCF_002760415.1 Synechococcus sp. 65AY6A5
GCTCACTTGGCACAAAGTTCCCCCTTCGGGGGGATCCCTAGAAATTGGAAACGAGGAGAAGCCTGCCGACAAGGCTTCTCCTTCCGAGTTCCCCCTTCGGGGGGATCCCTAGGAATTGGAAACTTTGGAAACTCTCCCTGCTGTGTTCCAGGGATGATCTGGATCCCCTGAAGTTATCCCTTCAGAGGGATCCCTAGAAATTGGAAACCGCTCCCGGCATTCCGAGAGCGGCAAAGGTTTTAGCAGTGTTTTCCCTTCGGGGGGATCTTGAGAAGTCAGAAAGAAAAAACTAGCCCTTGATACACAGAATGGGTCTTAGGCGCGCTACGAGTTTCGCGATCTTGGCTTGGTCGGCAGCGCGCACAACTTTATCTACGTTTTTGTAGGCCTGGGGCGCTTCTTCGGCTACCCCCCGCAAAGAAGGGCTGCGGACGATGACGCCGCGCCGCCTCAGTTGTTCGACGATCTCCTGCCCTGTCCAGGCTTTGAGAGCTTGGTTGCGACTCATCGCCCTTCCGGCGCCGTGGCAGGCCGAGGAGAGGGAAAGGGCCTCACTTTGCTCCGTGCCGACCAGAATGTAGGAGGCCGTGCCCATGGAGCCGCCGATGATGACCGGCTGACCGATAGAGCGGAAAGCCTGAGGGATCTCTGGGTGGCCAGGCCCAAAAGCGCGCGTTGCCCCCTTGCGGTGGACGAACAGGCGACGTTTTTTCCCCTCTATCACGTGCGTCTCCTCCTTACAGGTGTTGTGGGAGACGTCGTAGATAAGGTCGAGTTCAGCCTTGGGAAAAAGCTCGGCGAATACCTGGCGCACCCAGTGGGTGATGATCTGGCGGTTGGCCAAGGCGCAGTTGATAGCTGCCCGCATTGCTCCCAGGTAGCTTTGCCCCACTTTGGACTTCAAGGGCGCACACGCCAGCTCGCGGTCAGGCAGCTCTATGCCGTGCTCTTTAGCCGCCTGTTGCATCTTCTTCAAATACTCCGTGCCAATCTGGTGACCCAAGCCCCGGGAGCCGCAGTGAATAGTAATGACCACTTCCCCCTGCTTGAGGCCGAAGCTCTCGGCAGCCTTGGGATCGTAGATCTCGTCAACAACCTGGACTTCGAGGTAGTGGTTACCTGAGCCTAGAGTCCCCATCTCCCGCCGCTGGCGCTCACGCGCATAGGCGGAGACTTCGCTCGGCATTGCTCCCCGCCTGCGGCCATGTTCTTCGATGCGCTCTAGATCTGTTTTCTTGCCGTAGCCTTGAGCCACAGCCCATTCTGCTCCGCCTTCCAGCATGGCTTCCATCTCTTTGTCGCTCAAGGAGATCTTGCTGCGGCTGCCAAGCCCTACCGGTACGCTCGCATACAAGGCATTGGCTAAGGGTTCTGCCGCTTCCTCCACTTCTTCGCGCGTCAGCCCCGTCCGCAAGGTTCTCACGCCGCAGGAGATGTCAAAGCCCACGCCGCCGGCGGAAATCACCCCCCCTTCTTCCGCATCGAAAGCAGCCACCCCACCGATGGGAAAACCATAGCCCCAGTGGGCATCTGGCATCACGTAGCAGGCTCCCACGATCCCTGGCAAGGTGGTCACGTTGCTGGCCTGCTCGGCCACTTTGTCGTCCATCTCCCGGATTAACTCCTCATCGGCAAAGATCAAGACTGGGGCACGCATTTTGCCTTTAGGAGGAATGCGCCAGACAGTCTCATCTACACGCTCAAGTTTCTTGATATCCATAGACTGCCTCCTTTACACATCCACCACACACTGTGCCACCCAAAGCTCACTCTCTTGGGCTACCTTGAGTTGCGTGTAAGTTGCCCCTTTAACTTCTACTGCCGGTCGGTGCTTGGCGCGGTCAACTCTTTCCCCCCACAGGCTGGCCTTGAGATGGTCTTTTGCAAGATGCACTTCAACTTTCCCAAAGAGCATTCCTCTGACTGCCATCTCGTAGATCACTGCGTTCAGGAAATCCACCAACAACAGTTCCAGATCGCCTGAATTTTCTAGCTCAATCTCTAGCCGCTCCCTGGGAGCTACTTCATCCACGCTGGTGATCACCGCAGTCAGGGCCAAAGCTGCCTGGGCAAAAGCTTCCTCCGGGGTCGCCCCATAGCCGCGGACGCCGACATCGGCCATGTGTTCGAAATGATCCCATCTTGCCCGCGCCACGGTCGTCTCCTTGTTTTGTGCAGTCCTCAGTGCAGGCCAAAGACAAATACCGCCCAGGCTAAGGCGCGGCACTGCAGCTTACCGCGGGATCCCTGCAGATTGGGAATAAAAGCAGCCATGATACTACCATTGTATTCGTCTCTTATCCTGCCGAAAGTTCCTTAGGCTGGGGGGATCCTCCCACAAGATAAAGAAAGAGTGAAAAGGCCCAATGGTTTCGCCATCAGGCCCTCCTTGTCTAGGGGAGCTTCCCAGAAGAGAGAAGCTGCTGGTGTGACGACTAACGGGTAGACCAGTTTATCGTTATAGAACAAAGCGGCACCTTGGTCACCGCTTTGAGATTTGGCGTGGTATGCCCGGCCTTCCACTACCGTTTGTACCGCCTCCCAAGGCCATTGGTTCAGGCAGTAGTGGAGAACATCCTGAGGAGTAGCCTCAGCCTGTGGAGAATCTTTGTGGCGGATGGACTCCAACGCAAAGCCGACTACCAAAAGTTTTTGCGAAACTCCTCAATCTCATCCTCGTAAGACTCATACCACACAAAAGGATAGCTTGGTAGCCCCGCACTTGAGTGCGGGGCGGAAAAGCCCGCTAGCCACTTTAGTTGCTTACCCATGATGGGGGTCGTTGATATAGTTTCATAGCTCAAACAACCTGTCCCTGACTTCTCCTACCAAGACCTCTTTCCTTCTCTTTGGCCAAAAAATAAGATAAACAACCGCTAGCCCCACACCATGGTTGTAGTGATTGTACCGTTGACTTTCCTCTCGCACTATCGCTTACTTAGGTTGGAACAAAGAACAAAAACAAGAATGCGGTTTTAACCAAAACTTTGTTTTCGTCCCAACAGGTCGGTTCAAGGAGCGTATTGCGCAATTATGTCGGCATTATGGCATGGAGTTTATTGAGGTAGAGGAGGCGTACAGCTCGCAGGCAAGCTTCCTAGATAGAGATGAGCTACCTAGTTATGGTGAAAAACCCGACGGGTGGAGACCCGCTGGAAAGCGTGTCAAGCGGGGCCTGTACCAAACGGCAAAGGGGTGGTTGGTCAACGCTGAGGCAAATGCTGCCGCCAACCTGCTTAAGAAAGTCAGCAGAACCTTGGGGCTTTGCCTTCAGGAACTGTCTAGAGGCGCTTTGACAAAGCCTTTGCGACGACCGTGTAAGAATCCCCCGCCTTTAGACGGTGGGAGTGTCAAACTTCAGAGAACGGGTTGGTGGGGGAGCTGACCCTGAGAAAGTTTTGGATAGCAGCAACGGCTTGCCACACTCTTCCCTGGTCTGAGCGGTAACCAGCTTTATTTTTGAGCGACTGATAAACTCCTCTTTTTAGCTCGTAGCACAAGCTGCTGGGAACAAGGCATTGGCATCCTCCATTTGGTGGGAGCGGAAGTGGCGCCTGAAAGCTTCCACACAAGAAGCCAGAATCGTGATCTTGCTTTTTGGCTTGTTCAAAACAGCGGTGTTCAAGATGCGGTTCTGTTTAGCCCCGACTAGCTCCTGCCCTTCCACCAAAAGCAAGAGAAAACCGCTGTAGTTTTCCACAACTAGATACGGCACAACGCCGTTCTGATTGATTTCACTAATCGTTGCTTCCTGAGCTCCATGATCTGGAAGGCGATAGGCAGCCTCTCTCTGTATCCTCTGGAGAAAACAGCGGGAAAATCTGAAAGCCGCCCTACTGAATAGCACCACCAACTTGCAGTGTTGGCAGGTTCAGTTTGAGCATCGATTTCTCCTTTGGGCTTGCTAGCACTATCTCTTCAACTTCCTCCAGAGCTGCAGTGGTTGGCATTAACAACAGAAGCTGGGGAGCCGAGAAGAAGCAATGGCTTGAGCCGCTGCCGAGTAACAAACTGGAGAGACCGCATTTTACAATACATGTTGCGATTAGCCCTCAGCAGGGGGTTCCTGGAAGTGGAAAAAAGCCTTAGCATCTGGCATCGGCTGGCCCGCCGATATGGGCTTAGGCTCTTGAGTGCTGCCGATATAGCCGTCAATGGCTCGCGGCCCTGGGATCTGCAAATCCACGACGAGCGGCTCTACCTGCGCTGCCTGCTCTATGGATCCCTGGGCTTTGGCGAGGCCTACATGGAGGGCTGGTGGGATTGCGAGGCCATTGATGAGTTAGTTTGTCGTCTCCTAACTGCCCAGGCACCGCAGCAGGTGGGTTGGCTAATTCAGCCCCTACTTGGGCTGGACAGTCGCCTCATCAACCGCCAGCGGGGCAAGGGGGCATTTGTCATTGGCCGGCGCCACTATGACATTGGCAACGATCTCTATGAGGCCATGCTGGATCGCCGCATGATCTACAGCTGTGCCTATTGGGATGGGGGCGCGCAAACTCTGGATGAAGCCCAAGAAGCTAAGCTTGACCTCATTGCCCGCAAGCTGGAACTCCAACCCGGCATGCGGGTGCTCGACATCGGCTGTGGCTGGGGCGGCACAGCCCAGTACCTGGCCGAACGCTACGGGGTGCAGGTTGTGGGGATTACTGTTTCCAAAGAGCAAGCCAAACTGGCCAGCGAACGCTGCCGCGGCCTGCCGGTCGAGATTCGGTTAGAAGACTATCGCCAGACGCAGGGAAAGTTTGATCGGATCCTTTCTGTGGGCATGTTTGAGCATGTGGGCTACCGCAACTACCGAACATTTATGCAGGTAGCCCGTCGCCTCCTCAAAGACGATGGCTTGTTTCTTCTCCACACCATCGGCGCCAACGTTGCCTACCAGGGTCGGGATCCGTGGATTGAACGCTACATTTTCCCCAACTCGATGCTGCCCTCGCCTCGTCTGATAACAGCGGCTTTTGAGGGTCTGTTTGTACTGGAAGACTGGCACAACTTTGGGATCAACTACGTGGCCACCCTAAAAGCTTGGCACGCCAATTTTGAGCGGGCATGGCCACAACTGGCCGGCCGCTACGGCGAGCGCTTTCGCCGCCTGTGGCGGCTTTATTTGCTGATGAGCGCCGGCAGCTTCAAGGCCCGTGCCAGCCAGCTTTGGCAACTGGTCCTCTCGCCCAGGGGAGTAAGGGACGGCTATCGCTCGGTGCGGTAGCGAGAAGTCGGAATAGCCCTACCCACACGGCTTTTCCCAACTGCACAAGGGGTTCACAGATCGAGCCGGATCCCTGTCACGCAGAATAGGCTTCCCCCACGAAGAACAACGAACTCTGTCCAGAACAGGCCGCCACAGAGAAACCGCCGGCCCGGTAGGGATCCCTTGTCAAATCCTGTTTCAATCCACGAGCTCAAGGATCTCTGCAAACCCCAAGAGGGAGCCAGCTCTTAACGTCAGCTTAAATTCAGTCGTGTAGCCTGCTAATAAGCGCATACACTTATTGGCGCAAGGAGGGTGTCAAGATGAAAAAGCTGGCTGAGCTTCCCCTAATTAGTCTCCCGGTCGCCGCTTTGTTGACAGCATGGGCAGTGGCAACCTCGGCTCCTCCAGCAACAGGGGTTCCGGCTGGCGGGCGTGCTGCCTTGGTGGTGGCCTACAACAGTCCGGAGAAATGGGCGAACTGGGGCGAGGTGCTCAAGTCCTTCACTGCCAAAACTGGCCTGCAAGCCCCCTCGGATCCCAAGAATTCGGGCCAGACACTGGCTGCCCTCAAAGCTGAAGCCGCTGCCCCACAAGCGGATACTGCCTACTTCGGAATTGTCTTCGGCATTCAGGCCGCTGAGGCAGGTTTGCTGGAGCCCTACAAGCCAGCTGGGTTTGATGAGATCCCAGAGGGGCTGAAAGATCCCGAGGGCCGCTGGATGACGATTCATCAAGGAGCAGTAGCCTTCTTGGTCAACACCAAGGTACTGGGCAACGCGCCTGTCCCTCAGTGCTGGGCTGACCTGACCAAGAATGAATACAAGGGCAAGGTGGGTTTTCTGGATCCCACCCAAGCAGCAATTGGGTACTCGGTAGCTACAGCTGCTAACCTGGCGCTAGGCGGTACGCTGGAGAACTGGGATCCCGGCATTCGATACTTGGCTCAGCTTAAGGCCAACGACTTGCAGCTCCCAGCCCAGACAGCCACTGCCCTGGTTCAGCAGGGAGAGATTCCTATCCTGATCGATGCTGACTTCAACGGATATCAGCTCAAGAACAACGAGAATGCCCCGGTTGAAGTCGTGATCCCCTGCGAGGGCTCAATCGCTATTCCCTATGTGATTGGCTTGGTCAAGGGCGCACCCAATTCTGAGGGTGGCAAGAGGTTGATAGACTTCACGCTGTCGAACGAGGGTCAGGTGTTGTTTGCCAAGAGCTATCTGCGGCCCGTGCGGCAAGTAACTGTGGATCCCGGAATTGCTGCCAAGATGCTCCCGGCCAGCGCCTACGAAAAAGTAGCTGTGCCGGACTACGGGCAAATGCGCGCTGTGCAAGAGCGATTCAATGAGCGTTGGAAGGCCGAGGTAATCCGGTGATCTTGAGCACAAACTTTTGCTCTCTCGGGGGGTCGCGGGCAACAAGACAAGTATTGCTCGCGGCACCCGTTGTTCTACTGTTCGCCCTGGGGCTGCTGGTACCTCTAGTTGTGTTGCTTCGCCAGAGTCTGCTGGACGGGAGCAGCGGTCGCCTAACGCTGCAGAACTACGCGGCAGTTGTCACTTCACTGGCTTATCGCCGCGCTTTGCTCAACAGCGTGTTGATTGCTGTCGCCTCTACGCTGCTGGCGCTGATCTTGTGTTTTCCGGTGGCCATTTACATCGAGCGATCCAACGGCCCTTACCGAAATGCGTTGGCAATAGCCTTGACCGTACCGCTTAGCCTGCCTGGAATTGTCATAGGTTTCTTCGTCATCTTGTTCTTCGGAACGACCGGCGTTGTGCCGCAGCTTTTTCTGCTGCTGACAGGTGAACGCCAGCTAAGCCTTGCCTATACCTTTGGGGGGATGTTGCTGGGCTACTTGTATTTTCAAATCCCCCGTGTTGTGTTGGTGTTGCGTGGTGCAGTCTCAGCGCTATCGCAGGACGTGATCGACGTCAGCCGCACGCTAGGTGCCACCCCTTTGCAGGTTTACCTCAACGTGCTGATACCAACGCTTCTCCCGGCTTTGCTCAGCGCTGCCAGCGTCAGTCTGGCAACAGCCCTCGGGGCTTTTGGCACGGCAGCCACCCTAAGCCGTGGCTTTCGCGTGCTACCCCTTGAGATCGCTTCGTCATTCACAGAAAGCTTTCAACCAGAACGCGCGGCCAGCCTGAGCATTGCTCTCACTCTGCTGACTACGGCCATTCTACTGGGTCTGGGTCAGGTTGCTGAACGTGGCCTACAGCCTCATCGCCCGCCAGATATGTTGCAGAGGGAGCTGGTGAAGTGAAGCCACTAGCTTGCAAGCGCCAGCACGCAGCGGATCCCGTCACAGCGATTGGGCAGGGGTTCACCTTGGCTGCAGTGATCCTGTGCCTGGCACCAGTGCCCTTGCTGATTGTTGTGGCGACCACTGTTAACTGGCCGCTTGGTTTTTGGGCTGGCGGGGTCACCACCAACTGGCTGTGGCAGGGATGGGAAACTGTGCGACCCTACGCCCTCTTTAGCCTGCGCCTAGCCTGCACGGTGCTAGCAATTGACCTGGCTGTTGGTTTACCCGCCGCATGGCTTATTGCGCGGCATAACTTCATTGGCCGGCAGGCGCTGATGGCCTTGATCAATCTGCCGCTGGCCATCCCCGGCATTGCCATTGCCTTGGCTTTAATCTTGGCTTACCCAGCAGCTCGAGCCAGCGGGCTACTGCTTCTGCTCGGTCAAGTGATCTACACCCTACCGTTTCTGGTGGCAACCTTGGTGCCGGCGCTGGCCCAAGCGGCATTGATCGAGCGCGAAGCTGTGGCCTGCACCCTGGGCGCATCGGCCATGCAGCGGCTGTGGTATGTGACGCTCCCCTCGATCCGCAGCGCGTTGCTGGCTGCTTTGATTTTGGTGTTCACGCTGTCCATGGGGGAGTTCAATGTCTCGTTCTTCTTGTTCACCCCTCTGAACAAAACGCTGCCCATCGAGTTGTACTCGGCATACATCACCAACCGGGTGGAAGTGGCG
>NZ_AXUW01000002.1:189779-219095 GCF_002760415.1 Synechococcus sp. 65AY6A5
ATTACAGCCATTTTTCTCTTCTTCGTCGTGCCTGCTGCCATCGCCATTGAGTGGCTAGGCGGTAGCAAGATAGGACAAGCATGACCAGCCCAGCCTCTGTGGTATTCGATCACATCTTCTATGCCTACACCCCTGGACGTTGGGTGGTTCAGGACATTTGCCTGGAGGTGCAACCTGGGGAGATCGTGGTGTTGGTCGGCCCCAGTGGCTGTGGCAAGAGCACTCTGCTGCGCTTGGTAGCCGGTTTGCTGATCCCTACCCAGGGCCGTCTTTTGCTCGATGGGATCAACACAAGTACGTTAGCACCGGAGAAGCGACTTGTGGGTTGGGTTCCCCAGAGTTATGCCCTGTTTGAGCATCTAAATGTTCGGGATAACGTGGCTTTCGGACTGCGCATGCGCCGGGTGGCAAAAGAAGCAATGAGCCGGCGCATCAGCGAGATGCTGGAACTTTGCCGCATCGCTGAGCTGGCCGACCGACCAGTTACCCAACTCTCTGGAGGTCAGCGCCAGCGCGTGGCTATTGCCCGGGCCCTAGCTGTGTCGCCGCGCGTGCTATTGCTGGACGAGCCTCTGGCTGCCCTGGATCCCCAACTGCGGGCAGCTATCCGGGCTGACTTGCAAGTTCTGCTGCGCGCCAGTGGCGTGACAACCCTCTTCGTCACCCACGATCAGGAGGAAGCCCTGGCCATTGCCGACCGAGTAGCTGTGCTGCAGGCTGGTCAAGTAGAACAATTCGGGACACCGCAGCAGATCTGGCAGTCACCAGCCAACTCGTTTGTTGCCCAGTTCTTTGGCGGCGCAACTGTGCTTACAGCTCGGCGCATCGGCCCAGGCCGCGTGCGTCTCGCACCCGGACTAGAAGCCGACGTTCCTTTGCATTGTGACGACCAAGTGGTACAAGTGGCAGTTCGCAGCGGCGATCTGGAGCTTCTGCCCGAGGTTAGCCCATCGACGGAAGCAGGGCAGTTCATCCCCATGACCGTTGAGTTTGCAGGCGATGCCTTTAGGATCACTGGAGAACTGATAGGCGCAGGTAGAGTCACGCTTCTGCACAACCGACCGGTTATCCCAGGGCAGAGATATCCTGTTCGCGCCAAGCCGGGCCACATCCTTTCTACCGTTGGCCAGTGTCCCTACTGCAACCAAGCTAGGGATCCCAGTCAAAGCGGATAACTTTTGCCAGAGACAACTGAGTTATCGAGCTGGCCTGCGAAGACACCGAAGGATTGGTTTACCCTGAACACCTGGGATAATCAGCTATCTGCTGTTGTCGGCTTGGCCGTGAAGGCAGTTCTCCAACTTCAACTCGCGCCTCCTTTTGCCGTATGCTTTCCAGAGTTGAAGCAGGTTGATACTGCCAAGGGAGCCCTGCCGGACGGTGAGTAACTTTGCAGCCTCTCCTACCTTGATCTCCTACCTTGTCAGTGTCTTGTCAGGGGCAAAGGGTACCTATACAATCACGACTTCAACAGACGCTGACCTACAGGTTCTCAGAAGGCTAGCTATCTCTTGCTGCTCAAGCACTTCGTAGCAGCAAGCCCACGCACTTACTATGGGCAAACCAGCAGGAGCACGGATGGCTACAGCGAACGACGGCACCCCAGCCAAATCTCGACCTGGCAGACGCTGGGCAAAATCAGCCGACCTGCTCGCGCAAGGAAAGCTCAAACTCCGACCTGCTAAGTCTGGCCAAACGCCGCAGCAATTGGTGTACACAAAGCTACGGGAGATGATCCTGAACAGCAAGCTGCAACCGGGCGAGTGGCTGCGCCAAGAGCAGTTGGCCTCTCTTTTCGGCGTCAGCCGCACACCTATTCGCGAGGCCCTGCGCATGCTGAGCCAGGAACACCTGGTTGAGTTTGTTACCAACTATGGGGTGCGGGTGGTGCCGCTCAGTTGGGAGGAATTTGAAGAACTCTATGCGATGCGCATTGGGCTGGAAGGGTTGGCTGCACGACTGGCTGCCGAGCAAGCTACTCCGTCGGACGTGGCCGAATTGCGAAAACTCTTAGCTGCCATTACAACGCTGGCCGATGGCACGGATCTATGGACCTATCTGCGCGAGGAGTGGCACTTTCGTCTCAGGTGTTACGCCATCACGGGTCGGGAACAGCTGATCCAGCGGATCAGGAATCTGCGCGAGCACGCCGAGCGGTATCTAAGGCTGGCCTATAACGTTGAAGGCAAGATGCAGGAGTCGCTTGACTTTCATCGCAAGCTGCTAGAAGCAATTGCCATCCACGACGGAGCTGCTGCCGAGCGGATCAACCAAGAGGCACTGCGCTGGACGCTGGCCAACGCCGGCCCAGTCGTGCGCGCCAGTCAAGCGCTGCAGAGACCGCTGGATAAAGCAGCCGGTGACTAGAGAATGGCTTGGCCGACGGCGGAGCTGTCAGCGCAAAAGCCAATTGCGCCGATCCAGCACGGGATCCACTTCCACAACGTCCAGTGATCCAATCCTTCTGCAGCAGCCATCCCTCTCAGCCCAGTAGGGATCCCCTGCCGCATGCTTGGAATCTTCCGGATCCCGGCTGAGCAACTGACTCCCCTGGGAAGGGTGTTATTATGGATCTGATTATCATTCTCATCAGACGAGCTGGCGGATGCCCAAAGCTCTGCGGCAAATTATTGAGCGCTTCCAAAAAGCCAAAACTTCTAAGCAGAAGTACGAGCTTCTGTTGGCTTATGCCAAACGGCTGCCCCCTTTCCCCGAGTCGCAGCGAACAGAGGAGAATCTGGTGCGGGGTTGTGCCTCGCGGGTGTGGCTGGCCACCGAGCTAAAAGACGGCAAGGTCTACATCCAAGGGGATGCCGATGCCCAGTTGGTCAAGGGCTTGGTGGCTGTTTTGGCGGAGGGGTTGAGCGGTCTGCGCCCAGAGGAGATCCTGGAGGTTTCCCTAGAGTTTGTGCGGGAGATGGGCCTCAACTTTAGCCTTAGCCCTTCCCGCAGCAATGGCCTGGTGAGCATGTTTTCGCTGCTGCAGCAGCGGGCCTTGGCTTTTCAGAAGTCAGGCGCTTCCGGCTCTGCTGTCTCTGTCGTCTTGTGAGGTACTAAGGCTCATGGCTGATAAAGCTAACTCTCTGCGTTCGGCTCGACCTGTGCGGTCACTGGTCTCGCTGGTGGCCGCCCTCTCGGTCGGGATCCTGGGCGGCTTGCAGATGCGCCAAGAAGAGTCCCAGGCGCAGCAGGGATCCACCCCCCCGAAGGTGGTGACCACGATCCTGCCGATAACGCAATTTACCCGCGCGGTGGCCGGGGAGCGGGCCGAGGTGACGCCTCTCATTCCGCCCCAGATGGGACCCCACGACTTTCAGGCTCGACCGGAAGAGGCGCGTCTGCTGGCCCAGGCGGATGTGCTGGTGATCAATGGGTTGGGAATGGAGACCTTCCTGGAGGGATTGATTGCCAATGCTGGGAATCCGAAGCTGCGCATCATTGATAGCAGCCAAGGGATCCCGACCTTGCGGACTGAGGAGCCAGAACATGGGCACTCCCACAGCCATGGGCATGGGCATTCTCACGGTCATGGGCACTCTCATGGGCACAGCCATGGGCATGGGCATTCTCACGGTCATGGACACTCTCATGGGCACAGCCACGGCAAGTTGAACCCCCACATCTGGCTAGATCCCAGGCGGGCCATTCAGCAGGTGGAAAACATCCGCGACGGCCTGATTGCTGTGGATCCAGAAGGGGCAGAGATTTACCGCGCCAATGCTGCCGCCTTTATCGAGCAACTGGAAGCTTTGGATAAAGAAATCGAGCAGAAATTGGCGCCCTTTGCCGGCAGAAAGTTTGTGGTCTTCCACGACTTTGCCCCCTATTTTGCTGAGCGCTACAACCTCAAAGCGGAGTTCTTGGTGGAGATCCCGGAAGCCAGCCCCTCCCCTGAGGATGTGCGGCGGGTGATGGATACGGTACGGCAATCGGGCCTGAAGACGATCCTAGTGGAACCTCAGGTGAGGAGTGACAACCCCTTTGAGGTTTTGGCCAGAGATCTGGGGGTACAGGTTCGCGTGTTCGATCCCATCGAAACCGCCGGCCCGGAGGGGATCGAGCCGGAATACTACCTAGCCATCATGCGGCAAAACGTGGAGAACCTGGTCTCCGCCTTTGAGAAGGAAAAGGCCTGGGTTCCCCTGCAGTTGCCCGTGGTGGGCCAAGCTGCCCTCGAACACCTGCTGGCGAGGGGGCGATGACCTCCCACTTGGGCGAAGTTGTCCTTTGGGTGGAGGGGCTGACGGTCTATCGGGGATCCCAGCTGGCTGTGCAGAATGTGTCGTTTGCGCTGGAGGCGGGATCCCATACGGCCATTGTCGGCCCCAATGGTGCCGGCAAGAGCACCCTCGTGCAGGCCATCTTGGGGATCCTGCCCCGCCAGTGCGGCTCGGTTTGGATCCTGGGAGAGCCGCTGCGCCTGTCGGGGTACTTGCCCCAGAAAGTGCGGCAGCAGATTGCCTACGTGCCCCAGCGGTTGCACTTCAACCCCGCCATCCCCCTGACCGTGGCCGAGTTTGTCGCCCTGGGCTGGGGATCCCTCAGACCCCGCTGGCCCTGGCAGCAGCAAGCTGCTCGGCAAGAAGCTGTTCGGAAGGCCTTGCAACGGGCCGAGGCCCTGCACCTGGCCCCTAAGCCTTTGGGTCAACTGAGCGGCGGCGAGCTGAAACGGGTGTTGCTGGCCTATTGTCTAGTTTGGCCGCGGCGGCTGCTGGTGCTGGACGAGGCCCCCGCTGGCCTGGATAGCCCCAGTGAAGGGGAGTTCTATCGGCTGTTGGAAGAGCTGCGCCGATCCCTGGGCTGGGCCATTTTGCAGGTCTCCCACGACCTGGAGATGGTCTCTCGCCACTGCGACCGCGTGTTGTGCCTCAACCGCTCCCTGATCTGCCAGGGATCCCCCAGCGTGACGCTGTTGCCCGAGGTGTTGAGTCAGGTCTATGGGCCGGAGTTTGCCCGCTACATCCACCATCACTGAGGAGAAAAAATGCCGGAAACCTGGGCGCGGGTGGCCGAGTTGCTGCAGTTGCCCTTCATGCAGCGGGCCCTGCTGGGCGGGATCCTGACAGGGGTAACGGGGGGGCTGCTGGGCAGTTTTGTCATCTTTCGGCAGTTGGCGTTTTTTAGCGATGCCCTGGGGCATTCGGCGCTCTTGGGTATTGTCCTGGGAGTGGTTCTGGGACTGAATCCTACGGCGGTGCTGATGGTGTTTGGGGTGGTGTTTGCCCTGGGGGTGACTTTTATTCTGGAACGCACCCAGCTTTCGGCAGATGCGGTGCTGAACATCATCTACTCTTCCTCCTTGGCCCTGGCCATCATCGGCCTCAGCCTGATCCCCGGCTACCGCGGCAACCTCAACCAACTGCTCCTCGGGGACATCCTGGGCATCAGCCCGCCGGCCCTCTGGATGAGCGGCCTGCTCCTGCTGCTGGCCCTGGGGTACATTGGGCTGACTTTGACTGCCCAGATGTTGCTGACCCTGGATGAGTCGTTGGCGCGGGCGCGGGGGGTGGAAGTGGGCTGGCAGCGGCTAGCCTTTGTGGTGTTGCTGGCCCTGGTGGTGGCCCTGTCGATCCGCTCGGTGGGGGTGCTGCTGGTAAGCGCCTTTGTGGTCATCCCCGCTTCGACGGCGCGGCTTTTGGGATCCCGCTTTACAACCTATGTGTTGCTGGCCATGGGTTTCGGGGGCTTGAGCGCGGTGCTGGGGATCCTCCTCTCGGCCGCCTTCAACCTGCCCTCCGGCCCCAGCATCGTGGCCACCCAGTTGCTGTTTTTTCTCCTGGCTATGGCGGCCAAGGGGGCGTCGCAACTGCTGCGGCTTTAGCCAGGTGCGGGGATCTCCTCACGAACCTGGCCAAACAGGCGGCGGTAGCTCTCTGGAAAGACCTGGCCCATCAGGGTGGGCTGCTCGTAGACCCGCTTGAGGGTGTTGAGATCCCGTTTGGTGATGGTGGGCACCCGCAGCAGGCGGCGATTGCCGGTAGCCTCCGCGTGGTGGCCGCCGTACATCAGATCCCGCGGGTTGGGACTATGGCCCCACAGCCCCAGCCCATGGCCAATCTCGTGCCGGGCCACTGCCGTAACTTCTGCCAGCCCCTGGCCTTCGGCGATGACAATGCGCACCCGCTGCTGCAGCGAGCCATCGGCGGCAAAGAAAAACTCTGGGCGCGCTGCCCCCGCTATCCCGTCGCCAATGCCAGGAACGCGATAAATGCTCATCCCGTAGAGGGCCTCTTCCTCTTTGGCCACCACCCGCATCGGGATATAAGCAGACCACTCCTTCACCGCCTGCTCCACAAAGGCTTTCCACTGGGGGTGATCCCCCTGGATGTAGACGGGGACGGGATAGAAGGCCCACTGGGCATAAGCTCCGCCCGGCAGCAGCGGCTCGATTTCTTCGAAGTAGTCTCCCGCCGATTTGTCGTAGGTGTAGCGGGCTAGGCCGGGGGGCAACTTGAGGCGAACCGGCTGCGGCAGCTCTTCCAGCGACCTCTGCGCCTGGGCCAGGGATCCCACCCCTCCTACCGCCAGAGCCAGGAGCATTGCGCAGGCAATAACCCCAAGCTGAAGGACGTGACGCCGCCGCCAGGCCATACCTTGGTTTTCTCCCTTCCTGATTAAAGGCTATTGGCTGGGGAAGCCAACGTCGAGGGCAGGCGAGGGATCCCCTGTCCTAGAAGCGGCAAATTGGCTACACTGAGAGTCTGCCGTCCATAGCTTGGCCAAAGGTTTCCCATGCAGCTTCGTCTTGGCGAGCCCCCTCTAACGCAGGCAGAATGTGCCCTGGTCTACTGCTTTGCCCCCAGCGGCGAAAACGCCACCTTCTCGCTGCCTGCCGAAATTGCTTCCTTGGACGAGAAAGTGTGGTCGGGGTTGGTGGCGGAAGCAGCTCAAGAACAGAAGTTCCAGGGCAAGCCCAACAGCAGCCTCGCCCTGCGCCTGCCGGGGCCTATCCGCAAGCTGGTGCTGGTGGGGCTGGGGGATCCCGCCGCGCTGACCCTGGAAGCGCTGCGACGGGCTACTGCCAACGGCCTGCGCCAGGCCCACAGCCTCAAGGCCAAGCAGGTGGTGCTGTCCTTGCCAGACACTGGGCTGGATCAGGTGCGGGCGGTGCAGGCGGTGGCCGAAGCCAGCCTCCTGGTGGCCCACCAGGACAACCGCTTCAAATCTCCCCCTAAGCCCGAGGAAGAGCGCGGCTTCTCCGTTGAAGAAGTTACCCTCCTGGTGCCGGGGCTGGCCCAGGCCCGCCAGGACTATGAGAATGCCCTGCAACGGGCCACCGAGATGGCCGCCGGGACGATCCTGGCCCGCGAGCTGGTGGCCGCCCCTGCCAACGTCGTCACGCCTCCTGCCCTGGCCGAAACTGCCCGGCAACTGGCCCAAGACTACGGCCTAGAGGTGGAGATCCTGGGGCGGGAAGAGTGCCAAGCCCTGGGGATGGGGGCCTTCCTCGGCGTGGCCCAAGCCTCGGATCTGCCGCCCCAGTTTATCCACCTCACCTACAAGCCCAAGGAAGGGGATCCCGTCGCCAAGCTGGCTCTGGTGGGCAAAGGTCTCACCTTCGATTCCGGCGGCCTCAACATCAAAACCGACTCCCGCAGCATCGCCATGATGAAAACCGACATGGGGGGAGCGGCAGCCGTCTTGGGAGCTGCGCGAGCCCTGGCCGCCCTCAAGCCGCAGGTAGAGGTGCACTTTATCGTCGCTGCCACCGAAAACATGATCAGCGGCCGGGCCCTCCACCCCGGTGACATCCTCACCGCCTCCAACGGCAAGACCATCGAGGTCAACAACACCGATGCCGAGGGCCGCCTCACCCTGGCTGATGCCCTGGTGTTTGCCGAGAAACTAGGGGTGGACGCCATTGTTGACCTAGCGACCTTGACCGGCGCCTGCGTCATTGCCCTAGGAGAAGAGATTGCCGGCCTCTTCACCCCCGACGAGAAGCTGGCCCAGGAGCTGCAGCAGGCAGCCAACCTCTCTGGCGAAAAGATCTGGCGCTTACCCCTGGAAGAGAGCTATTTCGAGGGCCTTAGCTCCACCGTAGCCGACATGAAAAACACCGGTCCTCGCTCTGGCGGCTCCATCACTGCCGCCCTCTTCCTTAAGCAGTTTGTGGAGAAAACTCCCTGGGCCCACCTAGACATAGCTGGCCCCGTCTGGGCCGAAAAAGACTCGGGCTACACCAACAAAGGCGCCACTGGCTACGGCGTGCGCACCCTCGTGGAATGGGTCTTGGCACGGGAGATGGCAGCCGCCTCCTCTTAGCCTCGCTGCCTGCTGTTGTCTGCTGGTTCCAAAGTCCTGCGCAAGTGTTGGGGGGTGACGCGGCAGCGGCACCGAGCCTCTGCTGAGGTTGTACTCAGAAGCGAAAGACCTAGAAGCAGTGAACGCCCTCCTGGATTGGGCAGCCGCCTTGATCGGCCAGGTTGATTGAGGTTGATGCGGATCCCTTGCGTGGTGGCCGCATCCTAACCCTGTGTTTTTGGATTCTCCTCAAACCCACAGCCGCGGGCTAGAAGAAGGTCACACTCACAGGCGGCGCTATCACTGGGGCTGCCTCGTTGCTGGTGAGTGTGGTAGGAGGATTGATGTACGTACCTGCTGCGCTAGAAGTAACGTTCACTGAAATCATGCACATAGTGCCAGCAGGCCGAGTTCCATTCGAGAAAGTAATAGACGTTCCACCCACAGCCACGTTAAGTACACCACCGCAAGTATTGGTCGAAAAGGGAGGACTAGCAATAACGAGCCCAGTAGGTAAGATGTCTGTAAAGGCAAGGCCGGTCAGAGGGGTAGCCGTGTTGTTGGTGATGGTAAAGGTCAAAGGTACAGGAGTATTAATTGCAAAAGATGTACCTGGAAATGCTTTAGTGAAAACCGGAAAAGTTGGACCCACCACGAGAGTTACAGTCCCACTTTGCGCAGGGGGAGCTTGGGCGCTGGTGAGAGTTACAGGGGGATTGACGTAAGTGCCTAGAGTCCCAGCAACAACCTGAACAGTCACTGCACAAGTTGCATTGGCAGCCAGTATTCCACCGTTCAGGGCAATTGAGGCTCCGCCTGCAGCCGCAGCAACTGATCCACCACAGGTATTGGTGAAGTTGAGCGGAGTGGCAACAGACAACCCTGCAGGCAGGCTGTCTGCAAAGTTGAGGCCGGTTAGTTGAATCCCTGAGTTATTAACAATCGTGAAGATAACCGTTACAGTTACAGGGGCACCCACTGCTGAAGCAGGATTAAAGCTCTTAGTGAACGCTGGAGCAGCCAAGGGGCCTGGGGGCAAGCCAATAATGCTAGGAGAGGGATTTGGAGTGGGCAGGGGCGGGATCGTCGGCGCCGACACAGGAGGGGGCACAAGAGGGCTGGGTTGACCTGGGGGAACAGATCCAATCGGAGGAGTGGATGGCAGCCCTACCCCCGTTCCTCCGGGTTCTGTATTCGGGTTTTGCACAGGGATGATTGGCCCTGGCAGCGAGCTGATTGGATTCCCCTCTTTAGTTTGTTGACAAGCTGTTAGCAAGCCCAAGCACAAGCAAGCCAAAACCCCAGCTACTTTTCCCGTTTTCATTCCCTCATCCTCCTGCCATTCAACTCTCTCGTGGCACAAACCCAAACAGCCTTACTCAGCTCCAGCTTAGGTGGCTTGGGCGCGCGCTTCCAGCCTCAGAGCTTGACCAAATGAATCTCGAATGACCACGATTACCAAAACCGTTTCTCCCGCAGCAACGTTGGTGTTGTAGGCGGCTGGATCCGCCGGGAAGGTGAAGCCGTTGGTAAGCGTGATCTCGTTGCGACCTATTAGAGTATTTCTAAACTGCTCGATTGCCGTCGGCAAAAAGATGCTGGTAATATCCGTGCCGCGACTGATGTTGAAAAACTGAACCTCTACGCTCCTGATCACTCCTGGAGCACGCAAGTCTGTCAGAGTGATGGTTACGAAAGCGGATCTCACCAGGCCGATCTGAAAAGAGCCTGCCAAGCTAGGCGGATCCGGTAGGTCGGGCTGGATGGGCGGCGGGGTGATGGGGGCAAAGTCCGGCCCTGGGCGAAAGGTGATGGGCGTGAGATTGGGGGCAATCGTGGGGGCAACGGCCACAGGAGGAGGCGTGGCACCGCTAGAAGCCAGTAGAGGCGGCACCCCGCTGGTGGTCTCGCTACTGCAGCCGGTAATCAGCGCAACCGAAGCACAGGTTGCCCAAAGAGAGAGGCCGCCACGGCCAAGGGCTGAGCCAAAACGTCGTCTCATCGAAAAATCTCCACTCACTCACACCACAGCAAACGTCTTAGGCAGCGTCCAGCGGGGATCCACCGAGCTTGCTCAAGTCTTATGCATCTGCACAATTTCAAGGGGGATGCCTGCTGTTAGTTCTACTGCATCCTAGAGCGTTGTCAAGCGAGCGGCAGAGCAAATGCAAGAAATTGTTCTGGAAATGGCCCATCCCCTAGATATGGGGTATCATAGCCTCGAGCAGGGGCGGCCAGCTTACCTGTAGCGTTAGGGGTTGGGTGCCTTCTCCCCATTTTGTGTGGATTTGCCCAGATTTAAGGTGTGTGAGGAAGTGCCGTATGAACTTCAAAGGTCGCTCGTTGGCGGTTTTGTGTGGAGTCTTGCTGCTAGGCGGCTGCGGAGAAGTTAATGAGTCTCCGACCTTGCCTGGGCCCGTCCAGGTGGATCCGGCTGCCTTTGTCTCGGCCCAAGAGTATCGCTTTACCCCTGGCTCGGTGCTGGAGACCACCAGCCTGCGGCTGGACTACATCAACCCGAAATTCGACAACGGGATCCCTGTGCGGAGTAGCGGCTTTCAAGGCAGTGGAGAAGCCCGCATTACCAATGTAGAGGCCCGCATTCTGCCCGTAAATGAGATCCCAGCGAATGAACTGACAGTTGACTCGACCCTTCGCTCCAGCACGCTGGCCATCCAAATTGCCCGAACCACGCCGCTGGTGAATCTCATCGCCTTCGGCCCCAACGACGGCAAGCTATCGACCCAGTTCAGTATTGCCGGGCTGGTTGCTCTTTCCACCAACCCCAACGACCAGCGCATTCGAGTCAATACAACCTTTAGAGCTGCCGTTCCGGATACGAAAACTGTTTTAACTTTGACCGTGCGCCGCATCTTGGTTAGCCGCAATGGCAACCAAGTCGTCTTAGAGGGAGATTCTTCTCTCATTGTCCCCACCGTGGGTGTGTTGTTTGAAGATGGTGGTCCTGGTCCTGGGGGTGAGATTCTGGCGCCAGGCTCTTTTGTCAATCCTCCCCCACCTCAAGGGCCTGTCACTGCCATTCTGCAAACCGGAAGCTTTTCCGCCAGCTTTGTGGTGCGGCAGCGGGGCGTGGCCGGCGATGGCACTCCTGAAGATGCCCTGGCTCTCTTTGCTCGCCTGAACTTCCGGCCCAACCAGGCGGAGATCGTCTATCGTCCCGCCCAGGTGGGCACCCAGTCGGTGTTGTTTGCCCCGGATCCGACGCGGCCCAATATCTTGCCCAATCAGTTGGTGCGCATCCGGCGCCTGTTGAACGGTCGGGTGCAGGCAGAGTTTGACCCGGCCAATGTCAGCACAGTCCTCAACTTCGTCCAGGTTAGCCCGCCGCCGCGACCTTTCCCCACCCCGATCCCGCAGTTGCCCGTCCCTGAGCGTCCCGGTGCCCCTACCGCGTTTGACTACTTCTTCTCCTTGCGCACCGAGCGCTCCACAGGTACGTTGCCTGGATCCCCTGTGGAGGGAACTAATCTCAGTCCTGTTATCCTTCAGGGCATTGTCCCCACCACGGGAGATTTTGTCTTCCGCACCTTAGCTGGGGCACAACTGGCCGGGCCGTTTAATAGGGCAGATATTGGCGGTTCTCTGCTGCGAGGCAACTTGAATTTGGTTTTCGATCCAACCACCTCTGGCTCGAATATCTCTGGGCAATTCTTTATTGAGCAAGAGTTCCCCACTGACAACCAAGTTATAGGCCCGAACTCACCAACTGGCGACGGAAATACGGGTACTCCTGATGCAGGGGGAGTTATTCTCATTATTCGTGGATTCTTTGAGGGCACGCAGGTGCGGCTGTAGCCTCAGCAGCCTGTCTTGAAATATCCAAGCCCAGCCCTCAGAGCTGGGCTTTTTTGCCGGATTAGGGAGCCCTTCGTCTATCTGCTCAAAAAACTTGAGCCAAACTCTATTCTTGGCTACTCATCCTCCTGGAAGCGCGCAATCGCAAAATCGGGCTCCGGCTCATGGTTGGGGATCCTGGTCGTGCACAGGGGCCTGCTCTTGCACAAGGCCCATCAACAGTCGATACAGGCGGCTCCCCGTTTTCTGAACTGAAACCCTGTCCTTTAGCTCTAGTCGGGCAGCCCCTTAATCCACCTGAGACAGAGACTCAACCAGCCGGTGAAACTCCTCGTGCAGCCAAGTCATGGACTTAGCGACAGCGCCCTTCTCGCTTGACCGAGGAGCAAAAAAAGGGATCCCCCCGCGGGATCCCTTAGTTGCTTAGCCACTCGATTTCGCTAGCCAGATAGGGAAGCTGTCGAGGCGATCACAAAGGCCGCATAGGTCAGCACATACCCCACCGTGAAGTGAGCCAGGCCCACCAGACGACCTTGAACAATCGACAGAGCTACCGGCTTGTCCTTCCAGCGGATCAAGTTGGCCAAGGGGGTGCGCTCGTGCGCCCACACCAGCGTCTCGATCAGCTCTTGCCAGTAGCCGCGCCAGGAGATGAGGAACATGAACCCTGTCGCCCAGACCAGGTGGCCAAACAGGAACATCCAGGCCCAAACCGCCAGGTTATTCATCCCGTAAGGGTTGTAGCCGTTGATCAACTGGGCAGAGTTGGCCCAGAGGTAGTCCCGCAGCCAGCCCATCAGGTAGGTGGAGTTCTCGTTGAACTGGGCGGTGTTGCCGCTCCAGATCCCCAGGTGCTTCCAGTGCCAGTAGAAGGTCACCCAGCCGATGGTGTTCAGCATCCAGAACATGGCCAGGTAGAAGGCATCCCAGGCGGAGATGTCGCAGGTGCCGCCCCGCCCCGGCCCGTCGCAGGGGAAGCTGTAGCCGAAGTCTTTTTTGTCCGGCATCAGCTTGGAGCCACGGGCATCCAACGCCCCTTTGACCAGGATCAACGTGGTGGTGTGCAGGCCCAGGGCAATGGCGTGGTGCACCAGGAAGTCGCCGGGGCCAATGGGCAGGAAGAGGAACCCATTGGGATCGTTGATGGCTTGCAGCCAGCCAGGCAGCCACACGTTGCCGTGGTTGGGCCAAGCAGTGGAGGCAATGCTGTTGGGATCCGACAACAGCACGTTCATGCCATAGAGCATCTTGCCGTGGGAGGCCTGGATGAACTGGGCAAACACCGGCTCAATCAGGATCTGCTTCTCCGGCGTGCCGAAGGCCTGCATGACGTCGTTGTGGACGTACAGCCCCAGCGTGTGGAAGCCCAGGAACAGCGATACCCAGCTGAGGTGGGAGATAATCGCTTCTTTGTGATCCAGCACCCGCGCCAGCACGTTGTTCTTGTTGGCCTCCGGATCGTAGTCCCGCACCAGGAAGATGGCCCCGTGGGCAAAGGCCCCCACCATCAAGAAGCCAGCGATGTACTGGTGATGGGTGTAGAGAGCCGCCTCCGTGGTGTGATCCATCGACATGAACACGTAGGGGTTGAGGGCGTACATGTGCTGCGCCACCAGCGAGGTCACCACTCCCAAGCAGGCCAGCGCCAACGCCAACTGGAAGTGCAGGGAGTTGTTGACCGTGTCGTAGAGGCCCCTGTGCCCTTCGCCCAGCAGGCCCCCGAAGGGGGTGCCCTTCGGCGGGTTGTGGGCGCCCAGGATCTCGCGGATGCTGTGGCCGATGCCCCAGTTGGTGCGGTACATGTGCCCAGCCACGATGAAGATCACGGCAATGGCCAGGTGGTGGTGGGCCATGTCCGTCAGCCACAGGGACTGGGTGTTGGGGTTGAAGCCGCCCAAGAAGGTGAGGATGGCCGTGCCCGCCCCTTCTGCCGTGCCCCAGACGTGGTTGGCCGTATCCGGGTTCTGGGCATAGACCCCCCAGTTTAGGGTAAAGAAGGGCTTTAGGCCCGCCGGATGGGGCAGCGTGGTGAGGAAGTTGTCCCAGCCCACGTGCTGTCCGCGCGACTCGGGGATGGCCACGTGCACCAGGTGGCCTGCCCAGGCCAAGGAGCTGACACCAAACAGGCCGGCCAGGTGGTGGTTGAGGCGGGCCTCGGCGTTCTTAAACCAGCTCAGGCTGGGGCGGAAGCGGGGCTGCAGGTGCAGCCAGCCGGCAAACAAGAACACCGCCGCCAACAACAACAGGCCGATGGCGCCGGCGTAGAGATCGCCGTTGGTGCGCAGGCCGATGGTGTTGAACCAGTAGTAGAGGCCGGAGTAAGCCGCGTTGACAGGGCCGCCGCCTCCAGGTTGGGTAAAGGCCTCCACCGCCGCCTTGCCGAACTGGGGATCCCAGATGGCGTGGGCGATGGGGGTAACCCCCGTGGGGTTGGCCACCCATTGTTCATAGTTGCCTTGCCAGGCGATGTGAAAGACGTTGCCAGAAGCCCACAGGAAGATGATCGCCAGATGGCCGAAGTGGGTGGCAAACAGCTTTTGGTAAAGCCGCTCCTCCGTCATGCCATCGTGGGTCTCGAAGTCGTGGGCGGTGGCAATGCCGTACCACAGACGCCGAGTGGTGGGATCGCTGGCCAGGTCTTGGCTGAATTGGGGAAAACGAGTTGCAGTAGTTGCCATGGTTTTCTCTTCCTCCTTGCCTTAGCCGAGTGCGGCAAACCGTGCCAGGAAGAACGCCCACGTGGTGACGATCCCGCCCAGCAGGTAGTGGGCCACACCGACCGCCCGACCCTGGATGATGCTCAGGGCGCGGGGTTGGATGGCCGGAGCGACTTTCAGTTTGTTATGGGCCCAGACGATGGACTCAATGAGCTCCTGCCAGTAGCCACGGCCGCTGAACAGGAACATCAAGCTGAAGGCCCAGACGAAGTGGGCACCCAGGAAGAGCAACCCATAGGCCGACAGCTCCGAGCCGTAGGAGTTGATCACCTGCACCGATTGCGCCCACAGGAAGTCCCGCAGCCAGCCGTTGATGTTGATGGCGCTGGTTGCGAAGTTGCCGCCCGTGATGTGCTCGATCGTGCCATCGGGGTTGACGGTGCCCCAGATGTCGCTCTGCATCTTCCAGCTGAAGTGGAAGATCACAATCGAGATGGCGTTGTACATCCAGAACAGCCCCAGGAACACGTGATCCCAGCCGGAGACCTGGCAGGTGCCGCCGCGGCCCGGGCCATCGCAGGGGAAGCGGAAGCCCAGCTTGGCCTTATCGGGGATCAGGCGGGAAGAGCGGGCAAACAGCACCCCCTTGAGCAGGATCAGCACGGTGATGTGGATGGTCATGGCGTGGATGTGGTGCACCATGAAGTCCGCCGTGCCCAACACCATCGGCATCATCGACACCTTGCCGCCCACAGCCACCACGTCGCCGCCGAAGATGGGGCTGACCGAAGCGCCCACATAGGGAGCGGTGCTGGCGATGGCCTTAGTGTGCAGGGATTGAATCCACTGGGCAAAGATGGGCTGCAGTTGGATGCCCGTGTCCGAGAACATGTCCTGCGGACGGCCCAGCGCCTGCATCGTGTCGTTGTGGACGTAGAAGCCGAAGGCGTGGAAGCCCAGGAACAGGCACACCCAGTTCAGGTGGCTGATGATGGCGTCGCGGTGGCGGATCACCCGATCCAAGACGTTGTTGCGGTTCACCGCCGGGTCATAGTCGCGAACCATGTAGATGGCCCCGTGGGCAGCGCCGCCAACGATGAAGATGCCGCCTATCCACATGTGGTGGGTAAAGAGGGAGATCTGGGTGGCGTAGTCGATGCCCATGTAGGGGTAGGGGTTCATGGCGTACATGTGCTGCGCCACGATGATGCTCAGGGATCCCACCATGGCCAAGTTAATGGCCAGTTGGGCGTGCCAGGAGCTGGTCAGCACTTCGTAGAGACCCTTGTGGCCCTCGCCGGTGAAGGGGCCCTTGTGGGCTTCCAGGATCTCTTTGATGGAGTGGCCGATGCCCCAGTTAGTGCGGTACATGTGGCCGGCCACGATAAAGAGCACGGCAATGGCCAGGTGGTGGTGGGCCTGATCCGTCAGCCAGAGGGCGCCCGTTTGCGGATCCAGGCCACCCTTGAAGGTGAGGAACTCCGCGTACTTGCCCCAGTCCAACGTAAAGAAAGGCACCACCCCGCTGAAGAGGCCCCAATCCACGCTGGGGAACATCTCCTTCATCAGGGCCGGCTTGAGGATGAACTCATGGGGCAGAGGGATCTGAGCCGCCGGCACGCCCGCATCCAACATCTTGTTGATGGGGATGGCCACGTGGATTTGGTGACCGGCCCAGGCCAGCGAGCCCAGCCCCAGCAGGCCCGCCAGGTGGTGGTTGAGCATCGACTCCACGTTTTGGAACCACTCCAGCTTGGGAGCCCGCTTGTGGTAGTGGAACCAGCCGGCGAACAGGCAGAGGCCAGCCATCACCAGACCGCCGATAGCGGTGCAGAGGAGTTGAAACTCATTGGTGATGCCGGCAGCTCGCCAGAGGTGGAATAGACCCGACGTGATGCGGATCCCTTCAAAGCCGCCGCCCACATCGCCGTTGAGGATCTCCTGGCCGAAGATGGGCCAGACCACTTGGGCGCTGGGCTTGATGTTAATCGGATCCGCCAGCCAAGCAGAATAGTTGGAGAACTGAGCTCCGTGGTAGTACATGCCGCTCAGCCAGACAAAGACCACCGCCAGGTGGCCGAAGTGAGCGGAGAAGATCTTCCGAGAGACGTCTTCTAAGTCGCTGGTGTGACTGTCGAAGTCATGAGCAAGAGCATGGAGGTTCCAGATCCAGGTCGTGGTCTTGGGCCCACGCGCCAGGCTGCGATCGAAGTGCCCCGGCTTGGCCCACTTCTCAAATGAGGTGGGGACCGGATCGATATCCACCGAAACCTTGACCTTTGGCTCTCGCTCCTTTGGCGTAGTTGTCATCAAGAACTCCTCTCTTGCGACAAGGAACGAAGCGCTCCCGCCTGTCTGCAGCCGTGAAGCTCGGGGATCTCTCCCAAGGCGGGATTTACCTGGCATTATAGGTCAGCCTTTGTAACCCCCCCGTCGCTTCACAATAATTAAACCAGGGATCCCTTGCCCTATCGGAGTTAGGGTTGCTTGGCAATCGTTTCTCCAATAAAGATGTAAATATATGTAACGAACTTTCACCAACCCAAGCTGTGCCCACGAAAGGTTGGAACTGGGCAACAGGCAGCGCGGCGGGGCGGCGCCTAGCTCTAGGGGTGGCAACCCGAGCAAAGCCGCAAATGGCCGGGAAGGGATCCCTATATCTAGTTGAGCACTGAGGTTTGTCTGCTAAACTGTGGGCAATTTGCTGGCAGGTTCGGGCGATGGCCACTTCCACCTGCACCTTTTTGCACCTGGCCGATGTGCATCTGGGCTACGACCGCTACAACAGCCCGGAGCGGAGCAAAGATTTCTTTTTGGCCTTTCGGGATGTGGTGCGCCGCCATGCCATCCAGAACCCGGTGGATTTTGTCCTCATTGCCGGGGATCTGTTTGAGCACCGGCAAATTCAGCCCGGTGTCCTCAACCAAGCCCAGATTGTCTTGCGGGAGCTGAAGCAGGCCGGGATCCCCGTCTTGGCCATTGAGGGCAACCACGACAGCCGCCCCTACGGTGTCAAGACCAGTTGGCTGCGCTACCTGGCCGATCACGGCGACCTGATCCTGCTGGAGCCGGAAGCAGGCGAGGAGGGTTTAGAGCTGCGCCCCTGGTCAGGTGGGCGGGGGGGCTATCTGGATCTGCCCTGTGGGGTGCGGGTGATCGGATCCCAGTGGTATGGGTCGGCGGCCCCCAAGTCGATTGAGCAGTTGGCGGCGGCCATTCGCCGGTTGCCCCCTGGCCCTGAGCGGGTGGTGCTCATGTTCCACCACGGCCTGGAAGGCCAAATTGCTCGCTACCAGGGCGCCTTGCGCTACCGGGATCTGCTGCCTTTGCGGGAGGCAGGGGTGGGCTATTTAGCCTTGGGACATATCCACAAAAGCTATACAGAAGAAGGCTGGATCTTCAATCCGGGATCCCTGGAGGCTAACAGTACTGCCGAGTGGGACTTTCCGCGGGGAGCCTACCGCGTCCGCTGGGGAGAGGGCCCGCCTCAGGCTGAGCTGGTGCAGGACTACTACCGGCGGCCTCACCGACGGATCTCTCTTGAGGCCAAGGGCCGGGAAACGCCCGAAGAGATTGCTGCAGCCGCAATTGCCTTGGCCAAGGGATCCGACCTTCCCGAAGGTGGGCCAGCGCCAATGGTGGAGTTTCGGCTGGCGGGGCAGGTGGGCTTTGCCAAGCACGAGTTGGATAGCCGCGCCCTGCAGCAGCAGATTCAGCAGCTTACCGGTGCCCTGCTGGTTCTCTTCCGCTTCGAAGCCACTACTTTGGAGATCGGGTCGGCTGCTCTTTCCCTCGAAGAAGAAGGGCGCAGGCTGCAAATTGAAGAGAAAATCTACAGGGAGCTGCTGAGCAGCCATGCCCACTACCGCAAGCGCAGCGAAGAGCTGGCACGGTTACTCTTAGATCTCAAAGAGAAAATCTTAGAGGAGCAAGGCGAAGCGGAAGTGTACGCTCACCTGAGCGGCGCCTTTCTGGGGGAAGAAGACTGACCATGCGGATCCTCTCTTTGGCTCTGCAGAACTTCAAGTCTCATGAGGACGCCTTCTTCGAGTTTGAGCCCGGTATCAACGCCATTTGTGGAGAAAATGGAGCAGGCAAAACCAGCATTCTAGAGGCCATCGCCTGGGTTTTGTTTGACTACTGCCCCTACAACCAAGAAGAACTCATCCGCACAGGGGCCAGCGATGCGGTGGCTACTGTCCAGTTTATCTCCCAGTGGGATCAGCGCACCTACGACGTTCGCCGCAGTGTCAGGCAGGGATATCGCCTCTTCGATCCGCAATTGAAGCAGCGCCTAGATTACGAGCGCAAGGCAGATGTGCTAGCGTGGCTGAGGCAACATTTGGGTGTGCCCGCCGGTACTGATTTGGCGCGGCTCTTTGCTACAACGATTGGGGTGCCCCAGGGCACTTTCACAGCAGATTTTCTCAAAACCAGTCGGGAGCGGAAAGAAGTTTTCGACCGCATCTTGAAGGTAGAAGAGTACCAGCAAGTTGCAAAGGATCTGCTGGCAGTTGAAAAATACAGCGAGGCGCAAGTTCTGGCCGTCAAGCATCAAATTGAGCTGCTCCATCAACAGATGCAAGACTGGGATCCGCTGCAAGTAGAGCAGCAGAGAATCGAGCAAGAACTGAGCCACTGGCAGGAGCGCTTAAGCCACCATACCCATACCTTGGCCGAGGTGAAGCTGGAGCTGGAGCGGCTGGAGAAGCTGCTTGAGCAAATCCAAACGCTCGACCGGCAAATTGCTCAACTGGAGCAAGAGGGATCCCTGCTGGCAGTAGCCCTTGAGCAAGCCGAAAAGCTGTGGGCAGAGGCCCAGCGAGCGCAGGCACAACAACAGCACCACCAAGAGGGATCTCAGCGCTTTTTGGCCATAGAAGATCGGTTGCGGGAGCTGGAAAAGCAACGGCAGCAGCGCCTGGAGTGGCTGAAGCGGCGGGAGGCCCTGCTCTCGCAAAAGCAGAACCTCGAAAACCAACTGGCGAGGCTGCAGGAAAAACTCAGCCAACAACAGCGCTGCAAGCAGGAGCTAGAGGAGCTGGCTCCCCAAATTCAAGCCCAAGAGGAGCTAGAGCGCCGGCAAAGCCATTGGGCTCAGCAGCTCGACACCTTGCTCCAACTGCACCGCGAATGGGAGCAGCTTCAGGGAGAATGGTCAGCCCACGCCGGGCGCTGTCAACTGCTGCAAAGCCGCGTCCAAGAGGCTGAACAGGCGCAGGCCATCTGTCAACAGCACGAATCGGCCTACAGGCGTTATCTGGAGTTGGAGGCTTGGGTGGCAGAGCAAGAGGCGTTGCGACGAACACGGCAGACCTTGACAGCTCAGCGGGAAACTTTACGGCAGCAGCTCCACCAACTCCAACTGCGAGAATCTGAATATCGACAGCAGCTCCAACTCTTCCAGAAAATCGAGGAGGAAAAGCTACACCTGCAAACGCTCTGCGAAAAGCAAACCGTCCTGGAACAACGGTACTCTCAAATTGGCCAGAAGTTGGCCTCTTTTCAGGCCCTGCGCCTAGAGCTAAGACAGAGAGAAACAGAACAGGAACAGGGCCGGGCCCAGTTGGAACAGTTGCGGCTGCAGCTTCGACAGCGACAGGCCGATCGAGAGCACGTAGCCAAGATTCCCCTCCTGGAGGCTCAACAAGAGCGACTGCAAACTCAGCTCAGCCGCCTAGCCGCGGCGCGGCAATTTCAGCGGGAACTCCAAGCCCTTTTCGAGCAGGGCTCTCACCAACTGGCCCAGCACAACCGCAGCATTCAAACTCTTGTGGAGGAGCTGGCCGCTTGCCAACAGAGTTATCCGCAACTCCAACCTCTATGGCAGCGGATCCCGCAAGTTCTGGCCCAGTCTTCAGCCCTCAGCCAACAGTTACTGCAATCCATCCAACAAATCCTACAGGATCTTTCCCCCCAAACTTGCGAGCCTCAGCTACGCCAGCAACTGGCTGATATCCAGGAGCAACTCAAGACTTTGCAGCCCCTGCTGGGCTTAACGGCGCAGATTCCCGAGTTAGAAGCTCAAATTCAACAGTTGCTGCAATGGCAAAACGAACGCCAGAGCAAAATTGAGGATCTTCAGTGGAGCCTCGAGGCAGAGCCAGACTTTCTTCGGCAACAACAGGAAATCGGCCAAGCGCTGCAGGCACTGGGGGATCCCAGGGGGCAAATCCAGCGCCTGGAAAAGGAGCTCAACAATAAGCCGAGAGTTGAGCAAGAGTACCAGCAAGTTGTAGCCAGCATCCAGCAACTTCAACAACAGATACAAGCCCTAGAGCAGCAGCTTCAGCCCCTTGCCGATCTAGACGAGAGAATTGCCGCTTTACGGGAGGAGCAGAGTTGCCATCGCAACAGCTATGAAACCGTTATCCGTATGCAACCACTTGTCCAAAGTTTGCCACAACGAAAAGATGAACTGCAAACAGCTCAGTTGGCTCTAGAACAGATCCAGCAAGCTAAGCAGGAAAAACAAGCCCAAATTGATCGCTGGGAGAAAATAGAGGGATCCAAAGATTACCTGCAAGCCCAAATTGTAAAAGCCGCCGAAACCTTGAAGTCCCTGGGGGATCCGAGAAGCCGGGCTGAGTGGCTGAAAGCGGAGCTCAAGCTGGAAAGACAGTACCTGCAAACGCAGGCAGGTTGCCTACAGCAAATCCAGGATTTGGAGGCAGCACTCCGCCCCCTCGAGGAAGCGCTGCTGCAAACCGAACACCTGGATCGAGAGCTGGGATCCCTGCAAGAACAGCGCGAACACTACCGAGCGGATCACGAGCAATATCTACGTCTGGAGCCTATTGCCAAACTGCTCCCCCAACGAGAACGGAAGCTCAGTGAACTGAAGGCGCAACAGCAAGCATTGCAAACCCAACTGTCCCAATTGCGGGCACAGCGGGATCCTTTGGCTTCCCTCTATCAGCCTCAGGAGCACCAACGTCTGCGCTCCCTTTTGCAGGCCACCGAAATTCAAAAGGCCGAGGCTCAAGCTCGCCTGGAAAGCCTTGCCCCTCAACTACAGAAAATCCAGGAAAGGTTACAGCAACTGGAGCGGGTGAGAGAAACCTTAAAACAAGTCGAGACGCAACGAATCGAGAAAGAGCGTCTGCATCGCTTCATTAAGTTTAGCCGAGATACCTACAAAAAGGCTGGTCCTCAAATTACCCAATACTATCTACAGCAGATCAACAACATTGCCGATCACCTCTTCCGGGAAATCCTCAACCGCCCCAATGTTGCCCTCACCTGGGAGGCCGACTACGAGATCCGCGTTCAAGAGGGAGGCGGCCCCAAACGACGTTTTGCCAGCCTTTCTGGAGGAGAGCAGATGTCGGCAGCTCTGGCAGTTCGCCTAGCCTTGCTCAAGGTGTTAGGACAGTTGGATATTGCCTTCTTCGACGAGCCCACCACCAACATGGACGCCCAGCGCCGACAGCGATTGGCCGAGTCCATTACCAATTTGCGCTCTTTTGAGCAGCTATTTGTGATCAGCCACGACGATACCTTTGAGCAAGTAACGGAGAACATCATTCGGGTGGAGAGGCACGCTGGCTCTGGCCAGATGAGGAGGGATCCCACCTATGGTATTTAGAGCTGACCGGGTTCTGGCAGTATTGCAGCAAAAGCGGGAGGCTTTCGTCACTTTTGATCAAGGGCTATCGGAGCGCAGAGAGGGATATCGGCAGGCCATGGAAAGATTGTGCCAGTGGTCGAGCGCAGAGATTGCCGAAAAAATAGCGCCCTTGGACTTTCCGGGTGCTCTACCTACTCAAGAGTGGGATCTTTACTCCAGTTGGTCAGTTCCTTTTGAACAGGCATGGACTAGCCATGAGGAAAGCGATGAATGGGCAAGGTCGATTATTAAAAATATTTCCACCTTTGCAGTAGATGGATCCCAAATCTATCCCAGCAAGGATCTGTCAATTCCGGTGGCCTTGGTGCAGATCGGCTGGTATGAGAATCATCACTGTGCCCAAGGCCTGTACGAAAAAGATATTCAAGTCGATGTACTGACTCCAAAGGATTTGGGATCCGATAGCAGCGGCGAGCCCAAAGAGCGCGTCGTCAACATGCGTCGCTTCCAAATGGAAACAGAAAAGCTGGTGGAATATATCCGGGGAGCTCAGCCTGGATCCCGAAAGTTGGCCTTTTTAGATGGGGCTCTGGTGGCTACCTTTGCGGAAGCCCTTGAGCCAGAAAGCCGAGATTTCTACGTACAATGTTTACTCCAGGTGCTGCGGGCCAGCGAGCAAAACCAGATCCCTGTTGTGGCCTACATCGACACTACCTATACCTCAGATCTGGTGACATTGCTGCGGCATTGCTTCGATCTTCCTGAAGCTCCTCAGCTTCACGATGCCCAACTCCTCAGCCCGTGGCTGGAGTGGGGGGAGCGCACCCCTTTTTTTATCTGTGCTCGCGGCGGCAGCCTTAACCCTCAAGATGGGATCCTCAACTCTTACCAAGAAATGCGAGAGCGAGTGGGATTTGTTTATTTGCGCACCAACGACAACTTTCCGGCCCGGCTGGAGATACCGGTTTGGGTTTACGAGGCAGGACTTTTGGACTGGGTCGTGGATCTGGTGCGCTGCGAGGTCATCATTGGTAGAGGCTATCCCTATGTGTTAGAGACAGCCGATCAAATAGCCGTTATTCGCAATGAGGATCGCAACCTTTTCCTGCGCCTGATGCAAGATTGGGCAAGCCGCGAGAAGCTCAACCTCAGGTTATCTCGGAAAACGGTGAGTAAACTGCAGCGGAGGCGAGTCCGATGAGATTGGGCAAGGTGGTTCGCTCCAACAATCACTGCGACTACGTAGTGCAGGTGGATGACGCCCTAGAAGTCAAAAATCCTCCCTCTCCTGATGACTTTGGCTTTGGCAGCTTTGTTAAGCTGGAGAATGATCAACGGCACTGGGCTGTAGGTCTGGTCTATAACACCCAAATTGTAAACCCGCTCTTTCTCAACTCCGGCCCGCGCCTCTCCAGCCAGCCGGATCCCTATTTTTCCCCCGATTTACAAAACGAGGTGCGCACGCTGCTTTCGGTGGTTCTCATCGGAGCTTTGGACGAAGAGCGGGGCTGTGGCCGGCAAGGGATCCCGCGCGTGGTGGTGCCTGTGAACACGCCCGTTTTTCGCATGAGCCAAGAAGAAATCCTACGTTTTCACCAAGATCCCCAAGGTCAAACCCAATTTTCGTATTATGGATTGCTCTTGAGCAGCGGCGGCAACTTTGCCGACCACCTTGTTTATCAAGTCTTGAATGATATCATACCCATGTTTTCCGATCCGGCTCAACGGCGGGCCCTGCAAATTCTAAGCAAAGAACTGGCCTGGAAAATGACCGTAGGAGCGATGCGCTGATGACCAAAAAAACTGTAGGGATCGCCCAGTCTCTTGACAATGGACACTATCCAAAAGCTGTCTTCTCCTCCGATGAAGAGGCCCCAGAAGTAATCGGCACTGTCAAGGGCCCCGGTGAAACCTCCAACCAGTATGTTTTTATCACCTCCAATACCCAAGCTGTAAGAGTAGGCGATTTTGTCTACTATGAGGTTCAGGATACCCAGTCCCAAACCCTGAAAATTCTCGGCAAGATCAGGCAAGTCCAGCTCTTGGATCACATTCCCGATCGCATCTTTGCCGACACCGAGATCGATCCCAGCACCATTGTGGCTTTGGTGGGCTTTACCCACCCCAACCCGGAAATCTACGCAGTTACCGTCGAGGTCATCGGCTATTTTCACCGCGCCATGGGCTTTATTAACCCCCGTCGCCCTCCGGATCCCGGTGCCAAAGTCTTTTTGGCCTCCAATCGTCTGCTGAAATCGATTTTGAACAAACGAGATGAAACAGCCGTTGGGGGCGCTCACTTGGGCAGCCTGTTGTTGCGCGACGAGGGAGCGGTGCCCGTGGTGCTGGATGTCAAGGAAATGGTTAGCACCCATCTGGCTATTTTGGCGGGGACGGGATCCGGAAAATCCTACACGGCGGGGGTCTTGATTGAAGAGCTGATGTTGCCCAAAAACCGGGCTGCTGTTCTCATTTTTGATCCCCATGGGGAATACCATACACTGGCAGAGATGCAGTCCCACCCCAAGTTTTTGGGCGAAGACGGCTACCGCCCTAAGGTTAAGGTTCTCTCCCCACAGGAAATCAAGATCCGCGTGTCTTCTCTCAACTTTTTCGATATCCTTACCCTCTTGCCAGAGACCACCGACCGGCAGAAATCTTTCCTAGAGAAAGCTTTCCGCAAGGTTACCCAGTTCAATCCACTACGTTGGACAATTCGGGATCTGATCGACACCGTCAACGAAGAAGATTCGGCAGAGGACGGATCCCGGGGATCCTCAGCCGCTGCTTTGGAGTGGAAGCTAGAGCAGATCGATCGCTCTCCCTACTTTAGCAATGTGGAACACCTGGCCCCCAAGGATTTGTTTGAGCCAGGGCAGGTAACCATTTTGCAGATGCACGAGATTAGCCAGGAAGAGCAGCAAGTCATTGCCGCCGCCATCCTGCGCCAGGCCAATTACGCCCGCATTAACACCCATAAAGGCAAGATCCAACCGGGGGATGAAAATTACCTGCCCTATCCTGTTTTTATCTTGTTGGAAGAGGCCCATCGCTTTGCCCCTGCCCACGAGCCCTCCCGCTGCAAGCAGGTGTTGCGCACCATTCTCAGCGAAGGGCGGAAGTTTGGCTTAGGAGTAGGTCTAATCACGCAACGCCCCGGCAAGCTGGACTCGGACATTCTATCGCAATGCATGAGCCAATTTTTGATGCGAATTGTCAACCCTTCCGATCAAGAAAATCTGCGCCACAGTGTTGAGGCTGCCGGACGGGATTTGTTACAGGAATTGCCGGCTTTGAGCAAGGGTCAGGTGATTGTCTCCGGCGTGTGTGTCAATACCCCTGTTCTGTGTAAAGTACGGCAGCGCTACACCCAGCATGGTGGCGAAACACTTGATATCCTCGGCTTGTGGCAAAATCACTTTCAGCCCCACCGACGACAGGATCGCGTAGCCCAATCTGCCCCTCTCAGGCCACGTTCTCAGCCTCAGGTGGTCGAGGGATTGAGCATTGACTAGAGATCGTTAAAAGCTGGGGTCAATTGGCAGCCGGCTATCCTGTCTATAAACGCTGAGCCAAAAAAATCTATGCAGCTTAGAATGGTTCATGTCCATGTCTAGATTGCAACGCTTCCCAACTGCTCTGGGATCCCAAGCTCTTTCCAATCAGGAGAGATAAGAGTTGCCGCTCAAAAATTTGAGCGATGGTTTGCTACCGGTGGAGAAGAAAGTCGTGGTGAAAAAGCAAGCTCTTTGGCGAGGCTGGGTGGGCATTGCCGCTGTGGCCCTGCTGGGATCCGGCCCTGCCTATGCCCAGTTGCGGCTGATCCCTGAGGCGGCGCGGCAGGTCTACGAGGCCTTGCCAGATCTGCCTCTGGAAAACACCTATACCCCCGTGAACCCCAATGACGGCGGCCCCGCGCCTGAGGAAGATACCTTGGTGCGGCGGATGATGGTCTATCACTTGCAGGTGGTCGGTCGCTCTCCTACCGACCGCTTTGACTGGCAACTGACGCTAGCAGACTATCTGGACGCCAACGAGCCGATAGTTGCCCAGCGCTACCCCGGTGCCGAGCGGCTGACGGTCAACCCCTATGCCCAAGACAAGGCAGCCGTGCAAGCCCTGAGCCGGCAACAGCGACAGGCCCTGCTGCGGGAGCTTGTGCTCGCCTTCGGCGGGGATCCCGATCCCAAGCCCCTGTACATTCCCGCCGACTTGAATCCTGTCCCCGCTCCTGCCACCCCAAAACCGCTGGAACGCTTGCCGATTCCCGGCGCTGGATCCGCCGACCTACTTCGGCCCTAGAGGGAGTCTCCCCTCACCCCCGGCCCCTCTCCCAGAGGGTATCCCTCACCCCCAGCCCCTCTCCCTGAGGGAGAGGGGAGCTAGGATTTGACGTAGCGAACGGCTTATTCAAATGGTCACAGCTTTTTTGGGAAGTGCCCCCTTTAATCCAAAGTCTTTCCAGTGTAGTTTTCAATGCAGCGCAAGAACAGCTCTACCCCAATGCCGAGGGCAGCTTCGTCAAAGTCAAAGCGGGGATGGTGATGGGGATAATCTAGCCCTTTGGCAGGGTTGGCGGATCCCAGGAAAAAGTAGCAGCCGGGCACCTCGTTGAGGAAAAACGAGACGTCCTCGCCGCCCATGGTCATCTCTGGAATAATCGCCGCTTCTGAACCGAACAGCTGGCGGGCGGCTTGTTCTACCAGGGCTGCCATGGCCGGGTCATTGTGAACCGCCGGATAGCCCCGCTCGTACTGGAACTCGTAGGTGGCCCCATAGGCTTGGCAAATGCCGGCCACGATTTCTTCTATACGTCTTGCAAGCAAATCCCGCACTTCCGGCTGAAAGCTGCGCACGGTGCCCCAAATTTCTGCCCGGGGAGCAATGACATTGAAGGTGTCGCCGGCCCGGAAGCGGCCCACCGTCACCACCGCCGGCTGCAGCGGATCCACGTTGCGGGAGACGATGGTCTGCAAAGCGCTCACAATGTGGGATCCCACCACAATGGCGTCCACCGTCTGCTGAGGAAGAGCGGCATGGCCACCGCGCCCAATGACCTCGATTTGAAAGCGATCGGCAAAGGCCATCGAGGGGCCGCTTTTGACGCCAATGGTGCCCAGAGGTCGGTTGTTCCACAGGTGTAAGCCGAGGATGGCTTCTACATCTGGGTTCTTCAGCACCCCCGCTTCCACCATTGGCTTGGCTCCGCCGGGGCCTTCTTCAGCAGGCTGGAAAATAACTTTGACGGTGCCTCTGAGGCTTTGGCGGTGCTGCTGCAGCAGCTTGGCGGTGCCCAGGGCAATGGCCGTGTGGCCATCATGGCCGCAGGCGTGCATAACGTTGGGGATGGCGGAACGGTATTCGACCTCGTTGGCCTCGTGAATGGGTAGGGCATCCATGTCGGCCCGCAGCGCCAAAACCGGCCCTGGCTCTTCTCCCGCGATGGTGGCCACAATGCCGGTGTGGGCGATGCCGGTCTGGTGCGGGATCCCCCAACTTCTCAGGCGGTGGCTGATGTAGGCGGCGGTTTGCTTCTCCTGGAAACCCAGCTCTGGATACTTGTGCAGGTGGCGGCGCCAGGTCACCAACTCCGGCTGTAAGGCTTGAACGGCAGGGCGAAGGGCGGGAACTTCCATGGCTATCCTAAAAAACGCTTAGACAAGAGTCAGCCTGGGGAAGATCTTCCTTCCCGGTTGGTTTCCTAGAAGCTGTTTAGAGCATGACTCTAGTCAATAATAAGCTCAACTATACTGAAAATAATGTATAATATGTTCAGTACGGATTACTACCAGTTGATCTTTCTGTTTACTTTCGAGTCTGCCAACATGGTAGCCAAAGCAAAGCAGAAAATTGGTAGTAAGACGACACGGAAACTGCGCTTTGGGTATTCTACTCAAAGCTTTGCGGGATACCGCCATTCTGTTTGGAAACAAACAGAATGCTATCGCTGCATAGTTGAACAGTAATGTTCAGCAGTGTTCAGCGTAAATGTATCAGTTACATGTCGATTCCGTCCAGTATGGCAAAAGTTTTGCCAGGGCTGTTTCTCCCTAGGCCCACCGGGATCCAGTTTCTGGCGGCAGATCTTGCCAGCGGCCCGGCCCCACGGCGCGCAACGCCTCTGGCAGGGAGATAGCTCCTGAGTAGAGGGCCTTGCCCAGAATGGCTCCGGCCAAACCCGGCAAGCTCAGCAGGGCAAGCAAATCGGTGAGCGAGCCAATCCCCCCGGAAGCGATAACCGGCAGGCGGGAGACAGCCAGGATCTGGCGCAACTGCTCTAGGTTGGGGCCGGCCAGGGTGCCGTCCCGGCCAATGTCGGTGTAGATGATCCCGGCAGCCCCTTGGGCTTGGACCCGTTGCACCAGCTCGGTGGCGGCTAGGGGAGTGGTGCTCAGCCAGCCGCGGGTGGCTACCTGACCTTGGCGGGCGTCGATCCCCACCCAGATGCGTCCCGGCAAAGCCTGGGTCATGGCCTCCAGCAGGGCGGGATCCTCTACAGCCACCGTGCCGACGATCACCCGCTCCACCCCCAAGTCCAGCAACTGCCGCGCCCGCTCCAGGGATCGGATCCCACCCCCCACCTGTACCGGGATGGCCAGTTTGCGGACAATGTCTGCAATGATGGGCAGGTTAACCGGATCCCCGCTTTTGGCCCCGTCCAGATCCACCACATGCAGGCGAGGCGCCCCTTGGGTGGCCCAGATTTCTGCCTGCTGGACGGGGTCGGCGGCCACCTGCTCGGCTTGGGCGTAATCGCCTTGGTAAAGACGCACGGCGCGGCCTTGTAAAAGGTCGATGGCGGGGATCACCTCGAGAAAGGCACTGGCGTGAGGCATGATGGGATCCCTGGAGAAGAGCTTTTCCAGTATCGCCTGAGTATTGACACTCCCACCGCCTAAAGGCGGGGGATGCTTACGCAGTCCACAAAAGAACCCGCAACGGCGTTGTCAAAGCGCCTCTAGACAGTTCCTGAAGGCAAAGCCCCAAGGTTCTGCTGACTTTCTTAAGCAGGTTGGCGGCAGCATTCGC
>NZ_AXUW01000002.1:219270-270719 GCF_002760415.1 Synechococcus sp. 65AY6A5
TAATGCCGACATAATTGCGCAATACGCTCCTTGAACCGACCTGTTGGAATGAAAACAAAGTTTTGGTTAAAACCGCATTCTTGTTTTTGTTCTTTGTTCCAACCTAAGTAAGCGATAGCGCGAGAGGGAAGTCAACGGTACAATCACTACAACCATGGTGTGGGGCTAGCGGTTGTTTATCTTATTTTTTGGCCAAAGAGAAGGAAAAAGGTGTTGGTAGGAGAAGTCAGGAAGAGGTTGTTTGAGCTATGAAACTATATCAACGACCCCCCATCATGGGTAAGCGACTAAAGTGGCTAGCGCGCTTTTCCGGCGCGCACTCAAGTGCGGGGCTAGCAAGCTATCCTCTTGTGTTTGCCTTTGCCGGTATTTGGGAGCGCTGGCGCAGCCCACAAGGGGTGGAGATAGAAACTTGCGCCATCCTCAACACGCCGGCCATGATGGAGCCTTTCCACGAGCGGATGCCGGCCATTTTGACGGAAAACGACTACGACCTCTGGCTGGATCCACGGGTGCGGGATCCCAAGCTGCTGTTGCCCCTGCTCCGCCCCTACCCGGCAGAGGCCATGGCCGCCTACCCCGTCAGCACCCATGTGAACAACCCGCGCCACGAGGATCCCACGTGTCGTGCTCCCATCGGAGAAGCTGGGCAGGGATCCAACCTCAGCGAGCCCGCTGGTAGCGCATCCCCGGCAGTTGCACCAGCCAGCCTTCCAGTTCCATAAGCAGCAGGGTGCTGGAGAGGGTGGCAATGTCCATCTGGGTGGCCTGGACCAGGGCGTCGAGGCTGAGGATTTCGTTGCCCAGGAGCTGCCAGAGAAGCTGCTGCTGGGGATCGCTGGGGCCGAAGGAGGGGGGCTGTTCTGGGGGAGGGGATCCCTGAACCAAATCCAGCTCTTGGAGCAGCTCCTCAATCCCCAGGATCATGCCGGCGCCGTTGCGGATGAGCTGCAGACAGCCGCGGGCCGCCGCTGTGTCGATATTCCCCGGTAGGGCGTACACTTCCCGACCGTAGTGGTTGGCCAGGTGGGCGGTAATCAGCGCCCCCGAGCGCTCTGGGGCCTCCATCACCAAGGTGGCGCGGCAGAGGCCGGCGATGATGCGGTTGCGCTGGGGAAAGTGCTCCTTGGCCGGCGGCGTGCCGGGAGGATATTCGCTGAGGACGGCTCCTTGCTCCAAGATGCGCCGGTAGAGGGAGCGATGGTGGGCGGGGTAAACCTGATCCACCCCCGTTCCCACCACGGCCACTGTCTTGCCGCCTGCCTCTAGGCAGGCCTGGTGGGCAATGCCGTCGATCCCGGTGGCCAGCCCCGAGACCACCACACAGCCGGCTTCTGCCAGGGCGGCACTAACTTTCTGAGTCCAGAGCCGACCGTAGGAGGTGGGGGCGCGGGTGCCGACAACAGCAATGGCCGGCTGCTGCCAATCGGGGCATTCCCCTAAGACATAGAGAAGGGGCGGCGGATCCGGCAGCTCCCACAGCAGCGGCGGATAGCCGGGATCCGCCGGGGTTAGGAAAGGGATCCCAGGCTTTTGGGTCTGCTCCAGGATCTCCTCAGGATCGAGGCCAGGCCGGGCAGAGACAATTGCCTGGGCCAAGGTAGGGCCGATGCCTTCTACCTGCTGCAGGTCCAGGGCGTCCGCCTGCCAGGCCTGCTTCAGGGATCCAAAAAACTCCGCCAGCCGTTTGAGCCGGTGCGGGCCAATCCCTTTGATGCGGGCCCAAGCTAGCCAGTAGGGCCGCTCCCGTTCTTCATGGCCTGGCCCACGGGAAGGCTCCCTCTTGCCAACAGGATCTGAAGGGGAAAGGGGAAAAGACAATTTAGCTCTGCGCAGTAGTGGCTGTATCTTAAATGATTGGCAAAAGGAACGCTTGGCAAAAAAGCAGGAGATGGGTAGATGTCAGGGTTGGATCCCGCCGGTAACCTTCAAGGATCAAGGCAGCTGCGGTTTGGGCGGATGCGCCAAGCTTGGGTGTGGGGGTTTTATCCCCTGCTGTGGCTGTTGACCTGGGTGGGATCCCGCTCGGCCCAGCCCCAGTTTTTGGGGATCCCGGCCTGGTATTGGCTGGCGGGATTGGCTGTCCTGCTGTTGGTACCTCTTAACTTCTACATTGTGCGCGTTTGCTGGCCTGGAGATGACTGACAGCATTTTAAGTTTGGGTGTGGTGGGGGTGTACTTGCTGCTGCTGGCGGCCATTGGCTTCTGGAGCTATCGCCACAGCGGCCAGGATCCGGTGAGCTATTTTTTGGCAGGGCGGGGGTTGGGATCCCTGGCTCTAACTTTGACGACGCTGGCCACCTTGCTCAGCGCCTTTACCTTCATTGGGGTGCCGGCAGATGCCTATACCCATGGCCTAGGGATCTTCCTGGGGGTGGGGGTGACCACCGCCCTCATTTCGGGGCTGTTTTTGTGGGTGGGCTACCGGGTATGGCTAGCAGCCCAACACTTTGGCTTCATCACCCCTTCCGAGTTTTTCGGCCACCGCTTCAACAGCCCTCTTTTGGCTCTACTCTACTGCCTTAGCGCCCTGACGTTTACCGCCCCCTACATCAGCATCCAGATCATTGGCGGAGCCCGCACCCTGGCGGCGGTGTTGGGGGAGGGGATCCCCTATTGGCCCCTGGCGGTGGTGGTGGCCTTGGTGATCTTGGGCTATGTCCTCTTCGGCGGCTCCCAGGCGGTGGTCTGGACGGACGTGGTGCAGGGGATCATCTTGGTTTTGGGGATGGGGGTGGCTCTTGTGGCAGTGGCTTTGAGGTGGGGCCAGGAGGCTGGCAGCCAGTTGGATCCCTGGCTGAGCTTGCCCGGCCCGCAGGGGCGCTGGAGCTGGCAGACGCTGCTTGGCAACCAGCTGCTGTTTTTCATGGCCACGCCCCTTTTTCCCCAGTTTTTCCAGCGCTTCTACATGGCCAAAAGTGCCCGTCCCTTCCAGACTCTGATGGTGGTCTGGCCGCTGCTCATTCTGCTGGTGTTTTTCCCGGCAGCCCTCATTGGCGTCTGGGGCCGGCTGGCTTTTCCTAACCTGCAGCAGCCGGACCAGATCATGCCGCTGATGTTGCAGAGCTTGCCCAGCGGCGTGGCGGCAGTGGTGATTACAGCCGCGCTGGCGGCTTTGATGTCCACGGCGGACTCGCAACTGCTCACGGCCAGCTCCCTAGTGACGCGGGATCTGGTGGTCACCTTCCTCAAGCGCCCGCTTTCCCCGCACCAGGAGGAGCTGTTGGGCCGCTGGGTGGTGCTGGGGATTGGGCTGGTCTCCTTTGCCATTGCCGTCAGGCCGCCGGGGCTGATTGCCCAGATTGCCACCTGGAGCTTCCAGGGCAACGCCATGCTCTTTCCCGTCTTGATCGCCGGCCTGTACTGGAAGCGGGCGACTCGCGCCGGGGCCGTGGCCGGAGCTTTGGTCTCCAGCGGCCTCACCTTGGGCTGGCTGTCGGGCCTGTTGCCCAAAGGCTGGACGGGCGGCTGGCTGCCGGTCATCCCGGCGGTGGTCGCCGGCACAGCCGTGCTGGTTGTGGTCAGCCTGCTAACCCAGCCCGACCGGGAGAGGGTGGCCGCCTACTATGAGAACGGCCCTTGGGCGGAGGAAGGGATCCCGGAATCTTCAGTTGTCTCGACCTAGATGGCGGCCCTCACCCCCAGCCCCTCTCCCTCAGGGAGAGGGGAGATGCTGCGGCGCTGCTCAGCTTCTGCCGGCAGCCAACCTCTTGAGAACAAGGAAGGTGCCGACTAGGAAGAACAGGCCCATCAAGCCGGCCAGCGGGTTGCCGCCGATGCCGGTGAGCCACTCTGGCGCTTTGCCGGTGTATTCGATCCAAGCCAAGTTGTTGACCCAGGTGATGCCCCACACCCAGCCGGCGTGCAGCCCCAGGCTGAGTCCTAGCTTGTTTTGGTTCCACACCTTGGCCTGGGCCAGCAGCAAGCCCATCAGCCATAGCCCCGGAAACTGGGGCCAGGTGGCGAGAATCTCCGCCAGCGGCTTTAAGAAATGGGCCAAAGCAAAGAGAAGGCTGGATCCCCACAGAGCGCTTGTCCAGCCGTAGTCCAAGGCCATCTCCTGCAGCAGCCAACCGCGGAACAACAGCTCTTCCGCCAGCGCCACCGCCAGGCCCACCCCTAACCCCAGCAAGCCATAGCCGAGCAGGGATCCCCCTGCCACCGGCTGCCAGCTCAGCCAGCCCAGGGCACCCTCTAGGCCAAAGAGCAGAAAAAGCCCCCCGACCCCGATCCCCAGGCCCCACAGGATCCCGCCCCGACAGGCCCAACTGCTATCTAGCCCATAGGCAGCAAATCCAGATCTCCACAGCCCCAGCCAGACCAGCAGCAAGGCATACAGGGGCAGCCACAGGTACTCCCGTCGTTCAGGAAGAAGCCAACTCCCCAGCCCGAGCAACGGCAGCCAGGCCAAGAGCGGGATCCCCAAAAACAGCAACAGCCGCAGCGGCAAGGGCAAAGCCTTGAGTTTTGCAATCAGCAGGCCCACCCCAACCGCTCCTGCTTAGCGTTCCGGCTCAATGGAACTGGTCAGGCCATGTTGCCGCAACTGTTCGCAGTAAAACTCCGCGTGCTCCCGCGGCACCACGATCACCACAGCAACACCGTTGTTGTGGGCCTCTAGCATGATCTCGGTGGCTTGCGGCGGCATCATCGCCGGGATCACCTTCACCAGCACCTGCACCACGTACTCCATGGTGTTGACATCGTCGTTGTGCAGCAACACCCGGTACATGGGCATGTGCTTCGGGGTTACAGAAGGCTTGACCAGGGTCTCTGTAGCCACAACGATCCCTCCTTCGGCAGGGTCAACAAGAAGTCTAAGGAACGCAAAACCGCAAAAATGGGGCAAAAGCAGGAAAAACTGTAATGAAATTTTAGCCTTCTCAGCAAGCTCTGTGAAAAGGCCGTGGGGAACCTGGGCGCAGGGGTCAGAGCCGTTAAACCAACCCTAACCCAGCCTTCACCTGCCCACAACCTCAGCTTGGGGGCAAAGGTGCTTGACTAAAAAGGCGATTGGCCTCTGCTGCGGATCCCTTTACATTTGCCTGCGTCCCTGAGGTGGGCCCTATGAGTTCCCTGCGTTCCCGTCGCTTTTTCCTGCAACTGCTTATGTTTGGAGGTGGGGCAGCCGCCCTGGCTGCCTGTGGGGGCACCTCCAGTTCCTCCATTCCCCCCCTGGGAGTGCCTGGATTTCCCCAAGGGGTATTTGCCGGGGATCCCACCGCAGAAGGGGCGGTGCTTTCCACGCGGGTGATCCCGGCCAGTGCAACAGACACGGTTGCGGTGACGTTGCAGGTGGCTGAGAATTCCGAGTTCAACCCCATTTCGCAACAAGTTTCGCTTACTGCTCGCCGTGTGGCGGGCCGCAACTACCGCACTGAGCCAGGCGACTACATTGCTCGTGCCGTCGTCACCGGCTTGAGGCCAGCGCAGCGCTACTTCTACCGGTTTGTCAGCGAGGGGTTTACCAGTCCCGTGGGACAGTTCCGCACCCTGCCGGCTCCTGGAGATGGACGACCCATTCGCTTCTTACACATCAGTTGTGCCAACGAGCCTCCCTTTCCTAATTGTGAACGGCTTTTTGGCACCGGTGAACCCGACCAATCCGCAAGTGAGCGGGATCCCAGGGGTAACCACAGGCAACCTGCGCTTTTTGGAGCTGGCGGTGCCCAACTACAACGTTATTGAAGTGTCCGGCAGCCGCTGCACCATTCAAATCAAAGGCCCCGCCGGCAATGTCTTGACGGATCCCTTAGGGCGAAGGGGGGAACTGAATTTGCCGCAATGAGAAGTCGGCCAGACCGATGCGGGAGCTTCGCCGGATTTCTGGTCAGAATTGAGGGATCCCTGCTCTACTCGGGATCCCTTTTTTGTATCCCTTTTTCGCGATTTTTAACGTGGGATCCTTAACGTGATCTGGATCATTCGGGAAAGACGGATCCGGGTGCTAGAGTGTGGGCGTTGAGGTGGATCTCTGTAGAAAATCTATTCTTTCTCCGTTTTTCAGTAGGAGGGCAGTCTTATGGCTTCGGTGCGGGGCTGGTTGGTGGCAAGTTTAATAGGAGCGGCCACAGTTATCGGGGGCGCTGCCGCCTGGGCTCAGAGCCGTAGTTTGTGGCTTCTTAATGGACAATCGACCGTAGTTACAGGCTATTTCTACCGAGGTGAAAACATCTGGGCGCAGTGCGACCAGGATTGCTTCGATGTGGATCTGGTGCTTTACGATGCCAGCGGTCAGGTGGTGGCTGCAGACGAACTGTTGGACGATTTCCCCATCGTGCAGGCGCCCTACGAGGGCAACTTTTCTGTCAAGGTGATCATGGCTAGCTGTCTCCACCCCAGTGGTTGTGCTGTGATCGTAGACTCGGACTACAGCTTCTAGAAGGGTGCTGGCTGTCCTCACTTCGCTGCTACTGCTTAGGAACTCAGTCCGTAGCCTAGGCTGCTTTGTGAGCAGCTTCCTGGACTTTGGCGTGGGTAAACTTGCTCAGGCCGTGGATGGTCTTTTCCCAGTAGAAGGGCTTGGTAAAGAGCTGCCACAGGGCCATATAGGCTGCGATGGAGTGGAGCTGCCAGTAGATGGGGTTGAGCAGGGCATAGAAGGCTAGATCGTAGTACCCTCGCCGGAAAACGGCCACCAAGTTGAGGTAAATCCCAATGGCATTGCCCACCAGGAGGTTAAACAAGCCCAGATAAACCAGCCAACTGGGAAATAGGTTTTGCAGCCAATGGGCGCGGGTGAGCAGCCAGTAAATAAACAGCAGCCACATGATGGGGCTGGTGAGAAAGGTAAAGAAGCTGCCCCCGATAAAAAATTGGTAGGCCAGCCAGTTTTTGAGGCCCAGCTTGCGCAAGGAGCGCAGGGGGTTGCGGTTGTGGACCAGCCAAGTTTGCATGTAGCCCTTGATCCAGCGGGAGCGCTGCCGGATCCAGTTTTTGAGGGCACAGTTGGCCTCTTCGTAGGTGGTGGAGTTGATCACCCCTACCGTGTAGCCGTGCTGGCTGGCGCGGATGCCTAGATCGGCGTCTTCGGTAACGTTAAAGGGATCCCACCCCTGCAATTCCCGCAGGCGGTCGGTGCGGAAATGGTTGCTCGTGCCTCCCAGGGGGATGGGCATTTTCAGAGTTTCCAAGCCTGGCAGGAGGTAGTCAAACCAGTAGGAATACTCCAGCGTAAACATGCGGGTGAGGAAGTTCTCGTTGCGGTTGAAGTAATTGAGAGCAGCCTGGACGCAGACCAAGCTGGGATCCCCTTTTTTGAAGGCGATGATCGCTTTTTTGAGTTGGTCGGGGTCGGGGATATCTTCAGCGTCGTAGATGGTGAGATATTCGCCGCGGGCAAAGGCCAGTCCATAGTTACAGGCTTTGGGCTTGGTCTTGGGTTTGCTATCTGGCACGATGAGCAGGCGCACGTAGCGGGGGGGCTTGGCAGCTCGAGCTGCCTCAATGGTGGCGCGGTCGTTTTCTTCTAGCAAGATGAGCACATCCAACCGCTCGTGGGGGTAATCCAGCTTAGAGAGAGACTTGATCAAAATCGGCATTACTTCCGGCTCTTTGTAGACCGGCACCAGGATGGTGTAGATGGGCAAGGTGCGGTCATCGAGGGCGGCCACTTCTTCATCGGTAATCTGGTGGAAGCGATCGGCGGATCCCACTAGGCTGAGCAGCAGTTTGAACAGGATCGAAGCGACGTAAAAAAGATTGATCAGCAGCACCAAAATGGTCAGAGTCGTCCAGGGAGCAGTGGCCAACCCCAATAGAAATAGCAGCAGCAGGCCGTAGCCCACTGCAATCTGAGAAGGAGTAAACACCCGCGAGGCCGATTCCTCCGGCAGGCGGGCCATCAGCTTGTACACCGCCTCTTGGCTGAAGCGGGATCCCTGGTCTTGGCTGAGCAGTTGCGTGATATCCTGCTCGGTGCCCAGCACCTTTTCAATCCGCAAGCCTGGCCGCCAGCTGTAGAGCAGCTCATCCACCACCCCGTCCAGGGGGTCATTGACCATCACTGTAAGGGTGTGCTCATCCGTCCAGCTCAAGGGGTAGAAGAGGTGGCGCATCATCACCTCGGGATCAAACTGCCGGCTCAGGCTCTCGTCGCGGTGGAGCAGCCCTGTCCCCATTAGTTCTGAGACAGCGGGGTAGCCCAGCAAATGGGCTAGGATGCTGAGATACTCGGGGGTGGAGAGGTAGCTCAGCCGGGTCAGCACCTGCCCCAGGCTGGAGCCGGTGCGGCGGCGGATCTCCAAAGCCTGCTGCCACTGCTCTAAGGTAAGACGGCTGCCCAGCAGCTCGGCGGCCAGCTTGCGCTCAAGGATGACCGTCAGGATCTGCTTTTCGGTAGCCGGGATCTCCCAAAGTTTTTCCACTTCCGGGCATAGGGATTTCACGGCCTGCCAAACGCCGGGGTAGCCGGGCTCTTCCGTGGCCACCACCACGGTTTGCGGGTTGAGCCAGCCACAGGGCAAAAAGCGCACCGGTATGAGATCGCCGGGCTCGACTAGCCAAGGCAGCTCCAGATCCAGGGGGTGCTTGAGCAGCCAGTCCCGCAGCTTGGGCCGATCCAAAATCTGGCGACACAGGTCGGCGAACTTGTCGGGGTGCATGACCCGCAGGCTCCAAAGAGCCCTGGGCAAGGAGCAGCCCACCTCTTCCCGGTACTCCTCGGCTGCCGCCAGTTGCTGGCGGGTGAGATAGCCCGTGCGCAAAAGCGAGGATTTGAGAGACTGGAGCATGGCCTAAAACCCTGGGCGCGTCAGCGGGACGGAGTCCTTGCTCGGCTCCAGTCTGGCTCAAGCGCAAGCCCATGCCCAACCCCCCTAGGAAGGAATGGGCGACTCGGGGCGGCGGGCCAAGCGCTGGTAGGTATTCCAGGCTCCCACTGCCAGCAGAATGGCCAGCAGCAGCAGCAGCCAATAGCGGTACTGCCACACCAAAAGCTGCCAACTGAAGCGGCCTGGGTAGCGCACCCGATAGCCTTGGGGTGTGAGATCCCAACTCTGTACCTGGGTGAGCTGGGGGGTGGCAGCGTAGGCAGTGAGCACATTTCCCTGCAGTTGGTTGGCTAGGCGACTGCGCGGATCGGCAAGGCCACGGCTGAGGCGCTCCGCCAAGGCCGGATCAGATCCCCACCAAGACAGCCAGAGGGTAGGCCTGCCCCGAACCAAAAAGTACTGCAGCAGGCCAAGGTTTTCTTGTGGTTGAGCAGCCAGGGCCACCTGCTGGTTTAAGGGATTGAGGATCTCAAACTGGGATCCCAGCCGGATGGGGCTATTCAGCTCCACCTGCTCCGAGGCGGCCACTAGGATCTGCCAGGCAAAATCCCCTGTCTCCAGCTTGGTCTTTTCCTTGGGGAGAAACTGAAGGGTAGGCAGCAGCGGCCGGGCAGATAGCCGGCTCAAGGCCCCGACCAGATAGGCGGCAGCCGGCAACAAGGCGGGATCCCCCAGCCCAACCCGTCCAGATCCCTGCAGCACCGCCGGGATCTCCTGCAGCTCGCCGTTGGGGGCTTGGTAGCCACTCCAGAGGAAGCCGGAGCTATCCGAGCGCACCTGAACCGTCAGCGGCGTCAGGGATCCCTGACAATTGCCGGGGCTGGCCCCGTAGTCGAAGCGCAGCTCCAATTGGTTGAAGCGGCGCAGCAGGCGGGTGGGCAGGGTGACGGTGTCGTTGAGCTGGGTGCGGCCCGTTAGGTTGTAGGTGCGCAGCAGAACGCCATTCAAGAACACGTAGCCCGTCAGGCGATCCCCGGCCCGACCATCCACCGGGTTCATGATCACATCCAGTTGGGCCGCCAGATCCCGCGGGCGCCCCCCCAACTGGGCCAAGTTGAAGTTGAAGACCAAAGACTGGCTGCCAAACCCCCGCAGCAGGGGATCCACAATCCCCAGCTCGCGCAAGCTGAGGCGGTTGGCCCTGAGGGCCCTCTCCCAGTCTGCCACCGCCGCTACCTGGATCCCACGGCTGACCAGCCCGGCCCGCTTCCACTCTTCATAGAGGGCAAGAATGGCCTCGCGGCGGGCGGCCACCCGCAGCCGGGATCCCTCTGGGGTAATCTGATGCTGCAGGTGGGGGGTAAAGTTGGCCGGTTCCAGAATCACCTGAGGTCCTTTGGCTGGACGGCTGCTCCAGAGGATGGGCATTTGGGGAAAAAGGTGGGCCAGCAAGCTGTACAGGCCCAGAGCTGCTTCCGCCACCTCAGGAGAGGGGTTGGCGGGCACCACCAGGGTGAGCTGGGGGTACATCAGGCGCAGAAAGCCGGCCACAGTAGCATCGGGCACGCGGGGCACCAGCTCAAAGAAGCTATCGCGCCCCACCCTCAGCAGCAGGTTGCCGGTGTTGAGGTCGGCGCAGATGTCGTCGGTGATGCTCAAAAACGGCTGCACCGACACCGTGATGAAGCGCTCCCCTGGGGGCAGGGCCGGGATCGGCACCCGCACCACCGGCTCCTGCCGCAGATCCCGCACCAGAAAGATCCCCGCCAGCTCGTCGTTGATCAGCACCCGCACGGTAGAGGTGGGCTTGAGCACCGGCGAGGGATCCAGGCGCAACTGGACAAAGCTGGCTTCCGGGTCGATGCCGTTGATGGGCGCAGGGACGGTGACATCCAGGCGCGGGTTGGATCCCTGCAGCAGCACCGAACGCTCGTAGCCCAGCCTCTGGAAAGAAAGAGGCTCCGCCCCCACTGCCTGGGTCGGCACGCAGCAGAGCAAGCCGGCCACCAGCCATCCCCACCGCCTTCTTGCCTGCCTCACCTCAGCCATTTGCTGGATCCCCAGAACCTGCCCCGACGACAAAAAAAGCCTAGACCCAAAGCAGGGGCAACTGCCAAGCTTTTAGAAGTATATGGCGCAATAGTTATCAATTGGCCACAGGAGAGCCCTCTCGCTCAGGAACTGGCCTAGGCGCGGGCGTAGTCGTCCTCGAAGCGCACGATGTCGTCCTCGCCCAGGTATTCTCCGTTCTGCACCTCGATGATCACCAGGGGAATGGTGCCGGGGTTTTCCAGGCGGTGCTTGGTGCAGGGGGGAATGTAGGTGGATTCGTTGGAGTTGAGCAGCATTACCTCCTCGCCCCGGGTGACGCGCGCCGTACCCCGAACCACGATCCAGTGCTCGCTGCGGTGGTAGTGCATCTGCAGGCTGAGGCGATGGCCGGGCTTGACCTCGATGCGCTTGATCTTATACATCGGGCCTTCATCCAAGACGCAGAAGGAGCCCCAGGGGCGGGTCTCAGCCTGGGAGGGCAAAAGCTCCAGCGCCGGAATTGCCGCGTCGTTCATGTCCCGCACAGACTGTAGCATTGAGGTCACACCTTGTTCCAGTTCAAAGACTTCCCTATCTTCACCTGCAGCCCGGCCACTGTTCATCGACCATCTTGCTGAACCCAATACGCCAAAATGCGTAGAAAAAACGCCTCAAAAAAGGGAAAACTAGTCTAGCTTTGTAGGGATCCCAAAACACGTCCATCGATCCCAAATAGTTTTTCTGAAACTTGTTGGCATTAAGTCACTCCTTGGGATTCGATGAGGTGTTCAAGTCTCCTAGAACTAATTGTGAAGTTTAGCTAAGTTTGTTCGTGAAGCATCTATGTTTGCAACTCAGCTTAAAGCCTTCTGGAGGCTCGTTGCGCCGGTAGGGATCCCCTTGCTGCTCCTGGCTGGTCTCTTGTGGGGGCTGAAGGAAGGCTGGGGCTGGGTGAGCCTGGAGATGCAGTTTCTTGGCTACAAGGGATCCGTAGCCGCCCTGGGGCCGGATCCGCGCCTGCCCATTGTGGGCACCACTTTTCCCCCTTCCCTGGTGCTGGCCACGGCCATTTTGGGGCGCTCGCCGCTGTTGTTGCAGGCCATTTTGGGATCCCTGCTGGTGGGCTGGGTGGGGCAGCAGTTGCGCCGTCTGCCCGCCGGCCTGGGATGGCGCTGGCTGTGGGGCTTGTTGCTGCTGCTGCAGCCAGCTTTGATCCTGATGCTGCTGCGCAGCCCGGTTTGGACGGCCACCTCGCTGCTGCTGGGGGTGAACATGGCCTTGTTGTTCCCTCTGGCCGACGAGAAACAAGCAGCGGAGAAGGAGGAGCTGCCGATTACCCTGCGGCTGCTGCTGCTGGGCCTGGCCTTGGGGCCGCTGATGGTGTTGCGCTGGGAAAATGTCTGGCTGCTGCCCTGGCTGGCAGGAGTGCTGCTGGTGGCTTTTCGCCAACAGTCCTGGGGATTTCGCTGGACCTCGCTGCTGGTGGCCGGGTTTATCAGCCTGGCCTTGATCCTGAGCTGGCTGTATGTCAACTGGCTGGCAGTAGGGGATCCCTGGGCTTTTACCTACCAGGTGGGCAGCGGCCTGCGCCTGCCGCAGTTGCGAGAAGACCTGCAGCAGGCCGGCGGCTGGCGGGGGCTGGTGGAGCTGGGGAAGTGGCTGGCGGTGCTGGCCCCTGCCTATCTCCTGTTGGGGATGGGATCCCTGCTGGGCCGCCGGGTGTGGGCTTTGATCTGGGGGATGCCGCTGGTGGTCCTCTTGGCTTCGCTGGGGCAGGGGCTGTTTCTGCCGGAGCTGAGCCGCTTTGGCCTTTTGTGGGTGCCGCTGCCGTTGCTGATGAGGGCCTATCTCTGCCGCGGAGCCGGCCCCGGCTGGGCCAAGCGTCTGCTGATCACGGCCCTCTTGGGGCTGAACTGCTTGACCGGTGGCTATGGGGTAAGCCAAGAGCCGGGGTTTTTGGCCCCGCTGGTGGCAGAAGAGCGGGATCTCTGGGAGCGGCTGGTGGCAGGGGTGGCGCCCCTCAGCCGCGAGTTGGAAGCTGCCCAGGAGCTGTATGAAGTCACCTCTAGCGGGCAAGCTCTAGAAGCCTGGCGCCGGCAGCGGCAGGAGAAGCGTCGGGTGGGTCAATACCTTCGCCGCCACCTCTTGCCCGGCGAGAAGGTGCTGGTGGACGACGACATCCACTTTGAGGCTATCTTTTGGGCGGGGGATCCCCGCTCTTTCCTTACTCCTCACCAGTACGAGTTTGCCCTGGCCCTTCAGCATCCCCAGGAAAGGGTGGACTACCTCTTGGTAGCGGGGCTGGCGGATCCCTTGCGGAGCGCTGACCGCATCCTGCAATTTTGGCCTGAGCTCGCCTTTGAAGGGCTGCCGGGCTTTAGGGAGGTTTATAGCTCCCCGCAGGTGCGGCTGTGGGCCCGCCAGGCAGAGCCTCGGGAGGAAACGGGATGATCTGGAGACGGCAATGGCGGCGACGACAGGTGCTGCAGATGGGCGGAGCGCTGCTGGCCGGCTATGGGATGGGCGGCTGCGGTCAAGCACTTTTGGGGCCGCAAGGGAACCGCAGCTCGGAAAATAGCGAGCCTGGAAGCCTGAGCTTGGCCGAGCTGCTGGCCCGCTGGGAGGTGGGCATTGGCGAGGATCCGGGGCGCTTTCTCTGGGAGATCGAGTCGGATCCGCAGGTGGCGGCAGTAGCGCGGGGCTGGGATCCCCATTTTTTGAGCGGCTGGCTCAACAGCTTTGACCACCGCCAGGGGGATCTCTCCTTTTGGCGCAACTGGCACCAGGCGGGGCTTTTGCGGCAGTGGTTTGAGCGGGGCTACAGCCTGCACATCATCACCTGGGAAGACGACACCCACCGCCCCTGCGGCGACTACCACATCTCGCCGCAGTTTGTCCAGGACGTGGCCGAGCTGGCCGGGTATGTTGCTCAAGCCAATCCCCAAGGCCGCCCCACCTACTGGAGCCTGGCCACCGAGTTTTCCTACTGGCGCATCCCCGCCGATGCCTACAATGCCGACACCGCCCCCTACTACCGCGCCCTCATGGACAACGTCTTGCGGGCTCGCCAGGCCATCAAGGAGCGTCTGCCAGAGGCCGAGGTGGCCCTCTGCTGGGGCGGCTGGATTGCCACCTTCGACGACCCACGCCGCGGGGCAGGCCGCAGCATGGTGGCGCCTTTTGCCGAGACGATGAGCCAGATGGACGGGATCGCCTTCCAGTCGATGCGCCAGCGGCGGCCGGGGGAGTTTAACCCGGAGCTGAACGGCCCGGATCCGGGCAACCCGGAGCAGATCCGTCTCTGCTGCCGCCTCTTTGCCCCCATCCACCGCAACTTGATGCTGGCCCACTACGAGCCCTCGATTAAGGACAAACATCCCAACGGCGGCCGGGCCGACACCGTCCAGGTGGATTTTGAGATCATGAGCCGGCCCGACTGGCTGCAGGAGGTGTCGCAACTGGGGCTGCGGCGCCTGTCCCTGATGCACTACGGCCTCTACAAAGGGGATCCCTATGGAGCGCTGACGGCAGCGCGGCAATTTCGGGCCCGCGTGGGTTTGCCGGCTGTGGCCCAGGGGGTGTAGGGAAAGCCCTGTGGGCGACGGCCCAAAGCGGCCTTCTGCCGATACAATCCCCCTCGGCGGCGCTGCTGTTGCCGGGAAAAGAAGAGAGGGATCCCCAGATGAAGCCTTTTGCCATAGCAAGAAGCTGGCTGCTGGGCCTAAGCCTTGTCTTGGGTCTGGAGCTGCCAGCCTGGGCAGGCTGTGGCTTTCCTCGCGGAGAAGGGAAGACGTTTTTCTCGCTGCAGCCCGAGGTCTACCAACCCCGCACCCGCTTTGACCAGAAGGGACGCCTGCAGCAGGCCCTTTCCGAGTACGGCGAGACCCGCCTTAACCTGTTTACTGAAACTGGCCTTAGCGATCAGCTCACTCTCAACCTCAACACCAGCTACGTTTTCATCGAAAATCGCTTTGCCAGCGGGGCTGACACCGTTACCCAGCGCAACCAGGGCCTGCGGGATCTGGAACTGGGCCTGCGCCATACTTGGGGAGAGGGGGATCCCTTTTTCTCAGCTCAGTTGACGGCCCTCATCCCGCCTGGATACGCCACCGAAAATACCCCCCTGCCCTTGGGGTACGGAGTCTTTGGCTACGACTTCAGCTTAGGAGCGGCAGCCAATGTCGAGCTGGGATCCCTGCCTGCCTTTTTCGACTCCTGCCTCACGTTCCGGGACTACCTGGGCTATCCCGGCGATCGCCTCAAGGCCAACTTAACCCTTGGGGCTGATTTGACTCCTGAGCTACAGGCCATCCTGGCTTTGGATGGAGATTTCACCCTGGGCAACGGTGCGCCTTTGTTGTTCGGGGATTTGGCCGTTCAGGATCCCAACTACGACAGCCTCAAGCTCTCCGGCCAGCTCAACTGGCGACTAGAGGGAGGGTTAACGCTGGGCCTAGGAGGGTTTCAATTCTTGACTGGTCGCAACACCAATGCCGGCGGCGGCTTCACCGGCTATGTGTGGCTGAGTTACTAAAACCCAACAAAATGTTGCGGGATATCCGCCTCGGTAACAGGGATCCGCAGCGCCAGATCTAGGATGAGTCTTGGCAGCTGTTGGCCAGGAGAACGGATCCCATGCCTCGCTTTGAAAACATCATTGCCGCCATCGACGGCAGCGGCCCCACCGAGCAGATGGTGCATACTCTCCTGTCCTTGCCGGCCTTTGCCCAGTGCCACGTGACGCTGCTGCATGCGGTGCCTTCCCAGACTTCTGCCGAGGAGATGCGAGCGGCCTGGCAAAGGGGGCAGGAGCTATTGGCCCAGACGCTGCAGACCTTTCCCCCGCGACCTGGGCTGAAGATCAGCACCCAACTGGTGGAAGGGGATCCCAAGGTGGTGGTGCTGCAGGTGGCTGAATCTCTACCCAATCCCCTGATTGTCATGGGATCGCGGGGGCGCAACCGCATCATGGCCATTTTGCAGAACTCGGTGAGCCAATACGTGTTCCAGCTTGCCTCCTGCCCCATGCTGCTGGTCAAAGACGACGCCTACGTCAAATACCCCAGCCACGTCATGGTGGCCCTCAACAACTCCCCCGCCGCCCAAGCCGCCTTTGCCACGGCCCTGGATCTAGTGGCCGGCATCCCGGGAGCCCAGATTTTCCTAGCCTCTGTGCAACTGGATGCCGATGCCCAAGCTCGGGACGAAACCCTAGACCGGGCAATCGCTACCCTCAAAAGTCGCCAAATTGGCCACCGAGTGTTAACTGCCGTCGGGGATCCCGGCACTGAGATTGTCCGGCTGGCAGAAGAAAGCAAGGCCGACCTGCTGGTGATGGGATCCCCAGATCGCCGGCCCAGCATTGCCCGCAGCATCCCCGATTTGGATCGCCTGCTGGGGCGCTCCATCTCCGACTATGTGCGGGTGCACATCGGCTGCCCCGTGCTGATGGTGCGCTCTGCTCAAGACTAGAGACTGGTCACTCCCTAAGGCAGGATAGAACGGCGCTCCGTCACGCGGTCGCTTTGCTGCTGGCGATCCGGGCTGACGGCCCAAGCCTCGAAGATGAGCTCAGGGACGCCAGGGGGGATGGTCATGCGGGTGAGGGCTTGCCACCGCCCCTGCTCGTCGCGGGAGAAGTCCAACAACCACCGGGGGCCATCCACCAAAGAGCGGGTGTGACCGTGCTTGACCCAAAACTTAATCCACAAAGGAGGCTGAGCGGTGGAGCTACTGGCAGAATTGACGGAAGCCGGCAAACGCAGCACTACATCGAAGTTGTCACCTGCCCGCAGTTGCTCAGGCACCACCAGTTGCGGCGCCGGGCAAGCTCCCGGCACCTGCGGGGAAAGAGGCGAGGTTCCCGGACTGGCGGCGGCGAGCGGTGGCGGCGGAACCGCCTCCTCGCGAGGTGGCTCAGGTTGGGGTGGTGGAGAAGAGGATGAGATGGGCACTGGCCCAACCTCAGGTTGGGCGGCAGGTTCGGGCGCGGTGTCTGCTAGGGAGGCTGGGAGCTCTTCTGGCTGAAGCGGGCCCAAAACTTCTCCAGCCTCCTCTTTTTCCGCAGGGGCGCTGCGCTGCGAGATGCGCAACAACTTCTGCAGGGTGCGTTCGGGGGACAGCAAGGGTGAGGGCGGGGAAGAACTGCCGGCTGCGGCTGGCGTTTCTTCTTGCCGCTGCTGACCGGCAGGGATCCCTGGGGAGGGTGGGAGGACTTCCCCCTGGCCGCGACAGCGAACGGAAAAGGAGATCCGCAGCGGCTCTGGATCCGACCAGGAAGAGGGAGTGAGGCGCAGTTCCCCCCGCAGCGGACGGCTCCAGGTATGGCTCGGCAGGGTGATGGGAATGCTGAACACTGCCGTCCGGGCTTCAGTCGGAAATTGAATCAGCCGTTGCCCCTCGAAAACCGGGCTCTGCTCCCCTTCATCTTCTTGCCAAACTCGTACCCGCAGCTCGCCACTACAGCCAATCCGCCCCGTCACCACCAGCACTTCCCCCGGAGATCCCTCCAATTCGCTGTGCATCAGGGAAAACAGCTCTGGCGGGATGGCAACCTCTTTTTTCTGAGCCAGCTCAGGAGGTTCAGACGCGACTTCTTGGGCCGCCGGGGATAGTGCCTGTTTCCGCTGCACCGGGGCGGGCACAACCTGGAAGCGCAGGCAATTGTTCAGCTCCGCCTCGCCAAATAACTCGGCGATCAAATCGGCATCTCGGCAGTGCAACTCCCAAAAACCAGGGGCGAGGTGGGTGGCCGGCAGGATGACGCCGATCCCCTCCTCGTTGGTGCGAACAGAACGGGTTTGCATGAGCGAGGCGGCTGTCTTGGGGTTGGCTACCGCTGGGGATCCGCTATTTTCGGTCGGCAGAGGGCGCTGGCGGACTTCCACTGTGATGGTGAAGTGGGGCTGGGGAGAACGGGCAACGATGGTGTAGGTGTCCTCTTCCAGAATGGCTCCCTCGGCTGGTACCGGCTGCCAGTCTTCTCGGCCGTTGCGCCGCACCCAAAAACTCAACATCGCTCCCTCACCTCTGGGACACCAAATACTTCACCAGGTCAGCTTGCAAGAGGGTTTGCTGCTGCCCCGTGGGCAAGTGCTTGAGCTGCACCTCCCCGGCCGCAGCTTCCGCATCCCCCAGCGCGACAGCCCAGGTCGCACCGCTGCGGCTGGCCCGCTTGAACTGCTTGCTGAAAGCGCTGCCGCTCAGATCCAGCTCGGTGCAGAAGCCGGCTTGGCGCAGAGCTTGGGCAATCTGAAGGGATTGGGCCTCCGCTTTGGCGCCGCGGGAGATCACGTAAACCTCGACCGATGTTGGCGGAATCTCCTGTTGTTTCTTCTGCAGCAGCAAAACCAGCCGCTCCAGGCCGATGGCCCAGCCCACCGCCGGGGTGGGAGGCCCGCCCAGCTCCTCCACCAGACCGTCGTAGCGGCCACCCCCACAGACGGTGCTCTGGGATCCCAGCTCCGGCGAGACGATCTCAAAGGCGGTGTGAGTGTAGTAGTCCAGGCCGCGCACCAGGTAGGGATCCAGCTCATAGGGAATGTCTAGGGCTTGGAGATGGGCCTGCACTTGCTCGAAGAAGGCCCGCGAGTCAGCACTGAGGTAATCGGGCAGCTTGGGCCCTTGTTCAGCAATGGTGCGGGTATGGGGATCCTTGCTGTCGAGGATGCGCAACGGGTTGCGGACAAGGCGCTCCTGGGAGTCCAGATCCAGCTCTTCCTTCAAAGGGGTAAGGTAGTCCACCAGGGCTTGGCGATAGGCCCGCCGATCCTGCGGATCCCCGAGGGAGTTGAGCCGCAAGGTGAGGTTTTCCGCCCCCACTGCCCGCAGCAGATCCCAGGCCAAGGCGATGACCTCGGCATCGGCGCGGGGATCGCGGCTGCCCAGCAGCTCCACCCCCAACTGGTGGAATTGGCGCTGCCGCCCCGCCTGGGGACGCTCATAGCGAAACATCGGCCCACAGTACCAGAGGCGCTGCACATCGCCGGCCACCTGCAACCCATGCTGGATGTAGGCCCGCACCACGCCGGCGGTGTTCTCGGGGCGCAGGCTCACCTCCTGCTCGCCGCGGGTGCTAAAGGAGTACATCTCCTTGCCCACCACGTCGGTGGCGCTGCCAATGCTGCGGGCAAAGAGTTCTGTCAGCTCCAGAATCGGGGTGCGGATCTCCTGGTAGTTGGCTCGCCCCAAGATCTCGCGGGCGCTGGCCTCCACCTGCTGCCAAAGCCGTACCTCCTGCGGCAGGATATCTCGGGTGCCGCGCACCGCCTGGATCATCTCCATGCCTGTTCTCCCCCGCCCAGAACCACGGCTTGCTGCGCCAATGGTCGGCGTCAGTTTTTTCCTATCAACTCAATTATCGATTATCGGCTATCGGCAGCCGCGTTCCCCATTGCCGACGGGGCAAGCTGAGCCTGAGCTAAACCCCAACAGGAGTAGGTGGCGGCCACTTGGCTGCTGGCAGCCACAGCGGCGGTGGTGGAGCGCAAAATGGTGGTGCCCAGGGAAACCGGCACTCCGCCATGGGCTTCCGCCTGACGGCGCTCGGCCTCCGTCCAGCCGCCTTCTGGGCCGATGGCCACCGCCAAGACGGGATCCCTCTCCGAGAGCCTCAGCTTCGGCAGGGCTTGCAGCAGGAGGGGAGCGTTCTCCCGCGCCACAGCAATGCCCCACCAATCGGCTTTGAGCTCGGCCAGCCAACTTGTCCAAGGGGTAGGGGGATCAACCTGGGGCCAGCGCAGCCGCTCACATTGTTCGGCGGCCTCCTGCACAATTTTCTGCCAGCGTTCCCGCCGGCCCCATCCCGGCTCCACCACGGTGCGCTCCGTCAGCAGAGGGGTAATGCGCGCCGCTCCCAGCTCGGTGACCTGGCGAAACACCTCGTCAAACCCCGGCCCCTTGACCACTGCCAAGCCCAGATGCAAATAAACGGGCAGCTCCCGCGGCAGCGCCTCCACCTCGCCCATAACCTGGGATCCCTGCGGCTGCCAATGGGCCAGCCACAGCTTGCCGGAGCCATCCAAAACCAAGAACGGATCCCCCGGCTTGAGGCGGCGCACCCGCTGCAAGTAGTGCTCTTGCGGGCCGGTTAAACGGAGAACACCGCCGGCATCCCGTTGAGCCGGGTCGATGGCCAGGCGGGGCAGAGAACTCAGGTCATGCGTGCGTTCAGACAGCACCATTCTCCCCGTCGCCAGAGGGCTGCCACCGCCCATTCGTTGGCCTCCAACATCTCCGCCACCAACTTGGCCTGCTCGAGGAGGATACCGCTGAGGATCAGCCACCCCCCCTTTTTCACCACCAGGCCAAACTCTGGGATCATATCCAGGATCACGTCCGTCAGAATGTTGCACACCAGCCCGTCCACCATCTCGGGAATGTGCTCCAGGCTCCCCTGGGCCACCACAATGCGATCGGTGAGGCCGTTGAGGTCGCGGTTGTGGAGCGTGGCCTGCACCGCCAGCGGGTCGATGTCCACCGCAAACACCCGCTTTGCCCCCAAAAGAGCCGCCGCCACCGACAAAATGCCCGATCCACAGCCCACATCGGCCACTGTTACCCCCTCTGTGCCCGCCCCCAGGCGCATCTCCAAAGCCTCCAGGCAGAGCTGGGTGGTGGGGTGCGTGCCCGTGCCAAAGGCCATGCCCGGATCCAGCCGCAACAGGAGACGACCGGGATGGGGGGGGGGATCCAGCCAGGCCGGACAGATGAGCAGCTTGTCCCCAACTGGCTCGGGCTGCCAGTGCTGCTTCCAACTGTTGCTCCAATCCTCCGCTTCTATGCGTTCCCAGCGCAGTTTGGGGATGGGCTGGCCAGCCACAAGGGCGTCTTGCCGCAGGCGCAGCGCCAGAGCGGCCAAATCCAAAAGGGTGGCGCGGAACCAGGGCAAATAGGCGTGAATGCTGATTCGATCTTCCCCATAAGCCTGGCTGGCCATGCCCTGACAGCCAAAGCTCTCCAGCCGCCAAAAGATCTGATCCTCCTGGGCAGGGGAAGCGATGATGTTGAGAGCCCACCAGGCCCCACCGGGATCCGGCGCTTGGGCAGGCGAGAGCAGGCTGGGGTCGGCAACGGTTGTGCTCACGGGGATCCCTTCAACAAACCTAAGGAAAACCGAAGTTTTGGCTAACAGAATAGCGCTCCAAGTTGCCAGCAGGCTAGCACTTAATCCAGCACTCTATATCAAAAATTGCAGTTCTCCCCTCAATTCATAGTTTAGGCTTTAAGAGCCTGCCCCACTGTTCCTGGTTGGTCTGGGATTTGAAGGCGCACACCCGTCGGCTTGGCAGCGACGCAGGGATGGACTTCCCCCCAATTGGGGGATGGCCCTCAGCGGTTCCTTGGATGCCCAGCTCGGCCTTGTGAGATAGATTAAATCCAAAAGCATTGAACAAGAATTGGGTACAGCGTTGACGTGCTTTCCAGCCTCAGTGATTTTACTGATAGATGAGGTTTGGCCGGGGCATGCTGAGTAACGATGGAGAGGAAGCAATGCAGGCGGCAAAGTCGATGTCAACCGAGCAGTCAGCGCAGCAGCCGAAGGTGGCTCCTCTTGCCAGAGGGGAAAGGGCTGGCCACGAGGATCCCCAGCCGCTCGCAGTCAGCACTCGCAAGCACTCCGTCCCGCTGGCGCGAACGGCTCTCATGCAGCGCTTTAACCGCAGCTTTCCGCCTTTTTATAGCCAGTTCGTCAGCAGCGAGGTGCAGGCTCAAAATCTGCGCTTGGCCTATGCCCTCTACCAAACCCGCAAGGCCGTGGTACAGATGCGGGACGAGCGCAGCAAGACGGTGGTTTGTCTGGCCTATCGCAACCGCCCTTCTCTGCTCAGCGACCTGTTTGGGGTGCTCACCGCTTTCAATCTCTCGGTGCACGGCATCCACCTTTACGGGCAGATCTACTCACCGCACTTGGTGTTTATCCGCGTCACCGTCTCGCGCGATGGCCACAGCCTTTCTGCCCAGACCAAGCTCAACCTAGAACGGGCTATTCACGAGTGCTTGGCGGGGGTGTTTCCCGTTCACGAAACCTTGGCGCTGGAGTTTGATCTCAAGGCCGGCTTGAAAGACACCCAGGTTTCTTTTTATTTTGACCCGGTGTTTCATCTGCCCACGCTGTTGGTGGATGTGGACAACCAGCCGGGCGTGTTTTACCGGGTGATGACCGCTCTGGCGCAGGAGGAGTTGACCGTTGTTCACCTCAATCTGATGCTCCGCCGCAAGCAGACGCGCTTCATTTTCTACTTGCTGGGGCCGGATGCAACTCCAACCCTGCCGGAGTTCCTAGGGCAAAAATTGGCGTTGAGCATCCAGCAGCGGCTGCAAGGGGATCCCGTCTAATCGGCACTAGATCTGCATAGGACTGGGGGGCAAATCGAAAAGGACGGTGCTCAGGTAGCGCTCGGCCCAGGCGGGGCCAAAAGCTTTTTCCAAAACGCGGCGGGTGCGGTCGTTTTGCTGTTGTTGGCTGCAGTAGCGCTGCTGCCCTTGGTAGTGGGCCAGGATCTGGACAGGATCTGTCTGCGGGGGGATCTGTTGCGCCAGCCGGCAGTGGATTTCCAGGTAACGGCAGGCAAAATACAAAAAGCGGTCGGCTTCCGCCTCATCGCCGGGCCGGATGAACAGGCAGTAGGGAGAAAAAATCGTCCCCCACGGCGGCAACTGGCGCCGGTTTTGGAAAGGGGCGAGATGAGCTCCCAAGGCTTCCAGCTCTTGAATGTAGGGATCCGGCAAAGTGGGGGTGACCGGCGAGAGATCGACGATGGCGGCGCTCACCTGGCCGCGGCCGGCCACAATGTCACAGCCAAACAGCGGCAGCGGGTACTGCGGCTGCGGAAACATGACGCAGTGGAGGATATCCAGGCTTTGCCCGGCCTGGGCCAGCTCCAGGTGCAGCTTGCGAAAGGGATCCCCTTGGTAGCAGCGGTTTTCGATCTGCAGTTTCTCGCCTTCCAGGCGGCCCTCCACATAGCCCAGCTCCGCCGGCAGGGCATAGGGAGCCAGGCTGAGGTGGGATCCCCAAATGCTCAGAATCGCCTCCGAAAGGCGCTGGATGAGGGGATGCAGTTGCGCTTGCAGAGCAGGGGCGGTGAACATGGGAGCCAAGAAGACCGGTTAAGCGACAAGTCCTCGAAAGCCCTGCCGGGCCAATCCGCAAAGGTGCCCTCCTGAGATCCAGGTTTCAGGAAGCTGAGGTGGGACTTAATAAAGCGAGGGATCCCAGCCAGTCCAGGGCTGCCGGGGGCTTTGGCGGAGGTGGAGAGGGCCGGATGCTGACCCTAGCGGGCGTTGGCAGCGTTGAGCGCCATTGGATTGATCGAGGACGGAAGGGGTGGGATTCGAACCCACGGTGACCTTGCGGCCACAACGCTTTTCGAGAGCGTCACAATCAACCACTCTGTCACCCTTCCAGTCTGCATAGGGCTTTACCATCTTAGCGGCAAACGGGCTATCCTGCCCGGATCCCCTCTCGTGGAATGGGGCAGATGCAAGCTGGCCAAGCACCCCAGGGCCAAAGCCCTTGGGGGGTACGGCCCGGCCAGCCGGAAATGGCGGGGCAAATGAGATCATAGAGGTATGGCTGCCCTTTCCATTCACCACTTTCGCCAGGCCAAACAGGCGGGTCAACCGTTGGTGGCCCTCACGGCTGCTGACTACGCCACAGCGCAGATCTTGGATCGGGCCGGGATCGACTTGATCTTAGTAGGCGACAGCCTGGCCATGACCAGCTTGGGGCACAGCAGCACCTTGCCCCTGACTCTGGAACAGATGATCCACCACGCCCAGGCAGTGCGCCGCGGCGTAGAACGAGCCTTTTTGGTGGCCGACTTGCCTTTCTTGAGCTACCAAGTCTGCAAAGAGCAGGCCCTCCTCTCGGCAGGACGTCTGATGAAGGAGGCAGGGGTGAATGGGGTGAAGCTGGAGGGGGGCTACCCAGACATGGTGGAAACAGTGGCCTTTCTGGTCCAGCGAGGGATCCCGGTCTTGGGCCACATCGGCCTCACCCCACAGGCCAAACATCAACTGGGGGGGTATCGCCAGCAGGGGAAAACCCCCTCGGAGGCGGAGCGGCTGCGCCAGGAAGCCCTGAGCCTAGAGCGAGCAGGAGCCTTTGCCCTGGTTTTGGAACACATGCCGGCGGAATTGGCTGCCCAGATCACCCAGCAAGTCGGGATCCCGACTCTGGGGATTGGGGCTGGCCCGGCCTGCGACGGCCAAATTCTCGTCACCCACGACCTGCTCGGCCTCAGCGAGCGGATCCCGCCCTTCGCCAAAGCCTACGCCAACCTGCGAGAGGTGATCCGAGAAGCGGTGGAAGCCTTTGTCGGCGATGTTCATCAGAGACTGTTTCCCCCCACTTAGGGGATCCCCTGGGAAACTCGCAAGTATCACCTTCTGGCAGCTCAGTTGTTGGTTACTGCGCTCCCCTGGCGAGGATCTCCAGAAATTGGAAGCCAGTCGGGGCAGCCGATTGCCGCCTCTGTCAGAGCTTGCTGAGGATGGACAGCGCACTTGAGGTGGGGATCGCCGCTGTAAAACCTGCACTTGTGGCAGGGGATGCGGTGCATCTGTTGAGCTTGATGCAAGAAGTCCGCGACTGCTCTGGCCACCGTCCACAACGGCAAGAGTAGCAATAGCCACGCGATGGCCCCGCTCAGAGGAGGCGGAAGAGAGCTCATACAGGACACCAGCAATACAGAAGGATAGCTTGCTAGCCCCGTACTTTAGTGCGGAGCGGAAAAGCCCGTAAGCAGCTTTAGTTGCTTGCCAATAGTGTAGACGAGGCGTACCGTTCCCAGGCGAGCCTCTAATCACGGTGAAAAACCCGACCGGTGGCAAGCGTCTGCAAGATGCCAACCTCTCGGCCAACCTGCAAGGACTCCGTCCCGCTGACGCGATCAGACAAGTAAGCAGAACCTTGGGGCTTTGACTGAAAGAACTGTCTAGAGGCGGTTTGGCAATGCCTTTACAAGTTCGTTTTTGAACTGCGTAAGAATCCCCCCCCTTAGTCGGGGAAGTGTCAAGACGGGGTCAGGCTCGGCTGTATAACGTCCCCCAGAGAGGGAAAAGTTGGCAGTGAGAGATCCCACGCTGAAACTCCAATCTAATGGATTTTGGAAGGGGAGCGCAGGGTGTGCCAGGGTGGAGATACAGGCGATAATAGCTTCAGCAACGTGCCCTAGTGGGATCCTCTGCGATGGAAGCCTTCTTCGAGTTCCTTTGGTCTGCCTCGGCCGTTTTGCTGGTGATACTGGTGTTGTTGCATAGCCCCAAAGGGGATGGGCTGGCGGGCATTGGCGGCCAGGCCCAATTGTTCTCCAGCTCCAAAAGTGCCGAGCAGAACCTCAACCGCATCACCTGGACGGTGGCCACCCTCTTCCTCTCCATCAGCGTGGTGTTGGGGGCAGGCTGGCTCTCGGCAGCCACAGGCCCCTAGGGATCCCTGTCATCGTGGCGGTCATCTACTTGCACGGATTCGGCTCTGGGCCTCAATCGGCTAAGGCTACTTTCTTCCGGCAGCGGCTGCAGCAGCTTGGGATCCCTCTGCAGGTGCCCGATCTCAACCAGGGCAACTTTGCCCAGCTTACCTTGACCCGCCAGATCCGGCAGGTTTCTGAGCAGTTGGCGCAAATGGGCCATCCTCCCGTTACCCTTATTGGTTCGAGCTTGGGGGGACTGGTGGCCGCCTGGGTGGCCGAGCAGCAACCCTGCGTGCAGCGTCTGGTGCTCTTGGCACCGGCCTTTGGCTTTCTGGGCCATTGGCTGCCGCGGCTGGGGGCAGAGGCGGTGGAGACTTGGCAGCGAACCGGACAACTCATGGTGTTTCACTACGGAGAAGGCCGCCCTCTCCCTTTGGAGTACGGCTTTGTTGCCGATGCCCAACGCTACCCGGATGGGGCGTTGCGACGGCCTGTGCCCACCCTAATTGTGCATGGGATCCAAGACGACACCATCCCCATTCAAGCCAGCCGAGACTATGTGGCCCGTCGCCCCTGGGCCCAACTGGTGGCGGTGGAGAGTGACCACGCCCTGACGGATGTGTTGGATCCCATCTGGCAGATCACCAGCCGCTTCTGCGGGTGGGGGATGGAGACGGGGCAGTATGGTTGTTAAGAGGATCCCTGTCCCGTGCTTGCCCATTCGCGAAAGCGTCGCGTAGCGATAATGTCTATGCAATCCAAAGTGCTGTGCCTACAACAGGGGAAGGCTGACGTGACTGCCGGCTTGCTCTTCGATATGGACGGGGTGATTGTGGATTCGGAACCAATCCATGCCCGCGCCGGAGCCATTGCCCTGCAACGCTGCCACCTATCCCTGGATTTGGCCCCCATCTCCCTGCAGTTCAAAGGGCGCACCGACCGCGATATGTTCGAGTACCTCGTCCAACACCAGACAGACACCCCGCCTGCGGAACAGCCCCTGCTGGTGCAGCGCTTGATCGAGGAAAAGGCCAAGGCTTTTGGCGAGCTGCTGGCAGAGGTACCCCTGGTGCCGGGGGTGCTGGAGTTTTTGGCGGCCAGCCGCCAGCGCTTTTCTGCCCTGGCCGTCACCACTTCGGCCATCCGCCGGGATCAAGCGCAGATTTTCCAGCGCTTCGACCTGCACCGCTGGTTTGACGCGGTGATTACCGCCGAAGACATTCAGCGGGCCAAGCCCGACCCAGAGCCTTACCTGAAAACGGCTGCCGCTGTGGGGTTGGATCCGGCGTTGTGTTGGGTGATTGAAGATTCTACCCATGGGATCCGCGCCGCTAAGGGGGCTGGCTGTTTTGCGGTGGGCCTCACCACGGCTTTCACCGCCGAGGAACTGCGCCACGCCGGGGCAGATGTGGTGGTGGACAGCTTTGCGGAGTTGGCCGCACTCCTGTTCGCGAGAGCGTCGCGTAGCGATAACCTGCCTGTGTAGGGAGCCCAGCCCATTCGCGAGAGCGTCGCGTAGCGATATGCCAGCACCCACTCCAGCACCCACTTTTTTGCGGCAGGCCCTGGATCGCTATCCGTTTGCTTCGCGGCGACGGGTGGTGATGGGCAGACAGGGATCCGTGGCCACCAGCCAACCTTTGGCGGCAATGGCGGGCATGGAGATGTTCTGGGCGGGCGGCAATGCTGTGGATGCAGCCGTGGCAATGGCGGTGGCTTTGACGGTGGTGGAGCCAACCTCCAATGGCATTGGCGGCGATGCCTTTGCTCTGGTGTGGGAGGGGGGGGAGGAGGGTCAGCTGTACGGGTTGAATGCTTCCGGTCGCAGCCCAGCCGCCCTGACGCCGGAGCGGTACCGGGACCATGGGCGGATTCCCCCCTACGATTGGTTAGCGGTGACGGTGCCGGGGGCAGTTTCCGCTTGGCAGGCCCTGCACCGGCGCTGGGGAAAGCTGCCGTTCGAGCGTCTGTTTGTGCCTGCCCTTCGTCTGGCGCAAGAGGGATTTCCGGTCTCTCCCCGGGTGGCCCAACTGTGGCAGGCGGCGGAGTCCATCTATTTGCCCCTGCCAGATCCCCGCCACGACGCCTTCAAGGCCGTTTTCTTTCCCCAAGGGCGTGCCCCACGGGCTGGAGAGCGCTGGAGCAGCCCCCTACATGCTCAAACCCTAGAAGAGATTGCCCGTAGCGGTGGGGAGAGTTTTTACCGAGGGGAGCTGGCGGAGAAGTTGCTGGCTTTCTCGGAGGCCACGGGCGGCTTCCTGTCCCCCGCTGACTTGGCCCAGCACCAGGCCGATTGGGTGGAACCCATCCATACAGATTACCGCGGCTACACCGTCTGGGAGATCCCCCCCAACGGGCAGGGCATTGCCGCTTTGATGGCGCTCAACCTTTTGGAGGGTTTTGAGCTGGGTCGGATCTCCTACGATGCCGGCGAGCGCTATCACCTGCAGATTGAGGCAATGAAGCTGGCCTTTGCCGATGTGAGCCGACAGGTGGCGGATCCGGAGTATGTGCGGGTCAGTCCTGCCCAGATGCTGGATAAGGCTTATGCACAGCGGCGGCGGCAGTTGATCGGGAGGGAGGCGATCCCCCTGGCCCAGCCAGGGCTGCCGGAGGGGGGAACGGTTTACCTGGCTGCAGCTGATGGTGAGTTGATGGTGTCTTTGATTCAGTCGAATTTCGATGGCTTCGGCAGTGGTCTGCTGGTTCCGGGCACGGGCATTGCTCTCCACAACCGCGGCACGGGTTTCACCCTGGAGCCCGGCCATCCCAACCAGGTGGGCCCCCGCAAGCGCCCCTACCACACGATCATCCCCGCTTTTCTATCCAGAGAAGGGATCCCCCTCGGCCCTTTTGGTGTCATGGGGGGGGCAATGCAGCCCCAAGGCCATGTGCAGGTGGTGGTGAATTTGGTGGATTACGGCCTGAACCCCCAGGCGGCTCTGGATGCGCCCCGCTGGCGAGTGCTGTGGGATCAGGGGATCCCGCAGGTGGCGCTGGAGAGCACGGTGCCGCCCCAGGTGGTGCGCGAACTCTCCGCCCGCGGCCATGCAGTGCAGGTGGTGGACGCAGAAGAGGATTGCGGTCTTTTTGGCGGGGGACAGATCCTCTTGCGGGATGGGGATCACTTCATTGCGGCTTCCGAACCCCGTGCCGATGGCCTAGCCCTGGCGTGGTAGAGTGCCTAGCTCATCACCATGCCACCATCGATGGCAAAAACCTGTCCCGTGATGTAGGCCGCCGCCGGATCTGCCGCCAAAAAACGCACCAGCCCCGCCACCTCTGCCGGGGATCCCAGTCGCCCCAGGGGGATCTGGGCCAGGATGGGGCCGGGATCCAGCTTCTCGGTCATCTGGGTGGTGATAAAGCCGGGGGCGACGGCGTTGACGGTGATGTTGCGGCTGGCCAGCTCGCGGGCTGCCGTCTTGGTCAGGCCCACCACCCCTGCTTTGGCGGCGCTGTAGTTGGCCTGGCCGGGATTGCCCACCAGGCCCACCACCGAGGTGATGTTGATGATGCGCCCCTGCCGCTGCTTGACCATGATCTTGGCGGCCGCCTTCAGACACAGAAAGACGCCGGTGAGATTGAGATCCAGCACCGCCTGCCAGTCTTCCGGCTTCATGCGCAGCAGCAAGGTGTCGCGGGCCATGCCGGCATTGTTCACCAGCACGTCCACCCGGCCCCAGCGCCCCATCACCTGCTCGAAGAGTTGTTCCACCGCCTGCGGCTGGGAGACATCGGCGGCCACAGCCATCCCTTCGCCCCCCAGGGCGGCGATCTCCTGCAGCAGCGACTCGGCCTCGGCGGCGGAGCGAGCGTAGTTGACGACCACCTTGGCGCCAATCGCCCCCAAGTGAAGGGCAATGGCCCGGCCAATGCCCCGGCTGGCTCCGGTGACCACCGCCACCTGGTTATGGAGCGAGGGCAAGGGGAGAAGTTCAGACATAGGCAGCAGCTTCCCGCTTATTTCTACCGCCGCAACAGTATAGGATGCTTTGGCCTTGTCTGGGGCGGGGAGACTCCCCCCTATGGCCGTTCCAACAGCGATGAGACCGCCTGTCGCCTCGATCCCAAACTCCCCTCTCCTCTTGGGAGAGGGGCTGGGGGTGAGGGCTAGCTCCTCTTGGGAGAGGGGCCGCGGCTGGTCGCATCAGCAGCGCGGAGCGTTTGAGCAACTGGCTGGGGAGACCCCCTCGCGTCAGCGGGCCGCAGGCCCCAACGGTAGGTGCTGTCGCTGCTCGCGCAAGCGGAACGGTGTTCCCTAAGCGCTGACGCCAGGAGGATCCTTGCCCTCTGGGGAGAAACCAGTAAGCTGGGCCAGATTAAGATCGATGGCTAGGCCTAGCCGAGGAACCGTCCATGCAAGTGGAGTTTCGCGAGTGCGATCCGGGAAATCTCTGGATCTGGTTTGAGTTTGCGGAGCCGCCGGTTCCAGCGGAGCTGGAGTACCTCAAGGAGGTGCTGGAATCCTGGTATGTGCTGGGCAAGCTGGGGGGATTCAACGCCGAGCGCCTGGTGGCCCAAGAGGCGGAGGTGGATCTGAGCTATTTGGAGTACCCCAGCGACTCAGCTCCCTTGACCTCCCTGATGCACAACATGGGATCCTTGGAAGAAAAGGGCAACTGGGCCCGCTGCTGGTTTGACCTGGGCACGGCCGATGCCTTGGCGCTGGATGTGCTGATCAACGCCCTGCGCACCCTCAGCCTCGAGTACATTAACCTCAGCCGCGTCATCATCGGCGGGCAGAACGAGGACTGGCCAACACCGGATCCCGAGGAGACCGATGTCTATGATGATCTCAACGGCTACCTGCGGGATCATTGGGGGGAAGAGGGAGAGCTGGAATAGCTCCTACTCCAGGTAGCCCAGCTCTTGCATCCGCCGCACCAAGTCTGTGTTGCTTTCCATGTCAACTCGGCGAGGAGCGGTGCTGGGCCGGCGCGATTCTGCCCACTCCAACCACTGCCTCAGCCCTTGCCGCAGGCGGTCTAGCCAAGCCTGGGGGAAAGGGATCCCGGCCGCCAGCAAGTCCTGCAGTTCCGCCGGATCCTGCTCCAGGTTGTAGAGGCTGGGGCGATCTCCGGTTTGGATCAGCTTGGTCACCCCTTCGTAGAGAGCGCGGCGGGTGTCGTAACAGGCGCGCGCCTGCAGCAGGTTGTCGTTGCGGTTTTCCATGGCGCGCAGGAGAATCTGGGGCGGGAAGGCTTCGCTGAGCACCACTCCCTGCTCCGGATCCTCGCCGGCCAGGGTGCGGCTCAGGCTGAGGCGGGCGATCTCGCGGCGAAGCTGGAGGCTGACGCGGGGGGCGCCGTTGGCTAGAGAAAGGCTGGGGCGGAAGCCGGCTGCTTCCAAGAGAGTATGGAAGAGGCGGCGGGTGGAAACGGGGGTGGCCACGCGCTTTCCTGCTGGAAAGTAGCCGGGGTAGTGCAGGATCAGGGGGACGCGGATCAGCTCTTCGTAAACCACAAAGGCGTGGCCGACAAAGTCGTGTTCCCCTAAGCCTTCGCCGTGATCGGCGACGATGGCCACCAGGGTGTTCTGCTCTAGGCCGGTGTGGCGCAGGGTCTCGAAGACGGATCCCAGCAGGTGATCCTGGTAGGCCACCTCGGCATCGTAGATGTCCCTGAGCACCTGGGCCTGCAGCGGGGAAAGCGGCTGGGGCAGGGGCGCCATCCAGCGGTAGGGCTGGGCGTTATACTCCCGCAAAAAGTCGCGCGCCTCGCGGTTGGTCTTGAAGTAGGGAGCATATTTCTGCACAAAGGGCTCCGGGGGCCAGTAGGGCAGGTGGGGCTCCATCAGGTTGACAAAGCAAAAGAAGGGCGGCGCTTGCCCATCCAACTGGCGGCGGGCCATCTGCTGCAAGTAACCGTTGAGGTCAGCAATGGAGGCAGCCGTGTTGCCCTTGAAGTTCATCAGCCGGGTCCAGAGGGAGGCAAACCAGGGGTGCAGCGCCAGTTGGAAGAGAGTATCAGAGCGGGCAAAGGCGTTTTGCACCGGGTAGGAGAGGCGGCGCCAAAACTGGGTGTAGGCGGCCAGCCAGCGGTTGAGGGGGGTGGGCAAGGGATTGCCTTCGGGGGGGCGGGTGGGCAGGGCCCCGCCGTAGTTGTAGAAGGTGTCAAAGCCGCGCCGCAGTCCGTTTTTCAGGATCCCGACCAGGGGGTTGTTGCAAAAGCCCACGGTGGTGTAGCCGCCCAGTTTCAACAGCTCCGCCAGGGTGGGCAGGGCGGGGCTCAGCTCCAGGTCTGCCTGGACAGTCTGGTGGGTGCTGGGATATTCCCCCGTAAACAGGGAGGCGTGGGAGGGGATCGTCCACTGGGCGGGGGCGATGGCCCGCTCGAAGAGGGTGGATTCTGCCGCCAGCCGATCCAGGTTGGGGCTGGTGGGCACCTGGCGGGCCCGCTCTTCCTCTGACCAGTAGCAGGAAAGGCGATCCGCCCGTTGGGTATCGAGCACGATCAACAGAATGTTGGGGCGTTCCCCCAAGGCGGCCTCTGCCATTGCTGAACTCCTCACCACAACCCACCCAACACGGTTCTTAAACTATCTTGACATGCTCCTGTCGGCCCTTTGTCGCCGGCTCCTAGGGCAAAGTGAGCTGGGTTTGGCTGTTGCCCTGGATCCGGGCGGTGTTGGCCTGCCAGTCTAGGATGCCGCTGTCGCCGCTCACGGTCAGGGCTTGTCCGGGCTGGCGGTAGCGCACATTGCCCAGGGCCTGCAGTTGGGTGGAGCCGATGCGCCAGCGGATCTCTTGGGCCTGCAACTCTTGGCCGGTTTGCAGGGACTCCGTCCCGCCAACGCGAACGGCTTTGGCTTTCACGTTGCCCAGCAGGCGCAGCTCGGTTAGGGGCAGCGGAGCCCGCAACTGCTCGCCGCTGAGGCGCACCCTTTGCTGGGGGGCATCCACCTCGACTGCTCCCAGCGCCTGCACCTCGCCGGCGCCAAATTCCCACAAGAAACGGCGGGCGGCCAGCTCCAGCTCCGGATCCCGATACTTGGCCCGCACCGGTTGGCTCGGATCCCGATTCTCCAGTTGCATCTGGGCTTGGCCAAAGTCGATGCGCAAGCGATCCCCCTCCAGAGATCCCCGGCCGTCCAACAGCTCCACCTGCACCTGGCCCTCGGCTTCGAGGAGGCGCTGTTCCGGCAACCACTGCAGCCGCTCTGCCTGCAGGCGCAGGTTGTCCCGCTCCGATTCCACCTCCACCTGGCCCGTCAGTTCCAGCCGCCGCTCGCCGGGGTAGGCGGATCCCCGCTCGGCCCGGACGCGAATGGCGCGATCCTCTGCGTCGAAAAACTCTCCCTCGATAGACTGCAAATGGGCGGATCCCAACTGCACGGGAGTGGTGCCATTTTCTGGGGGGGACTCGTATTCGGCCAGGCGAGCCTGGAGGCGCCAGAGCAGGCCACCATCGGGTTTGGCCTGGGTGAGGGTGATGTCTTCGTAGATCAACTGGGGGGTGGAGATGGGTGCGGAAGGAGCCTCGGGATCCCTGGCCGGGGGTGGCTCCGGCCCACCACAGGCAGCGCTCAGCAGGGCCAAAACCACTAGCCAACCTAGGATCCGAGAAGAACTGGGCTGCATGGCTCTCTCTCTTGCGCGCTTTCTCCTACCCTAGCTTTACCCTGCCGCTGGGCCGGATGGGATCCCGCTGTGGCATCATCAGGGCAGGGTATTGCGGGGGCAGGTGTGACCCAACTGTTGCAACTGTTCATCTACGGCCTCGTCCTGGGCAGCATCTATGCTTTGGGGGCGATTGGGGTGTCTCTCACGTTTGGCATTTTGCGCTTTGCCAACTTTGCCCACGGGGATCTGATGACCTTGGGGGCCTACTTTGCCCTGACGTTTGTCGGCTGGGGTTGGCCGCTAGAGGTGAGCTGGATCCCGGCGGCCTTGGCGACAGCACTGTGTGCGGTGGGGATCGACCAACTGGTCTATCGCCGCCTGCGCCGGGAAGCGCCGGTGATTTTGCTGATCTCTTCTTTTGGCACGGCCCTGATCTTGCGCAGCTTGGTGCAGATTCTCTGGGGGCCCAACAACCAGGTGTACCGCAGCGGCATCCAGTTGCCCTGGCAGTTTTGGGGGCTGCGCGTCAAACCGGATTGGGTAGCGATTCTGGTGGGAACGGCGCTGTTGGTGGTGGCGCTGCACCTGTTTTTGCAGCACACGCGGGTGGGGAAAGCCATGCGGGCCATGGCCGACAATTTTGACTTGGCCAAGGTGACCGGCATCGATACGGAGCGGATCATTCTCTGGACTTGGGCCATTGGCGCCGCCTTGGCCTGTGTGGCGGGCATCTTCCTGGGCCTGGATACGCGGCTGCACCCCACCATGGGCTGGCGGCTGCTGTTGCCCGTTTTCGCTGCAGCCATCCTCGGCGGCATTGGTCGCCCTTACGGGGCCATCGCCGGGGGGCTGGTGATTGGCCTGGCGGAGGAGTTTTCTACTTTGGTGCTCAGCCCAGCCTACAAGACGGGGGTGGCCTTTGCCATTCTGGTGCTGTTGCTGATCTTGCGGCCCACAGGGCTGTTGGGAGGACGGGCCTGATGTTGAGCTACGCCATTTTCTTTTTGGTTTTGGTGGGGATCTACGGCGTGCTGGTGCTGGGCCTCAATATCCAGTGGGGCTACGCCGGCATGTTCAACATTGGGGTGGGGGCCTTTTTTGCTGTGGGGGCCTACGCCAGCGCCATTGCCACGACGCCGCCCACCCCTGAGCACCTGGGCGGGTTCGATCTGCCGTTCTGGGTGGGCTTTGCCATGGCGGTGGTCGCCGCCGGGGCGATCGCCTTCTTGATCGGCTTGATCACCCTCAAGCTGCGCTCCGACTACTTGGCCATCGCCACCATCGGCATTGCCGAGATCATCAGCCAAATCCTGAAAAACGAGGGCTGGCTGACCAACGGCGTGCGTGGCATCACCCGCATTCCGCGGCCCTTTCGCGGCTGGATCCCAGGACAGGATACGCTGCTGTACTTGGGCTTGGTGCTGCTGGTCTTGGCGGTGGTTTACTGGCTGAGCGAGCGGGCCTATCGCTCTCCTTGGGGACGGGTGCTGCGGGCTATCCGCGAGGACGAGCCGGCAGCCCTAGCCGCTGGCAAAGATGTGCTCCAGTTTCGTTTGCAGGCATTTGTCCTGGGATCCATGCTCATGGGGCTGGCGGGGGCGCTCTATGCCCATTTTGTCAACTTCATCAGCCCGGAAGCCTTCCAGCCGGAGTTTGCCACCTTCATCGTCTGGGTGATGTTGATTGCCGGGGGCAGCGGCAACAACCGCGGCGCCCTGCTGGGGGCGCTGGTGATTTGGGGCGTGTGGTCGGGCAGCGAATGGTTGACCAACCGTCTGCCGCCCCAATGGGCCACCCGGGCCGGCCCCTTGCGCATTTTGTTGATCGGGATCTTGCTGCAGGTGATTCTTCTCACGCGCTCCCAAGGGCTGTTGCCAGAACGTCCGCCCAAGCCTGTTGTGGCTACTTCCGTTTCGTCTAAGCAGAACCCAGCAGGATAGGATGGGGTCGGCTGCAGCCGTTGTTGACGTGTTTGAGACAACCCAGACCTCTGCCACCATGACTCCGCGCCCCCAGGAAACGGACTCTCCCTTGTCGCCCCACAACCCCGACGCGACAGGCTGCCATCCCGATGCCGGACAGCCCGGGATCCCGACTGCGCCCATCCAGGAGGGCTATGCCGTGCCGGAGCAGTATTTCAACCGCGAGCTGAGCTGGATCGAGTTCAACGCCCGAGTGTTGCACGAGGCTCTGGACGAGCGCACTCCCCTGTTGGAGCGGCTGAAGTTTCTGGCCATCTTCGAGAGCAACCTGGACGAATTCTTCATGGTGCGAGTGGCGGTGATTCGCCGTCAGTTGGAGACGGGTGTGTTGGTGCTGACTCCAGATGGCCTCACACCGCAGCAGCAGTTGCGGCAGATCTCCAATCGCCTGCGCCCCCTGATTCAAAAGTTACACGAGTGTTTTCGGCAGGAACTGGTGCCTAAGCTGGCGGAACAGGGCATTCACATCCGCGATTTTTCCGAGCTGGCCGAACCGGAGCGGCAGGAGCTGCGGGAGTATTTCGACCGCCGCCTGTTTCCCGTGCTCACCCCCTTGGCGGTGGATCCGGGCCATCCTTTTCCCTATATCTCCAACCTCAGCCTCAGCTTGGCGGTGGTGGTGCGGGATCCGGAGACCGGCAAGGAACACTTTGCCCGCGTCAAGGTGCCCAACACCCTGCCCCGCTTTGTGCCGCTGCGGGACGGGGTGAGCTTCGTGCCGCTGGATCAGGTGATCGCCCATCACCTGGAGGCCCTGTTCGTGGGCATGGAAGTGCTGGAGTACTACCCCTTCCGCATCACTCGCGACGCCGATCTGGAGATCCAAGAGGACGAGGCCGACGATCTGCTGGCAGCCATTCAAGAAGAGCTGCGCAAACGGCGCTTTGGCTCGGTGGTGCGCATGGAGATCGCCAAGTCGATGCCCTCTGCCATTCGCCAACGGCTGTGCGAAGAGCTGCATCTGGATGCCGACTCCGTTTACGAGGTGGATGGGCTCCTCAACATGGGGGGGCTGATGGCGTTTCTCAACCTCAACCGCCCTGATTTAAAAGATCCCCCTTGGGGGCCCGTCACCCCTCCCCGCTTGCGTACTGCCTCGGTCAGCGATGAGCCGGTGGATATCTTCTCCGTCATCCGGGAAGGGGATCTGCTGGTGCACCACCCCTACGATTCCTTTGCTGCCAGTGTGGAACGGTTTTTGGAGGAGGCGGCCAACGATCCCCAGGTGCTCACCATCAAGCAAACCCTCTACCGCACCTCCGGCGACTCCTCGGTGGTGGGATCCCTCATCCAGGCTGCCGAGAACGGCAAGCAGGTGGCCGCCCTGGTGGAACTCAAAGCCCGTTTCGACGAAGAAAACAACATCCTCTGGGCCAAGAAGCTGGAAAAAGCTGGGGTGCACGTGGCCTACGGCCTGCCGGGGCTGAAGATCCACTGCAAACTGGCGCTGGTGGTGCGGGAAGAGGGGGGATCCCTGCGCCGCTATGTCCACATCGGCACCGGCAACTACAACCCCAAGACCGCCCGCATCTACACTGACTTGGGCCTGTTTACCTGCGATGAGACTCTCTGTAACGATGTAACAGAATTGTTTAACCTGCTGACGGGCTATTCGCGGCAACGGCACTTCCGCAAGCTGCTGGTGGCCCCTCGCACCCTGCGCCAGGGGATGGAAGCCTTGATCCGGAGAGAGATGCGCCATGCCCAAGCCGGCCAGCGGGGACGCATCATCGTCAAGGTCAACTCCCTCACCGACCCGCGCATGATCCAAGTGCTCTACGAGGCCAGCCAGGCAGGGGTGGAGATCGACCTCATTGTGCGTGGCATGTGCTGCCTGAAGCCAGGGATCCCGGGCCTGAGCGAGCGCATCCGTGTCATCAGCATCATCGGGCGCTTCTTGGAGCACTCCCGCATCTTCTACTTCTACAACGGCGGCCAGGAAGAGTACTTCATCGGCAGCGCCGACTACATGACCCGCAACCTGGATCGCCGCGTCGAGGTGGTAACCCCTGTAGAGGATCCCCTGTTGCAGCAAGAGCTGAAGGCGATCTTGGAGATCTGTCTGACGGATAACCGGCAAGCTTGGGAATTGCGTCCCGATGGCACCTACGTACAGCGACAGCCCAAGCCGGGAGAGCCGGTACGCTCCACCCACCAACGCCTGATGGAGCGGGCCGCCAGCCGCCTTTAGCCCTCACCCCCGGTCCCCTCTCCCTCTGGGAAGTTGGCTTAGGAGCGAGGGGTTTGGGCAGCTTCGGCCTCTTGCTCGCCCAGGGCGATCACCTGCTCGGTGGCCTGCAGCGAAGACTGCAAGCTCTCCAACTTTTGTCGGCTGGAGCGGTTCAGCCCCGCCTCAATGCCGTTCACCAAGAGCTGATCCAGAGAGAACCAACCGCCGCCATTGACGGCAAAGGCCAAGAAGATGGCCGCGTAGATGGCCGATAGCTCCAGGTAAGGAATGCTGAAGCCGGCCACCTTGATGTGGTGAAACATGGCCACCGCCATCGTGGCCACCAGGCTCAATGCGGCGGGCCGCGTGAACAGGCCCAGGGCCACCAGGGGAGCTGCGATCAGTTCAGTGTAGGCGGCTACATAGGAGAAAAAGATGGGGAACGGCAAGCCGATCACTTCCACATAGGCCGCCGCAAACCCTTCGATATCGGCCAGCTTGTCGAGGCCGTTGTGAATCATGAATAGCCCCGCCACCACCCGCAAGACGGTCCACCCCAACTGGGACCACCGCGGAGGAACGCTGTCGTGACGCAAAACCGAGACGAGCAGCACGGGAAACTGCTGAGTGAGTGCCATGAGATGCAACCTGCAATGCAAAGATGCTAACTATTGTAACGATTCTAAATTTCTGTAACAAGACCAGGGCGGGATCCCCTGTCCTTCGGAGGCCGGATCGTCGGCCATTGGGTTGGGGGTGGGCGCAGCAACAGAGGGGATCCCTGCCCCCGCAGCGTCGCTTGGACAAGATGCGCCCGAGCCGTTCTCGAGTGCCTATCCTTGTGAAGTGTTGGCGCAATTCTTCTGGCAGACGATCCCTGTCTTTAGCTAATCCGCCGTTCGCGCTAGCGGGACGTAGTCCTGGAAGCCCCGCTCTGTACCCCCCTATATCCCAGCCCCCCAGCCCCCCAGTCCCCCCGTATACGGGGGGATATAGGGGGGCGGGGGGATATAGGGGGCGGGCCGGTCAGAGTCGGGATGAGAGGCGGGAGCGTTCAACAGGTACAATGCATTCATCATGAGAACCGCTTACCAGTACCGCTTGCGGCCCACTGCTAGCCAAGTCGCCCTGATGGGTGAGTGGCTGGAGCTGCTGCGTAAGCAGTACAACTATCGCTTGGCAGAACGGTTCAACGGGTGGGAGCAAAATCGCTTTCCCTCAGATGAAGCAGGACTGTATCCGGGGAAAGTTTATCCATCTGCCCAAGATTGGGCCGGTCAAGCTCATCCAACACCGTCCTTTGCCGGACGGCTTCGTGATTAAAACGGCCACCATCACCCGCAAGGTGGATGGGTGGTACTTCACCTTGAGCCTGCAGGATCCGTCTGTCCCGGAATGGAGCCCTGACCCCCCAACGTGGGAAAACACGATGGGGATAACCTGGGGCTAAGCTCTTTCTTGGTCACCGATGAGGGTGAGGTTATCGAGGTTCCTCAGTATTACCGTAAAGCGCAAAAGCCCCTCAAGCGGCTGCAACGGTCTGTATCGCGCAAGCAGAAGGGGTCAAACCGCTACCAGAAAGCGGTCAAGAGGTTGAGCAAGGCGCATCAGAAAGTAGCCAACCAGCGCCGGGATTTTCACCACAAAGTTGCTCATCAGCTTTTGCAAGACATATAGCCCATGAGGCGCTGAACATCAAAGGTCTGGCAAGGACAAGGTTGGCCAAATCTATCCATGACGCCGGTTGGGGTGAGTTCCTGCAAATCTTGGCAGCCAAGGCTGAAAGAGCTGGGCTGTTGACGATTGCAGGGGATCCAAATGGCACGAGTCAAGAGCGCTCGGGGTGTGGTCGAGATGTGCCCAAAAAGCTGCATGAGCGGTGGCACGATTGTCCGCACTGTGGGCTGAGTATTGGCAGGGATCACAACTCGGCGAGGGTCATCAAATCCAGAGCGGTGGGGCGTCCCGTTCTTCAAGCTCAGGAAATGTCCTGCTATCGGGCAGGAGTCACTGGGAAGCCTGCACTCTATGCGTCAGCATGGGTGCGGGAGTACGTCACGGAGAAAAGCAGGCCATGATGCGCATTTCTATTCAGCCGGAGAGCGGGATCCCTGGCTCAGTCCAGCTCTTCAACTTGCTCTGTTTTGGCATTGCCTGCGGGCAATTTCCTCCCGGCTGTCGCCTGCCCAGCACCCGTCAGTTGGCCATGCAGACGGGCCTGCATCGCAACACCATCCACAAGGTTTACCACCAACTGGAGGCCATGGGCCTGGTGGAAACTCGCGCCGCCTCCGGCATTTACGTGAGCGGCACTGCTCGCCAGGCGGTTAACCGTTCTCGCGGTCTCAGCAAGAACCTGGATCGATCCAAACAGGCGCTGGAGCAGGTGCGTCAGGGCATCGATCAGCTTCAGCAGCAAGGCTTTTCTCTGGAGCAGGTGCGGGATCTGCTGCTGGCCGAGATCGACTGGCGGCTGCGCTGCAGTGCTCAGGTGCTGGTGTGCGTGCCCCGCCGAGACTTGGGCACAGGACAACTCATGGCTCAACAAATCCAACAGACTTTGGGCATCCGGGTCCAGTTGGTGCTGTTGGAAGACCTGGCCGCCGTGCTGGATCAGATCCATTCCGGCACTGTGGTGACGCTGCACTATTTTCTCAGCGCTGTCGAGGCCATTGCCCAGCCGCGGGGGGCCCGTGTGCTCCCGGTGGAGGTGTCGGATTACGCCCGCGAAATTGCCCTGATCCGCCAATTGCCTTCCCACGCTTGTCTGGGGCTGGTGAGCATCAGCACTGCCCTACTAGAAGTTGCCGAGGTGATCGTCCAAAGCTTGCGAGCAGACCTGCTGGTGCTGACAGCGGTGATTTCCGATACGGAACGGGTGGGATCCCTGATTCGCCGCGCCCACACCCTCATCTGCGACGAGGCCAGCTACTCTACCCTGCGCGCTCTGGTGCGCCAAGCCCGATCCGACCTGATCCGCACGCCCAACCTGGTCTGTGCTTCCCCTCACATCGGAGAAGCAGCCATGGCCAAGCTGCAACAGGAATTGGGCGGGATCCCATGAGCAGCAAGGGCGAGAAAACTCCTTTTGTTGCAAGCAAGCCATTTCGCGGATGACGGGCTGTGCAATGTCGTGCTTAAGTGGAAATACGGTAAAAAACCATCCTGATTTGATTCATCACTAATCAGTCTTTACACGTATGGTGATCCTCGACTACGCCTCCGCCGACCACGACCATGTGGCGGTGACAAAGGAAGGGTTTTGGGAGGCCATCCGCTTTCAGGATTATTTCTACGCTTTTAACCGCAGCTTTGCTCGGCTGCAGGACGCTATCGCCAGTTGCCGCCGCGAGATGGATCGCGGCTCCTTGATCAGCATTGTGGTGGTGCGCCCTCCTAGGTTTGAGGTGTGGTCGCGGGTGGGATCGGAAGTGCCGGTTTTGCCGAAGCAACTGTTGCAGGGGGGTTCTTCTCAGCCAGCGGCACCGTCTCCCTCCCCCCGCAGGCGAGTCTTCTGGCGCTTCTGGGAGCGAGCTGCTGAGGTCTCTAGGGTCGATGCCGAGCTGCCTTCAGCGCGATCCCTCTTCTACCGGGGCGCTCGGCCTTACAACGCTCTACAGGCCTAAGCCGGAGTAGAGTTGCGGCTCGGATTTCCCGCTGAGGGGGCAGGAGGGCTTCAAGTGCAAATTCACGTCCTCCTCTTCCAGCAGTAGGGGCACCCGCTCGGCCACTTCCAGGCCAAATCCCTTCAGGCCGCTGATGTGGCGAGAGGTATTGCTGATCAGGCGCATCTTCCGCACCCCCACATCGCGTAGGATCTGGGCGCCAATGCCGTAATCCCGCAGATCCATCGCTGCTGGCGGCGCAGTTTCAGCTAGCCCCAGATCTTGGCGAGCATAGGACTTGATTTGCTCGATAAGGCTGAGCTCTTGCCGGCGCAGGTACACCAGCACCCCCTGGCCCTGGTGGTCGATCATCTTCAGGGCGGCGGTCAATTGGCGGCGACAGTCGCAGCGCAGGGATCCCAGCGCATCCCCCAGGGGGCATTCCACATGCACCCGCACCAGGACGGGCTTGGCGGCAAATTGGGTCGGATCCCCCTTCACCAGCGCCAGGTGTTCTACCTGGTTAAGGGTGTCGCGGTAGCCGTAGACCTGAAACTGGCCAAACTCCGTCGGCAAAGTGGCGATAGCCCCCCGGTGCACCAGCCGTTCGGTGCGCAGGCGGTACTCGATCAGATGGGCGATGGTGATAATTTTCAAATTGTGCTGACGGGCAAATTCGATCAACTGGGGCAGGCGGGCCATCGAGCCATCCGGGTTTTGGATCTCGCAGATCACCCCTGCCGGGTACAGCCCGGCCAACATGGCCAGATCCACTGCCGCTTCCGTGTGGCCGGCCCGTTTGAGCACCCCGCCCTCCCGCGCCCGCAGCGGAAAGACATGCCCAGGGCGGCGCAGATCTTCCGGTCGGGTATGGGGATGGATGGCCGCCTGGATGGTGCGAGCGCGGTCGGCAGCGGAAATGCCTGTAGAAACCCCTAACTCTGGCCCGGCATCAATGCTGACGGTAAAAGCTGTCTGGTTGCTGTCGGTGTTTTGCCCCACCATCAGCGGGATCTTCAGCTCGTCGAGGCGGGATCCCTGCATGGCTAGACAGATAAGGCCCCGCCCATAGGTGGCCATGAAGTTGATCACCTCTGGCGTGGCAAACTGGGCAGCACAGATCAGATCCCCTTCATTTTCCCGGTTTTCGTCATCGACCACGATGACCATGCGACCACACTTGAGGTCCTCCAGGGCTTCGGGGATGGAGTGAAAGATGGTTTCTGTCTCTGCCGGCAAAGTGGCACTCATGGAAAAGGGGAGGCGAAAAAGGGAGAGGAACCCTCGAAGATCTATGCTAGAGCAGGACAAAGGGCAGGAGAGAAGCCGAAACAGACAGCCGCCCTTGACCGCACTGCTACTGGGCTGGCTTCCGCGCAGCGGCAGGCCGCTTGTGCCTTCAACTGCAGGGCAAGGGACAGCCAGGGCTTTGAACTAGTACTTGGGAATGGAGGGATCGTAAGCCTCAGCCCAGGCCAGGATCCCCCCGCGCAGGTTTTTCCCTTGGATCCCGGCTGCTTGCAGAATCTTCAAGGCCTTGGCCGAGCGCACCCCGCTCTTGCAGTGGACGATTAGCTCCGAGCCGTTGAGGAGTTTTCGCACCTGCTCCACCCCATCGCCGTTTTCGATTTGCGGCAACGGGATCAGGTGAGCGCCAGGGATCCGGCCGATCTCCCACTCGTTGGGGTTGCGCACATCGACCAACACAAAGTCTTGGCCAGCATCCATCCGCGCCTTCAGCTCAGCCACGCTGATCTCGGGGATCTCCGCTTGGCTGGCTTGTTCTGTGGCTTGCGGGATCCCACAGAACTGCTCGTAGTCGATGAGCTGGGTGATGGGGGGAGTGGCGGGGTTTTTGCGCAGCTTCAGCTCGCGGAAGCTCATTTTTAGAGCATCGTAAAGCAGCAGCCGCCCGCTCAGGGTCGTGCCGATGCCCAGCAGGATTTTCACCGTCTCGGTGGCCTGGATCAGGCCGATGATGCCGGGCAGGATCCCCAGCACGCCCCCCTCGGCACAGGAGGGAACCAGCCCCGGTGGCGGTGGCTCGGGGTAGAGATCGCGGTAGTTGGGCCCATCCTCGTAGTTGAAAACCGTCGCCTGCCCCTCGAAGCGGAAGATCGAGCCGTAGACATTGGGCTTGCCCGTCAGCACACAGGCATCGTTGACCAGGTAGCGGGTGGGGAAGTTGTCGGTGCCATCCACGATCACGTCGTAGTTGGCAAACAGCTCCAGGGCATTGTGGGCCTTCAGAGCGGTGTTGTAAACGTCCACCTGGCAATAGGGGTTGATCTCCAGGATGCGGTTTTTGGCCGATTCCACCTTGGGCTTGCCCACCCAGGAGGTGCCGTGGATCACCTGCCGCTGCAGGTTCGACACATCCACCACATCGAAATCGACGATGCCGATCCGCCCCACACCGGCTGCCGCCAAATACAGCAACAGGGGCGAGCCCAGCCCGCCGGTGCCAATGCACAGCACCTTGCCCGCTTTCAGCCGCTTCTGCCCTTCCAGGCCCACCTCTGGCAGGATAAGGTGGCGAGAAAAGCGCTCCATCTCCTCGCGGGAGAGGCTGACTTGGCTGGTGTCCAGGTTCAACATGGTCAACGCCCTCCGGCAATAGCAGGAACGATGCTGATGACGGCTTGTTCTCCCACCGGCGTGTTGTCGCCTTGGGCCAACGTGCGCACGTCCTCGTCATTGAGGTAAACGTTGACGAAATTGCGCAACTTGCCGTCTTCTGTGTAGAGGTGGCGCTTTAGCTCGCCATAGCGGGCGATCAGGTTGCTCATCACTTCGCCGACATTGCTGCCCTCGATCTCGACAGCTTCCAGGTTGTCGGTGTAGGGACGCAAGGGGGAGGGAATCAAGACTTTGGTTGCCATGGGAGTTCGGGGAAGGGTTCTAGCGATCTGGTTGATCTACACCTTGAGGTTCTGAGCTGAACTATTCCAAGTGTCACCTCATCAAGTTCAGAGTACCGCTTTTTCCGACAACCCTCACCCCAGTCATTGCCCACCAGGGATCCCAAAGCTTCTCAGCCATAAGCCTCATTTTTGGAAGGAAGGTTGGCGGGAAAACAGCAGTCAGCTTCTCTAGCCAGCCCGAGCCACAAGCGAGGGCAGAGATTTGTCTTCCCAAATCTGCATCGGCTCCCGTTGGGGCTGCTCCTGCTCATCCAAAACCCAACTGGCCACCTCCTCTGCTTTGCCCTCGCGCACGCTGACGATCACACAGGAAAAGCCCCAGGGAAAAGCGTGCTGGCGATCGAACTCGGAGGGAACAGCCGCGTGGTTGGGGTGGGAATGGTAGGTGCCCAGGATCCCCAGGCCTTTGCGCACGGCATGGTCGTTGGCCCGCTTGAAATCCGCCGGGTCGATCAAGAAGCGGCGGCGGCTGGATTCGCCGTCTGCCAAGGGGTTTTCGGCTTGATCCCAGGTGTTGGCCACCGCCCAGAGTTCATGGACGATTTTGTCCGCTCCCTTGAGCTCGCCGATCAAAATGCCGCAGCCCTCGTAGGGAAAGGCTTGCTCGCCATGCTGGCGGATGGCGCGGAGGTGCTCTGCCGAGAGGTGAAGGGCCATGAATCTCACCTTTGCCGATGGAGTTACCGTTCTTTCATTTTGACACAGAGGGATAGCTTGGTAGCCCCGTACTTTGGTGCGGGCAGAGCTCTGGGCTGATGAGCTGGGGAACTGCGCAGAGTCCCCAGCGCTCCGGGGAAACAGCTATGCCGTTGCCTTGGCGTTTAACCAGCCGGTCGGCAGGGGGAGTGTCGAAGGTTGACTGGGGATGGGATCCCTTCTTTCGCCGCCGGTTTTCCTTTGGCATGAGTGGGAGTCTGAACAGATTTGGATCCGGCGAACTAACCGAGCACATCAGGGTGAGGATCCGGCAGCGGAGAGGCAAGCGGGGAATAGTGGGGGCAGCCCTGGCAGGGCCCTCGCGGGTTGACGGCACAGCGCAACCAGGTCGACTGGGCGCTGAAAATACAGGAGGGATCCCCCAGCGGCTGGCCGAATTCACCGGCCCGTTGGCGGCGCAGCAGCACCACTTGTCGCCGCCAATCCTGCAAAAAGCGGCTGTAGGCGCGTTCCCGCCAGCGACGCTTGGCCGCATGTTCCGAGACGTAGGCAGTGAGGTTATCCAACATGAAGCAGTCACCCAGAGAGTAAGGCCAACAGGCTGGGGGTCGCGTTGGATCAGCCTAGATCCTCAGGATGGCACACTCTGGTAGGAGAGGGAAAAATTGCAGAAGAATTGCAAACGCTCCCTATCTTACTTGGGATGAAGAACCGCTTTGCCAACCGGAGGGCAGAGCGGCAGCATGGGCAAGGTGATTGGCTTTGAGCCGAAAAACTAGCGGAGCAAGCTGCTGGCTAGTGGGCAGGGGGATAAGCCGCCTATGATGGTATAGTAGAGGCTGGCTCCGACTTATAGCGAAGTGGCAGCGAGCCTACGGGGAAAGAAGTAAGTCGCCAGGGGATCCCTGCAGGCTTGCTTTCGAGGCAGGAGTTGAGGTTGTGATGACGGATGCCTCTGGGTCAGAACGATTGAAGCGAACCAAGGATATTTCTGAGAGTACACCGCCTTCATCTCTTCCGGATCACCTGATCCGGGCTACGGCGGCGGAGGGCAAGATTCGGGTGGTGGGCTTGGTGTCCACCCAGGCAGTCCAGGAAGCGCGGGAGCGGCACAAGCTCTCCTATGTGGCGACAGTGGCGCTGGGGCGGGCTATGAGTGCAGCCCTGTTGCTGGCGGCCAACCTGAAGCGACGCCAGGCGCGGATCAACCTGCAACTGAAGGGAAATGGCCCCTTGGGCGGCATCTACGTAGATGCCGGCATGGACGGCACGGTACGCGGCTATGTGAGCAACCCTGCCATTGAACTTCCTCTCACCCCTGAGAGCAAGTTGGATGTGGGTCAGGCCGTTGGGCGTTACGGCTACCTCCATGTGCTGCGGGACTTGGGCTACGGCCAGCCTTACACCAGTGCTGTGGAACTGGTTTCGGGAGAGGTGGGAGATGATATCAGCTACTACCTCTCCTCCTCGGAGCAGATCCCTTCGGCAGTTCTTTTGGGGGTGAACCTCGATTCCCAGCGGGTGCGCGCCGCCGGTGGAGTGCTGATGCAGCTCATGCCGGGAGCGCCAGCCAGTCTGATCCCGGAGATGGAGGCCCGTTTGGCCAAAGTAGAGGAATTCAGCCCAATGCTGGCCTACGGCGGCGGTTTGCGGGAGCTGTTGCAAATTTGCCTGGGCGACTTGGATCTCAAGATCGCGCCGGAGGTGCGCACCATCCGCTTCTATTGCCAGTGCAATTCCGACCGGGTGAAGGGGGCGCTGCGCATGTTGGGGCGGGACGAGCTCATCGACATGATCCGCACCGATAAGGGAGCAGAGGCGGTTTGCCAGTTCTGCAACGAGGTCTACCGCATCTCAGAGGATGAGCTGCGCTCGATTGTGGCGGAGATGTCGGCAAACCCATAGCACCCCGTGATGGCAGAATAATCGCCAGGTACGGGATCCCTGCTCTCCTATGTCCTCTGAGCCTGCTGCCCCTGAGCTCTCGGTTGTCATCCCCTGCAAAAATGAGGCGGACAACCTGGAACATTTGTTCGAGCGCCTGCGCCTAACCTTGGATCCGTTGGGGATCCCCTACGAGATCATCTGTGTCAACGACGGCAGCGAGGACGACACGCTGGAAAAGCTGATCGCTTTCCATCGTCAGGATCCCCGCATCAAGGTGGTGAACCTCTCCCGCGGTTTTGGCAAGGAAATTGCCCTCACCGCCGGCTTGGACTACGCTGCGGGCAGAGCCGTTGTGCCCATCGACGCCGACCTGCAGGATCCCCCGGAGTTGATCCCGGAGATGCTGCAGCAGTGGCGGCAGGGGTATCAGGTGGTGTATGCGGTGCGCCGCAGCCGCCGGGGAGAGAGCTGGCTCAAGCGCTTGACGGCCAACGGGTTTTATTGGGTCATCGACCAGCTCAGCCAGGTGCGGATCCCGCGCAATACCGGGGACTTTCGGCTATTGGATCGGCAGGTGGTGGACGCCATCAGGCAACTGCGGGAGCGCACCCGCTTTATGAAAGGGATCTTTGCCTGGGTGGGCTATCGTCAGGTGGCCATTTTTTACGACCGCGCCCCCCGTTTTCGCGGCAAAAGCCAGTGGAACTACTGGCGGTTGTGGAACCTGGCCATAGAAGGCATTACCTCTTTTAGCTCTTGGCCGTTGCGGGTGTGGAGCTATCTGGGCTTGGGGATTTCCGTGCTGGCTTTGCTGTACGGCCTTTTTCTGATCATCCGCACTTTGCTGTTTGGCTCTGATGTGCCCGGCTACGCCTCTTTGGCGGTGATGACCTTGTTTTTGGGCGGGATCCAGTTGATCAGCCTGGGCGTAATTGGAGAGTATCTGGGCCGCGTTTTTGAAGAGGTGAAAGGCCGGCCACTGTACCTAGTCCAAGGCGCCTTTGGGTTCGAGACCTCAGGACATTCGCCTTCTCCAGGATCCTATCCTGTTTGCAGCTCGGGCTCGCTGCCCACTCAAAAGCCGGGATGAAAAGCTCTTATGCTCTTATTCCCACCTCATTTTTCTGGGTTCTGCGTCCGGCATATTCTTGGTACTCGCGCACAAAGATCTCCTGCATCTCTTTCTGGGAAAGCTGGATTCCTTGGATTTCGGCGCGGGCGATGGCCTTCATCAGCTCAATATAGGCCAGGCCAAGGGAAAGGGTCAGGGTAGCGGCTGTGGTGGATTGGATGATGCCGCCTGCCAGGGATCCCACGCCGGGGATCAGCTTCAGCAGGTTCGAGACAATGGCCCGCCCGGTCACCACTGCGCCCCCAACGCCTGCCAAAGCCGCCATCAAAGAGTAATAAAAAGAAGGGGAAGCTTTGTAGCCGAAGATAAAGCTGATATTGGCAATCATGCCAATCTGAGCAGCCACCAACAGAGGGGCATCGGCAAAAGGAAGGGGGGTTGCCCCAATAAAGGCCGCGCTGGCCACATAGCCCGATACATACTTAAAAGCAGCATCGGCTTTGAGATCTACCCGCAGCAATTGCTGGCGGATAAAGGCAAGGCGAGCCACTTCCGGCAGCAGCTCCAAGGTGCAGCCGATCAGATGCTCCAGCCCGTGGGCGGGGATGGTGAGTTGCCGGTTAATGACCTTGTCCTTAGCCAAAAGAGGAACAATGTAGCGAACAGGGAGATTTTGGCGCTGCAAATACTGGAAAAACTCGCTCTCTTCCGGATTGGGGTATTCCAGGCATTGAGTTAAAACCAAGATGACCGGCACATCTTTGAGTTCCAGTTCCCTCAGCCACCTGCGCTCGGTTTCCTCCAGCCGCTTCAGCTCGTGGTGGATGCAATACCAAACAATGTGAATGTGATGTTCAGGATCCTTGAGGCGCAGCTCGTCGATTAGTTGGGCCACCTCGAGGCGGATCTGAGTATTCTGCTCGCCGGCCAACTCCATGCCAGGCGTATCGTAGATGGTGATCGGGCAACCTTGCTTGGAATATTGGCGAATGTGGCGGGTGACGGGGCTGCCGACGCCGGTGCGGGCCAGCTCATCTTTAAACACCGCGTTGACCAAAGTGCTCTTGCCCACCCCGCTTTTGCCGATCACCAGGACGTTGCAATGGCCCATTTCGGCCTCCGCTTCCAGCAGGCTCTGTTTGAACAGGTGGCGTTTGAACAGGTGGCCGGCCGAATCTTCTAGATCTCCCTGTTGCCCCCGAGCTCGCGCAACCGTTTGATGGGTTAGGCGAATCAGTTTTTCTATCCAGGAGCGGCTTTCCGGCTCCGTTTGAGACATGCTCCATCCCCAAGTACGGGATCAACTGGGCTAACGCTCCCAGTCTAGTGTAAATCGCGAAGGGATGCGACTCCTCCCTGACCGGCCCACCGGTTCTGCTACAACCAGCACTTTATTGAGAGCTGTTCACAAGAAGCGCCGAGTTGGACTATGCTGGGGTGGGGACAGCCCCAAGATCTCCTGGATCGACTCAATCAAGTAGACTGGGTAGATAGCTGTGTCCTCTTTACCTTGGAGAACCTTGCCCTATGTCTGAAACCGCAACCTTGCGCCAGGCCTTCAACAGCGTGCGCAACAACCCTGTCTCCCTCGGCCTGGAGGTGACCCAGCCGATCTGCGAGGGGATGAACGCCCTTCTGGCCAGCTTCCAAGGGTTGTACTTGCAATACCAGAAGCATCACTTCGTAGTGGAGGGCACCGAGTTCTACCCGCTGCACCAGTTATTCAAGGATCACTACGAGCAGGTGAGGGAACATGTTCACGACCTGGGAGAACGCCTTGAAGGTCTAGGGGGTGTGCCGGTAGCCACCTTTGCCACCTTGGCTCGCCTCTGCTGCTTTACCCCTGAGCCGGATGGCGCTTTTGAGGCGCGGCAAATGCTGAAGAACGATCTGGCCGCGGAGCAGGCCATCATTGATCTGCTGCGGCGTCAGGCCGCTCAAGCGGAAAGCCTAGGGGATCGCGCCACCCGCTACCTCTACGAGCAGATCTTGCTGAAGACGGAAGACCGGGCCTTCCACCTCAGCCACTTCCTGGCCAACGACAGCCTGGTGTTTGGCTTGATGGACGGCAGAGCCTAGTCGGGATCCAGGGCAGGCCCGTCAGGTCGGCGAGCCTGCTACCCTCTCTGCGCTGGCTTTTGTTTTTCTTGTAAGCATTTATTGAGAACTACTCTCCCTAGTAGCTTTCCAGGTCTACTCTTATTGATGAGGCGTTGCTTCTGGCCATGAACTTTGTATCTTCTGGGAGCGGCTATTGTTTGCAGATCCCCTTGGGGGAGCGCTGGCGCATTGGGCGGCGGCTGGTGGAGTTGGGGATCCCAGCGGTTTGTACGGGAGAGGGTCATTTGCAGGTGCAGGTGGACACGCCTTTGGCTCTGGTGCAGGTGCGCAGCGTGATCCGCCAATACACGGCGCGGCGGCGGGAGTTATTGGACAGCCTAGAGATATGTTGGCAGCTCAACGCTGGGGGACAAGATGAGCAAGTTGGCTAAGCAAAGGATCCCGTTTGAGGCAGAGGGCCAGTTCCTGGGATTTCTTCCCGATAAGGATGGCAAGCTCAAGTACTTGCGCTGGCAGGCCGGGGCAGAAGTGTTTGCTGGCAAGATCCCCAAGCCGCTGCGTTCTGAGCTCTACCGCAGCCTCAAACCCGGAGATAGGCTTCAGATCGCCGGGGAGCGGGAGGTGGATCCATTCAAGGGGCGAGAGAAATGGGTGCTCTGCCGCGTGGTTCCTGTCCAGGCTTCCCCCAAGGCCGCTCCCGGAGCGGAGGAAGGGAGGAAAGGCGTTGTCTTGGTCTGTCAGAAGTCTGATTGCTGTCGGCGGGGGGCGATGGCGGTGATGCAGGCTCTGCAGGCCCACTTGGCGGCCTACCCGGAGACCATCCGGGTGCAGGGAGTGGGCTGCATGAAAGATTGCAAACGGGGGCCCAACGTGGTGTTCCTGCCCGACAAGGCTCGCTACAGCAGCGTTTCTCCGCAAGGGATCCCGGCTTTGTTGCAGCGGCACTTTCCGCTGGCAGACCCAGTTCCTTCTCCTTGAGCGGCAACGTCGCCTGCTGCTAAGGGATCTAATCCTGGACGCAGACAACCTGCTGGGTTTGGGCAGACCGCTCGGCGGCCTCGGCCACAGCTAGGGCGTGGAGTATCTTCTCCGGATCCACGTAGAGAGGGCTGCCGCAGCGCAGGTGAGCCAGCACCATGCGGGTATCTTGCTCAAACAGGCCGTGGCGAGATCCGGTCTCCAGGGGATGGGCGCTGCCAGGGCGCAACAGGGTCGCCTCTTCGCCGTTGATCAGCAGGCCCCCCCGCTGGCCATGGAACTCCAATAGGCGCTGGGAGCACCACAGGGAGTCCCCTTTGCCATAGGTCAACACCGCCAGCAGCCCACTGGCAAAACTTAGGTGGGCTGTGCAGTAGCAACTGCTGTAGCGGTGGGGCAAGTCTGGACCGTCGTAGCGCAGTTGACAGCTCACCCGCTCTACCTTTCCCAACAAGTCCACCAGGCGGTGGATGCGGGAGACAGCCCCTGTGAGGGGGAAGCCAAACTGGTCGGGCCGATAAGTCCAGCGGTCGGGGGCAGGGTGGGCGGCAGTGAGGGTAATGTAGCGAACGGCAAACAACTTGCCCAGCCCTGCCAGCTCCCGTCTCAGCAACTGGTGAACGCCGCTGAGGAGCTCTATGTGCTCTACGTGCAACAGCAACTGCCGTTCCGCTGCCAATTGCACCAGGGAGCGAGCTTCGGCAACGCTCAGGGCCAGGGGATATTCCACAACGGTGTGGATCCCGGCCTCCAGGGCGGCACGGGCGATGGCCGCATGATCCCGATTGATGGTGCTAACAAACACCAAATCCAGCGGCTGCTCGCAGAACAGGGAAGACCAGTCGGAATAGGCCGCCGCCCCAAACTCGGCGGCAAAAGCAGCACTTCGCTCAGGGGTTCGGCCAGCAACTGCCACAATCTGCACCTGCCCATCTTTGCGCAAGGCTTCTGCCCGTGAGCGAGCTGCATAGCCAGTGCCAATGATCCCCACCCGCAAGGCCTGTTTCCTTCCCCTGCTTGTCTCTTTCTGTAGCATTACACAAAAGGATAGCTTGGTAGCCCCGTACTTGGGTGCGAGGCGGAAAAGCCCTTGAGCCACTTTAGTTGCTTCTTTTAGTACAGAGCTTCTCCAGGAAAACGACCTACTGCGGTGCAAAACCCGCGCGGCAATAACTAACCTGGAGGAACTTAAGTCCGAAGTAAGCAGAACTTTGAGGTTATGCCTCAAGGGACTGTCTAGGGGCGTCTTGACAGCGCCTTTGCGAGTCCATTTTGGGCTGCGTAAGAATCCCCTGGGTGGGAGTGTCAAAGAAGAGATCCCTTCCACCACCGCCCCAGGGATCTCCCTTTCTCCAGCTTGTTGGGGAAAATCCCTGGCTCCAGCCCTCTC
>NZ_AXUW01000002.1:271119-291979 GCF_002760415.1 Synechococcus sp. 65AY6A5
ACCTACTGCGGTGCAAAACCCGCGCGGCAATAACTAACCTGGAGGAACTTAAGTCCGAAGTAAGCAGAACTTTGAGGTTATGCCTCAAGGGACTGTCTAGGGGCGTCTTGACAGCGCCTTTGCGAGTCCATTTTGGGCTGCGTAAGAATCCCCTGGGTGGGAGTGTCAAAGAAGAGATCCCTTCCACCACCGCCCCAGGGATCTCCCTTTCTCCAGCTTGTTGGGGAAAATCCCTGGCTCCAGCCCTCTCCACTTAGCTCCCAAACACGCTGACAATGCGGCGCATGGCTTCTTCCACGTTGGCGCGGCTGTTAAAAGCCGACAGGCGCAGATAGCCCTCGCCGGCGCTGCCAAAGCCCGATCCGGGAGTTCCCACCACATGGCAGGTGTGCAGCAGCTTGTCGAAAAACTCCCAACTGCTCAGTCCTTCCGGGGCTTTTACCCAAACATAGGGAGCGTTGACGCCGCCGTAGGCTTGGAGGCCGGCTTTGGCCAACTGCTCACGAATGATGCGGGCATTCTCCAGGTAAAACTGCACCAGAGCCCGCACCTGCGCCTGCCCCTCCTCAGAGTAGACAGCCTCGGCCCCTCGCTGCACAATGTAGGCCACACCGTTGAACTTGGTGGACTGGCGGCGATACCACAGGCTCCACAGATCCACCCAGGAGCCATCGGCAGCTTGGCCTCGCAGCGACTTGGGCACCACGGTAAAGGCGCAGCGGGTGCCGGTAAAGCCAGCCGTTTTGGAGAAGGAGCGGAACTCGATGGCACATTCCCTGGCCCCTGGGATCTCGTAGATGGAGTGCGGGATCCCGGGCTCGGTAATGTAGGCCTCGTAGGCAGCATCGAAGAGGATGAGCGAGTTGTAGGCGCGGGCATAGTCCACCCAGGCCTGCAGATGCTCCCGCGTGGCGACTGCACCAGTGGGGTTGTTGGGAAAGCAGAGGTAGATGACGTCCACCTTTTGCTCGGGCAGGCTGGCGGTGAAGTGGTTTTCTGCCGTCAGCGGCAGATAGACCAGGCCCTCGTATTCGCCCCGCTCGTTGGCCGGCCCCGTATGGCCGGCCATCACATTGGTGTCTACATAAACCGGGTAGACGGGATCCGTGATGGCAATGGTGTTGTCGTGGCCGAGAATATCCAGGATGTTGCCGCAGTCGCACTTGGAGCCGTCGGAGATGAAGATCTCAGAGGCGTCGATGTCGCAGCCGCGGGCCTGGAAATCGTGGCGGGCAATGGCCTGGCGCAGCCACTCGTAGCCCTGTTCCGGCCCATAGCCGCGGAAGGTGGCCCGCTCCCCCATCTCCTCCACGGCCCGGATCATGGCTGTTCGGCAGGCTTCCGGCAGCGGCTCGGTGACATCGCCAATGCCCATCTTGATGATCTGAGCTTCGGGATGGGCGGCGGCAAAGGCCTGCACCCGCCGGGCAATCTCGGGAAAGAGATAGCCAGCCTTCAGCTTGAGGAAGTGGTCGTTGATCCTGGCCATAGGAGTTCAGCGCTGCTGAGCAAAAAGGAGCGTCGGCCCTTTAGTGTAGCCGAAGCCGGCCCCAACCCGCCCTCCCGACTGCAGGGCAGAGCCAGCCCTAGCGCCCCAGGCTATCCAGGCTGAAGGCGCCCACCGGCGAGGTTAGGTGAAACTCTCCCCGCTCTTGGGTCAGGCCCACCGGGCGGCTGGGAAAGGCCACCAGGATCCCTTCCAGGCGCAGGGACTCTGCCAGCGGATCGTAGGCCAGGCGCAGCTCGAAATCCCGCAGGTCGCGGCGCACCTCAATGCGGCGGATCCCTGCCTCCGTCAGGCCCAGGCGGAGCCGCCAGTGGTTTTGCCACTGCGTGCCGAGGGTGGCATCTAACTCCAGTCCATAGGTAGAGATCTGACCTAGCCGCGGATCGTAAACCGCCTGCAGCGCGTAGCTGATCCCTGGTTCATACACCTCCAGGCCAGAGCGTTGATCCCGGTTAAATGTGGTGCTGCTGCGTCCCCGATATTCCAGACGAACGGGTTGGAGCTGTCCCTGGTTCAGGTCGTAGGCCGTCTGCAACTGAATGTTGAACAGATCAGGGGTGGTGCTCCAGGTGAAGTTGGCGTTGAGGGTATCCCACTTCTGGGTGATGAAGTCGTAGCCAAGGCTGGTGTCCAGGCGCACCAGGTTTTTCACCTCTGCCTGCAGCTCCTGCAGGTTACGGGAGGCAATCGCTTCCAAGTCCTCCGGCGTGTCGTCGGGAAAAGTCAGGGCTATGGGCAGCTCGCCGGGCAGGTCATCTTCAAAGGCAAGGTAGCCGGGAGGCACGTTGGGCAGGAAGTCGCGCGGCGTAAAGAAGCTGATGCTGGCGTTGAGGCGATCCACATCCTTGGGGCTGGCGGAAAGGGTTTGAAAGGGCACAGAGTTGTTGCCGTAGAAGGTGCGGCTGTAGCGCAGGTCGATGGTGTTCCAGTCGGCAGGCTTGAGGCTGAGGCGGGGGTTGAGGCTGACGGTGGATTCCTGGTCGGGGGTTGAGTACAGGACTTGGGTGTAGTCGATCGAGCCGGGCATGAAGGTGATCCAGGGAGCCGGTTGAATGTCGTTGAATTGAAGGCTGGAGCGCAGCTCGTAACGATTGAAAAAGTTAAGGCCGGATCCCACTTCTCGATCCGGCTGTTGCTCTTGGGTCAGGGTGAGGGCGCTGCTGAGGGAGATATCGGGAGTGATGCGGAGGAGATCGGGATTGAAGGCCAGCTCGAAGTTGCGGCGCGGCTCGGTGTCGCCGTTGGAGCTGCTGTAGGCGCGGTAGGCCAGGCGATAGGTGCCGCCCCAGCCGGGTGGGGTGAGTTGGGCACCCAGCGTCAGCCGCGCGTCGGCAAAGTCTGGCCCATCCTTGACGCTCACCCGCTGGTTGTAGTCCAGCCGCAGATCCGATTGCAGCCAAGGCATGCCCCCATAGCGCTGGAGGTGGCTGAGGGTGAGGGGAAAGCTATAGGTGCCGTTCTCCTGGGATCCGGTGCGGCTGATGTTGAGGGTGGTGGTGGAGAGATCCCCCTGAAAGGTGGTGTTGAGGCGCAGGTCGGCGTTGTCGTTGCGCCCGCCGGCAGGGCGGTAGGTGTTGTCCAGGTTGAGGTTGAGCTGGCCCCACAGTTGGCCTTCTTGGCCGAGGATGTTGGCGGCGTAGAAGTCGAAGTTGTGGTCGAGGCGGAGGCGGCTGGAAAAGCGCCGCTGGTCGGCCTCGGTTACCAGGTAAAACTGGGCCCGCCCGTAGTTGACGCTGTCGGGGATGGGGAGGATGTAGTCGTGCAGAAAGCCGATGCCCAGGCCTTTCTTCTGCAGGACATCTAGCCGCAGGCCGCCGAAGTTGTATTCGTCGAAGCGGTAGGCCCAACTGGACTTGACAAACACCCCTTCCGCCTCGCTGCGTCCCGGCAGCACCCACTGGTGATCCCGCAGGCTGTAGATAAAAAGGGGCAAGTAGGCAACCTGCAGTCCCGCCCGCAGATCGCCCTCTGGGGTGAGCTCGCCGCCGGCAAAGACGCGGGCGTCGTAAACGATGACCCGGTTATCGGGAAACACTTCCACCCGATCCCCTTGTACGTAGTGGGTAATGGGCGGCTCCGGCGAGGTGGTGACGGTGGCCCTCTCGAAAAAGATCTGATCCCCCAACAGGGCGGTGGTCTCTTGGCTGCGCACAAAAACCTTGGTGCCCGGCTCCTCCCCCGGCAAGATCACCAGCGAGCTTTCAAATTGAGCGCTGCGACCGGGGATGTCCAGATCCAGGTTGCGCCCCTCAATTTGCCGGATGCCGCGCCCCTGGGGTCCAGGGGGCTGTTCCATCCGGAAGGGGCCGTCGCTGCGCAGGCGCCGTTCCCGTCGGTAAAACAACAGCCGCTCGCCGCTGATGCGGGTGCCGTCGGCCAACTGGATCTGGGCGTTCCCCTCGGCAATGCCCAGGTCTTGCTCGGCAAGGTAGCTGAGCACATCCCCACTGACGTTGATCTGAGCCGGGTCGAGGGGGATCTGGGCGGTGGCGGTGGCCGCCAGCTGCTGGCGAATCTGGGATCCCTGGCTGGCAGGCGGAGCGGCTTCTGGGCCGGTGGCGGGATCGCCCAGATCTCGCAACAGGGGGAACCGCTCCAACAACTGAGGAGCAAGGAGGGATCCGGCAGTGGGGGTGAATGCCTCAGTTCCGGTTTGAGCTGCCCTCTGAGTGCCGGTGGAAGAAGGGGCGCCGCCCCAATTCCAGTTCCCGCCGGCTTGCGGGATCCAGGTCGGGACTTGCTGCGCCACCGCTTCCGAACCAGGCCTCTCTTGCCCTTGAGCAGCGGCCAGGCTCTCGACGGTGGACCCTGGGGGGGGAACAGGCAAGCGCCTCGCTTCGTTGGGGTGCTGCCCAGGTTGCTCTTCTACCTGCAAGCCAGCAGCTTGGGAAGTTGCAGGCTGGGAGGAGCGAAGGGAGTCCAGAGTAGGAACAGCTGCCGTGGGCGTTGTCGATGAAGCAGACCGGGAGGACGGTGTTGCCTGAGCTTGGGCCTGCTGCGCCTGCCGCCGTGCATGGGCCGCCGCCCCTTCGGCCAAGAGCGGCTGCAGCCGCTGCCGGTTTAGCTCTTCCGGTGTGAGCGCTTTTTCGGGAGGGGATCCTTCAACAGGGGCCGAGGCGGGAAGAGGGGGAACGGAGGGAGCCGCTGTTGCTGCCAGGCGCGAGGAGGATTGGGCCTCGGCCAAGGTGATGGGATCCCCCAACAGGCTGGCGCCGGTGGGAGCAACCGGCTCTGAGCCAGGATCGCGGCTCCGCTGGGCCGCCCAAAAGCGCTGATAGCCCTCCAGATTGGTGGGCAGGGGATCCAACTGGGCAAAGACGGCCTCCCCCATCCCCAACCACAAGGAGCTGCCCCAGCACAGGGCCAACCATTTTGCCCAAGGGCTGAAGCCCTGCGGGAAGTTGCCGGATCTCACCGTAAAAACCGCCACAGTAGAGAGAAGCCCACCCCACCGAAAATCATATTCGGCAACCAGGCGGCCAGCCAGGGATCGATATGCTCAACTCGGCCCATGGCGCGTCCCAGGCTCATCAGTACATAGTAAATAAACACCAGGACAATCGCCAGCGCCACACTGCCGTAGCGGCCGGTCTGGCGCACCGTCTGCAGGCCCAAGGGCGCAGCCACCAAAATGGCAAAAAAGCTGGCCAAGGGAATGGCGAACTTGAGGTGGTACTCCGTCAGGCAGCGGGCCACATCAGCAGAAGGACGTTGCTCCGCTCGATATCGCTGGCACTGCTCCCACAGCTCTGCCGCCCGTTGCTCCTGGGGCACCTTCTCGGCGTACACCAGGCCCACCAACTTGTTGACGATGTTCAGCTCCATCTCCGCCACCTGGCCCTCGTAGTAGGTGCGCCCCCGCTCGTCGTAGCGACGGATCACCACGTCTTGCAGGTGCCAGGCTTGGCCCACCTGCTGCGCCGTTTGGGCCGAGATCACCTGTGGGTAGCGCAGGTGGCCGGTCTCGGCCTTGCGATCCAAAATCAGCAGATCGCGCATCCAGCCGGTCTTCGGGTCGATGGATCCCACATGAAACCAGAGGTCGTCGTCCACCCGCACAATTTCCTCCGAGTCAAACGGAAGGGCATCCTGGGCCAGGATGAGGTTGGTGTTCAGGGTTTTCACCTTTTGGTTGGTCTCTGGCACGATCACCTCGTTGGTCAACAGCGCCAGGCCGCTGACCAGCAGGCCGATGCAGAGCACCGGAATCAACACCTTGCGGTAGGGGATCCCGGCGGCCCACAGGGCGGTGATCTCGCTGTCAGCTCCCATCCTGCCCAGAGTAAGTAGGGTGGCAAAGAGGCCGGCAATGGGGAAGGTGACCACCAAAATGGCGGGCAAGTTGAGGAGGAGAATGTGCAAAATTGTCAGGGGAGGGGCGCCTTTTTTCACCAGCAAATCGGCGTAGATAAAAAGCTGGTTGCCCAGCATCATCACCGTGCCCCCCGCCACCCCCAAAAAGAAGGGGCGGATCATCTCTTTGCAGAGATAAAACTCCAAAAAAAAGCCCCCCAACTTCAGGGATCCCCAAAAGCTCCCCGTCTGGGCAGAAGTTCGGCGCCGTTGACCCTTGGCCAGTGGGATGGTCATGTGGCTCTGTTACCTCAGGTGCACAAGCTCAGCCAGCTCTAGAGATCCAGACGACCCCCAGCTCCGCTGGGATCCCGTCAGAGGGCGTCGGTGATGCGGAATTGAAACATCCCCTGCTGCTGCTCGTCCCCTTCCACGGTGTACTCATCCCGCTCCAAGTTCAGGGTGACCAGCCTGCCGCTGAGGCGGTTGGCGCCCCGGCACATCTGATCCAGAGCATCGCGACCGGGCAGCGGTGCAGTGCTCTCGCGGGGAATCGGATTGAGCTCGCCGCGATCGCAGAGGAGGACGGGAGCCTGGTCGGCGGTGATCCTGAAAATCTGCCCTTGGTCGGAGTACTCGGCGCGATCCCCTTCGATGGCGCGGTTGGCCTGCACGATAACCACATTGCCGAAGAAGCGGGCATCGCCGCTGGCCTGATCGATCTCCACCCGGTCGGCGTAGATCACCGTCGGCTGGTCCACATCGGCCTGGGTCTGGGGGTTTTGCAGACGCCGCGCCAGCCAGTCCCCCTCGATCTGCTCGATCACCACCTCTCCCCGCAGCTCCACCTTCTCAGGGGTAATGGTGGCCTGGTTGGCCTTGGCCTTGCGCCCCCGCTGGATGAACTCGACGGCCTCGCTAAACTCCGAGGTGCCGGTACGAGAGTTGTAAACCAGGCGGGCGGCCCGCACTTCCGTTTCGGCTTGGCGCAGCTCCTCCGTCAGGGATCCGCCGCCAGGAGCTGGGGTAGAGGTGGCCATCTGCCGGTAGAGGACGTTTTCTTCAAAAAAGAAGATCTTGTCGCGGTGGTTGCCCTCCAAGCGGGCGGAGGTGAGCACCCGCCCAGGCTCGCGCAGGGTAACCCCCCCCGTCAGCAGGCTTTGGGATTCGCGGCGGCGGTAGGTGCCCTGGGCCGACTGGATGATGGTTTCCCCCTGGCGGATTTCCAGGTTGCCTTCCCCGCGAGCAATTTGCGTGTTGCGGTCGTAGGTGAGGCGGTCGGCGACGATGGTGACCTCCTGATCCTGCTGGGCTGGGGTCGCCTGGGGATCAGCCTGGGCCAAGCGCAGATCCGCCAAGAGGGGATCCCGGCTGCCGACATCGGCCACCTCCTGCAACACCACGCCGCCGGAGAGAATGCTCTGGGCCTGTCGGCGCAGGTAGGTGCCCTGAGGGGCGCGAATCTCGAGGCCGCCTTCGCGAATGCGCAGGTTCCCTTTCCCTTCGGCCACCTGGTTGGCCCGGTCGTAGGTGAGCTGGTCAGCGGTGATGATGGTAGAAGTGGGATCCGCCCCAGCGCTGGTCGGGTCGCTCATGGGCGCGGCTGCTGGGCGTGAGGACTCCGAATCCAAGGGCAACACCGTTAGCTTGCCCTGCTGGGCGCTGAGGAGGGCAAATTGGAAGTTAAACCAGCCGGAGCGGCCCTCTAGGATCATTTCTTGCCCTTTGAGGGTGAAGGCCTCCGGCACCTCGATGCGCTCTTCGGGGGTGATTCGCAGAGCACGGGTCAGAAGCAGGCTGCCATCCTCGCTTCTCACCTCCACCCCCTCATCCAGATACAACGCGTCGGCGGTGGCGTCGTAGCGGGCACGCTTGGCCTGCCAAATCATCCGCTCGCTGCTGGCAAAAAAGGGATCCGGCACCTCTTCTTGGCGGTCGGCGCCATCTCCGTAGAAGTAGCCGTGCGCCCCCTGCTCAAACACCTGTTGCCCAGCTCTTAGCTCCACCTGGTCGGCGATGAGACGCCAACGCCGCTGGCCCCCTCGACGACCCAAGATATCTACCCTGCGGCTGACGGAAAGGGGCTGATCCGGGGGAAGGGGCTCCACCTTTACCTCTTCGATGTCGATGGACAAGGCCCAGGCAACCAGAGCAGCCAAGAGGCCGGTTCCCAAGAGCGCCACCCCCAGGTTGGAATTGAAAAATCGCCGCATCCTGTTCTCGCCGCTGCCTTACGTTGATCCCTAACCCATGAGCCCCAGCGGGGCCAACACCCAAGCCGGCACACTAGGCTGTAGCTTATCGCAATTTGCGGGCCGCCTCGGCGGGATCCCGATCACCTCTAGGGTTCTGGCTTATCCCAGACGGCTGAGGATAAAGCCCAGCCCCAGAAACAGCCCCAGCCAAAAGTGGAGGCCGACGGCGATGAACTTAGAATGGCTGATCCGCTGCGGCTGGTCGTGATAGGCCCCCAGCAGGCGGGATAGCCGCACCGCAAAGGGGATCCCGGCAAAACCCAGCAACGTCCAAGCCGGAAAAGCCCCCAGCCCGACAAACAGCAGCAGCAGGCCAAAAATGCTGCCGCAGATCCAGGGGATGAGACGGGCGGAGCGCCGAGTGCCCAGGCGGGCCACCGGCGAGCGCTTGCCGGCAGCCAGATCGTCCTCCACCTGATGGAAATGGGAGCAAAACAAAATTAAGCTGGTGACCATCCCCACCACCAGTGAGGCCGCCAGGGCTGGCAGCGACCAGCTTTGGCTTTGGCTGTAGTGGGCGGCCAAAACCGCCAGCGGCCCGAAGCTCAAAAAACAGAGGAGCTCCCCCAGGCCGTAGTAGCCCAGGCGCAGGGGCGGCCCCTGGTAGGCGTAGCCCAGCCCGCAGGCCAGCAGCACCAATAGCAGCACCGTCGGATCCGATTGCCGCCAGCTCAGCCACAGGATCCCCGCCAGCCCCAAAGCCAAAAAGGCGTTGCCCACCCAAAACACCTGAACCGGCCTGCCCGTCAAGCTGACCAGCGAGTGGAGCTTGTTTTTGTCCACCCCCGTCTGGGCATCAAACACGTCGTTGCTGATGTTGACCCAAGCCAAAAGACAGATGGCGGCCCCCAGAAACACCGCCAAAACCCCCACATCCATCGCCCCTGACTGGGCGTAGGCGATGGCGGATCCCACCCAGATGGGCATGATCGCCACGCTGTACATGGGGGGCTTAAGGGCGGCCATCCACAACTGTCGCCGAGAGCGGCCCTCCCAAGTGCCCTTTTCCGCAAGCTGTACTGGGCTGGCCTTTGGACTCCTGCGCGTTCTCTTTGACGGTTCCGGCTGTGCGAGCATGTTGGATCTAGCTCTCTCTGGGTTCTGTGTTTGCTCTGTATTTGTTAGGTTAGGGGGCTTCTGTTCCCATCCCCAAGGATGCTAAGAAACCTTGCAATCCGTAAAGAAACGCCTGGGATCCGGCGCTGGCGAGCCTGAGCTGCCGGCTGCCCCCCTAATCTCATATCCTGAAACGCCTTTCTGCAGCTTCCCTTGCCGGTTGAGATGACGGTTGTCCTGTTTTCGGCCAAGGTAGGATCGTTCTCTTTTGCTTGCGCATGACTTCTTCTCTTTTCCCCTGGAAGGGTGGGTCCGGACGCACGAAATGGCCCAGAGCCTGGCCGCCCATTCACGCCTCTGCTGGGCCAGCAGAGGTGGAACACGCCTGGGATCCCCTGCTAGCGACCTGCCAAGAGATGGCGCGAGCGCGGGGGATCCCCCAGATTCTCAGCCTATCGCAGCCCATCTCAGGGCTAGATCCGCTGGCAGTGCTGACCCGGCAGTTGGGCTCGCTCCCCCCCAACCGCTCCTCTAGCTATTGCTATCTCTCCCACCAGGCGCAAGGGGAAAGGGTGCGGGTGCTGGGGTGGGGATCCCTGCGGCAGCTCGACCTTTCAGGAGAGGGGAGATTTCAGGCGGCACGGGCCTTTGTGCAAGCCCTACAGCCCCATGTCCACACCGCTCCTGGCAACCTAGAGTCCCCAAGCAGCCGTCAGGAGCGCCCTTTGTGCTTCTGCCGTTTTGGCTTTGCCCCCAGGAGCGGCGGGGGGGCAGCACTGGTCCTGCCGCGCTGGCAACTGTTGCAGGTGGGGGGGGAGCTGACGGTGGCGCGGCTTAACCTAGAAGTCGGCCCCGAAAGCGACCCGGCGGCCTTGGCTGGTCAGATTGCCGCTTTTTTTGCCCGCATGCAGCGTCTTTCCCAGGCTCCCTTGCCCGGTTGGGAGCTGCAGCCCCCTCTACCGGTAGCGGTAGCGGAAACACCTCTCTTGGCTCGCATTCAAAAAGCCCTGCAAGCGATTCAGGCGGGATCCCTGGAAAAAGTGGTGCTGGCAGAGGCTGTGGATCTGGCGTTGCCCTCCCCTCCCCCGATCCCTTCGCTGCTGGCCTATCTGGAGGCCCATCACCCCGATTGCAGCGTCTTCGCCTTTGCCCTGGAAAGCCAGAGGGATTTTCCTCCCCAGATCTTCTTGGGAGCCAGCCCAGAACGGCTACTGTCGGTGTGGCAGGGCCGGGTGCAGATCGATGCGCTGGCCGGCTCCGTCGCCCGCGGCGCCAACGGCCACCAGGATCGCATGTTGGCCGAGCAACTGCTCCGCAGCCCCAAAGACCGCCGCGAACACCAGTGGGTGGTGCGCTCGATCCAAGAGGCTCTGGGCCGGCTGGGGATGGAGCCCCGGATCTCCCCTCAGCCACGGCTGCGCCGTTTGGCCAACATCCAGCATCTGCAAACGGTGATCGAGGCCGAACTCCCTACGGAGGTGCATCTGTTCGACCTGTTGGCCCAGCTCCACCCCACCGCAGCGGTGGGAGGCTATCCGCAGCAGGCGGCGCTGCAGTGGCTGGAGCAGTGGGAGCCCTTTGACCGCTCGAGCTATGCCGCCCCGCTGGGCTGGGTGGACTTGCAGGGCAATGGCGAGTTGGTGGTTGGGATCCGCTCGGCTTTGATCGCGGGGAAGCGGGCCCGCCTGTATGCCGGCGCCGGCATCGTGGCCGATTCCAACCCCGCCCAGGAGCTGGCCGAGATCCGCCTCAAGTTGCATTCTCTGGCCCAGGCGCTGGCCTTGCAGCCCTTGCCCGACTAGATCCTCTCGATCCGGCAGGGGAGAGAGCTGCTCCAACTGCTTCGCAAACGGTTACAGTTAAGAAGCTGGCCCTTCCGTTGGCCTCGACTGCTCGGCAGCATGGTGACCCTGAATCCCACCCATTCCTCTCGTACGGCCGGATCCCGCGCGCAAGTGGGGCTCTGGCCCGGCCTGATCCAGCACTACCGGGACTGGCTCCCCGTCAGCTCCAGCACCCCCGTAGTGACGCTGCATGAGGGCAATACTCCTTTGATCCCCTCTCCCGCGCTGAGCCAACGGCTGGGGCGAGACTGCCAGGTTTACCTGAAGCTGGAGGGCCTCAACCCCACCGGCAGCTTCAAGGATCGGGGCATGACCATGGCAGTGTCCAAAGCCAAAGAGGCGGGGGCAGAGGCCATCATCTGTGCCAGCACCGGCAATACCTCGGCAGCAGCCGCTGCCTATGCGGCCAAAGGGGGCCTGCGGGCCTACGTGCTGATCCCAGATGGCTACGTGGCCAAGGGCAAGCTGGCCCAGACCCTGATGTACGGGGCCGAGATCATCGCCATCCAGGGCAACTTCGACCAGGCGCTGGCTATGGTGCGGCAACTGGCGGAAGCCTACCCGGTAGCACTGGTCAATTCTGTCAACCGCTTTCGGCTGGAGGGGCAGAAAACTGCCGCCTTCGAGGTGGTGGATGCCTTGGGGGATGCCCCCGATTGGCTCTGTATTCCGGTGGGCAACGCCGGCAACATCACCGCCTATTGGATGGGCTTTTGCCACTACTACCAGCGAGGCAAGGCTAGCCGCCGCCCGCGTCTCTACGGCTTTGAGGCTGCCGGCGCCGCTCCCATCGTTCTGGGCCGGGTGGTGGAACACCCGGAAACGGTGGCTACGGCCATCCGCATCGGCAACCCTGCCAGTTGGGTGAAGGCCAAGGCGGCAGTCCAGGCCAGCGGTGGCCGGGTGGATAGTGTAACCGACGAGGAGATCCTGGCCGCCTATCGTCTGCTGGCGGCGGAGGAAGGGATCTTCTGCGAGCCGGCCAGTGCCGCTGCAGTGGCTGGATTGCTGAAATGGCGGGATCAGGTGCCTGCCGGCGCCCAGGTGGTGTGCGTGCTCACCGGCAACGGCCTTAAGGATCCCGACACGGCCGCCCAACAGGGATCCGCCGCCATCCACACAGGAGTAGCCCCCGATTTGGCTGCTGTAGCCCGCCTGATGGGCTTTTAGCGCCGCTGGTCGTGGTTGTGCCACCTGGTAGTACCCCTGGATAAATGGGGTGCTGGCTCAAGTTGGCGACGAAGCCGAGAGGCGTCTCCTTCTCAGGTGGGCTACCTGGTAATTGCCGCCAGCGCCCGTAGAGGAGCCTTGGCTGAATTGGGAAGAGCTAGAGGACTTTTGGCAGTTGGTGGACAAGCTGCAACTGCCTGCGGAAGTGGTGAGACAGGTTTCTCAAGAAGTGGCAGCCGAGCTGGGGGATCCCGGCGTTCCCCCCCTGGAAGTCCTGGTGCAGGGGTTTACTCGTCACTGCGGCTAGAAGGCTGCGCGGGCGACTGATAGTTGCGGATGGCTCGCCTGACCAAAGTGAGAAAGGCATAGGCCCGTTGATCGTTGGGATCCAAGCGCATCACGGTTTGAAAAGCCGCTTCGGCCTGCCGCAGGACCTCGAGATCGAGTTGTCCATCCACCTCTGCTTCCAGTTGAGCCTTTTGCAACAGCAAGGCTCCCCGGTTGTAGTGGGCTGCAACATGGGTGGGATCTGCCGCCAACACGGCCTCCAGCTCGGCCAGTGCCGGATCCAGATAGCCACTCATGCCCAGCACCCAGGCCAGCTTGTAGCGAGCTTCGGTGTGCGCGGGATCCTCGGCAACTGCCCGGCGAAAGGCCTGGATGGCAGCCGGAAAATCGCCTGCCTGAACCGCCGCAATGCCTTCTTGGTAACTGTCGCCGGCCATAGGCAAGGTTGGGCTCGAGTCGAGGGATCCCCAATCTGCAGCTTAGCCCTTTCCAGACAGGATCTCCCAGTTTTCTCAGCGCCTTTTCCCCCCTGGGCCTGCCATCTGCGGCAGGGGAAACTGCATCAGCAGGAGATCTGAGACTGCGCGAAGCCTGCTCCGGTCGAACTCTGCCCCTTCCTAGGATGAACATAGCCACTGATTGTCAGGTGTGAACTATGAACGCCAAACTGGTCTTCCTGCCGCTGGCTTTGGGGCTGTCGATGGCTCCGGCCACCGCCGTTTTCCCGCAGACCCTGGGCCTCTACCCCCCGCTGCAAAGGCTAAAACTGGCCGACAATCGGCTGGAAACCGGCACCCGCTCCATCATCGTCAACCCAGTGCCTTCCAACTTGCAGGTCAACCTGGAGCTGGATCGGCGCGGCTCTAACCCCATCTACCGGCCCGGCGAGCCGATTGCCATTACCGTGAGCACCAATCGCGACGCTTACGTCTACCTCTTCAGCATCCAAGCCGATGGCCGCACCCATTTGATTTTGCCCAACCGCTTCTCGGGTGGAAACGAGTTTTTGCGGGCCGGCGAAGCGCGCACCTTCCCGCCCCCTGGCGCCCGCTACCGCCTGACCATCGCCCCGCCCTTTGGCCAAGCCCAAGTATTGGCGGTGGCCTCCCTCCGTCCCCTCAACTTCCAGGAGATTGCCTCTTTTGAGCAGGGTGGCTCCTTTGCCAATGTACGGGTACGGGGATCCCAACTGGGCGATGCCATCGCCCGCGCCATCGTCGTCGAGGAGATCCCTGCCACCGAGTGGGTGACCACCACTCGCTTCTATCGGGTTGCACCGTGGTGACCCCGGCAATGGAGATCCCAGACCCGCCCTAATCCCAGAGTCTGGAACCGACAGCCAAGCAGGCTTGTCTTGCCGCTGCCGGCCTAGACCGAGCCGAAGCTGAGGCCTAGGAGAAGAACAGCCGCCAAGCTCACCACCAGCATTAGACCAGCAGGCAGAAATTGGCCGGTTTTGCGGTAGCGCAGGGCAAAGAGAAGGGATCCCAGCACCGCCGTCCCCAAGCCCAGACCCAGCCCCCAGCGGGGATCTGTTCCCAGTAGCCCGTAGCTGACGCCGCTGAGGGCGGCCCCCACCAGGCCGCTAATTAACGACTTGGAGCTTCTGCCTTTCACATAGCCGACGACCCCGCCTAGCAAAAGCAGCGCTCCATAGACGAGCAAAGTCATCTGTGCGGCCATCATGGCTGGGAAAAACCCCCCTAGCTCGGTCTAGTCGACAACAATTTCACGAATCAAGGGCAGGCGGATGCTGATGTAGCGGTTGAGAATTGAGGCATCGACGTTGCTGAGGGCATGTTTTTTTTGGCAAGCACTCAGAAGCAGATTCACCAAGTCATCGTCGCGCTGATTGAGCCAATCTGGCCTGCCGATCTCGCTGACCAAAGACCAGAACTGGCGTACCATTTCAGGGGTCATGGCATCCATTGTGTAGGGTAAGGGCTGAACTGCGAAAGTGCAAGAGAAAGAGGGGTCTAGGCCATCGATCCCATTCTAGGGAAAACGCCCTGTCCATGAAGGCAACATTTCAGCTCCGTCACAACTTAGGATAAGATGTCATGCTTTCCCATAAACCTCAGCAAACCCCAACCAACCCTGCTTCAGAAGGCTCTGAACCAGAAGCTTCCAGCGCTAATAAAATAAAGCAATAATGACTCTTGCCCAATCTCGACATCGGCATCAAAAGGCTTACAGGCAGACCGGCCAAAACTTCTCAGGGAAGGCGCAGAAGCTTGGCAGGCCTGGACGCTAGTGCAGGGCGTACTGCAACCCATAGGCTCCTTCTTCTCCTGGTTTGTGGGTGTTGGCCCGGAGGGTGTAGGTGCCGCTGCGAGGCAAAAAGGCAATTATCAGGGCATCGCTGCCGCCGCCTTGGTCGTCATCCCAAGCCATCACCTCTCCCTCCGGGTCCAACAGTTGCAAAAAGGCATCGAAATCAGAGCTGGCCATCGAAGCGAGTAGGATCTGGCCGGCCCGGGCAGCGATGGGGTGTTCTTCCATCCAACTGCCGTCTTCAGGGTGTTGGGCGGATCCCTTCTGCAGACGGCCCGACACCGTTTGCTGCCAATCGACCTGGGCCAGCCGGTAGGTCAGCCGGTAGGTGCCAGTGGATGCCGGCTTGAAGCTTGTGGCCCGCAAGGTGTAGGTGCCTTCCTGCAGCAGCCGCACCGCCAAGAGGGCATTAACATCTGGGCCGGAGTCGTCGTCAAAGCCGATTACCCGCCCTTGGCCGTCCACCAGCTCCAGGTAAGGGTCAAAGTCTTCGCTCTCCAGGGCGGCGATCAGGATCTGGCCCGCCTCGGCGGCCACAGGGATCCCATCCCAGTAGCTGCCGTACTGGGGGCTGACCTCGTCCCCCCCTTCAAGAGTTCCTGTCAGGGTTTGGCTGCCTCTCCACAGGGGAGAGGGAGTCAAGGCGGCTCCCACTTGTGTGCTCCCCTCTCCCACGGGGTTCAACAGCCGACAGCCGCTGGCCAACCCCAAAGCCACCCAAGCAAGGGCCAAACGGGATCCCCAACCGAGGAAAAACCCAGAACTAGAACATAAGCTCGACATCCAATCGACGAGGATCCGTCTAGAGGGAATGGAGACCACAGACTCAATTCTACTCCTTGGGCGGAGCCCGGCCAGGGACGGCAATTTACAGAGCATCCCAAGCTTGCAAGACGGCCTCTAGGGCCAACCGCCCGTGGCTGAGATGGGTCCCCCCCTGTAAGTAGACGATGTAGGGCTCGCGCATTGGCCCATCGGCGGAGAGCTCGGCGCTGCTGCCGGCAACAAAAGTGCCCGCCGCCATCACCACCGGGTCGGCATAGCCGGGCATCACTTCTGGGATCGGGGTGAGGTAGGAATCCACTGGCGAGCTGCTTTGGATAGCGCGGCAAAAGGCCTGCAACTTCTGCGGGGATCCCAGTTGAATGGCCTGGATGATGTCGGTGCGGGACACCTGGGGTGACGGGGAAACAGGATAGCCCAGATCGTGGAACACCTGGGCGGCCAGATGGGCGATCTTGACCGCTTCGGCCACCATCTGTGGAGCCAAAAACAGCCCCTGGAACAGCAGGCGATTGAGATCGAAAGTTGCTCCCCCTTCCGAGCCGATCCCTGGCGCTGTCAGCCGGCAGGCAGCCTGCTCCACCAGCTCGGCCCGCCCCGCCACATAGCCCCCCGCCGGGGCCAGGGTGCCGCCTGGATTTTTGATTAGGGATCCAGCAATCAAATCTGCGCCCACGTGGGTGGGCTCTTGGGTTTCCACAAACTCGCCATAGCAGTTATCGACCAAGACCACCACCTCCGGGTTTTGTGCCTTGACGATCTGGATCATCTCGGCAATCTGGGCGATGGAAAAGCTGGGACGCCAGTCATAGCCACAGGAGCGCTGGATGTGAACCAGGCGGGTTTGCGGTTTGAGGGCCGTTTTCAGGGCCTGCCAATCGACATCTCCTTCCCGCAGATCCAACTGACGATAGGTAACGCCGAACTCCCGCAGGGATCCCCGCCCCGATCCCCGCAGGCCGATCACCTCCTCCAGAGTGTCGTAGGGGGGGCCGGTGATGGCCAACAGCTCATCCCCCGGCCGCAGCACGCCAAACAGGGCACAGGCAATGGCATGGGTGCCAGACACCATTTGCAGCCGCACCAGCGCCGCCTCACAGCCCATGATCTGGGCAAACACCCGATCCAAAACCTCTCGTCCCCGGTCGTCGTGACCATAGCCCGATACGCCGGCAAAGTGATGGGATCCCACCTGCTGGTCGCGGAAGGCCTGCAGCACCCGCGCCAGGTTCTCCCTAAGGACCCTATCTATCGCCTGAAACTGATCCTGCAAAGCTGCTTCTGCTTTGTCCAAAAGCTCCTTCGCTTTCCAAGAGATCTCTCTGACCACCGGGTCCACCCCACTTCTTCTAAGCAAACCGGCCTTCCGGCTAGCAGGTCGGCCACAGAGGCCAAAAACGGCTTTTCAGACCTGCTCTTGGTAACGATATTTCTACGGGATCCCTATCTTATAAAAAGCTTAACTTCAGTCAACATCTCTTCATTCTCCCTTTCAGTCTCTGTCTGAGCTGGAAAAAGCACCCTGGCTCACCAGGTTGTATAATGGCCACAAGTTCTGTAAGGAGAAAAGAGAAAAGATAGCAATAAACAATAAGGAGATGCTCGCCCTGAGAGCAGAGGTCGATTCAGCAAGTGCTGATTCTCTCTGTTGAATTTAAGTTTAGTAAAAGCATTTTCGGCAGAACCTATCTGTGTAAGTTCTGCCACTAAGTTTGCCCTTTTCGAGCAGTCTGGAGACCTTCTCCACTTGAATTTGGAGTTCCGAATTCAGGGAACCTCTCCTTGCCTGAGAAGTGGTGCTGGCTCCCAATCCCTTAAAAATGAAGACGGCCTAAATTTATTCTTAACCCCTGAACCAGATCCCTGGGGGAGATGTTAACTTAGACTTAACCCAAGAGGTTAGTGCCGATGCCAAAGCCGATCTTCATCTTCTGGCGTAGCCCTTTCTGCAAGTTGCCGGGCCGCGATCATGCCTGAGGTGGGGGCTGTTTCCTAGGGATCCTTTGCGAGGGTGAGGCGCTAACTTTAGGTGTAAACTGACACAACCGGGAGAGTACCCATGACTAAGCTTGTGATCCAAGGGAAAAACGTCGAGATTACCGACGCCATCCGCAGCTACGTTCAAGAAAAAATCGAGCGGGCTGTCAAACATTTTGCCCAGATCACCAGTGAAGTGGATGTCAATCTATCGGTAGCCCGTAACCCCCGCATCAGTGCCAACCAATCTGCCGAAGTTACCGTCTACGCCAACGGCACCGTCATCCGGGCGGAGGAAAGCAGCGAGAACCTCTACGCCAGCATTGACCGCGTTGCCGACAAGCTGGCCCGCAAGCTGCGCAAATATAAAGAACGCAACGGCGTTCACCGCATCCGCCATTCTCCCAAAACCTCGGTGGCAGTGGCCCAGCAGCCCCTCACCGATCCTCTGAATACAGAACGGCAAGCAGAGCTGCCCCCTGAGGTGGTGCGCACCAAGTATTTCGCCATGCCTCCCATGACAGTTCAGGAGGCGCTGCACCAGTTGGAGCTGGTGGATCATGATTTTTACGTGTTCCGCAACATCGAAAACGGCGAGATCAACGTCATCTATGTCCGCAAGCACGGCGGCTACGGGCTGATCCGCCCCCATCCCTAGAGGAGACCCTGCGGGCTTTCTTGTTTGCCTTAGGTCTCAGGGGCAGCGCCTGCTGGATCAGGTGGATGAGCTGCTTGAGATGGTGATGCAGCAGGAGATCCTGCCAGTTGCGAGGCGAGACCGATCCTTGGCTTGGCCAGCCCTAGGCAGCTTTGCCCTCCTCTTTAATTCCCGCCTTCTTCCAATCGTAAAAGCTGCCCTCACCCCCAGCCCCTCTCCCACAAGGGAGAGGGGAAAGTCAGGGATCGGCCAACTAGATGTTGGGGAGCCGTTTGCACCGTGGCTCCCCGACCAAGAGGGCCTCGAAGAAAAGAGAAGGGAGAGGGCTCTATTCTTCAGCGGCGGAGAGGCTCCCCAACGGCCAGCACCTGCTGCAGGAACTGATCCTGGTGCTGGCGCAAGACGCCCAGATCCGGGCCGTGGTTGAGTAAGACGAAACGGGTGCCATCCGGAAGCTGCCCCACCATCATCAGTCGGTTGGCGGCAGAGCCCACCTGGGCGATCGTGCCCGGGGGCAGAGCGCGGAGCTGCAAAGGGCTGTGGCCGACCCCGGCCACTGGCAGGACACGCCTGGGATCCCCGTCTGTGGCCTCAAGCAGATGTTCCCACAGATGGGCCAGGGCGCGGGGGGAGAGGTACAGCTCTTGCCCGCCTGGGCCAAGGCGAATTTCCAACTGGGCAGGGGCCAGTTTGGGATCCAGATGGGCAACCGGCTGAGCTACCAACCGCTGCTGCAGGTACTCCAGCAGGGCTGTTCTGCCTGCCAGCTCCGCCAACAGGGCTTCTGCCATGGCCCGATCGTTGCCGCCGTTGAGGATTTGTAGCAGGGATCCCAGGCGCAGCGAGGTGTAGCCGGCCAGGCAATGGATCTCCTCCGGCAGCTCCCTTAACGTTGACCCGGAGCCGCCGAGGGTCACAGGATAGGGCCCCTGGGGATCTCGGAGGAGCTCGGCAAGCCGGCGGGCGCTGGCCAGAGAGTCAGGCTGACCCAGCAAGCGGAAGGGGGGCACCACCTTCACCTCGCCGTCGATCTGGCGAATGCCGAGGTTGTGCAGGTGGCGGGCCAGCTCGGCCACATTGGCCTCCCGGAAATAGGGATCCCCGCCGCCCACCACGACCAAGTCTCCCGTCAAGCGCTGGCCGGAGCGGTGGCTGGTGGTGTAGAAGCGAGTTTGGAAGCGATACTCATAGCCCCACTTTTCCAGCGCCATCAGGCTGAGGGCCAATTGATCCAAAGCCCCCACCGGCAAAGGCCGATCCAGCAGGTGCTCCGCCAAGAGCTCGCCTTCGGCTGTCCAAAGCAGGATCCCCTGTTGAGAGAGCGCTCCCCCTTGGGCCGCCAATCCCTGCAAAAAACCGGACAAGGCCACGGCGTAGGGGGAATCCTGCCACTGCGACGATTGCCCACGGGGCCACCAGGGGGGAAGGCCGGGCGTGCCACTGGGGGAAGGCAGCGGCGGCGGCGGGGTGGGGATGGGGGGGAAGGGGTTTTGCGCCGCTGCTGTAACCTCAGCCTGGACACCCTGAGAGGGGGTTTCGGCACTGCTGCGGTTGTTCCAGCAGGCCCCCAGGGCCAGAGAACAAACCAACGGGATCCCTGCCCAGAGGAAACGGCGCTGGGAGCTCAACCCCTGTAGGATAGACAACATGCTCACCTCCCAAAAGACATTGGCAAAGAGAACGAGCTGGCAAAACTTGAAGCTACTCTAGTGCCATCTCAATGGCTCTGGCAAATTTTCCCCTTGCCCACTGCCCCTCTTTTGCCGAGGCGACCCCAGATGGGCAAATCGGCATTTTCTTCCTTCAGACAGAAGAGCGGGATCCCTGTCACGCCAAGCTTAATTTGGTTCCTAGCTGATGCTAATTGGCGGGAGATTCGCCCCTCGCCCAACCCTCCACTGTAACTTTTGTTGTAAAGCCTGTAACGCTTTTGTAACGGATGATGAGCTGCTTTTGGCCGCTCTTTATAGAAGGTTAGAATGGAAGAATTTAAGCTCTAAGCATTCTCAGCCACCCATGGGGAACCCTCAGCGATGGCTCAGTTGGAGAAACAAGCCTTCCTGGAGCGATGGCGCGAGATTCTGGCCCCTTATTCCCTAGGCTATCGCCTTCGGCTGTTGTCGCAATTGGTGCGGCGGAAATTTCAGGCCTACCTGGAGCCCTTCGGCCTGACCGCTTCCCACTGGGTGGTGCTTTGCTGCCTCTGGGAAGAAGACGGGATCCCCACCTCCACTATCTGCGAGCGCCTGCAGCAGTTGGGGGGTACCATGACCGGTGTCTTGGACGGCATGGAGAAACGGGAGTTGATCCGGCGGCAGCGGGATCCCAAGGATCGGCGGATCTGGCGGGTTTACCTCACCCCTGCCGGAGAGAAGTTGAAAGAAATTTTGCCCCCTCTCATTTGGGAGTTGCGGGAGCAGACCTACGGCTGTCTCAGCTTAGAAGAACGGGCAACCCTGTCGCGGCTGGTGGATCGGCTGATTGCCCACTTGTCGGAGGAGTCGGAGGCCGCGGTGGTGGCAGAGCCGCACCATCGCTTGTCCTATTGACACTGATACATTTACGCTGAACACTGCTGAGCATTACTGCTCAGCGGTGAAGCGATAGCATTCTGTCCGTTTCCGTTGTCACTACGCGATGCTGACGCGACCGCGCTACTCGGACGGAGTCCAAACAGAAAGGCGGTATCCCGCACAGCCCTGAGCATAACACCCAGAGCGCCTTGCCAATCTCGTGGTAGCCTATGGTTGCACTT
>NZ_AXUW01000002.1:292641-314054 GCF_002760415.1 Synechococcus sp. 65AY6A5
GTCCCATTGCGAAAGTTGCCGGCGTTGAATTGCAGCGTATGCGACCTGTCCCGCACACTGCGAAACCTCGCGTCTTTGCTTCGGCGAAACGCCAACCACGCCTCGACGACCGCGTTCTGCTTGATGTGGCAGGGGGCGTCCTTCACCCACCCGGGCAGGTCGGAGCGCAGGATGATGTCCCGCAGCTTTCTGGCCGTTTTTGGGGCACCATGCTGACGCTGATAGGCAATCGCTTGGTTGTAGCAGTACCGGCACGCCGCTTGCCACCGCTTCCAAACTTTAGCCAGCGCTGGCTCCGGATAAATCCGTATCTTTCTCGATTGCAGCCCGGTATTTTCTGAGTCCGTAGAGCCGACTACTGAAGCAGCGCAGGATGGTGAGGATATCCTCAACCAGTTCCTGCTGGGGAGAAAGGTGATCGTCATCGAGAACCAAGATTTCGCACCCGTATTGACGGCAGTACCACTCAACGAACTCAAATCCAAACCGGCAGAGTCGATCCCGGTGAGCGACCACAATCGTTCCGATATCTCCTGCACGGACTCGTTCCAATAAGGCAAGGAACTTCGGTCTTTTGAAGTCGAGACCGCCGCCAACCTCTCCGACCACTTCGGCTCCAGGATAGAGGTTAACCAGTCTTGCAATCTGTCTCTCCAAGTCTGGTTTCTGCCCTCGACTGCTGACTCGGGCGTACAAAACAACTCGTTTATCCTTTCTGGGTGTTCTGACGTAACTGTCGAGGTCATACCTTCTCGCTCTACCAGATGGTGTGCGTATTGCCTTAATCCAGCCTTTCTGTTCCCACCGTCTGAGGGTGTGGAGACACACCCCAAAATAATCCGCCGCTTCTCTCGGTTTTACATACCTAGCCATGCCAGGCAGCCATAGTGAACATATTGTACATTATTTTCAGTATAGTCCAGCGTATCATTGACTAGAGTCATGCTCCCACCCAGGGGATTCTTACGCAGCCCAAAATGGACTCGTAAAGGCGCTGTCAAGACGCCCCTAGACAGTCCTTTGAGGCATAACCTCAAAGTTCTGCTTACTTCGGACTGAAGTTCCTCCAGGTTAGTTATTGCCGCATCTATGGGTTGACGGTTGAGCTGATGGGGATCTCTGCTGTGTTGCTCCTAGACTGTTCTCCCTTAAGTCTTTCCTCGGCTGAGGCGCGGGAGAAATTGCTGTATTTGCTGGCCCAACTGGCCTACCGCGAGGGATCCTTTACCCTCACGTCTGGGCAGCAAAGCACTTACTACATCAACTGCAAGCCGGTTACCCTCCACCCCCAGGGAGCCTACCTGGTGGGATCCCTGCTGCATCGGCTACTGCCCCCTGAGACCGAGGCAGTTGCCGGCATGACCTTGGGGGCGGATCCCTTGGTCACAGCGGTGAGTTTGGCCTCTCTGCAGGCTGAGCCGGCCAACCTGGCGGCCCTGATTGTCCGCAAAGAGCCTAAGGGACATGGCACCCAGGCCTGGATCGAGGGGCCGGAGTTGCCGGCGGGCAGCCGGGTTTGGATCTTGGAGGATGTGGTGACCACCGGCGGCTCGGCTCTCAAGGCTGTCGAGCGGGTGCGGGCAGCGGGCTATCGGGCAGAAGGGATCCTGGCTTTGGTGGATCGACTGGAAGGGGCAGAGGCCCGTTACCGCGAAATGGGGATCCCCTTTCGCCGCCTGTTTACCCTTGAAGAGGTGCGTGCCTGCCATCAGAGTCTCCGCCAGGGCTTGGTGGGCTGGCCGGTTTTGGGAGGTGAGGGGGGTTCCCAAGCCTGCTCTTGAGAGGCTCCCCATCTCTCCTCCGCTGCAAGAGCTGGCCAAGCCAAAAAGGCCGTTGGCGCTTTTGACCTTTGGTCTTGGTTTTGTCGATTGGTAGCTGTCATTGGGCTGTAGAAGTGACAGGATAGGCGGTGAAATAGGGCGAAAAGGGTTTAGCCATGCGCATGGGCAGACTCAGTGGCATCCTCTTGCACCCCACCTCGCTACCGGGGCCATTTGGCATCGGCGATCTGGGGCCGGCTGCCTACCGGTTTGTGGATTTTCTGGTGGAAAGCGGCCAGCGCCTCTGGCAGGTGCTGCCCCTTGGCCCCACCGGCTGGGGCAACTCCCCCTACATGAGCTTTTCTGCCATTGCCGGCAACCCACTGCTGATTAGCCCGGAGCTGCTGGTGAAAGCCGGCTGGCTGGAACCCAACGGCTGGCAGGATCTGCCCCAATGGCCAGCCATCCAGGCGGGGAATGCTGAGCGGGTGGACTACGAAACCGTGATCCCCTTCAAGCTGGGCTTGTTGCGCCGCGCCTGGGCCACCTTCAAAGACAAGGCCACCGCCGCCGACTGGGAAGCCTTTCAAGCCTACTGTGCTGCCGAGGCCGATTGGCTGCCGGACTACGCCCTGTTCATGGCCCTCAAAGAGGTGTATGGCGACCAGGAATGGACCCAATGGGATCCAGCCTTGGCACAACGGGATCCCCTGGCTTTGCAAGAGGCCCGTGACCGCCATGCCGATGCCATCACCCGGCAGATGTTTTGGCAGTATCTATTTGCCCAACAGTGGGGATCCCTAAGAGAGTACGCCCACCGGCATCAAGTGCAGCTCATCGGGGACATACCCATCTATGTCGCCCCCAACAGCGCCGATGTGTGGGCCAACCGGGAGCTGTTTCACCTGGATGAACAAGGACGGCCCTTGCAGGTAGCCGGCGTGCCCCCCGACTATTTCAGCCCCACCGGGCAGCGCTGGGGCAACCCCCTCTACAACTGGGAGGTGCTCAAGGCCCGCGGCTACGACTGGTGGATCCGGCGCATCCAGGCCATTCTCAAGCAGGTGGATTGCGTCCGCATCGACCACTTCCGCGGCTTCGAGAGCTACTGGGCCATCCCCGGCGCTGCGGAAACAGCGGTAGAAGGCGAGTGGCAAAAAGGGCCGGGGGCCGACTTCTTTCAGGCGCTGGCCGACAAGCTGGGGAAAATCCCGGTGATCGCCGAAGATCTGGGAGACATTACGCCGGAGGTGTTGCAACTGCGGGATCAATTTGGCCTGCCCGGCATGAAGGTGCTGCTCTTTGCCTTTGGCTCGGGGCCCGATAACCCCTATCTGCCTCACAGCTACGAGCGCAACTTCGTCGTCTACACCGGCACCCACGACAACAACACCGTGGTGGGCTGGTTTCATGACCCAGAACGCCCGGAGTGGGAAAAGCAAAACCTGTTGCGCTACCTGGGCTGCCAGGGATCCGACGGCATCCACTGGGATCTGATTCGCCTGGCCCTGGCTTCCGTGGCCGACCTGGCCATCATTCCCCTGCAAGATGTGATGGGCCTGGGGGCAGAGGCGCGCATGAACTTCCCCGGCAGGGCCGAGAACAACTGGGCCTGGCGCTACCGCGAGGAGATGCTGCGGCAGGACATGATCCAGCGGCTGGCCGAGATGAGCGTCACCTACGGGCGCATCTCTCCTCAAGAGTTGGAACAACGGCGAGCAGCCCTAGCCCAAGAACGAGCGGCAGGATCTTCTCAAGCTGCCCCCGGCCTCGTCTAATGCTGGATCCCGCCCATCAGCAGCCCTAGCTGCTCTTCGGTGGCCTCTTCAGGCGTGAGTTCTCCCACCAGGTGGCCCTCATGGATCACCAAAATGCGATCCGACAAGCTGATCACCTCATTCAAATCCGCCGACACCAGCAGCACCCCCATGCCCTGATCCCGCGCCTGCAGGATGCGCCGATGAATGGCCTCGATGGCCCCCACATCCACCCCCCGCGTCGGCTGGGCAGCCACCGGCACCTTGGATCCACAGGAAAGCTCCCGTCCCACAACGATCTTCTGGGCATTGCCGCCAGAATAGCGGCGGGCCGTCAGGGAAATGCTGCGGGGGCGAACGTCGAAGCTCTCCACCAGCTGGCGGGCATGTTGGTCAATGGCCTCTTCCCAAAAAAATCCCAACCAGCCGGTATACGGCTTTTGATGGTGATCCCCCAGGATCAGGTTGTCGCGGGTGGGGAAATCCAGCACCAAACCTCTCACATTGCGATCTTCGGGGATATGACTCAGACCCCAGCAACGCACCTGTCGGGCCGAAGCAGACAGGGATCCGGCTCCATAGCGAATTTGGCCGCGGTAGCTTCTCAAGCCGGTGATCGCCTCCACCAATTCCGTTTGGCCGTTTCCCTCCACACCGGCAAGGCCCACAATCTCGCCGGCACGTACCTGGAAGCTCGCCCCCGCCACCGCCGGCTTCCGCCCCGGTATATCCACCCACAGATCTCGCACATCCAGCAACACCTCCCCAGGGGTAGCGGCCTTTTTTTCAACGGTCAGACTGACTTCCCGCCCCACCATCAGCCGCGCCAGTTCCTGGGCATCGGTTTGGGCAGTGGGCAACGTCGCCACCACCTTGCCATCCCGAATGACGGTGACGCGGTCGGCCAGTTGCATTACCTCCTTCAGCTTGTGGCTGATGAAAATGACAGCTCCCCCCCGCCGGGCAAAGCGGCGCAAAAACGCAAACAGCTCGCCTGCCTCCTGCGGAGTCAACACTGCCGTCGGCTCATCCAAAATCAAGATGCGGGCCTTGCGGTAGAGCATTTTCAAGATCTCCACCCGCTGCTGTAGGCCTACCGGCAGATCCTCCACTCTGGCGTCGGGATCCAGATGGAAGCCCATCTCGGCAATCAACTGAGCCACCTCAGCCCTGGCCCGACGGAAATCGACCTGAAAAAGATGGCCGGGTTCGGCCCCAAGAACCACGTTTTCCGTAACCGTCAAGGGATCCACCAACATAAAGTGTTGATGCACCATCCCAATTCCCAACCGAATGGCATCGGCGGGACTGTGAATTTTGGCCGGTTGCCCATCCACTTGAATGGATCCCTCGTCCGGGCTGACCAACCCATAGACGATCTTCATCAGGGTAGACTTGCCCGCCCCGTTCTCCCCCATCAGCGCCAGAATCTCTCCCCAACGCACCTCCAGATCGATGTGGTCGTTGGCCAACACCAGAGGATAACGCTTGGTGATCCCCTGTAAACGAAGGGCGATATCGCTGCGATGGGATCCCTCTGCCAAGGAAGGATCAGGCCCACTCATGAGGTGCTTCTTGAACGCCTCTTCCAGCATAGGTTGTGAACTACCATGCCAGAGGAAAGCATTTCTGGGGGTATTGTGAGAGTCTCTCTTTTTCTAAGCACTATGGTCATTTCGATTCAAACTGGGACACTGCACCCACACCTAAAACGTTGGTCACGTCGTTACGTCGTCGCATCGTCGCGTCAGCGTTGCGGTTCCCGTCAGGGTGCCGTAGGCATAGCAATAGCGCTGCGGAGCAATAATGCACGGGGCCAGAAGGCTTTTTTCAATAGCCCAGGCGTCTTACCCTAGCCTGAAACAACTATGTCTAATAACTAATGGTGCAACATCCAAGGTCGCCCACAGGATTGGGAGCGATATTTTGGCGAGTTTGGATCAGAATTTGAGTGCTGTTCACGCTTGATCAGTTTGGGTTCTCTTCCTCCCTTTGAAATAGGCAAAGAGCTGGAAAGCTGAACCATGGGAACTGAAATGAGACGTTTCCCTTCCTGATTGCAAGAAGGACAATAGGCCGGATCTCGATATTGAGATAAGGGCCGCCATACCTCAAACTCCCCACAGGTTTGACACTTAAACTCATACAGCGGCATCTTCCTATTCCACCCCCTTGAACGAGGCATCGGATAACATTCACCTAGGGAGAATATCTATGTCGAAGATTTGCGTAGGAATAGCCACCGTACAGCAAGCATTGGGAATATCGACGATCCCACTCACTCTGCCCTCCACCGGTGCAGCACTGAGCAGCAGATAAGCTTGTTCTCCCGTAAAGCCGAATTTTTTCAGATATTCGATGGCATTTAAGCAGGCGCGTCGATAGGCAATGTGAACATCCATATAATGCTGCTTACCTGTAAACTCGTCCACAGAAATGCCTTCAAACACAAGGTATTCCGAGTAACGTGGCTCAACAGGGCCGGGCTTAAAAATGGGGTTAACCAATCCGTACTTCTCAACACCACCCTTGATTAGATCGACGTGGAGATCGATGTAGCCCGACATCTCAATAGCGCCACAAAAAGAGATCTCCCCATCCCCTTGCGAGAAGTGAATATCTCCCATCGACAGCTTGGCACCCTCCACGTAAACCGGGAAGTAGATCCGTGTTCCTTTAGACAGGTTTTTAATATCGCAATTACCGCCGTGCTCTCGCGGGGGCACCGTCCGAGCCGCTTCAGCAGCAACCCGCTCATACTCTGACTTGGGCAAAGTTCCCAAAATTGCGTTCTTGGGATTGGGCAAGGCGGCCAGCACAGGCTGATTGCCAGATAGCCCCGCGCCGTAAGTGCGCAAATCGGGAGCCGAAGCGACCAGCTCAGCTTCCCGCTTATTCCAAGCCGCCAGCAACTCGTGAGATGGGGCACAGCCAATGAGGCCGGGGTGAATGATGCCGGCAAAGCGCACATGGGGAATGTGTCTGGAAGTGGTGTAAATGCCTTGAAAATCCCAGATGGCTTTGGCCGCGTTGGGAAAATGATCGGTGAGGAATCCCCCTCCATTTTCTTTGGCAAAAATACCTGTAAACCCCCACTCGTCTCCCGGCAGTGGCCCAATGTCTAACAGATCGACAACCAGGATATCTCCAGGCTGGGCGCCGTTAACCCAAATAGGCCCACTCAAAACATGGACAACGCTTAGGTCAACCTGCTCAATGTCGGAAGGGTCATCGTTGTTTTTGATTTGCCCATCCGTCCAGTCTTTACACTCAATTCGGAATACCTCGCCAGGGTTTACAGAAACCACAGCGGGAATATCAGGATGCCAGCGGTTGTGACCCGGTAGATCCTGTTGATCCATTGGCTTAGTCAGGTCAACTTTAAACAGCGTTTTGGGCATGGGATCCTATCCTTGAGTCATCGCTCTGCGGTCAGACTTTGAATGCACAAAAGCCTATCTCCAATAGAGAAGCTAATACTGTAGTAAGAGCTACAATTCATAGTGCTGTTATCTACAATCGCAGAGCGGGAGATGAGGAGCTTAGGATGAATGGCCTCGATGGCCCCCACATCCACCCCCCGCGTCGGTTGGGCAGCCACCAGCACCTTGGATCCACAGGAAAGCTCCCGCCCCACAACGATCTTCTGGGCATTGCCGCCAGAATAGCGGCGGGCCGTCAACACGGCCGTCGGCTGGCTTTTCTTTAGAAAGGGACATTCAGGCCCTCTCTTGAGCTCCCCGGCATCTGGGATCCTCAAGTTCTGAAAACTCCACTGCCCTCCATTGCCGCAACCGGCTAGTTGAGCGCCTGCACCTGATCCAGGAAGTCTGCCACCGTCAGGGATCCCAGGTCTTGGCCGTGGCGCTGCCGCACGCTCACTGTGCCAGTTGCCTGCTCTTTTTCCCCCACAATCAGCATGAAGGGAACCTTGGCCTTCTCGGCGTTGCGGATCTTTTTGGGCAGGCGGTCGCTGTCGGCATCGATGTGGACGCGGATCCCCTGTTCTCGCAACTGATCCCGCACCTGGGTGGCATAGCCCAGGTATTGGTCGGAAACGGGCAAGATGCGCACCTGTTCCGGCGCCAGCCAGAAGGGAAAATCCCCCGCGTATTCCTCGATGAGGATGCCGATGAGCCGCTCCAGCGAACCAAAGGGAGCGCGGTGGATCATTACCGGCCGCTGCCGGGATCCGTCCTCGGCCACATAGTACAAGTCAAAGCGCTGCGGGTTTTGGTAGTCTACCTGCACCGTGCCCAACTGCCACTCCCGATCCAGCGCGTCGCGGAAGATAAAGTCCAGCTTCGGCCCGTAGAAAGCCGCCTCTCCGATCCCTTCAAAATGCGGCATTGAAAGCTTCTCCACCGCGCGGCGAATGGCATTCTCGGCCATATCCCACTCTTCCGGGGATCCCAGATATTTATCGGATTTGGGATCGCGGAAGCTGAGGCGGGCGCGAAAATCTTTGAGTTTGAGCTTGTCGAAAACCACCAGAATGAGATCGACAACCTTGAGAAACTCTTCTTCCAACTGATCGGGACGAACGAACAAGTGGGCGTCGTCCACCGTAAAGCCGCGAACGCGGGTCAAGCCCCCCAATTCCCCCGATTGTTCGTAGCGATAGACGGTGCCGAACTCGGCATAGCGCAGCGGCAAATCGCGGTAGGATCTCAGCTCTGATTTATAGATTTGGATGTGAAAAGGACAGTTCATCGGCTTCATGACAAAGCCCTGTTCAGCGGCGCGCGCCTCCTCGCTCTCGGCCATCATGGGAAACATGTCTTCCCGGTACTTCTGCCAGTGGCCGGAGATCTTGAACAGATCCACGCGGGCAATGTGGGGCGTCACCACCGGCAGATAGCCCCGCTTGAGCTGCTCCTGCTTGAGAAAATCCTCTAGCACCCAGCGCAGAGTAGTTCCTTTGGGGGTCCAAAGGGGCAGGCCCGGCCCCACTTCATCGGCAAATATAAATAGGCCCAGCTCCTTGCCCAGCTTACGGTGATCCCGCCGCTTGGCCTCTTCCAGCCGCCGCTTGTATTCCTTGAGCTCCTCCGGCGTCTCCCAGGCGGTGCCGTAGATGCGCTGGAGCTGCGGCTTGGTCTCGTCCCCCCGCCAATAGGCGCCGGCCACGCTGAGCAGGTCAAAAGCTTTGGGGTTGATCTCCTTCGTGTTTTCCACGTGGGGGCCGGCACAGAGATCCCACCACTCATCCCCCAGATGGTAGATGGTGATCGGCTCGCCTTCGGGAATGCTATCTAAAATCTCCAGCTTGTAAGGTTCGCCGAGGGCCTCGATGCGGCGCCTGGCCTCCTCCCGGCTCACCTCCTCGCGGATCACCGGCAAGCCTTTCTTGATGATCGCCTGCATCTCTTTTTTGATGCGCTCCAGATCTTCCGGCGTGAAGGGCTCGGGATGGTCAAAGTCGTAGTAAAAGCCATAGTCGGTCGTCGGGCCGATGGTTACCTGGGCCTTGGGAAACAGCCTTTGCACCGCCATCGCCAGGACGTGAGAGGTGGTGTGGCGGATGCGCTCCAGCTTGGGAGATTCGTGGGTACGCAGCAGCTTGAGGGGGCTGTTGGCCTGTTGAGGGGATGCGGCTGGTTGAGACATCGGAACCCGCTTGGCGACAAAAATGACTCTGCAGTGCTTTTATCTTAGTCTGAGGCCAGAACAGCCGGGATCCGCAACGGGGACAACTCTCTGTTTAAGAAAGACCGTCGCCTTTAAACCCACAGCTCGGCCAAGAAAAAGGGGGGAAAGCACACAGTATTCTAGAAGTGTCGCAAAGTGTCGCAACCTCTGAATTCATTCATGGTCTCTTCGCTCGCCAACCTTGCCGAACGCTCTGCCGCCGCCTCTGAACCGAAACCGGCCCCCCTTTCTGAGTCTGGAGTTGCTCCGGTCATAGCCGCCATCGATGTGGGCAGCAACTCCCTGCACATGGTGGTGGTGCGCATTAACCCCAATATCCCCAGCTTCACCATCATCTCCCGCGAAAAAGCCACCGTCCGGCTGGGGGAATTCTGCAGCCAGACGGGCGCCCTTACCCCTGCTGCCATGGAACGGGCCCGGACGGCTCTGGAGCGGTTTTGCCGCATTGCCGAGAGCTTTCAGGTGCAGGATATCGTTGCCGTGGCCACCAGCGCTGTGCGCGAGGCCCCCAATGGGCCGGAGTTCTTGAAGCGGATCGAGCAGGAGCTGGGCCTGCGCATCGAGCTGATCTCCGGCCAGGAGGAGGCCCGCCGCATCTACCTGGGGGTGCTCTCGGCCATGGAGTTCCACAATCGGCTGCACGCGGTGGTGGATATCGGCGGCGGCTCGACCGAGCTGATTCTGGGCAACGGCCAAGAGCCGGAGTTTCTACGCAGCATCAAGGTGGGGGCGGTGCGCCTGACCCAAGCTTTTTTGCACCACGATCCGCCCACCTCCGCCGAGCTGCAGGCGCTGCGGCAACATGTCCGCGGCATGCTGGAAGCTCCCATTGAGCAGATGCGGCGCATCGTCGAAGCCTCCCAACAGCCGGGATCCCTGACCTTGGTGGGCACCTCCGGCACCATCGAGTGCTTGGCCCAGTTGGATGCCCGCCGTCGGCTGGGCGCTGCCCCCACTCGCCTGCAGGGGTATGAGTTCAGCCTGGAAGCCCTGCGGGCCTATGTCAAAGAGCTGCGCTCCCTCACCGTGGCCGAACGGCAAAAACTGCCCGGCTTTGGGGAAAGACGCGGGGAGATCATCCTGGCTGGGGCCGTCATCTTGGAGGAGGTGATGACCCTGCTGGGGGTGGAGCGGATCCAGTTTTGCGAACGGGCCCTGCGGGAAGGGCTGATCGTGGATTGGATGATCGGCCAGGGGCTCATTGAAGATCGGCTGCGCTACCACAGCTCGGTGCGGCGGCGCAGCATCCTCAAGCTGGCGGAAAAATACCAGGTGGAGCTCCCCTATGCCGAGCGGGTAGCGGAGTTTGCCCTCAGTCTTTTCGATCAGACCCGCGGCATCCTGCACTCCTGGGGCTCCCGCGAGCGAGCTCTCCTCTGGGCGGCGGCCATGCTGCACAACTGCGGCCACTTCATCAGCCATGCCGCCCACCACAAGCACTCCTACTACCTGATCCGCCACGGGGAGCTGTTGGGCTTCAACGAGGAAGAGATAGAGGTGATCGCCAACCTGGCCCGCTACCACCGCAAGTCGCCCCCCAAGAAGAAGCACGAGAACTTTCAACGCCTCAGCAACGAGCGGGATCGCCAAGTTGTCCTCGAGCTCAGCCCCCTGCTGCGCATAGCCTGTGCTCTGGATCGCCGCCGCCTGCAGGCCATCCAAGCTCTCCACTGCCGTTTTCAGCTTCTGGGAGAAGGCCCCCGCTGCATGGAGCTGATTTTGGATCCCAGGCACCCCAACGACGACTGTGCCCTGGAGCTGTGGAGCTTGAACGAGAAGAAAAAGGTCTTCGAGCAACAGTTCAAGCTGCAGGTGATTCCCAAATTATCCACCCAGATCCAGCGCAGCGCCGATCCCTTTGAGGCAGCCGTCTAGCCAAGGGGCGTATAGTCGTTTCAAACAAGACGAAGACACTTTGCCGCCGACCCCCTCTACCCTCACCCCCGGCCCCTCTCCCAAAGGGAGAGGGGAGTTGGGGATAGTGCTCCGCACGGCCGGCGCGTCCGCGACAGCGTTGCGTAGCAATAACGACGCAGAGAAACGTTTCATTGCCATTTGAGATGGCTGTAACTACCAAGCTGCCGGTGAACGCCAATAGCTGGGCAAGCGGATCGTATTCCTTTAGCTACCGTTTGCACCAGCGGGATAAAGTTCTCGCGAGGCTGCACGGCAAGTTTTGCTCAGGGAGCGATGGTAATGGGCGAGGGGCTGGTTTGGGTGGCTCTTTGGCCGCCCCGCTCCAGGATCACCTCAACGAGGCCGTTGTTGACCGGCTGCATGTTGAAGGGCAGTTGCTGCTGGGTTTCGTAGAGGCCGGGCGCCACCTCCCGCATCTCCACCTCCGGCGTCACCCCGACGATGCGAAAAGCTGCCCGCCCCCCCGGATCCCCTCGCATCGTAACTTTGAGGATCTCGCCCATGCGCAGGTTGGTGCTGTTGGTGGTGACATTGAAAATCCGGGGCAGCCCAGCAGCGACAGGTGCGGAGACCGGCTGGATGGTGGAGCGGGTTCCCTTAGATCCATCGATTGCAAAAGGGAAGATCTCCCGGTGTTCCTGGCTGAGGCCATCCTTAGTGAGCACAATTCGCAAAACGGGGTTGCTGGCTTGGTGGGTGGGGGCCACCACGTAGGTGCCCTCGTAGTGGTGGGGTCGCACCTCCCGCATCGGCTGGTTCAGGGCCAAATTCCCCAAATCAAACTGGGCGATCCCCCCCGAGTCCCCCCAGATGGCAATGGTGAGAATATCCCCTTCCACCAGGTCGCGCTGGGGATCCAAGCGAATCGCCTCAATACGCGGATAGCGGTTGCCGACTGGAGCCAGAGGAGCAGGCTCAGGGGTGGCCGGTTGTGGCAGAGGGGATGGGGGCGGAAACACCGATTCCACCGGCGGGGGAGCGACATTGCCCAGGGCCAGTTGAGGGAGCCGCCGCTGAACGCGGGTCTCCCGTCCGTTGAGGCTCAGTTGGATACGAATATCGGGACTGAGGGCGCTGTCCTGAGGGCCAAGGATGTAAACGGCGCGGTAATAGCCGGGCTGCACCTCCTGCATGGGCAAGCCCTGCACCAAGCTGCCGATATCCACGGTGGCCCTGCCGTTGGGAGTGGCCTGGGCCTCAACAGTCAGAGTTCCCCCTGGCGGCACCACTCCCGACTCAGGGGTAATCCGCGTTTGCAAGATTTCGGGTTGGACAGTCTTGGCCACCGGAGCAGGAGAGGGACGCAACTGCGCCACCGGAGCTGGCAAAGGCGGAAGCTGACCGCGATACACCAGCGCCTGGTGCAACAGCACCGCCCCCTCGGCTCGGCTGAGCACCCGATTGGGCCGCAGCCGGGCCGGATCCGGCACATTCACCAATAGCCCTGCTTCCCCTGCCATCGCCACAAAAGCCCGCCCCACCTCCGGCACCTCGGCAGCATCGGTGTACAGAGCCATCCAGCGCTCAATATCGTCCTGGTTGGGAGCAGGCAATTGCAGGGCCCGCACCAAAATAGCCAGGGCTTCCAGGTGGGTGAGATCTCCTTGCGGGCGAAACTCGTTGCCCTCGTACAGGCGCATCGCTCCCGCCTGCAGCACCGCTTGGGCCGTCCAATAGTCGGGGGTATTGGGCTCGAGATCCCGAATCTCTTGTACCTGGTTGGGGTTGGGGACGTAGCCGAAAAACTCCGTTAGCCACTGGGCCAATTCCAGACGAGTCAAGGTCGCCGACAGCGGCTCCTGGGTGAGCACCAGGTCCGTCTGGCGCTCCAGCGCTGCCACGTAGGCATCGGCCCAGGCCAGCGAGGCTTGCTGCTCGACCCCTTGCGACCAGGCCGGCAAGCTGAGGCTTGACCAGCCTAGCGTCCAACATAGGCCCAAGGCTAGGGGCCACGAGCACCGCATAGCTGTTACTCCTGTTCCGTTGACATCCCCTCAGAGTCAGCTTATCTCAAAGTTCCGCCGTGTCCTCAAGCCCTCGATGTCAGTCGCGATTGCGCCCTTTGGCAGTGGGATCCCCTACCCCAGGCGTTCCGGCTCACGCTGCCCTAGAGTTGAACTCAGAGGCTGTTAGGAGATCTTACCTATGCAAGGATGGGGCCTCGCTTGGCGGCAAACAGCTTGAGCAATTGTCTTGTAACTTGTAGCTGTGCATGCAACTCCTTATCATTGTGTTATAGACTCAAAGAGCCCTTTTGCCCCTAGTGCAGGGAGGAGTTTCATGGCTGGCAACACTGGAGAGCGACCTTTTGTCGATATTATTACCAGCGTCCGCTACTGGGTTATTCATGCCCTGACCATTCCCGCTTTGTTTTTGGCGGGTTGGCTTTTTGTCAGCACCGGCTTGGCTTATGATATCTTTGGCACCCCGCGCCCCAATGAGTATTTCACCGCAGAGCGGCAGGAGTTACCGATTGTCAGCGACCGCTTCAACGCTCTTGAGCAACTGGAAAAGTTAACTCGCTAGGAAAGAGCAGGGCCAGGCTGGCAACTCTTTAGTTGTTGCGATTTGTAAATCTATTTTGCGTTCCAAGATGCAGGATCTGGACTATGGCGACCAAATCTGTTAACAAACCTGACGAGCCTGTTTTCTACCCCGTTTTTACTGTCCGTTGGTTGGCGGTGCATACTTTGGCGATTCCAACCGTTTTCTTTTTGGGAGCTATTGCCGCAATGCAGTTTATTCAACGGTGAACCCCATGGCTGATCAACCTGAGAAGAATCCCAACACCCAGCCGGTAGAGCTAAACCGCACCTCCCTATACTTGGGCTTGCTGCTGGTGTTTGTGGTGGGGCTGTTGTTTTCCAGCTACTTTCTCAACTGAGACTTCACTTGTCTCTGGTCTTAAGTTGAGAAAAAGCTGCAGGGATCAATGTAGGCTTACCTTAGCCAGCCCTTGGTTCTCTTTGCAGACTACGGGTGCAACTTTTTAGACCTATCTTTTTCTTCTGGAGGCCAGTTGCTATGACTAGTCAGGCAAGGATCCCTCTGTGGATAGTGGCTGTGGTTGTCGGTTTGGGTGTGGTCACGGTGGTTGGGCTTTTCTTCTATGGCTCCTATACCGGTCTTGGAGCGCCCGTGTAGTTTAGACAAGTAGAGGAGGGCGAGGGGCAGTAATCTAGACAGACCCCTCGCTCTGTTTCGTTTCGGGGTATGCGGGTCAGCTAGAAACCGCGGGAGCTCCCCTGTACCCCCCTATATCCCCCCGCCCAGCCCCCCTGTATCCCCCCGTATACGGGGGGACTGGGGGGCCGGGGGCCGGGCCGGTCAGTGACGGGAGGAATGCGGTCTGTTGATGTATAGTTACAGCATGCCCCAAGTCTTGACTATCAAACTGTTCGCGCTAGGGGGACGGAGTCCTTAGGTATCGGAGTCGCAAGCCGCCAAGCTGGATGCGACTCTGGACGCCTTTGTGCAGGCCTTGAACTGGGTGAATGAGAACACACCAGAGAAGATAGTCAACGCCGTCAAGCTCCAATCTCTCTGCTAGCGCGAGATTCGTACCTGCTTTGGGCTATCCTGGCACAACAGGTATGCAGACGGGTGGCAGGGTCGCGTAAGGTTGCCCGGCAACAGAACTGTCCGGTCAAGGCCTTCAAGGCAGGCTTCGTGACCTACGATGCCCGCATCTTTTCCTTCCGCGAGAACGACTGGACGGTGTCGCTGACCACCGTAGAGGGTCGGGAACGCTTTGAGTTGGCCATTGGCAACTATCAACGAGGGATGCTGGCCGGCACCAATCCCAAATCGGCCACGTTGGTCAAACGCAAAGAGGGTTCTCACTACATCCAGATTGGCGTCGAGCCAGACACCCCCAAGGCGATGGGGGTGGACTTGGGGAGGAGAGATATTGCCCATACCTCAGAGGAGGACAACTGGAATGGACAGCCGTTGAACCAGGTCAGAGACCACTCCTCCCGGCTGCGGGCGTCACTTCAACGCAAAGCCAGTCAGGGCACAAGATCTAGTCGGCGCAGATGCCGCCAACTCTTGCAACGGCTGTCTGGTCAGGAGAGACGCTTGCAAACCTGGGTCAATCCCTGCATCTCCAAAGCGATTGTGTCGAGGGCGCAGGCCACCCACAGTTTTATTGCCCTGGAAGACCTGAGTGGCATTAGGGAGCGCACCAACCGACAGCCGCGCAGTTAAGATAGAGCGGCGGCGGTCGAATAGTTGGGCGTTCTATCAACTGAAGCAGTTTGTGCAGTACAAGGCGCTGCGGGCCGGGATCCAGGTTGGGGTGGTGCCGCCTGCCTACAGCTCGCAGACCTGCCACCCGTGCCTGTGGATTGGGCAACGGGAAGGGAAGCATTTTCGTTGTGTGAACTCGGTCTGTGGCTGGAAAGGGGATGCAGATTTTAACGGTGCCAACGTGATTGCATTATTGGGGGCTGCTGTAAACCAGCCCCCCTACCTCCCCCCGTATACGGGGGGTTGGGGAGCGGTCGGAGCCCGGTAGTTTACACATCTCCCGTGAAGGGGAAGGGTGGCTTTGACACTCCCACCCAGGGGATTCTTACGCAGCCCAAAGTGGACTCGCGAAGGCGCTGTCAAGACGCCTCTAGACAGTCCTTTGAGGCATAACCTCAAAGTTCTGCTTACTTCGGACTTAAGTTCCTCCAGGTTAGTTATTGCCACGCGGGTTTTGCACCGCAGTAGGTTGTTTTCCTGGAGAAGCTCTGTACTAATAACAAAGAAGCAACTAAAGTGGCTCAAGGGCTTTTCCGCCGCGTACTCAAGTACGGGGCTACCAAGCTATCCTCTTGTGTAAGAGCAACGTGGCTACAGAGAAACGTGTTGCACAGCAGTCAGATGTTCTCTTTCTTGAAACAGACAGCGGCGCGAGCTGCTCTGGTCAGCTTCGGCTCAATTTTGCTGGCCGAAATGGGCGATAAAACCCAGTTGGCCACCCTGCTCCTCAGCGCCCACTCGCAAAATCTTGGGGTGATCTTCTGCGGAGCTGCTGCTGCCCTAATCAGCACCAGCTTCATTGGGGTATGGGCGGGGGCTTGGGTAGCGCGAGTCATCCCCCCCCGCTGGATCAAAACCTCGGCAGGCGTGGGGTTCCTCCTGATCGGCCTATCTCTGCTCTGGGGATCCCTGCCCATAGCTGGCTGAGCAGAGGCCTTCAGGATGGCTCCGGCAAAGCATGTTACGATTAAGGACGCCTCGCACTCCACCTGAGTGCCTCACTTTATGCCGGACAACCGGTCAGGAAGACCAGCATGGCCAAAAAACGCAACCTGAAGCGGGAAAAAGCCGAGCGCAACCGCGAGTATGCCAAGCAGTTTCAGAAAAGTCGTGCTCGCAATAGCCGCCGCTTCCGTTCTGTTCCTCGGGATCAGGAGGCCAGCGCTGGCGAAGAACAGCAGCCGTGATGGCAAGTTCGTCGAGAGGCTCTGTTGACCAACACCCTGACCGGAGCTAGCCCAGCAAAGCTGCTATTGTAGGCAGGGGTGGGCTGGAGCGGATAGCCATGAAGTACCGACGTATTCTGCTGAAGCTGAGCGGTGAAGCCCTGATGGGGGAACGTCCCTACGGGATTGACCCCGAGGTCTTGCAGTCCATTGCCAGTGAAGTAGCCTCGGTGGTGCGGGCGGGCGTGCAGGTGGCGATCGTGGTGGGAGGGGGCAATATCTGGCGCGGGCGCAAGGAAGCGGCTGCCCAGGGGATGGATCAAGCTTCTGCTGACTACGTGGGGATGTTGGCCACCGTCATCAACGCCTTAACCTTGCAAGATGCCATCGAGCGGGCCGGGATCCCGACGCGGGTGCAGACGGCCATTGCCATGCAGGAGGTGGCAGAGCCTTACATTCGTCGCCGCGCCATTCGTCACCTGGAAAAAGGGCGGGTGGTGATCTTTGGGGCAGGCTCTGGAAATCCCTTCTTCACCACCGACACGACTGCGGCCTTGCGGGCGGCGGAGATCGATGCCGAGGTGATCTTCAAAGCCACCAAGGTGGACGGGGTTTATGACGCGGATCCCAAGACCCATCCTCAGGCCCGCCGCTACGATGTCCTCAGCTACCAGGATGTGCTTACCCGCGATCTGCGGGTGATGGACAGCACTGCCATCGCCCTCTGCAAAGAAAATCAACTACCCATCGTGGTTTTCGACTTGACCACTCCCGGCAACATCTACCGGGTGGTGCAAGGGGAGCCCATCGGCACTTGGATTGGACAAACAACTCCCAAGAGCAATGGGATCCCTGCCCGCCTGGCCCAGGAGAGCGGATCCTAAGTGGGATAGGCCGAGGCTACACTGGGGGTGGCCCTAACTGACCGGTGACGGCCTGAAGATCTCTTCTGGCCACGCTAACCTGGCCAGAGGATGTGCTGTCGCGATGTGGAGGGGAAGGCGATGACCGATCACCGCGATCCCGCCTCGCCCGAAGGCCTGATCGCCCAAAGTGCTCCGCCCCGCTGCCGCCAACGCTGGGGTCGCCGTCTAGTGCAAGGCTTAGCTTTCCTGGTGGCCTTGGCCGTTGGATTTGGCTACTGGCGCTGGCAGACCTGGCTTCAGCCGCTGGGTGGCCCAGAGCCAATCCAGGTGGTGATCCAGCCGGGCAGCAGCAGCCGTTTAATCGGGAAACAACTGCACCAAGCGGGGGTGATCCGCTCTGCCTTGGCCTGGGAGCTGTGGAGCCGCACCTTTGGACGCGACTGGCTGTTTCAGGCAGGTACCTACGCTTTGGATCCCAACCAAGACATGCTATCCGTAGCCCGACAACTGCGGCAGGGCCGGATTCTGCAGCGGCGGCTGACCATCCCGGAGGGCTGGCGGATCGAGCAGATGGCGGCGGCCTTGGCGGAGCGCAACTGGTTGGCAGCCGATGTTTTCATCGCCACGGCCCGCGTGATCCCTCCCCTCGATTGGCTGCCCCCCAGCTTGAACTCCCTGGAAGGCTACCTCTTCCCCGACACCTATCTTTTTCCTGTCGAACAGGTGGAGGGATCCCTGCCGGATCAGCAAAAAGCCGAGATTGTCATCAACGCCATGCTGCAGCGGTTTGCCGCCGTGGCCCTACGCCTGTTTCGCCAGCACACTACTTCCCTCTCCTTGCATGAGTGGGTTACCTTGGCCAGCATTGTGGAGCGGGAGGCCGCCGTGCCGGAGGAGCGTGCCTTAATCGCGGGCGTCTTTTTGAACCGGCTCAAAAAGGGAATGCCCTTGGGAGCCGATCCGACGGTGGAATATGCCCTGAACATCCAGCAGACGCCAGATCGCCGCCTCACCCTTGCCGAGGTGCGTACCCCCTCCCCCTACAACACCTACCTCACCCCCGGCTTGCCCCCTGGCCCCATCGCCAGTCCGGGCTTGGCCAGCCTCAAAGCCGTTTTGGAGCCTGAGGAGACCGATTACCTCTACTTTGTGGCCCGCTACGACGGCACCCATGTTTTCAGCAAGACCCTAGCCGAGCACGAGGCAGCTCAACGGCAAATCCTCCGCGAGCGGCAGGGATCCCCGCCCACTTCGCAATGAGAAGGTCAGGAGCATTGGCAGTTGGTGGCTGAAAAGGTTCTCGATGGTACGCAAACCTTGGTTCAAGCTCCTGCAACCGGATGTGGTGGTGGCCGGCACTGTCTTGCGGCTGCGGGCAGAAGATCTGTTGGCCTGGCAGGTGAGGGGCGTCATCTTCGACGTGGACGACACGCTGGTGCCGATCCGCCAGGCTGAGGTGGATCCGGCTGTGGCCGCCTGGCTGGAGCAATTGCGCCCCCACTTTCAGATTTGGCTGGTGAGCAACAACCTCAACCGCAACCGCATTCGCCAAATCGGCGAGAGCTTGAACCTGCCTTCCATTCACGGCGCCGGCAAACCCTCGCGGCGCGCTCTGCGGCGGGCTGTGGCGCAAATGAACCTGCCGGTGGAGGCGGTGGCCATCGTGGGCGATCGCCTGTGGACGGATATCCTGGCGGGCAATCGGCTGGGCTTGGTTACCGTATTGGTCAACTCCCTCCTGCCCAAGACTCTGGAGAAGAGCCCTGCGGCCATCCTGGATCCCCGCGTTTGAGAGATTCTTTGGACAACCTCACCCCCGTCCCCTCTCCCAGAGGGAGAGGGGAGCTAGGAAATAACGTAACGAGCCGTTTCATTTTTGAAATGACTCTATAGGTTGTCAGGGGGTGGCGCATCCGCAAGTTGAAATCGAGAGACAGCTTGCAGAACTGACCCATCTGCCCAAGTTTTTTGTAGAGTGACGGCAGTGAGCCGGCTCCGGCATTGGGCCCGCCGGGTGGCGGTGTAAAGGCAGCGTCAAATTCAAAGGTTAAGCATGCAAACCATCCCTGTCGTCAAGTCCGCCATGCAACGGGTGAAGTCCATGATGCAGAAATCGCTGCGGTCTGTTCCCATCTCTCACCGTCCCAAGTCTCTGTTGATATCCCAGGGACGGAGTTTAATTAAGCTGAGCAGCCTGCTGGCCTTGCCCTTGCTGGTCTCGGCATGGCCCGCTTGGGCCTTGACCTTGGTGGCCCGTCCGGATCTACGCAGCCTCAAACGGGCACAAGTCATTCGGGTGGTCGATTACAACACCCTGGTTGTCCAGCTCGAAGGGGACTTGAATTTGCGGCTGGTGCAACTGATCGGGATTGCTCCTCTGCCGGCAGAGCTCAATCCTACGTGGACGAAGCTGCGCGGGCAAACCCCTCTGCCCATCTCCAATGCTGGTCAATACCTGCAGACGGCTTTGCTGGGGCGCGAGGTTTTCTTGGAGTTGGATCCCGCTCTGGCCCCCACCCCCACCCTGCCTGCCTACGTTTGGCGGGCCAATACCCTCATCAACCAGGAAATGCTGTTTTTGGGGCATGGCCTACTGTCGCCGCAAACCAATGGCCTCAAGTACGGCGTCATTCTCAAAGAGGCAGCCAATGCGGCAAGGCAACAGGGGCGCGGCTATTGGACGCCCTATGGCCCTCGCTAGAGGGAAGCCAAAGACAGGTCCAGAGCCGCCTGGCCCTTGGGGATGGCTCTCAACTTCAACAAACAGTTTCAACGGCTCTTCGGGAGAGGCGCTCCACCCCAGATCCCGTCCAAAAGGCGGGAGCGAGCCGTTCTCTCGAGATTGCTCACCTTTTGTATTTTCTTAGTATTTAGCCTGCTTATATATGATGATCTCAGGCGGGCTTTCGATCCTGGGCTGCCGAGTTCGCTGGGTTGGAAGGGATCCCGCTGGGTGATTTGGAGTTCCCTATGGCGGATGAACTGCCGTTTACCCTGGATCAGCTCCTCATCGTTCAGGCGATTGCGCAGCAGGGGAGTTTTCGGCGGGCTGCGGAGAGCCTGTTTGTCTCCCAGCCAGCGGTCAGCTTGCAGGTGCAGAACCTGGAGCGACAGTTGGGAGTGGTGTTGTTTGACCGCGGCGGGCGCAAGGTGGAGCTGACGGATGCGGGGCAGGTGTTGCTGCACTACAGCGAGCGCATCCTCAAGCTCTGCCGGGAAGCGGTTCAAGCTCTGGCCAATTTGCAAGAGATGGGAGGGGGGCACTTGGTTTTGGGGGCCAGCCAAACGGTGGGCACCTACGTCATGCCCTCTTTGATCGCGCAGTATCACCGCAGCTATCCCCAGATTTCGGTGCAGCTCTTGGTGCAATCCACACGGCGAATTGCCCAGAAGCTGGTGGAGGGTCGGCTGGATCTGGCCATTGTCGGCGGGGAGATCCCCTTTGACTTACAGCGGCATTTGAAGGTGATTGCTCTGGCGGAAGACGAATACGTGTTGGTCGGCGCCCCCAGCTGTGCCCTCGATGCTCCCGCCCTTGTGGATCTGTTGACTTTGCCCTTCATTACCCTGGATCCCCAGTCTTCCACGCGGCAGACCATCGACCGGGTGCTGAATCGCCACGGCATCAACCCGGGCCAGCTAAATGTACGGCTGGAACTCAGCTCGATTGAGGCAATCAAGAATGCCGTCCAGGCTGGCTTGGGGGTGGCTTTTTTGTCGATGGTGGCGGTGGGCTCCGACTTGGAGCAAGGGCGGCTGAAAAAGCTGGCGGTGGAAGGGCTGCAGATACGGCGCACCCTTTGGCTGGCGTTTAACCCGGAGCGCTATCAATCGCAGGCGGCCACCCGCTTTCGCGAGGGGCTGCTGAGCTGCCAAGACTGGCTGAAAACTCCCCCTCCCCACTTACAGTTGCTCGCTTGAGTGACATCCTCTCCCGCTAAGCCCTGACGGGCTGTAGACGGGAGCTTCCGAGAATCACTTCCCGGAGTTGCTGCTTCAACGGACTGGTAAACCAGGATCCTCCACAGCCAGAGAGCGGCAGTC
>NZ_AXUW01000002.1:315664-349059 GCF_002760415.1 Synechococcus sp. 65AY6A5
GCAACGCCCAGATTGTGAGACTCAGGGGCATTGAACCCCTTCGTCTCACCGCCTATCCCCCATCCCGCCAAGCTGCGCTGTGGCGGGAGTACCCCAGAGGTTCTGATGGCAGCTTTTTCCGACCAGCTCGGAGAGAGCGGAGGGGATCCCTTAGAAGTGGAAAAAGCTGTATTCGTCGACTAGGGAGCTGATGAGGGAGCAAGAGCTACTGGAACGACTGCCCTTGGCGCAGCGTCTGGCGGAGTTGAGGGCCCGCATTCAAGAGATCCCGCTGCATAGGGTGCAGTTGGAGGGATTAAATCTGGCGGGAGCAGAGTCCTGCTGGGCCGCCTATCGGGAGCTGGGGCAAGGCGAGATGCCGCTGCTGTTTTTGCACGGCTTCATGGCCACTCACGCCAATTGGTGGCCGCTGATGCAAGGGTTGGGCGACCGATACCGCTGCATCGCCCTGGATTTGCTGGGGTTTGGTCAGTCCAGCCAACCGGCTCTGCGCTACGACATCGCCGTGGAGGTAGAGTTTGTGCGCGGGTTTGTCGAGGCGCTGCGCCTGCCTGAGCCGGTGTTGGTGGGCCACTCTTTTGGCGGCTGGGTGGCGGCGGCCTACGCCATTCGTTACCCCCTGCGGGGGTTGGTCTTACTGGCGCCTGCCGGGATCCGCGACGACAGCTTTGTCAAACGCTACCGGCACATGCGGCTTTTGCTCCGGGAAGGCGCGTGGGTTGATAGGCTGCTGCGAGCCGCCATCCCCCTGGCCCGTTGGGGACGTTGGGAGGAGCGACTGGCTTGGCTGCTGTGGCTGCGGGGATCCCTGCGCCAACAGCCGGTGGCCCGCCAATTTCTCCGCCAGCGCCTGCGCCCCCAAGCTGCCGTCGATACGGTCGAACGTCAGCTTCATGCCATTCAGGTTCCCACCCTAGTAGTTGCCGCTGAGCGGGACGACACCATTCCCCTCTGGCATTGCCAAGCCTATGCGGAGGGGATCCCTGGAGCCCAGCTCAAGATCCTGCCCGGTGCTGGACACGCCATCCCCGCCCTGCATGCGGAGCAGGTGCTGCCCTTGATTCGAGAGTTTCTGGAGAGCTTGAGCCCAAAGCTGGACTAAGGGACGCCGACTCCTCCCTTTAGGCAAGGTGGCTTTCCCGGATTTAGACTAAGAAACCGCCCTCATGCCGAGCTTCTTAGGCCGGCAGACAGAGAACCCCCTCGGCATTTCGGCTGCCTCGGCCCCCCCGCCAAAGGGAGAGGGGAGCGGCAGGCAGCATACAGTTTTGCTACATCTTGCCATAGGCAGCGAGCTATAGACTTGGAGGGAGGTAGGCTGGCAGCGCGGCCGCTTTTTCCGGCAGATCCCTGGGAGGGCAGGAAGGGGAGTGGCGAAGATACCCATCTGGCTGCGGGGAGTGAGCTATGCCATCTATGGCTTTCTCTACCTGCCGATTTTGCTCATTGCTGTCTATTCCTTTAACCGCGCCCGCTTTGGGTTGGTGTGGACAGGCTTTACCTTCGATTGGTACTGGGCTCTCTTTCGCAATGCTGCGATCTGGCAGGCCACGCAAAATACCCTTGTCTTGGCTGGAGTCAGCACCCTGGTGAGCACGCTGCTGGGATCCCTTTTGGGCTATGGGCTGTACCGCTACCGCTTCCCCGGCCAGAAGGCTGTGCAGGGACTGCTGCTGTTGCCGGTGGTCGTCCCCGACATTGTGATGGCCATTACCCTGCTGTTGTTTTACCAGTTGGTGCGCGCCTACACCGGCTGGTTTGAGCTGGGCCTGGGGACGATGGTGATTGCCCACATCACCTTTCAGATTGCCTTTGTGGCCATCGTGGTGCGCAGCCGCCTGCAGCTTTTGGATCCGGCTTTGGAGGAAGCCGCCTACGACCTCTACGCCAACACCTGGCAGAAGCTGCGCTACGTCACACTGCCGCTGGCCATGCCAGGGATCCTGGCCGCGGCGCTGCTGGCCTTTACCCTCTCCATCGACGATTTTGTGATCTCCTTTTTCACCAGCGGGCCCGAAAGCCAGACCCTGCCCATTTTGATCTACAGCACGGCGCGGCGAGGGGTGACGCCGGAGATCAACGCCCTCTCCACCGTGATCGTCGCGATAACCTTGGTTGCCGTGATGGGCTTTCCCCTGCTCAGCCGCTCCTCTAGGGAGAGGGGCCGGGGGTGAGGGATCAAGTATTGAAATAGCGGGCCGCCGGGTGGTAGGCGACGATGGCGGTGGTGGACTGCTCAGGATCCAACTGGTCGCTTTCGTCCATCCTCAGGCCGATGCGCTCCGTCTGGAGCAGCTCCAACAAAACTCGCTGATCGGCGATGTTGGGGCAGGCGGGATAGCCGAAGCTGTAGCGGGAGCCGCGGTAGCCCTGGTGCAGGATCTGGCGGATGTCGGGGCTGTCCTCGCCGCCAAAGCCCAGCTCCCGCCGGATGCGGGCATGGCACCACTCCGCCAAGGCCTCTGCCAGGGTGACGGCCAGGCCGTGGAAATAGAGATAGTCGGTGTACTGGCCCTCGGCAAAGAGGTGCTGGGCGTAGGCCGTGGCCTCTGGCCCCACTGTAACTGCCTGCATGGGGAAGACGTCCACCAGGCCGGTGGAGCGGTCGGCGAAGAAGTCGGCAATGCAGAGGCGCTGGCCGCTCTTCTGGCGGGGGAAGGTGAAGCGGGCCAGCTCCCGCACCTGGGGAGAAAGCCGAGGGCGATCGACGGTGGGCAATTGCAAATAGGTGGTGGAGCCGGGCTCTAGAGCAAACAGCTCGGGGAAGCTGGCCGGGTCGAAGAGGATCACCGTATTCCCTTCCGCCTGCGCCGGGAAGTAGCCATAAACCACCTGCGGGCGCAGCAAGTCCTCGGTAACAATCCGCTCCTTCCAGCGCTCGATCACCGGCTCCACCTGGGTGGCGAGAAACTGGGCAAACTCCTCCGCCGACTGGTCGCGCGGCTTGCGGATCTGCCACTGGCCGGCCACCAGGGCCTGCTTGTCGATGTAGAAGAAGACCTCCGGCCAGGGGATCTGATCCGGCTCGAGAACTTGGGATCCCCAGAAGGGGGGGATGGGCCGCTCGGTATCGAGGGTAACCGCCTCGGAACGACGGGTGTCTGCCCCGCCGTCGCCAGCCGAGACAGCAGGGGCAGGAGCGGCGCCCACGGTCACCTCTGGAGCCGGCAAGGTGGGATCCCTTTCCTCCACGGCTGCCGCAGCTCTCCTCTGGCGGTTGTCAGAGCGGGATCCCAGCTCGAAGTTATCCAGAAAACCCAGCCGGTCATCCCAGCGCCCGGCCGCCTTGGCCTGCATCAGCCGATCCATAAAGTGCAGGTCGGCAAAGGCGTCGCGGCCGTAGATGACTTGGCCCTTGTAGGTCTGGCGGCAGTCTTCTTCCACAAAGCGGCGGGTGAGGGCCGCCCCTCCCAAGATCACCGGCACGGTAATGCCCCGCTCGTTAAACACCTCCAGATTCTCTTTCATAAAGGCGGTGGATTTCACCAACAGGCCGCTCATGGCAATGCAGTCGGGCTTGTACTTTTCGTAGGCCTCGATGATGTTTTCCACCGGCTGCTTGATGCCCAAATTGATGACCTTGTAGCCGTTGTTGGTGAGGATGATGTCCACCAGGTTTTTGCCGATGTCGTGGACATCCCCCTTGACGGTGGCGATCAAGAAGGTGCCTTTGCACACCTCCCCGCCTACTTTTTCCATGAAGGGCTCCAGGTATTTCACCGCCGCCTTCATGGTTTCTGCCGACTGCAGCACAAACGGCAGTTGCATTTTGCCGGCGCCAAAAAGCTCCCCCACCTCCTTCATGCCGTCTAGCAAAAAGGTGTTGATGATCTCCAGGGGGGGGTATTTCTGCAGCGCCTCTGCCAGGGTCTCCTCCAGGCCGATGCGCTCGCCGTCGATGATGTGCCGCCGCAGCCGCTCCTCCAAGGGCAGTTTGGCCAGGGATCCGGTCGCCCGCAGCTCCTGCCCGGAAACCCCCGCAAACAGCTCCGTCAGCCGCGCCAGGGGATCGTAGGTGCAGATGCCCTCAGCGTTGAACTGGCGCCGATCCCAGATCAGATCCCGGCACACCTGCTGCTGTTCTTCCGGGATCTTGCTCAGGGGCAGGATCTTGGCGGCGCTGACGATGGCGGCATCCAGGCCGGCCTGGCGGCACTCGTGCAAAAACACCGAGTTCAAGACCACGCGGGCTGCCGGCGAGAGCCCAAAGGAGATGTTGGAGATGCCCAAGAGAATGTGGGCCTCAGGAAAAGCCTGGCGGATGCGGCGGATGGCCTCCAGGGTAGCCGCCCCGTTGGCCCGGTCTTCCTCGATGCCGGTGGAGATGGGCAAAGCCAGCGGGTCAAAGAAAATCTCGTAGGGCGGGATCCCGTACTCAACGGCCTGGCGATAGGCCCGCTCGGCAATCTGGAACTTCTTCTCGGCGGTGCGGGCCATGCCCTCCTCGTCGATGGTGCCGATGACCACCCCCGCGCCGTAGGTCTTGGCCAGCTCCAGCACCTTGAAGAAGCGCTCTTCCCCATCCTCGTAGTTGGTGGAGTTGAGCAGGCACTTGCCCCCGGCCACCTTGAGGCCGGCCTCCATCTTCTGCCAGTCGGTGGAATCCAGCATCAGGGGAATGGGTATCTGGGTCACCAGCCGCGAGACCAGCTCCCGCATATCCCGCACCCCGTCCCGGCCCACATAGTCCACGTTGACATCCAAGATGTGGGATCCCTCCCGCACCTGCTCCCGCGCCAGGGCCACCAGGCCGTCCCAATCTTCGGCATTCAGCAGCTCCCGCATCTTCTTGGAGCCGCTGGCGTTGAGCCGCTCGCCGATGATCAAAAAAGAGTTCTCCTGCAGGTAGGGCTGAGGGGCATAGATGGAAGCGGCAGCCTGGATGCGCTCGACGGAGCGGCGTTTGGGCCGCAGCCCCCGCACAGCCTCCACCAAAGCGGCGATGTGATCCGGGCGGGTGCCGCAGCAGCCCCCCACCACCGCCACCCCCAGATCCCGCACAAAGTGCTCCAGGTGGAAGCGCAACTGCTCCGGCGTGAGCTTGTAGTGGGCCTTGCCGCCGATGTTTTCCGGCAGGCCGGCGTTGGGGATGCAGGAGATGGGAAAGGGAGAATGGCGGGAGAGGTAGCGGATGTGCTCAGCCATCTTGTCCGGCCCGGTGGCGCAGTTGAGGCCCAGCACATCGATGGGGTAGGGCTCCAGGATGGCCAGCGCCGCCCCGATCTCCGTGCCCACCAGCATCGTCCCCTGCACCTCAAAGGTCAGAGACACCACCAGCGGCAGGCGGATCCCGCGCCGGGCAAACTCCTGCTGCACGGCCACCAGCGCCGCCTTGGTCTGCAGGATATCTTGACAGGTCTCGATGATGAGGAGATCCACCCCCCCGTCGATCAGGCCCCGCACCTGCTCGGCGTAGCTGGCCCGCATCTCGTCAAAACCGATGTGCCCTAGGGTGGGCAGCTTGGTGGTGGGGCCGATGGAGCCGGCCACAAAGCGAGGCTTTTCCGGCGTCGAAAACTCCGCCGCCAGCCGCTTGGCCAGGCGCGCTGCCGCCACGTTCAGCTCGTAGGCTTTTTCCGCGATCCCGTACTCGGCCAAGACGATCGAGGTGGCGCCAAAAGTATCGGTCTCGATGACATCGGCCCCCACCTCCAGAAAGCCCCGGTGTACCCGCTCCACCGCCTCCGGCTTGCTCAGCACCAGGATCTCGTTGCAGCCTTCTAGCTCCGGCCCGCCAAAATCCGCTGCCGTCAGGTTCTGGGCTTGCAGAGAGGATCCCATTGCCCCGTCGAAGACGATCACACGTTCCTGGAGATGCTGCAGGAAGGGATGGGTCATAGGCGGTGCGGCGCTGGCAGGGATCCTTTCCTTTTAAGGTAGTCTGATTTAAGGTAGCATTGAGCCACTTCCCCGGACTAGGCCAACCCAGGGATCCCCTAGACCAGGATCTCAGAGCCGGGACGGGGTGGGGTGAAGTTAAGATTTTCTTCGTCTGCCCCGTTGCTGTTTCCCCAAGGGCGGGCTAATTTAGGGAAGACATTTTGGTGTGAACGGCTACAGTTGCCTGCAGGGATCTTCCTCAAGGTCGCTTGCTGGCGGCTGCAATGCGCTCTTCTCCTTATAGGTTGGGGTGATTGAGGTGCTGAATATCCTGCCCTCTCAGTAAGTGGCCTGGATTGTGCCAGGGGATAGGCAAAGCCAAAGACTTGCCTTTCGAGATCTCAGGAGGTTTTACCCATCAAAACGGGTTTTGCGCCAGTTCGGTTAAACCCTATGAGCGATATCTGCTTCGAGATTGGCCTGAGCGATCGGTTGCCTAGAAGCGGGCGAGCTTGCCCGGCGCAAGTGGGGTTTGGGTCTGCGGAACTTGACTCCCTCCATCTGGCGTCAGGGGCCGCAGCAAAGTTGGAACCTGCTTCCCTCATTTCAGGGCCTAGAACCCCTTAGTCTCCTCCAGTTGTCTGTGATTAAAGTTACGAGGAACTCAGCATGGCTCAAGCAAAGGAATTGGTGCAGTCTGGTCATACGGCTCTTCTCGAACCGGATCTGGAAAGTTCATCCTCCATCCCTCTGGATGCGGACAATGAGGTGGATCCCCTCGAGACGGAACTGGATGCCAGTGACACTGATGCTTTTGATGAGGATGATGAGGACGACGAAGAGTCCCTCGAGGAGGATGCCGATGCTGCTGCCGCCGCTGCCAAGGGCCGTTCCAAGCGCAAAGCGGCCAGCAAGAAAAAACCCTACACCGATGACTCCATCCGCGTCTATTTGCAGGAAATCGGGCGTATCCGCCTGTTGCGGGCAGATGAAGAAATTGAGCTAGCCCGCAAAATTGCCGACCTGCTGGAGCTAGAGCGGGCTCGCGAGGCCGTTTTCCAGCGTATGGGCCTCTGGTCCGACCCAGAGGAGGTACCGGAGACGCTGTGGGCAGAAGAAGTGAAGATGTCCCTGCCCGAATTCCGGCGGCGCTTGCATCGGGGGCGACGGGCCAAAGAAAAGATGGTGCAGTCCAATCTGCGGCTGGTGGTCTCCATTGCCAAGAAATACATGAACCGGGGCCTGTCGTTTCAGGATCTCATCCAAGAGGGATCCCTAGGTCTGATCCGGGCAGCGGAAAAGTTTGACCACGAGAAGGGCTACAAGTTTTCCACCTATGCCACTTGGTGGATTCGCCAGGCCATCACCCGCGCCATTGCCGACCAATCGCGCACCATTCGCCTGCCGGTTCACCTTTACGAGACCATCTCCCGCATCAAGAAGGTCACCAAGCAGCTTTCTCAGGAGCTGGGCCGCAGGCCGACCGAAGAGGAGATCGCCACCCGCATGGAGATTACCATCGAGAAGTTGCGCTTCATCGCCAAGTCGGCTCAGCTTCCCATCTCTCTGGAGACTCCCATCGGTAAAGAAGAGGATTCGCGGCTGGGCGACTTCATCGAGTCGGAAGGGGAAACCCCCGAGGAGCGGGTGGCCAAGGTTTTGCTCCGAGAGGATCTGGAAAGCGTGCTGGAAACTCTTACCCCCCGCGAGCGGGATGTGTTGAAGCTGCGCTACGGCCTAGACGATGGCCGCATGAAAACCCTGGAGGAGATCGGCCAGATCTTCAATGTGACCCGCGAGCGGATCCGGCAGATCGAGGCCAAGGCGCTGCGCAAGCTGCGCCACCCCAATCGCAACAGTGTGTTGAAAGAGTACATCCGCTAGGATCCGGTCTTAGGATGGACTCAGTTGCCGCTGCCAACCGACGTGTGGAGCCTCTTCAGCATGAACCCCAATGAGACGCCGGATCCCAACTTTCCTGAGAAGGCCGACATAGAGGCCAAGGATGTACCTCCGGCCCAGGTGGAGTACCACGTGGAGGAGTTTAAGATCAGCGGGGACGAGCTGTTGGCCAAAATTCGCGAGCTGATCGAGGAGGCCAATGTTCGCCGCATTCTGATCAAAAATGCCGAAGGGCAGACGCTGATCGAGATCCCTCTGGGCGTAGGCGTGGCGGCAGGGGTGTTGGGGGCGGCTCTGTTCCCGGTGTTGGCGGCTGTGGGAGCGATCGGGGCTCTGGTGGCCAAGCTGACCATTGTGGTGGAGCGAACCCTTCGGGATGATTCTTAGCTGATCAACGTTGTTTTGAGCGTCCTGAACAATTGCGGCGCTTCTGGGCAGCCCTGACCTTCTACACTGCCTTGCCTTTGGGGCGGGCGGGCGGGCTACAGTTTGAGGGCATTGCCGCCTGGCTGCCGGCGGTGGGCCTGCTGTTGGGCGGGATCCTCACCCTGGCGGCGCTTTTGCTGCAGATTTTCCCGCCGCCGGTGCGAGCAGCTTTGCTCGTGGCTCTGTGGGTGCTGTTAACCGGCGGGCTGCACCTGGATGGGGTGGCTGACACTGCCGATGGGTTGGCGGTCAACGTCCCCAAAAGCTTTGCCGACGCGGAACGGCCAGCCGTCAACGGGCTATCCCGCCGCCTGCAGGTGATGAGGGACAGCCACACCGGGGCCTATGGGGTGCTCGCCTTGGTGCTGGTGTTGCTGCTGAAATTTGCTGCCCTGAGCAGCCTGCAGGTCTGGCCTCTCTTGCTCTTGGTGCCGGCCTGGGGGCGCTGGGGCCAGTTGCTCGCCATTGTCCTATACCCCTATCTGCGCAACCAGGGATCCGCCCGCTTCCTCAAAGACTCCACTTCCCTGCCGGGATCCCTGTGGCCGGGCACGCTGCTGTTGCTGGCCATCAGCGGGGGGGTGGGCTGGGCCGGGCTCCTGGCTTGGCGGCCTTTGCTGCTTTGGACGCTGGGATCCGCCCTGGGAGCCCTGGCCGTGGGCTATTGGCTCTACCGCCAGTTGGGAGGGCACACAGGGGACACCTACGGAGCTACGGTGGAATGGTCGGAAGCGATAGCCTTGTTGTGGGGATCCCTGCTTGGCCCGTCCTAGCCCCCCTCTCCTTTTGGGATTGGGAGAGGGGCCGAGGGGGAGGGCCTCTAGACTAGGCCAACTTGCTTGGCCAAGCCCAATTGTTGGCGGGCCGTTTGGCAATCCTGCCGGATCTGCTGGATTAAGTCTGCCACACTGGGAAACCGCCGCTCTGGGCGGATAAAGCCTTGCAGCGCCACCTGCACCTCTTGCCCGTAGAGATCGCCTGTCCAATCCAGCAGATGCACCTCAACGGTGTGCTGCAGCCCGGCAAACGTGGGCCGATGGCCAATGTTCATCACCCCAGGCAGGGCTGCCGCCTCAGCAGGCACATTCACCCAAACGCTGTACACCCCGTCGCGGGGCAAAAACTTCTCCGGCGGCAGGCGCAGATTGGCGGTGGGAAAACCCAGCTCTCGGCCTCGCCGATCCCCTGGCACCACCTCTCCGATCAGCCGGTAGGGACGGCCCAAGAGCTCCGTTGCCGCCGCCACCTCCCCCGTAGCCAGGGCAGCGCGAATGCGAGAGCTGCTCACCCGCTCCCCCTTCAGTTGCGCCTCCGGGATCACCTCCACCGGAATGCAGCGCTCGGATCCCCAAGCCTGGAGAGTTTGGGCATTGCCCGAGCGACGGTGGCCAAAGCAGAAATCCCAGCCGACGCTGAGATGGCGAACGCGCAAGCCCTGTTCCAGTACTGTTTGGATAAACTCTTGGGGCGGCTGGCGGGCAAAGGCAGGAGTGAAGGGGAGCAACACCACCTGCTCAAAACCCATCTGCGCCAGCAGAGCCAGCTTTTCGGCAGGGGGAGTGAGCAACAGTTGCCTGCGCCCCGTCAATACTTCTTGGGGGTGAGGATGAAAGGTGAGAACCGTGCGCACCCCCTGCAGGGAGTCGCGAATGGGCTGCAGCACTTTCTGATGGCCCAGGTGCAAGCCATCGAAGTTCCCGATGGCAACGGCGGTGGGTCGCAAGGTTTGAGCCAGGTCAGAAGTTACGTGCACCGCTTGGGATCCCGAACAACAGCTGATTAACCACCGCCCGACAATCTCTACCAGAGGGGCCAAAGCAAAGCCATCAGCCCGCTCAGGCCGGCCACAGCCCACAAGCTACGTCGCAGGCGCTGCAACACAGGGTCGATTTGATAGTGGACGATCAGCCGATGCTGCGCCAGCTCCTCGTCCGATTTCGCGTAGATCGCCCCATCGTACCAGCCACTTTCTTCATAGGGGATCCGCGCCTGCACCAAGCGCCGCCGCACATAGGCCCATCCCAAGTAGAGGTGGAGCAACACCAGGCTGAGCAAGGCATTGGCCCCCAGCACAGACCCAGAGACGAAGTGGCCCCAATCCCCGGCAAAGCTGCCCCAGACCAGCGGCGAAACCGCCAGCACGACCACCCCCCAAACAGCGAAGATTCGCTTGAGATAGGGGATCCACTCCAAAGCGGGCCAGGAAAAAGGAAAGGCCTCCCTCAGCTCTGCATACTGCCGCAGCGGCTGTTGCTCAGCAGGAATGGGATGGGAGGGATCCACCATATGGCCTTAATGTATCTACACAAAATGATACTGGCAGGCCCAGCCCCCCGCCAAGCCCAGCCCAGCCGCAGTTCAACCGAGGAGAAGAGGAGTATCGTATTAGAGTGTGGTCGCATCTACCTCTCGTTCTACCATGAGCGTCCCAGGCGAACCTGCCGCCACCACCGCCCCCTATGTGATCCTGAGAGAGCCGGACGGCAGCCAGAGGAAGTACATTCTCGCCGGAGCGACCGCTTGGACGCTGGGCCGCGATGAAGACAACGCCATCGTCCTGACCGATCCCAGCGTTTCCCGCCAACATGCCCTGCTGCAATACCTGGACAACAACAGCATCTATCTCATCGATCTGGGCAGCCGCAACGGCTCGTTCGTCAACAATCGCCGCGTCAGCATTCCCACCCTGCTGCAAGATGGAGATCACCTCACCCTCGGACAATCCCAGCTCGAGTTCCACAGCGGATCCCTGGCCAGCCCAGAACCCAGTCCTGCGGCCAAACTGTCGGACACCCTGGTTTTGCAAACCCGCTGGCTGATCTCGGTGGCCGTGGTGGATGTGCGCGGCTACGGACAACTGACCCAGCAACTGGACGAGCGCCTCCTCTCCCAGGTGATGGGCGATTGGTTCCGGCGCGGCGGAGATATCATTCAGCAGTACGGCGGCACTGTCGATAAGTACATCGGCGACGCGATCATGGCCGTCTGGTTTCATGCGCCCCAGGCCAATGAGGATCCCTTACAAGCTGAACAAGTGGGGATCGAGCTCGACGTGAAGTCGGTTTTGCGGGCCATGGTGAAGCTGTTTCAGATGACCGAGCAACTGAACGGCGAGTTTCCGCTGCCTTCTCCCCTGCGCCTGGGGGCGGGCGTCAACACCGGCTCGGCCATTGTGCGCCAGGTGGGCAACAACACCCGCCAGGAATACACCGCCCTGGGCGATACGGTCAATTTGGCCTTTCGCATCGAGAGTGTTACCCGCACCCTCAACGCCGACTTGGCCATCAGCCACGACACCTATACCTGCTTGGCGCAACAACTGGGACAGGCAGCTACCTGCTTTGCGCAGCAGGCGGTTCAGCTCAAGGGATATACCCACCCGCACCAGGTGTACTACTGCGATGTGGGGGCTCTGCAGGCCGTTCTCGGCACCTAGACCCCGCATCCCGATAGCTGGGGACGGCTCGCCGGGCCATGGGATCCCGCTGTTCTTCCAGAACCTTCTGCCGCTCTGTCGGCCGATGGGAGGGCAAGGCCCTTTCGACCGCACAAGAGCCCGACTCCTGACTGGGGTGAATCGGTGGTGGCAGAGCTTGATCAGGGGGAAAACCTGCGCAAAAGCTGCGGATCCACCTCGCCCACATAGGTATTCAGCCCGATAGCCGTGGCGATCAAAGCCCCATCCACCTCCACCCGCCGGTACTGGGCGATGGCCTCTGCCAGGGGCACATCCACCACGCGCCGATTTTGCCAGGCCACCATGCGGTCGTACTTGCCCTGGGCGATCAAGTCCACAGCCGCCACCCCAAAAGCTGCCCCCAGCAGACGATCCAAAGGAGAAGGGGTGCCTCCCCGCTGCAGATGGCCCAAAACCATCACCCGCGTCTCGATGCCGGTGCGCAGCGCGATCTCGTTGCCGATGTAATAGCCAATACCGCCGTAGAGAGACTGCCCCAGGCTGTTGGTGTAGGTCACCGGCTCTCCCGACTCGGTGCGAACAGCCTCCGCCACCACCACAATGCTGAAATTGTTGCCCCGCTCTTTGCGGTCGAGGATTCTTTTGCAGACGTTTTCCAGCTTGTAGGGGATCTCCGGGATCAGGATCACATGCGCCCCCCCGGCGATGCCAGCGCTGAGGGCAATGTGACCGGCATCCCGCCCCATCACCTCCATGACCATGACGCGGCTGTGGCTGATGGCCGTGTAGGTGAGCTGATCCAGAGCCTGCACCGCCACGCTCAGAGCCGTATTGAATCCCACGGAATACTCGGTGGCGCCGACATCGTTGTCGATGGTCTTAGGGATCCCGACAAAGTTCCAATCCCCCTGCAAAGCTAGCTGCCGGAGAATGGCCAGGCTGCCATCTCCCCCCACCCCAATGAGCGCATCCAACCCCAGCCGGTGGTAACCCGTGATCACCTCTGCCGAGCGATCCACCAAGCTGCCATCGGGCATGGGATAGGCGAAGGGGTTGCCCCTGTTCACCGTACCCAGAATGGTGCCGCCATAGCGCAAAATGCCCGAAACCCGCTTCACGTCCAGCAGCTCCGCTTCCACCGGTCGCGCCATCAGACCTGCGGTCGCGTTTTTGATGCCGTAAACCTCCATGTCATAGTCGCGGGCCCGCCGCACCACCGCCCGGATGACGGCGTTGAGGCCGCCACAATCGCCACCGCTGGTGAGGATCCCAATTCGCTTCCGTTTCGGCATGGTGCTCTAGGATGAACAGTTTGAACAAAAAAATTAAGAACTTCTTCGCTCCGCAGTTTCGAGCCGACTAGACTCTACTCCTGCAAGTGGCTTACAGCGGGCCCTGGGCCCTAGCAAGCTGTAGCCATGGGGCGCTTGACCAACCGCAGAGAAGGGAAGGCGACGGCTGGATTGATTATGTCCAGCCCTTGGGACCAAGATGCCTAGCAGAGTTTGCAGTGGGCGAGCGGCTCCGCAGACAAGACCAATTGTTCAGCATCCTTCACAACAAAGAATTAAGAAATATTGCTTGGCAAAGCTAAGTTTGGAGCAGTTTCCGCTATCTCTGAGGATAGATCTTGTAGGCAAGACTTGGGGGGAACAACTTGCCAAAAAACCAAAATTATTTGTTAAGCAACTTTGATCAAAACCCATTCAGGCCAATAAGGGTAGAGATGATGGAGATATAAGGATCGGGTCTGAGTTGGGAGAAGCATTATGACTCAAACCATTGCCCAATGTGGGCTGCGGGGGGCCTCAGAGCTGCTCAGCCGTTACCGGCAAGGAGAGCGTCACTTTCCCCAATCTTGTCTGGAGTACGCCTTCTTGCGGGGGGTCGATCTGCGCCGGGCCGACCTGCGCGGGTCTGACTTGCATGGGGCCAACCTGCGCTATGCCAACCTGCGCGGCAGCAATCTGGCCAATGCCGACTTGCGCTGTGCCGATCTGCGCTATGCCGACCTGGAGGGAGCCTGTTTGGAGGGAGCCAATTTAAGCGGAGCCCAGTACAACCACAACACCTGCTTCCCCGCCGGTTTCGATCCGGTAACGGCAGGGATGCAACGGTTCGAGTTTTAGTCAAGCTTTCAATCAAGGCGGGTGCTGCCTTGCAGCCGCAGCAAGCTCTCTAAAAAAATCGGGATCCCCAGGCGGGGATCCCAGGCTGTTTATCGGGTTAGCTAGGGCTGCGTCCGGAAGCTCTTCACCTCCAAGACCGGCCCCACCTGAGCCACCGTCACCATATCTTCTTTGAGCTGTCCCTGGATGGTGACTTCCAACCCCTCTTGTAAGAGCTCTTTGGGGGCGCGGAAGAGGGCGTAGTGCTGGCCGGAAGGGAGCGTCAGCACCCACACCCCCCCTTCGATATCCAGGAACTCGATGGTACCGCTGTATTCTTGCATCACTTCCTCAGCGCTAAACCGGTGCTGCTGGGCTGGGAATCCAGGATGGCTTGCGCCCCCAAATAGGCCAGGCCCAGGCAGAGCAAACCATTGAGAAGCAAGAAGGAGCGCCCCAGCCAAGCAGAGGATCCAAGCCATAGTACCCCCTCATAGAACAGGGATCCAGCTAGAAGCAGATGGGAGGCCATGCCGATGGAGAGGCCGACAACCGCCCAACGCCAGCGCCGATGTCCCAGGAGCAGCACCATCAACAGCCCTGGGATCAACACGCTGGCAAACAAGGGGTTCAAGGCATTGGTCTGGGCTAAGGCCGTGCCCAGCTCCGGCAGGGAGCTCCCCGCCAATTGGAAGGGCCAGCGAGGGGCACCCACAATGGCCAGGCCCTGCAGCGGGAAGAGGCCGGCGCTGCCCAGCAGGATCCCTCCCAGGAGGGGCGCCGTTGCCAGCATGGGCTTGGGAGCCAGCCACCAGCGGATCAGCACCAGGATGATGTAGCCGCCCACCACCATCAGCAGCTTGGGCACCAGGGCAATCGGGCCGCCGTCAAACCAGAAGCGAGGGTTGAGGTAGCCGTTGTTGTTCAGGTATTGCAGGAAGTCCTTCAGCCACAGCAGCAGGGGGTTCTCCTCTTGCTGACCGGTGGCCCTGGCCAGCGCCTTGGCAGCATCCAGACGACCGGCGCCGTAGAAGTTCTGCTTGTCGCCGGGCACCGGGGTGGCCGACATCTTCAGCACCTCTTCCACCTTGTCCGGATCTTTGATGCCCTGAGCCTGGATCAGCGCTGCTACGCCGGCCACGTGGGGAGTGGCCATGCTGGTGCCTTGGAAGTAGGCAAAGACCGGCTCGTTGGGGTTGCGTCGGTTGATGGTCTGCTGCAGAATGCCGTGCTCAGGATGCTCGGGAGTCTTGGCCCCGCCGGGAGCGGCGATATCTACCCCAACCCCATAGTTGGAGTAGGGGGCTTTGCTGCCATCGGGCCCGGTGGCCGAGACGGCGATGACATGCGGGTAGCGGGCCGGGTAGCTCACCTGGCTTGAGTTTTCGTTGCCGGCGGCGGCGATGATCGTCACCCCTTTGCTGTGGGCATAGGCTACGGCCTCCTCCATCAGTCGGGCCGAAGCGCGGCTACCCAGGCTGAGGTTGATGATCGTGGCGCCGTGGTCGGCAGCATAGCGGATCCCTTCCACCACGTCTGACAGGGATCCAAAACCATTGGCATCCAGCACCCGCACCGGCATGATCTTGGCCTTGAAGGCAACCCCGGCCACGCCTAGGGTGTTGTTGGTGGATTGGGCGATGGTGCCGGCCACATGAGTGCCATGGCCGTTGAGGTCGGTGGGATCCTCATCGTCGTCCACGAAGTCGTAGCCCTGCACAAATTGCGTTTGGGCCAGATCCGGCACCCGCGTCACCCCGGTGTCCACCACGGCTACCGTCACCCCTTCTCCCTGGGAAATGTCCCAGGCTTCCGGCATGCGGATGGCTCGCAGGTTCCATTGCTGGGGATAGAGGGGATCGTCGGGCACAAAAGCCGCCTGAAATTGGTAATTGGGGTGGGCATACTCGACCAGGGCTTCCCGCGAGAGCCGTTTGATGAGCCGCCGTGTGGCTCCTGGATGTTCCGCATCCACATCGAACAGGTAGATAGCCTCCTGGCGGGCAAAAGCGCTGTTGCTGCTGGGTCGCAGCGGCAAATTGTAGGCTTTGGCAAGAGCAGCGATCTCAGTGGGAGTGGCCGTGTTGACAAAGTTGACCACGATGCTGTCGTAGGGGGTGGATCCCTTGCCGCAGGCCGTCAGCAGCAGTGCCATCAGGCCAGCGCAGCAGAGACCCAACCAGCGTCTGAAGTTCATCATGCACGCCCTCGGGATCCAAAATTGTTGCCACCAGTATGCCCTCTGGATGGGCAATTGACCAGAAAATCAGCACGCTGCGTCACGAGCCTGTTCCTGTTGCCAACTTTTTCGGGGGCCACTCAGAAAACCCAGAAAAAGGGATCCCTCTGGCCAAACGATTTGTCCCGATGCATGATGGATCTGTAAGAACTTGAAATACTTCTTAACACCAGTTCTCAGTATCTCGTCATCACAGCCAAGAGAGGAACCAGCATGAGCATCGGATGGCAACGGATACTGCGCGTCGGGGCAAGCTTTTGCCTGGGGCTGTGGATTTGGCTAGGTGGGGGATCCCCGCTCTGGGCCCAGCCTGCTTTGCCAGTGGTGGAGATGGAGTTGCCGCAGCCGCCGGTGCCGGTTTTGGATTTGGCGGATCAGTTGACCAGCAATCAGGAAGCACAACTGGCCGAGCATCTGAACCGGTTGGAGGAAGAAACGGGCTGGAAGCTGCGGGTGCTGACCCAGTTTGACCAAACCCCAGGCCGCCAAGTGAAAGAGTACTGGGGCCTGAACGAGCGCAGCGTTTTGATGGTGGCCGATCCCAGGGGAGGCAACTTGCTGGCCTTTAACGTGGGAGACGCGGTGCGGGAGATCCTGCCGCGTACCTTTTGGATTGAGCTGCAATCTCGCTTCGGCAACCAGTTCTACGTGCGAGAGCACGGCACTCAGCGCGCCATTTTGGAAACCGTTGACGTTTTGGATCGCTGTTTTCACCAAGGGGGCTGCCGTGTGGTGCCCGGACTGCCGCAGGAGCAGTGGATCCTGACGCTGCTCACCTCTATCTTGGGCGGGATCGTCTTCGGGTTTGCCGGCAAACCCCGCCACGCGGAGGAGCTGTTTAACTGGCGTTGGGCTTTGCTTATCTCTCCCTTGTGGTTCATTTTGTTTGGGGCCTTCGGCATCGGCCCGGTGATCACCCGCACCCAGGATTGGCTCCCGCTGGTGCGCAACATCCTGGGCTTTCTCGCAGGAGCCTTGGTGATCTACTTGGCCCCCATTGCCCAACCGGCAGCGGAGCAGCAGTAGCCGTCCTGCCAAGTTGAGGCTAAGCTCCCTTCCCCTCTCCCTCTGGGAGGGGGGTGGGCCTCTGGGTCAAGAAAGCATCCCCCGCCTCTTGCCCCCCGAAGCAAGCCAGCGGCTGGGGGACAACTTCCCAAGAGAGAATGCTAGAATCGGTAGAGCTAAATTGCTGATGTAGCTCAGTTGGTAGAGCACTCGACTTGTAATCGAGCGGTCGTCAGTTCGAGTCTGACCATCAGCTTGGCAGGCGGCTCAGTCACTCAGCTTTGACTCTGGCAGTTTGGTTAGATTGACTTCAGGGGGATCCTTCATCCTCACCCCCTCAGATCCCCGCGCAGGGTATCTGCCAATTTGTTCCTTTGTTTGCTCTAGATGTCTATGTCGGGTCTGCCAGCCGCTACAGTTCGTCGATTGCAAAAGCTGCCCCAGGTGTCCTCGGTATGGGAAGGGGATTGCCACCGCCTACCAGGTTCGCTAGCCCTGGGATCCCAGATCTCCGCCGGCTTGGCTGAGGGGGAGTGCATTTTATGGGTGGATGGCGTTCAGGGCGTGGTGCGGGCCATGGAGGTGGTGCCTGCTGGCTCCGGCTTGGAGCCGATGGTGCGAACCTTGATCATGGCTATGGAGCGGCCCAATGCTGCCTTGCCGGCTCGTCCGCAAAAGGTCGTCGTGCGGGATCGGGAGGTGCAGTTTTTCCTGCGCGGCATTTTGCACGAGCTGGACATCAAAGTGGAATGCCAGCCGGAATTGCCGCTAATCGACGAGATCCTGCAGAGCTTTGCAGAGGCCAGTGAGGGGATCCCGCCGCCGCTGCCGGAGAACTACGCGAAGCTGCTGGCCGGCAAAGCCCTCACCCTCTGGCAAGATGCCCCCTGGGACTATCTAGAGGATCACCAAATCTTGGCGATCGAGCTAAATCGCTGGGATATTGAAACCCTCTACGTCTCGGTCATGGGGCGGCTGGGGATGGAGTACGGGGTTCTTTTTTATCGCTCGCTGCACTCCCTCAAACGGTTTCGCCAGGACGCGGGCCAACCAGAGACTTCCGAGGAGATGGAGGAAGCCTTCCTCAGGCAAGATTGTCTCTATCTCACCTTTCAAGCTCGCAATCCCGAACTCAACGAGCTATCAGACCTGGACTTGGCCGATCTGGATCCCGAAGAAATCGAGCCGAACTTCGGCACCATCCACCCTCTCGAGGGCCTGCGCGTTGTTTTGCAGGAAGATGAGGCGGCGGCTGTGGCGGTGGCTTTGGAGGCCTTGCATCGTTTTTTGAAGCAGTACCGCCGCAAGCTGGAAGAGGATTTCCAACCCTGTCAGGGGCGGTATCGCATTCCCAACCCCCAGGCCCCAGGGGAAACCCTCTCGGTGCAAGTGCGCACCTTGCCCGACTTGGCTGTAGAACTTCTGGAGCTAGAAGGAGACGAAGAAGAGCACACCCAAACCCTGCTGCGAGATGATCTGGTGCCTGAGGGTGCGCAGCTTAGCCTGGGCGTGCTGCCCTGGGCCACCGTAGAGGCGCTGCGCCGCACAGGGCAATGGCATCCTCTCCCCCAGAGTAAGCTGGTGCCAAGGGGTGAAGGGCTGCCGGTGGTGATCGTGCGCACCTCCCGCCCCAAGGCCAAGCAATTGATCGAAAACCTGCGCGGCGAAGGGGGGCCCCAGGGTGTTTGTTTTAACACAGGGGTGGATCCCTTTGCCGGCAGCCGCTACGACTTGGAAATTGTCCAAACGGGCAACCGCGACCTGCACCTGTTTGCAGAGTTTCCCGAGGACGATCCCGTGCACGCCAAAGCTCGCAGGCGCTGGGAGCGGCGTTGCCGCGAGACGGGCGGCTATTGTGGCCTGGTGGTGGCGATGGGGGTAAATTCCAACCGGCCAGAGCTGCAGGTACGCCACATTCTGGCCCTGTTTGAGATGCAGGCGCTCAACCCGACCCGATTGGGCCTGGGGCCTATGGTGCGCATTAGCCGACAGTTGCACTTTCCCTAAAGGCTTCCTGGGGCAGCCCCCAGCTAAGGGATCCCAAGACCGCCCAGGCCTCGCAGACGGCGTTTCAAAGCCTGAGGCTGGAGATATCCTTTGCCAAGCCTTTCCAGAGGCACTTTTTTGCCAGGGAAAGAGAAAGAGGGGGTCTCCTTGCGGAGAACTATCGCCCCGAGGCCCGACGCCGTAGCCTGTGAGCTGCAAGCAAGTGCGGCAGGGGCGGCCGTCCTGGGGTTGGAGGTGAGCCTGTGGCAGGTGTTAGGAATTTGATTTCAACCCCTTTCCATGATAGGAGGCAGCGGATCCCAGGTATCTTGCCAGCGCAAAGCCGCTTGCCGTAGCTGCGCCAAGTTGGCCGATCCGGTGCAAAAAGCGGCGATCCTCAGCTCCTCGATCACGGCTCGGAAGCTGTCCACCACCGCCTGGGCCCGCCCTCGGGAGACGGCGTGGAGAGCGGGAGCGGCCATGCCGACCACATCGGCCCCTAAGCGGATGGCTTTGGCTGCATCGATGCCGGTGCGGATGCCGCCGCTGGCCACCAGGGGCAGGTTGGGCAGGAAGCGGCGGATTTCCAGCAGGGCCAAGGCGGTTGGGATCCCCCAGTCCCGGAAGCTGTGGGCAATGCGTTTCTGGAGGGGATCGGTCTGGCGATGGGCTTCCACCTCGCTCCAGCTCGTCCCCCCTGCCCCAGCCACATCTAGGGCGGCCACGCCACACTCGGCCAGCCGCCGGGCTACTTGGGCGCTGAGGCCATTGCCCACTTCCTTGACCAGCACCGGCACCGGCAACTGGTTCACCAACTGCTCGATGCGGCGATAGAGGTTGCGCCAGTCGGGATCCCCCTGGGGCTGAACCGCCTCCTGCAGCGGGTTGAGGTGCAAAATCAGCGCATCTGCCTCGATCATCTCCACTGCCCGTCGCGCCTGCTCCAGGCCATAGCCGTAGTTGAGCTGCACAGCGCCCAGGTTGGCCAAAAGCAGAATATCCGGAGCCACTGGGCGCACCTGGTAAGTCTGGGCCAGCTCCGGGTGTTCTAAAGCTGCCCGCTGGGATCCCACCCCCATGGCAATGCCCAGCTCTTGAGCGGCAGCCGCCAGGTACAGGTTTAGCTCCCGGGCAGTGTCTGTCCCCCCGGTCATGCTGCTAATCAGCAGAGGGGCCTGCAGGCGTTTTCCCAGAAACTGGCAACTGAGATCGATCTCGGGCAGCAGCAGCTCCGGCAGCGCCACGTGCTCGAAGAAAAACCGCTCAAATCCGGTGCGGATCCCTCTGGCGTTTACGTCCTGCCGCAAAACAATGTCCAGGTGATCCTGCTTACGTTCGGAGATAGGGGATGGAGAATCGGCCATGGTCTGGATAGAGGGCTGTCCAACCGGTAGCGGGCGAACAACATTGTCCGAAGGTGGCCCGCTGTCTATGATGAGGGCGGGATCCAACCTAGTAGCCATGCAACCTTTGCACATCTTGCTGGCAGAAGGCAACCCTCATCTGCGCAGCTTGCTGGGTTGGCATCTGCAACAGGCACGGCACCGGGTTTGGGAAGCGGAGACCATTCGCCAAGCCAAAACCCTGCTGCAACAGCAGCCTGTCCACCTCTTAATTTTGGATGCGGAGCTGTCCAGCCGTGCCGGACTCCAACTATGCCGGTGGGCGCATCGCCATTGCGATGTGTTGATCTTGCTCCTCTCCCAACAGGGAGCGGAAGCCGACATCATCGCTTGGCTGAAGGCAGGCGCAGACGACTACCTCACCAAGCCCCTTAGTCTGCCCCTTCTGGATGCTCACATTCAGGCCCTGACCCGTCGGCTGCGGCGCAGCCTTCCCCCCACCTTCCTGCAGTATGGGGATCTGAAAATCGACCTGGTGCAGCGGCGCGTCACCCTGGCCGGCCAAGGCATCGACCTCACCCCGCAGGAGTTTAGCTTGCTGATGGTGCTGATCCAGGCCGATGGGGATCCTCTCTCGCGGCAGGAGCTGCTGGAGCGGGCTTGGCCCGATTCCACCGCCAACCCCCGCACCATCGATACCCACATCCTCTCCCTGCGCAAGAAACTGGAGCGCGATCCGCACCAACCCCGCCTCATTCACACTGTGCGCCAGGTGGGCTACAGCTTCGGCATAGAGCCGCCTCCTCCCTTGCAGCAGCCGAGTCGAGCTGCTGGCGCAACTGCCCCAGGATCTGGGCCTCAACAGCGGCGCCGTAGAGCTGCTTCAAGTGTCGGGTGAGTGTGAAGAGATGCACTTGCAGTTGCGTGGCTGCCTAGATGCAGTTTTCGGCAGGCAGGGTGACAAGGTAAGCCTTCACCCCAGGGGTAACTTTTGGGGGAGCGCCAAGTGCTTTGCCGTCCGCAAGCCCATCGCAGCAACGCTGTTGCCCTCGCTTGAGGTCGTTGAGGACAGTGGCGGGGTGGCATCCGAGAAACTGTGCAATGCAGGGTGCGCTCCGGTGTTGTGCGGAGAGTCGAATGACAAGGGCGCGTGTACTTCGGTCGCTCAGCGGCTGTCTGGCAGGGAGAGACGCTCTCAGGCTTGGGTGAATCACTGCCTCTCCAAAGCGATTGTTTGTAGGGCGCAGGCAACCAACAGTCCTATTGCCTTGGAAGACTTGCCCCCCGGCCCCCCTGCCCCCCGTATACGAGGGGATTGAGGGGGGCGGTCGGAGCCGGTTAGTTTACTGCTGATGGCAAAACCTTGATCAGCAGCAACCGAGCTCCTGGGCTAGACCCCAACCCCAGAAAGCACCACCATCACCACCACCGCCGCAAAGATGATCAAAGCGTAAAACTGCGCCTTGCCGTTCTCCAGATATTTCATCACTTCGCCGCCGACCATGGTCGCCAGGCCCGTCAAGTTGACCACCCCATCCACAATGCGGCTGTCCACCTCCAAGGCCTCCCGCGCCACAAAGCGGGTGCCCCGCACAAAGACCCGCTCGTAGAGGTCGTCAATGTACCACTTGTTGAGGGAGAAGTAGTACAGGGGTTGCAGACTTTGGGGGAAGGTGCTGGGATCAATACGTTTTTGCCAGTAGATAAGACCCGCCAGGGCAATGCCGATCAGCCCAATGCCCACCGAGCTGCCCGCCATGATCAGAAACTCTGCCCAATCGAAGTGGCCGGCCAGCACCGCTTGCCACTCGGCGGCCACCTGGGCCCAACCAGTTTCTGCTGCAGACTCACCAGGCGCATGGATGAAAGCCTCGAAGAAGTTGGCAAAGGGAGTGCCCACCAAGCCGATCAGCACGGAAGGAACGGCCAGCGCCACCAGCGGAATCGTCATCGATGCCGGAGATTCATGCGGCTCGGCAGCGTGGCCATGCCCTTCGTGTCCCTCTCCCCCAGCTTCGGGATGGCTGCTGGGCTGGGGCTTTTCGTAAATGTTCATGGCTCCGGGACCATAGGCCGCCTCTTTCCCGGCAAACGCGTAGGCAAAAGCCGGCACCGGTCGGCCTTGGCTGACGGCCACCTCCTGCCGCAGCTTCAGGTTGGTGCCGCGAAACTCCCCTTCAAAGGTGAGGAAGTAGATGCGGAACATGTAGAAGGCGGTGATCCCCGCCGTGAGGAAGCCCACCCCCCAGAGGGCCGGGTTGCGCTCAAAAACCGCGGCCAAAATCTCATCTTTAGACCAAAAGCCGGCAAAGGGCGGGATCCCACAGATGGCCAGCGTGCCGATCAAAAACGTGAAGGCCGTAACGGGCATGAACTTGCGCAGCCCTCCCATCAGGCGCATGTCCTGGGCCAAGACCGGGTCGTGGCCCACCACCGCCTCCATGCCATGAATTACAGAGCCAGAGCCCAAGAAGAGCAGCGCCTTGAAGTAGGCGTGGGTCATCAGGTGGAACAAGCTTGCCCCATAGGCACCGGATCCCATGGCCATGACCATGTAGCCCAGCTGGGAAATGGTGGAGTAGGCCAGGCCCTTTTTGATGTCGTTTTGGGTGATGGCAATGCTGGCCCCCAAAAAGGCCGTGCCCGCCCCTGTCCAGGCGATGAGGTCCATGACTGGTGGGATCCCTTCCAGCAGCGGGAACATGCGCGCCAACAGGAACACCCCGGCGGCCACCATCGTGGCTGCGTGGATGAGGGCCGAAATGGGCGTGGGGCCTTCCATGGCATCCGGCAGCCACACGTGCAGCGGGAACTGGGCCGACTTGGCCACCGGGCCCAAGAACACCAACACCGCAAACAGGGCAACCAAGCTGCTGCTCACCGCGCCGTTGGCCACCATCTGCTCCACATTGCGAGCCAGCTCCTCGAACCCAAACGTGCCGGAAATCCAGTAGAAGCCCAAAATGCCCAGCAACAGCCCAAAGTCCCCCACCCGGTTGACGACAAACGCCTTCTGGGCTGCCTCCGCCGCTGCCTGCCGCTCGTACCAAAAGCCAATCAGCAGGTAGGAGCACATCCCCACCAGCTCCCAGAAGACATAGATTTGCACCAGGTTGGGGCTGACCACCAGGCCCAGCATCGAGGAGGCAAACAGGCTCAGGTAGGCGTAGAAACGCACATAGCCAGGGTCGTGGGCCATGTAGCCGTCGGAGTAGATCTGCACCAGAAAGGCCACCGTGGTTACCACCACCAGCATCATGGCGCTCAAGTGATCCACCACAAAGCCCATGTCCAGGGAGAAGGAGCCCGCCTGAGCCCAGGTGAGGGTTTTGAGAACGGTCTCATGGCCCTGCACTTGGCCGGCCAAGAGGGCAAAGGCGTGAACCATCGCCGTTCCCGTCGCGAACACGCTCAAGAAGGCGGCCAGAGAGCGGTTGGCCCTTGTCCAGGCATTGAACAGCAAAATGCCCAAGCCGAGTAAAAAAGCCGCCACCAACGGATAAACGGGGATCAACCAGGCGTATGCGTAGATGAATTCCATAGGAACTGGTGCTGAATGCGTCCTCTTGCAGTGATGAGCCCTTCTTGCTGGCCGGTGGCAATCTGTCTGTCGGGATCAGGGGCCTAGGCCGGCAGGTGCTCTGGAGCTTCTGATATTGTAAATCTTTGCAACACGATCAGCGCCCCCCCTGCAACCACCCAGTCCATGAGAGCAAAGATTCTTCTTCCCGATCAACCGAGATCCCCGCAGGAGAATCGGGAGATATCCTGAAAACTCTCCCCCAGCTCAGATCCGCAAGGCCTACGGCCCGCTGACGGGATCGGCTGAGACTGTCGTTGCCAAGATGACAGGGATCCCTTGCAAGCGCTACAACTAAAGGCTGAAAGCTGCAGACTGTCTGGAGAAAAGCCCATGAGCCTGAACTTGGTGACCTTGGTGGGGCGAGCCGGCATGGATCCGGAGGTGCGCTACTTTGAGTCGGGCAGGGTGGTGTGTACCTTTAGCTTGGCGGTGAACCGCTTCCGCAAAGGCGAAGACAAGCCCGATTGGTTCAACCTAGAGCTGTGGGGGCGCACCGCCGAGGTGGCCGGAGAATATGTGCGCAAGGGCAGCCTCATTGGGGTAACCGGCAGCCTCAAGTTCGATCGCTGGAAAGACAAATCCACCGGTGAGGATCGCCAAAGACCCGTCATTGCCGTAGATCGCCTCGAACTCCTGGGATCCCGTCAAGACCGGGAGGCTGACCTGCCCGCCGAGGAGCCGTTTTGATTTGTTTGAGCGTGAGCTCTGGCCAGTCGGCGCTTGCACTCCTGCACCACCGCTGTCAAATCCTGGCTGCACCAGGGATAGCGCAAGGGTGGCCGCCGGATGACCCACAGCGGGATCCCCAGGGTTTTGGCCACTGCCTGCTTGACGGCCAGCCCACCCGCTTCTCCAGACTCCTTGCTGATGACTACCTGAGGATCTAGACTCTGCCAAAGCCGCAGTTCCTGCTCAAAGCTGAGGGGCAGGCGCATTCCGATCACCCGCTCGGCAGGGATCCCGGCTTGCACCGCTTGGGGAACCGACTCCGGCAGCACCCGCGCCCACAGTTGGCAGCGATCCTGCCAGGGCCCAAACAGGGGCAATGCCTTCACCCCCACCGTCAGCAGCACCCGCCGCCCCGCCAGTACGCCATCCGTGAGCACCGCCTGCCAGTCCGGCGCCACCTGTACCCAGGGATCCAACGCCACCGGGGGGCGCTCGTAGCGCAGGTAGGGGATCCCCAGTTGGGCGGTCACCTGCATGGCCAGTTGCGAGATCTCCTGGGCGAAGGGATGGGAAGCATCTACCAGCACGCGGATCCCGTGTTCCTGTAGGAATTGTGCCAAAGATGGCGGCGAAAATCGCGTCACCACCACCTGGCCGGGCAGATCCCGATACAGCCTTCTTCCGCCCTCGGTGGTGACGGTGGCTATCCAAGGGATCCCCTCATGGCTGAGGACGTGGGCCAAGCTGCGGCTTTCGCTGGTGCCACCGATGAGGGCCACTTCAAGTGATGTACGAACCGAGCCCATGCTGTGTTGCCAAAGTTTGCTACCAGTGGATACGATCGAGGTCTGAAGGCTGGAGGCGAGTGCTCATGATCGAGATGCATGTGGCTGGGATCGCGGTCGACGCTGTCAACCAGGCTCCCATTGTCATCTTGCGCGATACCCATGAGCGGCGTGCCCTACCCATCTGGGTAGGAAGAGCGGAGGCCAACGCCATTCTGCAGGCGCTGGACGACCAAAAGCCCCTCCGCCCCATGACCCACGACCTTATTCTGAACTCCTGGAAAGCTTGGGGGATCAAGCTGGAGCGGGTTATCATCCACGCGCTGCTGGACAACACCTTCTATGCAGTGCTTGTTACAGTCTGCGGCGATAAAAAGCAGGAGATCGACTGCCGCCCCAGCGATGCCATTGCCCTTGCCTTGCGGGCCCATGCCCCCATCTGGACCGTAGAAGAGGTGATTGCGGAAGCTTCGATCCCGATGAACCAAGATGCCGACGAGGCAGAGCGGGAGGCCTTCCATAAGTTTGTGGAAAGCGTGACGCCCAAAGACTTTATTCGCAGCCACCTCCTCAGGGATCAGCCCACGGAATCGGATGGCTGAAGCCCTGTCTTCTCCGCTAGGACAGATGCTGAGCGGCTCCAAGAGCACCCTCAGCGCCGGCAGTTGCCTCTTTCCCTGTAGACAGTTCCCCTAGGCCCTTGAGTGCCGTTTTCAGGGGCGGCTTGCCTCCACCTCAGACTTGGCCGCAAAGGACGCCCTCGCGCCAGCCCAAGGGGAGCATTTTAATTCCTGCTTATCGGCCCTAGCCAAAACGCTGCCTGCTCGTGCGGAGGGATTTCTCTAGAAACCTTTGAGACCGAGGTTATACCGCTAACCGGGGATTGCTCTCTCTCCCTCTAGAGCTCCCAGGTGCATACGGCTCATCTTGGAACTCAGGGTGTTTTGCTTTGACACCCTGTTGCCGTCCAAGGCAGGCGGGCTTGCTTCAAAGCCACCGTCCCCCTGGCAAGAATGGCAGGGGAGTTTGCCCAGCTTGACAAAGGGAGTACCGACACCCTAGTTTCTAGCAAATTGTGCGGCTTGTGCGGCTAGGACGGCTTCATCGAGAGTGATCCTGCTCCCCTGGGGCAGTTGATTGGCTTGACTTTTCTTTATTGCGCCATTTGTCCGAGAAGTCAGCTCGTTTGCGCCTTCTACCCCTAGACCTGTGCCGCGCTTTTTAGCCAAAGCCGGGGGGTCGGAGCTGTGGGCCAAGCGGGGAGATCCTCGGTCTTGCTGGCATTTCGGCCTACAATCAAGCTAGAGCAGCCCTTTTTTAGCAAGCCATGCAGACTCTAGATCGGCCCAACGCGCCCTCTCAGCAGCCCTACCCAGAACCGGTCTACCCCCGTCGTCCTACCCGCACCGTAGCCGTAGGCAACGTGTTGATCGGCAGCCAGCACCCGGTGGTGGTGCAGTCCATGATCAACGAAGACACTCTCGACATCGATGCGGCGGTGGCGGCCATCCGTCGTCTGCACGAGGCGGGCTCGGAGATCGTGCGGGTTACCGTTCCCAGCATGGCCCATGCCAAGGCGATGGAGGCGATTCGGAGCAAGCTGATCCAAACCTACAAGCCGGTGCCGCTGGTGGCCGATGTCCACCACAACGGCATCAAGATCGCCCTGGAGGTCGCCCAATACGTGGACAAGGTGCGCATCAACCCGGGTCTGTTCGTCCTGGAAAAGCCGCAGCCCGGTCGCACCGAGTACACCCAAGCCGAACTGGAGGCCATCCGCAATAAGATCCGCGAAACCTTCACCCCCCTGGTGCAGACCCTCAAAGCTCAGAACAAAGCCCTGCGCATCGGCGTCAACCACGGATCCCTGGCCGAGCGCATGCTCTTCATGTATGGAGACACTCCAGAGGGCATGGTGGAGTCGGCCCTAGAATATGCCGAGATTTGCGCCGAGCAAGACTTCCACAACGTAGTTCTTTCCTTCAAAGCTTCCCGTCCGCAGGTGATGTTGGCGGCCTACCGGCTGGCGGCCCGCCGCTTCGATGCCTTGGGCCTGAACTACCCCTTCCACTTGGGGGTGACCGAGGCCGGCGATGGAGAATATGGCCGCATCAAATCGGCAGTGGGGATCGGGACGCTTCTGGCCGAGGGGATCGGTGACACCATTCGGGTTTCCCTAACCGAAGCCCCGGAAAAAGAGATCCCGGTGGCCTACGGCATCTTGCAGGCCCTCAACCTGCGCAAAACCATGGTGGAATATGTGGCCTGCCCCTCCTGTGGCCGCACCCTCTTCAACTTGGAGGAAGTACTGCAGAAGGTGCGGGCCGCAACCCAGCACCTGGTGGGCCTCGACATTGCCGTCATGGGCTGCATCGTCAACGGGCCGGGGGAAATGGCCGACGCCGACTACGGCTATGTGGGGAAAACCCCCGGCTACATCTCCCTCTACCGCGGAAAGGAGGAGGTGAAGAAGGTGCCCGAGTCGGAGGGCGTCCAGGCGCTGATCGAGCTCATCAAAGCCGATGGGCGGTGGGTGGATCCCCCAGAAGGAAGCCCAAGTAACTAAAACCAAAAGAGAGGGCAGCAGTCCACCAGCAGGTCTCCTTGCCTGCTAGCCTAGAAGATGCGTTGAACAGCTCCCAGTATGACCAGCACTCTCCCCACTCGCTCGTTTAACACCAGCCGCTCCAGGCAGATCTTTGCACGGGCGCAGCAGCTTATGCCGGGGGGCGTCAGCTCTCCGGTGCGTGCCTTTAAGTCGGTGGGCGGGGATCCCGTCGTCTTCGACCGCGTTGCCGGCGCCTACGCCTGGGATGTGGATGGCAACCAGTACATCGACTACATCGGCAGTTGGGGGCCGGCGATTGTCGGCCACGCCCACCCCGAGGTGATCGAGGCGTTGCGGCGGGCCCTGGAGAAAGGCACCAGCTTTGGCGCCCCTTGCGTTTTGGAAAACGAGCTGGCCGAGCGGGTGATCGAGGCGGTGCCCAGCGTGGAGATGGTGCGCTTTGTCAACTCCGGCACCGAAGCCTGCATGGCGGCGCTGCGCCTGATGCGGGCCTACACCGGGCGGGAAAAGGTGATCAAGTTCGAGGGCTGCTACCACGGCCATGCGGACATGTTTTTGGTCAAGGCCGGCTCGGGGGTAGCCACGCTGGGCCTGCCAGATTCGCCGGGGGTGCCCAAGGCTGCCACCAGTGCCACGCTGACCGCCCCCTACAACGACCTAGAGGCAGTCAAGGCTCTGTTTGAGCAGTATCCCGACTCCATTGCCGGCGTGATCCTGGAGCCGGTGGTGGGCAATGCCGGCTTCATTCCCCCGCAGCCGGGCTTTTTGGAGGGTTTGCGGGAGCTGACGCAAAAGTATGGCGCCCTGCTGGTGTTTGACGAGGTGATGACCGGCTTTCGCATCAGCTACGGCGGCGTGCAGGCCAAGTTTGGCGTCATCCCCGATTTGACCACCCTGGGCAAGGTGATCGGCGGCGGCCTGCCGGTGGGGGCCTACGGCGGTCGGCGGGAGATTATGGAGATGGTGGCGCCGGCGGGGCCCATGTACCAGGCGGGCACCCTCTCCGGCAACCCCCTGGCCATGACGGCCGGGATCCACACTCTGGACATCTTGCGCCGACCCGGTACCTATGAGTATCTGGAGCGGATTACCGAGCAGTTGGCGACGGGGCTGCTGCAGATTGCACAAGAGACCGGTCATGAGATGTGCGGGGGCTATTTGCCCGGCATGTTCGGCTTTTTCTTCACCGCCGGCCCGGTGCGCAACTACGAGGAGGCCAAGCGCTCGGATTTGCAGAAGTTTGCCCGCTTCCACCGCGGCATGCTGGAGCGGGGGGTGTATCTGGCGCCCTCGCAATTTGAGGCCGGCTTCACTTCCCTGGCCCACACCGAGGCCGATGTGGAGAGAACCCTAGAGGCAGCGCGAGAGGTGCTGCGCACGCTCTAGGGTTTTTCTCCCCTCTCCCCTTGAGAGAGGGGTTGGGGGTGAGGGAGCTCCCTTGCTGCATTGGGATCCCCGACCATGGCCGAGCACATCCACCGCAACTGGCGCATCACCACCCAAACTACCGACAAGGGGTTTATCTTTTGCTGCCAGCGGCTACGTCAGGATGGCTCAGTGGAGCCTGCTGCCAAAGCCTACGGCTACTTCCAAAATGAGGCCGAGGCGATTTTGGCGGGCATGGTCTGGATCGACCGGCAGCAACTTCCGGATCACCTGGACGGCTTGCTCTTCGACAACGAGGAGCCAGAGGGCTAGACAGAAGCTTCTTCGCGTACCAACTGTTCCCAGCCCAAGCCTTTGAGGGCGGCGTTGCGCCGCAGCGGGCGGGTGACCAACTCCAGCAGCGCCTGGGTGTTGCCGAAGCCGTGGATCGGGGCAAAGGTAAACTCCACCGACCATTTGGTGGTGATGCCGCGGGCCTCGAGGGGGTTGGCGTGGGCCATGCCCGTGATCACCAGATCCGGCTGCAGGGCTTTGATGCGCTGCAGTTGGTGGTAGTTATCCGGCTTCTCCACCAGGGTGGGCTTGGGCACCCCCATCTCCTCGCAGGTGCGCTCCAAGAGGGCCAGCTCGGCGGCTTGGTAGCGCTTGTCGAGGTAAGGGATCCCGATTTCCTGCACCGTCATGCCGCAGCGCACCAGGAAGCGGGCCAGGGAGACCTCCAGCAGGTTATCCCCCATGAAGAAGACGCTCTTGCCCCGCAGCAGGCCCAGGTACTCTTGAACTTGGGGGTGGCGCCACACTTCCGCTTCCCGCTCTGCCAGGCCTGGAGTCGGGATCCCCAGCTCGCGGGCAATGGCTTCGATCCAGGCGCGGGTGCCATCTGGCCCGATGGGAAAAGGAGCAGGGATGAGCTTGGCCTTTTTGCGGCGCACCAGCGTGGTGGCGGTGCGGCTGAGGAAAGGATTCACCCCCACCACATGGGTGCCCGGCTCGATGGCCGGCAGCTCCCCGTAGCGCTTGGCCGGCAGCCAGCCGGAGACGCGGATCCCGTATTTTTTCAGCTCCAGAGTGAGTTGGGTAACCACCGGATCCGGCACGGAGCCGAAGATGACCAGCGGCGGGTGGGGGTGGAAGCCCTCTTCCTCTTTCTTTTTGCCGGAGCGCAGCCCGTAGAAAAGGGCCTGCAGGCCGCCCCGCGTCTCCCGCTCCTCTTCCTGCACCTGCTCCGGGCAGCGCTGGGCCATGGAAGCCAACACCGTGTCTTCCCCCTGGGTAAAGGCGTAGTCGAGGCCGTTGGCCCGCGCCACCACAATCGGGATGCTGATCTCGGCCTCTAGCTTCTGTGCCAGGCCCTCCAGATCCATTTTGATGATCTCGGTGGTGCAGGTGCCGATCCAGACGATGACGCTGGGGTTGCGATCCCGCTGGATTTGCAGGCACAGCCGCTTCAGCTCCTCGTAGTCGTTGAGCTTGGCGCTGATATCTCCCTCTTCCAGCTCGGCCATGGCATAGCGCGGCTCGGCGAAGATCATCACCCCCATGGCATTTTGCAAAAAGTAGCCACAGGTCTTGGTGCCGATCACCAAAAAGAAGCTGTCTTCGATTTTGGGGTAGAGCCAGGCCACGCAACTAATCGGGCAGAAGGTGTGGTAGTTGCCGGTCTCGCATTGAAAGTGGAGGGTATTGGAAGTATCCACAGCAGCAGTCATCGTCGGCTCCTAGAAAAGGGTTTGTCAAGCTAGAGGGCGACCAACTGGGGCACGCCCACCAATTTTTCGCTCAGATCCCAGAGCAGCTTGGCCTTGGCCTCGTCCCCTGCTTCGTCCGAGACTTCTTGGTTAAAGGGCTTGGCATTCTTGCGTTGCCGGTTGCCCCAGCTCCAGTAGAACCCTGACTGGCGAAACTCGGGATCCGCCACCACCTGGGCCACCCGCTCGCCGGCCAGCTCCTGGGAGACATAGCCACCGGTGATGTTTTTTTGAAACCAGGGGAAGAGCTTTTGGAACAGGGGATAGTGATGGCGGAAGAGGCCTGTTTCCGCCACGCAGCCGGGGTAGAGGGAGAGGAAGGTGATGCCGGTGCTCTCGTGGAAGCGGCGGTGCAGCTCCCGCATGGTGAGGATGTTGCAGACTTTGCTGTCTTTGTAGGCCTTGACGGGATCGAACTTGCCGCCATCGGCCATGCTGATCGGCTCCTTGAAACCCTGGGCAAAACCCCGCAGATCCCCCAGGTGGGGTTGGGGCGGGATCTTGCCCCCCAGCTCCTTGGGGTTGTGGGTGACGGTGCCCAAGATCACCAGCCGCCGATCCGGGTAAGTGGAGCGCTTCAGATCCTCCAGCATCAAATGGCAGAGCAAGAAGTGCCCCAGGTGGTTGGTGGCCATGGTCAGCTCATAGCCCTCCGGGCTGCGCAGGGGCTGCTTGAGCAAGGGCATGTAGATGGCGGCGTTGCACACCAGGGCATCCAGAGAGCGGCCCGACTGGCGAAATTGCTCGACAAATTGCCGCACACTGGCCAGGCTGGCCAGATCGATCGGCATCAAGGTGTAGCTGCCCTGGGGGATCCCCACCTGCTGGGCCATCCGCCGGCCTTTGTCCAGATCCCGACAGGCCATCACCACGTGCCAGCCCCGCTTGGCCAAAGCCAAAGCCGCATACAGGCCGACGCCGGAAGAAGCTCCGGTAATCACCACGGTGGGTTGCGCTTGTGCTTGCATATCCAACTCCTCTGCCATGTCCTCAAGAGGGATTTCCTGCACAATCCATCTTGGAGTGGAAAGCGGGCCAGACAACGAATTGATAAGGTTTGCGACGGTTTTTCGAAACAATTGCTTCACTTTTAGACACACCGGCAAGCTGGCAGGCTTGGGATCCCTTACACCAGCGCCGGCTCCCGCACGGGGGTTTTGTAAAAGTCCGAAAGCAGGGCAAACAGCTCCCGATCCTCGGCAGGCCGGGGCACGATCCCCTCCGGGCGGGCCAGCAGCTCGTCGGCGATGTTCAGGTAGTACTGACAGACGGGCTCCAGGCTGGGATCCGTCTCTGCCATCTCGAAGAGGGTTTTGCCCTTCACCCGCGAGATGCGAATGTCCTCGACCAGTGGCAACACCTCGAGCACGGGCATGGGCACTGCCGAGACGTATTGGTCGATGAGATCCCGCTTGCTGGTGCGATTGCCGATCAACCCGGCCAGCCGCAGCTTGCGGGTTTTGGCCTTCTCCCGCACCGAGGCGGCAATGCGATTGGCGGCAAAGAGGGCGTCAAAGCCGTTGTCGGTCACGATCACGCAGTAGTCGGCGTAGTTGAGGGGGGCAGCAAAGCCGCCGCACACCACGTCCCCCAGCACGTCGAAGAGAATGACGTCGTATTCATCGAAAGCATTTAGCTCCTTCAGGAGTTTGACGGTCTCCCCCACCACATAGCCGCCACAGCCGGCCCCCGCCGGTGGACCGCCCGCCTCGACGCAATCTACGCCGCCATAGCCGCGGTAGATCACGTCCTCCGGGTAGATGTCTTCGTAGTGGTAGCCCTTGGCCTCCAGAGTGTCGATGATGGTGGGGATCAAAAAGCCGGTCAGGGTGAAGGTGCTGTCGTGCTTGGGATCACAGCCGATCTGCAGAACCTTTTTGCCCCGCTTGGCCAAAGCCACCGAGAGGTTGCAACTGGTGGTGGACTTGCCGATCCCACCCTTTCCGTAAACTGCCAACTTCACAGCACGTTCCTCCACAAGCCTGGCAAAGGCCATTATCGGCAGCCCATCCACCTCCTGAGAAGTGTTAAGAAGAGTTAAGGGAAGTCTAAAACAGGTTAAAGGAGTTTCCTAAATCGCTGGACAGACAAAATTCCGTCCAAAAGATTTTTAGAGCTAGATTTTAGCTGTTTATCAGCTTTTGTTTTTTGTTTTTGTATAAAAGTAGATCAAAAGCAAATGATGCCTCTCTCCTCGCCTCTGACGAGCGCTGACGACAAACGTCCTGATACATTTACGCTGAACACTGCTGAGCATTACTCCTCAGCGGTGAAGCGATAGCATTCTGTCCGTTTCCGTTGTCACTACGCGATGCTGACGCGACCGCGCTACTCGGACGGAGTCCAAACAGAAAGGCGGTATCCCGCAAAGCCCTGAGCATAACACCCAGAGCGCCTTGCCAATCTCG
>NZ_AXUW01000002.1:349624-377757 GCF_002760415.1 Synechococcus sp. 65AY6A5
GGTGTACGTACTGCATGGATCCAGCCCTTCTGTTCCCATCGCCTCAAGGTGTGGAGACACACCCCAAAATAATCCGCCGCTTCTCTCGGTTTTACATACCTAGCCATACCAAGCAGCCATACTGAACATACTGGGCATTATTTTCAGTATAGTCCAGCATATCATTGACTAGAGTCATGCTCCCGTCAACCCGATGGAGACGGCTGGCGGGATCCCTGTTCCCGGTGTGAGGGCGGGTCTCAAGAATTGTCTCAATGTCCAGAGGAGCGGCGGAATCGGCAATTCAAAAGGGATCCCTTAGGGATCGAAGGCAAAGGTCATCTGCACGGCCCCTGTAGAATCCACCTCAACCCTGCGCAGGAATTCCCGCAGGTAGGCGCGGCGCTCACTCTCGCTGAGGTCTTGCCAGAAGGGCGGGATGGAGAGAGTTTGGGCAATCTGGAGGAAGTTGGCGGGGGGGAGCTGTTCCAGCTTTTGGGCCAAGCGGGCCGTTTCCGCCCGCAACTGGTAGCAGCGCTGGGCCAGGGCAGGTTCGTCCATTAGTCCAGATTGCTGCAGCTCCTCCAGTTGTCGCAGCCGCTCGCTGTTGGCTTGGATCTGGGCTTGGAGCTGTTGGCGGGTTTGATCCAGGGCCTGCCGATCCAGGTTTTGGGCCCGCTGGGGGAGCTGTTGGCAGACTTGGCGGATCACCTCCTGCAGAACGGCGGCGTAGTGGAGGCTGTAGCGACAGGTTTGGCAACGCAGGTAGAGGTAGGAGGAGCCGTTCTTCTTGGCCTTGCGAGGGGTGGTTTGCACAATGCGCAGAAGGCTGCCGCAGACGCGGCAATGGACTAGGCCGGCCAAGGCGCGGGGGGCGCTGGCGCTGCGGCGCGGGATCTTTTGGTTGCGTTTGAGCCAGCGATCGATCTGGGCGGCCTCGGCGCGGCTGAGGAGAGCCGGGTGGGTATCGCGCAGAACGGTGCCGTCGGCGTAGGCCAGATCTCCACGATAGACCGGGTTGAGCAGCCAGTTGCGCCCGGTGGCCACCGAAATGCGCTTGTGGTGTTTTTCAGCGATGAAGCGCACCGCCTGGCGCAAGGATCCGTAGAGAAGAAAGTGCTGGAAAAAATCCTGAACAATGGGGGCTTGGCGGCGATCCAGCGCGTAGCGATCCCCTTCGCGGCGGTAGCCAAAGGGGGCAGGCCCAGGGGGAGGCTTGCCCGCTAGACGGTTTTGGGCTTGGCTGCAGCAGAGGCGGCGGCTCTGCAATTGATGGGGGAGCTCGGCCAGCAGCGGGATCCAATCGGCAGCAGCGCTGGGGGTGTGCAGGCCGGACTCGTTGACCAAGCTGAGGCGGAGCCCCGCTTGTTGGATCTGCAATAGCCGTTGGTGGACTTCCTCCACTCGATCCCCCAGATCCGCCAGGCGCACCAGCAGCACCTGCTGCACCGATCCGGCGGCAATGCCCTGCAACAGCTCTTCCAGATGGATGCGGGATCCCCAGTCGTGCCAGATGGGATCGGCCCCGTGTGCTTTCAACCAGGCCAGCTCCTGGTCTGGCCAAGAGGCATGGGCGGGCGTGTAGAGGTAGCCGCAAACGCTCATGGACAAGCAAACTCTCACCGCTGCTGTACCCGCACCCGACACCCCTCTTGGCCAGGGATCCCAGCTAGGCTAAGGGAGAGACAAACCGGCAAGCCTTGGCCGCCGAAGGCTCTCCGCAAGATGGCTTTACTCCACCGCCGCAGCCGCGTATTCCAGCTCCTCTTCCGAAACCTCCAGCGGCGCCTCCTCGACTTGTCCTTGCTTGGCAGCCCGCAGTTGCTCGCGGTACTTGGCCGCCATTTCTTCTGCTTTTTCGTAAACCAGCTTGGGATCTCGCAGCATGTCGCCGGGATTGGGCTCCAGTTGCTTGGTAGACAGCGAGATGCGACCCCGTTCTGCGTCTAGGTCGATGATCATCACCTTCACTTCGTCGTTGACGTTGAAGACGCTGTGAGGCGTGTCGACATGCTCGTGGGAGATCTCGGAAATGTGCAGCAAGCCAGAGACGCCGCCAATGTCGATGAAGGCACCGTAAGGCTTGATGCCGCGCACCGTGCCGACCACTACCTCGCCCACCTCCAGCTTGTTCATCTTCCGCTCCACCAGGGCGCGGCGATGGCTCAACACCAGTCGGTTGCGGTCTTCGTCCACCTCCAAAAACTTCAGGGGCAGCTCTTCGCCCACCAGCTCTTCCTTGGGCTTGCGGCTGCTGATGTGGGAGCCGGGGATAAAGCCGCGCAGTCCCTCAATACGCACCAGGGCGCCTCCGCGGTTGGTGGCAAAAATGGTGGCCCGCACCGTGGCGTCTTCTTTTTGTAGCTGCCGCACCCGCTCCCAGGCCCGCATGTACTCGATGCGGCGGATGGAGAGGGTCAGTTGCCCCTCTTCATTTTCTTCGGTGAGGATAAAAAACTCGCGCGTCTCTCCCGGCTGCAGCACCTCGTGCGGATCCTCTATCCGGCTGATGGACATCTCCTGCAAAGGCAGGAAGGCAGCCGTCTTGGCCCCAATATCGATCAACGCACCGCCCGGCTCCACCGAAAATACCGTGCCAGCTACAATTTCGCCAGGGCTGAAGTGATAGTCGTACTTATCCAAGAGGGCGGCAAAGTCCTCGGTGGTGAAACCTACATCGGCAGCAGCGGTGAATCGACTCATAGGGGTGTAACAGCAGAGCAGTTGATGCGAATTAGCAGTTGAACTTGTAAGGAACAGCTCCCATACTCGCTCACCCTCCCAGGCGGGACAGGCAATGGCTTGGGAAATACTATAGTAGCTTAAGAGGGCAGCTTTTGTGGCAAACTTCCTCGCGATCCTGCCAAGCTAGAGAGAGAGGGCCACAGGTGGGAGAGGGGCGATTGCACTTTATCGACCAGGCGGAAATTGAAGTGCAGGCGGGGAACGGCGGAGATGGCATTGTTGCCTTTCGCCGGGAAAAGTATGTGCCCGCCGGAGGGCCCTCAGGGGGCAATGGAGGACGGGGCGGCTCGGTGATCCTGGTGGCAGATCCCGGCCTGCAGACCTTGTTGGATTTTCGCTTTCAGCCGGTGATCAAGGCAGAACATGGGGCCAAAGGGGGGCCCAACCATCGCAGTGGCGCCAGTGGTGCGGATCGGCTGGTGCGGGTGCCCTGCGGCACAATGGTGTTCGACACAGAGACCGGCGAGCTGCTGGGGGATCTGGTGCAGCCCGGGGATCGGCTGCTGGTGGCTCGGGGCGGGAAAGGCGGCCTGGGCAATGCCCATTTTCTCAGCAACCACAATCGGGCTCCCCGCCAATTTACCAGGGGCCAACCGGGAGAGCGGCGACGCCTGCGCCTGGAGCTAAAGCTCATTGCCGAGGTGGGGATCGTCGGTATGCCCAATGCGGGCAAATCCACCCTGATCTCGGTGGTCTCGTCCGCCCGGCCCAAGATCGCCGATTACCCCTTCACCACCCTGCAGCCCAATTTGGGAGTGGTGCCCCATCCTGCCGGGGATGGGGTGGTGTTTGCCGACATTCCCGGACTGATCGAGGGGGCACACCGAGGGGTGGGGTTGGGCCACGACTTTTTGCGCCATGTGGAGCGCACGCGGGTGTTGATCCACCTGGTGGACGGCACAGCAGCAGATCCCGTCAGGGATTACCAAATCATTCAGCAGGAGCTGCGCGCCTACGGCCACGGGCTAAGCGACAAGCCGCAGATTGTGGTTTTGAACAAGATCGATGCCCTTGAGCCCCAGGAGGTGAGCGAGCGCACCCAGCGGCTGTCAATGGCTGCCGGTGCCCCGGTATCGGCCATCTCGGCGGTTGCCAGGCAGGGGCTGGAGCCCTTGTTGCAGCGGGTGTGGCAGTGCCTGGGCCGGGATCCGGATCTCCATCGACCCGCGGCGGCTAGCAAAATCCAGCCAGTTCGGGGGCAGGAGAATCTTAGAATAGGGGTGCCCCTGCCTTCCCAAAACTCAGAGATGAGCGGCTATGTATATCTCGGCGGAGGATCTGCCCCCCGATTTGCGCCAGATCAAGTTGGCCATTGAGCAGGCGGCCCAGGCGAGGGCGGGAGCTTGTGTGGAGCTGTTGATGCTCCTGCGGTTGTTGGAGGATCTGCACCGCACGATTTTGGAGGGGGCCTTCCGAGAGTCTTTGCCCAACACCCGGCAAGAGCTCTATCGGGTGCTTCAGGATTTGGAGGAAGCAGGCGACTGGCCCTATTTGCCTCGTCTGCATATTCAAGCGCTGATGCAACGGCTAAAAGATTGGCCGCAGGGATCCCTGTCGGTGCCGCCTACCCCTCGTTCTGGGGGAGTTGCGGAAGTGGTGGAAAGCCCTAGCCGCTCCGAGTCTTGAGGTTTTGCTTTTTTCTCCCGAATGGCCGAGTATTTTAAGCTCCATCCACAGCATCCCCAGGCCCGTTCCATCCAACGGATTGCAGCCGCTCTGCGGGAAGGGGCGGTCATGCTTTACCCCACCGATACGGTCTATGCCATTGGCTGCGATGTCACCCACAAGCAGGCGGTGGAGCGGGTAAGGCGTCTCAAGCGGCTTTCCAACGACAAGCCCCTCACCTTTTTGTGCCCTTCGCTTTCCCAAATTGCCCAGTATGCCCAAGTGAGCGATCCCGCCTATCGGCTGATGCGGCGGCTGATCCCGGGCCCGTTTACGTTTTTGCTGCCGGCCACCAAGCTGGTGCCCAAGTTGGTCATGGATCCCAAGCGGAAAACCACCGGCATCCGCGTGCCCGATTCGGCCATCTGTCAGGCGCTGTTGGCCGAGCTGGGCAATCCCATCGTCTCCACCTCGGCCAAGCTGGGCGGGGATCCCGTCGGCTCTTTGGAGGTGGGTTTTGACTCTGCTGGGGATTGGGAAGAGGGGGGAATCTTTACCGCCGAGGAAATGCGACAGTTGGAGAAACAGGTGGATTTGGTGCTGGATGACGAGGCTCCCTATCGGGCCCAGGTCTCGACGGTGATCGATCTCACGGGGCCGGAGCCGCTGCTGGTGCGGGCCGGCTTGGGGTACGAGCAGGTGGCGGATCTAATAAATCTAAATCTGAAGCCGGTGGAAGCGGAGGGTTGAGGGCAGAGGGATCCCGTGTTCTCTAGAATAGGGCCGGTGCCTGTGGAGTGTGCCCATGCCTGAGTCTTTGGCTGAGCAAAAGCTGGCCCTGTTGCGCCTGCTGGAGGGGGCTGACCGAGGCCGGAAGGTTTCCCCTGACCAGAAAGCCCAGATCTTGTCTCACATTGCTGCTTTGGAGGCGCTCAACCCCACCCCCAGGCCAACCTCTGTTCCTGAACAGTTGGAGGGGAACTGGCTTACCCTATTTACCACCAGCACAGACCTGCTGCGGCTGGCCCAGTTGCCCCTTCTGACCACCGGCGAGATCTACCAGTGCATTCGGGCCAAAGCTGGGCGGGTCTTTAACGTGGCGGAGATCCAGGGATCCGGCTGGCTGCAGGCTTGGCTGCCCCGGGGAGTTGTGGCGGTGGCGGCCCGCTTCTACCCAGAGTCGGAATGCCGGGTCAGGGTCATTTTCGAGCGCTTGGTGCTCGGATCCCAGGCCTTGATGAGCTACGAGATCGAGAGTTTTCTCTATCTGCTCGAGCGGGATCCCAAACGGATCCCGGCGGTGCAGATCGACGTTCGCCGCCGCGAGCCAACGGGTTGGCTGGATATCACCTATTTGGATGAGGACCTGCGGATTGGGCGTGGCAGCGAAGGGAGTGTGTTTGTCCTGCAGCGGGTGAGCCGAGGCTGCGGCTAGCCGGAGGTGCCAGAGAGTTCGGCGGCGGCAATTTCAGAAGCAGTCGTCTTGGGAGTTAGGGTAGAGCCTATCTCCCAGAGGGTCTGCAGGGCGCGGTAGGACTCCCGCAAAGTCCGCAACTCCTGTTGGGATTGCTCCAGTTGCCGGGCCCATTCCTCCTGTTGGGAGCGCAGCTTTTGGTTTTCGGATTTTGTGCGCTGCAGGAGGCGCTTAAGTTTTTGCTGCTGCTGCTGGAGTTGGGCCCGCTCGGCTTCCGACTGCTGCAGTTGGATCCCTTGCCGTTCCAGCTCTATTTTTAGGGTGGTAACTTGCGATTGAAGTTGGCGGAGCCTGTGGCGCAGTTCCCGCTCTGGTGTGGGTTTGGCCGGTTTGGAGTTTGGGGAAGAGGGCGGGGGTGATGTTTGGAGATTTTGCAAGTGCCGTTGCAACCGTTGGGCTTGGGCCTGCAGAACTCGGCACCGCTGCTGCTCGCTGCGCAGTTGCGCTTGGGGGCGTTCGCAGGTTTGGATTTCGGCTTTCACCTGCTGCTTGGTGCGGTCGAGGATCTTTTGGTGGCGAAGCTGGGTTTGGCGGATCTCCTCAGCCACTTGCAGAGGACGCGGATCCACTTCGGGTTGCCGCGGCCTACCACCGTGATCGGCAGGATCGAAGGGAGACACAGCCGCCAACAGCGATTCTCGAAAGTCAGGCCAGGAATGCGACTGCAGACCCATCTGAACCAGCCGCCAAACCCCGTAGGAGGCCCCAATTGCAGCCAGGAGCCCAGGGATCCCGGCCAAGGACAGGGAAACCTTGGGCAGGGTCGGCAGGATCTGATCCAGCAGGCCCACCACCAACGCGAAGACAAAGATCCCGCTCCCCGCGGCAGCGGCACCTGAGACCCAAGAGGAGCGGGAGAACATCATCGTTTCTGTTTTTTCGCTAGCAGAACCACCGGAGCAGGAGAACCAGAGGTCAGGTTCACAGATCGCCTGCCTGCATCTCAGTTTATCCCGCCGGCAGCCTCTGTTTCTCGCTTAGGGCACTTGCCAAGCCCGCTGGTGGTAGCTCTGCAATTCGGCCCAGGGATCCGCTGCTGCTGCGGGGGTATGGCCGTGGTTGTGGTGATGGTGAGAGTGATGGTGATGGGATCCGTGCCCATGGGAGTCATGGTCATGGTGATGAGTATGCCCCGCTCCCAGCTCTGCGCTCACCGCCAGGCGAAACTTGCAGAGGTGGCAGTTCATCAGGGTTTGGCCCTGGAGAGCTTCCTGCTCCAGTTGCTGCAGGCTGTGCAGCACCGCGTCCACAAGGCCCAATTCCGGCAGCATCAGCCAGTCGATCTCGGGGTATTGGCGTCGCCGTTCTTGCACCGCCGCCTCGATTTTTTTCACCAGCACCCCTGTAAAGAGAAAATAGGGCAGCACAACCACCCGGCGCGGCTGCCAAGAGAGGGCCCGCTCCAGACCCACCGGCAGGCGGGGATGGGTGATGCCGATAAAGCAGGTTTCCACGGCAGCAAACCCGGATCCTTCCCAAAGCAGCCGGGCCAGCTTACAGGCTTCGGCGTTGGCTTCGGGATCGCTGGAGCCGCGACCGACAAACAGCAACACCGTTTCCGCCCCTGGGATCTGCTGCGGCTGGGCAGCCAGCAGAGTGGCCAATCGCTCCCGCAACAGTTGCAAGATCTCGACCCGGATCCCCAGCGGCCCGCCGTAGTGGATGCGCAACTGCGGGTGGAGGGCCTGCAGACGATCCAGCTCCACCGTCACGTCGAACTTGTTGTGGCGCGCCCCAAAAAGCAGCAGCGGCAGGGCCACGATCTCCTGCCACCCTTGGGCCAAGCATTGTTCCACCCCCTGGGCAATACTGGGCTGGGCTAGCTCCAAAAAGCAGGGGATCACCGGCCGATGGGGGGTGAGGGATTGATAAACTTGGGCCAGCTCCAGAAAGGCTTGCTGCCCTTCAGGGTCACGGGATCCATGGCCGATGAGCAACAGGGGCAAGGCAGGAGAAGAAAACTGCCCAACCGCACGGGGAGGGGAAAAACTGAGGGTATTCAACACAAAAAACTCCGTTCCTTGTGAATCGCAAGGGGTACAGGACAACGGCAGGTGGGTGTTCTGGCTGAGGGAGGGATCCCATCACAGTTGCGTCACAGTGGCGGATTTGCACCGCGCTTTCCCCAGTCTGCCTGAGCCTTTTAGGTTAGCTTGCCGCTTGTCGTTCACCAAGCCCCCTGGGGGGGATGTCCTTGTCTGCCAGAAGATAGCCCTGAGGCATGAGCGGTACGGCAGACTCATGCTCAAAGGGCAGCAAAACTGTTGCCGCGCTAATCCCCCTTGCCCCTGGGAGAGGGCCTAACGCCGGCCTGCCGGTCTGTGGGCTCGAAAGTGTCGCAGGCGCAGGGCATTGGCGACCACCGAAATGGAACTCAGGGCCATGGCTGCCCCCGCCAGCATAGGGTTGAGCAACCAGCCTGTAAAGGGATAGAGCGCCCCAGCGGCAATCGGGATCCCCAGCGTATTGTAGATAAAGGCGAAGAAGAGGTTCTGGCGGATGTTGTTGAGGGTGGCCCGGCTGAGTTGAATGGCTGTGGCGACTCCCCGCAGATCCCCCGACATGAGGGTAATATCGCTGGCGGCCATCGCCACATCCGTACCTGTGCCAATGGCGATCCCCACATCGGCTTCTGCCAGAGCCGGAGCATCGTTAATGCCATCTCCCACCATCGCCACCCGGTGTCGAGGTTGTCTGAAGCTGCGAATGTAAGCTGCCTTCTGATCGGGGCGGACTTGGGCAATTACCCGCTGAATGCCTGCCTGCCGGGCAATCGCTTGGGCCGTAGTGGGGTTATCCCCGGTTAGCAGGATCACCTCTAGACCCATCTGTTGCAGCTGTTGCACTGCCTCAGGAGAGGTGGGTTTGAGCGGATCGGCAATGGCCAACAGCCCCACCAGACGGTGGGATTGCGCCACGCCGATCACCGTTTTGCCCTGGCTTTCCCAATTCTGAACCCGCTCTGACCAAGAGGGATCCCAAGGGATCCCCATCTCCTGTAGCCAGCTCAGCCGACCGATGCGGATCCACTGGTCTTCCACCCAGGCTTCTGCCCCACTGCCTATCCTTGCCTGAAAATGCTGGGCAGGAGGGATGGCAATTTTTTCCGCTTCGGCTTTCTGCACCACCGCCTGGGCCAAAGGATGTTCCGAGTGCCGCTCCACCGCCGCTGCCAGGCGCAACACCGTCAGGGGAGAGGAGCCGTGGGCCCAAATATCGGTGACGGTAGGGCGACCTTCGGTCAGGGTGCCAGTTTTGTCCAAGACCACCGTGCGCAAGTGGTGGGCCAATTCCAGGCTGTCGGCACTTTTCACCAGGATCCCCAATTCTGCCCCTCGTCCCGTGGCCACCAGGATCGAGGTGGGGGTTGCCAACCCCAGCGCACAAGGGCAGGCGATGATCAGCACCCCAATCGTGTTCACCAAGGCCAGTGTCGGGTTATCGGCCAGCACCCACCAGAGCACAAAAGTTAGAACTGCCACCCCGATCACTGCCGGCACAAACCAGGCAGTCACCCGATCCGCCACCTGTTGAATTGGGGCTTTGGATCCCTGAGCTTCCTGCACCAAGCGCACGATCTGGGCCAGAACTGTGTCTTTGCCCACCCGCCGCGCTTCCATCACAAAGCTGCCCGTCCGATTCAGCGTTGCCCCAATCACCTCATCCCCCGCCGATTTGACAACAGGCAGGCTCTCGCCGGTCACCATCGACTCGTCGAGGCTGGAGGATCCCTCTAGGATTACCCCATCCACCGGCACCTTCTCGCCGGGGCGCACCCGGATCCGATCCCCCACCTGCACCTCCCGAATGGGGACATCCTGCTCCACCCCCTGGCGGATTACCCTCGCCGTTTTCGGTTGCAGCCCGATCAGCTTGCGAATGGCCTCAGAGGTTTGCCTTTTGGCCCGTTGCTCCATCCACTTGCCCACCAGGATCAAGGTGGTGACCACCGCCGACACCTCATAATAGACATCCGGGTGCAGTCCTTGCCGGTGAAAATAGTCGGGGAAAACCGTTGGGAAAACAGAATAGAAAAAAGCCGCGCTCGTCCCCAAGGCCACCAGCGTGTTCATATCCGCTGAACGCCGTTGCCAAGCAGCCCAAGCGCCTCGATAAAAATGCTTGCCCACCCAAAACTGCACCGGAGCCGTCAGCAGCAACTGCAACCCAGGATTGTGCAGCCACATGGGAAAGCCCGGGATGTCCATCCCCAGCATCATCGGCAGGGATCCGATCACCAGCACCGTGCTGATGCCCACCCCTATCGCCACCTTGAGCTTCAGTTCCCGTTCTGCGGCCCGTTGGGCGATCCGCTCTGGATCCGACAGATCGTCCAGCTGCCAATCCTCCTGGATAAGGCGCGCCCGATACCCCGCCCGCTCCACCGCCCGAATCAGCGCCTGCGGATCCACCAGCCTGGGATCCCCTTTGACGGTGGCCTGCTCACTGGCAAAATTCACTGATCCGTGGGACACCCCCTGCACCTGAGCGAGGGCCTGTTCGATGCTGCGGGCGCAGGAGGCACAGCTCATCCCTTGTAAGGCCAACTGCCAAGTGCCCTCAGGAGAAGGCGCAGAGGCCGATAGTGCAGCCGATGACCCTTTATGGGCAGACATGGCAACACCTTGTTGATGAAACGACAGCTACTCTCCACCCTGGGCAGGGCGAAGGCAGCCATCTGTACAGAAATTCAAAACAGACACCCGACCGTTCCCGGCCCAAAATTGACTAGGCCGGGGGATATCCCACCTGGGTGAGGGCCTGCCGCAAATCGCTCACAGACCGCTCAGAAGTAATCCGCACCTGTTTGGTTTTGGGATCCCCTTCCACCTGCGCCTGGGGATCCAGTTGCCGCACCGCTTGCGCAATGGTGTCTATACAGGCCCCACAGGCCAGCTTGGGCACCGTCAAAACAACCTGCATCTTGGAAAACCCCCCCAATGCCACTGAAAGGATGCTAAACCTTACAGTGGGCTGGAAGGTCAAGAGGGAGGCTGAGGCTCGTCCATATTCCAGCGGTAGTCCACCTGATAGCCCCGCTGTCGCCACTCTTCCTCCAGTTGCACCTGTTGGGTGAGGGCTTTGCGCAGGGAGTTGATCAGCTCTTGCGTGCGGCCTCGGTTGCCAAAATCCTGTTCTTCCACTGCCGGAAAGGTTTGCCGCTCCAATACCCGCAGCAGAAATTCGTAGTGGATGTGAGCCGGCACAGGAATACGTTTCATCGGTCTGAGCAATCCTTAGAGATCCATTGTTCTTAACAGAGATCCATATGATGGAGGGTTCTCATTCACTGAGATGACAACAGGTGGCGCACAGCTTGGCCGGGATCCGGCTGGGTCACCAGCGCTTCCCCCACCAGCACAGAGCGCACCCCCCAGGCCCGCAACTGCTGCAGATCGGCGGGGGTATGGATGCCGGACTCGCTGACAATGGGCAGCTCGCCGAGGAGATCCGAGTGGGCGGCCAACAGGTTGCGCGTTGTGTTCAAGTCCACCGTAAAGGTTCTCAGATCGCGATTGTTGATGCCAATGAGCACCTGCCCTCTGGACTCTTGCAGTTGGGGCAAACGCAACACCCGCTGCAACTCTTGGGAAGTGTGCACCTCCAGCAGAGCTGCCATGCCCAATTGCCGAACCAGCTTGAGAAAATAGCCCAAGTCCGCATCCGAGAGAATGGCGGCAATCAAGAGCACCGCATCTGCCCCCAGGCTGCGGGCCCAGAGGATTTGGTAAGGGTAGAGGATGAACTCCTTGCAGAGGATGGGGATCCCTACTGCCTGACGGATCCGGCGCAGATACTCGCCGCTGCCCTGAAAGAACCGCTCATCTGTGAGCACCGAGAGGCAACTGGCCCCACCGGCTTCATAGCTCTGGGCAATGGCTACCGGGTCAAAGGGATCCCGGAGGATGCCGCGGCTGGGAGAGGCTTTTTTGACCTCGGCAATCACAGAGATAGGGTGAGGCGACTGGGTGAGGGCCGCCACAAAATCCCGCACCGGCGGAGCCTGATCCAGTTGCCGTTGCAATTCCTTGAGGGGAAGCTGCTCCCGTTGCCGCTCCACCTCCTGCTCTTTATGCCAGACGATCGCTTCCAAAATGTGGCGCGGTTTGGCTTCCGGCGCTGTTGTCTGGTACACCTGAGAGGCTACGACCACCGGCGGGGCAGGAGAACGCCGACGAACAGAAAGCGGCTCACCTTGCAGCTCCATACAAACCCTGAGCAGAACCCTACACCACACCCTAGACTACCTTAGTGCTCCGCCACCGGTTTGAATAGCTACCCCAGGCATCCCCAAAACTCATCTGGCGAAGGCGTTTTTTTTACCCTATGGTTGAGTCTAGAAAGGTGGTGTAGTCTTTATGCGCCTCGGCGAGCCATGTTCTGGCGGCCGTTCATTTTTCCCCGGCCAGGGGCAGTGGCTCGGTGAGGTCAAGGCTGGTGCTGTCCATGCTGTTTTAGAGGAGTTCAGGCGTGCTGTACCTAGCAGAGCTATCCAAGCCGATTGGATTTGCCAAGTCGTCTCTGCAATTGCTGGCCAAGCAGCAGCAGGACAATACCTGGGTGGCCGTGAACGAAGAATCCATTACTTTGGAAGGCCGCATCGCCCAGGAGGCTGGGCGCTTCAAGGATGGGTCATTGGTGCTGGCGGAAATCTCCGGCAACCGTCAGGTCGCCCGCATCAGCGAAGCCGCTCGCCAACTGGTGACCTATCTGCAAAACTTCAGCCAACTTCAGCTCAGAGCCCGCAGCCAGGAGGAGGAGATCGAGGTTTGGAAACAGTCCCTCACCTTTCAGGCGCATGAGCTGACCCGCCGCGAGATGGAGCTAGCAGCTCAAGAAGAAGAGGTGCAGCGGCTGTATGAGCAATACAAGAGTGTGGAGGAAGATCGCAAACTTCTGGACAGCCTCAAAGAGGAACTGGCAGCCCAGCAAGCTTACTTGGCTGAACAACAGCGCCTGATCGGAGAGCAGCGGGAAGCTCTGAATCGGCAGCGGCAAGAGTTGGAAGCCCAGTTGCAAGAAGCTCGCTCCAGCCGCTTGGGGGAGGCAGAAGCAGCGCAGCTACAGGCTTTGATGCAACAGCTCCAGGAGAGTCTGCATCCGGCTGGAGATCCCTTGGCGCTTCTGCAAAGCTTGAAAAGCCACATTCAGCAGCAGCAGGAGCACTTGAATCAACAGATTGCCCAACTGGAAGCAGAACGTCAGCAGGCCCAGGCCCGGCAAGACGAGCTGGATCGAGACTACCGCGCTTGGCAAGAACGCCACACCGCTTGGTGGGGATCCCGACAATCCCTGGAGCAAAGCCAAGCAGAGTGGCAAACTCGACAGGGATCCCTGCGAGCCCATCAAGAGCACCTGCAGAGGATTCTCCAGCAGCTGCAATCTCAAGAGAGCCTATACCAGAAAGCCTCTCGTCTAGTGCAGGAGTACGACTTCATCGTCGATGGCAGCAGCAACGGCGGGTCAGGTGCCTCAGGGTCTGCGATCTCGGTCGAGGAGCTGGCGGCCTTGGTGAGCCAACTGCGCCGAGATTACGAGCAGCGGGCGGCCCAGGTCAGCCAACAGCGGGCCGAGCTGGAGCAAAACCGGCAAACCCTGCGGGAGCTGCAAGAGCGGCTGGCCACCGCCTCTCCGGAGGAGCGGTTCGACATCGAACTGGATATCGACTACGCCCAGTCTGCCTGCAGCGCCCTAGAGGAAGCCCTGCTGCCTCAGGAGAAAAACCTGCAACGGGAATACGAGGAGCTGGCCCGCCAGGAAGCCCGCCTTAGGCAGCTTCAAAATCAGGCTGCCGCCCCAGTTCAGGTCGATATCGGGCCGATCCTGGAGCAGATCGGCAGCCAGAAGCAGGAGCTTCTCCAAGAAAAAAGCCGCCTGCAAACCCTCGTCCACCAACTGGAATCCTCTCTGCCCTTTCAACAAGAGCAACTGGCCCGCCAGCAGCAGGAATTGCAGCAGCAGTGGCAACAGTTGCAGCAAGAGGAGGGATCCCTGCGGGCGCGCGCCCAGGCCATGGCAGAAACCTGGGGTCGCCTGAATCACCTGCAGGCCACCCTCTATCCAGAGCGGGATCGGTGGGCGGAGTTAGCGGAACAACTGGCTCAGTTGGAGGCAGAGCTGGCTCAATATCAAGAAAGGGGCTCCACGGCCAGCGCCCATGTCCAGCAGGTGCAATCGCTCCTGGCCGCCCTCACCCAGCGGTAAGGAGCTGTGTCCTGTCGTCTTCCCAAGCAGGCAGGCAGTGCCCACACATTCCTTTTGACACAAAAGGATAGCTTGGTAGCCCCGTACTTGAGGACGGGGCGGAAAAGCCCTTGAGCCACTTTAGTTGCTTCTTTAGAGCTTCTCCAGGAAAACAACCTACTGCGGTGCCAAACCCGCGCGGCAATGACTAACCTGGAGGAACTGAAGTCCTCCGAAGTAAGCAGAACTTTGAGGTTATGCCTCAAAAGACTATCTAGGGGCGTCTTGACAGCGCCTTCGCCAGTCCATTTTGGGCTGCGTAAGAATCCCCTGCCTTCAGGCGCTGGGAGTGTCAAGGGCTTGACGGCCTCAACCAAAGAGAGCAAATCTGGTAAAATTCGGTAGCGCCTTGTAGATAGCGGGATCCCAACTTCTCGAGGCAGAGGAGCAGCGGAGATCCCCGCATTTTATCTGTCAGGAGTGTTCCAGTGTGAGGTCAGCTCGTGCGAATTGCAGTTGATGCGATGGGAGGTGACTACGCTCCCGAAGAGATCATCAAAGGCGCCCTGCTGGCCCATCGCTATCTTCAGGTGGGGATTGCGCTGGTCGGCCGTCCAGACGCGCTTGAGCCTTTCTTGCCCCGGCCCCTGCCTCCTGGGATCACCGTCGTGCCCGCTGAGGAGGTAGTGGGCATGGCGGAAGAGCCCCTGGCGGTGCGCAGGAAGCCGCAAGCCTCTATCAACGTCTCCATGCAACAGGTGCGCGCCAAGCAGGCAGATGCAGTGGTGGCTGCCGGCAACACTGGGGCTACGATGGCCGCTGCCTACCTCAACTTGGGCCGATTGGCGGGGATCGACCGCCCGGCCATCGGTGCTCTTTTGCCCACTTTGAAGGGCAAGCCGGTCTTGCTTTTGGATGTGGGAGCCAACGTGGACTGCCGGCCCCGCTTCTTGGAACAATTTGCCCGCATGGGATCCCTCTACTGCCAGTGCGTGCTGGGGATTGAGAAGCCGCGGGTGGGCCTGCTCAACATTGGCGAGGAGCCCAACAAGGGCAACGACCTGGCCCTGGCCACCCATCAGCGCCTGACCCAGTTGCCGGGGATTCACTTTGCCGGCAACGCCGAGGGGCGAGACGTGCTGACGGGGGACTTTGATGTGGTGGTGTGCGACGGCTTTGTGGGCAACGCCCTGCTCAAGTTTGCCGAGAGCGTCGGCCAGGTGATCACCCAGGTGCTGCGGGAGGAGTTGCCCCGCGGCTGGCGTGGCAAGCTGGGCTGCTGGCTGCTGCAGCCCAATCTGAAGCAGGTGAAGCGGCGCATGGACTATGTGGAATACGGCGGCGCTTTGTTGCTGGGGGTGAACGGCATCTGCGTCATTACCCACGGCAGCTCCAAGGCGGCGATGGTCTACCATGCCATTCGCCTGGCCAAAGAGGCGGCGGAGCAGAAGATCCTACAGCGGCTGCAAGCGGAAATGGCCGACTCTCACCCATCCAAAGTCAATGCCGGAGAGAATGCTCCTCCTCTGGCCTCAGCCTCTAACCCCAGTCCAGAAGCCCTGCCGGTAGGATCCCTGGATCGGGTGGAAGGATAGCGTTCATGCCCAGCAATGGCCTCCCGAGCGTGCGGCTGGTGGGGGTGGGGGCTGCCCTGCCGACTCCCTGCCTGAGCAACGACGACCTCAGCCAGATCGTGGAGACTTCCGACGAGTGGATCTGGCCCCGCACCGGCATTCGCCAACGGCGCATCCTGCCCCCCGACCTCAGCCTGGTGGATTTGGCGGCGCAAGCGGCAAAGGCTGCCCTGGCGCAGGCCGGCATCCCGCCCCAGGAGCTGGATCTAATCCTCCTGGCCACCTCCACCGGCGTCGATCGCTTCGGCTCCGCTCCGCGGGTGCAAGCAGCGCTGGGGGCGACACGGGCGGTGGCTTTTGACCTGACGGCAGCCTGTACAGGGTTTGTGTTTGCTGTGGCCACGGCGGCCCAGTTTCTGCAAACCGGGCTGTACCGGCGGGCGCTGGTGGTGGCGGCGGACGTACTCTCTCGCACAGTGGACTGGACAGATCGCACCACCTGTGTCCTATTTGGGGACGGGGCAGGGGCGGTGGTCCTGGAAGCCGCAAGAGAGGGGGACGGCGGCATCCTCAGCATCGAGCTGCGCAGCGATGGCAGTGGCAGCGAGCTGCTCAGCCTGGCCATGGCCACCGAGGCCAGGCCCCTGGTGGGATCCCTGCAGGTGGGTCAATACCGCTGCTGCCCCATCGCCATGAACGGCCGTGAGGTGTACAAGTTCGCCGTCCAAGCGGTGCCGGAGATTATCGAGAAGGCTCTCTTTCGAGCTGGGATTGCCGCAGCAGCCGTGCAAGGCTACTTCATCCACCAGGCCAACCAGCGCATCCTCGATGCTGTGGCCAAGCGGCTGCAGTTGGATCCCCAGCGGGTGGCCAGCGTTCTGGAGCGCTACGGCAACACCTCCGGCGCCTCGGTGCCGATTGCGCTGGCCGACTGGATTGGCCAAAGGCGGTTTGGCCCTGGGGATTTGGGGGTGATGGCTGGCTTCGGCGCCGGCCTCACCTGGGGAGCAATTGTCTTTCGTTGGGGCAGATGAGTTGGAGAGTATTGAACTGATGAGCGTTGCCTGGATCTATCCCGGTCAGGGATCCCAAGTCGTGGGCATGGGAAGGGATTTACAAGATTGGCCAGGGGCGGCCCGCAAGTTGGCTGTGGCCCGCGAGGTGCTGGGATGGGATCCCCTGGCGCTCTCGGAAGAGCAGATCCATCAGACCGGCTACACGCAGCCGGCTTTATTCACTGTATCGGCCCTGCTGACGGACTATCTCTACGCTCAGGGTCAGGCTCCCGCCTGTACAGCCGGCCACAGCTTGGGAGAATATAGCGCCCTCTACGCCGCGGGGGTATTTGATTTTGAGACTGGCCTGCGGCTGGTGGCGCTGCGGGGCCAGTTGATGGAAGCTGCAGGGGATCCCCCCGGCAGCATGGCGGCGCTGATTGGGTTTGATCGCGACAAGCTGGAGCACCTGTGCCAGATGACTCCCGATGTGGTCATTGCCAACGACAACAGCCCGGATCAGGTCGTGATCAGCGGCTCGGTCGAGGGGGTGCAGGCCATCTGTGAGCAGTTGCAGGCCAAGCGCACCGTTCCCCTCAAAGTCAGCGGCGCCTTCCACTCGCCCTTGATGCAGGCGGCGGCGGAAACCTTTGCCCACACCTTGCGCGAGGTTGACTTTCAGGCTCCGCGAGTGCCGGTCTACAGCAATTGCACGGCTGCCGCTAGCCGAGATCCCCAGGTCCTCAAGCAGGCACTGCTGTCTCAGATGACTGCCCCAGTCCGCTGGCGAGAAACGGTGCTGCAGATGGCCGCCGACGGCATCCGAGAGGTGTGGGAAATCGGCCCTGGCAATGTGCTGACGGGCTTGGTGAGGCGAACGGCACCTGCCCTGGGACGGTGCAACATCAGCAGCCTCAGCATCGGCTAAGGGATCCCGGCAGCCCTGTTGCTGCAAGTTGCGTTGCTAGCTCCTCAAGGGAGAAGGGCTGCGGGTGAGGAAACCTCCCCAAACAGCAGTTAGGATCAATGAAAACCTGTTTCTGGGGCCGACGATGCCGTCTTCTCCCCCTCGCCAGCTTTGGGTCAATGCTTTTCCCGCTTTGGCTGGCCTTGCCGTGGCCCTCGGCAGCCTGGGATCCGGCGGATCCCTGTGGCAGTCGGGGGCAGCCGCTTTGGCTACGGGCATGACCGGCTACCTCGCCTCCGCCCTGGCTGGGAGTGAGTCCAAAGCCAAAATCCACCTGCTGGAGCAATCTCTGGAGCACCTCAAAAGCCGGCAAGAGCTAGGTTTACAGCACCTGCAAAACGAGCTGGCCGATCTGCGGGCTGCTCTTGCCAATTGGACACCCCTTCGGCAGGAAGAGAAAGCCGGCGATGGAACTGATGCTCAAACCTATTTTGAGTTGGGATCCCAGATCCAAGCTCAGCAAGAATTGCTTTCACAATTGCGTACAGAAGAGCAGAATCTAAAAGCCTCAATAGAAGACTTGCAAGCCAAAAAACAAGAGCTTGTACAACTTTTGAAAGAGTACGTTGCGAAAATTGACCAACTCCGCTGCAAACGGGATCTTTTGGCCCAAGAGATCGCCCGCCTTAATCAAGCTCGCCAAGCAACAGGCTGCAGCAACTTTGCCGCCCACCCCTCTGGGTTTGGAAAGGGATCCCTGGGCTTCAGCTCCGTTTCTGCCACCGCCTACGACGAAATTCTTGCAGCTATTGAGGAGCGAGTAAACGACTTGGACGACATGGCAAAAGCGATGGCAGAGCTGAGCTCGCTCGAGGGCAGATGGTAGCCTATCAGACGCCTTCCGAGTCCGGATCTATTTCATGAATTCGCCGCAGGGATCCCTTATTAAAGGCCGGGAAGCGTAGATAGGGGTACTGTTCCTTGGCCTGCTGCAGCTCTTGAAAGGCGGGGGCCAGGTGGTCTTGGGGGGAGATCCCTGTCACGACACACCAGATCTTGGTGCGTGTCAAGGCCACAAAAGCTTGGTTGCGCCGGCGCAGTTGCTCTTCCACACTGAGCCCCGGTTCGGTGGCGTTTTGAAACTGGCAAACGTAGACTTTCCAAGCTTCATTGCCTTTGGCCCGGAAGATCCCCGCTAGGGTGACATGCCCCGGCAAGCGGAAAATATCCTGACCGGCATCTTCGCCGGCTATGAGAGCTCTAATTCCTCTTTGTTTGAGCTTGGCCTTCAGGCTTTCCCAATAAGGTCTGCTCTTCTTGAAGCTGCCTACACCGGTAACCAGGAGATCCTCCGGCTGAAAACTCCACTGCTTCAGGTCGCGCTCGATTTGTTGGGCAATCCAATTCTGCTCCTCTTCCTCAGAAGGGAAGGTGCGCCAGATTAGCAGCGATTGCGGATCCACCTTGGGCTCAAAGTCTTCTTGATCGATGGGATGGCAAGCCTTGCGGGTGAGGGTAATTGTGGATCCAGGCTTACGAAAATCGCCTTCTACCACTTCGTAACCTAAATTTTCCCACTGCCCTTTTTGAGTAACTCCCTGCAAAGGCTGGTCTCCACGCAAAAGACCCATGTTGATGGCATGGGCAGCCATGAGAATAATCTTCGGAGTGCGGTAGCAATGGGGCAACACAGTGGCCCGCCCTCCCAACTGCACTTTGGGCTTGCCTGTCTCGTCGCGCCCGAATAGCTCGGCTATTCCTGGCACCGTCAGCGAGCCAATGCCCTGGGCTTCGTCATAGGCCCAATAGAGCCGTTTGGGATCCCGTAAAGCCCGATAGGCTAAACGGTAAAAGGCAGGGGGCAAATCTTGACCTTCATCGATCAAAATAACATCGAAGAGCTGAGGGATTTCCTTGGCTTCTTTTTCTAACTTTTCGCAGACGTAGTCGAAGGGCTCAGTTGTATAGTCATTTTTATCCCTTAGCTCTGCCTTTGCCCGCTCCAAGCTTTTGGGCGTTAAGCCACATTCGTTAGCGAGCAATCGATAGAACCCAGTTTGATTTTGGGATCCCCAGGCGTGCATCACCTGGATCTTTTTCCAGTCCGGCTCAAGGTCAAACTTGCTCTGACAGACCTTTGAGATTTGCTCGCGAATTTGGTGATAGAGAGAGCGGGTGTAAAAAACTACCGCAATGTCCCAATCGGGGTGGTCGGCGTGGATCTTGGCCGCTCTGCGAGTCAAGACTACCGTTTTGCCTGTCCCCGCCAGGCCCCGCAACCGCTGTGGCCCCTCAGGATATTGGGTGGCAATTTTGCGTTGGTCTTCATCAAGCTTAAAGATCTGCTCTTGGACGCGACGGATCACCGCCTGGGGATCGTAGCTGTAAGATATTGGGTCATCGCCGGGATCCCCCAACTTTATTCCCAACGTTTTGAGGATCACTTCCCATTCTGTGGCGTTGAGAGGAGCGCCATTGGCCTTTTTGGCCGCATACAGAGTCTGCCGCAACTGCTCTGGATGCTCCAAATCATCTGCAAAAAGCAGCGCCCCGAGAAACGGGGGATCCCCGAAGCGCTCCTGCCATTCTTGTCGCCGAATGCGAGGCAAAGCCAGCCGATATTGCCAGGCAACGCGAGCTTGGAGAGGCCGGGTTTCCGGATTTTGCTGCAGCCAATTCTTGATCTGAAACATTTGGTTATCGGCCTGCCCCAAGGGGGTCTCGGTTTCCCTGTGCCACTCCCGCATGCGCCACTGGCTGCCGTCGATGGCTTCGATATTGTAAAGGTTGCAGCCCTTACACTCGAAAACCCAAAAGCCCAGTTCAAAATGAATCAATAGGATGTCGGGCTTGGCCGTGACGTGGCCCTGATGGTTATAGATACTGAACTGATGGAGGAGGTAGCCGGGATCGGATCCCAGGGCCTGCCGCAGCGCATTCCAAACCACTGCTTCCGCAGCTACCCCAGGTAAGCTGTCGTCCAGAGCGCCGTCGGGTTGAAAGTGCATGGGGGATCCCTCGTTTTCCAACTTGAACCCAATGTACAACAGGAAACCTGAGCTCTTGGGGAAGGATCCAAAGCCCCTAAAGCAAAGACTCAGGTCGGATCCGGGGATCCACCCACATCAAGAGCAGATCGGCCAACAAATTGCCCAGAATGAGCATCACGGCCCCCAGCAAAAGCCCGGCCATCACCACGTTGATGTCGAAGCTCTGGACCGCTTCCAAGAGCAGCTTGCCCAGCCCCGGCCAGTTGAAGAAAAACTCGGCAATAAAAGAGCCGCTGAGCAAATTGGCAAACTCAAAGCCCAAGATCGTGATCAAGGGGTTGACGGCGTTGCGCAATGCATGCAGCCAGATCACCCGCCATTCCGGGATCCCACGCGCCCGCGCCGCCTGGATGTATTCCTGCCGCAGCACGTCCAAGAAGTTGCCGCGGGTAATCCGCTGCAGCCCGGCAAAGCTGGTGATGCTCAGGGCCAGCGTGGGCAAGAGCAGGTGACGGCCCAGATCCAGCAGCTTTCCCCCCCAACCCAGCTCGGCAAAATAAACACTGGTCATCCCGCCCACCGGCAGCCAGCCCACGTTTTGGGCCACGATCAGCAGCAAAATGGCCAGCACAAAGCTGGGCATGGCCTGCCCCAGGTAGCTGAGCAACTGCAACGCCCGATCCAGAGGAGTGTTCTGCTGCAGCGCCCCCAGGATCCCCAGCGGAATGGCGATCATCCAAGTCAGCAAAACGGAGCACACTGCCAACAGCAGGGTGGCGCCGGCGCGGGAGAGGATGAGCTGCGCTACTGGCACGCGATAGGTGTAGCTGACGCCAAAATCCCCCTGCAGCAGATTGCCCAGCCAGGTCAAATACTGCCAAAGCAAGGGTTTATCCAAGCCCAGCCGCGCCTCTTCCTGGGCGATAAACTCCTGGCTGATACTGGGATCCGCCCGCAAGGGATCCAAAAAATCGCCGGGGGCCAGTTGCAGGAGCAAAAAGCTGAGCACCGTGATCAGCAGCAGCACCGGCACCGCTTGGACCAGCCGCTGCAAAACAAGGGCTAGGGGAGGCCAAAGGCTGAACACCCGTCCAGCAGGGGGAGAAGAGGTTGCGGCCACAGGCAGAAGTCGAGTTGAGCGAGGTCCAAATCTCCCTGGGAGTGGGATCCCTGTCGAACTATGCTGCCATTCTCGCGGCCAAATTTCCAGGTTGCTGCCTGGCTTGGAACAGGGCGCAGTTGCCCGTTAGGGGAATTGGGGGTTAAGCCAATCCGGCAGGCGCAAGCTAAGGCGGTAGACTAGTCAGAAGCTTTTTCGATGAGTTGCCGTTGGGAAGATCTCTTGCGAAACCTGTTTCTTACCGGCGCTAGCGGCTGTCTGGGGCATTATGTGTTGGAGCGCCTGGCCCAACAAAGGGATCCCGAGTTTCCGGAGCAGCCCGCCTACCACCTGTACATTCTTATCCGCAACCCCAGCCGCCTGCGGTTGCCCCCGGAGCGTTTGCCTGCCCCCATCACCCTGGTGGCCGGCGATCTCCTGCGCATTCGGGAACACGCCGCCCTGCTGCGGCAGATGGATGGGTTGATCCACATGGCGGCGGCTTGGGGGGATCCCACCCTGACCTGGGCGGTGAACGTCACCCACACCTTGGAGTTGCTCAGCTTGTTGGATCCGGAGCGCTGTCAGCAGGTGATCTACTTTTCCACTGCCAGCCTTTTGAATCAAGCGTTAGAACCTTTGGCCATCGCCGGCCAGGCCGGCACCGACTACATCCGCAGCAAGTACGCGATGCTGCTGCGACGGCAGGAAAGCAGCTTCTGGCCAGATCGCCTGCTCACCCTCTACCCCACCCTGCTGTTTGGCGGCAGCCCCCACCACCCCTACTCCCACATCACCGCCGGCCTCAAGGAGGTGCTCCGCTGGCTGGATTTGATCCGCTTTTTGCGGGTGGATGCCAGCTTCCACTTCATCCACGCTGCCGATGTGGCCGAGATGGTGGCCCATTGGGTGGCCCATCCGCCGGGGGGAGGGGATTGGGTGTTGGGCAACCCCCCCTTGTCGGTGGATGAATGCGTAGAGCAGGTGTGCGCCTATTTTAAAAAACGGATTTATTTCCGCCTGCCCCTGCCCATCGGCCTATTTCGCACCCTAGCCTTCCTACTTCGGGTGCGACTTTCGGCCTGGGATGAGTACTGCCTGCGCCACCGCCACTTTGTCTATCCGGCCCTCTCCCCAGCAGCGCTGGGCTTGCCCTGCCGCTTCCCTACCGTAGCCTCTCTTCTCGACGCCTACCTCTAGGCCACCTTTGATAGAGTCACGCAACTCCCCTCTCCCCAGGGGTAAGGGATCCCGACAGGGATCAGCCGGCAGAGGCCACTGCTTCTCTGTGAGCCAAGCCTTGAAGCTGAGCAGCAATGCGCTCCCGGTCGAGCCTCTGGCCGATGAACACCAGGCGGGTCAACCGCGGCTCTTGCGGGCGCCAGGGGCGGTCGTAGTAGGTCTCAAATCGGGATCCCACCCCCTGCAGCACCAGGCGCATCGGCTTGTGGGGCACGGCCACAAACCCCTTTACCCGGTAGAGGCATTCCTCTTGAGCCAGTTGACGCAGTTGGGCAACTAGGGATCCCGGCTCATAGCTGCCCTCCAGGCTGAGGCAGAAAGACTCAAAAGCTTCGTGCTCGTGCTCCTCCTCGAAGTCGTGGTGGCTGGGGCGGCGCTCCAACTGATCCTCCACCGCCGCCTGGAAGCCCAAGAGCACTTCTGGGGCAACCTGGCCCCGCTCACAGGGGAGAACTCGAACCTCAGGGCGCAATTGTTGCCGCAGCCAGCTCTCCACCTGGGTTCGCTCCTTCGGCGTGATCTGATCCACCTTGCTCAGCAGCACCAAATCAGCGCAGCTCAACTGATCCTCAAACAGCTCCTCAATGGGAGTCTCGTGATCCAGGCTCTCATCGGCCTGACGCTGCGCCTCCAGCGCCGCCAGATCCCCCACCAGTTGCCCAGAAGCCAGGGCCTGGCCATCCACCACTGCAATCACCGCATCCACCGTGGCGCCGGTGCGAATGGTGGGCCAGCGGAAAGCCTGCACCAGCGGCTTGGGCAAGGCCAATCCTGAAGTCTCAATCAGGATGCAGTCCAGCTCTGCCCGCCGCCGCAGCAGAGCCTCCATGGTCGGCAAGAACTCCTCCTGCACCGTGCAGCAGAGGCAGCCGTTGGCCAGCTCCAGAATGGGGATGGAGCCCCCTCCCTCGCAGAGTTGGCAATCCCGCAGCAGTTCGCCGTCGATGCCCACTTCGCCAAACTCATTGACCACTACGGCGATGCGGCGGCCCTGGTTGTTGAGCAAAAGGTGACGGATCAAAGTGGTCTTGCCGGATCCCAAAAATCCGGTGATGACCGTAACCGGAACTTTGTGCATCTTGATTTGCGCATTCGGCCTTCCCAGTCTCTACCCGTGCTTCCCTCTCTGTCCATCCCGGCAGGGGGGATCCCCAAAAAAAGGCCCCCTGCCGGGGGCCAAAGGTTGTGATCTCCGAGAGACTTCCGGGCTTATCGGATCGGCTTCATCCGGTAAACCGGCTCGTTCTCGCGGCTGATCCCCTTCTCAAAGCCGGCAGCAGCGGCGCGCGCGCGACCAGCATGCCACAGGTGACCGACGAAGAACAGGAAGCCGAAGATGAAGTTGTGGGCTGCCAGCCAGGTGCGCGGGCTGGTGAAGTTCACCGTGTTGATCTCGGTAGCCACACCCCCCACCGAGTTCAGGGATCCCAGCGGCGCGTGGGTCATGTACTCTACCGCACGGCGGGCCTGCCAGGGTTGGATGTCGTTCTTCAGCTTGTCCAGATCCAAGCCATTGGGGCCCAGCAGCGGCTCTTTCCAAGGGGCCCGCACATCCCAGAAGCGCATCGTCTCACCGCCGAAGATGATCTCGCCCGTGGGAGAGCGCATCAGGTACTTACCCAGACCGGTGGGGCCTTGGGCCTGGCCGATGTTCGCCCCCAGGCGCTGGTCGCGCACGATAAAGGTGAGGGCTTGGGCTTGCGAGGCTTCCGGGCCGGTGGGGCCGTAGAACTCGCTGGGGTAAACGGTGTTGTTGAACCAGATGTAGCAGGTGGCAATAAAGCTCATCAGCGAGACCGCCGCCAAGCTGTAGGAGAGATAGGCCTCTCCCGACCAGATAAGAGCACGGCGGGCCCAGCCAAAAGGCTTGGTGAGGATGTGCCAGATCCCACCGGCAATGCAGATGATGCCGATGTAGATGTGGCCGCCGATCACATCCTCCATGTTGTCCACGCTGATGATCCAGCCGTCGCCGCCAAAGGGAGACTTGAACAGGTAGCCGAAGATGACCGCCGGGTTGAGCGTGGGGTTGGTGATCACCCGCACGTCGCCACCCCCCGGAGCCCAGGTGTCATAGACGCCACCAAACCACATGGCCTTGGCCACCAACAGGAAAGCCCCCAACCCCAACAGGATGAGGTGGATCCCCAAGATGGTGGTCATCTTGTTCTTGTCTTTCCAGTCGTAGCCGAAGAAGGGGAAAGACTGCTCCAGGGTTTCCGGGCCGCGCACGGCGTGATAAATGCCTCCCAGACCCAGCACCGCGCTGGAGACCAGGTGCAGCACACCGATCACAAAGTAGGGGTAGGTATCGATCACCTCGCCGCCTGGGCCAACTCCCCAGCCCAAAGTGGCCACGTGGGGCATCAGGATCAGCCCCTGCTCGTACATGGGCCGATCCGGCGTGAAGTGAGCCACCTCAAACAGCAGCATCGCTCCCGCCCAGAAGACGATCAGGCCGGCGTGGGCTACGTGAGCGCCCAAAAGCCGACCGGAAAGATTGATCAAGCGAGCATTCCCGGCCCACCAGGCGAACCCGCCCTGGGTGCGATCCTGCATCGCTGCGGAACCAAACGTCGTTGAAGTCACTGAGGCCAGCCTCCGAAAACAGTAAAGGTCACAGTACAGCAAAAGATATGAGGTGAAAAGCAAAGGAGCTTAGGAATGGCCGAGCGCCTACCCATCCAATCCAAGACTTGAATAGGCGAACGCTCGGCCTCAGCTCTCACGTAAAGGATCAAGAGAACTCAAGCGTTCGACAGCCAGCGCCAGTTTAGAGCGCGTTGCCGCGGGGCAGGACTTCCTCGGGGAACTCAAAGCGCTCGTGCGGCTGGTCCTGCGGCGCCATCCAGGCCCGAATCCCCTCGTTGAGCAAAATGTTCTTCGTGTAGAACGTCTCAAACTCAGGGTCTTCCGCCGCCCGCGTCTCCTGACTGATAAAGTCATACGCCCGCAGGTTCAGCGCCAACCCCACCACACCAATGCTCGACATCCACAATCCCGTTACCGGCACAAACAACATGAAAAAGTGCAGCCACCGCTTGTTGGAAAACGCTATCCCAAAAATCTGGCTCCAGTAGCGGTTTGCCGTCACCATCGAGTACGTCTCTTCCGCCTGCGTCGGCTCAAATGCCCGAAACGTGCTCGCCGCTTCCCCATCCTTGTAGAGCGTGTTCTCCACCGTCGCCCCATGGATGGCACACAGCAGCGCTCCACCCAACACGCCGGCCACCCCCATCATGTGGAACGGGTTCAGCGTCCAGTTGTGGAACCCCTGGAAAAACAGCAAAAACCGAAAAATCGCCGCCACCCCAAAGCTGGGCGCAAAAAACCAACTGCTCTGCCCCAGCGGGTAAATCAAAAACACGCTCACAAACACGGCAATCGGCGCGCTGAAGGCAATGGCGTTGTAGGGCCGCACCCCCACCAGCCGGGCAATCTCAAACTGCCGCAGCATAAAGCCAATCAGGCCCAGCGCCCCATGGAAGGCCACAAAGGTCCACAGCCCGCCAATCTGGCACCAGCGGGTAAAGTCCCCCTGGGCTTCCGGGCCCCACAGCAGCAGCAGGCTGTGCCCCATGCTGTCGGCGGGGGTGGACACGGCCACCGTCAAAAAGTTGCACCCCTCCAGGTAGGAGCTGGCCAACCCGTGGGTGTACCAAGAGGTTACAAACGTGGTGCCGGTCAGCCAGCCGCCCAGGGCCAAATAGGCGCAAGGAAACAGCAGCAGCCCCGACCAGCCGATAAACACGAATCTGTCGCGCTTGAGCCAGTCGTCGACGATGTCGAACCATCCTCGCTCCTGGCGCGCGCGCCCTACTGCGATGGTCATCTCAACCTCTCCTTAAAAACATGATGAGGACATTAATGAAACTACAAATTTTGCTCCTTTGAAGCAAGACTGGTGCCTAGGTATAAAGACTCAGTCTGCGAACTTGTCGCCTTGGTTTCCCTGCACGGATTCCTGGCCAGAACTGACCAACCGCTGCTTCAGGCAGCTTTGCTGGCGTTCCGAACTGCTCTTGGAATCCTCAGCAGAGCTGTGGCGATCCCGACGAGCCGCCCTAGGGCCACCGAACAAGTTTCACGGCTGTCGGCATTACAATTTAGCCTACGCCAGTAAAGACTTGTAAATTGCTTTCATTATAGAGGGGGGGGACTCGTTCCCATCAAGTCCGAGGTGGCTGGGATCTTCACAGACTGTAATCTTTGCGGTTTTTCTCTCCTGAGATATTGAGCTAGAGGGGCTGCCTCACCCTGGGGAAGGCCGAAGGCACAAGATCCGATATTCTTGAAGGGCGAGGCAATCCACCTGAGAGGAATCTATGGCTAGTGAGATCTTCACCATTGCTGGGCTCTCCATCGTCCTGACCCTAGTGGGTGTGGCGCTTGGATACGGGATCTTGCGCATCACCCAGGGCGGGGCCGAGTAGGGATTTCCTCATTTGGTAAAACATGAAAATCGGCATCGTCGGCGCCGGGGCAGTCGGGGGGCATTTGGCCGTTTGCCTGGCTCGCGCCGGCTTTTCAGTCAGTGTGGTGGCGCGGGGATCCCACCTGCAGGCCATCCGCAGCCAAGGCTTGAAGCTGATCCGGCAGGGGGATCCCCCTGTGGCTTGGGTAGAGCGGCTGACGGCCAGCGACGACTTGGCTGAGCTGGGGCGGCAAGATGTGGTGATCGTTGCTGTCAAGGCCCACAGCTTGCCCCTGCTTGCCCCGCAATTGGGATCCCTGTGTGGCCCGGATAGCCCCGTTGTGGTTGTCCAGAATGGTATCCCCCGGTGGTACTTTTACCGGCATGGCGGCGAGTTTGAGGGGCGCTCCTTGACTTCGGTGGATCCGGGCGGGGTGATCGCCGCGCATCTGCCAGTCGAGCGGGTGATCGGCTGTGTGGTGTACATCGCCGTGCAGTTGGCAGAGCCGGGGGTAGTTTTGCATACCGGTGGCGGGCGCTACATTCTGGGAGAGCCGGATGGGTCGTTGTCGGAGCGGCTGCGCTCTCTGGCGGCCATCTTTGAGCAGGGGCAGCTTTCTGTGGCCCTCACCTCCCAAATTCGGGTCGAGATCTGGCAAAAACTTTGGGGGAACGCCGCCTTCAATCCCATCAGCGCCCTTACCCGCGCGGCCCAAGACGCAATTGCCCAGTACCCGCCCACCCATGCTTTGGTTCGGTCGGCGATGCAGGAAACCGAGGCGGTGGCCCAAGCATTTGGGATCCGGCTGCCGGTCTCTTTGGAAGAGCGGCTGAAGGATGCAGCCCGTGTGGGCTCCCATCGCACCTCGATGCTGCAGGATATCGAGCGGGGGCAACCGACGGAGATCGAGAGCATTGTCGGCGC
>NZ_AXUW01000002.1:412848-425348 GCF_002760415.1 Synechococcus sp. 65AY6A5
CTGACATTGGGAGATCCGGCGGGGATTGGGCCAGAGATTGTGCTCAAGGCGCTGGCGGATCCCCAGGTGCAGGCCTGCGCCCAGATAACGGTGGTGGGCGAGCGGCAGGTTTTGGAAGCTACCTACTGCCTTCTGCGCCAGCGAGGGGCAACCGACCTGGCCGACCCGGCAGGGATCCCGGTGCTGGAGGGCGGCAGCGGCTTCTACCTAGAGCCGTCGCGCGTGGGCCGGGGGGATGTCGCAAGCGGGGCGGCCAGCTTTGCCTACCTGAAAACAGCTATTGAAGAAGCGCTGCGGGGCCAGTTCCAGGGGATCGTGACCGCTCCCATTGCCAAATACCTCTGGCACCAGGCGGGCTACCCCTTCCCTGGCCAAACAGAAGTTCTGGCCCAGCTCAGCGGGAGCGAGCGCTACGGCATGCTGTTTGTGGCCCGTTCTCCCCACAGCGGCTGGCAGATCCGGGTTTTGCTGGCCACCACCCACATCCCCCTGAGCCAGGTGCCCCTCACCCTTACCCCGGAGCTGGTGCGCGCGAAGTTGGACTTGCTGGTTGGATCCCTGCGTAAGCTCTTTGGGATTGTCAATCCGGTGATTGCTGTGGCTGGCCTTAACCCCCATGCTGGCGAGCAGGGGCAGCTTGGGCAGGAAGAGAAAACGTGGCTGGCGGAGCTGCTAAGAACCTATCCCCACGCCAAAATCTGGGGGCCGCTTCCCCCCGATACCATGTGGCTAGCGCCCGCCCAGGCCTGGTATGGTCAAGGAGCTCCTGCTGTGGCCGATGCCTACCTGGCTCTCTACCACGACCAAGGCCTGATCCCCGTGAAGCTGCTGGCGTTTGACCGGGCCGTCAACCTAACCCTGGGGCTGCCCTTTATTCGCACCTCCCCCGACCACGGCACTGCCTTTGACCTAGCCGGGCAGGGGGTAGCCCGCGCCGAGAGCCTCAAGCAGGCCATCCTGCTAGCAGCCGAGCTGGCCCTCAGCTCTGCCGCAGCGTCTCGATCCCTTCAGGCCCAGCGATAATGGCCTCCGTGGCCATGCCGATAAACAGGCCGTGCTCCACCACCCCCACCGTTCCCTTGAGCTGCTCGGCCAGCTTGGCCGGATTGGCGATGGGGCCAAACTGGCAGTCGAGGATGTAGTGCTGCTCGTCGGTGAGGTAGGGATCCCCCTCGGCAGTGCGCCGCAGCACCGCCTGACAGCCCAGGGCCTCCACCCGCGCTAGGGTCGTCTTCCAGCCAAAGCGCACCACCTCCACCGGCACCGGGAAGCGGGTGCCCAGGTGGGCCACCTTTTTGGAGGCATCGGCGATGATGATGAGCTCAGCAGCGCTGGCCTCCACCAGTTTCTCCCGCAGCAGAGCTCCCCCTGCCCCCTTGATGAGGTTGAGGGATCCCACTTCGATTTCGTCGGCTCCATCGATGGCAAGATCTAGGCGCGGCTGCTCCTCCAGCGTGGCCAGCGGGATCCCTAGAGAGCGGGCCTGTTCTGCCGTGCGCTCGGAAGTGGGCACCCCAATGAACTGCAGCCCCTCCTTTTGCATGCGCTGGGCTAGGGCGCCCACAGCAAAGGCGGCTGTGGATCCCGTGCCCAGCCCCACCACCATGCCCGACTGCACCTTTTGGGCCGCCGCTTGGGCTGCCGCCTGTTTCAGCTCATCTGCACTGGCCATCTCGCCTTTCCGAAGTTCAACCGAATTATTCTACCGTCCGCTCCAGCTAAAGCCTGCTGGCGCCTCCACCACCTGGCCAAAGAGATCGTAGGGCTCGGCCCGCGTAATCTGCACCGGCACCAGGGATCCCAGGGATCCCGGCCCGCGCACATACACCACCCCGTCCACCTCAGGGGCAAAGCGGGGGGAACGGCCAATCCACTCGCCGGTGCGGGGGTTTTCCTGCTCCAAAAGCACAGGCACCACCTGCCCCACCTGCTCGCGGTTGCGGCGGAAGGCGATCCCTTGCTGCAGTTGCATTAGGCGGGCGCGGCGCTCTTCCTTGAGGGGCTCCGGCACCTGCTGGGGCAGATGGTAGGCGGGCGTGCCCTCTTCCGGGGAAAAGGTGAACACCCCCACATGGTCAAATTGGTGGCGCTGGACAAACTCCAAAAGATGCTGGAAGTGCTCCTCCGTCTCGCCGGGAAAGCCGACGATAAAGCTGGTGCGCAGGACAGCCTTGGGCAGGGCCTGGCGCAGCCGTTCGATGAGCCGGTCGTTAACCTGGCCCTGCCAGGGGCGGTTCATGGCCTTGAGGATCGCTGGGTGGCTGTGCTGCAGCGGCAGATCCAGATAGAGCAAGAAATTGGGCGTCTCCTGAATGGCCTCCACCACCGCCGGCGTAATGCCCGTGGGGTAGGCATAGAGCATGCGGATCCAGGGGATGGGGATCTGGCCCAGAGCGCGGATAAGCTCGGCCAGCCGCGGCTCCCCGTAGAGGTCGAGCCCGTAGTTGGTGGTGATCTGGGAAATGAGGATTAGCTCCTGCACCCCTTCTGCAGCCAGTTGTTCTGCTTCCCGCAGAATGGACTCGATGGGGCGGGAGCGTTGCTTTCCCCGCAGGTGGGGGATGATGCAGAAGGAGCAGCGGTAATCACACCCTTCCGCCACCCGCAGGTAGGCCACCGGGGCATGGGTGGTGCGATAGCGGGGGACGGTCTCGTCGGCAATGTAATCTAAGCTCGAGGTAACGGCGTTAACCCGCTCTCCCCGCTCTGCCCGCTGGATAACCTGGACAATCTGGTGGTAGTCGCCGGTGCCGACGATGGCCACCGCCTCGGGGATCTCCCGCAGCAGCTCCTCTTGGAAGTGCTGCGCCAGGCAACCAGCGATGATGATCTTCTTGCCCTGCACCGCCAGCTCCATCAGGGTGCTGACCGACTCCCGCCGCGCCGCTTCGATGAAGCTGCAGGTGTTGACGATGACGTAGTCGGCGCTGTCTTCGTCGCCCTCCACCCGGTAGCCTGCCTGGGCCAGCAGGCCCAGCATGTGCTCGGTGTCCACCCGGTTTTTCTCACAGCCCAGGTGCACAACGGCAACAGCCGGCGCTTCCTTGAGGGAAGAGGTAGACAAAGCGGTTTCTAACCAGTTCATAGCCCCAGGAGAGGACGCGCAAATGGCGACAAGAGCTGAGAAGATTAAAGCCTTCTTATTCTAGTTCTAGTTGGGTTTTGCTTTTAAAGGCGGGGAAGAGAACCGTCTATCTTGTCTAACTCGCTGCCAACCCGCTCAATCGGGATAGCCCCCAAAGTTAACCAAAACCAAGCCAACAGCCACTGCCAGCGCCAGCCCGGTGGCCGCCCAACTGCAGGGATCCCCGCCAGCCGCTGGCGGCACCAAGGGCGCCCGCCCGTAGCCCCGCAGGCGCAGCGCCTGGTAAACTCGCTGCGAACGTTCGTAGCTGCGAACCAACAAAGTGCCCACGGCAGCAGCCAGAAAGGGCAGGTCTTGCCGCCAAGTTGGCCCAGGCTGCCACAGGGATCCCCGCGGTCGCCAGCCCCTCAGCCGCGCGGCCCGCTGCATCCGCTGCCACTGGCTGCCCACTTCCTGCAAATAGCGCTGGGTTAGCCAGGCCAGTTCCAGGAGGAGGTCGGGGATCCCCAGCGCCCGCAAAGCTGCCAACAGGGCCGGTAGGGGAGTGGTCTCCAACAGCAGCGTCGCCAGCGCTAAAAGCGCCAGGCTGCGCCCGCCAAGGCAGAGGGCCCTCTCCAGCCCCTCCCAGCGCAAAGCCAGGGATCCCCAGCGCCAGAGGAGGGTGTCCCCAACGGCAAAGGGCAGGAAGAGGACAAAGGCTATCAACAGAACGCCGGGAGCGGCCAGGCGTCTGAGCCCTCGGCGCAGAGGCAATCCGGAGAGCCCCCAGAGAAAAGCCACCACCGCCCAGACCAGGGGTAGCAAGGCCAGGCGCTGCACCTGGGCAAAGGCCGCCATCAGTGCCAGCAGGCCAACCAGCTTGGGCAGGGGCCGCCAGCGGTGCAGCCAAGAAGGGGGCGGCGGCAGGGGAGCTTGTGAAGAAAGCATCCTCTCCCTAACCGGCATGGCCCGACGACAGGGATGAACAGCCTCAGCCCTATCTTTGGGCATCTTCTCCCAGCAGCTCCGGCTGCACCCGCTGCAAAAACCCCACCACCCAACGGGTAAACAGCCCCTCCACCACCGCCAGCGGCAGGTGGGCAGCTACCAAACTGGTCAGAGCCAGGTGCTCTGCCGAGGTGGAAGGGATCCCCTCCCTGCGCAGCGCCGCCAGCACCACGCCGTAAAACAGCAGCGCCGCCAGCACCACCCCCACCGCTCCCGCCCAAAAAGCGGCCCAGCCCGTGCCCAACCAGCGCCGGCTTGCCCGGAAGATCCCTCCTGCCAGAAGCGCCGGGATCCCCATAATGGCGGCGTTGATCCCCAGGGTGGTCAACCCCCCATGCCCAAAAGCCACCGCCTGAAAAAACAGGCCCACCACAATTGCCGGGTAGGCCAAGGCCCCCAGCATCACGCCCATCAGCCCATTGAGCAGCAGGTGCAGGCTGGCCGGGGGAAAAGGCAGGTGAAGGGAGGAGGCGACAAAAAAGGCCGCCGTGAGCAGCGCTGCCTTGGGGAGCTGGCGGCGGGGATCCTTTTCCAACCGCTGGAGGAGGTGTAGGCTCCAACCCGTAAGCAGGGCAGTGATGCCATAACCCCCCAGCCAAAGCGGTGCTGGCAAAAGGCCCTCGCTGATGTGCATGGCTAGTCTTGGCTCAAAGCGGCAGCATCCACTGGGGAGTCGGGGAGTTCTGGGCCTTGGAAGGGGCGGGGCCGGGAAAAAAACAGGGCCGTGCCCAAACAGCCCCAGATAACACAGGCAGCCATAACCCCCCGCTGCAGGGGGCCAAAGCCAGGGGAGGAGGGGCTGGGGATCCCTTCTGCCTGCATACCCTCCTCGCCCACCGGCACGTTCACCACCCCGCCGTGGCCGGCCTGGCGAATGCGCACCTGCCACAGTCCCTTAAGCTCAGGATCCGGCTGCAGCCAAAACCGGCCCTCTCCGTCTGTCTCTCCCTCCTGCCAGGGGAGAGTGGGATTGGTGGGCGCAAACACCGTAACTCGGGCAAAACGCATCGGCTCGCCGGAATCGTAGCGGGCCTGGATCTCAAAGGTGGGAACAGCCCGCCAAGAGGCCTCCACCCCATGGCCCCAAGCCGGCGGAGATAGGAGCAGGCCCAAGGCCAACCAGCTCAGTTGCCAGGAAGGGGAAAAAGGGATGCGCTTTGGCCAGACTGAGTTCATCGGTCAGCAAAAGACAGAGGACACCCTTCGATCTCAAAAGCCACCCAGGCCTAAAACCTAAGGCAAGGATCCCGTCCCGCCGAGGCCGCCAGAGGAGGCGCGGCAGTGGCCCTCTCCCACGTGCCCCAAGCTCTGCAGGCTCTGCAAGACGGCCTGGGCCCTAGGGGATCCCTCCTGCAGGCTGCCCCAGTCCACCTCCAGCGGCTGGGATCCCGCCTTTAGCCCTTGCTCGAGGGAGACTGGGTCAACTGGGTCCAACTTCACAAGGGAGGCAAACCCCAGCGCCGCTGAGTTGAGGTCGTCCTTGGGAGGCAGGCTGCCATTCCCAAACAGGTGGTCGAAGTGGAAAGTCGCCTCCAGATCCGCCACCTGGCCTGCCCGGACAAAGCCCTTGCGCGTCTCCCCCACGTACTCGCCGCAGACAAAAGCCAGCTCGGGGCTGAACTTGAGCACAAAGGGGATCGCCTCTCCCTCCCCTTCTGCCGGTCGAGCTCTGCCCTCGATCCAGAGGGAGTAGCCCTTTGCTGGCCCCTCCGCTGCCGGCACTAGGCGCCAGGCCAGGGCGTTGTAGTGCCCAGGGGGGGCTTCCAGGGATCCCAGCAGGGCTCGCTCCGGCACCAAATCCACCGTAAGAGGCCCTGTCAGGCTGACCAAGGCCTTGGCCTGGAGCTCGCCTTCCCCTTGCGGATCAAAAGGGGGATCCGTCTGGTAGGCCGTAATGTCCGCCAGCGTCACGTACACATGCTCAAACTGCAACGCCCAGCCCTCTTTGGAGACCAGCCCCTCCCGCAGGAACGCTTCGCCGTTGGCCCACAGCTCCAGCGTGCCCGTAGCCGAGGCAGAGATCGCCTGCCCATCCCTGGCTGGCCCCGGCTCGACAGGCGGGCGACAAGCCGTCATGCCGGCTCCCAGACCCAGGGCCACCAGAACCATCCCTTTGGCCAGGGGTCGCAGCAATGACCACTGAAACCAAGACACCAGGTGCTGCCACCAGTGTAAGAACTCCCTCCCGCTAGCGCGCCTGCCCCTCCCGACAGCGGCTGGCGGTACTGTCCCAGCCAACCACAAGCTCTCGCCAACCTACAATCCCCCACCGGGGCATCTTGCTACTCTTGCGCCAGGTTGCCGGCCCGCACCCAACCTTCCTGCCCGTTCTGGCGCCGGATGCGCTGCCAGCGGCCATCGGCGCTGTACTCCAACACCGTCACCACCTCATTCATGGGCAGGCCACCAATGTAAGCCCCTTCCCGGTCGGGAGTGGCCCGTAGCGCCAGGCCAATCGGCTCGATCACCCGCCCCTGCGCACCTGGGGCAATGCTTGTTGCTGCGGGGGGCCGAGTCGGCAAAGGAGTGGACTCTGGTGTGGATTCGACCGCAGGCGTTGCAGCAGTTGTGGCTGAAGCAACCGCTGCCCCACCCTCCACGGGGCCCAAATTGCCGGCCCGCACCCAGCCTTCCTGGCCGTTTAGCTCCCGCCGCACCCGCTGCCAGCGGCCATCAGCGCTGTACTCCAGCACCGTCACCGTTTCCCCCGCCACAATTCCCCCTTGGTAGGCTCCGTCAGCAGAAGGCTGGCTGCGAATGGCTAGACCTATGGGCTCGATTACCCGCCCGCGGCTGCCGGGGGGAAAGGCCTCAGGGTCGATGGTGCCCGCCGCCGGCAAGGACTCCGTCCCACTGACGCGAACAGAGGGGGAGGAAGGCAAACTTGTCGGGCTGGGTAAGGGATCCACACGCACCGCGCGAGGAAACTGAGGCGCCGCAGGAGGAGCCAGCAGGGGGGCAATGAACCGCCACGCCTGCCAACCCAGAGCAGCCAAGACCCCAACCGAGAGGCTCAGTGCCATTAAGGTGCCGAAGGGAAAACCGCTGGCAGCAGGAGAAGAACGGCCTCGCATTGGGTAGTTAGCCATCCAAAACTCAGCTCCCAAAAGCCGGAGACGAAAGCAAAGGGCTTTGCCAACGCTTGCAAGTACCAGAGCATCTCTGGTACTTCTAGTTTCGCCTCTGTGTACTGCCTTGGGAAGCCACCTACCCAGGGGCAACGCTGTCTGGAGCAAATCAGTAGCAAGTTTAGTTTCTACTTAGTGAACATATTCTCCCAGTCGGTGGTGAGAACCTCGTGGCCAAATGTCCACCCGGCCAGGAGCAAGGGCAAGGCCAAGCCCAGGAAGCCGAAGAAACTGATGACCTGGGCAATTTGTCGCTGGGCCCTTTTCTTTTTCGGGTCGGGGATGTAATTAGCAGCTACTGTGAGCTTTGAGCAAAAGGCCACCACCACCGCCCCCACCGGTCCCAAAACCAGCGAAGGCCACAGCCAATCCGCTACCTGCGCATACTCGTAGGCCCGGGTAAACGGCATGATGACAAAACAGGCCAGCTCCAGGATCCCCCAGGTGAAGAGGGCCAACTGGATATCTTTGCGAAAGACTTCGTTGGGATTGTACATAGGCTTCTGGGATAAACCGGCGTGCAACTTTAAGGTTTGGCCTGCAAGTACAGAAGTGGCGAGGTTTTTGAATGGGCTTCTCTCTGCGGGCAAGAAGCTGCTGCGCGAATCCCTTTTACCTTACCCTTTCCCTTTCCTCCGGACAACCCAGTAGAATGAATAATGCCTGAGATTCTTGGGTTAGCCTCCCTTGATTTACCCAGAGAAAGAGGGTTCCAGAAAGGCCAAGCTCCTGGTGCAATCCAATGGGTAATGTAAAAACCTGAAGCTATCTGTTGTAGTCTGGATGGGCTGCCCTCTCCTGCCCAGGCGCAAAATGCGTTTGCCCTGCGGGCAGGGCTTTTCTACAACTCTGCCTCGTGCTGACTGTGAGAGCGTCAAGCTGCCATGTTACGCATCCTCATCATCGATGACGATCCCAGCATTTGCGCGCTGCTCAAGCGGTATTTGCAGCGGCAGGGGTACTCAGTCGAGGTAGCGACGACGGGGGCCGAGGGCCTCCAGCAGTTGCGCGCTTTTCAGCCAGGCTTGGTGATTTTGGATCTGAATTTGCCGGATGTGAGCGGCTACGACCTTTGCCAGCAGATGCAAAAAGAGACCGGCGTGTATGTGTTGATGTTAACCAGCCGAGTGAATCCTGCCGACAAGCTGCAAGGATTTCAGCTAGGCGCAGATGACTACCTGACCAAACCCTTCAGCCTGCCGGAGTTACAGGCGCGGGTACAGGCTATCCTGCGCCGAGGGCGGACGAGAACGGAAACAGGCAGCGCGCCGGTTTTGACTTTTCCCTCCTTGGTGATCGACCCGACCACCCGAGAAGTTATCCGTGACCGTCGCCCGATTAACCTGACCGCTCTAGAGTTTGATTTGCTCTACGCCATGGCTCGACACCCAGGACGGGTGTGGCGACGGTCTGAGCTGATTCAAGAGGTGTGGGATTTTAACCACGAGGGAGATGAACGGGTGGTCGATGTCCACATCGGCCAAATTCGCAAGAAGCTGGAAACCGATACCAGCCAACCGGAGCTGATCCGCACCGTGCGCGGAGTTGGCTACAAGTTCGAGCCCCCCACTCCAAAGGAGGGATGGGGAGAGGAAAAACCGTAACCTCCCTCTTTCCGAAGGAGAGAGGTTGAGGCTGAGGGCGCGCTAATCCAGGCGACGGCCCGTCAAGCGTACAAAAATATCTTCTAAGTTGGCAGGGCGCACCATCAGGCCGGTTTTGTCGGGTTCCGCTTCCAACTGCCGCTGGGCCTCCGCCAAGCTGGGGAAAAAGGTGTAGCTCACCTCCTGGCCAGGGCGGGAGCGCACCAGCAGGGCTTCTCCGTACTTGGCCCGCAACTGGTCGGTGCTGCCCAGCTCGATTAGCTTCCCGCCGTCCATGATGCCGATGCGGTCACACAGCTCCTCGGCCTCTTCCATGTAGTGGGTGGTAATCAGCAAGGTCATCCCCTGCCGGTTCAGATCCCGCAGGATCTCCCACAGCAGCCGCCGCGCCTGGGGATCCAACCCAACGGTTGGCTCGTCCAAAAACAAAATTTGAGGCCGGTGCAACAGCGCCCTGGCCACCTGGAGGCGCCGCTTCATGCCGCCGGAGAGGGTCTTCACTTTGTCGTGCCGCCGGTCGGCCAGCTTCACGTACTCCAGCCACTCGTCGATGCGCTGCTGCCGCTCCGGGTTGGGGATGTGGTGCATGCGCCCATGGAACTCCAGGTTTTCCCAAACCGTCAGCTCTGCTTCCAGGGTGATGGGCTGCAACACCACGCCGATCTGCCGCCGCACCGCCAAGGGATCCCGCACCACATCATACCCCCCTACGCGGATGGATCCCTGGCTGGGGCGGGTCAGGCTGGTGAGCATGCGGATGGTGGTGGATTTGCCGGCGCCGTTGGGCCCTAGCAGGGCAAACACCTCCCCCTGCGGGATCCGCAGGCTCAAGTCCTGAACCGCCACCTGCTGCCCAAAACGCTTCCACACCCCCTGCATTTCCACTGCCGCCGGCTGGGTCTGGGACAGGGCCGGGGCCATCGAAAGAGCGCTTACAGTCGGCTCCATCTGCGGGTGTAAAGAAATCTTTCTCCTTTAGCATACGCCAGGGCAGCCCCCCAAAACAGGTTTCTGGCGGGGAGCCCTTGGGCGGTCTCCTTTTGCTTTTTCAACTTCTCTAGGGCTGTGATCTCGCTCATCATCGTTTTCCCGTCAGCATTGAAAATGGTGAACGAGACCCAGTATTGACAAAACCACACCTAGCCCAGCAAATTGCGCAGAACAGCTCAGGCATTGGCCTAGCTGCTGAGCAACAATGAAGAGGCAAGGTGGGGTCAAGCCCCAGCTTTTCCCCAGCCAACAAAACGCAGCAATAGCCAGATGCAAAACAGAGACCGATTTGACCAAATTGATTTCCGCCTCGATCGCCTGGTAGGGGCGGTACTGACTTTGGCTGAAGCCGTCAATATCCCTCACCTTTTGTCAGCTCAAGATCCCAGGTCGTAAGGGATCCCCAAAAGGCGTGCCAAAATGGCAGCAGAGCTGAGGTTGTCCGCCGTTGGAGTTCCAGCAGGGTTCTGTTGACGCAGAAGAGTTGCTGGCCTTTTTTCGCTGTCGGCGCCTGCCCTACCTAGATCGCTTTGGGCCTCAAGAAGCCAAGCTGCCGCCGGAAAGCCTGCTGGAGCAATGGCGTCGGGATCGTCAAGCCCTGCAAGCTGCTGTGCTGGAGCGATTTCCGGGAGAAGAGGTGGCGCCGGGCAATGAAGCTCTCTTAGCAGCTATGGCAGCAGGGGCGGAGCGGATCTACGGCGGCCAAGTCGTCGCAAAGCTGTTTTGGGAAGTGGATCCGGAGGGAGCGGCAGAGGCGGAGCCTACCGACTCTGAAGTTGCCCTCGCCCCCTCCCTTGAGACAGAGGTGGAGCTCACCGAAGACAACTCCACCGACAAGACATCCTCCAGCCTTGCGCTGCCGCCTGAGGCTATTCCAGAGTTTCGTTCCGTTTGGGTAAGCAGCTCACTGGATCTCTTGATTCGGGATCCCTCCAGTATCGGCAAGGGCCAGCTCTCCTACCTACCGGTTCACATTCGCATTGGCAAGCGCCCCAAGCCGGAGTACGAGTTGTTGTTGGCGTTGCAGGCCGAGTTGCTTGGATCCCTGCAGGGTCAGGTACCCAAATGCGGCTTCTTGATCTTAAAAGACGGGAAGTGGCACCTTGTTCACCTCAGCCGACGCCGCACCCAGGTGCGTCGCTTGCTGCAAGATTATCTGCACTCCCTTGAGCAGGCGGAGCCGCCGCAGGTGTTTATGGCCCGCAGCCGCTGTCATCTTTGTCACTGGCGGGAGCACTGTCGGCAGTTGAATGCCGTCGCCCAGCCCCTCAGCCTGCTGCCGGGCGTAACCGGATCCCGCTATCCCCTTTTGCAGGAGGCAGGGATCCATTCGATTGAGGCTTTAGCTAACGCTCGCCTGGAGATGCTCCAGGCTATCCCCAAGCTGGGAGCCGGCGTGGCCCTGCAACTGCAGCTTCAAGCCCGTGCCACCCTCAGCCGCAAGCCCCTCTGGCTGCAATCCCCGCCTCAGGCTCTGCCGACAGCGCCCGTGGAGCTGTACTTCGATATCGAGGCGGATCCCCGCCACAACGTCGCTTACCTACTGGGCTTGCTCGTGGTAGAACAAGCAGAGGAGAACAAGGTTGTCAACTACTACAGTTGCCTAGCTGCTGAGCCGCGAGAGGAAGGGCAAGCCTGGCAACAATTCCTACAGCTAGTTCAACGCTACCCTGAGGCCCCCATCTATCATTTTCACAGCTTTGAAGTACAGACTTGTCGGCGACTGGGGGAGCAGCACCAAACGGATCCCCGAGAGGTGCGGCAACTGCTGAAGCGCTTTGTAGATTTGCACAGCTGGGTTCAGCGCTCGGTAGTGCTACCCATCGAGAGCTACTCCCTGAAAAACATCGCTCGCTGGCTGGGGTTTAAGTGGCAACTACCCGAGGGCAGTGGAGCCCACTCCATCTACTGGTACAGCCAGTGGCTGGAAACACGAGATCGCCGCTATTTGGAGCAGTCGCTCATCTACAACGAGGACGACTGCCGGGCTACCTATTGCCTTAAAAACTGGCTAAGCCAAGGTTCGGTTCTTGCCCCCGTCGACGGCCCAAGCCCAGATACTTGGGCCGGACATTGATCGAACCAGCACCATCTCGGTGGAATCGAAATCTGCCTCTCCTCATTTTGCTAACGAAAGATGCTGATCTCAAGCGCATGCTCTTGCAAAAGCCTATTGACCCAGATGCTATCTTTAAGATTCTCAACGAGCAACTAGATTATGCCAAAAATGAAGCCTCAAACCTCGAGAGAAAAAGGATTTTAGTTGTGGATGACAACAAGTCATTCGTCCTTGCGCTGAGAGAACCACTGGATCCCTGGAGACTTGACCTGTACTCCCTCTCGATCCCAAAAGACTTTTGGGAGCAGCTTAATCAAATAATGTCGGAATTAAACGACCGAGATTGGAGCAAGATCCCGATACTCTTCCTAATCGCCCACCCAGACCCTCACACACTCGAACAAGTCTTTCAAGCGGGAGAGGATGACTTCGTTGGTAAACCCATCGTCGGTCCAGAGCTGATCACGCACATCTTCAACCATCTGGAACGCACAGAACTCTTACGGCGAGCTCAAGGGAGAAACTTCCCGTAAGTTTTACCCCCAGATGAAAATTAACCCCCCTTGTATTGGGGGGTTGGTGTGGAGAGATGAGCCTGGCACCGAGCTAGGTTACCGGAGGGTCACCCCTCAAGTAGGTTCGCCGCT
>NZ_AXUW01000003.1:0-23891 GCF_002760415.1 Synechococcus sp. 65AY6A5
GGCAATCAAATCCTCCGCTGGAATATTCCTGACTTCTTGACTATAAGCTAGTCGTTCCCTTTGCACCTTCTCTTCTTTGACTTTTGCACTGCAGTAGGTCTTTTTTTTAGAGTCATTCCTTGCTTTTTCAAGAAATTATGTATCGTGACGATGCTTACATTGATTCCTAAGCGCTCGCGCAACAGTTCTTGATACTGCCACAGGTAGAAGTCTGGGTGTTCTGTAATAATTGCCATCACTTCCTGCCGATGTTGTTCCAAAATGCCCACTCGCTTGGTGCCTGCTTTCTTAGGGGCTAAATCTTGAGTTTGTTGGTACTGACGCACCCAGCGGTGTACTGTTCTTTTGGTCACCATGAAGCGTTTAGCTACCTGGCGGATGGAGGTGTTACCTGCCTGATAGGCTGCTACAACTCTTTGCCGCAAATCCAAAGAATGAGTCGGCATTCCTTTCTCTCCTTCCTCTTGAATACCTGTACCCTATTTTAAATTAAAAGGCTGTACCAATGGTTTCATCTATAAGCCGGCTACGGTTGAAATTGCGCCTGGCACCAACCCCGCCTTTCTGGATACCGGGGAACTCACCCAAGATCCCTCGCTTCGTCGCCACCGCCCTCCCTTGGCCGTCACCTTCCGGCAGAAGAGCAACAACGCCATCTTCACGGTGGTGGTCAACCACTTGAAGTCGAAGGGATCCCCCTGTGATCCTGTCGACAACGATCCCTTCCAGGGCAATTGCAACGGCAACCGCAGGCGGGCTGCCCAGGAAATCCTGAACTGGTTGTCCACCAACCCCACCGGCTCCACCGATCCGGATGTGCTGATTATCGGGGATCTCAACGCCTACGCCAAGGAAGACCCGATCAAAGTCTTGGAGGAGGGCGGATTTACCAACCTCAACGGCCCCAACAGCTATTCCTTCAGCTTCCAAGGTCAGTGGGGATCCCTGGATCACGCCTTGGCCAACGCCAGCTTGAGGCCGCAAGTGACCGGGTCGGCCAAGTGGCACATCAACGCCGACGAGCCAGTGAGCCTGGACTACACCACGAGCTTCAAGAGCGCCTCACAGCAGAGCCTCTTTTACGCCCCGGATCCCTTCCGTTCTTCCGATCACGACCCGGTGATCGTCGGCTTGAACCTGACGCCGACGCCAACGTCAACCCCGACGCCAACACCCACACCGACCCCAACGCCAACCCCGACCCCGACACCCACGCCGACCCCAACGCCCACGCCAACTCCAACACCAACACCTCCTCCAGTTAACCTGCCTCTAACCGAAGACTTTGACAACTGCAACCCCGCTCCCGCTGGCTGGCAGATTGTGGATGTGGATGGCGACACCACCCGCTCTTGGCGCTGCGTCAATTCCTATGCCGAGGCCAACGCCTTCGGCGGCCAGCAACCGGGTGATGATTGGCTGATTACTCCGCCTCTGAACCTGGCTTCGGCCAACAACCCGGTTCTGACCTTCCGCAATCAGAGTTCCTTTACCGATAGCGGCGTTCCTTTTCCGCAACTAAGCGTTCTTTACTCCACCGATTACAACGGTGCGGGCACTCCGGCGGCGGTGCAGGCAGCCACTTGGACGGCCCTGACGATTCCCAATCCCTCTACAGGCCAATTTGTGGATTCTGGAAACATTTCTCTATCTGGGATCCAACCTCCTGGCCGTGTTTACATTGCCTTCCGCTATCGGTCTTCTGGCACAACTTCTGGCAGAGCCACTCGCTGGCGGGTGGATACGGTTAGGATTGCCGGGAATTAGGACTGGGATCCAAGTGCCAAACTGACTTCGATGGGCAGGAGCTGGGGGAGCGGCTTTGCTTCTCCAGCTTTCTTTTGCTCGCTTTTTTCCCTGAAAAGGGAGCCATATCAGGATTGGGGTAGGGTGGCGGCGTCCTTGTCTCAATCGAGACGACCTGGGATCCCCGCCTGAGCGCAGACCTGGCCCTGGCGATCGAACAGGGTTACCTGCACCGGCAGGGATCGAGCGGCATACTTTTGCACATAGGCTGTCGCCCGCTGGCGGATTTGTCGGGAAAGCTCCTGCAGCACCGGCTCTGCCCAGCCCAGATCCTTCAGATACTGCACCGCTGCCTCTACCGTCCTCAGCTCCAGCACCTGCCGCGCCTGCTCGGCTGTTCCCCCGCAGCGGATGAGGGCTGCCGCCAAGATCTCCAGGCGGGCATCGGCCACATGGCTGGAAGTGGTGAAAATGCCCCCCGCCAGCTTGATCAACTTGCCGTGGTAGCCGATCAAATGAATCGAGTCTGCCCCTCGCAATGCCGCTTCCACCAGCAGCGGCCCGATCCAATTGGCCACCAGTAGAATTTGTTCTGCTGGGATCCCTTGCCGCAAGGCCACCTGCTGCCCATGGCTGCCCACGCAAAAGGCCAGATGCCGGTGGTTGGCCAATTTCTGTTGCAATTCGCGGCGGGCCCGCTCCAGGCTCTCGGCACTGGCAGAAGGCTCCACCTCGGCCCGCGTTCCCAAGAGAGCCAGTCCCTCCAGCACCCCAAACGCCGCATTGGAAGTCCGCTCCGCCAAGAGTTTTCCCTCCGGCAAGATGATGCGCACCCGCAGGCGATACCCATCCGGGATCCCAGGCGAAAGATTGATCTCAAACAGGCGCCGAGCGTAAGCATAGATGGCCGGGCTGCCATCAGCATGCCGCCCCAGCCCCTCTCCCGCTTCCAGGAGCAAAGGCGGAGTGGCGGGATCCCGTTCCTCCAAGCCCACCCAGGCCCAGACCGGCGTGTTGCGGGTGAGATCCAGATGAGGGCCGGGATCCGAACGGGTAATGGCCAAAGCGGTGTTCTCCGAGAGAGCAGCCACCTGCTCCACTGGGATCCGGATGCAAACATCAGGGAACTGGGGCTCCACCTGCACTGCAATGACAGGATGAGCGCCGTCCTGCTCCAAAGGGATCCCCAGAAGGCGGCGGAGAGCGGCTTTAGCAGCAGCCACCGCAAACACGGGCAAGGTATAGCCCTGTTGTGACGAGGGGGGAACCGCATCCTGCATTTTTTGCCTGGAAATAGAGAGGAACCTGCTCTGGAAAAAACTTTGGAGAGAGCCTGTCTCAATTGTGGCCGACGCCAGCCAGCAGGACTGGCTTGATAGGGCAAACTCCTGAAGCCGACTTTAGTGCTCCAACCGCGTAATCGTTAAATGATCTGGGGGAAGAAGGGGAGGAGCGAGAACTTATCTCTTTCAATGAAAGTAAAGAGTCAGAACCGGGGCAGCTATGAGCGAAACCTTGCAGCACTATTTTGAGCGTCTGGAGTTGCAAATTCAGGAGCTGAAAGCTGCCATCGAGCGGATGCCGGAGCAGGTGGCGGCTGCTCTCCTGGCAAAGCAGGAGGCTAAAAAAAATGCCCCCGCCCCCTCCCGTTACAGCGTTCTCACCTCAGACTTGGTGGAAGATGGGAGCCACAACTTTTTGCTGGAGGAGGATCCCCCTGTAGTAAGCAACCGCAGCCCGGCGTATGAACTTGCTCCTGAAGCCCAGATCCAGCGCCTGAGCGCCCAGCTAACCGCTGCCTACAACCGCATTGCTGCTCTAGAAGAACAGCTCTTGGCGCAGCGCCTGCGGCAATGACCTAGCGAGGTTTCGGTGGAGGGGTGGCAAGTGTGCTGTTTTTGCGCTGCACATCTTGCATCTGGAAGCCGTGCTTGCGCAGCTCCTGATCCAACAGCAGCTCGTTTTCCACGTGATCCACAAACAGCACACCGTTGAGGTGATCGATTTCGTGTTGGATAACCCGCGCCAGCAGGTCGTCGGCTTGGAGGGTGCGGGGCCGCCCGGTTTCGTCCTTAAACGAAACCACCACCCCCTGCGGCCGCATGACCTCGCAGAAGACGCCCGGAATGCTAAGGCAGCCTTCCTGGCCGGCTACAACTTCGCCGAGGTACTCGCGGATCTCCGGGTTGATCAGCACCAGCGGTGGCACTTCCGGCTTATCGGGATAGAGATCTACCACAATCAAGCGCTTGGGAATGCCCACCTGGGGAGCTGCCAGGCCAATGCCATCGGCGCTGTACATCGTCTGCAGCATGTCTCGCGCCAACTGGCGGATCTCGTCGTTGACCTGGCTGACGCGCTTGGCCGGCTGCCGCAGCACCTTGTCACCCATGCGATGGATGCGCAGAGGCGGGTTTTTCAGCTTGGCTTTGGGGACAGAAAGGGTGGCCACCATCCGGCAGGTCTCTCAGAATAAACAACAGCAGACATCCCGTCTGGACTTCCATTCTACATTCAGTCCAAGCCGTGCCGAAGCGATGCGTCTGCTGTTCAGCTCCCCTCTGCCTCTGCCAGAGAAGCTGGGAATAGTTGCGTCAGCAGCACGGAGTGCTTGGGCTCGGCAGCGGGTAGGGCCGAAGGACTGGCTCGGGCTTGTTTGCAATCACCAAAACCTTGGCGGCGCAGGCCCCGTCCTCCCCCTTTCCCCCCGTATACGGGAGGATGCAAGGGGGGCTGGGGATCAGCCGCCTTCTATGCCATGTTCGCCAGCCCCACCCCGTTTGGGGAGGGTGCAGCGTTGTCAGTATCTGGGCTTAGGTCCAGGTTGGGGTTATGGCCTCCCCCACAAACATATGGCAGTCTCCCGCCCCTGTAGCTCGCGACAAGCGAGAAAGAATCCGGACTGGGGAGAAGGTCAATACAACTCGGAGCTGTCTTCCTCGACCTCTGGGGATCCCTGTTGGTCAATGGCTTGCTTGAAGCCCAGGGCCACCAGAATGTTGGAGAGGGTGAGGAAAGCCTCTGCTCCCCCATGCAAGGGATCCACATTGGCCAGGGAAGTGCCGTAATGCAGTTGGGCATACAACCCTGCCGGGATGCTGACGGCCACAAACAGTAGCAGCAGCCAAAACCCGATCAAAGCCAGGCGCGGGATCCGGCGGAGCCGCGACAGGAAAAACAAGAAGGCCAAATAGGGAAATAGAGAAAGGGCAAACAAACTGTCCATCGCCTAGCTTGGATCCCTCCTCCCAAGGGACTGATCCGCCTGCTCCGCCCGCCAAATGCGGTAGGCAGCCCAGGCCAGAGTGCAATTGCCCAGAAGTGTCAAGCTCGCCTGGGCAGTTACCACCCAGTTGAGGGCGGGATCGTTGTCAAACCAGTGCCAGGTAATGGCACACATTGCCCCCACCAGAGCAGGCAACATCGCCCAGCTCAAGCCGCGCCACTCTGGCCGGCCCGTTCGCTCCCCAAACTGCCACACGCAAACAATGGCCGCCAGCCATTCCAAGACGCTGGCAATGTGAATCCACCAGGTGGGAAACGAAAGGGCGTGCATCAAACCTCAAGAGAATGGCGCAGCAACTGGCGGTAGGTGGCCTCCTGCAACAGCATTTGCTTGTGCAGCTTGACCAGGATGTCCTTGGCCTGCTCAGGGCTCATGCGAGCTACCAGCGTCTCGAAAGCCCGCTGGCGAAATTCTTGCTCCAGAGAGAGACCTAGCGTTTCCTCCATTGTCGTCACCTTGAGACTCTTAGGGTAGGTGAGAGACTCGCGCTAGGATATCCCAGCGCTGCTCCCAACAAGCACTGCAAGCAGGACAATACATATCTTAACAATCTAGTTTAACAAGTTGCAACAAAACGACAAGGGCCTCCGGATACCGGTCGAGCCAGAGCTGGAGGGGAAACTCAACAAAGGAGCGGGAAAAGTACACGCCCGTAAAGTTTGACAAAAGCACATTTTGGATGGGAAAGTGCGAAGATTTTTGAGCGGCGATCCCTTTACATCCTGTCATGTTGTGCGATTAGGCGGGGCCCCGTGATAAAAGTGAAGTACCTTGAGCTTTGGTTGCCGCTCTTTCCGATTCGCGCCTTGCTTTGCTTGAATTGCCATGACCATTTTTGTGGGAAACCTAAACTATAAAGCCTCAACAGAAGAGCTAGCAGCTTTCTTCCAGCAGAGGTGGAACGTTAAGTCGGTTACAATCCCGATAGACCGAGAAACGGGCCAGACACGGGGCTTCGCGTTTGTGGATTTGGCCACGGAGGCCGAGGAAGAGGAGGCCATCGACGTCGCCAACGGCCAGGAATTTATGGGCCGACCTTTGCGTTTGGATCGAGCCAGGCCGCGCCGACAGGCTTAGCTTCAGCGGGGATTCCTCATCTGACTCCGAGTGGGGTGCCAATCCAAAAGTTGGCAAGGCAGGCAAACGGCGGGCAGGAGTGAGGGCAACGGATGGAAGGGCTTCAAGGCTGCTTGAGATGGTGAAGCTGCTGCATTTTTCCGATATTCATTTGGGCAGTGGCTTGGCCTACGGCTCCATCAACCCAGCTACGGGGCTGAACACGCGTTTGGAGGATTTTGTCGCTTCTTTGCGCCTATGCATTGATCATGCCCTCGATCAGGCTGTGGATCTGGTGCTGTTTGGGGGCGATGCCTTTCCCGACGCGACGCCGCCGCCGCTGCACCAAGAGCTCTTTGCCCAACAATTTCGCCGCCTGGCCGATGCCCGGATCCCGACCGTTCTCTTGGTGGGCAACCACGACCAGTACGGGCAGGGGCAAGAGGGCAACAGCTTGGCCATCTACCGCGCTCTGGGGGTGGCGGGATTCGTTGTGGGGGATCGGCTGCAGACCCATTGGATTGAAACTCGCAGCGGCCCGGTGCAGGTGACCACCTTGCCTTGGCTAAACCGCTCCACCCTGCTTGCCCGCCAGGAGAGCCTGGATCTCAATGCCGAAGTATTCACTCAGCAGCTCCTGCAGCGCCTCGATCTGGCTCTGGAAGGGGAGATCCGCACTTTGCAGCCAGGGATCCCGGCGATTTTGTTGGCCCATGTGATGGTGGATACAGCCCGCTACGGGACGGAGCGGCATCTTTCGGTGGGCAAGGGAGTGACGGTGCCCCTGTCGCTGCTGGCGCGGCCCGCCTACCAATACGTGGCTTTGGGTCATGTGCACCGTCACCAGGTGTTGTGTCGGGATCCCTTGGTAATCTATCCCGGCAGCATTGAGCGAGTCGACTTTGGGGAGGAACAAGAGGAAAAAGGTTGTGTGTTGGCAGAGGTGACGGCCACGGGGGCGAGCTACGAATTTTTGCCCTTGCCCACCCGCACCTTTCACTCCATCCGCCTTGATCTCACCCCCTATCCCCCCCAAGAGGTGCAGGCCAAACTGCTGGAGGCCATTGCCAAGGCCCCTGTACCCGGCTCCATCCTGCGCCTGATCTACCGCCTCCGCCCTGACCAGCTCGATTGCGTTGACGAGCGGACCCTGCACCAGGCCCTCGCCCCTGCCTTCAGCTATACTCTCGTCCCAGACGTGGTCAGCCCCAGCCGCATTCGCCTGCCGGCCCTGGATCCCAGTTGTCTAGAGCCCCTGACGGCCCTGGAGCACTATCTGGCCGACCGCAGCGATCTGGCCCCCTTGCGCAACGAGTTGCTAGCCGCTGCTCGTCAGTTGTTGGCGGAAGCAGCAGATCCCTTGTCAGAGGGAAATGCCAACAGGGAGGAGGCAGATCCTGCAAGCCTTGCTGAAGGGGAAGAGCAGCAATTGCCCTTGTTTTAAGGCCCTGCCTCTGTTTTAACCTTGGCCGCTAGCTGAGGGGTTCTTGCCGAGTGATCTGGATCACCTCGAGAGGGGGGAAAACGCCAGAGACTGGAGCTGGGTTGAAGACGTTGGCAGCGACGGCATCAGCTCACTCACAGGGAACTGACCAAGACTGGTGGCATCCCAGCCACCAGTCTTTTTTGTTTTGGCCAGAAATAAGGATCCCGGTTGTGGGCCGGGATCCCTTGCTGTTTTGACCTGGACTTTGGGGCTGTCCCCGAACCTAGGGGTGCAAGTAGGTGTAGGCCCGCAGGTTGTCTTCAAAGTGCTGCTGCAAAGCGCGGGCCTGGGCCAGGCTGATCTGCCCCCGTTGCAGAGCGGCTTCGGTGGCGTGGTGGAGGGTTTCCACCAGGTCTTCGCTGTTGTACTGCACCCAGCTCAGCACTTCGCCGATGGTGTCCCCCTTGATGACTTGGGTGACTTGGTAGCCGCCGGGACGGGTGCGGATGTGCACCGCGTTGGTGTCCCCAAACAGGTTGTGCAGATCCCCCAGGATTTCTTGGTAGGCGCCCCCCAGAAACACCCCCAGCAGGTAGGGCTGCCCGTTGGGATCGTGCAGCGGCAAAACTGAGGTGATCTGCCCGTCTTCGCCAAAGAAGCGGTTGATCTTGCCGTCGCTGTCGCAGGTCAGATCGGCCAGGGTGGCCCACTGGCGCGGCTCCTCGTCCAGACGGTGGATGGGCATGATGGGGAACACCTGGTCGATGGCCCAGCTATCCGGCAGGGATTGGAAGAGGGAGAAGTTGCCGTAGTAGATGCTGGCCAGCATCTCGTCCAGATCCAGGAGATCTACGGCCACCGGCTGCCCCGCCTGGTGCTGCTCGTAGGCCAGCGTGCAGATCTTGTCGGAGCAGTTCCAAAACAGCCGCTCCACCTCGGCCCGCTCCCGCAAGCTGAGGGATCCCTCGGTAAATTGGCGCAGGGCGGCCTCTTTCAGCTCCTGGCAGCGGCGATAGTCGGCCACCAGGGTCTCGGGCCGGATCTCGTAGTAGAGCTGGTTCAGCTTTTGGATCACCTCAGCATCGGAGGTGAGCTGGGTGGGCATGGGGTAGGGGCTGGCGGCGTTGACATCCTGGATGTCGAAGACCAGCACCGACTGGTGGGACATCAGGGCCCGCCCGCTTTCGGTCACCAGCACCGGCGGCTGGATCCCGTGCGGCTGCAGGGCGGTCAGCACCGTCTGCACCACGGTGGCGGCGTAATCTTCCAGGCTGTAGCTCTGGGAAAAGTGGCTGGTGGACTGGGATCCGTCGTAATCGACCCCCAAGCCGCCGCCGACATCCAGATAGCCCATCGGCGCCCCCAGCTTGACCAGCTCGATGTAGATCTGGCTGGCCTCCCGCACGGCCCGCCCATGCACGCTCACCATCGAGATCTGCGAGCCGATGTGGTAGTGCAACAGGCGCAGACAGTGCAGCTTGCCGACTTCCCGCAGCCGCTCCACCACTTGCAACATCTCGGTGGCCGTGAGGCCGAACTTGGCCCGATCCCCAGCCGAGGTGCCCCAGCGGCCACTGCCCTGGGCGGACAGCTTGGCCCGCACCCCCAGCAGGGGATCAATCCCCAGGTGCTCGGCAGCTTGCAGCACCAGCTCCAGCTCTTGCAGCCGTTCCAGGACGATGATGGGGGTGCGCCCCAGCCGCTGGGCCAAGAGGGCCGTTTCCATAAAGTCGCGGTCTTTGTAGCCGTTGCAGATCAACAAAGCCCCAGGTGTATCCAGCAGAGCCAGGGCGATCAACAGCTCCGGCTTGGATCCCGCCTCCAGGCCAAAGTGGTAGGCACGGCCGTGCTTGACCACCTCTTCCACCAGGTGGCGCTGCTGGTTCACCTTGACCGGGTAAACCCCTCGGTAGACGTTGGGGTAGCCAAAGCGCTCGATGGCCTGCTGAAAGCTCTCACAAATCCGCCGCATGCGGTCGGCCACGATCTCGGGAAAGCGAATCAACAAAGGCAACTGCAAACCCCGCGCCACCAGATCCGTTACCAGGTGGTACAGGTCGATGCCCCCTTCCTGCTGCTGTGAGCCCTGTGGGGTTACCTCCACATGACCGGCGGCGTTGATACGGAAGTAGGGATCCCCCCAACCAGAAATGCGATAGAGCTTTTCGCTGTCTCGCAGTGTCCAGGGAGAACGAGTCAAAGTCGGCATAGTAGTCCCCCAGATACCGAGATGTGAACAGCGCAGGATTTCTGCACAGAACCCACAATATATTGCCCTATTCCAAGATAGGTCAAGATTTTTCCAAGGCAGGGGGGATCCGGCCCCAAACCGGCTAAGCCTTGCCAGATAAGGCTTTGGCCTGAGGATCCCTCTGCAGTTGCTGCAGAACTCAACTCTCTCGTTCTCTTTTTTTCGCTGTTTTTCTTTGTTTTTCTCGCTCAAGCTTCGTTTTTTACTCTGGATCCAGAAGCGGGGTTGGGATCCCAACTGTTGCCCAAGAGCGCAGCGAATCCTGCAAGGATCGGCGACAAGTTGGTGGAGGGAAGAAGCTGCCTTTTGCGGAAGGTTGTCCCCTCTGGTGCTTCCCAGAGCTCAGGATGGCCACCCTTGACAGGGCTCCGTAGGCAAGACAAGGATCGGGGCGGAGAGCTTGGAGCGCCTCAGCTATGGTGCAACTGCCCCGCCTTCGCCGCCGAGAAATGCTGCTGTCGTTGCTGGCTGCTGCTGGCCTGAGCGCCTGCCAAAGGGGATCCCGTTCTGGGCAGGCTGGCCCTGTTGCCGACAGCCAGCTTGCCGCTGAGACCTTGTTGATCAACGGGGCCGGGGCCACCTTCCCGGCTCCCCTGTATTTGCGCTGGTTTTCCGACTACCGCCAGGTGGATCCCAAAGTCGAAATCAACTTCCAGCCGGTGGGCAGCGCCGCCGGCATCCGCCAATTTATCGACCAGACGGTGGACTTTGCCGCCAGCGACGTGGCCATGACCGATGCCGAAATTGCCGAAGTCAAGCGGGGCGTGGTCATGATCCCGATGACGGCAGGCAGCATTGCCGTCGGCTACAACCTGCCCGGGATCCGCTCCGGCCTCAAACTGTCCCGCTCGGTGTTGGTGCAGATCTTCCGCGGCCAAATTACCCAGTGGCGGGATCCCCAGATTTTGGCCCTCAACCCCGACCTGGAGATCCCCGACCTGCCCATCGCCGTCTGCTACCGCTCCGACGGCAGCGGCACCACCGACACCTTTACCCGCCACCTGGCCGCCATCGACCCCACCTGGGCCTCCGAGATCGGCGTCGGCATGTCCCTGGAGTGGCCGGTGGGCATTGGGGTGAAAGGCAACGAAGGCATGAGCGCCCAGATGCTCCTCAGCGAAGGGGTGATCGGCTATGTGGAATCGGTCTATGCCCGCGACCTGGATCTGTCGGTGGCGGCCCTGGAAAACCGCCGCGGCGAGTTCGTCCTCCCCACCCCGGAAGCCTCGGCCCTGGCCCTGAGCGAAATCGAGCTGCCCGACAACCTGCGGGCTTTTGTGCCCGATCCCGCCGGCGCGGGGGCCTACCCCATCGTCACCTACACCTGGATCCTGGCCTACCGCCAGTATCGGGATCCCGCCATGGCCAACGCCCTGCGGGCAGTGCTGCGCTGGGCCCTCAGCGAGGGACAAGCTCTGGCCGCAGAGATGGGCTACCTGCCCTTGGCCGAAACCGTTGTAGCCCGCAGCCTGGAAGCCCTGCAGCTTATCCAGAGCTAGCCGCCCTTGCCCCAACCGGTCCTGGAAGCAAGGCCGCGGCAGGTACGGAGATCCGTAACTGTTCTGCCTTCCAGTCGCCAGAAATGGGCGGCATTCTCGCCCTGACCCAGATGCCCTGCTGGTTAGGATCGACCTAGGAAACGGCTAAATACCTGCTGAATTTTCACGGATTGGCTGCCCAAGCTACTTCATACAGCCTGGCGGCGGTAGCCGAGGTCACGTCTTGAACAAAAGGAGAACAAGGAGCCGATGGGAAAAGTTGTAGGAATTGACTTGGGCACAACCAACTCGGTTGTCGCCGTAATGGAAGGGGGCGTCCCCACTGTCATTCCCAATGCCGAGGGGAGCCGCACTACACCCTCAGTGGTCGCTTTCACCAAAGATGGGGAGCGCCTGGTGGGCCAGATGGCCCGTCGCCAAGCGGTGCTCAACCCCGAGAACACTTTTTACTCGGTCAAGCGGTTCATCGGGCGCAAGTACGATGAGCTGAACGTCGATGCCAAGCGGGTCTCCTACCAGGTGCGGCGGGATGAGCGGGGCAATGTCAAGTTGTACTCACCCCGCATGAACAAGGAATTTGCCCCCGAAGAGATCTCGGCCATGGTGCTGCGCAAGCTGGTAGAAGACGCCAGCCGCTACCTAGGCCAACCGGTCACCCAAGCCGTCATTACTGTCCCGGCCTACTTTAACGACTCGCAGCGGCAGGCCACCAAAGATGCCGGGAGGATCGCCGGCTTGGAAGTGCTGCGCATCATCAACGAGCCGACGGCGGCTTCCTTGGCCTATGGCTTGGACAAGCGCAACAACGAGACCATCCTCGTCTTCGACTTGGGCGGTGGCACCTTCGACGTCTCCATTCTGGAGGTGGGGGATGGCGTCTTCGAGGTGAAGGCCACCAGCGGCGATACCCAGTTGGGTGGCGACGACTTCGACAAGAAGATCGTCGACTGGATGGCCGAAGAGTTCAAGCGAATGGAAGGGATCGACCTGCGGCAAGACCGGCAGGCCCTGCAGCGGCTGACGGAAGCCGCCGAGAAGGCCAAGATCGAGCTGTCCAGCGTCTCCGAGACTACCATCAACCTGCCCTTCATCACCGCCACGGCCGATGGTCCGAAGCACCTGGAGTTGAAGCTCTCCCGCGCCCAGTTTGAACACCTCTGCGCCGACTTGCTGGAGCGCTGCAAAGGGCCGGTGGAGCAGGCCCTGCGGGATGCCAAGCTCACCAAGGCCGACATCAACGAAGTGGTGCTGGTGGGCGGCTCCACCCGCATCCCGGCGGTGCAGCGGCTGGTGAAGGAGCTGCTGGGCAAAGAGCCCAACCAAACTGTCAACCCCGACGAGGTGGTGGCCGTGGGTGCTGCCATCCAAGCTGGCGTGCTGGCGGGCGAGGTCAAAGACGTGCTGTTGCTGGATGTCACCCCCTTGTCTTTGGGGGTGGAAACCCTGGGCGGTATCGCCACCAAGCTGATCCCGCGCAACACCACCATCCCCACCCGCAAGTCGGAGATTTTCTCCACCGCCGAAGATGGGCAGACCTCGGTGGAAATCCACGTGGTGCAAGGGGAGCGGGAGTTGGCTCGCGACAACAAGTCCCTGGGCCGCTTCAAGCTGGACGGGATCCCGCCGGCTCCCCGCGGTGTGCCGCAGATCGAGGTGACCTTCGACATCGACGCCAACGGCATCCTCAAAGTGACGGCCAGAGACAAGGGCAGCGGCAAGGAGCAGAGCATTTCCATTACCGGCGCCTCCACGCTGGATAGCAAAGAGGTGGAGCGGATGATCGCCGAGGCGGAAAAATACGCTGCCGAAGACCGCGCCCGCCGCGAGAAAATCGAGCGCCGCAACAAGGCCGACTCGCTGGCCTACCAGGCTGAGCGGCAGTTGAAGGAGCTGGGAGACAAGGTCTCCGCCAGCAAGCGCAGCCAAATCGAGACCCTGGTGCGAGAGCTGCGGGAGGCCATCCAGCGGGACGACGACAGCGCCATCCAGAGCAAAGAGCGGGAGCTGCAAGAGGCCCTCTACGCCATGAGCAGCGAGCTCTATCAGCAGCCCGGCGCCGCTTCCAGCTCCACCTCTGGGACAACCTCCGGCGGCAGCGACGACGTCATCGACGCCGACTTCACCGAGAGCAAGTAACGACAATGGGATCCCCCTGGGGCCCGCAGGGCGGATCCCGCCTTTGTCTGGAGCATCGATAATGGGGAGGGACGGGATGGGCGATAGCGTCTAGCCCGCCTCTTTCTCTTTTCGTCAACAGGTCAGAGGGAGGGATCCCTTGATGCCTGGCCTCTTGGTTTTCTGACCCTTCTCAGTGACTTGCCTGCGGACGCCTCCATGCAAAATTTCAAGGACTACTACAAGATTTTGGGGGTCAGCCAGACGGCCACCGCCGACGAGATCAAGCAGGCCTATCGGCGCCTGGCCCGAAAATATCACCCGGATGTTAACCCGAACAACAAAGCTGCCGAAGAGAAGTTTAAGGAGATCAACGAAGCCTACGAAGTTCTCTCGGATCCCGGCAAACGCAGGCAATACGACCAATTTGGCCAGTACCACCAGCAGGGCGGGTTCCGCTACCGGCGGGATACCTACAGCCAGCCTTACAGCAGCAGCCCTTTTGGCGACAGCTCCTTCAGCGAAGACTTTGGGGGAAGCGGTTTTGGCAGTGGCGTCGATTTCAGCCAATTTGAGGATTTTCAAGACTTCATCGATCAACTGCTGGGCCGGGTGCGCAACTCAGGTGCGGATCGCAGCAGTAGCTCCGCTGGCAACGCCAACTACGATGCGGAGGCCACCATCCAGCTCACCATTCCCGAAGCTTTTGAAGGGGGCAGACGCCGCCTACGGGTGGGCGGGGATCGCGTGCTCGAGGTCAACATCCCAGCAGGGATGACGCCAGGGAAGCGGATTCGCCTGCGCGGCCAAGGCCACCCCAAACCCAACGGCGGCGCCGGCGACCTGTACCTCAAGATCGAGCTGAAGGAGCACCCCTTCTACCGCCTTGAGGGGTTTGACGTCTACTGCGATTTGCCCATCAGCCCCAGCGAGGCCGTCTTGGGCGCCCAGGTGGAGGTGCCCACCTTGGATGGAGTGGTGAAGCTGCGGATCCCACCCGGCATGCAGCCGGGGCGAAAGTTGCGCTTGGCAGAGAGGGGTTTTCCCAAGGGCAATGGAGAGCGGGGCGATTTCTACGCGGTAGTTCAGATCTATTTGCCCACCCGTGTTTCGGAGGAGGAGCGGGAGCTCTACGAAAAGCTGCAGCGGGTTCAGTCCTATGATCCCCGTGCCGCCCTCAAGCTCTAGCTAGAAGGAGGAGTGGGCGGTCGGAGAGCGCGATCCAGGAGTTCCATCGGGTGATAAATGGGGATCCCGGCCTTGCCTTGCAGACGCAGGTGCTTCTGGAGCTGCAGGCGGCAGCCGATATTGGCGGAGACGATCCCCTGGGCGCCGGTGTTGAGCAGGTTGGCCACCTTCTGGGATCCCAGCTCGTCGGCCACCTCGGGCTGCAGCAGGTTGTAGACGCCGGAGCTGCCGCAGCAGAGGGCGGCATCGACAGGATCCCGCAGCTCCAGCCCGGGAATTTGCCGCAGCAGTTGTCGCGGCTCCTGGCTGAGGCGCTGCCCGTGCAGCATGTGGCAGGCATCCTGATAGGCCAGCACCAAGGGATCCGGCTGCAGGGGGTACAGGGGAGCGGTCAGCCCTACCTGCGCCAGAAACTCCTGGATATCCTTGACTTTGGCCGCAAACTGAGCCCCTTTCTCTTGGTAGTCGGGATCCCTGGCCAAAAGGTGGCCGTACTCCTTGAGGGTGTGGCCGCAGCCGGAGGCAGTCACCAAAATGGCATCCAACTCGTAGCCGGCAAAAGCATCCACCATCTGGCGGGCCAGGGCTTCTGCCTGCTGCAGTTGCCCTTGGTGGTGGGGCAAGGCCGCACAACAGCCCTGGGCGGGCGGGATCACCACCTCACAGCCGTTGTGGGTCAAGACGCGAATGCTGGCCTCATTCACCTGCGGGGCAAACAGGCGCTGCACGCAGCCGAGGAGCAGCCCCACGCGAAAGCGGCGTTCGCCCACCGCCGGGATCCGCTCCGGGTAGCGCTTGGGCAGCAGTTGCCCCACCTCAAGAGGGGGCAAGAGGGATTCCATGGCCGCCAGGCGCGGGGAGACCTTCGCCAGCCCTTGGCGGATCCAGGCGCCGACCCCCATTTTTTGGTAGAGCCAAAGGGGCCAGAGCAGAGGCCGCAGCCGCGCCGGGTAGGGGAAGAGCCAGAAGATGAACTGGCGGTACAGCCAATCCCAAAGGTTGCGGCGGTGGTTGCGCTCGATCTGCGGGCGGGTGGCGGCGATCAGCCGGTCGTAGCGCACCCCCGAAGGACAGGCGGTAACGCAGGCCAGACAGCCCAGGCAGGTATCGAAATGGGAAACCACTGCTGCCGAGAGAGAGATTTGGCCTTGATTGAGGGCGTCCATCTGGTAGATGCGCCCCCGCGGCGAGTCTGTCTCCTTGCCGAGGACGCGGTAGCTGGGGCAGGTGGTCAGACAAAACCCACAGTGCACACAGGCATCGATTAGCTTTGGATCCGGCGGATCCAGGCTGTCAAAACTCGGCCTTTTGGATGAGCTCATCGGCCTCGACCTATCGCGCTTTCAACACTTCATCACCCCCGTAAAGAGAGAATTGGCCGTTCGGGGATCCTGTCCCCTCCTTTTGCTTCCGGGGTTTTTTGCATCTTAATCTGGGAACAGAGCGTCTGAGACTTCTATCCAGATCCAAACGCTCTTTTCGTCCGTACTACCCTAGAGAAGGGACATACCCGGCCGATTTCTCCTCGTCGTTCATTTCCCAATGAAAGTGCAACACCTCTTCACCCCAGCTCTTGTGGGGGCAGCTCTCTCCAGTTTGAGCCTATCTGGAGCGGCTTTTGCCCAGGCCAACCTGCGGGAGCTGCCCCCCGATCTGGCCGAACAGCTCACTACAGAGCAGATCTTGCAAGCCTGCGCCGCCAACCAGGCAGACACCTTGCCCAGCCCCTTCCCAGACGTGGTGCCGACCGATTGGGCCTACAAGGCGGTGCTCACCCTCTACTACTGCGGCGCCTACCGGGGGGCCATTCCCCCGGAGACCTTCCGGCGCTACCTGGAGCAACAGCGGGGATCCCAAACTTAGCTCCCTGTCGGATACATCTCCTGGATGAGGTGGGCGTAGCGCTCGGCCACCGGGTTACGCTTAATTTTCAGCGTCTGGGTCATGAGGCCGTTTTCCACGCTCAGGGGCTCTGGCAAAAAGCGGAAGTCGGCAATTTGCTCGTGGGGCCGGTAGCCAGGACGCTCTTGGATGCGGGCCCGCACCTCCTGCAAAATCAACGTGCGCACCTGCGGGTGGCCCAAGAGCTCGGCCTCCGCAGCCGGGATCCCTTGCTCAGCGGCCCAAGCCTTAAGGGCATCGAGGTTGGGGTAGATGAGGGCGGCCAGTTTCTTTTGGTCTTGCCCGACGATCACGATCTGGCTGATGTAGGGGGATTGCAGGCAGGCATCTTCCAGCGGCTGCGGCTCGACATTTTCGCCGTTAAGCAGCACGATCACGTCCTTGGCCCTGCCGGTGATCACCAGTTGTCCGTCGGGGGTGAGCCAGCCCAGATCCCCTGTTTCAAACCAGCCGTCGGGGCTGAGCACCTTGGCAGTCGCTTCCGGATTGTTGTAGTAGCCCATCATCACCTGCGGCCCCCGCGCCAGGATCAGCCCTTTTTCGCCAGGGGGCAACGGCTGCCGCGTCTCCGGATCCACGATGCGAAACTCCGTCCCTGGCAAGGGGGGGCCCGCCGTGCCGCGCACGTTGTTGTCAGGACGCCGCGCGCACAGCACCGGCGAGGTTTCCGTGAGGCCGTAGCCATTGAGGATGGAAATGCCCACCACCTCGTAAAACAGATCCAGGTAGGCGGGCAGGGATCCGCCGCCGGTGATGGCCTGTTGAAAATTGGGGCCTAGTGCTTGTCGCACCTTGTGGTAGATGAGCCAATCGGCCAGCCGATGCAGGGGCCAGAGCAGCCAATGTTGCAGGCGAGCCCGTAGGCGCACCCAGGGGCTGACTCCGTAATGCAAAATTGACTGGTTGCGAGCTATCCGTCCAGAGAGCACATGGCTTTCACTGACAGCCATCAGAGCACGGATTAGCCACTGCAGGAGGGGGCTTTTCTCTTTGAATTGCCGCTGGATCCCTTCATAAACGGTTTCCCAAATGCGCGGCACTGCCACCAAATAGTGGGGCTGCTCCTGTTGAAAATCTTGTTTGATAAAGCGGGGGCTGGTATAGACCAGCGTGCAGGCGCGACTAAGGAGAAAATACTCGCAAGCCCGCTCATAAGAGTGCCAAGTGGGCAGAATGCTCAACACCTTGTTCCCCGGTTGGGGCTGTACGACCGCGCCCAAGTTCTCCACCTGGTGCATCAGGTTGCCGTGGCTGAGCATCACCCCCTTGGGCCGACCGGAAGTGCCAGAAGTGTAGATGATGGTGGCCAACTGGGATCGCTCCAGCCGCGGCGGCTCGTAGCGGCGCTCCCGGCCTTTTTGCAGCCACTGAGAAAAATTCAATACCCCCGGCTCTTCTTCATCGGAAAGCAACAGCAGCCGCTCCAGGCCCAGCTCCTGCACAACCGGCCGCACCCGGCTTAGGGTCTTCGCATCCTGGGCAATCAAAGCGGTGCTGCCGGAATGGCGCAAAATGTAGCCCAGCTCCGCCGGATCCGCCACGGCGCTGCGCGGCACATTGACCGCTCCCGTAAACAGCGTGGCCAGATCTGCCATCAGCCAGCGGGGGGAATTGTCGGCAAAAATGGCCACCCGATCCCCAGGCCGAATGCCCAAAGCCTGCAAACCGGCAGCCAAGATCTGAATGCGGCGAAAGAGCTGCCCGTAAGAAATCTCAAAGACCGGCTGGGCATGGGGATCCCTGAGGGCAGTGTAATCGGCAAACTTTTCGGCCAGGACTTGCCAGATGTCGAGCAGCGTCGTCCCAGCGGGGGTAGCAGCAGCGGAGACAGTAGTCATAAATCTGTACCCTAAATCACATTTACAGTCTAGTAAACTTGGGCTTTTTCCCAAGACACCCCCAGGACAGTTCTCAATCTGTCACCAAATCCAACCCCTTCCCCTTGCGGGGAAAAGGTAGGGATCAACCCTACTCCCGGAAAAGCCTGAACTCATGAGGTTTTCAAGGTGCGCTCGCGAGGAAGTACCGAGACTTCCCGCCACAGATGTTAACCTCGCTTCCCCGAATAAGCGCAACTCAGAAAATTCGCTCTTTTGGGGACGTCATGCTGCATTTTCCCGCCAATCCCGGCAAAAGCTACTAGATCTTATGGCACCCGCAAAAAAAGCTAGCAATGGCTCCCCCCGATGGATCGGCCCCAAAACTTTACAATCTCGGCTAAGCTGAGAACCTCACAAAATAAGGTAGTCCGGCGGCTCGTAGGGGAGAGGCCCGCCGAAGACCTTGGTACGTCGTTTGGCGGTGGCATCCAGAGGGTAGGCCTGCAGGCTATCTTCCTCGAGGTTGAGCAGAGGCAGCCACGACTTTTCCAGCTCGGCAGTGTCCAGGGGGCATTCAACAACGGAGTATTGCGCTCGCTGGCAGCACTGTTCCAGGCGCTTGGCCAACTGTTGTCGGCGCTTATCGTCCACCACGTCGTAGCAAACCAACCATAGCCTCAGCGCAGCTCCATTGCTTCGTACTCTAGGTTGCCGCTCACCAGGCAACGGCCCAGCCAGCGGGCTTGCTCCAGCACGATTTGGCTCAGGGCTAGGCGACGCGATTGCGGAGGGTAAAGCAAAGGCTCGCAGAAGCGGCGCTCCAGCTCACCCAAAAACAGCTTTTTGGCCAGGGATCCCATGCTCCATCCGGCGACGGCTCGCAGTCTTCCGGGGTGAGCAAGCCGGCCTTGATGAGTTGGCTTACCCAGCATTTCGCTCATCCCTCTCACAAAGGCCTCGGCCTAGATGCCCTTAGATTCGTCGTCAAAGTACCAGTATGCTTTCCTAGAGATCCAACCGAATAACCTTGCTGCCCAAAATTTGCCTAATGCTCTCCAGACTGTCTTTTCTTGCGTTGAACCCAAAGGTATCTCGCTGTGGCTGCTAGCGCAAGCGGGAGTAGGGACGGGGATAGGGTTGGCGCATCTGCCGAGCCAGGTACACCTGAAAGGTTTGCGCCACCGCGCCCGCCCGCCGCAGGGGAACCTCTGCCACTGGCTCAATTTGTTCAAAGTAGGTGCCGTAGACAGCCTGGATCCCTGCTTTTTGCCAAAACAGCTGGGAGGTGACCAGCAGCCCATCTTTGCCCAGCCAGTCTTCAGGTTGGGACCAAAAGGCAAAGCCGCGCAGATCTTCATCCAGGCAGGTGAGGGGCTTCTCCGTCAGCGGCGCCAAGGCCATGCCGATCTGCCCGCCCAAAAAGTAAACGTTGGTGAAGATAAAATCCGCCTCTGCAAGAGCCTGGGCCAAGCGGGGATCCGTCTGAAACTGCCGCCGCAACTGTTCGATGTCAATCAGCTGAGTCGAGGGATCCCGTTCCACCGGCCACAGGCCCAGCCCGCCGGGATCCTGGAGGAGGCCGTAGCGCACATGGGCCAGCCCCACTGCCACCAACAGGCCCACTGCCACCGCCGTCCCCGCCAAGAGCTGCCTTGCTCCTGGCCACCGTTCCCAGCGGGATCCCAACAGCAAGCTCAGCACCCAAAACCCCGGCATGGGCCAGGTGGGGAGGATGGGCCGGTAGCCTCCCATGAAGGTAAAAGCCAACACCAGCGGCAGCCCACAGGCCAAGATTAAAAGCTGTTTCAGCTCCTGATCCGTGAGGCGTCTTCCCTGAACCAGCGCCAGCCCCACCCGCCCACCCTCGGCCAAGCTCAGCCCCAGCAGAGGGATCCCCAAGGTCGGGAAAAGGTACCCCATCTCCTGCAGCACCGTCAGCCCCAGCTCCTGCAGTTGATACCCTGCCTCCGGCACTGCTCGCCCCCCCTGGAAGCGGAAGGAGACCCAATCCTGTTGGGTGTTCCAGATTAAAACGGGGCTGAAGGCCGCCAAAAACCCCACCACCGCCAAGAGCGCCCATCCCGACCGAAGAGCGCAGCGGTGGGCCGGGCTGAGCAGACAAAAGAGCACCAGGCCAAACCCCAGCGCCAGGCCGTGGTATTTGCCCAGGCAGGCCAGCCCCACCAAGAGCCCAATCAGCGCCAGCCGCGGCCCCGGTCGGTAGCGCGCTGCCCCATAGACCCCCAATTTCCCCTCCGCCAAGGGAGCCGGAAAAAACTCCTGGGCAGCCACCCACAGGGTTGCCGCCGTAAACACCATCAGCGGGCTATCCGGCAGGGTCAGCACCCCAAACCCAATCCAGAAAATGGGGGCGATGCTGATGGTTGCCAGGGTGATCAGCCCCGCCTGTGGCGAAAAAAGCCGCGTCGCCGTCAGGTAAAGCAACAGGGAAGAGCCGGTGTAGGCCAGCAGGGATCCCAGTCGAATCGAAAAAGCCGACACCTGCCCCGTCAAAACAGGCCCCAAGCCCGTTGTCCAGGCCACCAGCGGCGGATGGTCAAAATAGCTCCAGTCCAGATGGCGGGTGTAGAGGTAGTAGTAGGCTTCGTCAAAGCCCGGTGGCAACAGAGCAGCCACCAAGCAGCGCAGAAGCAGGCCCAGGCCCAAAATCCACAGAGCAGCTTTCGGCAGCACAGGGGATCCCCTTGAGCGTGTGGACAGGTGTTATTGTCTCAGCTTTGGCCAGACTTGTCCCCAAAAAACCAAGTGGGGGCTCAGAATAAACTGAGCCTAAGACGTTGCCTCCGGCAGCTTTACCGAACACCCCAAAAGCTGGCCCAATTGCTCTGCTTCCGCCCTTGCCTTGCTATCATCAGAACCAAAGCCTAGGTACAATAAAGGCTCTCCCAATGCCAAATTCACCTTCACCGAAAAATAACTATCGCCATCGGAATCTGTTGACCTCTCAACTACAACTTGCTGAACATCTCTGAAGGAATAAGCTTTCCGCCCCCTTATTCCAAAGGGAGTGAGGTGCTCCTCCAAGATCTGGTAGAAGGAGCGGTCAAAGGTCAGCCGACGGCTTCCTAGCTTAGGTATTAGCGATAGACCTACCATTCCTGCTGGGAGAGAAAGTAGAAGTGCAGCAAACAAATCTCCTGAGTTAAAACTATCGCTGGCCACCAAGAGCTGACTCTCTGCACTCATCCGAAACGATTGGATCTTGGTTGCCAGTTGTCGAGCGTCGCTCTCGCTGGCGGCTGACCAAGCTTTTGTTTCTCCTGCAGGAGTTATGAGAGTAACGTAGTAATAGGTTGTCTCGTCTCCTTCGGAGTCTGTTCGAGTTTCAGTTTTGACTCGGGCTCCTCTTACATCATAATAAAACTCGATCTGTTTTGGTAAAGGCAGCAGTGGTTGAAAGACCACTTCAGAGGTGACTGTATCCTGATCAAGCCGATGGCAAGTGAAACGGCGATCCCCCCTGAAAAAGCCAAATCAGGGAACACAAAGCCAGCGCCACAAAGAAAATAACGCCAGCAGCCACCAGCGGAACCCCAGGCTCTAGACAAACGCGCTTGCTGGGGGTTTGCTCTACACATCTCATCCCTATAGGCTTACCTCCGTCGGGATCCCTGGGCCTTGCCCTCATTATTGCTTGCTGGTGTGATACTTGACCGTTTTCCGGAATACAGAGCTTTGCTCATTTTGAGAGCAGAGTTGGGTTGCGAGATCCAGGGCAAAGCCAGAGAATCCTCTTGCAGATAAGCTGGGCGCTCCAGGACTTGTACTGGCTGGCCGGGACGATAGATGTAGATTCTTCGGCTTTCCGGGTCAATTAGCCAGCCCAGTTGGGCGCCGTTGTCGAGGTACTTCTGCAGCGTGGCTTGCAAAGCAACCAGATCGTCCACAGAGGAGCGTAATCCGAGCCTAGGAAGGCAAAGCGATGGCGCTCCTCGGAGGTAAGCTGTTCCGCTACGCAACGCTAAACAAAAACGAACTTTTGTAAGGACTTCGTCCCGCTTACGCGATCATAGATAGTAAGCAAAACCTTGAGGCTTTGCCTCAAGGAACTATCTAGAGGCATCTTGACAGCGCCTTTGCGAGTTCGTTTTTGAACTGCGTCAAAATCCCCCGCCTTTAGGCGGTGGGAGTGTCAAGTTCGTGGTTGCTGATAGCCATCGGTTAAGGGCTGGTGGAAAAAGAGGGCAGCTCGGGGCAGATTATTCCCAAACTAAGCTGAGATCGGCAACAAAGCCAGGGAGGGCGGGATCCCCTTCTAGGTAAGCTGGGCGCTCCAGAACTTGGACGAGCTGGCCGGGGCGATAGACGTAAACTCGCTGGCTTTCCGGGTCGATCAGCCAGCCCAGTTGGGATCCGTTCTCGAGGTACTCCTGCAGCTTGGCCTGCAAAGCAGCCAGGTCGTCGGAAGGGGATCGCAATTCCAGGACAAAATCCGGACACAGGGGGGCAAAGCGGCGGCGCTGCTCTGGAGTAAGCTGCTGCCAGCGCTCCTTGGCAATCCAGGCGGCATCGGGAGAGCGAATAGCCCCGTTGGGCAGGGCAAAGCCGGCAGAAGCATCAAAGGCCACGCCAAGCTGGGTTTGGCGGTTCCATTGCCAGAGTTGGGCGCTGAGGCTCAAGTTTTGGCGGCTGCTTTCGCTGCCGACAGGGGCCATGGCCACTAGCTCCCCTTTGGCGGTGCGCTCCAGGCGCAGCTCAGGGTTCTGCCGGCAGAGCTGTTCAAAGATTTCATCGGTCAACTCCAGGCTGGGCCGTAAGTTGAGGGAGATCACGGCCTTAGGGATCCCGTTTAGAGGATTTGAGGATGGGCTGGCGCTATTGTAGTCTTTTGGATCCCTCACCCCTAGCCCCTCTCCCACAGCCAGAGGGGAGGAAGTTGACACTCCCACCGCCTAAAGGCGGGGGATTCTTACGCAGTCCACAAAAGAACCCGTAACGGCGTTGTCAAAGCGCCTCTGGACAGTTCCTGAAGGCAAAGCCCCAAGGTTCTGCTGACTTTCTTAATCCGCCGGTTTCCGTAGTTCGGTCAAGCTTTTGCAACCAAAACCCCTGCGGCTTGTGAGTCTTGAGCCTAGCCAGCTCCTTGTTGTGCCACTGGTTAAAGGACTTGACTTTGCGGCCATCAATGATGAAGCTATGTCCTAAGTTGCTAACGCACGTGAGCCAGTTGTTGACTCCGTGGTCAATTGCTAGAGCTTTTCTCGGATCCAGCGATTTGGGCTGGGCAGGCTTGGCATAGACCCACTCCAGCTACAGACTTACAGGTCTGTTGCGCGGCGGAGACATACATTGCGATGAAGTGCTTGTTTTGGGTTCTCACCATCTCAGCGCAAAGCGCACCATAGCTTGCCCATCGCTTCGTTTTGAAATAGACTTGTCTCGCATAGTACAAAGCACAGTTGTACACCTTATTAGACTGTTGACACAAGTACTCTAGTAGGGGGACTAGCTCCCTGTTCCTGACTCGAACCTGCTGACAGCCGCACTCCATCATTGTTGGCAAGCGGCATGACAACCGCAGTCTGACATGGGCAAGCGATAATGCGAGAGGAAAGTCAACGGTACAATCACTACAACCATG
>NZ_AXUW01000004.1:0-8129 GCF_002760415.1 Synechococcus sp. 65AY6A5
CCCCAGCAAGCCACAGCGATTGCCCCCGTGATCCAGATCCCCAGCGACCCTCGCTACGGCGATTACGCCTGTCCCACCCCCCTGGGCATGGCCAAAGCCTGTCGCATGGCACCGACACAGATTGCCCAAACCCTGCAGAGCCATCTGGATCTGCCGGACATCGAAACTCAGGTGGCGGGAGGAGGGTATCTCAACTTCCGGCTAGGGGATCCCTTTTTGGCCAAGCGCTTGCAAGAGCTGCTACATCTGGGAGAAAACTTCGGCAAAACAGCCACCCCCCATCCCGAGCGCATTCTGCTGGAGTTTGTCTCCGCCAACCCGACGGGGCCCCTGCACGTGGGGCACGGGCGCTGGGCTGCTGTCGGCTCCACGCTGGCCAACCTGCTGCGCTGGACGGGGCACCAGGTGGAGCGGGAGTTCTACATCAACGATGCCGGCAACCAAATGCGGCTCCTGGGCCAGTCCCTCGAGGTGCGGGTGCGGCAACTGCAGGGGGAAGACATCGCTTTGCCGGAAGATGCCTATCACGGCACCTACTTGATCGAGATGGCCCAACGTCTCTTGGAGCAGGTGAAAGCCGGGATCCGCCCTCTGCCCACCACCTTGGAGGAATATATTGATTTGGCCTACGGGGAAATGCTGGCCTGGCAGAAGCAAACTCTCCAGCAATTGCGCACCGAGTTCGATCACTGGTTCAGCGAACGCCGCCTGCACACCCCGGATCCCGAGACGGGCCTGAGCGCCATCCAACAGACTTTACAGGAGCTGGAAGAACGCGGCTTTCTCTACAGGGCCAAGGCTCCCCGGGGTGAGGATCCCAAGCCGGGAGCGGAAGAGGCCGTCTATTTCAAAACCCAAGAGTTTGGCGACGACAAGGATCGGGTGGTGCAGAAGGCGGATGGCTCCTTTACCTACCTGGCCGCCGACATTGCCTACCACCGCGACAAAGTGCGGCGGGGCTATCAACGGCTCATCAACATCCTCGGCTCGGATCACCACGGCTATATCGGTCGCTTGCATGCGGCGGTGGGCGCCTTCAGCCCGGATGTCAAGCTGGAGATCCTGATTGGACAATTTGTCAAATTGTTCAAAACCGACCCGGAAACCGGCGAGAAAACCGAAGTGCGCATGTCCAAGCGCACCGGCAATTTTGTCTCCTTAAACGATCTCATCGACGATCCCGAAATTGGCGTTGGGGTGGATGCGGCCCGCTGGTTTTTGCTCAGCAGCAGCATGGACAGCCCCATCAACTTCGATTTGGATTTGGCCGTCAAGCAAACTTTCGACAACCCGGTGGTCTATGTCCACTACAGCCATGCCCGCTGCTGTACCCTGCTGCGGCGGCTTCAGGAAGAAGAAAAAGTGGAGCTAACTAACAAAGTTACCTTGACAGAGCAACAAAAACTGCCCTACCAAGAACCCGAAGAGCGGGCCCTGTTGCTGCGCCTGTTGGCCCTGCCCGATGAGCTGATCGCCGCTGCCGAAGAGCGCGCCCCCCACAAGATCATCCGCTATGCCGAGGCGATTGCCGCCGATTTCAACAAGTTTTATGACAACTGCCGCATTTTGCCCCTTTTGAAAGAGGATCCCCTCTTGGCTCAAGCCCGCATTCAATTGGTGCAGGCCACGCGACAGGTTTTGTTTAACGTGCTTACCGGCATTCTCGGCCTGAGCGCGCCGGAGTCGATGTAGATTTTAAGTAACACCGATCCCCATCTCAATACGAGAGGGAACTTGGGGATCAACTGCCTAAGTTTCGACTCTGTGGGCGCGCAAGAGCACGTTGGTTCCTAGCCTCTCTTGAGCCATCCAAAAAGCGCAAATCCACCACGAAACCTCGTCTTGGCGATAGATGCCACCGGTGAAAAGGTAAGGTTGCAAAATATCGGCCATCTGGGCTAAAGCTGGCACCTCAGCACATGATTGGCCCACACTTCGGGATCCAGAGCCTCATAAACGTAATCGGAAGGGAAATATAGATGGCTTGCTTCCAGGCTAGGTTGGCTGGTCAGCAATAACTGAGCAGGATCCGAAGACTCACATCCCAAGCGATCCCCGATTTGAAACGTGAGTTGAAACAAGCGGTTAATCAGCTCGAATTGTTCGGCGCTCATAGATTGAGATGGGCATCAGAGTTGACAAGTGCGACGGCTGCGTTCCAGCTCCGGCTCGATCCAAGAGAGGGCAAAGTGACTCACACAGGGCAACTGCGGGAAGCGGCGGGCCAGCTCTGCCATTTGGGCTTCCAGGCTGGGGCGTTTTCGCTGCGCTTGTCCCCACAGGCCGGCAATGGCCGGGCAGACAAAGGTCTGGGGAGAGGCCACGGCCAAGACCTGCTCCACCTGCTGCGCCACACAGGAGCCATCCTCGCACTTGGCATAGGCCATTGGGTGCCACTCCATGCCGGGATCGAAGCGATCCCAGGGCTGGAGACGAGCGTCAAACCCTTCTCCCACCGCCTGATTGCCATCGGGGAAAAAGACGGCTCCGCTCGGGATCCCAAGGCTTTGGGCCGGTTGGGCAGCTTGCCGTAGGTAATCGAGGATCCCGTAGCGGGCAAACTCGACGCTGAGCTGCCAGAGCTGCTGCTGCCAGCGCTCCTGTCGGAAAGCGGCGCTGGGTGTCGGAGAGGGGGTGGGATTCGCCGACGGCTGGGAATCCTCGTTTGCAAGGCTTGAATGTAGATCTTCGTTCCCGCCTGCTCTGCCTTGGGCCATCCCGTCCCATAGCTCTGGAGAAAGCGGCCGCTCCCCGCTTGCGCTGGGCCTGGGATCCCCTGGCTGACGCCACTTGGGCTCTTCGCCATAGGTGGCGTCCAGGTGGAGCACATCCGCCACTGTCACGTAGCCCTGGCTGAGGTAACGCTCCAGCAAGGCTCGGCCTGCCGCGTTTTCTGCCAAATCCAGGTAGGCTTGCCGGGCCGCCTCCCCATGGATCCAGAGATCCCGGACGGTGGCTGCCAGGCTGGATCCCCCAGAGCCGCGGGGATAGCGAATGTAGTCGAAGAGGATCCCATCCGGCTGCCGCTGCAGGATGCGGCGGATCAGCTCGGCAAAATCCCGGCGCGCCACGGGATGGAAGGGATCCACAAACACCTCATCCGGGCTGCCCAAATCTTCCAGAAGGGCCGTTGCCGGATCCAAGACGGTGGTGAGGCCACGGCCGTTGCGGGCCAAGACTGCCTGACGATCCGGTCGCTGTCCGTAGCTGTAGCCAAAATTGAGGGAAAACACCCAGGCATAAGCCGAAAGCCCTCGCCGTCGCGCCGCCTTGAGGGCCAAATCCAACAAATCGGCGTTGGGCTGTAGGCTGGGCCAGATCCCGCCCCCACCATCTGGCAAAATGGAGCGGCCATCGTAAAACGTCTCGATAAAGACGCGGTTGTAGCCCAGGTTCACCACCTGGTCAAACACCTGATCCAACACGCCCGGATTGGCATCGCAGGGATGCAAGCGCACCCAAATGGCTTGGATTTGCGGCCAACGGCGGCTACGGCAGGCGATCAAGGCAGCGCGATGTTCTGCCAAAACTTGGTTGTATTCAGCTCGGGCGGCATCTGACTGGGCGGCCCGCTGGCGCAGTTGGGCCTTGCGCGCCACTTCCTCAGGCGGCTGCCGGCAGAAGGCGTCGAGGGATCCCCTCTGTTCCCCCCTACCCTGCAACCCGGAATGGCCGGGCCAGAGGAATTGGGCCTGGGCGGCGATCCCGGATCCCAGGAGTATCAGCGCGCCGAGCACGCCCCCCAGCCAACGGATCCCGTATTTTTTCCACCGTTGCCTCAGCACTCCCGACACTCTCAACCTCTACTGAGAATGGCTTCAATCCTATCCTCTTTCTCCTCTAAAGATCGGCAAATCAAAAGCAATTGTTCCCGCTCGAACAAGCTCAATCAAGCTCATTTAACTTCGAGCCCGTTGTCCTGAAACTTCTCGCACGACTGTGGGCTTCTCAGCGCGGAGAATAACATTGCAGGAAGCTCGATCGTTTACCGATTTCAACAGAGTGAGGAGCCTATCTTTGTAGCAAAAAATACGGCTCTGTTTGAATTCAAGACTCAGCCAAGAGGACAACTAGGAGTTGGGATCCCCGATCTGGGCCAACTGCTGCCGGGCCGCCTGCCGCATCACCTCTACCGGCACGAGCTTGCCCCCCAGCCAGAGGGAGAGGGCTTTGGCCCCCTGGTGGATCAACATTTCCAGGCCGCCAATAGGGGTGTGGCCCAGCTCAGCAGCCATGCGCAGCAGCGGTGTGGGATCCGGCACATAGACCAAGTCATAGACAGTGGCGCCGGCGGGCAGAAGGCGCAGTTGCTCCCAGCTGAGGGGAGACAGCTCAGCAAGGGATCCCGGCTTATGCATGCCCACGGGGGTGGTGTTGACCAAAAGCCGCGTCTCAGCCAGGTGGCGATCCAGTTCTGCCCAGCTCAGCGTCTCCACCTGCGGCCAGGTCTGTTGCAAGGCACGTAACTTCTCAGGGGATCGCCCGGCCACCCGCACTGGCCCCAGCCCCAGCTCCAAACAGCCCTGGATGGCCGCCCGCGCCGCCCCGCCGGATCCCAGGATCAGGGTGGGGATCCCTTTCTCCAGGCCCAGCAAAGGCTGGACAAAGCCGTCGATATCGGTGTTGGTGCCGCCCCAGCCTCCCTCCGGCAGGGCGTAGACCGTGTTCACCGCTCCCACCGCTGCCGCCCGCGCTTCCACCTGGCTGAGCAAAGGCAGAATCGCCTGCTTGTGGGGAATGGTGACATTAAACCCCCGCACGCCGATGGCCGCCAGGCCGGCCACCGCCACCGCTAAGCGCTCTGCCGCCACCGGAAAGGGCACATAGCAGTAGTCTTCTCCCATGGCCGCCAGAGCGGCGTTGTGCATCGCCGGGGATAGGCTGTGGGCCACCGGATCCCCGATCAGGCCCAGCAACTGTGTGCTTCCCGAAATCCGCCTGTCCACTCCAATCCCAACTCCAAATTGTCTGCGAGTCTCGGCTATCGAGATTCCGACTCCACGCGATCTAGAGTTTGCCGGTAGCGCTGCCGCCAACTGGCCAGGGATTCCTCGGAAATGTGATCGATTAAGTTGCTGATCTCTCCCAGAATTTGGTAGGCGCGGTCAAAGCTTTGGCGGGTGCGCTCTTCTTGATCTGGTTGGCGCGCCTGCACCATGTACAGGCTCATCTTGATGGTTTGCAGCCGGTTTTTGCCCAGATCCTCCAGCATTTCGCGAATCTGACCGATGGCCTCCTGCCGCACTCGGCGCTGCCGCCGCCGCAACAGCCAGAACAGAATGCCGTGGATAACCCCCACCACGGTGGCGCTGACTGCCGTTGCCATTGCTACGGAAAGAGCGCTGCGGCTGGCCACCCAACCGCTGAGCAGGATTACGCCTATCCCCACCGCTGTCAGGATCAGCTCGATGTTGTCGAGAAACCACCTTCTTGCTGACTTCCAGGTAGCGGATCCTGCTCCTCGGCCCTGAATAGAATTGAACATCGCTGTTACACCTCTCCCCCACCCATTCTGCTCAAGCCAACCTGATGGCAAACTTTGGGGATCGGACTTACCGGCGCAGTCGCCATTTTCCGCGGCCCAGTTGACGCTTTAGACGACGCCGCGGTTTCCGCCGGCGGATCCACAAGGGCCTCTGAGAGCGGGATCCCGCTGCAGAGGTTTCAGATCCAAGCCTGCCAACCCTTTGGCTTAGCTCTTGGTTTTGTTGCCGCAACTCTTCGAGCTGCCGGAGGTGAGTTTCCAACTCCTGGCGCAGGTTGGCATTTTCTTGTTCCAGACGTTGCAGAGATTTCAGCAGCTCTGAAGACTCCGTCCCCCTGACACGGTCGGAAACGAGGATGGGATGGGGAGCAGTCACCACCGAGGTGTGGACATTTTTGCTGTCTCGCAGGGCTTGGGCAGCCCGTCGCAACAGGGCCACCCCCTTGGGATCGTCCTTATCTGTGAGCGTGGCCGCCCCAAATTGAAGCTGCACCGGCAGCGCTTGCCCATTCACCACAAAGGGATCCTGGATCAACCGCTGGCAGCAGCGCTCGGCAGCGATCTGGGCAGCGGCCAGAGTGCTCCCCGGCAGCACCACGATAAACTGGCCCTCGTCGTAGCAAAAGAGATCATCCCCCTCTCGCAAATTGTGGGCCAAGCGATCCGTAAACAGCTTGAGAAGAGCAGCCCGACCGCCGGCCTCCAGTCCTTGCCCCAGAGCAGCGAGGTTGGCCAAGCGCAGCACAAACAAACTGAGGGGATCCAATTGGGCACGGGCTTGGGCCACCCGCAACGGCAGGCGAGTAACCAGATCCTGCCGATTGCCCAAAGCAACCGAGCCAGAAGGAGATGAGACTTGTTTTTGTCCAGTCTGGAGCAGATATTGCTGGCGGCGGCTCTCCACAATGCGCAGCCCTGCCCGCACCCGCGTCAGCAGCTCCGCCGCCTGAAAAGGCTTAGAAAGAAACTCGTCGGCTCCGGCTTCTAAAGCTCGCTCCATGTTGTCGTTGCCCTCGCGGGCGGTCATGAGGATGTAGTACACCCAGGCATATTCGGGCGCTTGCCGCAACTGCCGGCACAGCTCTAGGCCGTCGAGAGCGGGCATGACCCAGTCGGCAATGATGAGATCTGGAGTTCGGCGGCGGATTTGTTCTAGGGCAGAAAGGCCATCCAGGGCATAGGAAATACTACAGCCCTGCTTGCCGAGAAAATTAGAGAGCATTTCCGCCACCATGTAGCTGTCATCCACGATCAGCACATGGGCCCGCAAGCTGCTGGCTTCGCCTTTGCTAGCGCCCAAGCTTGCCTGAGGGCCTTCAGACGTACCAGTGGCAGCAGCGCTCTCCAAATTGGGATCCACGGGCAAGCCAAAGCCAGATGAGAAGGAAATCCGGGAAAGCAAACTTTCCAATGGTTTTCCATCGCCATTCTAGACGTAGGGATTGGCAGCCACTACCTAACTTTGCCGGGTTATTTTTTTGAGATTTTTGAAGTTTCGTAGTCATTCCCAACCCGAGGAAGAGGCTTCTAGGCGTTCCTCCCTCTCCCAGGGGGAATCCTTCTCTGCCCCAGCGAGAGGGAAGGCAGGGTTCGACGCGACTTCATGGCCGCCACAGGAACCTAGAAACGAATCTCGAGCGTGACTTGGGCGCGCACGGTTTGTTGTCCTCCCTCCACTGGCGTGGAGGCTGCCTGTAGGCGAGCATACTCCGCTCCACCCATGCCTGCCAGAGGAACTGGCGGCGCGATGTAGCCCTCGCTGTGAATTTGGATGCGCTCCACGGAACGGCTGCTCAGGTTCAAGGCCCTCAACACATCGTTGGCTTGACGTTGGGCATCTTCTACAGCCTGCCTTAAGGCACGGCTGCGCGCCTGCAGCAAGGTGGCCTCGTCGGCCCGGAAGCTGACTGATTCCACCTGGGTAGCTCCGGCGGCCACGGCTTCATCCAGCACTTGTCCGGCTCGGGCTATGGGCACCTCAAATTGCAAGCTGTTCTGCCCCTGTACCCCGCTCAGGCGGGGTGGGCTCTGCTGGTAGTCGTATTGGGGATAGAGGGAAATGCCGGTGGTCTGCAGGGCGCTCACCTGCAGCTCTTTGAGGCGGTTCACCAGCCGCTCCGAACGCTCAGCCAGCTGCTGTTGGACAGATTGGGCCGTATCCCCTTGGATCACTACCCCCAGCCGGATCACCGCAATTGAGGTTTCCACGGCAACCGATCCCTGGCCGGTTACCGTCAAAGTTCGGGATCCTTCACCGGGACTGGCCATCGCTCCTCCATTGCTGCCAAGCCCATTCCACACCAATAAGACCAGCGCCAGTCCCAAAGCCAGCCAGGGCATTCCCTTCAAGAATCCCAACTGCTCTTTTTTCCAGCCCTTGCTCCCTTCCATGCTTCATCCCCAACTTACTCCCACCGCTCTTCCATCTGGCTGGACAAAAGCCCCAGCCACCAGTGCCCTAGCCTCACCCAGACGTTGCGTTGCTGCCCACCGCTGCAACAGCCCCTGGCCCTGTCTAATTCCTAGGAACAGGGCAACGGCAACTGCTGCCCCCAGCAGGGCCAATGCCAGCTCAGACATAGGGATAGACAGCAAGGCTACTGGCCATCCTAATGAGAGTTGCTCCAAGGTTGGGATCCCTGGC
>NZ_AXUW01000005.1:0-4587 GCF_002760415.1 Synechococcus sp. 65AY6A5
CTAACGCACGTAAGCCAGTTGTTGACTCCGTGGTCAATTGCTAGAGCTTTTCTCGGATCCAGCGATTGGGGTCGAGCAGGCTTGGCATAGACCCACTCCAGGTACAACAACATAGGTGGCCTTTGGACGGCTAGCTCCAGTTGAACCTACCGGAGTAGGTTGCCTGGGCAGGCTAGTCTTTCCTTGCCCTTTTCCAGCTAAAGCTGGGGGTACTTGACCCAAACCCGTGGCTTTCCCAGCGATGGCTGGTTGCTGGCGATGCCGTTTTAGGGATCCCCCACCTCAAAAGCCCACAGCCCCCGCTCAGCCGGGATGCGGTGCAACTGCCCCTGGGGAAAGCGCCGCTGCAGCGCCGCCCCCTGTTGATCCCATACCCCCTCGTTCAGGAACAGGGTAAACGGCGGCTGTAGGTCTTGGGTCGGCAAGGCCTCCGGGGAAAAAACCTGCACCTCCTGCTCCGGCCCGGCAAAAAACTGGATCCAACTCTGCCAGTAGGGGGGTTCTCCCCAACTGAAATAGGGGTAGGCGGTGCTGGCCGCCAGGTAGAAGCGGTGGTCGGGATCCCCTTGTCGAGCCGCCACGTAGCGCCCGGTGGCTCCCACATCGTTGCCCTGGGTCCAGCCCTTGTGGACAAAATCCCCAAAAATGGCCAAGTTCCATCCCCCGATCAACAGGACCGCCCCCGCCATCGCCGCTGCCGGCAGCCAACCTCTTGCCCGGGATCCCCAACGTCCCAGGAGAGCAGCCAGCGCCTGGATCCCTTCCAGGGTTAGGTAGGCTACAAAGGGCAGGATCACCAGCAGGCGAGTGTAGTTGGGGGCTTTGGTGATGGCCAAGCTAAAGAGCAGGTAGAGAAACAGGAAGCTGCCCAGGCAGAGCCAGTCGTGGGGTTGGCTGCGCCCTTTGAGAAGGCGGTAGAGCCCGGATCCCAGCCCCAGCCAGATCAAGACCCCTGTCAGGGGATCTACAAAGGCATGGCCGTAGTTGGGATAGATATAGCCCCGGTCGTGCTGGCTGGGGTCGTTGAACATACTTAGGCCGTTGCGGATGTTGCGCCACACCGCCTCGGCTGGCGTAGCGGCATTCACCCACATCTGCTGCAGCGCCCGCCCTTCTGGGAAAAAGAGAAATTGCTGGCGGGCATACTCGGCGCTCACTGGCGGAGCAGTGGCAGTGGCCACCAGAATGGGCGCAGCCACCAGGAAAAACCCCAGCGCCGCCGGCACCGTCAGCTTGGCCAAAGTCCAGAAGGGGTTGGCCTGCTTGTTTTCTCCTTGCAGATCCTCCCGGCCCAGGAGCAGGTAGAGGCCGCCAAACAGCAACCCCAGCAAGATCACCACCCGCCCCGGCAGATAGCCGTAGAGGGAGAAACCCGCTGCCCCTCCCCCCAAATACAAAAGCAGGGGATTCTTTTCCCGCACGCCCTTTAAGATCAAGGCCAGGGCCGCACACTCCACCAGCACAATCAGGTTCTCCCGCATCGCCATGCGGCTGATGCCCAGCAGAGCGTGGTTGGATCCCAGGAGGGCCGCCGCCGCCAAGGCCAGCCGGGGGTTCCAGAACGACCGAAAAAACCCGTAGGCCACCAGAATGGTGACAACCCCGAAGGTGGCATGCACCGTGCGCACATTCACCAGCGTGACTCCCCCCATCAGCCGCGTCAGGCCGCCAAAGAGGCTGAACATAAAGCGGGGAAAATAGAAGTACTCTGGCATCAGCCCAAAGATATCGGGGTAGCGTACCGCTGAAGCCCGCCGGGCCATGGAGGTGATGACAATCTCGTCGGTGTTGATCTGAAAGGGGATGTTGGCCAGGTCGTAGAGGTAGATGGGAGCAAAAACCAACGCCAATAGCCCCAGGTGCAGCAACTCCTGGCGCCAGCGCAGCCGCGTCGGATCCCAAGGGGGCTGAGCTGGGGGAAACTGGGCCACGTACAACCCCACCAACAGGATGCTCAACAACCAGATGCCAACCTGCAAGACGTGGTAGCCGAACAGCCCATACCCAAGGGTCAAGGCTATCCCCAAGCCCAAGCCGGATCCCAGCAGGGCCGGACGCCGAGAAGTTGCCAGCGTATCCCAAACCGCCATAGGACTGGAGTGAGGAACAGCACTGACCCCAGCCTACCAGGCCTCTGCCGGTGTTCGATCCCTCACCCCCGGCCCCTCTCTATGCAATATCAATAAGCAATATCAATAGCCCCGCATCGCCTCGGTCTCCCGCTCCAGTTCCGGCTCCACGAAGTTGGAGGGGTCGTAGAGGAAGCGGTTGACCTCGTCTTCAAGGCGGTAGATCTCAAAAGGCTGCAATTGCTTGCCAGTTCGCAGGGCCAGCAGGTAGCCATCCACCAGCAGGCGCAGCTCGTCAGTGCGCCGATAGCCGCGATGCCAACTGTCCACCAGCGCGTCGGTCAAAGCCTGATAGTGCCGGATCAACTTCGGGTCTTGCAACATGGGGTTCCCTTGCCCTGCTTGCTTCTATCCTAACGTTTGATGTCTGTTTGTGAGGAGGAGTTGCGAAGGGATGAGAAGCTGTGTTGTCTTAAACTGTCACTCCCCCTAACTCCCCTCGACAATGGGCAGATGCAGCCGCGAGGGGGTGTCGCTGCCGCTGTGAAGAGCGAGGGTGAGAATGCGGGCCTCGATGAGCCGCTCTTCTCGCATCCCCGTGCCTGTGTTAACGGGGTAGGCCGGGAAACAGGCCGCGCTAAGGCTGAGGCGCAGGGCGTGGCCGCGGGGAATGCGGATGCAGGTGGGCTGGCAAGGGATCCCAATGGGGGCCTTGGGCTGGGGATCCCGCAGCCGGCGGTAGCCCTGGGAAAAGTTATACACCTGGCCCTCCGGCCTCACCACCGAGAGCACGGCGCAGAGATCGAAACTGGGGCTGTCGGCTTCCACATACACTTCCACGAGAATGTCCCCTGCCAGGACGAGGTCGGTTGCCAGGGGAGAGGTGGTGTAGGTGAGAACATCGGCGCGGCAGTCGAGGGCAGAGCGCTCCTGCGGCCCGGCGGGATGGATGAGGTGGCCTCCTAGGGCCGGCACGGGTCGCCAGGGATCGTGAACAAAAGTATCCGACTGCTGCTTTGGTGGGGGCTCTGGGCGAAGGGATCCCTCTGCTTCAGAAAGGGCGGCCAGGCCGCTGCTGTGCAGGTAGAAAACCTTCGGCTCCGGCGTGGGCCAGGCCTCAAAGCTGCGCCAGCGGTTGGATCCCATCTCGAACAGGCGTACCGGCGGCTCTTGGAGGATCCCTGTGTCTTTGCCTTTGAGGAACTGGTCGAACCAGCGCACCTGCAGCCGATCGATGGGGCTGACGGCCTCGGGGCCAAAGTCCAGCGCCCCCACTTTGCGCCCCCAAGGCAGGTGGGCCCAGGGCCCGACAACCAGGTACTGAGGGTTTTGGCTGCGGGCGCTTATTTCCTTGTAAAGGCGCAGGCTGCCGGTTAGGTAGCTGTCGAACCAGCCGCCAATGTGCAACATCGGCAGATCCACCGCCTCTAGACGGGGGGAGAGCTGGCGCCAGTAGTCGTCGGGCTCGCTGTGCTCCAGCCAGTCAAAGTAATAGGACTGGGGCGCATATTGCTGCAGCACGCCTGGCTTGAGGGGGATGGGATCGTAAAGGGGCAGGTTGCGGGAGGCCTTGAAAAGGGCCTGGTAAGCGTTGGCATCGCCGCGCAGGCGCGCCCCCTCAGCTTCCAGTTGCAGGGCCCAACTGAGGTTGTTGTAGAAAGCGAAGGCTCCCCCCGGATAGGCGGCATCGGCGTAGAGATCGTAGGGCAGCATGGCTGGGCAGATGGCCTTCAGGGCGCTGGGACGGGCGGAGGCGGCATACAGTTGGGTCATGCCTTGGTAAGAAAAGCCGTACATACCCACCACACCGTTGCTCCCCGGCAAAGCGGCCGCCCAGTTGACGGCGTCGAACCCGTCTTCCACCTCATGGCGGAAAGGGTAGAAGGATCCCTTGGAGGTTCCCCGTCCGCGCACATCCTGGATGACCACAATGTACCCCTGGGCCGCATACCACCTGGGATGGGCATACACCACCGTCGAGGCAATGGCCCGCCCATAGGGCTGCCGCATCAGCAAAACCGGGTAGCTCCCCTCCCCTTGCGGGCGATAGACATCTGCGTCCAGTTGGATCCCGTCGCGGGTGAACATGGAAACAGTTTCGCGGGGGCGAACGGGCAACATGGCCTGGGTTGGGCTAGCGGATCTTGCCAAAGGGATACCAACCAAGGACAACCTAAGGGATCCCTGGGTGGATTCTTCCTAAGATAAAACAGAAGCCCTTATGAGAGCATGACTCTAGTCAATAATAAGCTCAACTATGCTGAAAATAATGTATAATATGTTCAGTACGGATTACTACCAGTTGATCTTTCTGTTTACTTTCGAGTCTGCCAACATGGTAGCCAAAGCAAAGCAGAAAATTGGTAGTAAGACGACACGGAAACTGCGCTTTGGGTATTCTACTCAAAGCTTTGCGGGATACCGCCATTCTGGTTGGAAACAAACAGAATGCTATCGCTGCATAGTTGAACAGTGATGTTCAGCAGTGTTCAGCGTAAATGTATCAGGGAGAAACTCC
>NZ_AXUW01000006.1:0-2601 GCF_002760415.1 Synechococcus sp. 65AY6A5
TCCATCATTGTTGGCAAGCGGCATGACAACCGCAGTCTGACATGGGCAAGCGATAATGCGAGAGGAAAGTCAACGGTACAATCACTACAACCATGCTGTGGGGCTAGCGGTTGTTTATCTTATTTTTTGGCCAAAGAGTAAGGAAAGAGGTCTTGGTGGGAGAAGTCAGGAAGAGGTTGTTTGAGCTATGAAACTATATCAACGACCCCCATCATGGGTAAGCGACTAAAGTGGCTAGCGGGCTTTTCCGCCCCGCACTCAAGTGCGGGGCTACCAAGCTATCCCTTTGTGTGTAGGGGCGTCTTGACAGCGCCTTCGCGATTCCGGTTGTGGACTGCGTGAGAATTCCCCGACTTGAGTCGGGGGAGTGTCAAAAAGCACTTGGCGTGGATGCCGAGGCTTGTGTCGCCGTTTTTTAGTTAAGAAAAAGACGCGAGCTCTCGGAAAAAAGCGCGTAGAGTCGCAGAGCTCCTAGGATTGCCCCTTCCCTGGAGAGGGAGGATAAAGCAAGGCTTCCAGCTCCTGTAGAGCCTGCTCTAGATTGTCGTTGACGATCACGTAGTCGAATTCGTCTTTGGCATCCAATTCTTTGCGAGCCTGTTGCAGACGGCGTTGGATGCTGGCTTCAGAGTCTTGTCCGCGTTCGCGAATGCGGCGTTCGAGCTCTTCTAGCGAGGGAGGAGACAGGAAGATGCGAATGGCATCGGGACACTGTTGTCTCACCTGGCGGGCCCCGGCCAGTTCAATTTCCAGAAGCACATCCTGACCCTGGCTGAGTTTTTGGAACACGATCTCGCGGGGAGTGCCGTAAAAGTTACCTGCGTACTGGGCCCATTCCAACAACTCATCGGCTTCAATCAGGTTGAGGAACTCCTCGCGAGTGCGGAAGTAGTAGTTGACGCCTTCCTGTTCCCCAGGGCGGGGGGGGCGGGTGGTTACCGAGACAGAAAAGTACAGCTCAGGGTGGCGCTGGCGCAATTGGCTGACCAGAGTGCCTTTGCCCACCCCACTGGGCCCTGTCAAAACCACCAGGCGACCGCGAGTGGCAGGAGGCCGAGGGGCTTCCTGTTGCTGCAGGCACTCAGGGGGAGTTGGCGAGGAGAGCGTAGTGGAAGAAACTGCCATAGGCGGAGAGCGACAAAGGACGGCTGGACAGTTGGCTGGTTTGGTTTGTTTTAGGATATCTCACTCTCGGCCTCGCAGGCTGCTTGTGAGGCCCTTACTCAGGTTCCTCCGGCGCACCGACTTTGGCAGTAAGGAAGCGGTTGGCAACGGTTTCCGGCTGAATGGCCGAGAGGATGACGTGCCCGGAATCGGTGATGATTACGGCGCGGGTGCGGCGACCGTAGGTCGCGTCCACCAACTGGCCTCTTTCGCGGGCGTCGCTAATGATGCGTTTGATGGGAGCTGACTCAGGACTGACAATGGCGATAACGCGCCCGGCGGCGACGATATTGCCAAAGCCGATGTTGATTAGGCGAGTATCCATGGTTAATCAGCCAATCTAGCGCCTGTCCGGCCAGCAGCCTTCATCTGAATGCGCGGGACACCCCACCGTCTATACGGTGGGGAGCGATAGCGCCTAATATAACCAGCATGACCCAAGTCCTGACTATCTTCTGCAAGCTCAAGGTATCTGCCTCGCAAGCCACAAAGCTGGATGCAACTTTGGATGCCTTTGCCCAGGCCTGCCAACCAAAACACGCCAGAGAAGATAACCAACGCTCTTCAGCTTCAGTCTCTGAGCGACCGCGAAATCCATGCACGGTTTGGGCTGTCCAGCAACTTGGCTGTGCAGGTATGTAGGTCCATCCCCCCGTATACGGGGGGTGTGGAGGGCGGTTGGAGCCGGGTAGTTTACCCTTTTTCCCAAGAAAGTGCAGGTATTAGGCAGCAAGCCGTTCTATGGCTACTGGAAATGGCTTTCTCCTCAGAGAAGCAAAGCCTTGTCAACGTCTGCGCTGGCGACGAGGAGGCCCCTTGCGTTTGCAAATTCTCGGTGGCGTTTTGCTTAGCAAGGCTGGATTCCGCTTTTGAGCTCTAGAGCACGCCGTTGAAGGTAAAGCTGCCGCTGCCCAGCCGCTCCTGGCGATCGAAAACGCTGATGGTGAGTTGATGGGATCCCGTCTGGGTGACGGTAAAGCGGCTCTGGGGCAGGGTAAGCCCTGTTACGGTACAGGCGGTGGCTCCAACGAAGCAGCCGGGCAATTGGGAAGCGTCGAAAGCCCCTAGGGTTACAAAGTTGCCCAGGGGAGTGGTGACGGCAGCCAAGAAAGCGTTGGATCCGCGGATCCCGGCAGGAGCCTCGACGCGGAAGGAGACGACAAAGGTGGGGGTTTGCCCTACGGGGACGGTGCGGGGCGAGAGATCGGTGATGGTGAGAGAAGGAGGAGGGAGGGGCGTCGGCAGGGGCAGGGGGCTGCTGCTGGTCGTCTCCCCGCATCCCGCCAAAACGACGCCCAGGAGCCACAGCAGGGGGATCCGTCTGTTCAGGAGTTGGGCAGGCTGCATAGGTTTCCGTTACCTTCAAATGAGCTGGGTTGCAAGTCTTCTCTTGGCAGAAAGGGAGGGTTCCTCCTATCCTCCCCTGCCCAGGGCTTT
>NZ_AXUW01000007.1:0-1655 GCF_002760415.1 Synechococcus sp. 65AY6A5
TAAAGAGGGCACACTTGCCCATTCTTGCCAAAACTGCCAACCGTCAAGAGGCAGCCCGCCTATTTGCCGAATCGCTGATTTCGTTTAACTGCAGCCTGAACGGGGATCTGAACTTAAGGAACTTGGAAGTGATTTCTGCGGGTGGCTTTTTGCTGACAGACAAGCTCTCCTTTGCATCCGGCTTTGATGAGTATCTGAGCCCCGGCTTATACTGCGACGTCTATAGTTCTGAGCTGGAGCTAGTTGAGAAAATCAAGTTTTACCTAGAAAATCCAGGGCTGGCTCTAGAGATAGCTAAAAGAGCTTATGAAAAGTTTCTTGTGGACTGGCATCCCAAGCATCGGATAGCCGATCTGATGAATTGGGTTTTCAAGGGAGAGCTACCCAACTTTTACGCAGCTAAGTCCGATCCCAGATTTTTCATTAGCACTGCCTACAGAGATCTTGTCAATACACGCCTTGCTATCTACGAACCTGTTCAGGAGTTACACCGTGTAGAGGAGCAACTTAAGGTACTGGTTAGCAAAGACTGCCCAGTAGCAGTTGTGGCAGATCTCCTGGATCTGCCGAGACTAGAAGTCTATGTTGAGGCCGGGTTCCCAGTGTCTGAGCTTCCCAAGGACGAGAGGGTCGTTTCCAGAGTACATGTCTGGGAGGAAGAGTCCAGCCACTTAGGTACTGCGACTTGGGATGTTCTGATTGCCAGATCCAACAGCCATCTTACTTCTCGACTCCTGCCCTACTCAAAATTTGTTTTTGTCCTTGATGAACAAAATCAATTGGTGTTCTCGAACGCAACAAAGTTAGCGAGCGTTGAAAGATTTTCCTTGGGCGCGACTAGAGCGGATGGATCTTCTTGGACACTACGTCTCAATTTTTATAAGGAGGAAGAAGGCGCAGCGCTATTCACGACTGACGAAATCTTTAGTAAGCAGTCATATCCTTTTTTAAACTTCGTCGATGGCGTATCAATAATTGTTGATGTAGGAGCAAACATAGGCATCGCAAGCGCCTACTTTCGAATGCTTTATCCAAATGCTACTATTCTTTGCTTCGAGCCTGACCCTGTAGCTCTTCACTTGCTGAAGCTAAACAGCCTAGAGATAGGCGGCTGCACTGTATACCCTTTTGGGCTGTACAGTGATGATATCACCAAGACTTTCTACAGTAGTCTTGTAACGGCCTGTTATAGTTCGATACACAAGAACCAATATGCTGACTTTCCAAGAGTTGTACAGCTTGTAAAGGCAAGCTCATTCCTAGGCTCATTTCTAAAGAGTGTTGGCGCTTACAACATCGATATTCTCAAGATAGATACTGAGGGTTGTGAGACCCAAATATTAAAGGATTTGTTCGAAATTCTAGTCGACATTAAGATAATATACCTAGAGTTTCACTCTGAAGAAGATAGACGATTAATAGACCAGATCCTATGCCCTACCCATGTTTTGTACAAGGGAAACATAGTTCACGCACATAGAGGTACTCTTTGCTACTTGAGTAGAAGGCATATCCCTCATGACGTTTCACAAGAACCTCGTCGGTAAAAAGTTCTCCCAGTCAGCTAGAAATCGCAGGAGCCCCGCACTGTACCCGTAGGGTCAGTGCCGGGAGGAATGCGCTTTGATGAAGTACAATGAACTTATGAGCCAAGT
>NZ_AXUW01000008.1:0-1333 GCF_002760415.1 Synechococcus sp. 65AY6A5
TGGGGAGTGGAGCAGCTGCTCCCTTTCCGGGAAGCCAGGGCAGCCCTCAAGGAGTTGGGTTTGGAGCCCATCGATGTGCTCAGGGTGGCTACAGGCGGGAATGAGGTGGAGGTGTTGACCAGCTTGCAAGAGCAGCTCGAAGATATCAAGGTGATTTACGTGGAGTTTACTTCTGAGCAAGACCGCAAGCGGATTGACCAGATGCTGGATCCCTCTCATCTCCTCTGGCAGGGGGAGATTTCTCAAGGTAACTACGGGTGCTTATGTTATCTGAATAGATGCATATTCTACGAAAGCAGTGGTAATCTTTAGAAGGCAATCTTTAGGAAGCTCTGAGACTGATGAATCCTCGAGTTCTACTAGTTTGGACGACTCCACCTGATTATGTCCCACCTCTCACTCTTTCAGAGCGTCAAGTAACTCTATGTCCGAAAGGAAAGGTTAGAAGACAGATATTCGATTTTTTTAGTGTTCCAAAAAGCATAGTTGAGTGTCCTGACAAAGACTTTGACCTCTATGAATTTGTCCAGTATTCAGATCAAGTCGAAGACAAAGAATTTGACTTGGTGATTGTCTGGACATCGAGTGTTGATCTGACTAGTCCTTTCAACACGAAAAAATTTGGCTGCCCAACTGTCTTGCTAGCCGGAGATACGCATCATCATGTGCTCCCTATCACCCACCTTCTAACTTACTGGGCCACTGAAGCCTTTGATTATATTGCCACCGCCTATGACCGACAGCACCTCCACTGGTTCGCAGCAGCAGGAGTTCAAAGGCTAGCTTGGCTGCCTTTCATTTCCGCTTGTCTCACCAGCTCCAGTTGGATAGAAAAGAAAGAAATTAGAGTTGCGTTTGTGGGTAACCTTAATTTTAACTCTTATCATTACAGACGTCTTAAGTTGATCATGTCCTTGAAAAAACTGGGTCTACCTCTACTTATAAAGACTCGAGTCCACAATCCTCAACTAATATTTGGTGGCTCGTTAATCTCTTTCAACTGCAGCCAAAATGGGGATCTGAACTTAAGGAACTTGGAAGTGATTTCTGCGGGGGGCTTTCTGCTTACCGACCAGCTCTCCTTCGCCTCAGGATTGGACGAACTTTTGGCGCCCGGCACCTACTGCGACACCTACAACTCCGAAGCCGAACTCCTGGAGAAAATCTGCTACTACCTAGACCATCCCCAGGAGGCCATTCAAATTGCCCGCCGCGCTTACCACACCTTTGATGAAAACTGGCATCCCCGCCACCGCATTCAGAACCTGCTGGACTGGGTGTTTGGGGGAGAGCTGCCGGAGCCCTTTCGTTACTCGCCCCGCTCTGATGTGCG
>NZ_AXUW01000009.1:0-1016 GCF_002760415.1 Synechococcus sp. 65AY6A5
AGTTCCCCCTTCGGGGGGATCCCTAGAAATTGGAAACACGATAAGCCGCCTCCCAGACGGCGCGCCAGGATGTTCCCCCTTCGGGGGGATCCCTAGAAATTGGAAACAGTTTACTTCCCGCTGGTCCCAGTCGCCTAGAGTAGTGTGTTCCCCCTTCGGGGGGATCCCTAGAAATTGGAAACCCCTTAGGCACACTCTTGGGTTACTCAAGCGCGGGGAGGTTCCCCCTTCGGGGGGATCCCTAGAAATTGGAAACGATCGGCCAATTTGTTAACCAATAAGTAAACTAGCTCTTGTTCCCCCTTCGGGGGGATCCCTAGAAATTGGAAACGCTCCCGCAGTGATTTACCCACATTGTACACTTGACGTTCCCCCTTCGGGGGGATCCCTAGAAATTGGAAACATCCAGGCCCTTTCGGTTAGTAGCCAGCGATTACAGAAGTTCCCCCTTCGGGGGGATCCCTAGAAATTGGAAACGATCTAGAAGTTTGTCCACCTCACTCCAGAAGCGCTGCTGAGTTCCCCCTTCGGGGGGATCCCTAGAAATTGGAAACACTGGGGCAGGAATTGGGAGTGGTCGAGTTTCCTCGTCGTTCCCCCTTCGGGGGGATCCCTAGAAATTGGAAACAAAAGCACCCAGGTGCCTAGGGAAACTAGGATACTGGGTGGTTCCCCCTTCGGGGGGATCCCTAGAAATTGGAAACTTCCGTAACCTGCCAGTCCATGTGGTCAATTAACCATTTAGTTCCCCCTTCGGGGGGATCCCTAGAAATTGGAAACGGCTTCGGTAAAAGGGCAGGCTTCGGTTGCTCTGGTGCTGGGTTCCCCCTTCGGGGGGATCCCTAGAAATTGGAAACACGGACGTAAACACTCAGGTTATCGGACTGGAAGCTCACATTGGTTCCCCCTTCGGGGGGATCCCTAGAAATTGGAAACGGAATTGTGGTTTCAGCACGTGGAGCCGGTTCTGTAGGTTGTTCCCCCTTCGGGGGGATCCCTAGAAATTGGAAACATTA